>NZ_JAXKQF010000009.1:0-71384 GCF_034296245.1 Bacillus sp. V26 | reverse complement strand
CCGTCAGACTTTCGTCCATTGCGGAAGATTCCCTACTGCTGCCTCCCGTAGGAGTCTGGGCCGTGTCTCAGTCCCAGTGTGGCCGATCACCCTCTCAGGTCGGCTACGCATCGTTGCCTTGGTGAGCCATTACCTCACCAACTAGCTAATGCGCCGCGGGTCCATCTGTAAGTGGTAGCCGAAGCCACCTTTTATGTTTGAACCATGCGGTTCAAACAAGCATCCGGTATTAGCCCCGGTTTCCCGGAGTTATCCCAGTCTTACAGGCAGGTTACCCACGTGTTACTCACCCGTCCGCCGCTAACATCAGGGAGCAAGCTCCCATCTGTCCGCTCGACTTGCATGTATTAGGCACGCCGCCAGCGTTCGTCCTGAGCCAGGATCAAACTCTCCGATAAAGTAGTTTGACTGACTACGCACATCGCTGTGCGATTTATAATAAAACTTGAATTAACAGGTACGTTTTGTCTTGTTTAGTTTTCAAAGATCATCCGCCACTTCTTTAAGAAGCGACTTTATTAGTATAACATTTCGACTTTGTTTTGTCAAATGTTTTTTATTTTATTTCTCCGCCGCTGCGAGCTTATTTTTTCAGAAGCGCATCAGCGACGTTTAATAATATACCATGCTCAGGAATCAGAGTCAACATCTTTTTTGAAAGAATATCCTCGATGAAAAACAGCCTGTCCTTTGGTTTCAATTCGGCACACGCTGAGAAGACCTTTTTCCGTCAGGTAATCAAGCATGACGCCAAGGTCTTGAGTGAAATGTTTTAAGTCATGATGCTGAAGAAGCTCGCTAAATTGCCATATGTCCTTTTCTTTCATCACTTCGAAAAGATGTGCTGAACCAATCTCAGCTTTAGAATGAATCAGAAAATCATTTGCTAAGAATAATAATTCAAGTCTTTTTTCCAAGCTTTCGTGACTTTCAATCAGCTCGGAATATAATTTGTACACTTGAGGCTCCATCTGACGCACTTGACTCCACACAGTGGTTTCCGGATGGAATCCTCTGTCGATTACTTCAATACGTGCTAGGTGATGCAATGCATGGACTACTGCATTGTAGGCATCTAAAAATTGATTGGCTTCAAAGAAAGCTTTTCCTTCAACGTATCTTCTAATTAACTTGCCGTATTCAAGGCCGATCTTCAGTTTGCGTTCTGCAAACGGAAAAGTATTAAGCCTGTCGATAAGCTCAGCAATATACTCATTGCGGTCAAACATGACTCTTCCGTTTACAATCCAATCTATGATTCTTCTATTTGTGCCGAGCAAAATCCATTCTTGAACCTGAGCGTCAGTTATCACATGTAAAGAGGCTGTTTTGTGATCAAATTCATAATGCTTTATAAAAACAGGCTTATCAGACCGCTTTACAATGACAAGCAAAGCGGCATCAAAGTTATCTGTTATGGAAGACGTTTTGTTTCTTCTCTCAATCATAATAACAGCCAATGTATTGGGATGACTTGCTCTTTCTTGGTAAATTGGACGGAGAAGATTTTCCATCACTATTCCTCCAATGCAATTGTTCAATTTTTTTATTCTCTATTTGATTCAATTCTATGGTTAAATCGAAATTCCTTTTTTCTAAACACATTGAACTATTATAAACAATTTCAAAGCAAGTCTCCATATTTAAATTCCATTTCAAACGAAAACATGAAGAAAATACCATCAGGTTTGTGCTATATTTAATTCAGAGGGGGATGGACATGGCGAAATACTCCAGCAAAATTAATAAAATCAGAACGTTTGCGTTAAGTTTGGTTTTCGTTGGGTTTATCATTATGTACATCGGGATCTTTTTTAAGGAATCCGTTTTGCTTTCGAGTTTGTTTATGATACTTGGGCTTTTATCTATCGGGCTCAGCACGGTTGTTTATTTTTGGATCGGCATGCTCTCGACCAAAGCGGTTCGGGTCATTTGTCCGGGCTGTGAAAAAGAGACCAAGGTTTTAGGCAGAGTAGATATGTGTATGCATTGCAGAGAGCCGCTGACTTTAGATCAAAGCTTAGAAGGAAAAGAATTTGATGAGTCTTATAATAAGAAGAAAATGTCGAAATAAATAAGCTGACCGTTTCGCGGTCAGCTTATTTTAATGGTTTTCTTTTTTTGAACACTCTTGGCAGACGCCGTAAATTTCTAAACGGTGGTGGCTTACTTTAAAGCCGGTCACATGTGCAGCGAGCTGCTCCACTTCATCAAGGCCGGGATAGTGGAAGTCCACAATTTTACCGCAGCTTTCACAAATGGCGTGATAGTGATCGGATGTAACAAAATCAAATCTGCTGGAAGCATCACCATATGTGAGCTCTTTTACCAGGCCGGATTCCCGGAACACACGCAAGTTGTTATATACCGTCGCTACGCTCATGTTAGGAAATTTCCCTTCCAGAGCTTTATATATATCGTCCGCTGTTGGATGAGCCATAGAGTTAACGAGATATTCCAGAATCGCATGACGTTGAGGAGTAATGCGAACTCCGGTTTCCTTCAACGTTTCTAAGGCTTCTTTTAGTTCATGTGCAGCCATCCGTCATGCACCTCTCTTCTAAAAAAGATTCTTACATTATAATGTTTATAATTAGTGTAACTCTTTTTACGATAATTTGTCAATTGATATTAGGGTAAAAGTTGCAGTATATGCTATTGAGGCTGATTGACGATTTTACTTTCCCGACATATCTTTCAGCGTCTGGAGCGCTTCGGCTACATGGTCTTTCACTTTTACCTTTCTCCATTCTTTAATGAGCCGGCCTTCTTTGTCAATTAAAAAAGTGGAGCGTTCAATCCCCATATATTCTTTTCCGAAGTTTTTCTTCAGTTTCCATACATCAAACGCCTCCGCCAGCTTGTGCTCGTCATCGACAAGCAGCAAAAACGGCAGATTATGCTTCTCTTTAAATTTCCCGTGTTTTTCCTCGCTGTCCGGGCTGACGCCGATAATCACAGCATCCAGCTCAGCGAAGTTTTCGTGGCTGTCACGAAAATCGCATGCTTCAGTTGTGCATCCCGGTGTCATGTCTTTTGGATAAAAGTAAAGAACGATATACTTCCCTTCATAATCCGATAATTTTACTATCTCCCCATGATCGCCTTTCAACTCAATATCAGGCGCTTTTTGTCCGATTTCAATAGTCATTTCTTTACCTCCGGATGTTTTTGTATTAAGCGTATCCAATTCTTGTCCAGATTACAACTATGACCCTGTATCTTGAGCCTGAATCCGTTGTGCTTGTCTGGAAGCATGCTACAATAGAGGGGACGCAAGGAGATATAGGAGGTTATTATTTTTGTATACAAAATCAGTTGAACTTCACCGTGAAGCATTAGAGCATATTGTCGGCGGTGTAAACAGCCCTTCAAGATCATATAAAGCAGTTGGCGGGGGTTCTCCTGTTGCAATGGAGAAAGCAAATGGCGCTTATTTTTGGGACGTCGACGGAAACAAATACATTGATTATTTGGCGGCTTATGGGCCGATCATCACCGGACATGCCCACCCGCATATTACAGAGGCGATTAAAAAAGCCGCAGAAAACGGTGTATTATATGGAACACCGACAAAACATGAGGTTACTTTTGCAAAGATGCTGAAGGAAGCCATCCCTGCTATGGATAAAGTAAGATTCGTCAATTCAGGGACAGAAGCTGTGATGACGACCATCCGTGTGGCTCGTGCTTACACAGGCCGCACCAAAATTATTAAATTTGCAGGATGTTATCACGGCCATTCAGATCTTGTGCTCGTAGCGGCCGGCTCCGGTCCGTCTACTCTGGGCACACCTGACTCAGCCGGTGTACCGAAAAGCATTGCAAACGAGGTCATTACAGTTCCTTTTAATGATATTGACAGCTACAAAGCGGCCTTAGATAAATGGGGCAGTGAAATCGCAGCGGTTCTCGTTGAACCGATTGTCGGCAACTTCGGTATCGTTGAGCCAAAAGAAGGTTTCTTAGAACAAGTAAACGAACTGACACACAATGCGGGCGCCCTCGTTATTTATGATGAAGTCATTACTGCTTTCCGCTTTATGTATGGCGGTGCTCAGGATCTTTTACAGGTGAAACCGGATTTAACTGCACTCGGAAAAATTATTGGCGGCGGACTTCCAATTGGAGCCTATGGCGGCAAACAAGAAATTATGGAGCAAGTCGCACCGCTCGGCCCTGCATATCAGGCAGGAACAATGGCCGGAAACCCCGCTTCTATTTTATCCGGCATTGCTTGTCTGGAAGTGCTGAAAGAGGAAGGCGTGTATGAAAAGCTTGACCATCTTGGCGCTATGCTTGAGGAAGGCATTTTGGCACACGCAGAAACCCACGGCATCACAATAACAGTCAATCGGTTAAAGGGTGCGCTGACGGTATACTTCTCTGATGAGAAAGTAGAAAATTACGATCAGGCAGAACGCAGTGACGGTGAAACATTCGCTACGTTTTTCAAGCTGATGCTGGAGCGCGGCATTAATCTCGCACCTTCTAAATATGAAGCGTGGTTTATCACAACAGCGCATACAGAGCAGGATATTAAAGATACGCTTGCTGCTGTTGAGGATGCTTTTAAACATCTTAAAAAGTAATATTGCACATCCCCGGACAGGAGCTTAAAGCTCCTGTTTTTTTGTAGTTTTAAAAAGCGTGTAAGATTTTGGTCATTTTCTTGAAAAATAGCTTGAATAATTGTATTGATCCCTGTATATTACTTAATTGTTTAGCAAATAAACTCACAGGGAATTTTAAGGATTAGCCATTTGCTAGGTCAAACAATTTATTATAGAAAGGAATGCACGCACAAACCAATGAAACTTGGTGCCCGCATTTTCAAAACAGGGATCGCGATTACGCTGGCTCTTTATTTAGCTTCGTGGATCGGACTTCCCGCACCGATTTTTGCTGGGATTGCAGCGATATTTGCGATCCAGCCGTCAATTTACCGCTCTTTTCTTATTATTATTGATCAGGTTCAGGCAAATATTATCGGAGCTGTTATTGCCACAGTATTCGGTCTTATTTTCGGACCCAGTCCGATTATGATCGGATTGACAGCAGTTATTGTTATTACCATAATGCTGAAGCTTAAAATTGAACATACGATTTCGATTGCTCTTGTTACAGTTATTGCGATTTTAGAATCTGCCGGTGACGACTTCTTAATGTTTGCGCTGATCAGAACAAGCACAGTCATTTTAGGGGTACTTTCTTCCTTTATCGTCAACCTGGTGTTCCTGCCGCCTAAGTACGAGACAAAGCTGATTCATAACACAGTCGAAAACACTGAAGAAATTATGAAATGGATCAGGCTGATTATGCGCCAGTCAACAGAGCATTCGATTTTGAAAGAGGATATTGAAAAACTGAAAGAAAAAATGATCAAGCTTGATCAGACATATCTTCTATATAAAGAAGAAAGAAGCTACTTTAAGAAAACGACTTACGTGAAATCAAGAAAACTTGTCCTGTTCAGACAGGCGATAATAACCGCAAACCGGGCGCTCGACACGCTGAAGAAGCTGCATCGCCTGGAAAACGAGATTTATCATATGCCTGAAGAGTTTCAGGAAACGCTGACTGAAGAACTTGATTACCTGCTTCATTGGCACGAGCGGATTTTGATGAGGTTTGTCGGCAAAATTAAACCGCATGATGATACAGATGAAGAAGGCATCCAATACAAACAGCTGCTGACAAAGTCATTTCTTAGAAACCAGCGCAACTCAGATGATGAGCTTCTTGATTATAATATGCTTAATATTATGGCAAGCGCTGTGGAATACCGCGAGCAGCTTGAACATTTAGAAACACTTATTACAAGCTTTCAAACGTACCATCCGAAAGACTGCGAATTGGAAATAGAAGAGTAGCCCGGTTCACGTCACCGGGTTTTTTTATACAAAAAAATCTTATATCCTTGATCAAAGGATATAAGATTGATGTTTAGTTCAAGTTTTGAATTGTGAATAAGTGCTTGTATTGACTGTCATAATCCATCAGTTCATCATGGGTTCCGGTTTCGATGATTGTTCCGTTTTCCATGACAACAATTTTATCCGCATGTGTGATGGTTGATAAGCGGTGGGCCACAACAAAAGTTGTTCTGTCCTTCGCCAGCTTGTCCATCGCTTCTTGAATGTAGTGCTCACTTTCAAGATCCAAAGCTGAAGTAGCTTCATCCAAGATCAGCAGCGGCGGATTTTTCAAAAATACACGCGCAATGGAAATCCGCTGTTTTTGTCCCCCTGAGAGCTTAACGCCTCTTTCTCCCACACGGGTCTCATACCCTTCCGGAAAACTCATAATAAAATCATGTGCATTGGCTGCTTTTGCAGCTTCCATAATGTCTTCAAGCGTGGCATCAGGTTTTCCGATCGCAATATTTTCTCTAATCGTTTCACTGAATAAAAAGGTATCCTGAAGCACCATGCCAACCTGATTACGCAGGCTTCTTGCTTCATAATCCCGAATATCTGTCCCGTCAATCAATAGTTTGCCGCTTGATACATCATAAAACCTTGGAATCAGGCTGACGAGCGTGGATTTCCCTCCGCCGCTCATTCCAACGAGGGCTACGGTTTCTCCTCTGGTTACTTTTAAAGACACATCGTGAAGGATGTTTTCTTTTCCCTTTTCATATTGAAACGACACATTTCGAAATTCGACTTCTCCGCGGATATGGTCAGCTTTGATAGCATTTGGTTTGTCAGTCAGTTCATACGGCTCGTCAATAAATTCAAATACCCTGTCCATTGAAGCGATTGACTGCGTCAAGGTAGTAGAAGAATTAATCAGCCTTCTGACAGGGTTATACATTCTGTCGATATACCCGACAAACGCAACCATCGTTCCGACTGTCAGCGGTCCGTTGATGACAAAATAGCCGGCAAATGCAATCACGATGAGCGGTGCCAGATCTGTAATGGTGTTGACAACCGCAAAGGTTTTGGCATTCCAATTCGTATGACGGATTGCTTTATCTAAGAAATGGCTGTTTTTTTCGTTAAAGTTGGCCTGCTCATGGTCTTCTATCGCAAAGCTTCTGATCACCGGCATGCCTTGAATCCGTTCATGCAAATGCCCCTGCACCTGAGCAAGCGCCTGTGACCGCTCTCTTGTCAGCTTTCTTAAACGGCCGTAAAAATACTTCACTGATATACCGTATAACGGAAACAAAATGATGGAAATAAGCGTTAATTTAACGTCCAGTGTCAGCATGATAGAGATCACGATCAAAATCGTCAGCATATCGAGCCATATATTCATCAGACCTGTGATCACAAAATCCTTTGTTTGTTCCACGTCATTGATGACTCGGGAAATGACTTCCCCTGTTCTAGTATTCGCATAGAAACGAAGGCTCAGCTTCTGTATATGATCAAACAGCTTGGCTCTTATATCATAGAGTACCTTGCTGGCTGTCCACTGGGCAAAATATTGCCGATAATATTCAACAGGCGGGCGCAAAATTAAAAATAAGGCGAACATGATCGCCATAATGGTGAACAATGACGTTGTTTTGTCACTGGCCGTTCCGCCTCCTTGAATAATGTCGTCAACTACGTACTTCAGAAGCAATGGGAGAGCAAGCGGAATGGAGAATTTTACGATCCCGATTAATACTGTAATGAAAATCTGCTTCTTATAAGGTTTGACGAATTGCATATAGCGTTTCATAACCCCCACGTTGATTCCCCCTCTCTTTATCATGATGTGTGTGAGCCCATGTGAAAAACCTGTTGTACCCCGCAACAGGTTTTTACGTAACCATTATTTTGTATAGCGCAAATACCGTTCATACCACATATCGACAAACTCAGGTGCAAACGGGCCCTGCCGCTGATGAATCCAATGGAGCAACGTGTTTAAGTAGTCTCTTAAAATACTGTCAATTTCTTTTGGATAATTCATGGATTTCCGATGATCATCATATTCGTCTTCATCGAGAATATTGTAAGTCATGTCAGGAAAAACCTTAACATCTAAGTCATAATCAATATATTTAATTGCTTCGCCATCATAGGCAAACGGAGAACTGATGTTGCAATAATAATGAACCCCGTCTTCCCTCAGCATCCCGATGACATTAAACCATTGTCTTGCGTGAAAATAACAGATCGCGGGCTCTCTGGTTATCCATGTCCGGCCGTCTGATTCGGTTACCATCGTCCGGTCATTGGCTCCGATGACACACATTTCTGTACTTTTTAAGATTGTTGTCTCATTCCAAATTCTATGAATCAGCCCATTATGCTTATAGCTGTGAATTTGAATGGTTTCTCCTTCCTTGGGATAACCCATATTTCTCCCCTACTTTCTATAAAGCCCTACAGTTAGTATGTCCAAATTTGCTTACCGACAACGTCTTTTACCTATTATAACGTTACAAATTGAAAAATGAAAATAAAAGAGCCATTCCGGCTTGGGAATGGCACATTCCTGCTCTACACATAGGAAGACGGCTTTTCTGAGCTGCGATATGAACGAATCACCTGCTCTGTCTGTTTTTGAAATGTATCCTGTATATCAGCAAGATGCTTTCGTTTTACCGCAATTTCACCCTGAATACCGCGCAGCCTTGCGTCCCTTTCCAAGTGCCGGAGTTCTGCTTCGATTTCTTTGCAGCGGTCGAGCTCTGATTGGAGATCGAGAAGCTTGTCCATCGTTTTCATCTGTTCTATTACCAGCTTTTCAAATTCCGTCATCGGTTCCTCCTTCAGCCTGGTCAAAGTCTAAACGTTTCCACCATTAATCATTTCGATTCTGATCTGGCAAACCCTTTGACTCATTCTGTTGAGCTTTCACAAGTTTTGTCGTTTTTCAAACAGAAAAAAGCACTTCCACCCGAAGATGAAGTGCTTTTTTCTGTTTCAGTGATTAGCTGTTTTGTTGTTTGTTTTGTTCAGCAGATTGGTTTTGCTGTCTTACCTGCTGTGTGTTAGTTTCGCTTGCGAATTCAGTGCCGAATTGACCTTGTTGGCCAGCAGCTGATTGTTGGTTTTGTTTTCTGACTTGCTGAGCGTTTGTTTCGCTAGCAAATTCAGTGCCGAATTGACCTTGACCAGCAGCTGATTGTTGGTTTTGTTTTCTGACTTGTTGAGCGTTTGTTTTGCTGAAGTTATTTGAGTTAGCCATTGTTATCACCTCCACGGTCATTAGAATGTGCAGGTGATCGAGTGGCTATTCCTTTTTTTAAAAAATTTTTTTAAACGAGCAGTGAGCGCCCGCCGTCAACGATAATGGTCTGTCCGCGGATCATGTCAGCTTTTGAGGACACTAAAAACTCAACCGTATCAACCATGTCTTTAATCTCGACCATACGTCCCGCCGGGGTATTTTGACGTGCATCCTCCAAAAGGTCGTCTCTGTTTGGGAAGTGTTTGAGCGCATCTGTGTCAATCGCTCCGCCTGATACCGCATTTACGATAATCTGTTTTGGTGAAAGCTCTACTGCGAGATAACGGGTTAAAGCCTCTAACGCAGCTTTTGACACACCAACTGTCGTATAGTTTTCAAGGTAGCGGATTGAACCTAATGAGCTGATGCTGACAATATGACCGCCGCCGTTTTTCTCCATCAGCTTTGCCGCTTCCTGAGCGCAGAAAAGCAAGGCTTTTGCATTGATGTTCATTGTCCAGTCCCAATGTGTCTCCTCTAATTCCATAACCGGTCTCAGTACGCCTGATGCAGCGTTGTTAACAAAAACATCCAGTCTTCCAAAGGTTTCATCAATTTGCTGAAACATTTCTTTAATTTTTGCGGGCTGGCCTACGTTTGCTTTTACGGTAAGCACTTTCACGCCAAGTTTTTCGATTTCTTCCGCTGTTTCCAGAGCGGCTTTTTTGCTGCGTGCATAGTTGATGACAATATTATAGCCGTTTTCCGCAAGTCTGATCGCCGCTGCTTTTCCGACGCCGCGGCTGCTTCCTGTTACGAGTGCACATTTATTTTGTTCCATTTTTTCCTCAGCTCCTTGTAGCGTATAGTTCTCTTCATTCCACAAACAATAATGGCAAGAACTTTAAAGGGGGTCTTCTGTTATGTATGTCGGACGAGATATGAGCGAATTGACCATGATTTCCAAAAAAGACTGGAAAAACAGTGAACTCGCCTATTTTCATCATGCCTTTCAGCAAATTATGCCTTATTTGAACGAAGAAGGCCAATCAAAATACCGGGAATTAACCCAAGAGATTGAAGCGCGCGGCGGAATGAAGCGCAATGAAGCAGACTACAGCCACGGCACGCGCGTCAGTTATGATTAAGGACTCTTACCGAGCAGCCGAATTATATACTCCGGCTGCTTCCACTGCCATCTTCCAAATTTTTTGATGTGACACTGGAAACGCGAATTCTTCGAGCTCTTCCTTCGTTACTTTTTTCAGTTCTGCAGCATCCGACACTTGTTTTACTTTACCGAAAAACACAGAAATATTCCATACCAGGTGGGTGAAAACATGTTCCACTACACCTTGGAGGTCACTGATTTCAGCTTGTATGCCAAAATCACTTTCTAAAAATGCAGTGAGCTGCTCGCGCTCTGTTTTGATTCCTTTTTGTGTTTCAAGATTCGGGAATTCCCACAGATTGGCTAGCAGTCCCTTAGACGGGCGTTTATGAATATAGACTTGTCCGTCATCATCTGTCAGTACAATTGCAGCCATTGTTTTGATCCCGGGTTTTTTCTTTTTGCTTTTCACCGGGAGTTCTCGTTCAGTCCCTTCTGCAAACGCTGAGCAATGCTGCTGAACAGGACAAAGCAGGCAAGAAGGTGATTTCGGCGTACAGATGATGGCTCCCAGCTCCATTAAACCCTGATTGAATTCAGAGGGTTTTTCTTTTGAAATAAACGCACGGACTGCTTCTTCAAAAATCGTTCTTGTTTTTGGCTTGGCAATATCATCCCAGATGGACAGAATTCTCGACATGACACGCATCACATTTCCGTCAACCGCGGGAATCGGTTTATTGTAGGCAATGCTTAGCACTGCTCCTTTTGTGTAAGGGCCTACGCCTTTTAAGCCGCCAAACTCTTTTTCTTCTGATGGAACAACTCCTCCGTACTGCTGCTTCACTTCTTTTACAGCGCTTTGCAGGTTTCTGACCCGCGAATAATAACCGAGACCTTCCCATGCTTTGAGCACTTTTTCTTCATCGGCATCAGCGAGCGCTTCTACTGTCGGGAATTGCTCCACAAACCGTAAAAAGTAAGGAATGACCGTCTCTACCCTCGTTTGCTGGAGCATCACTTCAGATACCCACACCTTATATGGATCTTGGTCCTCTCTCCACGGCAGAATGCGCTGTTCTCTTTCGAACCAGTTAATTAAATCATTTTGAAATTGCTGTATATCTTTTTGTTTTACCTTATCTTCAAGTACGTTCATATGTGTTTCTCCCCAGTCTCTCGCGCCCCGCTTTTCTTTAGACTGTTTTTTGTTGTACACTAAGGGCACAGTACGATAATATGTTACATTAAATAGAAGTAAAGAAAAAGCGGAAACATATGAGAACGATTAAACAGGTTAAAAGATTGGGTATATAAAAATAGGTAATGTCTTACAAAAGTGAATGTGCAGGATACACCTGCAAGGAGGTCACCTATGGATACGGGCACACATGTTGTCATGGGCATCGCCCTCGGCGGAATCGCGACACTGGATCCGGTTGTCGGAACAGATCCGGCAATGGCTCACGCAGTCATGATCGCTACGCTTGCGGGCTCACAGGCTCCTGATATTGATACTGTGTTAAAACTTAAAAACAATGCTGTTTATATAAGAAATCACAGAGGCTTTACCCATTCTATTCCCGCCGTTTTGTTTTGGTCTGTCATCATTCCGGCGATTTTGTATTTATTTTATCCGCAGGCTGATTTTCTGCATCTGTGGCTGTGGACATTGCTGGCAGTTGTGCTGCATGTATTTGTTGACATTTTCAACGCGTACGGTACACAAGCCATCCGGCCGTTTTCGAAAAAATGGGTGGCACTCGGGCTGATTAACACATTTGATCCGTTTATATTTATCAGCCATCTGGCGGCCATCGCGGTTTGGTATGTCGGCGGCAGCCCCGGTATCACATTTCTCACCTTATACGTAATACTGGCAGGCTATTATATCTTGCGCCTGATGATGCAGCTGCGAATCAAACGGCAGCTCCGTGAGATGATTCATGAAGAGATCGAAAACATTATCATTTCACCGACGATGAAATTCAGGCAATGGCGGATTGCGGTTACGACTGCGCATGCTTTTTATGTAGGAAGGAGCATGGACGGGCATGTGGTGATACTTGATACGTTTAATCGGGTGCCGGTTCCTGAAACCGACGTTATGCAAGCGGCGAAGCAGGATGATAACATTGCGGCGTTTCTGTCGTTCTCACCGGTTTACAGGTGGGAAGTGGATACGTATAAGGATCATTACGAGGTACGGTTTATTGACCTGCGTTATCGGAGTAAAGGGCACTATCCGTTTGTGGCAATCGTTCATATCAGCCATGATCTTGAGATACGCTCATCTTATACCGGCTGGATATTCAGCGAAGAAAAGCTTCAGAAAAAATTAAAGCTCGGCTCTATTTAGAGCCGGGCTTTTTTGCGTCTTGTATAAATAACAGCTAAGAGCAGACTGATGAAAGAAATCAGTGCTGATATTTTAAAATATGGCGGATAGTAGGTCAGTTCAATTTGATTGTCTCCCTTTTGCGCCTTAAAACCGATAAAAGTGTAATCGGCTTTTTCCATTTTCTGCTGTTTCCCGTTAATTTTCAGCTCCCAGCCTTTCTCATACGGAATCGGGAGCATGATGTACTGGGGTTTGGAATTGTGATATGTGAATGTCAGCTTGTTTTTATTCCATTTCAGGCTGTCTGTTCTCTCTGTTTTGTTTTGCGACACAGCGTTTTTTAATGTTTGATAATTTTCTTCATAAAGCGCTATGTGTGAAAGCTCGTACGTTCCTTTCGGAAGCCTGATCGAGATATGATCTGATTGAGGCACTCTGATGGTTAAATCATTTACACCCGTTTTATAGATCGATTGATTAGATTTTCTTGTTGTGACATAATCATTTACCTTTAGCGTAAATCCTTTGTCTTTTGCTTTGCTTTTTAAATAAAAACTGACATAGTAATCGCCCGGACCGGCTGACGCCTTTTTCGGAGTGATGATCAATTCTCCGCCGTTTTCTCCAGTTACCGTAAGGAGTCCGTTTTGATATTGAGCTTGTTTTGCAGTGATATCCGATTTGGAGATCAGATTCGCCAGATCAGGCGGCTGCTCTGTTTTTTCAGTTGGATCTGCTAACACAATTCCTTTCAGCATCGCTTGCTCTTTCGCAAGAGCCGGCAATTTTTCCAAATCCCTTTCTGAGTAAACTTTATCGGCTGATTTGACGAAAGGAAGCATGTATTGATTTTCATAAACGGTGTAGTGCTCTGATTCCATATGTTTTGTAAAGCCGTATGGAACATTCGCTTCGTTTATTTTTTCCGTCATATAGTATCTGCCGTAAAGCAGGCTGTACAAATTCGCTCTGTCCCCCAATGAAGCGTAGCGGCTGACGCTTTCTCTTCCCATATCGATGCGAAGATCATTCCAATAGAAGGAGAGCAAGTGGCTGTTTAAAATGCTCGAGTAGGCGCTGAATCCATTAAATCCGTAAATAATCGGAGTGTTATTGCGGACGCCATTCATCCAGTCGATTCTCATGAGCGGATCATTGTCTTCCTTTTGCACATGTCTGATGAGCTGAGATTGTTCGTCTCCTTTGTATTCCTCGCTTGTAATATAGGATTTTGAGACACTGTCCAGCCCGCCTCCTTCTGAGAGCGCATATTTCTGATAGGTGTTAGCAACAAGCAGCGAAGACAGAATCACCACACCGTATACAGCCAGCTTTGCCCGTTTTTTCACAAAAACTGCGGTAAACAAAGCAGCGATTGTCAGGAACAAAAGCAGTAGGATGCTTTCATTCGCTGGCTTCCATATATCAAGCTCATACCTTTGGACATGATACCAATAAAGAAGCAGAACAATCGCTGCTGCAGGAAGCAGTTCTTTCCGCCTCAGCTCCTGCAGCTGTGATAAACCTGCGGCGGCTGCTCCGGCGATTGTAAAGGCCAAAATATATTCAAACCGGTTTTGCGGTGCGGAAAAGCCGTTAAAGGCGCTTGCCGCGTACGGACTGAAATGAAAGAGGATAAACAGAAGGCTCAATCCGGCAAAAAGGCGAAACACCCGGTGTTTATAAAAAGAAATGACAAACAAAAACAGCAAAAAGATGGCTGGCACCACGATAATCCTGCTTGAAAATAAAATATTATCATCAAAATTCAGCCACTCTATTTTTTCATTATACGGAGGACGCAGGTTATTTAAATACCCGTAAACCACCGGCACAAATACCGCCGCACTGATACCGAAAGAAATGAGTCCCGAGACTAAAAACATTCTGCATTGAACCCATTTTTTCACTTCATGATCTTCCAGCTTGATCAGCCATCTGAACAAAATATAAATTCCAATAAAAATCAGATTTATGTATGCAAAGTAAAAATTGTTGATTAAGCTCAGTGAGCAAGCAATGATAAACCATGCCGGACGCCGCTCCCTGATGATTTTTTCCGCTCCGAGCACGAGAAGCGGGAGCCAAATCATTGTATCGGTGAAAAATTCCCAATACGCTTCGTGGCGAAAGTAAATAATCGATACTCCGTATAGTACAGCACCCGTAAACGCTGCTGCTCTGCGTTTGAGCAAATAGCTGAAAACACAAGCTGCTGTAAAAATAATCAGACTCAGCTTAATAATGCTGATAAAAACGGCTGACTGCGCCCAAAAAAGCGTGTCCGCCTCACCGATGAGATGAACGGATTGCAGCAGCCATACTGCGGCGGCTGTCGCAAGAAAAAGGAAAGAAGCAGAAAAATAATAGCCAAGCTGACTGAATGTGCCGCCGCCGAGTCCGAATGAATAATCATAGAAAAAGTTTCCTTGCGTGTATTGTTCATATAATAATTTCTTAAATACGATCATTTGCGCCAGTCCGTCACCCGGACCTGTCATATATCTACCTTCCGCCCATTCTTTCACAAAAAAAGCGTGCGCAAGAACGGCTATGAACAGACTGGCCGCATAAATCATGACATGTTTTCTTTTTTTCATAAGGATTCTCCAGTCTTGCCGTTAACTGTAAGCATGCAAAAAAGCACTGCCAATGGCAATTGATTCATTTCAGTGCAGTTTGGTCAGGCGCCGCATGTTTTTCAATTCGTTCGTTTCAGGCAGATCTTTGCTCGGGATATTTGCTTCTTTGATCAAATAATGCGGACGTTTTTTTGTTTCGTAATAGATTCTGCCGATGTATTCTCCTATGATGCCAAGGCTTAACAGCTGAACCCCGCCAAGGAATAAGACCGCAGATATAATTGTGAAATATCCGGGTACAGAAATACCGTTTGTAAGAATTTTGACGAACGTGGCTATGATATAAATAAGAGAGAGCAGCAATACAAAAATGCCGGTGTAAAAGCATATTCTCAGCGGTTTATGGTTAAAGGAGACAACGCCGTCCATTCCGTAATTAAAAAGGCTGCTGAATGACCATTTTGATGTGCCGTTTTTTCTTTCGACATTTTCGTAAAAAACAATTTTCTGTTCGAAGCCTATCCAGCAAAACAGGCCTTTTGAAAAGCGGTTGCCTTCGCTCAATTTCAAAAGTGCATCCACAGCTTGGCGGCTTAACAGCCGAAAGTCTCCGACACCGTCACGCAAATCAACTTCCACCGCTTTATTAATGAACTTGTAGTAAAGGGACGAAAGAAGCGAACGCACGGGGTTATCCCCTTTTCTGTTCCTTTGGGCAATGACTTGATCATAGCCCTCCTCGTAGCCTTTGATAAAGTCCTTCAGCAAATAGGTCGGATGCTGCAAATCGGCGTCCATCACGACAACTGCCTCACCTTGAACATGTTCAAATCCGGCCAAGATCGCGGCTTCTTTTCCAAAGTTCCGCGAAAATGAAATGTATTTCACTCGGCTGCATTTGGATGCCAGGTCTTTGATCTGCTGAAGCGTGTCATCAATACTTCCGTCGTTAATGAAGAATATTTCATAATCATAATGAATGCTTTTGAATTCCTTTTTTAAAGATTCATGAATGAGTTTGACATTATAACCTTCATTGTAAGACGGGATAATAATCGAGATTAATCCTTGCTTCATTAAGGCACCTTCTTTTTATTATTCTTTTTTTGCCTTAGGGGAATTGTACACAAATCTTCAGTAAGGCTATTCCTTTTTTTAAAGTCGTTTAAACCTGTTTTTTGTTACATTTTTGGTATGACATTTGAGTATATGTAATGTTATTTTGTCAGGTTTAAAATAGAGTATGAAAAAAAAGCATAGAAAAAGTCTGCCATTTCGACAGACGGTGCAAAGAAAATCTGACTTATTGGTTTTCAAGATATTCTAAAATAAGCTGATTCACGATGGCCGGCTTTTCGTGGCTGATCCAATGGGACGCTTCATCCACAAATATTAAATGCCCGTTTGGACAGCGTCTTGCTGTTTCTTTTGCAAGCTTTCTGCTTAAAAAGCGGTCTTCCATTCCCCAGATCATCCGGTAAGGGGCTGTATGGCATTCGCGGGAATTTTCTGCAAGGCTGCCTTTTCTGAGGGCCCTGTACCAGTTCAGCATTGACGTCAGGGCGCCAGGCTGCTTCCACGCTTCTTTGTATTTATTGATATCCTCAGAAGAAAAAAGCTCCGGCCGATCAGATAGCCCGATGGCTTTATCTAATTTCTCATAGTCGTTTTCTGTTAACGCGGCCTCCGGTTTGTCCGGCAGCTGGAAGAAGGCAATGTATGAGCTTTTCAGCCATTGCGGAGGGTAGACTGGTGTTACGGTTTTCATGACGTGCGGATGCGGTATGTTAATGGCGATAAGCTTTTCAAGATATTCCGGACGTGTTGATGCCAAGTGCCAGGCTACTGCTCCTCCCCAGTCATGACCGATCACGATTGCTTTTTGATCAGTGAATTGCGAAATAAGCCCAATGATATCATCTCTTAATGTATCAATCCGATATGCCTCAATTCCTTCCGGTTTGTCACTGAGATTGTAACCTCGCTGATCAGGAACAATCACCCGGTACCCCGCGTCCGCAAGCGGTTTGATTTGGTTTTTCCAGCCATACCAAAACTCAGGAAATCCATGGAGCAGGACGATAAGCGGGCCGTCCTCCGGTCCTGCAGAAGCAACGTGGAGTGTGATTCCATTTGTTTTGACAAACTGGCTGTTAACTCCTTCCACTTAAATCTCCTCCTTGACTTTGCGTCATATGTTTCAGCCTTTTCTCTGTCAGTATAAAAGTGATGATACAAGCAGCAACAAGCAAGATCAGCTGAAGGATGATAAAGCTTGATCTCAGGAGCACCCCGGCCCCCAAGACAATCAAACCTGACAGGATCATGAGCGCCGCACTGTAACGGTTGGCTTCATTCCATAACTTTTGATCTGACATTGAGCGTCTCGTTCTGAATCCATATACACTGTTAATGGATTTTGGAGGGAACAATTTGATAAAAAGACCTGCAATGATCATGAGCCCTCCGCCGACTAAACATGCCATCTGATCATCTCCTCTCTCATTGTTACGTTCAGAAAGAAGAAATGTTTCAATATCCTGACAAAAAGACAAGCATGAGCCTGTCTATTTAGCGTATTTGTAAATCCTTTGTCGGAATATAGCCTTTTATCCCGCCGTGATCAACGAATGCCCAGCTGAAATCAAATCCTCCGTTTTCACTGAATCCCCAGCCGAGCAAAGTGACTTCTGTCCCCGAGGAAAGCTGCTTGGCTTTTCCATTTTCCGGTGTTGGAGAATAGAAGGCAGTCTGTTTTGCTGTTTTTGCTTGACTTGCGGTTTTCATTAAGAAGTGTGTTGAAATATATGCTTTTTTTCCTTTGAATTCAATTTGAGCCCAATCAGCATTAGCAAATCCCTTTACAGTGACTTTCTGTTCAGATGATACTGTGCCGAGAATCGCGCTTTTTTGTTTTGGCTCAGCCCGGACATTCAGTTTTCCTGCTTTAATCATATAAGAATCTGATGATGGCATAGAGACATTTATGGTCTGAAGGGTTGCAGCTTTTGCTGCGGGAGCAGTGCTACATGCTGTGAAACTCAGTCCTGCGGCGGCAGTTAAAGCGAGCAATACTTGTTTCTTTTTCATACATAGCTCCTCCTCGGATTTTGACAAGATATAAGAGGTATTCCCTGATTGCCTGGAGGATGAAACACTTTTTGTTTATTTTTTCTAACAGTTAAGGAAATTTTAAGGTTTGTAAGGTGTACATTACATTCAAATCTTTGTATGATACATTATGTAAGGTATACGTTACATAACGAGAGAGGATCAAATAAGATGAAGCACGGGGTTCGTAATTGTGTAAAAGAATACAGAAAAGCTAAAGGATGGACACAGGATCAGCTGGCAGAAAACATTCAAGTGACAAGACAGACGGTCATTGCAATTGAAAAACAAAGATATGAACCCTCGATAGGCACTGCAATTAAATTATCTTCAGTATTAGAGTGCTCATTAGATCAATTATTCTGGATAGAAGGAGACAAATAATATGAACATGACGTATCGTACCGGATTGTTTTTGCAAACTTTGCTTCCCATTTTATTGTATGTCCTTTATTGGCATTCACCTTCAACTTTAACACTTCTGTTAGCAGTCATCGGAACTGCACGAGTTCTTTATTCTGCCGCACATATTCATAGAAATAAACTCTGGGGAAACGTACACTTTCAGAATGACCAACGCACCCGCTCAAATGCTCATTTCGCGGGCTATATATCACATTGGGTGATGATTGTTATTTTGCTTATAGGTGTTGTTCTTATTCATCAATCCATGCTTCCTCTGTCCTATCTGCAGCTGATTGCATATACTGCTTTTCTTGGTTTTATGCTTAGAATGGTGATTAGTGATGTACTTAATACAAATGTGTAAAAAACAGCCTGCCGTACTTTGCCGGCAGGCTGTGTTAATGTAAAAGCCCTCTGCTTTGGTTTAAGTAATCATTCACGTCTTCACGGCCGCTTTGGAAAAGGTGGAGCTGGCCGCCATAGTTCTCAATCCACTGTGTGACGATTTTTTCGGTCATTTTTTCGCCTTGGTAGGCGTGTCCGGCTTTTGCATAGGTTGCTTCAAAGTCGCTCCATAACAATTCCACCCATGTTTTCGCCTGAATGTAGCTGATCATATCGTTTTTTTCCAGAAGCAGATTTGTCAGTTTCTCAATATACGTATTCATTTGGTGGTCTCCTTTCCTTCAGGAAAAAAATTACGCTTTAAAACTTCATGTTCTCCATATACTAACCTTACGTCTTCATCTGGCAAGACGCAACTTTTTGATCTCGAACCTAGGGGGATATGACATGGTCCGCAATAAAGAAAAAGGATTTCCTTACGAAAACGAAAACAAGTTTCAAGGTGAACCGAGAGCAAAGGACGACTATGCTTCAAAGCGTCCTGACGGGTCAATCAACCAGCATCCTCAGGAAAAAATGAGAGCCTCCGGCAAACGATAAAAGAAGAACAGCTGCACATGTGCAGCTGTTTTTTAGCCTTTATTGACTTGATACTCATAGACGCTTTTCTTTTCAGACAGATGCGCAAATGTTGAGAGCACCAGTCCGCACGCGGTCATCAGCGCTCCTCCCGCAAACAGCCAGGAATAAGAACCAGTTCCGCTTAAAATGATGCCGCCGATCCACGCGCCGAGCGCATTGGCCAGGTTAAATGCAGACACGCTCACAGCTGCGGCGATCGTTGTTCCGTTCTCAGATGAAGAAAGCACCTTTGTTTGCAAAAGAGGCGGTGTGCCGAATGCGCAAGCTCCAAATAAGAAAGTCGCGACAATGGCTGCGGCCGGATAAACGGCGATGTACGGGAATACCGCAAGTACGCCGATCAAACCGATCATGACGCCAATCATGGTCCGGGTCAGCAGAGGAAGCGGCACTTTTCCCGCAAAGAAGTTTCCCGCAACCCCTCCCAAACCATAGGCGAAGAGGGCGCCTGTAATGCCGACTGTGCTGAAACCCGCTGAATTTCTTAAAATCGGCTCGATAAACGTATACGCGATAAATACGCCTGAATAGCCTAAAATTGTAATCGCAAAGGAGTACAGCACCTGTTTGTGTTTAAATACTCCCCACTCATTCATGAGCATCGGGATGACTTTTGGTTTTCTGTTCGGCACGGTAGCCATCAGGCCTAAAAATCCGATCACTCCAAGCACCGTAATGATGGAAAACACGACTCTCCAGTTTAGGACATCACCCAAGTAGGAACCGAATGGAACACCCAGCATCAAAGCCACTGTTAAACCGCCGTTCATAGACGCAGCGGCTGCGGCGCGTTTTTCCGGCGGCACCATTTCACTAGCGAATACCATCGCAATCGCAAAGAAAGCGCCGTGAATGGAAGCAGATAAAATTCTTGAGACCGCCAATACCGCAAAATTCGGTGCCAGTGCGCTCATCAGGTTGGAAAGGATGAAAATCCCCATCAACCCAAGAAGTACCGGCTTTCTCGGGAGCTTGACAGAAAAAATCGTGACGAGCGGGCCTGTTACACAGACGCTTGCCGCATAAGCGGTGACAAGGAGTCCCGCAGAGGAAACATGTATATGAAAGTCATCGGCAATCGACGTCAAAATACCCATCACCGCATATTCTGTGTATCCAATTGAAAACGTGCAGATCATTAGAACAAAAATAATTAATTTTACTGATGGATTTTTCATACTCAACGTCATCGCCTCCTTTAATGTGAAAAAACAACGAGTTCCATCTTAAAAGAAATCCAGGGTGAATTCAATCATTTTTTCTCTAAAAATCGCCTTGAGTGTGCTCAAATAAAAAAGAGGCTGATATTCAGCCTCTCGGTTATCCCTGCTTCTTTTGCTGTAATACTGAGATTGGAAGCGCTTCTTCTTGATCGGGAGCCGATGTTCTGTATCCCCAAGCGAAAACGCCATTTAAATAGTTAATGTGAAACTCGTCCTCAGAGCCGTCCACAACATACGTTTCTCCCGGCGAGAAGTCCTCCGGGTTCAGCAAGTATGCCTTTGCCATCGCAATTTTCCGTTCGAGCACTGCCAGTTCATTTATGATTCCAAGCTGTTCCGCTTTTCTTGCTTTTTCAGAAAGTCCTGCGATTTCTGTATTGAGTTCGTGCGTTGTCATTTGACTGTATCGTTTCTCCATTTTTCAGCTACTCCTCTTCCTGCAGAAATTGATCGATTAAATCGAGTGAGAATCCTTTTCTGAATAAAAATTGTTTGACCTTCATAGCACTTTCATAGGAGCCGTCATAACGGTATTTTCTAAACGCTTTTTCCGCATGAAGACGCAGCGCTTCTTTTTCAGTATCTTCGTCATTTTCGTATTCAATCTGCTCCAGCGCCGCAGAGATGACATCAAATGAGAAGCCTTTGCGCTGCAGCTGCATCTGTGCTCGCTGTTTGATTTCTTTTGAAGAGAGTTTCTTGTCTTTCTTCAGAAGCTTTTCGATATGCTTAACTGCTTTGTCCGTCTGTTCTTCAAAGGAGAAAGAACTCAGCGTATCTTTGATGGTGTCGTCATCGATCCCCTTCGCTTTCAGCTCTCTGAACAAAACGTCAGGCCCTTTTCCGTTTGTTTTTTTGTGAGTGCTCACGTAGGCCGCCGCAAACTCTTGGTCATTTAAATAGTTGTAATCGTTCAGCTTATGAATCACTTCCGCAATGACGGGCGCCGAGGTTTCTTTTTTCTTTAAGTGGTCTTCTACCTCTTTCGTTGACCGCATTCGATAGGATAAAAAATCAATCGCACGGTTGAAGCCTTTTTTTACTTCATCTCCGTATTGAATCTCAATGATCTCGAGGTCATCAAGCTCTTTTCCCTTTGTAAGCTCAAATTTCACGAGAACATCTGCGTCAACACTGAAAGCATATTTTTCATCCAGAAAAATATTAAAGCGCTCCGTATTCTTCTTTTGCGCTGAAATCTTTGTAATAAATGGCATCTTAATCTCCCTTCTCCGGTCTCAAATGCGTTTTCTATGATCAAAATGAGGTAAAGTATAGGTATCAGAACGATGAGGAGAGATGTTTATGAATATTGCAATGACGGGCGGAACGGGTTTTCTCGGTACGCATCTGACTGGCGTCCTCACCCGCCAGGGACATCATGTTTATATTTTATCAAGAAACGCGCCAAAAACTGAACAAAAAAATATCACTTATGTCCAATGGCTGACTGAAGAAGCTGCGCCTGAACAAGAACTTCCTCATATTGATGTTTGGGTAAATCTTGCGGGAAAATCGATTTTTGGCCGCTGGAACGAAAAAACGAAGCAGCAAATTCTCTCCAGCCGGATCGATGCAACCCGGGAAGTACGGCGGCTTATTCATAAACAGGCGGAAAAACCAAAGGCGCTTATTCAAGCCAGTGCAGTGGGCATTTACGGCACTAGCCTTGAAAAAACCTTTACAGAAGACTCCCCCACGTCGGACGAGGATTTTCTCAGCCACACTGCACATATGTGGGAACGGGAAGGGCAAAATATAGAGGCGATGGGCATTCGAACGGTTTACGCGAGATTTGGCGTGATGCTCGGAGAAAAAGGCGCTCTCCCGCTGATGGTTCTGCCATATAAACTGCTGGCCGGCGGAACGATCGGGACGGGCCATCAGTGGCTGTCCTGGATTCACGTGGATGACGCCGCCCAGCTGATTGTATATGCAATCGAAAACGACAGCATCTCAGGTCCTGTTAATGTGACAGCACCTAATCCGGTTGAAATGAAGCAGTTCGGAAAAACGATTGCACGGGTGAAACACCGTCCCCACTGGCTCCCCGTTCCAGCATTCTTTTTATCAAAAGCATTGGGGGAAATGAGCCTGCTTATCGTGAAAGGACAGCGCGCTCTGCCGAAAAAAGCAATTACGTCCGGATTCCGTTTTACATATTCAGACCTTGAATTCGCCCTCTCGCAGCTGCTGACGGACCGAAAGGCTGTATAAAAACGGAAGGAAGCGTCAACCTTAAGAATAACATGGTTGAAGGAGGTCCTTTTATGGAAAAGAAGAGGGAGAAGCACCAGCAAGGAGCCAACCTGAAGAAAATGCAGGAAGTTCTTTATTCGAGTGAATTTAAAAAGGCGGAAAAAGCTGCTAAGCGGAAGTAGGGATACATAGCGCCGGAAAGCAAATACTATGTTTGTTTGATATCACTTTTTAGGGGGAATTTGATATGGGCAGAAATCATATCCACAAAAACCGTGATAAAAACAAACAAAAACTTCCTCAGGTTCCCGATGCGTTAAAACGAGAAACTGACGGCGTTTACGAGGAATATTCAAGCGAACTCGCTGATGCGGATGACCGCGAAGCGCAGGAGCGCGCAAAAGCGGCCGACAGCAGAGCGAAAAGCAAAAAACGTTAATGAAAAACCCCTTGTCTCTGCTTGAGACAGGGGGTTTTTTACAGCTCGGTGAACCGTTCCTTTATCGGTGTGCGTTTTTTCACTTCCGGCATTTCATCAGGATAGCCTGTTTGTATGATCGCGGCGAAGCGCTCGTTATCCTGTAAACCGAAGGCTTGATGTACGTCTTTATCATAGAGGATCTTTCCGCTTTTCCAAACCATGCCGATTCCTTTTTCCCAGGCAAGAAGCTGGAGGTTTTGAATCAATGAGCTGGTTGCCGCAAAATCATCATCTCTTGCTCTTTCGTTCTCATCTTCCTTAAATACAACGAGCAGAAATCCCGGCACACGGCTGAGTGTCTTTTTGAAGTTTTGGAGTTTTTCTTCCGTCATGTCCGGCTTTGATTTTTTAGAAAATGAAGCAAAGGTTTTAATCAAGCTTGCTTTTCCTGTTTCACTGGAAACGTAAATAAATCTCCAAGGCTCCGTCACTCTGTGATTTGGCGCATATTTTGCCGTTTCTAGCATGTCAAGGATGACAGCCGGAGGTACGGGATCATGTTTAAATTTACGGATTGATCTTCTGCTGCGTATGATATCCCGCAGTGCTGAATCTTGATTTATCTGTTCGGCTTGAGGCATACCGCTTCACCCTTTCTATCCAATTGAAAATGATTATCAATCATAATCATAACGGAAAGTGCAGCTTTTTGTAAACCGTCAGCCATATTAGATTTCAAGAATCCGAGTTTCTGAGTAAACAGCAGTCCCTGTCATGTTCACTTTGATGTGACCGTTATCTCCATTTATTTCAATTTCCACTCTTCCGTCTTTCCCCATCTCCTGTCCTTGTTCAATGATGAATGTACGCTGCCCGGACCGGCCGTATTGCTGCATGTAAGCTCCCATCACACCGGATGCTGTGCCAGTCACGGGATCTTCTATTGTTCCTGAATACGGCGACGAAAAGTGGCGCCCGTGCAGGTCGCTGTCAGAGTGAATCGTTTCAAAGGTAAACGGATGCACTGAGGCTTTTGGCAGATCAACTAGAACATCCGGAAATTGTTTGTTATTCGGCACCATTTTTTTAGAGGCTTCTAATGATTTGAGCGGAACGATCGCAGTCCATATGCCTGTGCTGCCAAAAACAATTGGAAGGTCCTCATGAAAGTCCTCGGCCGTAATTCCCAATGCGTCCGCGAGCTTTTCCCGGTCGCCCGTAAATGGTTTGAATTTCGGAGCAGCCTGTTCAAGTGTGATATGGATGCGCCCCTCTTTTTCAGAAATGTTTGCTGGCAGGATACCGGCTTTTGTCTGGATGCTGTACGTTTTACCAATCTCCAGCCTTCCTTTTTCACATAATGCGTATAGGGAAGCGACCGTCGCATGTCCGCATAAATTCATTTCGTGTCCAGGAGTGAAGTAACGGAGTTCAAGATCAGCCGCCTCGCTGTTCCGAATAAAGGAGGTTTCTGAGTATCCTGCGATTTCAGCTATTCTCTGCATTTCTTCTTCTGTATAATGGTCCCCGTGCAATACCACTCCCGCGGGGTTTCCTTTGTCGGGATTTTCCGTAAATGCTTCATATTTTAATACCTCTGCTTTCATTCGCCTGCCATCCTTTCTACATCAATGTCTCTGTCAGTATAACAAAATATTAGAGGGAATTTTCAGTCAATATCAAAAACCCATTTTCTTTGCAGAGAAAATGGGTTCTTACAATCAGGAATTTCTTGTTTTATAGAGCAAATAAATAAAATAGGGGGCGCCGATCGCCGCTGTAAAAACGCCTGCCGGAACTTCGACCGGGGCAAATAAGGTTCTGCCGATGATGTCTGCTCCTAATACGAGCAGAGCCCCGATCAGTGCAGATGCCGGGAGCAGCGCACCGTAAGACGAGCCGACGAGACGCCTTGCGATGTGCGGCGCCATCAGACCGACAAAACCAATCGTTCCGGCAACCGAAACCGCACAGCCCGTAAGAGCCGTACTCAGCAGCAGGAGGAAGAACCGGTTTCTTTGCACGGAGCTTCCCGCGCCTGCCGCAATATCTTCACCGAGCATCTGTATATTCATATTTTTAAGACAGATAAAACAAATGAATAAGAGAATGACAGACAGCAACACGGCTATTTTTACATGCTGCCAGTTAGATCCGTAGACCGAACCTGTTATGTATACATTGGCTTGGGACGCCCTGTAGATCGGGCCTTTGATCATGAGCAATGTGGTCATCGCTTGTGCAGACATTGAAAATCCGATTCCGATCAGCACCAGCCGAAACGTGGAGGCGCCATTTTTGTATGCGAGTAAATAAACGATAAGTCCAACAACCGATGCCCCGATAAATGCGGCAGCCGGAAGCCATGACAGACTGATCGTCAGTGAATCGCTTCGGTCTGAGAAGAACATTATGACAAGCACCACAGCCACAGCCGCTCCGCCCGTGATTCCGATAATATCCGGGGATGCGAGAGGGTTTCTGACCAGTCCCTGCAAAATTGCGCCTGCCGCAGCCAAGCAAACGCCGGCGCAGACAGCTGTCAATATTCTTGGCATGCGGAACGACATCACCATCATTTCATCGAGCTTTGAACCTGCACCGAAAAATGTTTTGGCCACATCCCAAGGAGGAATGAACCGCTGTCCGAGACCGGCGCTTATGATGAACACAGCCGCTGTTAAACCGAGTAAAACAAAAAAGACAATCCATGCTTTCTTTTCAGCCGCTGTAAAGCCAAAACGAAGTTTCATAGATTCGCCCCCCTTCTTGCGATGTAAACAAACACAGGCATGCCGATAATCGCCGTCATAACCCCGACAGGAACTTCCTGAGGCATAATGATATAGCGTGCCCCGATGTCCGCGGCAACAAGTAAAATCGCACCCAACACAGCGGAAAACGGCAGAACCCAGCGATAATCATTGCCGATGATAAAGCGGGCAAAGTGCGGGATGATGATGCCGATAAAGGAAATCGGCCCGGCAATGGCGACAGCCGAACCGGCAAGCAGGACAATGCATAGTGCCATAGCGAATTTCAGCAGTCCCGTTTTTTGACCAAGTCCTTTGGCAACATCTTCTCCCATGACAAGAAGATTAATTTTTCGGCCGAGGAAACAGCTGATCAAAAGCGCCGCCGCGGCATATGGAAGCATCGTCATCAGCAAATCGAGACTCCTGCCCTGCACAGAGCCCGTCAGCCAAAATAGCACCTGAGCCAGCTCAAGTTCATTGACGGAAAGCATGCCTTGTGTCAGCGAAGAAAACATTGCCGCCATCGCTGCTCCAGCCAGCGTCAATTTGATCGGCGTGAGCCCTTCCCTTCCAAGCGAACCTGCGGCATAGACAATCGCGGCGGTAAAGGAAGCACCGAGAAACGAGCTCCATACAAGCGCTTGGGGTGATTGAATATGCAGAAAAAATGATCCGGCAACAATAAAAAAGCCGGC
The DNA here is from genome assembly GCF_034296245.1 of Bacillus sp. V26. NCBI lineage: Bacteria > Bacillati > Bacillota > Bacilli > Caryophanales > Bacillaceae > Bacillus > Bacillus sp. V26. Next base: position 44,433 of record NZ_JAXKQF010000009.1, on the reverse strand, counting down.
CCCTGCATTGATTCCGAAAATCCCTGGTGATGCTAGCGGGTTTTTTGTCAGCGCCTGCATCAGAGCGCCTGCAGCCGCAAGGGAAGCGCCGACGACCGTGGCAACCAAGGCGCGCGGGAGCCTGACGTCTTTAATGATGACTTGCTCATTTGATCCGTTAAAAGATGTAAACGCTTGATAGACCTGTCCCCATGACGTACCGGTATAGCCGTATATGACACTTGCGCAGACAGCCGCCAGCAAAATGAAAAGCAGACATAATAACAAAATCCATTTCGAATAAGCCTTTTTGAAGATCATCATCCAATTCTCCTAGTGATTTACTATGTAACATTCTTCATCATGACTGCAGTAAATTGATTGTTTTTGAGAATCATCCTCAATTAATGATTGACACTCTCACCACTGCTTATTATGATCTAAATGATAATGAATTTCAATATTGGGAGGAAAAAGATGAAAAAGCATATCAGCATGCTATTTGTATTACTTATGGCCGTTATGATGCTTTCTGCCTGTAATAGTTCAGAAAGTTCCGGAAACAGCGAGGGGTCAAGCAGCAAAACAAGGACGGTTAAACATGCAATGGGGACATCAGACAACATTCCAGCCCATCCAAAACGGATTGTCGTCTTAACAAATGAAGGAACAGAGGCGCTTTTAGCGCTTGGCATTAAACCTGTCGGGGCCGTGAAGTCATGGAAGGGCGACCCGTGGTATGACTACCTGAAAGACGATATGGAAGGTGTTAAAAACGTCGGGCTAGAAACAGAACCGAATGTGGAAGCCATCGCGGAGTTAAAGCCTGATTTGATTATTGGAAATAAAGTGCGCCAAGAAAAGATTTATGATCAGTTAAATGCGATTGCGCCTACGGTTTTTGCTGAATCTTTAGCCGGGAACTGGAAGGATAACCTGACTCTTTATGCCGACGCGGTGAATAAGGCGGACAAAGGCAAAGAAGTCATTGCCGATTTTGATAAGCGCGTTGCCGATATGAAAGATAAGCTTGGCGATCAGACAAACAAAACCGTGTCTGTTGTACGCTTTCTGTCCGGCGAGTCGAGAATCTATTATAAAGATTCATTCTCTGGCATTATTTTAGACCAGCTGGGTTTTAAACGTCCTGAAAAGCAAGTGGAGCTATTCAAGAAACAAAAGGACCAATTCACGTTCTCAACAGACAGCAAAGAATCCATTCCCGATATGGATGGCGATGTGCTTTTTTATTTCACTTATAAAGCCGATAATGCAAAAGATAATGAAAAATGGGCCAATCAGTGGACGAGCAGTTCACTATGGAAAAACCTCAAAGCTGTGAAATCAGGGAACGCCCATGAGGTCGATGACGTCGTGTGGACAACCGCAGGCGGAATCAAAGCCGCAAACTATCTGCTTGACGATATTGAAACGTATTTCTTAAAGTCTAAATAAAAAAAGAACTCCGTCTGTTTAGACGGAGTCTTTTTTGCTTTTGCCGATCAGACGCGTGACGAGGAACATGGTGACAGAAAGAGATCTGTTTTTCCGATACGCCAAGTATTTTCCGCGCCATTCGGGTTTGTATTTTTCTTTAAATGCTCGGAGCCCGCTAAAGCTGTACATGTACCGAACATTATTAAAAATGACAGCCGCGAAGCGTTCTGACCAGAAGGATGTAAAGGCCGTGCCGACATTGGCCAAGGGCGCCATGCCCATGTTAAATGACGTGCACCCCTCCTCCTTCGCCCATAAAAACATGCGGATGAACAATGCATCCATAATACCGTTCGGGGCGTCGCTGCGATAGCGCATCAGATCGACCGAGATTTCGCCTTCCTGATACATTGGCATGATATTGGCGAAAGCTACAATGTCCCCTTCGGCATTTTTCATATAGGCGATCGGCGCTCTCTGTAAATATGACGAATCAAAGAACCCGAGTGAAAAGCCCTTCTCCTTTTTCGAGCCGAGCCAATCATCGGAGATTTGTTTGAGCTCTTCTAAAAACGCTTCTGAAAACGGAGGATGATCTACATGGAAAGTATATTCCTCCCGTTCAAACCGGTTATTGATCGCCCGCAGGCCGGCTTTTTTCTTCCCTGATATGGTAAACGTGTTTAAGTCCACATAGGCTTCCTCGCCAAGTTTAAAAAAGTTATAGCCAAAATCGTGGTACAGCGCCATGTCCTCTCGTTCGATTTGATAGAACAGAACACTGAACCCTTTTTGATGTGCTTCGTTAAGAAATTCTTCGAGCACAAGCGGGAACGACTCCTTTTGGCCGGACGGATCGCCGAGCACGACCAGCCGTCTTGCGATTTTCCCAAACAGAAGCAATGCATTGCCGTCGCTTGAGAAATAAAACCGCTTATCCCCCAGAAAGCCGAGATGGCTGAGCGCGTTACCGCCTTTTTCATTCAAAAACTCAGCAAGACGTTCTGGATCAGCTTTTTCCCCAATTGGTTTGGTTTTCTTATGATACACCACTGTAAAGATAAAGAAGAACAGCGGAACGGCGATGACTGCCATGATGGTCGCATGTGTAATATGGGAAGTGCTGTGGACGAAATATTCATGGCGCAGCACCTTTTTCATCCGATCCCAGATGAAGCTTGCGATAATGTTATAGTTAAACAGCGCCACAGTAAACAGGGCCGCAGCGAAAATCATTTGCCCGAGCGTATAGGAAGCCTGTTCTCTGACAAATTGTTTTTTCAACAGCACAAGCAAGACGATGATAATCGGCAATATGAATATTGCACTGATATTGAGCCCTTTTAAAAAGCTGAAAACAAACCCGCCGACAAGCGCTGTAATCGCCATTGTATAGGACCGTTTTGTCCGTTTATAAAGCTCGATCGGCAATATCAGCAAAATGAGCGCTGAGCTTAAGGACAGCCCGTTGAACAGCAAAAGGACCGGACGGGGAATGTGCGGAATGACTGTCAGCCTATCAATCGGCAGTGACACCGACGCAAGGACAATGAGACCGGCAACGAACACAATGAGTGAAAGCGATCCCTGCAAAATCCTCACTAACATGGCCCGCTGTACGACAAGCAGCACGTTTGTCGTTTCGATAGCCGGTGCAATTCGCGGGTTCGTTTCAAGCCGTTTCATCGTACTTTCGGTCAGGTCGCCGGCAGCAAAGAACAGTCCCAAAACGAACGGGATAAATGAATAGACGAGCCGGTACAGCACAATTGACGTAACAATGGCTTCCTGATGGTAGCCAAGCTGCTCCATTCCGAGCAAAAACAAAAGGTCAAACGAGCCGAAGCCGCCCGGAACAAGACTGATCATGCCTCCGATTGCTGCAATCACAAATACCCCGAACACATACCTGATGTCAGCATGAATCCCCATGGCGAACAGAGACAGATAGATTACGATTCCAGCCATAAGCCATTCTGCAACGGAAGCGCCCATATAAGCGAAAATCGGATTTTTCACTTTGTCTGCGCCCTCTTCATCCCCTGCTTTGCGGCCTTTTCGTTTAGCCGCCGCCAAAGAGACCGGCACAATCAGCGCGAAGCCGATAACAACCGCCCACAGCCATGGTTTTTCATTGATGACTTCATCCACGGGCAGCAATCTTGCGACAACGAAAATGCTGAAAACTGAAAGGCCGAGCAGCATAGAGGATGTAAGCCAGGCAATTCCTTTCACCAGCGCTTTATGGTCTTTTGTATGCTCCTTATAAAACATCATTCTTAACCCGACTCCGGCTAACCCTCCGAAGCCGAGGACATTATTAAATGAATTGGCAATCCAGGATACTCTGAACACCTTTCCGTTTGTGATCGAAAGGCGCAGCGAATATTTAAGAACGTAATCATATAGTGACATGGCCGCAACAGCAAGCAGGCCGATGAGCACAAGAATGAATAAGTCGGTCCGCTCCAGCCCGTTGATTACCATAAGCGTTCGTTTGAATGACAGGTTTGTCAATTCTTTTTTCGACTGATAAAACACAAATAGTAAAACAGCAACAGGAAAAACGATTTTTAAAATTGATAAAGCATTCTTTTTAATCAGCAATGGTCTCTCCAATCATATACAGTTCGATATTTCTTTCCCCAATAATCTCCAACTCATTATACACTACCGCTATTTTTCGGACAAAGTCTCATCTGCGGTTTATGCTGACTTTCTTTCAGCGGTTAAAATCGAGTAATATGGTAAGAGGAGCGAATGACGAGGAAGTGATCAAATGGAATATAACTTACATGATACAACAGTATTAAACGAAAATATTCTTTCATCTGAGGAACGTGAAATTTGGGTGCTTTATATGAAAGTCTTAACATCTGCCGGGCTCGGTGATGTATCTGAGTGGATGAAGCTGGATATGAGCATGCCGCAAATGAAAGTGCTCATGCTTTTAAACAATCACGGAACGCTGAAGGTCAGTGAAATTGCAGAGAAAATGGGGGCTTCCCTGTCAAATACAACCGGGCTGCTTGACCGTCTTGAGAAATCCGGCTTTGTTAAACGCTCACACTCTGAAGAGGACCGCCGTTCAGTGGTTGTTCATTTAACGGAGGATGCGAAAAATATTTTTCGCGGGCTTTATCAAAAGGGCCATATGAAATTGAAGCGTTCCTTGGAAATGCTGTCTCCTGATGAAAAGCAAGCTGTTTCCAAAGGGCTTTCTATTCTTTCCAGAGCGCTGGAGCAGGCTAAAAAAGAATAATGTCAGCGAAGTCTGTTTCACGCAAACTGCGGAGGCAGACTTTTTTATTTGACATTTAGTTCATTTTGAATGAATAATATATTCCGAGTGAAGTAAAAGGAGTGATGAATATGCATAAGGCATTGGCAGATCAAAAAAGCCAAAAGTGGGCGATCAGCCTGTTTACCATCGGTGTGTTTATGGCTGCGCTGGATAACGGGATCATCTCCGCTGCGCTGACCACGATAAACGAATCGTTTGCCGTTTCTCCGTCTTGGGGTTCATGGGGCATTACGCTTTATACGCTCGGTCTCAGCGTCAGTGTGCCGATCGTCGGAAAGCTTTCCGACCGCTACGGCAGAAAAAAGCTGTTTCTTATTGAAGTCGGCCTTTTCGGGCTTGGCTCTTTGCTTGTCGCTTTAAGCCAAAGCTTTCCGCTTTTTCTTATCTCACGGCTGATTCAGGCGCTTGGAGGCGGCGGGATTTTCATCATCGGAAGTTCTCACGTCCTTGCTACACTTCCAAAGGAAAAGCAAGGGAAGGCCCTTGGTTTGCTAGGGGCGATGAACGGGATGGCTGCTGTGCTCGGACCCAATATCGGAAGCTTTCTGCTTGATTGGACCGGGTCATGGCATTGGCTGTTTTTGATTAACCTGCCGATTGCAGTGCTGCTGGTTGTTTTCGGTGCATTTTTTATTGTGGAAACCAAAGCGCCGGAGGCCAAACGTCTCGACACGGCCGGAATTTTTCTTCTGTCCTTGTCAATTTTGGCTGTCATGTACGGCATGACAAACCTGGACGGGGCAAATCTCTTAAAAAGCCTGGGAGACCCTGAGGTTTATGGATGTATTGTTTTCGGTATTTTTTGTTTTGCGGCGCTCGTATGGTTTGAGAAGCGGATGGAAATGCGCGGGGGCGATCCCATTCTGGCGTATTCTTTACTTCGGAATCACATGTTTCAGCGAACGCTTATCATCGGTTTTTTATCCGGGGGCCTCTTGGCGGCGGTTATTTTTATTCCGTCATATGTTGAGCAATATTTAGGCGTACCTGCCGCAAAAGCGGGCTATTGGATGACACCTCTTGCCTTAGCTTCCGGAATCGGCGCTTGGCTTGGCGGAGCGCTCACCGACAAAAAAGGACCGGTGAAAACTGTTGTGCTATCAGGAATCATTTCATGCGTGGGATTTGCTTTATTTCCGCTTTGGGTGACGGAAAAATGGGAGTTTGTCATTGCAAGCGTGGCGGCCGGCATCGGTTTTGGCTTTCTGCTAGGCGCTCCGCTGAATGTTCTTGTATCAGAAGCAGCTAAAGCGAATAAGGGCACGGCGCTCGGCACGCTTTCATTAGTAAGGCAAATCGGACTGACATTGGCGCCTACTCTTTATGCAGGTTTTATCACAGCAGGGTTTGACCAAATCGGCGATGAAATCAGCAGCCGCTTATCGGACAGCGGACAGTCAGGAAAGGCTATGCAAATGATTCCCGAGATCGACAGTTCAGATGTTTCTTCTTTACAAGAACAAATCGAACGCATTCCTGTGCCTGAAGTCAAAACTGCGATAAGCGATGCCATTCATGCCAGTGTTGCCAGCGGCTATGATCATTTATATGCGGCGGCGGCTGTGATTTCTCTGCTGGTGATTGCAGCAATCAGTCTCCCGGCTTTCCGCCGGCAAAAGCGTTAAGACCACCCCATCCGTTTGGAAAGCTCCGTAATATGAGCGATATGGTGATGTGAGTGCCAGACATACAGCCCAAGCGCGTTCTCTAGGGTAATGATCTCTTTTGTATCGGGATGGTAAAATCCGCGCTGAAATTGCTGATCCGTCAGAGTGCGGAGAAGAGCCGTCCATCTTCCGTGTAGTTCCTGCAAAAGCGCGAGTGAACCGCTCGGCTCCGCTGTTTTGGAGTCTTTAAGCTCCGACCATGCTTTTTCATCATACGGACGGATGGCCGGCGTCTCTTCTGTCAAACTTAATTTAAAACGGATATAGCTATTCATATGACTGTCAGCCAGATGATGAACAACTTGCCGGACGGTCCATCCGCCGTCTCGGTACGGTGTATCAAGCTGGCTGTCCGTCATTCCCTCAACGGCTTGCTTCAGCTTAACCGGCACTTCCTCCAGCACTTGAATCCATTCTTCTTTCTGCTCGTTTGATATGAATTTCCTAGGTTTGTACTCTCCTAGCGGATAGCTTAAATTGGCTGTTGACATGGTTTGCTCTCCTTTCAATAAACAGGCATCTGCTGATCCTGCTCATTGGCATATATGAAAATTCACTTTTATTTTAAAGGAAATGGTGTAATAGTTGTTCTTTCATGTATAAATTTGCGTAAAAAAGGGCAGGAACGTTTCTCCTGCCGTGATTTTTCAGCCTGCGTGGTCTCGCACTTCCATTTTTACTTTTCGCCTCTTCGGCTGATAGATTTTCCCTACAAACAAATATCCATATTTAAACTTGTTCAGTGCCCAGGATGTCAGGATCGGGCCCGCTGTGCAGACGGCAAACAGCAAGAAAACGGCCGGCACGGCGGGAATGTCTGGCATATTTAACAGCAAAACATAGCCAATGATCATAAAATAAGCGTGCAGCAGATAAATCGAAAAGGAATAGTTACTGATAAACATAATGATTTTCGGCACCTGCTTTATGTTAGAAAACAGGTGAAAGCACAGGAAAATCATACTTGTTGAATAAAGCATGATGTCAGGCCGCTTTGAGCTGATCATGCCGACCTCTCCGAAATAAGAAACAGCCACAACCAACGCGGCGGACCCGACCGCAGCGCCGTATACCGCCCAGCGGTATTGATTCAGCAGCGCTAAAAACCGCTTGTACTCTTTTCCGCAGTAATAAGCGAGACAAAAGTAGAAAAGCCAGCCTGCAAACGGAACCCAGAAGAACGGAAATGAACCGTCTTGTTCAGAAGCGGGTGCCGGACTGACTGCTGAGAAATAGCCCAAATAAGCGGCTGTCACCACAAACGAAACAGACAGCACCCATTTTGGCGATGCTTTTTTCAAATACTCATGAAAGAGCATGTGCAGGATATAAAATTGGAAGATGACAAGAATGAAATATCCGATAAAGTTTCCTAAAAATACGTTTTCCAGATATTTCTGCATAAACGCCAGAAAAGTCAGCTTTCCCCCCATTGCACTGGCCATCAGCAAGGCATCAATGGCTGCGATAAACAAAAAGGGAATAAAAATCACTTTTCCTCTCTTCTTCAAAAACCCCTCCGGCACCCCGTCAGGATAAGAACGCGCCAGCAAAAACTCAGAGATGAAAATGAAAGCAGGCGTGCTGAACATCAGGAGTGTGCGCAAAGAATCAACCGTGTGAGAAATATCAGCAAGTGCTTCCGCCTGAAGCATCAGGACCATTGAAATGATATGGAGCAGAACGACACTTAAGCACGAAATGCAGCGGATCACAAAAATTTCTTTGATTTGCATAACAGCGCTCCTTTATTTCAAATTTTTAGAAATCGATGGTTGTACCATAACACACCTGCTTCAATTGAAAAAAGTGCCTGATTTCTTATCTTTCAGTATGCATGAACGACTAAGACCCATAAAGACCCATAACTTTTTGGCATACCGCCATCAGCCCTTTGTCCCGTACAGCCGGTCTGCTATGCTTGAGGCGCGGGAACAGTGTCCTGTTCACTTTTTTTGATAGTAATCCAATCCGCGATTTGTCGGCATCCACGAGTGAAATTACCAAAAAAGCCGGCGTTGCGGAAGGGACCATTTGTCATGAAGGTGGCGGCTCCCGCATTTGCGAAAAGCTTCAGCAGAAGTGTTTGAGCAGGATTATCCGTTATATGAAGTATTCATTCGGGAAGTGCTGAATAACTGGATTAGAACTTACAAAAAGGTCAGTTTTCATTCTGACTTTCTGCTCTTTTCAACCTGTCAGAATACAAAAAACCTGCTGTAACTGAACAGCAGGTTTTAACATAGCCGCATATCTTGAAGCATCAGTTCGTATTTAGTCCCCCGCCATTCAATCCTTCTTTGATATAGGCGTTGACCTGGCTATTAGAAAGCAATCCAATATGTCCAATGCCATACAGCTGGATGTTTCTGGCTCCTTGTAATCGAGACAAGCTATTGATTACAATTTCATCATTCAGACTGTAGATCGATGTATAGAGGATCTTTTGATTAGGATCTGTACCCGGCAGCGCAACAGATGACACTAAACCATTAGCCCCTCCGAGTGTGACAACATTTTGAATCTTATTGCCCCCGCCTAAATATTTTATAGCATACAGCGTATTGGCTCCTCCCATACTATGAGCCACGATATCTACTTTTTTAGCTCCTGTTTCTTTTAACACGCGATCAATATATGCTGCAAGCTGCGGGCCGTTATTTAGGTTATTCCCTGTTTTATCATAAAAATCAATTGCATACAGTTTATTGCTTTGCCAGCCCTGAGAGATTAAGTAATGTTTAATAGCAAAAAAATTGTATGATGCACCGCTAATCCCATGAACAAGAACAACAGGGTTATGTGCTGTTTCCGCCTTTGCACTTGAAGGCGGAGCTGCTAGAATAGACAAAATCATTGATAGACAAATAGTTGATGCAATAAGTAATCTTTTCATTTTCCGTTTCTCCTCAATCATGTATTTACCAAAATGATTATACAGTTAAATTTAAACTTGGTAAATATAAACTTATCAGAATCTTCAATTTTATTATTATTTTGATGAAAGCATAAATTTGTCTATTGGCAGTTGTCTTCCATACACTCGAAAGAAACTTGAAAGGATTATAAGCGTAAGGAGACATGCGGTTGTGTTCCCAGTCTCCCTTTCCTATAATATAGGGAACAGATGAAAGCTAGACATGAGAATAGATGGCATTCACTATTTTATATAAGAATTCACATTTGTTTTTGCCGGTATAAGAGAAAAGAACGATACGATTTTGCGGCGGCAGGGCATTTAAAAGTTTCTTTTTTGCAAAAACAGCCATAGACACGGAGGACAGCATGAGAGTATTAAAATACGCCATATTAGGGCTTTTACGAAAAGGCGAATTGAGCGGATATGATATTACAAGTTATTTCAAAGCGGAGCTCGGCCAGTTTTGGAGCGCCAAGCACAGCCAGATTTATCCGGAGCTCAAAAAACTGACAGATGAAGGCTTTATCACATTCCGGACAACGATTCAGGGCACAAAACTTGAGAAAAAAATGTATACCCTGACTGACAGCGGAAAACAGGAGCTTCACGTGTGGCTGACCCGCCACCACCCTATTCCGGAAACAGTGAAGGATGAATTTATGCTGAAGGCTTATTTCATTTCTTCTCTCTCACGCCAGGAGGCAGCCGACTTGTTTACAGACCAGCTGCTGAAACGCAAGGAGAAGCTCGCTGATCTGCAAGGAAGTTATGAAAAGCTAATGGCCTCAGCGGAGCCGATGTCGTTTTCTTCACCCGATTTCGGCCACTATCTGGTACTGACAAAAGCGCTGGAACGGGAGAAGAATTACGTATCCTGGCTGGAGCATATTTTAGCCATGATACAAGAGGATACCCAGGAGCGGCCTTAAGGCTGTTACAGCATTATCGGCCGTCCGGCAAACAATAATTGGAACATAGACTGAACCTGACAGAACACACGATATTATAATAATAAAAAGCATCTGCCCGGAGGCGGATGCTTTTACGTTCGGAGCGCTTTCAGCCCCGCTGTGAAGGTGACGGCGGCAAAAGCAAGCAAGATGCCGCAAATGCCGAGTATATCCGTAATGGTTGCCCCGTTAGCGATAATTTCTGTCAGTCCGCTCATCGCCCACTTTTGAGGGAGAAAGTCAGCAATGGACTGCATCAGCCTCGGCTCAATTTCTATCGGCCAATACATTCCGCTCACCATACACGTCGCAATAACGAACAAGTTGCCGAAAGCAAGCTGCTGTTCTGGTGTTCTGACATTGGCAGCAATCATCAGCCCGATGCCCACGACTGCTAACAGAAAAAAGGATACTAACACGATCAGTGCAGCCGGATTGCCCCAGCTGATTCCGAACAGCCAATGGGATGCGAGAAGCAGCATTCCAAATTGAATCCAGCCTATCACAAAGAACGACATCACATACCCCGCTCCGATTTCCGCGCGGCTGACAGACGCGGTGAGCAGTCTCGGCCAGACGCCGCTTTTTCGCGCTTCTAATATCGTGCCCGCTGCCCCCATCATTGTCAGCATCACAAACAGAATGGAAAAGCCTGCAGCTCGCGAAGCTGTGTCACTTACGCCCTTGCCTTCTTTTTTATCATTGAGAGATTCCCGTTCTACAGCTGGGGCGCTATCTTCATAGTCTTTGGCGATTACCGTTTTATAAGCCGATTTCCAGCTTTCCCCCGCCGCCTCGGCAGCTGTTTTTGCCGCGGTTACCTGAATGTTGAGCTTTGCCAGCTTGCTTTCGGCATACTGTTTAGCGACTGGCGCCTCTGTCAGCTCTGGACCGTGGCTGAAGACCAGCTCCGGCTTCTCTCCTTTTTCCAGCTTCTCTTGGAAAGTGCGGGAAAGGGTGATGACTCCGGCAATTTTCTTTTGTTTCAGTTTTTCTGAAGCTTTGCTTTTAGTCATCGTTTGAAATGTATACATATCATCATGTTGCTTGAGCTCCCGGATATAATGCTGTGAAAGAAGCGTGTCATCCTGATCGACGATCGCAAGCCGCACCTTATCATCATTTCCGCCGAGCAGACCGCCGAATACAAAGGTCAGCAGCAGCGGGGCAGCGAACATCATTAAATAGTTCTGTGGCTTCTTAAAAATGAGAGAAAGCTCAACGCCGCAAATGGCTATGATTTTTTTCACCGTGTTTTACCTCCTTATCTTGTGTGAAGCCTTCTGATGCCAACAGCCAGTGAACAAAGACCGATTGCCGCAAAAAGAAGGACCGGCGTTTGAAGTTCAGCCCAGCCTCCCCCCTCCATTAAGGAAAGAAAGCCCTCGAGCGCCCATCGATTTGGCACTGCCTTTGAAACAGATTGCAGAAAATCCGGAAATTGATAAAACGGAAGCATAGAACCGCCGAGAACAGCAAGCACCTGAATTCCAAAACCTCCTAAAACATCTGCTGACTTCATATCGCTGATGCACGAAGCAAGAAGCATTGAAATGCCGGATACAGCTGCTGCGAAGGAAAGCCCCAGCACGCACACAAACAAGAGATTGTCTCCCCAGTCCACATCAAATATATTGATGGTCACAATAAGAAAAATGAAAAATTGTATAATGGCAAACAAATAGGTTCCGAGCCACTTCCCTAAGAGAATGGCGTATTTTTGTGCAGGCGTCATCAGCAGTCTGGCAAGGGTTTCTGTTTCCTTTTCCAGCAAAAATGATTTCGCGCCGACCGTCATATGAAACAGCATAAACATGCAAAGCATTGCCGCCGAATAGTATTGAAAACTGGTAACTTCTTTTGCGCCGACTGATTTCTCAGTAACAGCAAGCCTGGCACCCGCTTCTTTTTCAAGCGTCTTAGCAAGATTTTCTGCAATGGGGGCAGGATTGAGCTTTCCTTGTTTTACAGCTTCCGTCTTGGTGACATATTCCATCGAGGCGGATGCCGCTTCTCGTACCGCCTTGTATTGGTCTATAAAAGACACTGCAGCCGTTTCTATGATAGAGCTTTTTAATTCCTGATCAGTGCCGGCATAGACAGCGGCCGGTTTCTTGCCGGATCCCCAATGTGCCGGGACGGCAATTCCGACATCAATTTTCTTTTCCGCCAGCAGCTTTTTCATTTCCTTTTTACTGCCGGCTTCTGTGACCTTGATCATCTTCATTTTTTCAAGTACATCTGTTTTAAACATCTTCGACGCGCCTGACTGATCAGACTGGACATAGCCGACTTTGATTTCATCAATCTCGCTGCCTCCGCCAAGGATTGATCCAAGAGCGGCCCCTAATATGGCTGTTAAGATCAGCGGCATTAGGATAAGCATCATAAACCCTTTTTTGTCCGTGATTCTGATTTTGACATCTTTCCATGCGATCCATATTGCTTTTTTCATCGCCGCCCCTCCTAATCCCGCAATGTGCGGCCTGTCAGATTCAGAAACAGCCGTTCCAGATTTGGTTCCTGAACCTGAAGAGACAGGAGATTCGTTTGATGGGCAGCGGCTTCCGCGAGCAGGCTGGTGACTACTTTCTCATGGTGCACCGCAGCAACCTCAATTTTGAGCTCTGATTCATTCACTGTTACATCATTCACATGGGCAAGCGAGCGGATAGCAGAAAGAAATCCTTCATCTGCCCCGCTGACAGTCATCTGGATGATCGTGTCTCCTCCAAGACGGCTGCACAAGTCGTTTTTTGTGCCGATCGCAATCATTTCTCCCTGATCAATAATGCCGATCCGGTCGCATAAATACTCGACCTCTTCCATGTAATGACTCGTATAGATCACGGTCATGCCTGTTTCGTTGAGCTGTTTGACCGTTTCTAAAATATGATTTCTCGCTTGGGGGTCGATGCCGACGGTCGGTTCATCCATGATTAGCAGCTCAGGCTTATGCATAAGGGCGGCGCCGATGTTGATTCTCCGTTTCATTCCGCCTGAGAAGGTTTCGATTTTATCTTTAGCCCGTTCAGTAAGCCCTACATATTCAAGGACTTCTGCTGATCTTTTTTTGGCCTCTCCATGCGTGAGTCCATACATTTTCCCCCAGAATACGAGATTTTCTTGAGCCGTCAGTGTCGGGTAAAGGGCGATTTCCTGCGGGACGATGCCGATTTTTTGTTTGGCTTTGTTCGTGTCTTTACCGATAACATACCCGCTGACTGTAATCTCCCCTCCGTCAAGCGGCACAAGTCCGGAAATCATAGAAATGGTTGTGGACTTCCCCGCTCCGTTCGGTCCGAGAAGTCCGAATGACTCACCCTTTCTCAAGGAAAAAGAGATTCCTTTGACAATTGCTTTTTTTCCGTATGCCTTTTTGATATTTTCTGCTTGAAGCACGCCGTTTCACTCCTTTTTTTATCCCATTGCCATTGTAGAAGAGATTGAGGCATGAAACACGTGGCGCCGGATAGAACATCGGGCATAAAAAAAAGGCCTGTGACAGGCCTTTTCAGGGCAACGCATATGCCAAACGTCATCTATCAAAAGACAGATACGCCATGTCTGACGGAATAAATGGCGGCTTGGGTTCTGTCTCTGACCGACAGTTTGCTGATAATGTTTGACACGTGATTTTTCACTGTTCCTTCTGTAATGTACAGCTTTTCGGCAATTTCTTTATTGTTCAGTCCGTACCCGAGCTCAGCCAGCACTTCCATTTCACGCTCGGTCAGGTCCAGCAGCTCCTTCGGTTTTTCTTTCTCTTCCGTTCCTTTCAGCTGTTTTTCCCGCTTCCATTCATTCAGCATTTGGGCTGTGAGTTCCGGCGGGAGCACCATTCCTCCCGATTGAACAGTCATCACCGCTTTCACAATCGTATCGGCTGACATGTCCTTTAACAGGTACCCGCTTGCCCCTTCTTCAAGTGCTTCGGCAATCAGCTCTGAATCTTTAAAGGTCGTCAGCATCAGCACCTTTACGCCCGGCAGCGAGCTGGTGATCAATTTTATTCCCTCCACCCCGTTAGACACCGGCATGCGGATGTCCATCAATACCATATCCGGCTCCAGCTCTTTCGCCTTTTCAAAGGCTTCCTGTCCGTTTCGCGCCGTGGCGATGACATCGAGCTCTTCCCGGAGCTGAAGCAGAGACGCCAGCCCTTCTCTGACGATATCCTGATCGTCGGTAATGATGATTTTAATCATGATAAACTCTCCTTTTGCTGTGCGGGCCCAAAGCTCCATTTTTTATTGGCCAAAGAAAATTCGGCAATCACGGTAAATCCTTGATCCCGCTCGCTTTCAAAACGGATCATCCCGCCATGCTCGGCCGCCCGCTTTTTCATATTCAAGAGACCAAATCCCAGCGCGGCCTCAGGATTTCCTTTTCCGTCATCTTTAATCAAAAGACTGACTGTTTCCGGTGAACACGTGAGCTGAATCGAGCAGGCAGTGGCGCCGCCGTGACGTTTTGCATTGGTCAGCGCCTCCTGCACCGTTCTGATCAAAGTCGGATGCAGAGACATCGGGACCAGCGCAGGATCGCCGCTGACCGTCAGTTCAGATGTGACGCCCGCATTTTTGTAAAAGTCTTCTGTCAGTTGTTTCAGCGATTCAATGAATGAGGGATCGTTCTCCGTTTGCAGGGTTCGGACTGATAAGCGGATATCGCCGAGTGCTTCACGGGCGAGCGTTTCACAGACACCGACTGTCTCCTCCGCTTTTTGGCTGTCTCTTTTTTGCCATTCACGCAGAAGCTGCAGCTGGACGAGGAGCGCCGTCATTTTATGCCCGACTGTATCATGGATGTCCCTTGCCATTCTGTTCCGCTCATGAATGGCAGTCAGTTCTTCAACCTGCTTCGCATATAAATGCAGCTCCTGGTGCGCAGCAGACAGCGCCAAGTGTGACTCCGTCAGTTCCTGAAACTGCTGTTTTGCCGTTTCCTGCGTATCCAACAGCTTGCGGATTAATTTACCGACAACTCCGCAAAAGACAACGAATGTCATACTGATACAATGATCCATCACATATTCATCGCCGAACATATGATATGTACGAATGAGCACAATCAGCCACATCATAAAACAAAAACAAAGGACAGACCATACTGTTTTCCGGTCAAACCCTTTCAAAAAAAAGGTAACAGCAACCGGGCTGAGCAATGTGATATATAAACCTGTACCCGGAAACATGAAACCGAACGAAAAGCCAACTGCAATATCAATCAGGCAAAACAAGATGCCATATTTCTCTACTCTTAATATAAGATGATTTGCTAAGAACACACCCGCACCGCCAGCGATGAACAAATACTCAAACCAGCGGTCATCTTTTACAAGAAAAAAGTAAACCGAACAACTTACCATTAAGGTGAAAATCCTAGTAAATATAAGAGCCCTCACACTCATCACTCCCGATACCCAATTCCTTTCTTATCATACCTGCCTCAGGTCATTTTTGACAGGAGTTTCTGGAAAATAAAAACCGCATATGAACTTAATGTCATATGCGGCGCTTTCGTTTATTTATTTAAATTCAACCCAGACTGATCCTTGGTCTGCTGAACGCACGCAATTCTCAATCCAGCGGATTCCCTCGATTCCTGCATCAATGTCAGGATACACCAAGTTGTTCAAGGTTTCTTGATCTTCGCGGTTTTTCGCATCAATCGCAACGGCAAACTTAAGATAAATATTGGCCCACGCGTCTGACAGCCCTTCACTGTGTAAGGCGCCCAGACGTTCATCAGCACTGCATGCACCGTCTAAATACGGCATGCCGCGAACGAGTGTCTGAATCGGCTCTCCCTGCACTTCATACGTTAGTTCGTTTGGCTTGCTGTCCCACCATTCGAGGCTTGCTTTTGAGCCGACAATCCGGATTCTATGGCCATCCATACACCCGGCATTGATTGATGATGTCCACATCGTTCCGACCGCTCCGTTTTCATAATGCATGAGCACATGTGCGTTGTCCTCCAGCGGCGCTCGGCTGCCGACGAAGCTTTGGCGGTCACACAGCAGTTCTTTGATTTTCATCTGCGGCATAATGAGCTGCGACATATAATACGTGTGGGTAGATAAATCGCCCAGCACAAAGCTTGGCCCGGCGATCGCAGGGTCGACACGCCATTTCTGTGCAGCGCTTATGTTTTCGCCTTCATCTGCTGCACAAAAACCGTGTGTGTACTGCAAGTCAACCACACGAATATCGCCGATCTTGCCCTGCTCAATCATCGCACGCATTTGAAGGAGCATTTGATTGCCGGAAAAACCGTATGTCACGCCGACAATTTTCCTTTTTTTCTCTGAGAGCGCTTTGATTTCATAGCCCTCTTCTGACGTGAAGAACAGCGGTTTTTCACAGATGACATGCAGATCTGCTTCAAGCGCCGCCTTACAGATCTCATAATGAGTGCCGTTCGGCGTAGCAATCGATACAACCTCTATGCCATCCTCTCTTTTCGCTTCCTCCGCAAACATTGTTTGATAGTCGGGATAACAGCGTTCCGCATCCACTCCGAGGTTCACCCCGAAATCTTTTCCTCTTTCGGCATCGATATCAAAGGCGCCTGCAGTTAATTGAAAGGCAGTATTGTCTCTCAGCGCTCCAATACGATGTTTATATCCAACCTGGCTGAGCCGCCCGCCGCCTACCATTGCCCAGCGCAGCGGTTTTGAAATGATTCTTTCTCCATTTAGCATCAGAAAAACCTCCTATTGGCTGATGGTTTGTTTTAAAGCTTCTATCGATGTGCGGATGCCCGCTTCCGGTGACATCGTTAAGTCCTCCATTTCTAAGGAAACTTCACCGTCATACCCCATCATTTTTACGACTGAAAAAAATTCCTTCCACCACTGTAAATCCTGTCCGCAGCCGACAGCTACATAATTCCATGCCCGGTTTGCAGGATCTGTCACTTCTTTTGTTTCTAACAGCCCGTTAACCGCAGCTAAATGTCTTTCAATTCTGACATCTTTTCCGTGAACATGGTGAATGGCTTCTCCGAGCTCCCTTGCTGCGATGATCGGGTCTGCGCCCATCCATAATAAATGGCTCGGATCAAGATTCAAACCGACCATCGGGCCGACTGCATTTCTGAGCCGAAAGAGAGTCTCAGGATTATAGACTAATTGAGAGCTGAAATTTTCAAGCGCAATTTTTTCAACACCGCAGGCTTCCGCTTTTTTGACAAGCTCCTTCCAATACGGAATCGCAACCTCTTCCCATTGATAGTTGAGGATATCTTTTAAAACGGGAGGCCAGCTCACTGTGTATGTGATCCAGTTCGGCACTTTGTCGTCCGGGCCGCCGGCTGGCAGGCCGCTCATCATGATCACTTTTTTGACGCCTAATAATCCAGCCAGCTCCATCGTTTTGTCCGTTACTTCTCTGTGCAATTTGCCCAGTTCGCCTGGATCCAAAGGATTCCCCGAGCAGTTTAAAGCGCAAAGTGTCATATTCCGCTTTTCCAGCGCTGCTGAAAACTCTTCTCTTTTGTGGCTGCTTTGCAGCAGTTCATCAAGATTCAAGTGAGGCGCAGGCGACCAGCCTCCGGTTGTCATTTCAAGCGTATCAATGCCAAGCTCCGCGGCAAAATCGAGCATTTCTTCAAAAGGCAAATGTCCTAAGCTGTCTGTTACATAAGATAGTTTCA
This sequence comes from Bacillus sp. V26, assembly GCF_034296245.1. Classification (NCBI taxonomy): domain Bacteria; kingdom Bacillati; phylum Bacillota; class Bacilli; order Caryophanales; family Bacillaceae; genus Bacillus; species Bacillus sp. V26. Next base: position 26,514 of record NZ_JAXKQF010000009.1, on the reverse strand, counting down.
TTGATAGATTCCTCCTCATATCTGCAGATTACGATAAGTGAGTCGTTTGATTTTGGATTTCCTGATCAGCGCGGCGGCCATACTGGCGAAAGGAATGCTCAAGCTGTTCAAGTGACCGCCCTTTTGTCTCAGGCACATATTTTTTCACAAATAGAATCGCTAGAGTAAGACTAAATAAAGGATCGTTTTTCGGCGGCCGTGCCGATCGGACAGACGTCCTCCAAACATCGCCCCGAAGGCTGCCCCGAGAAGCAGGGAACTCGCAACCAGTCCTTCTGTAACAGGTGTAAGATTGAGTTGACCTGCAGTTGCCATAAAAGGAAGTGCCCCATTAATGACACCCGTATCATAACCGAACAACAGGCCGCCGAATGTAGATACCAATGTAATCGTTCGTAAAAGCCCTTTATGAGCTAAGCTTTCTTTTGCTTTTACAGCCTCTTTCTTTTTTGTACTCACGGCTTTCTTCCCCTTCTTTCAAGAATGGCAGAGCACCCGACACCAAGCATAAGCCAATGCATCCCTCCTTCAGCAACACCCATTGTTGTAACCGCTTTCTAAAATGATTATAAGACAACGAGATTTCTCGCGTCTTTATCATATGAAGACATTGTTTTGTCATTTCAGGACATCTTATTCGTGCGGCTTGGCCTGTTCGATTTTTTGAAAAGGTTTATTGATTTGAAATGCGGTCATTTTTGAATCTTTATAAAGGGAGCGGAAAAGCCCTGGTGAGCTGCCGATTTTGGCGGAAAATATGCGAGTGAAATAATGTACTGAGAAACCGATTTCTTCCGCTACTTCTTTAATCGATAGATTCGTTGATTTCAGCAGCTCGGCAGCTTTGTTTATTTTTTCATTTTGGACAAATTCTGAGTAGCTGACGCCCAGTTCTGCTGCAAATAAACGTGATAAGTGCCTCCCTGAGATATGAAAGTGGCTGGCGACATCCGTCAGCTTTAACTGCTGTGACAGATTGTCTTTTATGTGCAGTTTCACCTCTGTCAGCAAAGCAGAAGATGTGTGAATGGGCTGCTTTTGTTTCGGGCGATGGGCGGACGGGAGAAAGGTTTGGATTAATGACAGGATCAATGCATGCGACAAATGAGATAGGATCTCTTTGTCAAAAGCATTGACAGGCTGCGCCGCTTGCAGCATTAACGTTTTCCAAAGCAGGCCCGGCGGTTCGCCATCTTTCAATTGCATTGTGATAAAGGGGCTTTGTTTCACTTCTTCCATCACTTTGATCCACTCGGCGCTTGACTGATCCTCGCTCAGCTCGAAAGCGACGTAAAAAAGGAACAGCCCTGTTTCACTTTTGATTTGGTGCAAATGCTCCGGCTTTGACAAAAAAATCGTCTGTTCACGAAGCGGATATGTACGATCGCCTTCAAGGTAATATCCTTCACCTCTTACGACGTAACAAATTTCATAAAAGGAATGCTTATGAAGCAGTGTGTTATAGTGGTTCGTCATCGCTCCCCAATAGTGGACGTAAAATGAAACATCCTTTTGCTCTAAGCGATGCACATATTGATTTAATGCTATTTTGCCCGTCACAAGGTGGTTGAGTTCCATGTAAACGCCTCCTAACAAGTTGGTTCTCCCATCATAACAAGGCGGACAGAAATAAAAAATCCCCCTGCCGTTTTTTACGGCAAAGGGATTATAGTCAAATCACAAATCTAATATGGGCCCCGGAAACAGGATCTTTCACACGGAAGCTGTTTTCCGTTTCTTCAATGGAATATCCGGCACGTTTGACTCGGTCTGCCACTCGATCCAGTTCCTCCTGATGAGGCAGGACAACGGTGTAATAGTCGAGCCCGCTCGCATTTGCCGGCTTAGGCGGCGCATGTTTCCCAGCCCAGATGTTTAAGCCGATATGGTGGTGGTAGCCACCTGCTGAAATGAAGAGAGCAGACATGCCCGCATAGTCTCCGACAATGTCAAAGCCCAGCACATCTGTGTAAAACGCTTTTGCTTCTTTCAGATTGCTGACATGCAGATGAATGTGCCCGATGACCGTACCGTTTGGAAGTGTTGTTTTCCGCTCTTCTCCGGCCTCTTCCAAAAGGCCCTCGATGTCGACAGCAGTTGTTGTCATGACGTAGTTTCCTTCACGATCCCGCTGCCAAGTGCTGCGGGGGCGGTCAGCGTACATTTCAATTCCGTTTCCGTCAGGATCTGAGAGATAGAGCGCCTCGCTGACAGCGTGGTCCCCCTGTCCGAGGGCAATCCCGTTTTCAATCAAGCGGGCGAGCGCGATACCAAGTTCCTTTCTGTTGGGAAGCAGAATCGCAAAGTGATACAGGCCCGTTACCGTGCGTTCAGGCAGGACGACAGCGCTTGGATTTTCTTCCAGAATAAGCAGGGGGCGTTTTCCGTCAGCCGTTAATTCAGCTTGGCGGTCCGTCTTATTCAAGACTTGAAAGCCAATCACGTTACAGTAGAACTGAAGGGAGCGCTCCAGACTGCGGATTGTGAGTTTGACATAGCCAATGGTTGTATCCTCATGAATGCTGGTCATGCTGTATGCCTCTTTTCTTATGCTGATACGTTTTCGCTCTTTTTTGCTTTAAATACAAGCGAGTCTAGCGCAAGGAAACGGCTTCCAGAAAGAGCCAGGTGGATTGATGTCAAAAGCAGAAGGTAATCAAATTCTGCATTGCCCATGAATGGCGCTTTCAGCTTGACTGTAATGATGGCTCCGATCAGCGTGAGGGCAAACAGAACACCGACAATACGTGTAGCCAATCCGAAGAAGACAAGCACTCCGCCAACGAGTTCAATCGCTGCGATGACATATGCCATAAAGCTTGGAAGGCCTATGCTGCCGAAAAATTGGATCGTGCCCTCCATTGCCTGAAACTTTGATAAACCGTGAACAAAAAAGATAATACCTGTGATGACTCTTAAAAGTAATGTACCAATTTCAAATGATTTATTCATTTTTATCCTCCTTGATAAATGTTATCACTTACTTAATGTAAGCTAGTATATATACATAACTTGTTTACGTCAAGTAATTTTGTTACATTTTACGAAATTGAAATAAAAGTACTATAAATCTGTAACAAAAAAGACCTTTGTGCAGGACAAAGGTCTTTTTCTTTATTTCTGAAATTGGCTTTCGTATAAGCCACTGTAAAATCCTTTTTGGCGTACCAGCTCATCATGGCTGCCTTTTTCAATCATTTCGCCGTCTTTTAATACGACAATCTGATCCGCTCTTTGAATGGTATTCAGCCTGTGGGCAATGATGACGCTCGTTCTCCCCTCCATTAAACGGGCAAGCGCTTCTTGGATTTTCACTTCTGTTACGGTATCAATGTTGCTTGTCGCTTCATCCAAAATGAGCAGAACCGGATCGGCCAGCACGGCTCTTGCTATAGAGATCAATTGTTTCTGTCCTTGACTGATGCCCGAGCCGTTTTGCGTCAGCACTGTATCATATCCGTTTGGCATCCGCTCAATAAAGCTGTGGGCATTCGCTGTTTTTGCTGCGGCCTCGACTTCCTGATCGGAGGCATCGAGCCTGCCGTAGCGGATATTTTCTCTGATCGTGCCTTGGAACAAGAACGAATCCTGAAGCACAAACCCCATGTTTTTTCTCAGGCTGGCCCTTGTCAGCTTTTTAATATCAATCCCGTCAATTAAAATGCTCCCCTCATCGGGCTCATAAAAACGGGCAAGCAGATTGGTAACAGTGGTTTTTCCCGCTCCCGTCGGGCCGACAAAGGCGATTGACTGCCCGGCCGGCACTGTGAATTGGAGGTGTTTCAGTGTCTGATTGTTTTCCTCGTAGCCGAAGGAAACATTTCGGAATTCAATGCTGCCTGTTTGTATCGGCTGATGCAGGGCATTCTTTTCATCCTCACGCTCCTCTTTTTCATCCAGTACGTCAAACACCCGTTCAGCGCCGGCAATAGCGGACAGCATCGTATTAAACTGATTGGCCAGATCATTTAATGGACGCGTGAACTGTCTTGAGTACTCGGCAAAGACAACGATGGTGCCGATGGATATCCAGCCTTTCAGCGCAAACAGTCCGCCGATTGCAGCAATGATCGTAAAGCTTAAATTGTTTAAAGAGTTCATCACTTTCGGGATAAAGCCGGAAATCGTCTGTGCCCAGAAGCCTGAAGTCTTGAGTGCTGCGTTTTTTTCCAGAAACTCAGCTGTAATCTGGTCTTCCCGTGAATACGCTTTGATGACCTTTGCGCCTGAAATGCTTTCTTCAATATATCCGTTCAGCTCGCCAAGATTTTTTTGCTGTTCTTTAAACAGTTTTCCCGTACGGTTTGTAATCCATTTCAGACTCACCGCCATTACGGGAATGATCGTCAGCGTGATCACCGTCAGCAGCGGACTCATATACAGCATGACGGCAATCGTTCCGACGAAGGTGATGACACTCGACAGAATTTGAATCACCGACGTATTTAAAGTGGAGCTGACATTTTCGATGTCATTGGTCACCCGGCTCATCAGCTCGCCATGCCGCTGTTTATCAAAAAACGGGATCGGCAGCTCATGCAGATGGGTGAACAGCTCGCTTCGCATTCTAAAGACAGTGCCTTGCGAAATCGTGATCATCCAATAGTTTTGGAACCAGAGTGATAAAGATTGAATGAGATATATGCCAAGCAGAATGAGCAGAACGGGGATAAGCCCGCTGACCGTCTGGCCGACGATAAAATGGTCGATGGCCTTTCCGATCACAAAGGGTCCGAGGAGGCCGAATATCGCGCTGATTACGACCATCAGCATAACGAGTATGAGCAGCCCTTTTCGTTCTGCCAGGTAAGACCAGATTCGTCTCAGGGTGCCTTTTGTATCCTTTGCCTTCGCTCTCTTTTTGGCGCGTTCTTTTTTATCGATTGGGATTTTGGGATATTGGAAAGGCTTGCGGATGTCTTTCAGCATGACTCGCTCCCCTCCCTTCCGAATTGCGACTCGTAAATGCGCTTATATAAATGTGAGTCAGAAAGCAGCTGGCTGTGTGTACCTTTCTCTATCAGCTCTCCATCCTCGAGCAGCAAGATTTCATCAGCTTTCATGGCCGTTGTTATTTTTTGTGTAATGATTAAGGTTGTGCACTCATATGTGCTAATCGCCTCAAGCAGCTTCGCCTCCGTTTGCAGGTCAAGCGCGCTTGTGCTGTCATCCAAAAGAAGGATGGATGGATTTCTGATCAGTGCCCTTGCAATAGAAATCCGCTGCTTTTGGCCGCCGGACAAATTGACGCCTCTTTGTCCCAGGACGGTATCATATCCCTTCGGAAGCTTCATGATCGTTTCATGGATTTGCGCGTGTTTGGCCGCTTCCATTATTTCATCAAGTGAAGCATTTTCTTTGCCCCAAGCAATATTTTCTTTGATAGTGCCTGAGAACAAGAGCACTTCCTGGGGCACAAATCCAATTTGTTTGCGAAGGCCCTCCGCCGGAAAGTCATCAATAGGCTTTTCATCTATGTAAATGCTGCCCGAATCCGGCTGATAAAGCCGCGGAATGAGCTGAAAAAGCGTCGATTTCCCTGATCCCGTCGCTCCGAGAATCGCGATCGTTTCTTTCGGCTTTGCGGAAAATGAGACATTGCGCAGCGCTTCTCTGTCCATATCCGGATATCGGAAGGACACATCCTGAAAGTCAATTCGGCCTGACAAGCGAGCTGAGAGTAATCCTTCCTCCTGCTCGTCACCTTCTGTGTCAAGCACCTCGCCGATTCTGTCGCCTGAGGCTTTTGCCCGGGTGAAAATCATAATCAAAAACGGGAACATAGAAAGCGCACCCGTAATTCGTGTCGCATAGTTAATAACCGCAACGACATCGCCGACCTGAGAACCTCCGCTTGTGATGCTGTGAGCTCCCGCCCATAAAATAAAAAGAATACAGAGGTTCATCAGCAGCATCAGCACAGGCATCGTAAATTCTACAAGCTGAAATGCCGAGACCGTTTTTTGCATCAGCATCGTGTTTGCTTTGATAAATCTCTTGACCTCATGGCTTCCGCGCAGCAGCGCTTTAATCAGCTTGATCGCGGTTAAATTCTCCTGCATGATCGTATTTACCTGATCCAGCCGTTTCTGCACAGACCGGAACAGCGCCCCGCCCTTTTTCAGTACCCAAAGCAAAAACAAAATCAGGATCGGAATCGTCACAAGAAGAAAAAAGCCGAGCTTCACATTAACGGCGAGTGACAGCGCAATGCCGCCCACAATCATTAGCGGCGCACGCAGCATAAACCTCAGACTCATAAAAATCAGGTTTTGCACCTGTGTCACATCGTTTGTCAGTCTTGTCATATAGGATGAGGACGAAAACTGTCCAAATGTTGAATAAGAGAAGGACTGGATTTTTTGAAAAAGCCCTTTTCTCGTGTCATAGGAAAAGCTTTGGCTCACATGGGCAGCGTAAAAGGAATTCAGCATACCCGCCGCAAATGATAAAATGGTCAGGCCGATCATGACCGCACCCCATATCCAAACGTGCCGCATGTCTTGCTTCAAAATCCCATCGTCGATGATTTTTGCGATCAATAGAGGCTGTACCAGTTCAACCGCGAGTTCCGTCAGCATGAGAATCAGCGCAATTCCCACCAGAAGTGAGTATGGTTTTAAATATGATAAAGCCTTTGACATGTAAAAGCCTCCAAATCCCTTATACTCGATTGTCTCTTACTTTACTTTACTATGATGGTCTTTTTGACGGCAAACGAAAACCCTCCCAAAAAGGAGGGTCTGCTTTATTGATCTAATAGTTTTTCCACACGCTCCCGCATCTGCGGCACACTCAATCCGATAATCACCTGAAACGCTTTTCCGTTTCTGACGACGCCGTGTGCGCCAAGCGCGCGGAAGACGCTGTCGGGTTCGACCTTTTTTTCATCCTTGACGCTGACTCTGAGGCGGGTTGCGCAGTTTGTGACCTCGGTGATGTTGTCTTTTCCGCCTAACGCTTCGATGTACAATGCAGCGGTTTCATCTGCCGTTTCTGCCGCGGAGGCTGTTTCATCCTTTTTGTTTTTTCTTTCTCTGTATTCTTGTTTCGAATACAGCTTTGTTTCCTGCTGATCGTCAATTTCCCGTCCCGGTGTGGCAATATTGAATTTGAGGATCAGAAATCGGAAGACGAAAAAATAAATGGCAGTAAATGAGAGTCCAATCAGAATTTGATACACATACGTCATACCGTGGCTGCCAAAGAGCGGAATCCAGTTCAGGGTAACCGCCTCAATTAACCCGCCCCCCATGTTTCCGACAACACCGGCCATATACATGACCGTCGACATTGTCGCGGCGAGTACGGCGTGAACCGCAAATAGGAAAGGAGAGATGAATAAGAAAGTAAACTCAATCGGCTCTGTGATGCCGGCGACGATCGCCGTGAGTGTGACAGGAATCAGCAGGCCAGCAACGAGTTTTTTCTTTTCCTTTTTGGCTGTGACATAAAACGCGAGCGCAATCCCCGGAATGCCGAAGATTTTTGAATTGCCGTGAAGCGCGAATCCGCCTTGCGGGAACAGCTCCTTCAGCGGTTTGGCGCTTTGTGAATATTCACCGAGGTGCTGCGCCCAATACGTGACGATCCCGCCTTCCGCCACAGCCGGGCCGTAGATGAACGGCGTGTAAATAAAATGATGAAGACCGGTCGGAATCAAAATCCGTTCCAAAAATGTGTAAATCCAAACGCCCACCGCCCCGGAAGCGACAAGAAAGCTTTGAAGCGACCCGATTCCCGTTTGGACCATCGGCCAGATAAAAGACACGGCCAGAGCGACCGGAATCATAATGAAGAAGGAAATCATGACGATATACGTGGAGCCTTGAAAGATGCCGAGAAAATCAGGCAGTTTTTTATCAAAATAGCGGTTATGCAAAAATACGACAATGGAAGAAATAAAGATTGCCCCAATAATGTTGGTATCAAGCGTTTTAATGCCGGCAATCATCGTTAATCCGCTCGTTCCGCCGACCTCTTGATTCATATCAACGCCAAAGGCGCCTCCCCAGACTGTCAGGATCGAGCTGACAAAATAATTAAACGTCAAATAAACCGTAAGCGCTTCCAAACAAGCGCGTGCCTGAGCTTTTTTCGCCAAAGCGACTGGAATGCCGATGGCGAATAAAAGCGGCATTTGATTAAATACCGTCCAGCCGCCTTGCTCAATGATATACCAGCACTGATACCAAAACCCGTCAGGATCAGCGAGCGGCCCCATCAGGGTTTCGTTTTTGAAAAGCGTGCTGACACCCACGATAATGCCGGCGAACGCAAATAATAATACAGGCACAAACATCGCGCTTCCAAAGCGCTGGACTTTTTGCATCATACCAAAACCCCCTGCTACTCAATGTCGTTTTTTTCAGCTTCTTTGTAATCAACATATGCGCGGAACAATGCTTCGCCAACGAGAAAAAACGGCGCAAAAGCGACAATTTCTTTTTTATCACTCAATGTCACGGGCTTGCTTGTCGCATAAAGATTATGCGGTGTGAGCTGGGCGAGGACATTGTTTTTCAAATTCGTAATGGAAATAAAGGGAACTCCCTTTGCGGAAAGCATCCTTGCCTGCGGAATCAGTTCAGGCGTTTCTCCGGACAGCGAAATGATGATAAACAGGTCATTCACCTTAAAATCATCCTGCATCTGGTCAAATTCATTTCTGCCCTCAATTAAAATCAGATACTTATTGAGAGGGATAAACATTCTTTGCAAATCATGGGCACATATCTTTTGCGCCGTTCCGGACCCGTACACGAAAATGCGGTCCGCTTCATCAATCAGCTGGCACATGTCCGTCATGTCCTTTGTCCTTATAAATTTCAAATTTGCTTCAATATCATCCAGCAGCTTTTGAAAACTCATACTCTCGCCTTCTTCCGGCTGATCTTCCCACTTCAAAAAAACGCGAAATTCACTGTAGCCGCTGAAACCGAGCTTTTGGGCAAGACGCAAAATCGAGGAACGCGATACGCTGCATGCTTTCGCAAGGGCATCGATTCCAAGACGATAGCACGTGTTCTTGTGATTCAATATATATTTCAAAATATGAAAATCATTGTCATTTAATTTACTGTAATGCTGATTAATCAATTCTTCGAGCTGCATATCAGATCCCCCCATTTTCTTTCTATTATATACAATATAGATTTCGAAAATGGGGGATTTTTCAGTTATGAGATACGGCTCGGGCTTTGATCAAGCTCAGGCCAGAAATCTTTGTTGGCCTCCAATAAATCTTCGAGAATAAGTCTTGCCACACGGGCGTTCGGCACTGTTTTTGAGAGAATGAGCGCCTGCCATAGCTTTTGGAAGGATTTTTCCGTCCACGCCTCAACTGTCAATTTCTCAACTGATACCTGCTGTTCCATCAGTCCTTTTTGGAACTGCGGAATGTTTCCGACTGTGATCGGTTCAGGCCCGTTTGAGCCGACAATACACGGCACCTCTACCATCGCTGTCGGGTCAAAGTTTGCGATTGCGCCGTTATTTTCAACGATTAAAAGCATTCTTTCACCTGTATTGTAGGCAATGGCGCGGGCAAGATCGACGATATATGACGCGTGATCGTCTATTTGGATTTCGCTGTTTTTAGAGGACTGCTCGCGTGCAATCATGTCGCATTGGCTGAAAATAAAGGCTTCGCGTCCTTCCATGACTTCGTTTGCCCGCGTATGGTTCGGATTTGATTTTTTCACCATGTCATCCGGGAATAGATAATATTGTAAATACGTATTCGGCAATGTGTCCGGATCGGCGGCCTGCACGTCACGCGCTTTTGCGAACGTGTCATTCCAGCTCGCCTCCACCGCTTCGGACTCTGCATTCGGAATATACCCGTACTGAGACACATGTTCCTTCAGCTTCGGCATTAAATCATTGCCCTCTTGATCCTGAATGGATGTCCACCAGCCAAAATGATTTAATCCATAATACCGGACCTTCATTTCTTTTCTTGAGGACAGGCCGAGAATTTGCGCCATACGGTCTTCGATACCGACCGGCATATCACAGATGTTGAGGATTTTCGAGTTCGGTCTGAGGCGTCTCGTTGCTTCCGCCACAATCGCCGCCGGGTTGGAGTAATTCAGCATCCACGCATCTGGCGAGTATGTTTCCATGTAATCTAATATTTCAAGCACGCCGCCAATTGAACGCATACCGTATGCGATACCGCCCGGTCCGCACGTCTCCTGGCCCACAACTCCGTACTTCAGCGGAATTTGCTCATCAAGCGCACGCATCGCGTATTTCCCTACCCTGATGTGTGCCATGACAAAATCAACGTCTGTAAAAGCTTCTTCCGGGTCAGTCGTCGCTGTAAATTCAATTTCAGGTGCTTTTTCTCTGATAAAAACGTCACAGGCCCCCGCGATCCGCTCCTGTCTTTCCTTATCATTGTCATACAGCTTCAGCTTTCTGATCGGAAACTCATCCAAATGGTCTAAGAGCATCAGAACAATCCCGGGAGTAAATGTGCTCCCTCCGCCCGCTATTACGATTGAGAATGATTTTTTCTTCATATGACGACCTCCTTGATAACGTTTACATTTTATTTATATCATGTGACAGCTTGTCTCGTAATGCTTTTGGCGCACTTAGGTCATTTGATCAGTTTTAGTTTTTTTTCCCATCGAGCGGGAAATTTCTCACTTATCTATCAGTTCAACAATTTGATTTTTTTACCTTTTTTGTAATCTCAAAGTCTCATCATCTGTGAAATTTGAGCGAATATACGCCCTTCCAATTCTTATGAAAAGGTTCTTTTGTACGATTCGGATACATGCCGAATTATTTATAATCATTTATATAAAACATCCATTTGTGCGTTAATTTAGGAAAGGCAGGGGACAAAAGTTGGACTCACATAAAGTCATCGAGCTTGCAAATCAGTACAGTGCAGCCGCAGAAGAGGTCAGAAGCTCAAAAATGCTCCTTGACTCCCGGTTATCTGCATTGGGCGATGCGTGGCAGGGAAAAGCAAGAGACACATTCGACCAGGATTTCGAGGAAACAAAAGCCGCCTACGATCAGTTCGAACAGGAGCTGCTTGAAACAAGCCAGGAACTTAAGGCAGCTGCCGTAAAAATAGAAGAACGAAAAGCTGAGATTGCCAGAATGGAAGAATTAGAAAGAAAAGCAAGAGAGGAAAGACATAAACTCGAGAGGTGAATAGCGTGTCAGGAAACATTGCAGTTGATCCGGATAAGCTTGAACAGCTGGCAAATGATGTGGTCACAGAATTAACTGATATGGAAAACAAATATAAGGATTTGCATGCGGAGCTGGGACAGCTGATTTTACAATGCGATCCCCGCTACAGCAGCTGTTTTTCGGGTGTTGGGGATGCTTGGAGCTCAGGAAAAGCACTCGTCAGCAAGCTGAGTGACAATGAAATATTCATCAGAAAAACGAGCGACAAATTTGTTGAGCAGGACAATATTTTACGAAAGCTTTATAACGCTTACGACAAATACGGAACGATGACAAGCTTAACCGCCCTGATGCTGACCCAGGGAAAATACTACGGATTAGGGCTTACAAAGTTTGTGAAACAACCAAGCGGCTTACATACTGCCCGGCATTCAAAGCTTCTATTGGACATTTCCAGAGCAGTAGACAGCTCCCGTTATCAAAAAGCAGCCAGAGTGCTTTTGAACCCAAAATATCTGTTTAAAAAGACAAACCGGCCATTTTCTGATTTGGTACATAAAAAGTTTACAAAATACTTTCCGCAGGACACGGTGGATTTTTCAAACAGCGTAAGGAGCTATACAAGAGGCTTTGTTAATGAAGCCGGCGTACGCTCAACACTGAAGGATGTCGGAAAAACAGGTTTGAAATTCGCAAAAGGAAATGCCATTACAGCGACACTGATAACCGGAGCGACAGAAACGTTTGGAGCAGGCTTAAAGATCGCAGAAAATTACGCGAAATACGAAGACAAACCCGAAGTGCTCAAACGGGAAAATGCAAAAGCTGTTGGCAATGCAGTGAATAACACGATTTTTGTCGCTGGCGGCGCAACGGCAGGCGCTGTAATAGGCGGGGCGATCGGAAGTTTTGCAGGCCCTGTTGGTACTGTCCTCCTTGGCGCAGCTGGCTCTTATGTTGGCGGAGTGGTAGGAGAACAAATTGCCAAATTTACGGCAGGTTTCGCCGAAAAGGCAGCCTTAAAGCTGAAAGAACCGATTCATGCTGTTGTAAATACTGCCAAAAAGGGGCTGGAAGCGGCCGGCAAAGTCGTAAAAACGGTGAATGACGGCATAGATGCGGCCAATAAAACAATTCATAAAGGAATGGCCAAAGCAAAGAAAACGGCGGACTCGCTCATACACGGCGCAACCCATTTCCTTAAAGGCAAACTTTCATTCGGATAGGAGAATAAAACATGAATCAGTTTACGATCAGCTTAGAGGAGCTCATATTTTGTTTTTACAGCGAAGGCTTTTTTGAACAGGGCATGTCACTGAAGCAAGCCTATTTTCCTGAAATAGAAGATGAGCAGCTCGGATTTTTATTTGAAGCGGCCTGCCGTTCGCTTTTGGCGAAGGATGCTGCTGAATATCGGAATCATCAATACAGGTTAAAGGACGAGTACTGCCCGTTTATCCACGTATTAAATGACGCGGACTATACAGTGAAGCTTTCCAAGTTTGACGAGCAAGGCAGCGAACGGAATGTTTCCTGCCATGTTTCAAAATTTGGCACCTACTCCCATGAGCTTCTTTTTGATGAGCAAGTACATAGTATAAAAAAAATGGAATCAAGCGACGGATTACTTACAAAAACAGCTGAGTTTTTAAATATAATAGATACCGAGGATAAAAGCGAATCTATCCTGACTTTGACATCAAAAGAATTTGAAGCACTTCTGGAAGGTGCTTCCGAGACCCCCTCATACCTGAAGGAATTCCTTGGAAAGCACGACTACCAGGAGGACATTACCCGGTTTATAAATGATTTGTCATTACGTAAAGGAAAGATGGATACGCTGATGCGCCTGTCTTACGATAAAGATAACGCACCGGAAGTGGATGACATGGCTTTTATCCTGCCCGGCACCCGCCATACTTGGCTTGTAACAGGTATCACCCAGAATGAATTTACTGTCATGGCTGCTCATAAGGATGTTGTAAATCAAATCATTTCAAAACCGAACGAGAATCTGAATTGATAAAAGGAGAAGAGCATTGGAAAATCAAGTAGTCGAAGTCAAAAGCAGAATGTTCCTGAGAATATGGGCTTTTGTCGGATCTGCCGGTATGGGGCTTGCTTGTTTATGGCTGTTTTATATGGGGATTACCTTTCAAACGAAATATTATCTCCTAGCCATTCCAGCAGGTTTTCTATTCACCTTGTTTTGTTTATATTTATTTATCATCTTTTTTCCTGCCTTTACCCCTAGGGGAAATATCATCTTCCGTATTAAAACCGGAAAAGATGGTGAGATATTCACTGACAAAGCGGCTGTGAAATTTGCCGATATCAAGAAAATTGAAATGAATCGCAATAAATACCGCTTAAAAGGGATTTTTCAGGAAGATGTCATAATTCAAACAACTGACCACAAGACAATTCGCATTCCGACTTGGAACATCATTCCAAACCCTTTGTTTTTTGAAGCGGTTGAACGTTATATTGTCCCACATATGAATGATGAAGCGAAAACGAATTGGATCGGTCAGTTTACAGAGATTCAGCGCAATGTGTATTTAAAAGAATTTGAGAATCATCCGAAGCTTTAGGAGCAGCACATTGGAATCACATGATATCGAAGTCAAAAGCAGAATGTTTTTCAGAATCTGGCTGTTTCTCGCAACAGGCGGCGCCGTGATTGCAGGCGTGTGGCTGGTGTCAGAAGCCATTACGTTCGAATCCAAGTACTCTCTGCTTTATTTGGGCGGCGGATTGATGGCGATTGTCTATGGCTTGATCACATTTTCTATGGTTTTACCGGCGTTCACAAGCCGAGGACATGTTATTTTTCGTATTAAACAAGGGCCTGATGGGGAAATCTTCACAAAAAAACGCAGCGTGCCTTTTGCTGAAATCAAGCGCATTTATATGGGACGCCATCAATACAGTTTGAAAGGGATTTTCTTTGAGGATATTATCATTGAGAAGAAAGACGGCAAGATCGTTCGTATTCCGACTTGGAACATCATAGCTAATCCATTATTTTTCGAAGCGGTTGAACGTTATATGCTGCCCCATATGACGGAAGAGGCGAAAAACAATTGGATCAGCCAGTTTACAGAGATTCAGCGCAGTGTGTATTTGAAGGAATTTGAAGAGAATCCAAAGCTTTAACACCTCTCTCTCCTTTATAATGAAATGTAATTGAAGTTTGAGGGGTGCGCGTGATGCTGATGACCATTCTTTTATTTCTCGCGGCGGGACTTGCTGAAATTGGCGGAGGCTATTTGATTTGGCTGTGGCTGAGAGAAGCGAAGCCCGTCGGATACGGGGCAGCCGGGGCGCTGATATTGATTGTATACGGCATTCTCCCGACGTTTCAATCCTTCCCTTCCTTCGGCCGTGTATACGCCGCTTATGGAGGGGTGTTCATCGTACTAGCTGTCTTTTGGGGGTGGCTTGTCGATCGGAAAACTCCAGATCTGTATGACTGGATCGGCGCACTGATTTGTCTGATCGGTGTTTGTGTGATCTTATTTGCGCCGCGAGCATAACAAAATGGCCTGCTTATGAAAGCGGGCCACGTTTGTTTAATCCTCTTTTAAGTTGTTCAGCAGCACTTCATGCTCCTGCTGCGGTTCATCCAGCGGATAAATTCTTGCTGTTCCGGTTTCTTCATTCACATGCTGAATGTAAATCGGAACTCCGTTATACGTTACTTTCTTCATATCCGGTGATTCCACGATTTCTTTCGCTCTCTGTATATTCATCTCAACACCCTCCTTCACCCATAACGTTTCCATTTCTTGAAAGAAGTATGCTTTATGATCCAGCGGTCATATTAAATTTTTTCAATCGTTTGTAGAAGGTGCTGCGCGGAATGCCGCTGATTTTCGCAGCTTGGGAGACGTTTCCTTTTGCCGTTTCCAGCGCATTGATAAGGATATCTTTTTGAATTTGCTCACGGAGATTAAGCGCCTTTGTTTCAGCCCCCTTTTCTTTTACGGGGCCGATCGGCAAGCCCGCCGCTTCGAGCAATAAGGAAAGCGGCTCGTCACTCAGCCGTCCGTCCGGAAACCTGATGGAAAGGCGTTCAAAGACGTTAAACAGCTCGCGAATATTCCCTGGCCACTTCCATTGCTTCAGTACGTCCAAAAAGGCAGGCGGAAGCTCTCCCGGCCATCCATTTTTCTGTGTGTAGTACGTAAAGAGGGCCTCAATATCTTCGAGACGGTTCCGCAGCGGAGGAAGCTGAATCGGATAGACATGAAGGCGATAAAACAGGTCCTCTCTGATTTTTCCGCTTTCTGCGAGTTCACGCAAATCACAATGTGTGGCAGCAATCACTCTGATATCAACCGGGATTTCTTTTGTCCCGCCGACCGGTGTAATCTTGCGTTCCTGAAGCACCCGTAAAAGCGCCACCTGCATCGAGTGGGAAATTTCTCCGATTTCATCTAGAAATAAGGTGCCGTGATTCGCTTTTTGGAAGGCGCCTTTGTATCCATCTCGTTTCGCTCCTGTAAAAGCGCCTTCTGTATAGCCGAACAGCTCGCTTTCGATTAAATCCGCCGGGATCGCTCCGCAATTCACGGCTACAAACGGGCCGTTCTTACGGTCGCTGTTTTCATGAAGCGCGCGGGCCGCGACTTCCTTCCCCGTGCCGGTTTCACCCGACAGGCAAACTGTCGCATCAGCCGCGGCCGCTCGTTCAAGGCTTTTGAGCATCGCTTGCGATTGCCTGCTTTGTCCGAGGACTCCATTGAATCGAAAGGCCGGCTTTTTCTTTTGTTCCGATAAATAAAAACAAGTGCCGCTGTCCCCCATGGTGACCGCTTTTTCGATCGTAAAACCTCTTTCCTTCAACTCATAAAGATGCCGGCCTTGCCAATCCGGTATTGACGTTCGTATTGGCAGGCTTGCACCGATGATGTGCTGTTTGGCATTACAAAGCACGATCGGCACACGGGATGCTGTCCTATCAGCAAAGCGGCTGAGCAGTTCAAGCTCTTTCTCCCTGCTTTTGGCTGCCAATTCCCTTTCCGCGGCAAAGGCAATGGCCGCGGCAATGCCGAGCATATTTGGCTGTGCGTGCGCTGCCGGGCAAGAGATATCAATCACCCCCGCAAGACTGCCGTCCTCATAATGAATCGGTGCTGCTGAGCAATTCCAGTGATGGGAGGCGACTGAATAATGCTCTGATCCTTGAATGACAACCGGCTCGCTAATGTGAAGAGCCGTACCGATTGCATTGGTGCCAACCGCCGTTTCTGTCCAGCAGGCGCCTTCGACAAAGTTAATGCGTTTGGCTTCATGCAGCGCACGGCGATGGCCGTCAAGCGCCAGCACCACGCCGTCCGCATCAATCAATAGCGCCATCATTTCCATTTCTTTTATTGCGGGCAGCAGTTTTTCCAGGTAAGGCATTGCGGTCGACAGAAAGAATGAATGCTTGTTTGACTGCTGATCCAGTTCCGTTTGCTGCAAAACCTTCGGGCCTTTTTCTAAATAAGGGTTAACCTCAGCCTTTCTGCAGCGGTGCCAAGACTCGGCTATCCTTTTTCTTATTCGGGCTTCGTCCAGCACGCCGTCTTTTACAAAACGTTTCCAGGTTTGCAAATCGTTCGGGATCGAATTCATTCCTTGATCGTTCCTCCCTTACACGCCGTTTTCATCTATTGTAGGGGAAAAATAAAGCGCTTTCAACAATAAAAAAAGCCGGCGCATTCGCCAGCTTTTCTTGTTATGCATGCACCGCAAGCCCAATTGTGCTTAACAATGCTTCGTGCAGCGTTTCCGACAGCGTCGGATGGGCCGCGATAAAATGCTCTGCCATATCCGCCGTCATTTCTCCGTTCATGATAGCAGCCGCCTGCCCGATAAGCTCGGTCACATCCGGTCCGATCATTGAGACTCCGACGATTTCGCCGAACTCCGGTTCCGCCACGATCTTGACCTTTCCTTCCGCTTGGTGTTTGATGAGCGCCTTCCCGTTTGCGGAAAAAGGAAATTCACCAATCTGTACATCTCCGTAAACGTGTCTTGCCTGTTTTTCCGTCAATCCGATACATGCGATTTCCGGCGATGTGTAAATACATCGGGGCACGTTTTTTTCGTTCATTTTGATGTCGCGTCCTGAAGCGTGTGAAGCGGCGATGATCCCTTCATGGAAAGCAGCATGGGCCAGCTGAATGCCGCCGATCGCGTCCCCGCATGCGTAGATATGAGGCACATTGGTCTGCATTTGCTCATTTACGGGAATACCTTTTTGGGAAAAATCAATTCCCGCCTGGTCAAGTTGTAATCCATCCAGACGAGGTTTTCTGCCGATCGCCACCAGCACATAATCGGCCTTCGTCTTAAACTCACGCTGTCCGCTTTTCCATATCGCCGTTTTGGCTGCTTGATCAACACGCTCTAACCGGGAGGAGGTGTGAACTTCAACTCCGTCTTCCTCAAGCTTTTCCTGAAAGAGACGGGCGATATCCTCGTCCTCTGCCGGGATCAGCTGGCCGGCCGTTTCAATGATCGTCACCTTCGATCCAAGTCTGGCGAACAATCCGGCATACTCGCAGCCGATCACACCGCCGCCGACAATCACAAGCGAACCGGGAATTTCAGAAAGGCCGAGTGCATCTTTGCTGTCGATCACCCAATTGCCGTCAAACGGGGCAAAGGGCAGCTGGATTGGCTCTGACCCGGAAGCAATCAATATTTGTTCAGCCTCTCTGATTTCTTTTCCGTTCTCCCCTTCGATCAAGAGCTTCTTGTCAGAAAGAAAGGAGGCCTCTCCCTTCACGACTTGTATTTGATTTTTTTTCATTAAGTACTGTACGCCTTGGACAAGCTGGCTGACAACCTGCTGTTTTCGGCTCTGCATTTTGTTCCAATCAACCGATATTGCACCGGGCGGAAGTTCAATGCCGAAGCGCCCGGCATGTTTGATTTTATCGAGCACATTTGCGCTTTCTAACAAAGACTTCGTCGGAATGCAGCCTTCATTCAGGCAGGTTCCTCCAAGTGAGCCTTTGTCAATGAGCAGCACCTTTTTTCCCTGCTGTGCCGCTGAGACTGCTGCCGCATAGCCCGCTGGTCCCCCTCCGATAATGGCTAGTGTCATGTTCTCACCTGCTTTTCTATAAAATTAACGCTGCCGGTTCCTCCAGATATGTTTTGATCGTCTTCAGAAAGTCAGCTGCCGGAGCGCCGTCACAGGTTCTGTGATCAAACGTCAGGCTGAGCGGCAGTATCGTACCTCTGACAATCTCCTCCCCTTGAAAAACCGGCGTGTCATAGCTTGCTCCGATGCCGAGAATGCCTGTTTCGGGCGGATTTAATATCGGCGTAAAATGCTCCACGCCGGATGCGCCAAGGTTTGTGATTGAGAAGGTCGAGCCTTGCAATTCTTCGCTCCCCGCACGTCCCTCGCGTGCTTTTTTGGCGTTTTCTGAAATGGTTTTGGCCAGCTCAATCAGCGGCAGTTTTTCAGCATGACGAATGACAGGCACAACCAATCCTTTTTCAAGAGCAACAGCCATTCCGAGATGAACATGAGGATGTGTGATAATGCGCTCATTTTTGTAGAAGCTGTTCAGCATAGGGTGTGCTTGGAGAGCGAGCACCGCAGCTCTTGAGACAAAATGAGTGATCGTTAATTTCGTGCCGTGCCGTTCCTCAGCTGTCGGCGAAAGCTGTTTTTGAAGAGCTGCCAGCTTCGTGATATCAGCCTTCATTGTAATCGTCAGCTGGGCGCTGTTTGCCAAGCTTTCCTGCATTCGGGACGCGATCACTTTTCTCATACCTGTAACTGCAGTTTCCTGCGCCTTTTGTTCGGAAACTGGCTCAGCCTGTTCCCTTTTTTGTTCAGAAAGCGCCTTTGTGACATCATCCTTTACGATTCGTCCGCCCGGTCCCGTGCCCTTCAGATTTTTCAGGTCTAACCCTGCTTTTTCCGCTATTTTTCTGGCGACTGGAGAGATTTTCAGTCTGTCTTTTTTAGTGTTTGCGGGTTTGTTCTCCTGTTTAGGAGGCTGGGGATTGGCTTGCCTATTAGCTTCAGCGGCTGGCTCTTCCGTTTCTTCCTGTACCGATTCATTAGCGTCCCCGATGTAGCAAATGGCCGTACCGGGCGGAACCTCTTCCCCTTCTTTCACCTTAATATCAATCAGCGTGCCCTTTTCAGGCGCTTCGATTTCCATTTCAATTTTCTCCGACTGGATGCTGGCGATGCTTTCTCCCTTTTCAACCGGATCTCCCACTTTTTTGTTCCAAATCGATACTTCTCCTTGTTTCATGGCCATTCCCAACTTTGGCATCACTACTTTGACCGCCATATGTGTCCCCCCTTTAATTCACTGCCGGCTCGCCAAGCAATTCAAGCGTGACGCTGACGATTTTATCTGGTGTCGGCAAATATTGGTCTTCAAGCACTGGCGAAAACGGCACAGGTGTGTGCGGCGCTGTAATCCGCTTAATCGGCGCATCCAGCAGATCAAAGCCTTTGTCGGCCACAATTGCGGCTATATCTGTGGCTATGCTGCATCGCGGGTTGGCTTCGTCAATGATGATCAGCCGGTTTGTTTTTTCTAACGATGTGAAAATCGCTTCCTCATCCAGAGGAGACAGACTGCGCGGGTCAAGCACCTCGGCTTCAATGCCTTTTTCTGATAATTGTGCTGCCGCTTCGAGTGCGGTATTGACCTGCTTGCCGATCGCAAACAGCGTAATGTCGCTGCCCTCGCGTTTGATGTCCGCTTTTCCGAGCGGAATTGTATAATACTCTTCCGGCACTTCGCCTTTCATGTTGTAGGACGTTTTGTCTTCAAAAAAGAACACCGGATCGTTGTCTTCGATCGCCGCAAGCAGCAGACCTTTGGCATCATACGGATTCGACGGAACAACCGTCTTCAGCCCCGGAATGCTTGTGAAAAGGCCGTACAGCGACTGAGAGTGCTGTGCCGCAGCCCGGAAACCCGCTCCGTATGTGGTGCGGACGGTAATCGGCACTTGCGCTTTTCCGCCGAACATATAGCGGAATTTTGCCCCTTGGTTGATGACCTGGTCAAAGCACGTGCCGATAAAGTCGTTAAACATCAGCTCCGCAATCGGTCTCAGCCCTGTTGATGCCGCAGCCATAGCGGCGCCCATATAGCCCGCTTCAGAAATGGGCGTATCCAGCACCCTGCTCCGTCCAAATTCCTGAACGAGCCCTTTGGTGACGCCTAATACGCCGCCCCATGCTTCGTCATCCTGCAAATGATCGACTGCCGCTCCTCCGGCTACATCCTCACCGATCAACAGCACATTTTCGTCCCTTCTCATCGCAAGTTTCATTGCCTCGTTGATCGCGTCTGACATGCTTATGACTCTAGCCATCTTACATTCCTCCTTTTTCGTATGAGACATATACATCTGCCAGCAGCTCTGATGCTTTCGGATATGGGCTGTCTTGGCTGAAGGAGACTGCTTTTTCAATCGATTCTTTGACGCTTTGTTCAATGTCTGCCAGTTTTTTTTCATCCGCCTCTTTTAACAGATCGTTTTTGAAGCCTTGTATGGCATCCTTTTCTTCAAGGTGCTCAGCTCTTTCATCCTTTGTTTTATAGGTTTGGGCATCTCCTTCGAAATGGCCGTAGTTTCTGTAGGTCATGCATTCAATCAAAGATGGGCCTCCGCCGTTTCTTGCTCGTTCAATCGCTTCCCCTGCTGCCTGATAAACTGCTAAAATATCTTTTCCGTCCACGGTTACTCCCGGCATGTTATAGGCAGCTGCCCGATCAGCGATTGAATCACAGGCTGACGCGTACTCAAATGGCGTGGCTTCGCCGTAGCCGTTGTTTTCAGCGATAAACACAACTGGAAGATTCCATACAGCCGCTAAGTTGAGGCCTTCATGGAAGGTTCCTTGGTTATTTGCTCCGTCCCCAAAAAAGCAAACGCTTACATTTTTAGTCTGTTTATATTTAGCCGTGAGCGCTGACCCGCATGCGAGCGTAAATCCGCCCCCGACGATTCCATTTGCCCCTAACATGCCTTTATCGAGATCGGCAATGTGCATCGACCCGCCTTTGCCTTTACAAAGCCCAGTCGCTTTCCCGAAAATTTCAGCCATCATCCCGTTCAGATCACAGCCCTTGGCGATACAATGCCCATGCCCTCTATGTGTGCTTGTAATGCTGTCGCCATCATCTAAGTGAGCGCACACGCCTACAGCTACCGCTTCTTCACCGGCATACAAATGGACGAATCCGGGAAGCACTCCCTCTGCGAACAGTTCATGCACTTTGTCCTCAAAGCCCCTGATTTCCAGCATCTTTTGGTACATCCACAGCGCTTTTTCCTCAGTTAATGACAAGCCTTCTCGTTTTAACAGTTCCATTGTGTGTGCCTCCTTCTATTTAGGGTTCGCCTTAATGAATGCAAGAAGTGTGCCAGCCATTGGATGCCCGTAAAATCAGTCTTCTATGTTGATACCAGGAGACAGTTTGAGACAGGTGTCTCATTTTGTCTCGATATGAAACCATGTGTCTCGTTTTATTCCAAATAAAAAAAACCGGGCACCTGCCCGGTCTTTTGACGTCGATCGACATATTTATTTCCTCGGAAATCTTATCAACTTCCTAATGCCTCTGCATCGTTTGTCTGAATGGCGATTTCGAGGGTAAAGTCAATTGAATATTTTACATAACCAAAGCCGCCGTCCCCATCCTTCTGCATGCAGTCTATCGTGCCTCTGAAATATGTATACCCTTTTTGATTTAGCGTTTTTCTGACGGTTTCCGCCATCGCCGCGGCATCTGTTTTTGTTTTTCCGCTTGCATCTAACTGAATCGTCAAACTCAGCGACGCTCTTTCAGCCAATTGCTTGCTCCAGCTTGTATCTAATGTAAACTGAGCGTGTTCAACGCTGATATCTGCTTCGGCTTTTATAAGTTGCGGAACGGCTTTTTTCAAATCCGCTTCGATTTCCTTTGATGCTTCTTGATTTAGATGTTTTGCAACAGACTCGGTATAGGCTTCTTCAATCCCATCGCAGGTTACCTTAGGATGGAGAAACCCCATCGCGCACATTTAGTAGCTTTGAGATTGGGTGTTTGCTTGAAACACATATTCCGAGGTTTTCGCGTTATAAACTCCATTCGTGATCTTGATTTCTTTTTGAGGATAGGTCTGTTTCACATATGATGTGAGCTTTTGCTCTTCGGCATTTTTTGAAAATGGATCACCGAATAAAATATGATAGATATAAAAGCCGCTTCCACATACCGCAATGGCAAGGAAGCCAAATACCATTTTTTTCATTTTCACACCCTTTTCGGGTTATGTACGTATTACAGTTCTTGTTTTTCTTCAACCGCCCTGTTCAGTGCCTGAAGCATGTAACCAATGCCTTTGTACGGTGCCAGCGGCCAGCTGATATGCTGATGATTTCCGACGACCGTGTTAAGGACTTTACGATATTTTTTCCCGCCGAGCATGACGAGCTCTTCTTTTTCAAGAAAACCCTTTTCATGAAATTGGCGCCTTAACTTCTCCCCTGTCATAATCTCTGGATGACCGCTCCCGAATGCCACATCGTAGTTTTCCGGCACGATGTCATCAGGACGCAGGAACCCATGCTTTGCCGACAAAATGACCCAGTCGTCAAAAAAAGCTTTCGCATACCGCTCGCACGCCTGATGAAACGGGCTCAGGTAAGCATCTTCCGCCCTTACCGGACCTGTATCTGGCCGGATGTCCCATATTTTTTTCTTGCCGCAGGGGATGATGCATAGTCGTTTCATTTTTCTCTTCCCCCTATTTCTGTTTCATATAATAGTTGAAATAACAAGTGCCCCTGTTTCATTTTCCATATCCCGGGCAGTTAGTTCCTGTGAAAGAGGCATTAGTTAAAATTTATTTTTATCTTTTCCCAAACCAGCTGTAAAATCTCCTTTGATCATTGAATACATATATAAATCTTCAAATTTACCACAAGCGAATTCATAATGTCTCAACAAACCCTCTCTGCTAAAACCTTGTTTTTCTACTAGTTTTATCGATGGGATATTAGAAGGTTCAATAAGAGCTTCAACTCTTTCCAGCTGCAAGTGGTTATATCCATATTTGACAACAGCCTCTAATGCTTCACTGACGATTCCTTTTCTCCAGTAATCTTTGCTTAATTCGTACCCAACTTCAGCTCGATAATGTTTTGCAAGTCTATTAAGAAATCCACAACTTCCTATTACGATGCCAGAATCTTTAAGGGTAATTCCCCATCTGATTCCTGTACCTTTTTCATATATGGATTTATACCACCTGATCTCTTCCCACACATCTTTAGTTGTTTCAAAGGGGTCTAACCCCATCGGCTTAACAACATGTTGATCTGAAAGATATGGTAGCATATCTTTGGCATCTTCAAAGTTTACTTCTCTTAAACATAATCTTTTTGTTTCAATTATAGGAAATTCTTTCACCGTAAACTCCCCCTTCATTGTTTCCGCACCATCTCCTGTTATTACCATGTATTTTATCTTATCCATAGATAAAAAAAGATAGCAAGGACAATTTCCCTGCTATCTTGATTCTTATAATACTTCAACAGCTTCTAGGCAGCATGTCTCCCTGAATATCGAGATGAAAATTTGCAGGAATAATCCGGCGCAATACCGCATTCACACCAGTTTAATGTCCCCACTTCACTCTCACCTTGAATTGGAACACTTTTTACTTTGGCTCCGCCCCATCAAGATACTTCCTCTCAAATTCATCGAGCAATGCACGCACTTCGTCTGTTGATTTTGTGTTCATGCATTGGTTTCTTAATTCACTTGCCCCACGGAATCCACGGAGATATATCTTGAAAAAGCGAGGAAGCGGTTTGTATGCTCGAGCTTCTGTTTTTGAATATTCATCATGGAGATCCAGATGCAGTCTCAAAAGATCAATCAATTCCTTACTGCTATGCTCTTTCGGCTCTTTTTCAAAAGCAAATGGATTTGTAAAAATACCGCGCCCTATCATAATTCCATCGACACCGTATTGTTCAGCAAGTTTCAAGCCAGTTTGACGGTCAGGAATATCCCCATTGATCGTCAACAGTGTATCTGGCGCTACCTCATCACGAAGTTTCTTAATCTCCGGGATGAGTTCCCAATGCGCATCCACTTTGCTCATTTCCGCTCTTGTGCGCAAATGAATGGAAAGATTAGCAATGTCCTGTTTCAATACGTGTGTCAGCCAGTCGCGCCATTCATCTATATCCGTGTAACCTAGTCTAGTTTTCACGCTTACTGGCAATCCGCCTGCTTTTGCTGCTTGTATTAGTTCTGCTGCAACTTCTGGACGACAAATAAGGCCGCTTCCCTTTCCATTTCCCGCAACATTAGGTACAGGACAGCCCATATTGATATCTAGGCCCTTAAACCCTAATTCCGCCATACCAATACTCATTTGGCGAAAGTTCTCAGGCTTGTCTCCCCATATATGAGCTACCATTGGCTGTTCATCCTCTGTAAAAGTCAAACGGCCGCGCACACTGTCCTTCCCATCCGGGTGACAATAGCTCTCCGAGTTTGTAAATTCCGTAAAGAACACATCAGGTCTTCCTGCTTCACTCACTACATGGCGAAACACAACATCCGTCACATCTTCCATTGGTGCCAGTACAAAAAAAGGCCGTGGTAATTCACGCCAGAAATTATCTGTCATAACAAAAATCAAATCCTTTCATTAGGGGATACGGCTATACCTTTATCTCAATATAAAAAGACTGACCATGCTTTTTTTACACTATCGCATGCGAAAGCATTTCTTATCAATCTATAGTAAATTTTGAACATTTCACGTGGGATGATTATCTACACCTATTTTTTATATTGTGGCTAACACTGGCACCGACCTTCGTCTTTCTTAGTGGCCTTACTTTTGAACTTTTTGGATAAATAGTATTCCAACCTAAATAGAATATCATATGAGTTCTCCATATTACCAACGCAAAATAATTGTCCTGTTATTGAAGATAAGATATTTAACGCTACACCATATCCGTATCTCAATATCATATTTGCGGAAAAACTAATTCAAGAGATAAACTTTGATTAAGCAAATTGAGTTGGGGGTGGTATAACTGAGTACTCAAGAGAATGAAAAAACCTCTACTTAAGCTTGCTACCACTTATGAATCACATGGAGTAAAGAGGATGAGAAGAGAAAATAAACTCCTACTAAAAAAATGCAAGAACTTTAATCTGAACCATTTGGGATTTGCTCATGATTTAGAAAATAACCAACGCAGCAAGTGGCAACCTACTATATATTTGTATAGGATTATAATACGGTAATCCTGATCCAGAACCAATAAAATAGACTGCTGACTAAGTGTCGCAGTCTTCACTCATAAGATAATTAAGAAAGTGTTCATTTTCTTTCATCATTAAATAAGGCATCAGAAGTTATTGCTTTAATTTCGAATATCCTTTGTTATCCCTGTAATTATTTGTATAATAGTGAAAACTCCCAAGAAAACAGTAATAATATTAAACCATGGATTATCATAGAATGAAAGATATGTTTGAAAGAAATCTAGTTCAACTATGTTTGCTGGGAATCCATTCATTTCTCTATACTTAGGACCCCATCCCGTTAATTCTACAAAATTAAAATAAAGCTGAGATACTAAAAATGCCAAAAATGTTTGAAACCAACTTCTTTTATATAACGGTCGTTTTTTATATACTTTATCCATTTAGTTATCCATTTCCTTCTCTGCAATACTTTTTAGCCAAGTGTCAATCTAAAATCATTATATTATGAAGCATGATTGTCGCAATAATTACTTATTAAGGATATAACCATTGTAGGTATTACTGTAATAGTTGTTATGGTTGGTCCCACTTGCGGTTCCACCTCAGCACTATTATTTAATTGTTGTAATGCTAAAACATTATTCATTAATATTCCTCCATTCTTCATTTTATAAATTTAGCATTTTTGATTTTAGTTCTACATATAAATGAAGAACTAAGTCCCTTCATTCATTTTCCATTGACAATAAAAAAGAAGTATGGGATAGTAAAAAGAATTTATACGAAAGCTAAATTTGTTCCTTTTTTTGGAAACAGGAAAAGGATTGGGGTCCTTTTCCTGTTCAGGCTTTCATATAATGTATAACGACCAAGCATACTTTTTTAGTGTGTTTGGTCTTTTATCCACAGTTGTTGCTAATAGTAGATGTGCCAACTACCGTTGTGATTAGCGTAAGCAAGCCACCTTTGCCTTTTGAAGCTTCTACGTCAGATCCTTCATTGAGTTGTTGAAGTTCCAATACATCTTTCATTTGGTTTGACCTCCTTTTTATCATTTATTACAACTTTGCTAATAGTA
>NZ_JAXKQF010000008.1:0-158021 GCF_034296245.1 Bacillus sp. V26 | reverse complement strand
CCCACGTGTTACTCACCCGTCCGCCGCTAACATCAGGGAGCAAGCTCCCATCTGTCCGCTCGACTTGCATGTATTAGGCACGCCGCCAGCGTTCGTCCTGAGCCAGGATCAAACTCTCCGATAAAGTAGTTTGACTGACTACGCACATGCTGTGCGATTTTATAATAAAACTTGAATTAACAGGTACGTTTTGTCTTGTTTAGTTTTCAAAGATCATTCAAGAAATAATGGAGCGGGTGATGAGAATCGAACTCACGACATCAGCTTGGAAGGCTGAGGTTTTACCACTAAACTACACCCGCGTGTATATTATATTGGCGCGCCCGAGAGGAGTCGAACCCCTAACCTTTTGATCCGTAGTCAAACGCTCTATCCAATTGAGCTACGGGCGCTTATCGAGCGACTTAACTATCATACTATTAATTGATGTTAAAGTCAAGAAGTTTTTTTGAATGTTTTTTCAAATCTTTTTGATTCGACTTTATCTATTATACACATTTCGGAGTGTTTGTAAACACCTTTGAAAAACTTTTTTGTTTTTCATTTTGTTCTGTGCTGTTCATCAGCGACGTTTAATAATATACCATGTGTTTTTTTATCGGTCAACACTTTTCTATATTTTTGTTTCATTTTTCTCATTTTCTTTTCAGCTGTTGGTTAGTCCGTATAGTTTATCTGATTGTACAGATGATATAGAAAACAAAATAAATAAGAAAAGAGGCGTGTTATGTTTTACTACAAAGAAGAACTAATCAATATCATTAAACCCGATAAGCCAGATCCGGCCGCAGCTAAAGTACTGCAGGAAATATTAGGCGGACATTACGGAGAAATGCGTACAATGATGCAATATTTCTTTCAAAGCTCCAATTTCAGAGGAAAGCAGAAACAATATCGTGATCTGCTGCGCGGCATCTTTTTAGAAGAAATTGCCCATGTAGAGCTTGTGCAAAATACAATCAATGCCTTGTTGGATGAATCAGGCGGTGCTGGAGTCGGCAGCCAGGGTATAGATCACGCCCCCCTCGATGAAGCAGTTAAACACGCTAACCCTCATCATTACATTATTGGCGCACAGAGTTCACTCCCGGTTGATGCTGGCGGCAATCCTTGGAACGCGTCGTGGGTGTATAATCACGGAAACTTAATCACTGACCTGTTGGATAACTTGTTGCTTGAGTCTACTGGTGTTCTCCAAAAAACAAGAATTTATGAAATGAGCTCTAATCAGACGTTCCGGGAAACACTCGCTTTTCTTATTGTTCGTGACAATGCTCATCAAAATGCTTTTGCTAAAGCGCTTGAGACATTGGGTGTTGACTGGGCTAAGCTTTTTCCAGTTCCGAATTACGACATTAATAAATATCCAGAGTGCAGAAAGTATGTTGAATTAGGATACCATAATGTACAGTTTAATTTCAGATTAGATGAAACAAGAATTGCAGAGATCTTTCAAGGGAAATCTCCAAGCAGGAATGGCGGCGAGCTGCAAGTAACTGAACCTCCGGCTGGATTTCCTGTTCCGGTTCTTCCGGAAATGCCGAATGAACATAGTCCCGGCTTAGGGGATATGAACGCCTGATGAGCAAAAGGTTCTCAAGGAAATCCTTGAGAACCTTTTCTTAATGTAAAACGTTTTTTATTCAACTATAGGTGTTAATGTATCACCGTTCCATACTTCTCCCTTATTTAATGTCCAGCTATCATTGTAGAGAGATGAAGCGCCTTTGTTCACAGCCGGGCTCCATTCATCATTCCAGGCCAGAAAATAAGTGGTTTTAGGATATTTTTGTTTTATCGCACTCATAAACAGGCTGTAATCAAAGCTGCCGTTTGCTGTTTGCGGACCAACTTCTGTGAAGGCAAATGGTTTATTAAGTGCTGTGAGCTGGTCATATCCGCTTATCGAATATGGATCTTGAAAGTATGCATCTAGCCCAACTATATCTACGTATGAAGCTCCAGGGTAAAAATCTGTTTTAAAATCTCGATTAGCGTCGGGAGAGTAAACCCACAATAAATGATCCAATCCTCGTTCGTCAGTCATATAATGATAGATTTTGATGTAGAGCTGTTTATATAAGTAGATTCTTTCATCATCCTTTTGATTATATGACGTAAGCCCCCACCAAAACCACTCGCCGTTCATCTCATGCAGCGGTCTGAACAGAACGGGCACGCCTTGGTTTTCCAGCTCTTGAAGTCCGTCAGCGATTTTGCTGAGCATGGCGTTCAGCCGCTCCCCCTCTGTTGTAGAGGAGTCTAACAGTTTTTTATACTGATCGTTGGTAATCGGTGTTTTATAGTGTCCTGACTGATAAGCAGGATTCGCTAGATGCAGACTGATCTGCGGAATCCCTCCGCTTTTCCAATACGAAATTAAATCACTGTTGCAGCTTACGTCTATAGAATCTTCAATGCTTGAGGTTTCAAGCCACCCCCTCGCGTAATCACAGCCGTAAATGGCAGGTGATTGTCCGGCTGAACTTCGGATTCTTTCTGCTTCGGCCATGGAGAATGTGTCATGACTGTAACCGCCAAACGCACCGGAAAGCACTCTGTTTTCAGAACGATTCGGCAGGTGGGCAAGCCAATTCATCACATCTTTTGTTGTCTGCTGTGCCTTAGGATTAACAGGTGACACAGTATGTGCTTGAATCGGCTCAGCCAAAACGGCAGACGCAAATAAAAATAAGATGAACAAACAGATGCTAGGTTTCTTTAACACAGAAATTCCTCCGTTCTTATTAAGGATGAGATATGATCAGCTCGCAAGTTCCTTCTATTGAAAACTCGCCAAAATGGGCAGGCAAAATAAAGTGTGAGCCTTTATTGCATTCATACTGCACACCGTTGTTTTCTATTATCCCTGAGCCTTCGACAACACTGCATAGCAAATAGGTTTGAGGAGAAGGAAAAACCGGCTTGCCGCTGACATTCCATTTGTAAACTGAGAAATAATCTGACTGAACATAAGACGTAATCACGGCATCCTTCATTTCTTTCACCGCCGGTATTGGTTCAGAATCCGCATGCGGTATGTTTACGACTTCCATCGCTTTTTCTATATGGAGATCCCTTTTTTGGCCATGGTCATTACAACGCTCATAATCGTATACTCGATATGTGGTATCAGAATTTTGCTGAATTTCAAGGACGAGGGTGCCCTCACACAATGCATGCAGCGTGCCGCTTGGAACATAAAAGAAATCTCCTGGCTTTATGTTGATGCGCCTAAGCAGTCCGTTCCAATCACCGCTTTCTATAAGCTGTTTGAATTCTTCCTTCGTGCTTGCGTGATGTCCCAAAATCAGTTCTGCGCCTTCTTTGCAATCAATAATATACCAGCACTCTGTTTTTCCGAGGTCTCCGCTTTCGTGCACCATGGCATAATGATCATCAGGATGCACTTGTACGGAGAGGTCCATGTTGGCATCAAGTACTTTCACCAGTAACGGAAACACGCTTCTTTGCGGAAAGCCGAAAAACTCCGGGCATTCTTGCCACACTTGATCCAGTGTTTTTCCTGCCAACCGGCCATTTTGAACAGTCGATGATCCATTGGCATGGGCCGAGACAGCCCAGCATTCGCCAGTTTTTTCTGAAGGGATGCTGTAGCCGAATCTATCACGAAGCGCTGTGCCGCCCCATATCCTTTCTTTAAAAATCGGCTCTAAAAATAAAGGATGCTTCATGATGGAACCTCTCCGGATGCTTCTTCTGCTTTTAATGCCTGATCGGCTAAAACAAATGTTCCGATGATTCCGGCATTTCTGCCTAAATGGGGAGCTACAATATACTCGTTTACACTTTCTGATAATTCAGAAAAATTAAAGTAGCTGTTCATTATTTTAGGTACATATTGATAGATATAAGGGAACAGCTGACTCTGATTCATGACGCCGCCGCCAAGAATAATTTTTTTTGGTGCCAAGATGAGGATATATTGTGCCAGCGCCTGCGCAATGTAATATCCTTCAAGTTCCCAGACCTCATTAACATGTGATAAATCTGCGGCCTTTTTTCCCCATCGTGACTCTATAGCAGGACCGGAAGCCAGACCCTCGAAGCAATCCTTATGATAAGGGCACTTTCCTTGATACGTGTCATCCGGATGGCGGCGAATATAGATATGGCCCATTTCAGGATGTGACAATCCTTGCAGAAGCCGCCCTTCTATAATCGCGCCTGCACCAATGCCAGTGCCGACCGTGATATATAAGCAGCTGTCGAAGTCTTTAGCTGCGCCGAAAAGAGATTCACCGAGCGCCGCAGCGTTCACATCCGTACTGAATCCAGCAGGAATATTCATTTCTTCTTTTATCGTTTTCAAAAGTGGATAGTGCCTCCAGCCTGGTTTAGGCGTGGCAGTAATGGTTCCATATGTTTTACTGTTTACATCTGTATCAACGGGACCAAAGGAGCCGATGCCGATTGCCTGTAGCGAGAATTGGTGAAAATATTGAATGACTTTCTCTATCGTTTCATCCGGCATCGCTGTTGGTATTTCTATTCTGTCAATGATCGTTCCATCTTCTGTTCCGACGGCACATACAAATTTTGTGCCGCCTGCTTCAATACCGCCAAGCATGCAGATGGCCTCCTTGTTATCTCCGCGATCAGCGCCTTACATTTACCGAAGTGACGACAAATTTGTCATGCCGATGACGTGAAAAGGAATATTCAAATGGAATTCCGTTATCTAAGAAGCCCACGTGCTCAACTTCAAGAATGGGATCATCCTGTTTACAGCCCAGATGCTGCTGATCCATCTCATCAGATTTACAGGCTCTGATTTTCCGGTGCGTTCCGGCAATTTTTAGCTGAAGCCCGTTTGTGATGTGATCATAAATAGAGTGGTGCAGCACCTCATCATTAATGCCGGGGATTAAGTGTGTCGGCATATATGTTTTTTCCAATACATATGGCTCGCCTTCCACAACCCGCAGCCGTACAACATAATAAACCGGCGTTTTCTGATCAATTGATAAATGGGCAGCCACTTCCTCAGTGGGAAATTGCACCTCGAACTGAATGACCTTGCTTTTGATTTTTTTGTCTTTTAACAAATTGGTCAGACCGAGGATTTCATTGCTGACGACATGGACATGATCATCCTGTATCGCAGATTGAATGATAAAGGTTCCGTGACCGCGTTTTCTGAATAACAGTCCTTCAGCAACTAAATTATCAAGAGCTCTTTTCATCGTCATGCGGCTTGAATTGAACTCTTTTGCAAGAGATACTTCATCGGGAATCGGCTGATCGATGGGATATACGTTATTTTTGATTCGTTTTCTCATTTCATTTGCAATGATTTCGTATTTATTCATTGGTATCCTCCGGCAGCTGTAAAAATTTTGATATCGAATAAGCTTCTTTACGGATATCATAAGTTCTTTTTCCTGTTTCATCAATGTTATGGCTATTTGTTGTCTCTGTTAGGAATCTTGACCGCCGGAAGACCTTTTTGCTATAGCAACCTAAAAACCATTTTTCTCAGCAACCTCTTTGAACCACTTTCCGCTCTTTTTGACAGTTCTTTCTCCGTTTTTCTCCAGATTGACTGAAACAAATCCGTATCGGTTTTTATAAGCGTTTGTCCATGACCAATTGTCCATAAACGTCCATAAGTGATAGCCTTTTGCGTTTGAGCCTTCCTGTATAGCGCGGTGAATCCATTTTAAGTGCTCTTTGATAAATTCAATTCGGTAGTCATCTTGAATCATCCCCTGCTCGTCTCTGAAACGCTCTTCCCCTTCAACCCCCATGCCGTTTTCAGAAATAAAGCACTCGATATTGCCGTAATTTTCTTTTAGATTGATCAGGATATCATAAACGCCTTTTTCGTAAATCTCCCAGCCCCGATGAGGATTCATTTTGCGGCCCGGCATGACGTAAGGATCGAAATACCTGTCAGGCAAAAACGGTGCATCCGGATTCGGCAGGTGCTCTTTTGCTTTTACACGTCGAGGCTGATAATAATTGACACCTAATAAGTCAACCGTATGCTGTTTAATGATCTCGAGATCCTCTTTCTCGTATTCAGGCATAAAGCCTTCAGTTTTTAAAATTTGTATGAGTTCCTTTGGAAACTCGCCTTTTACAGAAGGGTCTAAAAAAGATCGGTTAAAGAACGCATCTGCTATTTCTCCCGCTTTTACATCCGCCGGATGGCTGCTTCTCGGATAGGATGGTGTCAAATTTAAGATGATGCCGATTTTTCCATCCTGCTTCATCTCTCTGTAAGCCTGAATGGCGCGGGCGCTTGATAACAACGTGTGAAACCCGACTTGAACGGCTTCTTTAAAATCTACCTTGTTCGGATAATGAAAATCATATAAATATCCGCCTTCTACCGGCACGATCGGCTCGTTATGCGTGAACCATTTTTTCACCCGATCACCAAACAAACGGAAGCACGTTCTTGCATAGTTTTCATAAGCGTCCACCGTTTCTCTGTTTGCCCAGCCGCCGATGTTTTGAAGTTCCATCGGCATATCGAAATGAAACAAATTGACAAAAGGTTTTATTCCGTTAGCCGTGAACTCATCAATGACGCTGTTATAAAAGTCCGCGGCTTTAGGGTTGATCTCGCCTGTTCCGCCCGGTATTAACCGCGACCATGAAATCGACATACGGAACGAGTTGTGGCCAAGCTCCTTCATCAGCCTGATATCGTCTTTATAGTTATCGTAAAATTGCGATGTGGATGCAGGTCCTACATGATCAAAAAAGCGATGAGGCTCTTTTTCAAACCAGTAATCCCAAATATTCTTCCCTTTTCCGTCTCGATCGGAGGCACCCTCCGTTTGTGTCGCTGAAGCGGATGATCCCCACCAAAAATCTTTCGGAAAACGATACTGTTCTGTTTGAGTCAAGTTCTCTCTCTCTCCTTCTGTCACATTTTGATGCTGTTGTCATTTTGCTGTGCTGTTTCCTGAACAGCCTGTTCCTTTTCTTTTGCCAAATGTAATTTATCCATTGCTTTCAGGAACGGGAACCATATCACAAAGACAATCATCAGATTGACAAGCTGCATTACGCCGCCCATGATTGAGTTTGTCGCCATGATGCCATTAATAAATAGCGGGACCGTCCATGGGACCGTGACACCTGTTGGAGGCGGAACAAGTCCGGCGGACATAGCCAGATAGGTGACGAGTGTAACAACCATCGGCGCCAAAACCCAAGGCACAAGGATGATCGGATTCATCACAATTGGCAGTCCGAAGATAATCGGTTCGTTTACGTTAAAAATCCCTGGAGCAAGGCCGAGTTTTGATACTTGCTTCATCTGCCTGCTTTTCATGAATATAAGAATCGTAAATACAATCGCCAGCGTCATCCCGGTTCCGCCCATTCCCACTGTATAAATCTCCATAAACGGTTTTGAGATGATGTGCGGCACTTCTTTTCCCGCTGTGTAGGCTGCCAGGTTTTCCACCTGCAGTGTATTCCAAATCGGGTCCATCACAGAGTTGATAATGATTTGCCCATGCAATCCGAAAAACCAAAGAATTTGAATAAAAAATACAGCAATCAGCGTCGGAATGATACCGCTTCCAAGTCCGACAAGCGGAGCCTGAATCGCATGATAAATGACATCATGCATGTTGGTTTTGAAAAGCTGGGTGACCAGAACGTTAATCAGCAAAAACACAGTCAATGTGATAAAAGCCGGAATAAGTGCGGCAAATGATTTTGCTACAGCCGGCGGAACCCCGGCAGGCATTTTGATCGTCAGGTTTTTTTGAACGATTCTTCTGTAGATTTCACCAGAAAGAAATGCCGTGATCATACCCAGAAACATTCCTTTGGCACCGAGGCGGTCTACCGGAATGACTCCGGTTATGGCATCTCCTGTTTCCGGCTGAACGATAAAAGGCGTCAGCAGCAAAAAGGAAACCAAAGCGATCGCACCGCCAAACACAGCTTCGACCTGATAGCTTTTTGAGAGATAATAGCCTATACCAAACACGACGAAGACAGACATAATCCCCATGGTCGCCGTAGACGCAATGCCAAAATTGGACTGAAACGATGTGAGCATTGAAGCATTCATGATTTTATTTAAAAACGGCAGGTTCGTTAACACCACAAAAATGGATCCGAATATCGTAAGCGGGAAGGCCAGCATAAACGCATCGCGCAACACCTGCAAATAACGGTTATTATTTAACCTCCCTGCAATTGGAACAAGGAACTGGCTGATTTTCTCGAACACCCTATCCACCCCGATTTTTATATATTCTTTGTTTTAAAGATGCCAAGCAGCTCTTTTACCAATTCTTTCATGGTCAATGTTGACATCAGATGATCTTCCGCGTGCATAAGCAGCAATGAGAGATTGGCTGCCTCGCCGCTTGATTCTTTCTGTATCATTTGAAAGTGAATGTCATGGGCTGCAGATAGAGCATCCTCAGCCTGGGCAATAAGGGCATCTGCCTCCCCCCTGTTTCCTTCCTTGTAGGCGCGCAGTGATTGAATGATGCAGCTGCGGGCATTGCCGCTGTGGAGAATAAGCTGAAAGCAGATTTGTTCGTCTGTTAAATCGGTGATTTTTATCTGCTCCATCATTGTTGCCCCATTAATGACAAAGCCTGTTCATAAGCTTTTTTGCCATCAGCCATTCCGTAAGCCATCATGTCAATGACCTCAACCCGAATGTTGTATTGGGCGGCTTCTTTTTGCAGTTCGCTTTTCAGAAAGCTCATTTGCGGGCCGATTAAAACCGCATCTGCCTTTTGCATATCTTCTTTCGCTTTATCCTGGCCGACTGCCCAGATCTCCGCTTCCTCTCCGATGGATTGCGCGTATTCTTTCATTTTTGTCACCAACAAACTGGTGGACATTCCCGAACTGCACGCCAGTAAAATTTTCTTCAATGGATGACCCCCCTCTTTTATTTAAAACGCTTACAAAATTTATTATAGTCATTTAATTTTAATTGTCTATACTTTTATAAAAATAAATATATTCATATTTTTTCAGTTCAACTATTTATCAAATTTTTCTATGGAAGATTCGCTCACAATATGTTAAACTCATCCTCGGAAACTAAATCAATTAAATAGCTATTTTTACTTGTATAACCTCAATAATATGGATTGAGGGTGTCTACCAGGAACCGTAAAATCCTGATTACAAAAATTGTGTATCACTTTTTTTGTAATCAGGATTTTTTTATTTGTCAAAAAATTCATGTAAAGGAGTTTGTTATGAATTTTAAAGTTTTTCTGCTTGCAGCTTCTACGATTGCAGTCGGATTGGTTGAGTTAATTGTGGGTGGGATTCTTCCTCAAATCGCAAATGATTTACACATTTCCATTGTTTCGGCCGGACAGCTGATCAGTGTGTTTGCGCTGGGATATGCTGTTTCAGGGCCGCTGCTTTTGGCAATGACCGCGAAGGTTGAACGGAAGCGTTTATATTTAATTGCGTTATTTGTTTTCTTTTTAAGTAACCTTGTCGCCTATTTCAGCCCTAACTTTGCGATGCTGATGGTATCAAGGGTATTGGCGGCGATGAGCACGGGGCTGATTGTTGTGCTTTCCTTGACAATTGCGCCGAAAATTGTGGCGCCTGAATACAGGGCCCGTGCAATCGGCATCATTTTTATGGGATTCAGTTCTGCCATCGCATTAGGTGTGCCGCTTGGAATATTGATCAGCAATTCCTTCGGATGGCGCATTTTGTTCCTTGGCATCGGGCTTCTGGCGCTTGTCTCTATGCTGATTATTTCGATCTTTTTTGAGAAGATACCGACGGAGAAAATGATTCCATTCCGGGATCAAATCAAGACAATTGCCAATGCAAAAATCGCCAGCTCGCATCTTGTGACGATGTTTACATTAGCGGGGCACTACACTTTATATGCTTATTTTGCCCCGTTTTTAGAGACGACTCTCCATCTAAGCTCTTTCTGGGTCAGCATTTGCTATTTCCTTTTCGGAATATCTGCCGTGTGCGGAGGTCCTTTTGGAGGAGCGCTTTCTGACCGGCTCGGTTCCTTTAAGAGCATCTTGCTGGTGACCGGTTCCTTTGCCATCATTATGTTCTTATTGCCGCTGTCAACGTCGTCTATGATTTTCTTTTTGCCTGTTATGGTCATTTGGGGATTGCTGAGCTGGAGTCTGGCTCCCGCACAGCAAAGCTATTTAATTGAGATTGCACCGGACACGTCTGACATTCAGCAAAGCTTTAATACGTCTGCGCTGCAAATCGGGATTGCCCTTGGTTCAGCCATTGGCGGTGTTGTATTGGATCAGACGGGGACTGTTGTGTCAACAGCTTGGTGCGGAGGATCGATTGTTGTGATCGCCGTTCTGTTTGCTTTATTTTCTTTAACAAGACCTGTTCATACCGTAAAAAAATCCTCCTTGTAAAGGGAGGATTTTTTCTTTATTTAGCTGAAAGCTCGTCTTCAGTTACCCACTTATGATTTTTTACTTTTTCTCCGCTTGTTGTCGATGTATAGTCCACCATGTATACCGTTGTTTTTTCTGCAGAGTCGATTTCAGCAGTTGCTCCCTTCATGCCTTTCATGTGAGAGGCCTCTAAGATCACCTGATCTCCGGGGTTGAGGGGTTTATCTCCTGCATCTTTTATCTCTTCTTGGATCACCCATTTGTGATGATCAACTCGCTGTCCTCCGGTTGTCGGTGTATAAGAAACAACATATGCCGTTGTATCGTATGCGCCTGTAACTGTTGCTTCGGCGCCTTTCATACCTTTCATATGAGAAGCATTGATGATGACCTGGCTGCCTATTTTATATTTAGGATGTTTCGATTCCGTTAATCCCTCTGGAACTTCAGCAGATCCGGAATGATCCATTTCTTCGTGTGAGCCGGAGTCCGAATGACTTTCATGAGTGCTTTCTTTTTTGCTGTCGCTATTTCCGCATGCTGATAAAACAAAAATAAGTGACATCAATAAAATTCCAAGTGCCTTTTTCGAAATCTTCATGTTCATTCTCCTTTGCTTCATTTTTTGGTGTGAATTTAATCCGCAGAAACAGAATGGCCTTCACATCTGCCTGTTAAACATGATCTTTTCAATAATACTATACCCCCGGACGGTATGTAAATGCGCTGATATTCTCATAAAATATGCTGCTGTTTGTCCTATTCCCCGTGATCCGCAGAATAAAACGCGGTGGATAAAAGCCGCGGTTGCGCGGCTTCGGTTAGTTTTCGATTACTTTGACATACACGCCTTTTTTTGCTTTCTGATAAGCGGCCTCTCCCATTTTTCTGATGTTTTGAGATACTGATGAGGATGTGATCCATTCATTATGATGAAAAACAGAAGGGTCGATGAGACGCATTTTCTTTTTTCGATGAAAATCGTAATAGATGTCATCCTCTTTTACTTGTATGTGAGGATGTATTTTTTCAAGCAGTCTCAGTACTTCTTCATTTTCTGATGAATGCAGGATGTCTAACACCTCTTGGTCTGTTTTCAGCAAATCTTCGGCGGCGATGACATTGTGCTGCAGCGCAGCCTTCAGCGTTCGCGCTAAGTATTCATACCCATATACATTCACTGGGTTCATAAAGAAATTGATTACTTCCTTGTAATACACTCGCACGAACCATTCGGCTGTTCCGATACCATCTGGAAACACCCTTCCGTTTCTCACAATGAGGCGATCTAAAAAGATTTCCGCTTCGCGGAGCGTGATCTGTCCATATTGATACATGTCACGCAGCGTGTAGTCTATGCGATCAGCACACAGCTCCGGTGCGGGCTGTTCGAGCAGTGTCCATCTTGTATCATTTAATAAAAGAGCGTCGGCATCATAACCGTGTTTTTTTAGAATTCCAGGGATCTCGGATTGGTCAATGACTTGTTGAAAAATGTTTTCATGATAATCTTCCGCTTCATTTTCAAATACAAAATCGATTACATGAGAAAATGCTGTGTGCGACACATCGTGGAGAAGACCCGCGATCTGCTCTTCTATGGTTCCCCCCAGCCTTTTGATTAGAAGCATAACGCCAATGGAGTGCTCATACCGGGTCACATTCCACTTTGGATTGACTAAAAAGCTGGCGCCGCCTTGATAAACCCCTTTTAATCTTTGCACGGGTGCGCTTTTTATGAGTTCATCCAGTACTCCGTCTATTTGATGCCTGCCGTAAAGCACATCGTTTATTTCCATACTGTCACCTCAAAATCTATTTTCTTCTTTCTATTTTTTGTATATATTGTTAGTAAACAAAAGAAAGAGGTCAAGATGAAGATCATCCCAAAGTAAAGAGTTAGCCAAGCAGATAGGACTGATTTCTTTGCCGCGCATTGGGGTACGCCTAGATGAAAATGTCCAGCGATACATCTCAATATGATGCATTGGCCGGTTATGATGCTTTAGATGAGGATGGGGACATCATCGGTTGATTACATACATCACAGATGGAAAATACTGTAATATTTTTTCATTGGATAGTCTGATTGAAAAGAAAGGAATTGCACAGCATTGCTGAGAAAGGCTGAAGAAACAGCCAAGCAATGGCTGTGTAAACAGATAAAGCTCATCACAACAAATGATAACATACACGCGATGGCATTTTACCAAAAGCGAAGCTATTGATTCACCGCATTGTTTCAAAACGCAGTTGAAAAAGCCAGGCGTACCAAACCGGAAATTACCGAAAAAGCTGAAAATGGAATTTTGATTTGGGATGAAATTCTTTTTTCAAAGGAACTTGATTTAGGATAGGAGTTTTTTATGTCTCCTCATTATAAATACCCGCTCATTTTTACGGCTTCCATATTATGCGCTTTTGCGTGATATATTTTGCCTATCAATTCATTCATCAGGCCAGATTGGAATCCCCAAATTACATAGGAGAAAGCAAGGACAAACATTGGGAGGCTGTTTTTACTAAGAACGAAGATGCACCAAATGAATACAGCGGCAATCTTTATTGGATTAGTGATCAAGCTAAAGCAGACAACACATATTTGGAATCGCTCATTGTGAAAAAAGATGATGAGGTGCTGCTCCATTCTAATACAGAAACACCGATAAGTAATTATTCCGGCGGCAGTTTTCGTGACGGAAGCAGGGTAAGCAACATTTTGATACCGTTTTTTCGCTTGATGAAAAAACTTTATTTCATCATTAAAGATTCACAATCCGGAGTCCAGACCGAGCCATAATGGTTGCTGGATAGAAATAGCCAACAATATATTTAGGGCAAAGACAGTACCTGTGAAAATCGGTGAAGACAGTTGCACCGAGTACACTTTCAAACGTCTCATTGGCTGTCTCCCCTCCTCTTTCAAATACCAATAATAGGTATCCAGTTTTATTTTTCTGCAGAAAAGACTCCTTCCGTATAAAAACGATTTTCTCGTAATATCTTAATGTATACGAATCATTCCATACTTTTGCGAAACCGCGCTAATCGAAAACATCTGATTAATCCTCTCTGAATTAAAAACAGCTCACTCAAAATCAAGGGAAGAAGAAAGATAGAAAGAACCTGTCTGAAATTCCTTTTTGCTTTCCAATTGATAAACAATAATCAACTTCTTACAGTTCCCTTTTTCATCATAGTTAATCATCTTGTAAACTCAATCTTTAAAATCGATTAATACTAGCTTAACACTTTAAAAATATAATGGGTTTGTCATTGAGGATCATATTTTTAGGAGGTTATTCAGTTGAAAAAATTCCCGAAGAAGCTGCTGCCTATTGCGGTGTTATCATCTATTGCGCTCAGCAGCCTAGTCAGCGGCAGCGTACCTGAAGCCAGCGCCCAGGAAAAGAAAAAGGGGAATCAAAACGAAATTAAGAATGTCATCGTCCTGATCGGTGATGGGATGGGTGTGTCTTATACGTCCGCTCATCGTTACTTAAAGGATAATAAAAAAACAAAGGTTGTTGAGCCTACAGCTTTTGACCAGTACCTTGTCGGCCAGCAGACGACTTACCCTGAAGACCCTGAACAAAATGTAACGGATTCTGCTTCTGCCGCAACCGCTATGTCAGCTGGGGTTAAAACATATAATAATGCAATTGCAGTGGATAATGACGGTTCAGAGGTCAAAACAGTTCTTGAAGCGGCAAAAGAAAAAGGAAAATCGACCGGCCTTGTCGCCACTTCAGAGATTACTCACGCCACTCCGGCTTCTTTCGGCTCACATGATCACAGCCGGAAAAACATGAATTCTATTGCAGACGACTATTTTGATGAAATGGTGAACGGCAAGCACAAAATCGATGTCCTTCTAGGCGGAGGAAAAAGCAATTTTGACCGCAAGGACCGTAATTTGGTAAAGGAATTCAAAAAAGCGGGATACAGCTATGTGGATAACCGCAAAGACATGCTGAAAAACAAGGACAGCCAAGTTCTTGGCCTATTCGCTGACGGCGGCCTGCCTAAAAAGATCGACCGCACGAAGGATATTCCTTCATTAAAAGACATGACAAACACAGCTCTCAAAAAATTAAGCAAGGACAAAGACGGTTTCTTCCTCATGGTTGAAGGAAGCCAGATTGACTGGGCAGGGCATGACAATGATATTGTCGGCGCCATGAGTGAGATGGAAGACTTTGAACAAGCCTACAAGGCAGCGATTGATTTCGCCAAAAAAGACAAGCATACATTGGTTGTCGCAACGGCTGACCACTCAACCGGCGGGTACTCCATCGGTGCGGACGGCATTTACAACTGGTTCAGTGAGCCAATTAAAGCGGCAAAACGCACGCCTGACTTTATGGCAGAAAAAATCGCCGGCGGCGCAGATGTTGAAAAAACATTAAAAACGTATATTGATCAAAAGAAATTAGCTTTAACTGCATCTGAAATTCAATCTGTTGAAAAAGCGGCAAAAACGAAGGAAGTCCTTGATATCGATAATGCGATTGAGGAGATTTTCAATAAACGCTCTCACACAGGATGGACAACAGGCGGACATACCGGCGAGGATGTTCCTGTCTATGCGTACGGACCGTCCAGTGAGAAGTTTTACGGCCAAATCGATAATACTGAAATCGCCAAAAATGTTTTCGACGCTTTACAATATAACATTAAGATCAAAGATAAGTAAGAGAATACAAGGTGACCCGTTGCTTGTATAAGGAACGGGCTCTTTTCTTAATGGAGGACTCATGATGAAAAAGATTCTATCGATTTTATTTTTTATCGTCATGCTTGCGGGCTGTTCATCAAACGCAGATTCTGAAAAACAAAATACAGCCGGAGAGCAAACAGCAAAAGCCACACCGCAAAGCACTTTGTCTCCAAAAGACAGTATAGATGAGTATCAGCCTAATGCACAGGTAACAGATGACCGGTCATTGCTGAAGGCAAATCAAACGTTTTCTGATGACAAAGGTGAAGCCGTCTTAAAAGATATCAAACAAGTCAATCAAACTTATAAGATTGGAAACGTAGAGTTAACAGTAAAAGAAATGAAGCTGATCCACTTACGTCCGGATTACAGCATGATTGATTATTTTCATGTATTAACACACGATGAAGAGTTTGATTTCGTCAAAGTTTTCGTTGATATCAAAAACACATCTTCCGAGAAAGTGAATTTTGCCCCGATTGCATTGATGAGAACAAATACAGGTGAAACCTTTGATTGGAATAAAGATATGTACCTTGAAGAGTTGAATGGTGAATTAGAAGGCGGCGCCGAAAAATCCGGCAATCTCGGCTTTATTGTAAACGCAGCAAGCGGACATGCTCATGATGAACCATCAGCTGAGAAGAAGAAAAAAGAGATCAAATGGATTGAAATCACAACAAGTGACGTTTTTGACCAAAACCATAAGAAAATCACTGATTCTCAAAAGATCAAAATTGCATTTTAATCATTGCCTCCTGCACATCGTACTGGAGGTTTCGTCTACGGATAGATATGAAAAAAACCGCTATTCAACACAGCGGTTTTCTTTATACACTTTTTTCTATTTGGTTTTCTGATGAATCAGCTGATCAATTCGCTCCATCACTTCGTCCATGTCCATACACTCTTGAAAGCTTTGATTGATTTTTTTAATGCCCTTCAAATATTGATCGTTTTGTAAAACTTCCTCTATCCCCTGTTTCAATAACTGCGCATTTACTTCATCCTTAGAGATCGTATAGCCCGCTTGGAGTTCAGAGAGACGCTGCGCTACCATTGGCTGATCCTTGTCATGAGGCATTACAACCAAAGGCACGTTAAAATGAATGCCTTCATTGACGCTATTCATGCCGCCGTGTGTAATGAAAACGTCTGAGTGTTCCAGCACTTCCAGCTGAGGCACATACGGGGCAATGATGAAGTTTTCCGGTGCCTGTTTTAATTTTGTGAGATCTGCTTTTTCTCCCGCTGCAATAACGACTAATCCATCAAAATTAGAAAAAGCATCAATACAAAGGTTGAAGAATTCTTCTGTTTTGTCCAGTACCGTACCCATTGAAATATAGATGACCTTTTCATCTTTTAACTGTTCAACAGGAAAATCCGTTTTGGCTGCTCTTTTTGGAAAACTTGGTCCGATAAACAGGCATTCATCCCCAAAACGATCGCTTTCGGGCTGAAAATATCGGCTTGTGTATACGACATTCAGTTCGCCTTTATTGTTCATGAATTGAACCAAGTTTTTCGGGGATACGCCGTATGTTTCTTTCATCTCTGCCAGCAGATTTTCACACTCTTTATCCAATTGTAAAGGCACTTCTGAATCCGGATGCAGCGGCAATATCTTTAAATGCTCTTCATCGAATAAGAAGGAAGCAGATGAAGAGATGCCCGGGATGTTGAGATAATCTCTGACCAGCTCTCCCGCACCGAATTTATCATAATAAACAAAGTCAAACTGAATGCTTTTTGACAACTCTTTTACGACATGTAAAATGTCCAGTGAGGTTTTGATATGTATTTTCAAGAAATCAAGAATGCCATTTGGCGAAGCGACTTGAATAGGTGTTGTTCTCAGCAAATCCTGATGAAGGTGGACAGTCGCTCCCACCGCTTCTAATCTTTCTTTATATTTTTCA
This sequence comes from Bacillus sp. V26, assembly GCF_034296245.1. Taxonomy (NCBI): domain Bacteria; kingdom Bacillati; phylum Bacillota; class Bacilli; order Caryophanales; family Bacillaceae; genus Bacillus; species Bacillus sp. V26. The sequence goes on along the minus strand of NZ_JAXKQF010000008.1, from coordinate 141,009 downwards.
GTGGATATATAGTGAACATCATATCCCCGATCGGCAAAGGCTTTCGTAATGCCTAATGTAGGATTTACATGGCCTTCTGCTGGGAAATTCAGGATCAATACTTTTTTCATTCTGACAACTTCCTCTCACTCGTATTCCGTAAGCTTTCATAAGATGATATGCAATTTGTGCCTAATTAGACTGATGATAGTTCTCACTATCGATCATAATGGGGGAGACTGACGCCATGCAAGTGACAAATGATCGAATTATTCTGCCGCTTTAGGCTGATGCGGTTTTACGGCTATCAATCCGTTACGATAAAGGATATCACCAACGCTGCCAGCCAGTGAAATGACAATTTTCCGGGAACTCAGGGCTGCTCGAGGCACCGCAGTCAAAAAAATACGCCTATGTCCTCCTTTGTGTGAGAATGGCATTTATCTGCTTCTTATTTTCAACACCGTGAACGATTATCATCTGGTTTTAACGAAGCATCTTAGAGATAATGCCCGATGCGAGAAACAACGCAAGGCAGGCTGAGACGGTAAAGGCATTCAGCAGCCGCTTACAACATCACTAAAAAGACACCGTGCCCGGTGCCCTTAAACCTTTCTGATCGTAAAAAATTTCCGCAGAAGCCACGGTGCTGGTGTGAATCCGAGTGTTAACTGCCAGGCGCCTATTGCTTGTAATCCATATTCGCGGACGATCAGCATCTTTTGGCTCATGCTCCTGACATCTTCAAACCATACCTCATGCGTCCGTCCCTGCTCATCTCTGTAGCGAAAAAACGGCGATTGATATTCGTTTGAATATTGAATAGGGGCTTGGTACCTCATCGCTGTTTCAATTGATTTTTGATTTGAGATAGCTGAAGCCACTGTTCCCGGCTGGTAAGGGATAATCCAATTGTAGCCGTAGAGCGGGACTCCGATGATGATTTTTCTCCGCGGCACCTGGGCAATCGCAAATTCAATTGTTCTTCTTATTTCAGTAATCGGCGCAACAGGCCCCGGCTCGCTTCCCGCATGATGCCAGTCATACGCCATGATAAACATATAATTGACAACCGCTCCGATTCCTCCATAATCATAGCCCCTAAGCCACGGAATATCATCGCTTGTTTTTGCCGGAACCGCTATGGTCAGCACATACCCTCCCGGCTGCAGACGATCTCTCAGCTGACGCAGAAATCCTGTGAACAGATCCCGATCTGCGGCGCTCACTTGTTCAAAATCGATCGTCACGCCGCCATATCCCCTTGTGGATACCAAGTTATAAATATTGTTAACCAGATTGGTTCTTGCAGTAGGATTGTTTAACACTTGGTGTACGAGTTCCGTGCTGAAGCCTGCTGAGGTCAGATTTGTTATTGTTGCAAGCGGCGTCACCCGTCTTCTCCATGTGGTTTCAATAGCGGCTGTATCATTCAATTGATTTGCAATGTCGCCATTAGGCGCAATATGGTATTCGAAAATGGAAATCGAAGACGAATACGGGGCGTAATCATTGATTAAATCACGATCTAGATCCGGATTACGGAGCACGTAAAAGCTTAGCGTCCCCGCAATATAGTTTGAGATATTAGGAATCGTCAGTCTCATTCCTGCTTGCAAGGCATTTGGATTTATAGCGGGATTTGCGGCTCTTAGCCGTTCTGCCGGAACAAACGCTTTTGCTGCAATAGCTCCGAGCGTGTCTCCCGGCTGTACTGTATATACATAAAGAGGGATGAGCAGAGCCTGCCCCGGCACAATATTCGTTTCTTCTAAACCATTTACACCACGTATTTGATCAACAGAAGCACCGTATCTTCTGCCTATGGAAAACAAAGAATCACCCGGCCGGACGATATGGATAAACATGTCTAACCCCCATTATTCGTTAGTCAATCATCATAGAATCTTATTAATGGGCTTCCTTATATATGATTTACGATTTATTAAAGTGATGAGAGCAATAAAAAATACCAAGGACTCATCCTCGGTATAATGTACATGTCATTTAATTTTCTTTTCCTTCTTCAAGCACACGCTTCAAATGTTCTGAATCATGATTGAAATGAGCCATCATATGTTCTTTGGCTGCTTCTTTGTTTCTCTTTTTTACTTCTTCAAATATGCTGCGGTGTTCACGCAGGATCGTTTCAGGGCGGTTGTCCCCTTTATAATTAAGGATTCTGCAAAAGTGAATCAGATCGTTTACATGCTCAAGCAAGTTTTTTAAATGTCTGTTATGGCTAAAATCGACAAGCAGCTGATGAAACTTTTGGTTTAAGCTGATCATTTCAGTTTCTTCCGCTCCGTTACGAATAGCGTTTTCTGTTTCTTCAAGCTGTTTTTCAAGCGTTTGAAGCTCTTCGTCATTCGCTTCGTCTATGACCAATTCGACAGCAAGCAGTTCGAGAGGAATTCTGATTTTATAAATTTCATCTACATCTTTAGCGGTTAAAGAAGCGATTGAAAATCCATTCCGGTCATCTGCTCTTAACAAGCCGTCTTTCTCAAGCAGCCGCATAGCTTCCCGTATCGGAGAGCGGCTGACACCGAAACTTTTAGCCAGCTGTGTTTCATTGATCCGTTCCCCCGGCTTAAAAGTTCCGTTAAAAATCATTTTTTTCAGCTGGAAATAAAATTGCAGGTAATAAGGAGTCGGCTTGTCTAATTTAAAATCATCCATATAAATAATACCTCTTTTGAATAGATTCAGGGGCTGTTCTTCATCAAAATCATATAACAGATGATAAAGGGAAGCAACAAACTGCCTTGTCAAATTCCAAAATTTGCGGTACGATATTTTTGCTAAACGACGGTCGACGGACTACTGTAAACCAGTGAGATGATCCTCTCATCGGCTGCCGGACACTTCGCCTCAGCTACAATCACTCAGATTCATTACATTTACAGCTCAGAATACAATGGAGGAAAAAGTATGCTCATTATTCTTGTTATGTTTCTTCTCGGAATCATTTTAGGCTTTATTGGTGCCGGGGGAGCCGGCTTTGTTATTGCTCTTTTAACCCTTGTTTTCCATATTCCGATTCATACAGCTTTAGGCACTTCCCTCGCCGGTATGGCTTTCACCAGCTTATCAGGGGCCTACAGCCATTACCGGGAAGGCAACATCCAATTGAAAATCGGTTTAACGGTCGGATGCTTTGCTGCTGTCGGGTCATTTTTCGGGGCAAAGCTGACATCTTTTATTCCCGCCGATTTGCTTCATTATTTGACAGCGGGAATGTTATTTTTATCAGCGATTCTCATTTTAATCAGATTATTTATTTTAAAAGAAAAACCTCAAGGGAATCAGAGCAATGTTTCTATGTATACAAAAGCCGTGATTTTAGGAATCGTATCAGGCATACTTTCCGGCACATTTGGCATCGGTTCTGCTCCCTTTATCCAAATCGGTTTAATGATTATGCTGAACCTTTCCATCCGTCATTCTGTCGGAACGACGATGCTTGTCATTATCCCTCTTGCTGTAGGCGGAGGTATAGGGTATATCACGGAAGGATTTGTTGATTATGTGTTGCTGGTCAAAGTCTTGATCGGAACCATGTGCGGTGCGTATGTTGGCGCGAAATTCACCAATCTCATGCCAAAGGCCGTCTTGAAATCAGCAATCTTTTTGACTCCGGCCATCGCCGGCCTGCTTTTGCTATTTTAATAAGATCAAAAAAACCTGACATGCCGTCAGGTTTTTTTGATTAATTCTGCTTCACGCTCTCTTTAGTTAATCTAAAAAAGGCGAGCGAACCGATAACTGCTGTAACAAACATGATCGCTCCCATCGGAACAGCTGTCGTCTCATCAATGCCCACAAGCGGCGAAACGATGGAGCCAAGGAGCAGCGGGAGCATTCCCAGCAGCGCACTTGCACTTCCGGCGCGGTGCCCCTGTTTTTCCATGGCCAGCGTAAATGTGCTCGTCAGAACCATGCCGATCGTAATCATATAGACAAAAATAGAGATAACCAATGCAGCGAGAGGACCGTGAATCATCGTCATTGTTAAAAGCACGGCAGTCGCAATCATAGCTGTAATGACCGCCATGCGGAGCAGGCTTTTTTCATGAATGATTCCGCCAAAGCGCCCGATAATAAAGCTTCCCGTAATAATCGCCAGGCCGTTAATGCCGAATAAAATACTAAACACCTGCGGCGACACCCCGTAAATATCCTGGTACACAAAAGGCGTACCGGATACATAAGCAAAGCTTCCTCCGTGAACAAATCCGACAGTTAACGCGTAGCCCATAAAAGAACGATCCTTCAGCAGGCTCCCCATTGTTCTGACAGATGTTCCAATTGAGCTTGGAATCCGCTTTTCTGGCGGCAATGTTTCTTTTAGCCTCAGCGCAATAATCAGTACAAGTACAAATCCGATGATCGTTAAAAAGTGAAAAATCGTATGCCACGTTGCAAACGGCAGCAATAAAAGAGCACCGCCTGTCATTGGCGCAATCATTGGCGCGACTGCGGTAATCACCATTAACAGTGAGAAAAATTTAGAAAGCTCTCTTCCTGTGAACACATCCCGCACGATTGCCCGAGACAGCACAAGTCCTGCAGAGGCCGTAATGCCCTGTAAAAAACGGGCTGCCACTAGTGTTGTAATGTTTGGTGAAAGCGCACAGAACAGAGAAGATAACGCAAATAAGAAAATACAGATTAATAGCGGTTTCCGTCTTCCCTGCGCATCACTGACCGGCCCGACAATCACCTGGCCGATGGTAAGCCCGATCAGACAGGCTGTTAAACTTAACTGTACAAGCGAGGCACTGGCCGATAAATCATCGGCAATGTCAGGAAAACTAGGCAAATACATATCTATATTAAGCGGGCCCAATATAGCAAGCATGCCGAGCAGAAATGCCAATGCCAAACGCTCTTTTCCAGTTGGATTTTGCAGCATTCTATCAAAACCTTCCCTTCAATCTATTATTTATCTGAAACAGATGTCACTCCAACAATTGATTGAAGCTGTAAAACATTTGTATATTGTACCATAACTTTCAGTCAGTGAAAGCCGCTTAATGATTGAATCAGAGACACAAAAAATACCAGGGTTTGATTCCCCCTGATATCGTGAGTTTTGATGTAAGCAGCTGTTTTATACCCCTAAGCGCAAGCCGGCCATTAGAACAACACCGCTGATGACTGTCATAGACAAACTTTTTGTTTTCAGTGCAATCAATAGAGTAGGAATCAATACAACAGCTGCCTGCCAATTCAATTTCAGAGAATCATTGGATTGAATCATGCAATCCTTCACAACAAGTGCCGTCAATATACAAACCGGCACATAGGAGAGCCATTTCAGCACAGGCTCCGGCAAGGAAATATTCCGTACAACTAAAAATGGAATCACGCGGGGAATCATTGTGACCAGCGCGCAGCCGATAATCACCATCAGGATGTATGTATTTATGCTCATTTATCTGTCACCACCCCGATTGTCGCTACGATGATCGTTGACATGATCACAGCGAGATGTGATGGCATAAAGAAAGAGAAAACAATCATCGCAATCACCATATAAATAATGAGAGATACATAGTGTTTAATCTTTGCAGGCACAACATGTTCCATCTGCAAAATCAGCAGTGCTAAAAACATAGCCGTCACCGCAAAGTCGAGTCCGAACGTTTCCGGATTGGTAATCCATTTACCAAAGACCGCCCCTGCCACACAAGAGAGCACCCAGCACGCATATGCAGTGAGATTTAAACCGAACATCCATCGATCACTAATTGGTTCTTTTTTTACAATCTTATTTGAAGCAACACCGAATGATTCATCTGTCACCATCATGCCGATCCCCACATTTTTCACTAGCGAATACTTTGAAAAATGAGGAGCAAGCGCGGCACTTAATAGAAAATTTCGTAAATTCACGATAAACGTTGTCAGGATAATAGCGGACATCGGACTGTTCGCTGCTAACAAAGCACAGATAACGAACTGGGAGCCGCCGGCAAAAACCAAACCTGACAACAGCGTAATCTCAAGGACGCTTAAATGCGAGGCAATCCCCACGATTCCGGCAGCCAAACCTATACTGATGTAGCCGATCAGCGTTGGGACACAATCTTTAAACCCTTGTAAGAACGATGGCTCGCAAGTTGGGGCATGAGTGATTTCCTTCTCTGATATCATTCTGATTCTCCTCCTCGTCTAACATATTATACACATATATGTTATAGCTTACAACTGTATGTAATAGCTGATTTTAATATGTTATAATAAAGTGAATATGACGTAAGGAGATACATGTATGGATGATATCCAAGCCATTATCGCAAAGAATCTTGTCAAACTCAGAAAAAGCAGAAACCTGACTCTTGATCAAGTTTCTGAGTTAACGGGCGTCAGCAAAGCGATGCTCGGACAAATTGAGAAAGAAAAATCGACCCCGACTGTCACCACTCTCTGGAAGATCGCAAATGGGCTGCAAGTATCTTTTTCTGTTTTTCTGAAAGAAGACAAGCCGAAAGTAAGAAAAATTAACCTTAAAGATATTGAACCTGTTACAGATAATGAAGAAAACTACATTGTTTACCCCTTTTTTCCCTACAATCCTGAAACAAAGTTTGAAATTTATGTTGTCGATCTGAAACCGGGATGCATACATGAAGCAAAAACACATTTAGGAGAAGAATACATTTTAATCAAAGAAGGCGAGTTAACCGTCAATCTGCAGGATCAGGAGCATTCGCTGGTACCAGGAGACGCCATGCAGTTTACGGGATCCACGCCGCACAGCTACATCAATTCATCACAGAAAACGGCCAGCTTTTTTCTGCTGATGTTTTATCCTGAGCCGCAAGGATAACAAAAACCTCCCAACTTATATGTTGGGAGGTTTTTCAAATGTGCAAATGGCTTGCAAATTGAAATCAATCGTTGTATATTAATTGACGTGTCAATCATTGATATATCAATTATTTTTTTGACAAGAAAGAAGGGATGGGTTTTGGCATCATTTTGTTCTGAGGAAGCCGAGATTTTATATCAGCTGCAAGGCGTGAACAAAGTGATTGGCGTGAAGTTCGAGGCATGCACGGGCATCAGCCAATCTCGTTTGGAATTGCTGACATTGCTTTATCATGCGGATGAGATCAGTCAAAGCGACCTTCAAAAGAAAGTCAATATCGACAGCGCGGCCGTCACAAGACACCTAAAACAGCTTGAAGCCAAAGGCATGGTATCAAGACGGCGCAAGCCCGAAGACAACCGGATTACCCTTGTGCGGTTAACAGATCAAGGAAGAAAACGAATCGAGTCTTCTAAGAAAGAAAAGGAGCGTTTCATGAAGGAAATGCTCGCAAATGTAAGTGCTGAAGAGCGCCGCGTGCTTATTAATGTGCTTGGGCGCATGCGAAACAATATAGATAATATCGAAGCTTAAAAGGAGTGTATCAACATGATCAAAACAAACGATTTTATGGAAATTATGAAAGGACGCCGTTCCATTCGCAATTATGATCTGACAGTGAAAATCAGCAAAGAAGAGATGACAGAAATCCTAGAGGAAGCTACAACTGCGCCATCCTCTGTCAACGCGCAGCCATGGCGTTTTCTCGTCATCGACAGCCCGGAAGGAAAAGAGAAGCTCGCGCCGCTAGCAAGCTTTAACCAAACACAGGTCACAACTTCATCTGCCGTCATCGCTGTTTTTGCGGACATGAACAATGCAGACTACTTAGAAGAAATTTATTCAAAAGCCGTGGAGCTCGGTTACATGCCGCAGGAGGTAAAAGACAGACAAATCGCTGCCCTGACTGCTCATTTTGAAAAGCTTCCGGCTCAGGTGAACCGTGAAACGATCCTGATTGACGGCGGCCTTGTTTCTATGCAGCTTATGCTGACTGCACGCGCGCACGGCTATGACACAAACCCGATCGGCGGCTACGATAAAGAAAACATCGCGGAAGCCTTCGGATTAGACAAAGAGCGTTATGTGCCTGTTATGCTTCTTTCCATCGGAAAAGCTGCAGACGAAGGATACGCTTCCTACCGTCTGCCGATTGATACTATTGCAGAATGGAAATAAAACAAAGCTCCCAAGAATGACTCTTGGGAGCTTTTTCATTTTAAATAAATCCGCCGTTCACACAGATCGTCTGGTCTGTGATCCATTGGGATTGTTCGCTCGTTAAAAAATCAATCACATTTGCGATATCTTCCGGTACCGCATTAATGGTGATTTGTTTCACGGCTAATGCTTTGGCGAGCTGACGGGCCTTTTGTTCCCGCATATGCTGTATGTCGGAAACATTTGACCGACAACAGATGTAGAAAAGTTGATGATTCTTCCCTTTTCCTCCATTGCTTGCTGACAGGTGAAAAACGTACCTTTGACATTTACAAAAAAGAGTGATGAACAAATGAATTGTCACCACTCTTTTTTTCTATTCTTTATTTTTCTTTCTGCCAAACGGCCACCAGTTTCCTTCTCCAAATGTCACAATGATTGCCGGCATCAAGAGCGGAAGAATGACAAGGCCGTACAGCAGCAGCCCTATAATGACGACGCTTGCCACCTGCATCAGCGTATTAACGCCTGATGGCATCATCGCCGCGAATGTACCGGCTAAAATAATAGCCGCGGTGATGATGACAGAGCCCATTTTGCTCATTGACCTGATGACACCTTGATGAATGCCAAGCTGAACCTCTTCTTTAAAGCGGTCAAGCAAGAAGATCGAGTAATCTACCCCTAACGCGATCAATATGACAAAACTGAAGAACGGTACCGCCCAGCTGACTCCATCATTGCCCAAGATATTCACAAAAATCAATTCCGTCATTGATATTGAAGTGTAATACGTAAGCAGCAGTGAAGCGATCATATAAATCGGCATCACCATTGACCGGAACAAAACGGTCAAGACGATAAACAGCCCGAGAATCATGATGACCATCGTTCTGGAGAAATCCGTTGTAGACAGCTCTTTTAAATCGGCATTGACGCTTGTTACCCCGCCGTAAACAATTTGAGTGTCCTCCAGAGGCGTACCGCCGACTTCGCCGGCTACCGCTTTTTTGATCTGGTTTATGGTCGTAATCGCTTGTTCTGAATACGGGTTAGAATCCAGGACCACGCTTAATTGCACTCCCTTGCCGTCTGCAAAGGAATACCGATCAATTGATTTCTTAAAATCCTTATCTTTCATGACTTGATCAGGAATAAAAATCCCCGTATCCCGAACGGTTGAGCTTTTGCTCATGTCCTCTAACATATCACTGGATGCCGTAATCCCGTCGGTGATTTTTGTCAGTCCATTATTTGCGCTCTTCACACCTTCAGCAAGCTGATTCAGGCTTTCTGTCAGCGTTCCGGCTTGTTTCTGCTGGCCTGAAAGCTGCTCATTTGCTTGCTCAAGGCCGGTTTGAATTTGTCCAAGCTTTCCGCTGATTGCTGTGAGCTGCGGCACCGCCTGTGCGGTATTGCCGGTTTGAGAAAGCTGTTTGCTGACTAGCTGCAGCTGCTGATTGATTTTGCCCAAGCCGTCAGCCGCATCGCCAAGTGAACCGCCGGAGCCGCTATTTGAGGCTGAACCGGTTTGCCCTGCCATTTGATTCAGTCCGTTTTCTATATCCGTTAAACCGCTTTGGACATCGGCAATTCCTTTTACCGTCTTATCCAACCCGTCTGACACCGAGCCTAGCTGTTTATCAATATATAAATCTTTGATTTTTTCACCTGTCGGCTGGGTAATGGTCATAACGGAATCAACATGTTCGACTTTCTCAATGGCTTTGCTGATATTTCCGAGATAAGGGATCGTCTCAGCGGTAGTGAGATCCTTGTCTCCTTTTATCACCACATTCACCGGAAATGCTTTTCCTTCACCAAACCCATCCTTAATGGCTTCAAGACCTTTGATGGATTTGTAATCGCTGCTGATTTCCGCCGTTGAATCGAATGAAATCTGGTCATCATAGGTCAAAATGAACGGAAGCGTGATGATGACTGTTATGACGAGAAACAGAAACGGACGGGCAACAGAATGTCTGCCGAGAAACGCCCACAATTTATTGTCATTGTGCGACAGCACTTTCTTAGACGGCCAGAAGAGCTTTTCACCGAGCGTCACCATAAATAAAGGCAGCAGAGTGAAGAGGATGATCATTAAAATGCCAACCCCGACAGCAACTCCCACAGCTGATTGGAAAATGGCGAACTTCGCAAAACCCAGGGCAGAAAACCCGATCAATACCGCAAACCCGCTGATAAACAATGTTTTTCCGCCTGTACGGTAAGCAATAAGGGTTGCCTCTTTTTTGTCATGCCCGTTTGCCAGTTCTTCACGGAAACGAGTCAGAAGAAGAATACAGTAATCTGTTCCAATCCCAAACAGGATGGCAACTAAAAAGGTTTGGGTAAATGTCGAAATAGGAAAATCAACATTATAAACTAAAATGCCCAGTATAGATTGACTGATTACATACGAGAAACCGACAATCACAATCGGGATAAAAGGCGTCACAACAGAGCGGAACACGATCAGCAGCAAGCCGATAATCAAACAGACTGTGATCACTTCCGTTTTCTTAAGCCCATCCTCTGAGCTGTGCGCAAAATCCTGATTGATAAGAGACGCTCCCGTAATATATGCCGTCAAATCATCGGGAACGATTTGATAAATATCATCAGCAATACTTTCCGCTTTCTTATCAGATCCGGTGACCGTTACAGGAATAAGAATGGTTTTCTTATCCTTTGAAATCAATTGATCTTTGATTTCTTTTTCACCTGTCAGCGGAGATGTTACCTCTTCAACACCTTCAATCTTTTTGACGTTATCGATCATGCTGCGGAGCTGATCCTCTGTATCTTTATTTAGCGCACGATCTAATGGAAAGACAATGCTTATCGAATTATTGTTTTCTCCGGCTTTTTTCAGAATAGCATTTGCTTTTTCTGAAACGGAATCAGCCGGCAGCTGTGACTGCCCCTTTTGATTGGCCAGCTCCGTTAAGTTGGGAGAAAATAAACTCAATATAACAGTCAGCGCTAAGATAACCGCCGCAATGGCCCATTTGAATTTGACAATCGATTTCATTCTGGAAGATCCCCTCCTTTAAATTTGCTTTTTAGAATGGTAAATATGTCAATGAATGATTGTAAGTGCTCCTCATCTATATCGTGCATCAGCTCTTTGAGCGCGTTAAAGATAGCTGAATCCAATTCTTCGATAATGCTTTCACCGTTTTCTGAAATTTTGATTCGTTTCGTGCGTTTATCACTTTTTACCGGACAGTCATCCCACTCAACCAATCCCTTTTCCAGCAGCTTCTTCAATCGGTTAGAAATCGCGCTCTTATGCACGTTTTGATACATGGCCAGGCTGCCGGGAGAAGATGGACCCTTGACTTTTAAAATTTTTAACAGGTCGGCCTGTTCTCTGGAGATGTGTTTGAATACATCCTGATCGACTTCATGATGTACAAACTCTGTCCCTTCAAGTAAAACTTCTACGAAAAGATTTATCGCTTGGCATAGCTTCTGTTCATTCAACGTTTTTCCTCCTGCATTTTAGTTTACATCCCTAAACTTTCGATCGCCGCTACATAGTTTATCCCTCTAAACTATGTTCTGTCAATACATTTTATTCACAGAAAACTCCCTAAAGAATGTTTGTTCGTATACAATAGAAACAATAGACGCGAAAGGGGAAAATTCACATGTCTGATCTAGCATTACAATTGTATGAATATAACGTATGGGCTCATCAGCAAATGTTTAATCGATTAAAAGAGCTTCCACAGGAGGTTTATCGTCAGGAGATCCAAAGTGTGTTCCCGTCAATATCCCATGTATTGTCCCATGTTTATCTTTCTGATCTCGGCTGGGTGGAAGTGTTTTCCGGAAAAAGTATGAACCATGCTTTGGCATTAGCTGAACAGCTTAAAGACCAGACAGTGGCGAAGGAACTAGCGGAAATGGAAGCCCTGTTTCTAAAATTGTCCGAGCGATATACAGCTTTTTTCAAGCAAAAGGAACAGATCCATAAACCCCTTCAGATTGAAAATCCCGCCGGCGGAATCATGAAAACGACTGCTTCTGAACTGGTGCCGCATGTTGTAAATCACGGGACATATCACCGCGGCAACATAACAGCGATGCTGCGTCAGATAGGGTACGCATCTGCTCCGACTGATTATGGGTTTTATCTGTATATGAAAAAATCATAAAATGGCGTAAACAAAAGCGGCTCCCACGATTGAGCCGCTTTTTTCGTATCCTGTGATGAATCGATAAACCTTAAAATTTCCTTCCATATTTCCTGTATAGTAAAAAAGATAGAAATTTTAGTGTTATAATAGTATCTAAAAACATGTTTAAACAATTTTCAATGGAGGAACACACAAAGTGACAGACGACAAGACGCAAGATCCTAATATAAATCAGCAGAAACTGTCGAGAGGCCTGAAAAACAGGCACATCCAGCTTATTGCGATCGGCGGAGCCATTGGGACAGGCCTGTTTCTCGGCTCGGGAAAATCGATACACTTTGCAGGACCGTCAATTTTATTTGCTTACATGATCACAGGGATCATTTGCTTTTTAATTATGAGATCGCTTGGAGAACTGCTGTTGTCTAATCTGAACTATCACTCTTTTGTTGATTTTGTTCAAGATTATTTAGGCGATATGGCCGCATTTATCACAGGCTGGACCTACTGGTTCTGCTGGATTTCGATCGCGATGGCCGATTTAACTGCGGTCGGGCTATATACCCAGTATTGGCTTCCCGGTGTGCCGCAATGGGTTCCGGGCTTAATCGCTCTTATTATTTTACTGATTATGAACCTGGCTACCGTCAAGCTGTTTGGAGAATTGGAATTCTGGTTTGCATTAATTAAAGTCATTGCCATCTTGGCGCTGATTGTGATCGGTCTTTTTATGATTTTCAAAGGCTTTTCCACAAGTTCAGGTGTCTCCAGTTTCTCAAATCTCTGGAGCCACGGAGGCATGTTCCCGAATGGAATACACGGATTTATCCTCTCGTTCCAGATGGTTGTGTTTGCCTTTGTCGGCATTGAACTCGTCGGGCTTACAGCGGGTGAAACAGAAAACCCTGAAAAAGTCATCCCTAAGGCGATCAACAATATCCCTGTAAGGGTGCTGCTTTTCTATATTGGGGCGCTTCTTGTGATTATGAGCATCTATCCATGGGATGTCATCAATCCTAGCGAAAGCCCATTCGTACAGGTCTTTGTTGCAGTCGGCATCGTCGGGGCAGCAAGCATTATCAACTTTGTTGTATTAACGTCAGCTGCCTCAGCCTGCAACAGCGCTGTATTCAGTACAAGCCGCATGGTCTATTCACTGGCGAAAGACAAAAATGCGCCAGAATCAATGGCGAAACTGACACCGCGCAAGGTACCGAGAAATGCATTGTTCTTTTCAGCTATCGTGATTTTAATCGGTGTCACATTGAACTACATCATGCCGGAAGGCGTATTCACCTTGATCACAAGTATTTCCACCGTATGTTTTATCTATATTTGGGGAATTACTGTTATCTGCCATATGAAATACCGTAAAACAAGACCTGAATTGGCGAAAGCAAACAAATTTAAGCTGCCGCTTTATCCATTTACGAATTACTTAATTTTGGCGTTCCTGGCGTTTGTCCTTGTTGTACTGGCATTAGCACAGGATACTCGGGTTTCCTTATTTGTTACACCGGTTTGGTTTATTTTGCTGATTGTGATTTATAAAGTAAGAAAATTAAAGCAGCAATAACCCTTTTAAGCTCCTGCCTCAGAAATGAGAGCAGGAGCTTTTTTGATGAAAATGACCTTTGCTTTCGAATTGAAAAATATGCTATATTGTTTGTAATAAATTGAGAAGGGATGATGGGTGGACAATGATTAACTAATCTTATTTTTAACGTTTGAAATCGCATATTTCAAATCATAAAAAATAGGATTAGTCTGCCCATTTTCTAAATACGTACGCGCTATTTCTGAAGAATAGCTTATTTAATCATGGCAAAGGCACGGCTAATCCTTCCAAAACATTTGGGAGGATTTTTTTGTTCTCCCTTAAAGCGAGGGATATAGATGAAAGAACAATTAAAACTAATAAACGTCAGCTATGAAGTGAAGGATCTTACCGTTTTTAAAAACATAAATGCCAGCGTTCAGCAAGGCGATATCATTGGGATTATCGGCAAAAACGGAGCTGGAAAATCGACGCTGCTTCATCTCATCAACAAGGACTTAATTCCGTCACAGGGACAAATCCAATGGATGCAGCACGGCTTAAAAACGGTGCTGGTTGAACAGGAAACTGAATCGTATTCCTTTGAGAATCAGACACCTGCCGAAGTGAAACTGCTGGAGAAATGGAACGTGCCAGCCCGTGATTTCAGCCAGTTAAGCGGCGGAGAAAAACTGAAAGCACGGCTGGCAAAAGGGCTATCAGAGGATGCAGACCTTTTCCTGCTGGATGAACCGACAAACCATCTTGATGACATAAGCTTGCAATTTCTCATTCAGCAGCTGAAAAATGTTAGCGGCACTGTCATTCTCGTTTCACACGATCGGTATTTCTTAGATGAAGCTGCCACGAAAATATGGTCAATCGAGGACCACACACTGACTGAATACAAAGGGAATTACTCTGGTTACATGAAGTTCCGGAAAGAGAAAAGACTGACCCAGCAGCGCGAATATGAAAAGCAGCAGAAAATGATTGAACGGATTGAAGCACAAATGACAGAACTCACTTCATGGTCAAAAAAAGCTCACGCACAATCGACGAAAAAGGAAGGGTTTAAAGAATACCATCGTGTAAAAGCAAAGCGCACAGATGCCCAGATCAAATCGAAACAAAAGCGGCTTGAAAAAGAACTCGAAAAAACAAAGGCTGAGCCTGTCGATCCGGAATATACTGTTCGTTTTTCAATTGATACAACTCATAAAACAGGAAAACGGTTTTTGGAAGTTCAACACCTGACGAAGTCATTTGGCGAAAAGACACTGTTTCAAAACGCCCGCTTTACGATTCAGCACGGAGAAAAGGTTGCCATTACAGGCCCGAACGGCAGCGGAAAAACAACCTTATTGAAAGTCATTCTTGGACAGGAAACGGCTGAGGGAAAGGTGTGGATATCACCATCAGCAAAAATCGGTTATTTAACACAGGAAGTATTTGATTTGCCTTTAGAACAAACACCGGAGGAGTTATTTTATCAAGACACGTTCGAGGCGAGAGGAAATGTCCAGAATATCATGACGCGATTGGGATTTACCGCTTCTCAATGGACAGAACCAATTCAACATATGAGTATGGGCGAGCGTGTAAAGTGCAAGCTGATGGCTTATATCTTAGAGGAAAAAGACGTGCTGATATTAGATGAACCGACCAATCACCTCGACCTGCCGTCACGCGAACAGCTGGAAGAAACACTGTCACAATACAGCGGCACACTGATTGTGGTATCACACGACCGTTATTTTCTCGAGAAAACAACGAACAGCAAACTCGTTATTTCAAACAATGGTATCGAAAAGCAATTGAATGACGTTCCTTCAGAAAGAAATGACCGGGAGGAGCTTCGTTTAAAGCTTGAGACAGAAAGACAAGAAGTGCTGGGAAAGCTCAGTTTTATGACGCCAAATGATAAAGGGTACAAGGAGCTGGATCAGGCATTCAATGAGCTTACGAAACGGATGAAAGAGCTTGATCATCAAGATAAAAAAAGCTGAGCGGGAATGTTCAAGCGGCATTAAAAAGGACAACAGCCGTTGTCCTTTTTTCTTTATATTTTCAAGCCTTCCCATGACCTTAATGTCTCTAATGATGACTTATAATACCCTGCCACTACTTCCAAATAGGCATTTCCTTTCACCGGAGTAAACGGATCCGGTCCAGCCGCCACCATCTCCATAATTATCGGGCCTTTATAACCGATAAAATTAAGCGCTTCGATTTGCTCTTTGAGATTCGCATGGCCGTTGCCGATCGCCTGGCGATTTGAATCAGCCACGTGATAGACGCCGAGTTTCTGCCCTGCCAATTTAATGGCCTTTACAGGATCAGCTTCTTCTATATTCATATGATACGCATCGAGAAGTACTTCGAGATTGGGGCTGCTGACATCACGAATGAATTGTAAAGCTTCTTCACAAGTGACCACTTGGTGATTTTCGTATCGGTTCAGTACTTCAAATACCACCTGAATCTGTAATTCCTCCGCTTTAGCCATGATCCTTTTAGCGCTTTTGACTAGTAAACTCCAATCCCTTGTATCATCACCGCTCCCTCTCACTTTGCCGACATCGCCGTGAAGACAGATACGGGGGGCGCCTGCATCCGCAGCCCAATCCAGTAAATCCAAAAAATACTGTACAGCCTTTGACCGAACTTCTTCATTCACACTTGAAATATCCACATTCCTTGGCGTTACCGATAAAACCTTTACTTGATGAGCAGCCAATGTTTCGGCAATGTCTTTCGGATTCAGCGAAATATCCCCTTCGACCTCAACCCCATCTACTCCGATTTCTGCAGCCAGCCGGCATTTTTGTTCAAATGGAACGCTGCCGAAAGTCCATAAGCATAACCCATATTCTCTTCCCATATTGAAATCCCCCTTTTAGAAAGATGAAACTGTATTCTTTGACATAATTTCTCCTTCAATCTGTTCCAATGATTTGCCTTTTGTCTCCGGCACATATTGATAAACAAAGAGAAAGGCAAGTACACCAATGGCGCCGTACATGAGAAATAAAGCACCTGTACCTATCAGATCTAAAAGCAGCGGGAAGGACAGCGACACTGCAATATTTGCCAGCCACAGACAGGTACTGGAAATTCCCAGCGCCGTTCCCCTGACCTGCAACGGGAAAATTTCAGCCAGCACAACCCAAACGACCATTCCCCAGCTCGCTGAATACGCTACCATAAACAAGCATAAGCAGGATAACAGCAGCCAATCGGGTGCATGAAAGAACAGCGTACTGATGCCCAAAATACCAAGTGCCAAAGACATTCCGACATTGCCGATCAGCATGAGCTTTCTTCGCCCTATCATATCAATCAGCAGCAAGCCGATAATCGTAAATAAGACATTGATAATGCCGATGCCAATGGTTCCTGCAATGGCACTGGAAGCGCCGAACCCCGCATTTTCTAAGATGGTCGGTGTATAATAAATAATCGTATTCGTGCCTATTACTTGCTGAAAGATGGCGACCCCAATACCTATAAATAAGATCGGCCTGATTGTCGGGGATAATAATGTTGATATGGAAACACGTTCCTTCGTCTTAATCTCCTTCATACTGCGGATCTCAGCATCGATTGTTCTCGGATCTCTCGTCAGAAGCAAAATATGGCGTGCTTCATCCTCACTTCTTTTCTGCAGCACCCATCGCGGGCTTTCAGGCATAAAAAACATGCCGGCCATGAGAATGAAGGAGGGAATCACTGCTAATAGGAGCATCAGATCCCACCTGCCCGAAGATGAATAAACAAAGTTTACAATATACGCCATGAGAATCCCGAAAGAATTCATCAATGTATTCAATGAAGCGATTCTGCCTCTGATCGCGGCAGGCGCCATTTCTGACAGATACAAAGGAACAATTGCCGAAGCTCCTCCAACTGCTACACCTAATTCTATTCTGAATAGTAACAATATTCCGATATTATGAGCTAAGCCTGTTCCAATGGCTCCAATTGTAAAAAGCACACCGAGCCAGATGATTGTTTTTTTCCTGCCATAGCGGTCGGAAAATCTTCCGCAAAAGGCTGCCCCGGCTAAAGCGCCAATCAGTACTCCGCTGACAACCAATCCTTCTAAAAATGGAGTCAGCTCCATGTCTTCTCTAATAAACAGCAGCGCGCCGGATATTACACCCGTATCGTACCCGAACAGCAAACCTCCTAATGCCCCGAAAAAATAAATAAGACTGATATAGGCCTTTTTGGATGTCATCAAGACACCTCCGACTGATTGTATTTAACGTTTAAGTAGGGGAGATCCCTTCGTTTAAGAGAAAGATCCCCCAAAATACAGGGTCATAACAGTGACGCCGTTGAATCCCGCACGATTAATGAAGGAGACAGCATCACGCGCTGTATCACTTTCTTTTGTTTTGAATCGGCCATGCCGTCCATCAGCAGTTCAATTGCCTTTTCTCCCATTTCTTCAGTCGGCTGTGCGATAGTCGTCAATTGGGGATCACTGATCTTTGCAAGGATGCTGTTGTCAAACCCAATTAGAGAAAGGGATGAAGGAATAGAAATATGAAGCTGCCTTGCAGCCTGCAAAACGCCTAAAGCAAGCAGCTCAGTCGTCACAAAGACAGCCGTCGGCCTATGTTTTTGATTAAGCAGCTTTAAACTGATGTCTTTACTGGCTGACAAGTCATATGGACAGTCCAGAATAGCTGATTCATCGATTTGGATTCCTGAAACCTGCAGTCCTTCTTTAAAGCCGATGACACGATTTTTGATTGATGTATTGTTAATCTTTTCTGCTATGACAGCAATGTTTGTATGCCCTAAATGGGCTAAATGGACAGCTGCCTCGTATCCCCCTTTAAAATCATCCGCCACTACAGTGTCTACAGGCAGATGCGGTATATCTCTCGACAGCATGACAACCGGCATGTAGCTTTCAATCAGCTCGCGTATCGCCTGACTGTTTTTGAGACCTGTCGCCACAATAATGCCGTCTACATGCTTTTGCTTCAGCATGGTGATATATTCTTCTTCTCTCAGCGAATTATTGTCCGTACTGCATATGATGACACTGAAGTCCTTTTTACGGCCGCTGTCCTCCACGGCTCTGGCCAGTTCGGCCATAAACGGATTGGCGATGTCAGGAATAAGCAGCCCGATGGTCTTCATCATTTTTCTCGCTGAAGTCACAACACTTGGCTGATATTGAAGCTCCTCAATCACTTTCCAAATTCTATTTTTCGTTTTTTCACTTATATTCCCGGTGTTATTAAGAACCTTTGAAACCGTAGAGATTGAAACGTTTGCTTCCTTCGCAACATCATAAATGGTTGTTTTCATAAGAAGGCCACCTTTATAAAATAGATCCTCTCTAGTATAAACGAATGCTTACCAGAATTTCTTTTTAAAAAGGCGCTTCTTCTATCAGAAACTCAAACCGTTTGCGGCACTCCGTTTTTTAGTGTAACAGGCCGCTTCGTTTTACAAGATTCTATACAAGCTGCGGCAATGGCAAGTGCTGCACGCGCATCTTCGCCTGTAACTAAGGTTGGCTTATGATTTCGAACGGCATCCACAAATGATTGTAACTCATCAACATAAGCATCAAATAATAAGTCCTGATCGTAGCGAATCGTGTTGTAGCTGACTCCGTCTTTGTTATACCTTGTCATGTTTGTATGGCGGATATCTCCGATGGTCAGCATGCCTTCAGATCCGAACACTTCTCCGCGGACATCATATCCATAAACGGCTTGGAAATTCGCTTCCGCCGTTGCAATCGCTCCGTTATCAAATTTAACCGTGACAACTGCAGTATCCAAAAATCCTTTGTCTTTAAAATCAGGTCTGACAAGCGCATCAGCCGCGGCATAGACTTCAATTGGCTTTGCATTTGGATTGAGAAAGAGTAAGGTATCAAAATCATGAATCAGCGTCTCTAAAAATATCGTCCATTGAGGAATTGAAGTCGGATCGCCGAGTGCCGGATCTCGCGTGATGGAACGCATTAACTGTGGTGTGCCGATTTTTCCTGCACGGATTTCTTCATATGCACTGCGAAAGCCTTTAGCGAAACGTCTGTTAAAACCGACCTGGAGCGGAACAGATTCTTCATTTACTGCTCTGATGACCTCATCCGCTTCTTCCAGCGTAACAGCCATCGGTTTCTCGCAAAATACAGCTTTCCCCTTCTTTGCCGCTGCAATAATGTTTGCGGCATGCGTCTTTGCTGGCGACGCAATGATGACCGCATCAATATCCGGATGCTCCAGCATGTCTAACGGATCCGTAAACGCTTTAATATTTGAGCCGAGCTTTTTTGCAAATGCTTCTGCATTCCCCGGAACCGGATCTGCAACCGCATACAAATCTGCTCCTTTCACACGGAACGCAATACTTTCTCCGTGAAAAGCTCCCATCCGTCCCGCACCTAATAGCCCAACCTGTACATTTCCCATCAGTACCACTCCCATTCTGCGAAAATAAGGAAAGTCTTTCTCTTTAATATCATTATAGAATAAAAAATAACCCCTAAAAATATTTCTAAATACGTTTAAGATAGGGAAAGTCTTTCCTAATTGGTTTCAATTGTAACCCCTTACATTTTTGAGGTCAATCTTTTTTTCTGTGTTTAAGCAGACCTCTCCTTTAGCCTGTCGATCAAGCCTGCAATGACTAAGGGTTCAGGAGAAAAAAATACCAAGGGTGTGCGGCCCCTGATCGTTCAGATGGAAACTTCTCGTAAATACAACAAAGTGAGGATGGATCATATGACTGAAGACTTTTACTGTGATGACGGTATTTAGCGGCAAAACGAAGCAAATAAGGTATTAAGAGGCAGATAACGTATTGGCTTATTGTCTTACAAACCCTTTTTATCCAGTCCATATTGTGGCTGTCCCGAAGAAACATATCTCCTCATGATTACCCTGGATGAAAAAGGTGCATGCCGTGTGATCACCACCTTAGGATCTAACCAGGACTCTAAGCATCTGCATTGGCATATTGTGTTTGGGAAACCGCTTAAATAAGCTGCTATTATCAGCACAGCTGTTTCCGCATACGTATATTGGTCATGGCATATCCCATCTTCTGATAAAGATAGACGGCTGTCTCGTTATGCGCAAACACATGGAGAGCAAGTCTTTCCGCCCCAAGCTCTCTTGCCCTTTCATCCAGCGTTTGAAGCGCCAATTGAGCCAGCCCTTTACCGCGGAAGGCTTCATACAATCCAAAGGAATAGATAAACGCTTCCTTTTGCGGATGAAGCGGATCAGCATACAGCCAGAGCCAGCCCATCCTTTCCCCTTCTTCATTTGTGATGTTCCAAAAGAAATGATTGCTGCTGTTTCGTCCATTCGGAATCATTTTCTCATATGCCTGTTCCGATTTCTCAAGCGCCTCTTTTTCCGTCCAAGTTCCCGATTGTATGTTTTGTTTCGCATAATTTTGCACGGACATCCCTCGAAATGCTTCGAACTCCTCCACAGTCATGTCTTCCAAAGTTAACGCCATCCTGTATTCCTCCTTTATGAAAAAAAAGTCCAGCTGGTGCCGGACGAATAACGTACAAATGAAGATCTATTTCTATTATTCGATAAGAGAAGGAGGTCTCCTGCAAATTGGTTTGTTAAGTGAATAGCTTATGTGGACTCCCAAATGATTATAATGATAGAAACAATCAAACAGATTATTGCGGGTATCGTCATGAGAACCGATTGGCGCGCTCGAACAATGTGTGCATGAACCGCTCCCGCCATGAGAACGACAAACAGGACGCCTGCTCCAAATGCTGCATACCGATTCCAAATTCCCGCTGTCATAGCAAATGCCCCCGCTATTTCAAGAATACCAGTAACAGTAAGAAACCATAACGGATATTGATAATGCCGCCAATGCTCCACTTGAAAGGGCACACGGAACACCTTTATGATGCCTCCCGCGAGCATAAAAGCTGCCAAACTGGCTTTCATGATCATAGATATCATCTTGCGTCACTCCCTTTTGGAAGCATCCCGTATATTAAGAGATTGACAACCTGCTCGGCGAGACTTGCCGGATCTTTGATTCCGGTTAACAAATATGAATCGGTCAAATGTTCAATCATGCCAATCAAGCATTCCGCCACGGTTTCCATTTCCAATTCGGAACGAAAATAGCCAAGGCGTTGTTCTGCTTCTAAGTTGTCTTTCAAAACCATCGCCACATCTTGTTTCAATTGTTTCGCTTCTGGGTTGAGAAAAAAACCGATCCTTGTTAAATCCTTATCCTCCGCAAGAAACTGAAAAACAGCTTCCACAGCAGAGAGCACTCTGTTTGTTACATCGTTCCCATGTAATCCGGTTTCCAGGAGAAGTGATCCTGTCAGCTTTCTTAAGCGAGAGTGGAAATCGTTGATTAACTCCTCAAAGATGGCTTCTTTACTTTGAAAGTACAGATAAAAGGAAGGCTGCGTCAGTCCGGCTCTTTTCACTATGGCACTTACCTTCGTTTCATGAAATCCCCGAATCGAAAATTCATGTGCAGCAGCTTTGAGCAATCGTTTCCGGCTCTCCTCCCCTTTACGTCCTTTTCTGCTTTTCACATCGGATCAGCCTCCACAAAAAGATACTTTTTAGTAATATTACTCATGAGTATTATTTCATGCATTTGGATTTTATGTCAATGAATTTCATATTCAGCTGCTTCCTTCATAAAAACATAACGAACATGACTTGATGCCATGTTCGTTTAGCTGCACATTTTATTCCTCATATAATTGATAAACTCTTTTTAATTTCTGTTCCAGCTGTTCAAAATGCACGAAACGCGCTTCTCTCAGAAATTCAGTACCCTCAATAAATAAAAGAAGAACAGGTACGGTGAAGACCGAAAATCTGCCGGCAACCTCCTCCACCCTGTCAGCATTTACGTGTCCTAGTTTGATATGCGGAAACTGTTCCAGCAATTCTCTGAGCTGCGGCAAAACTGCATGGCATACTGTACAGCTTGATCTTGATATATAGATAAAACTTAACTGGTGACGGTTTATAAAATTCTCTATTGCATTCAGTGATAGTAATTCAGTAACCTCTTTCATCCCATTCCTCCTGCTGATTGGTATTTACCTGCCTGAAATATACTGGACCAGCCTTGAGAATGTCCATATATCTGCTTTATTTTTATACAACCTGTCCAAAATTGTAAGACAAATCTTTCACCTGCTCTAAGCCGCTTGGAACGCGAACCGCTGTAAGGCAACTTTATCGCTGTTTATTCTCATGCGGGCAGCTTGGCAACATACAAAGTCATTCATCATGCTGAATGAACAACCAGGCTTTCGGATATATTAACGTTCAAATGGTCAAAGACGCTCTGCAGTTAGCCTCCGGCGTTATAATCCTTTACATTACTGGTCAGGTGGTAGGATGAGTTTTACTTGGGAAGCATTTGTCCTCATAATATCTGGTGTGATTTTGCTTAGAATTTCAGGAAGAAAATCAATTGCGCAAATGACCTCGGCACAAACAGTTGTCATGATTTCGATCGGAACCATCATTGTTCAGCCGATCATCGAAAACAGCCTATTAAAAACACTAGTTGCAGCTGTCATTTTTACGCTCTCACTCCTTTTTATGGAATGGATTCAGCTAAAGTCTAATTTGATTGAAAAGCTGTTAACCGGGAAAGCGACAATTATCATTGAAGATGGCCAATTACATTTAGACAATTTAAAGAGAATGAGACTGACGTTAGATCAGCTGGAAATGCAATTGAGGCTGCACGGCGTTTCTACTTTACAGGATGTCAAAAAGGCGACGTTAGAAGCAAACGGCCTATTAGGCTTAGAATTAATTGATGAAGCCAAGCCTTTAACAGTCAGGGATTTAAAAAAGATCATTCACCCCGACTTTATCAAAGAAGATGTTCAGCCCTCCCATTCAAAGAACCGAAGTTTATTTGATGAAATCGATCATGAAAATGTAAATCCCAGTCCTAAAAAGCTGCATTAAAAAAAGACGCCTGTGATTGGACGTCTTTGTGTGCCTTTTTTCATCATTGTCGGCCATTCAGTTGAACAGCTGGTGCAGCGCCTTCCTGTTCCAAAGAACTCCACAGATCCAGATGATATTCGTAATTTGTTAATCACTAATTGGAATAAGGAATGGATTCCAATTGCGGATGATTCGCCACAGTCTGATTAAATGTCTTCATCACTTCAGTATCCTTCCGCCTTATAACAAAAACCAAAGGCTGACACCCTTGGTTTTTTAGCATTTATATATTCTTACTTATGCATTTTTATTGTTGTTGCATGTTATTAATAATAATAGACAATTTATAGTTTACATGCTGATTTAAGCCTACCAAAAATTCATCCAGCAATTCGTTAGAGGGAAATCTGCATTCCAGAAGATAACAGCCATCCCCGCTGATTTTATAATTATTGATGACGTATGTCTCTTGCGTTTTGATAAAGGAAAGATAAGGCTGATGGTGCGTGCTTTTTGTATAGATATTAATCAAGGCATGGATAGAATATCCCAATTTGTCTTGATTCACTTTAATGGTATAACCCTCAATCACTCCGTTATCTTCTAATTTGGCAACCCTGGATGCAGCGGCTTGGCCCGTCAAATGAACTTTCTCTCCTAATTCTTTCATTGTAATACGGCTGTTTTTAGATAATTCTTCTATGATTTGCATATCCGTGTGATCCAACATCATACCCTATCCTTTCAAAAACAAATGAAAACATCGTATGCGCTAAGGAAATTGGCACCTATGTCCGAGTTCCAAAAACACATTCACTTTTTTAAAACCCGCGTACTATTTTGGTTGTCTCCTGCATTCTCTTCAATCAGGATGCACTCTAGCCCGTTCGATGTTCATGTGTAATAGGTTCTTTCAACATTCAAGTAAAACGGCCAAAAGACTTGATTTCATCCATGTATTTGGCGATTGGTCATAGTATAAGCTATACATATATCAAAGAAAAGGGGTTTTAATATGAACATTCAACAAATTCGTAATGCCACACTTGTTGTCGAATATGCAGGCAAAACGTTTTTAATAGATCCAATGTTAGCAGAAAAGGGCACTTATCCGCCATTCCCAAATTCACCACGACAAGACCAAAAAAATCCTTTAGTCAGCTTGCCGACATCAGTGGATCATATCATCAACAATCTTGATGCAGTCATTGTCACTCATTTGCATTTAGATCACTTTGATGATGCAGCCAAAGACATGTTGCCAAAAGACATAAAAATGTTTGTACAAAATGAAGAAGATGCGAAAGAAGTCAGAAACGCCGGTTTTCAAAATGTCGAGATTCTCACAACCGACACAGACTTTGATGGTATTCAATTAATCAAAACCAAAGGCGAACACGGCAGAGGAGACATTTTAAAACTTGCCGGTCTTGTATGCGGTGTCGTGTTCAAACACCAAAGCGAGAAAACGTTATATGTAGCCGGAGATACGGTTTGGTATGATGCGATCCAAGAAGAGATCGATACACACCAGCCAGAAATCATTGTAGTGAACGGAGGAAACAATCAATTCTTTGAGGGCGGCTCTCTCGTCATGGGGAAAGAAGATATCCATGAAACGCATCAAGCTGCCCCTCATGCAAAAATAATCGTGAGCCACATGGAAGCTGTCAACCATTGGGCATTATCCAGAGAAGAATTAAAAGGCTTTATTCATGAAAAAGGCATGTCATCTCATGTACTAGTGCCGGATGATGGCGAATCATATTCATTTTAAATGGCGAAAAGAGTTCATGTGAATAAGTATGATATTCTCCGTCAGCTTGGTGCTCAAGAAAAGGCCCTTCCTTAGAAGGGTCTTTTTTAACCTGATTTTTTAAAAAAGATGGAGTATTTGGTTGATATCTCAAATCCTAGTTTTTTTGCTAAATGAATAGAT
The DNA here is from genome assembly GCF_034296245.1 of Bacillus sp. V26. Lineage (NCBI taxonomy): Bacteria > Bacillati > Bacillota > Bacilli > Caryophanales > Bacillaceae > Bacillus > Bacillus sp. V26. The sequence continues at coordinate 115,400 of NZ_JAXKQF010000008.1, read as the reverse complement.
GATTTGTTGCTGACATCACAATCCCAGCTAGGGCTGACGCCGTTTTCGAGACAATCATTTATAAACTTACTCCCAGCAATATAAGCGAACCCCATTCCTCTATATTCTTCGCGTGTATAGATATCCATTTCTGCACGATCGCCGCCTAGAAATATGGAAGTGCACTCACTGACAACATAATTGTCATACATAACAGCAAATCCAAATCCGTTTTTTAAAAAATTCGAGACTGAACCCCAATACTCCTCATAATAAGCTTTTTGAAATTCAGTGCTGCTTGAAATGATATCTTCATTTATTCTTTTTAATGTAAACCCCTTTGGAAGCTGAAAAGCCTTTTTGGCAGAAATTTGTTGAGAAAACGCATATCGCATCATTTGATTCAATTCATCATGCAGTACAGTTTTTACTACGCTGTCCCATGAGCGATTGGGAGAAAACAGAGTAAATCTTTTTTGGGATTTAGCTCTCTTTTTGTATAATTCAACGATAAATTCATTAACATTTTGATTCCTTTCATCCCCTGCAACATAATAAATTCCTGAGCTGGTTCCTATCAGAAACGATTGATCATCTGCATAAACCACTCCCGGAACTGTTTGTTCTAATATTGAATAAACAAATGTCGGGCAACTTGTTTCTTTATGATGTATCAATGTTTTGGCATCACTATATTGTTCTTTTTTTATCTCCTGCAAACTGTACCCTCCTATCACTTTCTCTCTTTTATTCTACCCGTAAAAGAATTCCCCTCTTTTAAGGACACTTCTGTTTTTTAGAACAGTCAGTATGATGAGGAGATCCCTACTCCTCTGCATATTCATCTTATAATTTCTAAGAACGTATAAAAATAAAAACATACCAACATTGTTTGGTATGTTTTTTGATAGATAGGTTCTCAACATTGAATGCATATTTATTTACTGGCCAGCTCCTTAATGATCAAACTTAATTCATAAATTCCCTTTTGAAGATCTTCAAGGGATGCATAAGCGTATGACAAGCGAATATAATTGCCTTTTTCCTGAGCATAAATACTGCCAAGATTGAGAAGAATCCCTTTTGTTAAGGCTTTTTTATAAAGTAATTTCATAGATATCGAAGGCAATATTTTTAACCAGATAAAGAATCCCCCTTTTGGAATAGTCCAAACAGCTGCATTCTTCATATTGGTTTCTAAAGCGCTCGTAACAAATTGCCTTCTTATCTTTAATTGATGTCTTACCCGTTCTAAATGCCGCTGATATTGGCCAGATGTGAACCATTCCGCCGCTACTCTTTGAGACAACGAACTCGATCCGTAATCTGTCTGCATTTTAATGTCAGATAAACGTTCAATCACTGGCTCTGGCCCGACGATCCATCCAATCCTTAAGCCCGGGCTTAGCGTTTTCGATAAACTTCCTACATATAGCACATGACCGTTTTTATCTATTGTTTTAATAGGATATGGCGGAATGTCATCTATCCACAGCTCACGATATATGTCATCTTCAATAATGGGAAGCTGCGTTTTTTCGCTTACGGCAAGAATTTCTTTCCGCCGCTCTTCTGACATTAAGATACCAGTCGGATTTTGAAAACAAGGGTTTGTATATAATATGGCTCTTCCCCGTTCCCCCTTTGTCATATGAATATGGTTTGGCAAAAGCCCCTCTTTATCCATAGGAAGTCCGGTCAGATTCATTCCGGCTGATTGAAATACATGTAATGAATAAAGATAAGATGGCTGATCAAGAAAAACAGTTGATCCTCTTTGCAAAAGCCCCATTGATATAAGCTGTAAGGCTTGCAGTGCTCCTGAAACAATAAGAATGGATGAAGGTGAAGCATGAATCCCGATTGTTTTTAAATAATCACTCAATGCCTCTCTTAAAGGCAAGTATCCTTTTGGTTCCTCATATCCGAACGCCTCTATGTTTTGAGATACCTTGCCCATAATCTCTTTCATAGCAGACAAAGGAAAAATCTCTTTTGAAAGTTCTCCTTTGCTTAGCTGTATAAGATCAGAATTTGATTCTGATTTATTGATCTCTTGAACAATTCTTCGGCTTGGCTGCTGGATTCCCGAAGTTACATATTTCTCCCAATTGGGTGCGGAATTCTTAGCCAACAGTGTCCAAGTATTGTTGATGACAACTGTCCCTTTTCCCATTCTGCCTTCAATCAACCCATCTGCTATCAATTCCTCTAACGCTGTGATAACCGTGCTTCGATTTACATGAAAGTCTTTTGCAAGCGTGCGCTGGCTTGGAATCTTACTTCCAATCGGCCACTCTCCATTACCTATTTTCTCTTTTATATAATCAATGATTTGTAAGTACTTAGGAAGCTTTCTAACCGTTTTTTCTTCTGTAAAGCTCATCAAAAGCAGTCTCCTTCAACTAAAGTGGTTGGGTCAAAAATTATGTAACTGGTTGAAGCCATTTTATCAAATCTCTATTAGTATAAAACACACTAAATAACTGGTTGGTTTTTGTAAAGAAGGAGTGAAAATCATGAAAAAGAAAACTGTTCAACTCATCATATCTTACAGTCTTATGATCGGTTTGTGGGCATCAGCTTTTCCGGGAATTCGTGTAGGTCTGGAATATTACACACCCGAACACCTTGCTTTATTTCGTTTGTTAATCGGATCTATGGCATTGTTGCTTTTTGCTGTGCTGACTAACATGCGCTTACCTGACATGAAAGATATCCCTGTCATCTTATTATTAGGGTTTTTAGGTTTTGCACTCTATCACATTTTGCTTAATATCGGTGAAAAAACAGTTAGTGCCGGGATTGCAAGCTTACTCGTAACCACAGCACCAATCTTTTCCGCGGTGTTGTCTCGACTGTTTTTTGGTGAACATTTTGGTTTTTCTAAATGGATTGGCTCTATCATTAGTTTATTGGGTGTATCATTTATTTCATTAGGGACAGGAGATCATACGCTTTCAATGAAAGGAATTCTGTTCATTCTGCTGGCAGCTTTTGCAGAGAGTATTTATTTTGTTTTTCAAGCCCGTTATATAAAAAAGTATGGTTTTATTCCATTTGTAACGTTCACGATTTGGGGTGCATCCTTACCAATGCTTGTTTTTCTTCCAGGCTTATGGGGGGAGTTTGTAAACGCCTCAATGAACTCCACATTGTCTATCGTTTACTTAGGCTTATTTCCGACGGTCATCCCATACTTTGCGCTTGCATATGTAACTTTAATCGTCGGTGCTGCTGAAGCAACGATTTCACTTTATGTAACACCGGCTTTGACGTTGGTGATTTCCTGGATGTGGATAGGCGAAATGCCTTCACTTATTTCACTGCTAGGCGGAATGGTGACTGTCAGCGGGGTATGTTTCACCTACATAAAAGGAAGCAAAATAAAGATGTTAAAGGAGATGAAAAAGTTCTAATTTCCTTTCTGTTTTGATGCACGGTATCGGTACCCTGCTTCATGTCATTACATGAATGAATAAAAAAACATACCAATCGTATTTGGTATGTTTTTTCTAAGATGAGCCCTAAACATTGTTAGTCCTAAAGAAAGCATATTTTAATTATACTCTCATCGTTTGATCAATTGGTGATCAAAAACCTTTACTATTACATTATTTATTGCTTAATCAATACTGATAACTCACCTTCGAATACTTTTTCTTCTTTATGATTATAAGTAAATAACAATACAGTAAGTATTCCCGTTCCACTTTTCTTTGGTTTTTTATCCACTACCTCAACGACTGTATGCAATTCATCATCTGGATACACGGGTTTTATGAATTTAATATGATTCATCTCTGTTCCAGCAATAATATCGTCGCCATAGAACCCCTCTTCAATCCAGAGCTTAAAAGAAATGGCTAACGTTTGTATGCCAGAAGCGATGATTCCATTAAATCTGCCTTTATTCGCTTTTTCCTCGTCTACATGCATATATTGAGGGTCGAATTCTTCCGCAAACCTCATTACATTTTCTTTTGTTACCCTAAAAGACTTTGTATGAAATACTTGTCCAATCGCAAATTCATCCAACTTCATAAATACACCTCTTATCAAAATATTCTTTCATCAACTTCACATTAAAAATACTTTATCATATTTCATGTAGATCATCCTTTACATTCTTACCTATAAAACTTGTCAGATCAAATGTTCAGTTTGGGGAAAGAAACATTTGCAATAGCCAACGTGACAGCCCAAAGATGATTTTGCCCACGAAATAAAAAAAACTGCGTTTATAATAGGATAGCTTGTTTTTTACAAACAAATCATTCAGAAACACATTTCGTTTTCTTCTCTTTTGGTCCATATAAAATTGAAGCAGCTTTTATAGGTTGTCTTAAGCAACGTGATTGTTGTCTACAGTTAATCTGCTGGACATCATACTCCCAATAGCAGATAAGATAAAAGAAACCATCGAAGGGGTGTCATAGTGAGTGAATATGAAAAAAGATACCAGCTGGTATCTTTTTATATTGAAACATTCAATTAGCTCAAAATGAGTCACTTTGGTTTCTCTATATCGACTTAAAACGTGAAACTGGTCATAAAGTTTTATTTTACAGATTAGATACGATACACTCCGCATCCCCCGCGAGTTTGAATTCCCCAAACCCGTAAGACAGAAACATATGATCTCCTTTTTTAAAGTCATATGTACGCTCGCCGGAGATTATCCGGCCTTCTCCTTCGATGACGCTGACAAGAAGGAATGATTTTTGCTGTTTTAAACTTGCCGATCCTGTTAACTCCCACTTTTCCACTGAAAAATAAGGGCACTCAATCAATACGGCTATGTGCAAATCATCTGTTTGTTTATATTGAACCGTTTGCTGCTCTGGCGCAAATGGTACGTCTATCACTTCTATGCTCTTTTCCAAATGGAGCTCGCGCAAATTGCCTTCTGTATCTTTCCGGCCATAATCATACAATCTGTAGGTTGTATCGGAATTCTGCTGCGTCTCTAAAATGAGAATGCCTGTCCCAATCGCATGAACGGTGCCGCTTGGCACATAGAAGAAATCCCCCGGTTTTACCTTTACGCGGCGCAGGAGCTTGTCCCATTTTCCACCTTCTATCATCGAGATCAGTTCTTCCTTTGTTTTTGCGTTGTGGCCATAAACGATTTCTGCATCTTCTTGGCAGTCTATGATATACCAGCATTCTGTTTTTCCGAGCTCTCCTTTTTCATGCGTTTTTGCATACTCATCTTTCGGATGCACCTGAACGGATAAGTCTTGATTGGCATCCAAAATTTTCGTGAGAAGAGGGAAGCGGTCCCCCTTCAGATGTCCGAATAAATGCTGGTGATGTTCCCATAATTCGCTGAGCGTGAGCCCCTTGTATATCCCGTTTTGAACAATGCTTTGCCCATTTTGATGTGCTGCAAAAGCCCAGCATTCCGCCGTCCGTTCTGACGGGATGTCATAGCCGAAAGCAGCCAAAGCGGTGCCGCCCCAAATCTTTTCTTTGAAAACAGGCTTGAAAAATAACGGTTCAGTCATCATGAAAATCCCCCGCTTTATATGATTTCATCCAGGAGTTTGTATGCTTCTTCTTTTGTCTGGACAGAGAGCAGCCTTTCCCTATAGCTGTCATCCATCAGTTTTCGAGATAGCATTTGCAGCAGTTTCAGATGCTGGTTCCCTCCGCTATCTTTCGGTACAGCGATCATAAAGATTAACTTTGCTTCTGATCCATCAAGACTGTTCCATTCAATGCCTGATCGTTTGATTCCAAACACTACACTAGGCTTCTTGACGGCATCAGACTTCCCGTGCGGAATCGCGATATTCATGCCAATCGCCGTTGTCCCCTCTTGTTCGCGATTCATGATCGCTTCTTTAAAACCGCTCTCTGAATGCAGCATACCTGTGCGGGACAATTTTTGAATCATTTCATCGATAATGTCATCTCTGGTTTCGCCTGATAATGTTGGTTCAATAAGATCTATACTCATAATGTCTGTCAGCTTGTTAATATCCGTCTTCTCCATCTGTCTGCTTTCCGCTTCATTGTGCTGTTGCGGAACGTCATTCGATGCTGCAGCTTCATTCAGCCCGGCGGGTGAAGAAACCAGAATATCTTTTTTTAGTACATTAACTAAAAGAGCGGTGGTAAGAGATCCGGCAATCACTGCAATAAAAAACATCAGCACATGATCAACGGCGCCTAGTACTGCCACTATAGGCCCGCCGTGTGCTACTCTGTCTCCGACATTGCCGATCATAGCGATCACAGAACCAATCATAGAACCTGCCATAATCCCCGGAATGACGCGAAGCGGATCTTGTGCGGCGAATGGGATGGCTCCTTCAGTGATGCCGAAGAGACCCATGGTAAATGATGCTTTTCCCATTTCTCTTTCCGACTCCTGAAATTTTCTTTTTCCAAAAAACGTTGCAATCCCTAGGCCGATCGGCGGTATACAAATGGCGACGGCAATCGGTCCCATAATTTCATAGTTTCCTTCTCCGATCATGGCCGATCCGAACAGGAATGCCACCTTGTTTACGGGACCTCCCATATCAAATGAAATCATTGCGCCTAAAATCAATGCCAGCAGGATGGAGCTCGAACCTTTCATACCCGCCAGCCATACCGTTAAAGATTCGAAAATTTGGGCTACAGGCGCACCAATCAAAAACACAAACGCCAAACCTACCATTAGTGAAGCGAACACTGGAATAATAATAATCGGCATAATCGGCTGAATCGCTTTTGGAACCTTTAATTTTTTGATCCAAAGGGCAGCATACCCCGCCAAAAAACCGGCGATGATGCCGCCGAGAAAACCGGCGCCGCTTGCACTGCCGTAAAAGCTCCCAGTCGCTGCAATATATCCGCCGATCATTCCTGGTACAAGCCCGGGTTTATCAGCGATGCTGTACGCGATATATCCGGCCAAAATCGGGATCATGAATGAGAATGAGGCACTTCCGATCTGTTCAATCGTTTTCCAAAAAGATTCATCCGGAATGACTAAGCCCTTCGGTGTTTTCTCACCTCCAAGCGTTAATGCAACCGCTATCAATAACCCGCCGACGACGATGAATGGAACCATAAAAGAAACACCGTTCATTAAATGACGATAAATCGGATTTTGTTTTTTCTCCTGTTGATTGCCGGCTTCCGAATTTGAAGCTGAACGGTAGACCGGCACATCGCCGCTAAGTGCTTTTTGAATTAATTCTTCCGGTTTGCGGATACCATCCTGAACCCCGACAGACAACAGTTTTTTTCCTATAAACCGGTCTTTGTTTACCGAGCGGTCTGCCGCAATAATAATCGCGTCTGCTTCACGAATCTCCTCACCGGTCAGCTCATTTTCCACTCCGATTCCGCCTTGGGTCTCGACTTTCATTTGGACGCCTAATCTGTCGGCAGCTTTTTGCAGGTTTTCAGCCGCCATATATGTATGGGCAATTCCATTCGGGCATGATGTAATCGCTAACAGTTTCATACGAGTCCTCCTTTAAAGTATGAATCATAAGGCTTGTAACAACTGTATATCAAAATCATGCTTGTAAAAGCGCTGTTTTTTACCGTTAATTCCGGAAAAACCGGCATTTTTCCATATACAAAAAAAGCAGGGCATCAAAGCCCCGCTTTTAATAATTCAAATAAGATAAAAATGTCATAACATTTGTTTCTTTCGTCAGCTTATGAATGAATGCCGGCTGCTCACTCAGATATGACAGTTCATGGAACAATTGCTTTGTCATGTTTTGATCCTCGTGTTTGACAGCCAGCATAAAGACGAGCGACACTTTTTCAGCCCCCCAATCAAGCGGCTCTTTTAATGTGGCAATCGCAATGGCTGATTGTTTAATAAATTTAGAGTTTGCATGAGGAATCGCAATGCCAGCCCCAATGTTTGTCGCCGACATTTTTTCTCTCAACACAGCATGAATGGCATATTCCTTTTCCACATAGCCTTTCTCGTATAAAACCATTGCCATTTGTTCAATCAGCTTATAGCGATGAACTGACTCTTGCTGCAAAAAAACTAAGAAAGGAGTCGTATTGTTCAGCATCTTAAACGTTTTTTGTGTTTGGCGTCGCGATTCGTCAACCTGATCCATAAATGCACTTAGTTTCTTCTCATCAGAAGGCTCCAACAGCGGTGATACAACAATATGAGGAATCGGCACATGTTCCAGCGCTACCGTGGCAATGACAAGATCTATGTCCCCATGCTTTGTTGTGTAATCTGCTAAATCAGCTTTTGCAATACAGGCCTTCACAGCGATTTGATGAAATTTCCGTTCAATTTTTGTCCGCAGCAATTGTGACATTCCAATGCCCATGTGGCAGACGATGATTGCCTTTTTACGCTTCTCGCTGCTGTGGTGCAAACGTTCGACCGCAGCTTGAAAATGCAATGTCAGATAAGCGGCCTCTTCCTCAGGAATAGAAAGAGCAAACGTTTGATTGATGTCTTCCAGAACGTCAATGATCATATGAAACAGATAGGGGTACATTTTTTTTATGTCATTTAGCATTGGATTTGATACAGAAAGATCGTAATTCAGCCGGTTTAGCACTGTGTTAAGATGGATGTTCAATCCGTTGATCAAATCCTGATCACTATGAAAATCAAGCAATTTCAGCTCTGACACACGATCGATTAAATGCCGCACAACCATGGGAAGCAAGGGATTTTCCAAAACCTTTTTTTCTTCTTCCCGAGACCGAAAACGAACTTTTCCGCCGAGTATATGGAGCGTTACATACACGGCTTCTTCTCTAGGGAAGCGGATGGCAAAAACCGCTTCCAGCCGTTTTAAACATGTCATTGCCCATTGATATTCTATCTTCTTTTCTACTGCTGCCATTTCTGTTGGCGAAATCGAGATGGGCTGCTTCATTTTGATTCGGCGTATCATCAGCAATGTATGCAATAATAGATTCTCGAACGTTTCATCTGTGAAATAGATAGAATGGTGCTTTTGCAATGTTTTGAATTCATTTGACACACATATCACTTCATGACTTAAGAACTTGCTTTTGATAAATTGACTTGTAAACTCTGGGTTATCAATCAAATCAGAGATTCTGGCTAAGGCTTTTCTTTTATTTCTTTCATTTCCTTCGATCTTTAAACCGAGCCGCTGCTTTGACACCAATTTGAGATCAAACCGCTTCAGCCATTCTTCAATTTCATGTAAATCCCTTTTGATGGAAGACTTATTCAAAAAATGCTGAGCGGCAATTTCTTTTGCTGAAACATGTTTTGTGTTCATTAATAATTGATAAGCGATTTGCAGAATTCTTTCTTCATCGGACTGGTGCTTTGAGCCAAAATGTTCAGTACCTAGTTGTTGAGTTAACCGGGCCCTTTCATGTTCTTCTATATTTAAATAGACACCTAATCCTGGTTTGCGAATGAGCTGAGCAGGAGAATGTTCATGCAGATAACCTTCGATCGTTTTCAGATCATTCCTGATCGTTTTTTCAGAACACTTTACCCTGTCGGCAAAATCTTGCACGACCAAATAGTCATCAGGTTCAGATAACAACAGATACAAAATGTCTTTTTGTCTAGTATTCATGTATCTCATCTGTTTTTCTATCCTTCCTGTGTTTCACTCAAATGATGTACTAATAGTATAAGTATACTACATGAGAAACCGCTTACATTATAAAGTAAAATAAAAGCGCTAAAAGTTTCGTTTTTTACCGAAACTTCCGGAAAAATTGGATTTATGCGCAGAAAATCTACTGTTCATTCATCAAAAAGAAGAAACTCACCATGAATGAGCACCTAGTGTATTGCAAGACCTCTCATACAGGTTTACAAAAAAAAGAGCAGCTCCTCAGCTGCCGCGACAAAAATATAAAATTACAAGAATTCTTCTACCGAAAAAGTGATGTTAGATGAGCTATCAGGGCTATGAAAAGTATTTAATTAAGGTTTTTGTGCAAATTGTAAAGTAAGGGGATTAACTGCAGAACTCATTGTTCCTTATAAGACTACATGATGTGGATGAAAGCGTAACAACGTTATGGATCTGAAAATCTTCTGTCCTTTTCAGAAAAAGAGAAAAAAGGAGAATGGCTATGAGTATTGAGATAAAGGCGGTAACTGAAGAGAATCGTGAATCTATTCTGTCTCTTCATGTTCACAAAAGCCAAATATCATATATAGAATCAACCAAGCAATGTCTAGAGGATGCATCAGAATGTCAGTATTATAAACCTGCTGGACTTTATTACGAAGGAGAGTTAGTCGGTTTTGCTATGTATGGATGGTTTCCTGAGTTTGATGAAGAAAATAAAAACGGCAGAGTGTGGCTTGACCGATTTTTCATTGACGAGCGTTTTCAAGGTCAAGGATTAGGGAGCATGATGCTTGAAGCTCTTATTTATCACCTTGCTGAGCTATATACATGTAACAGAATGTATTTAAGCATTTTTGAGAACAACATTCATGCTTTGCGCCTGTATCAAAAATTCGGCTTTACATTTAACGGTGAGCTCGATTTTAATGGCGAGAAGGTCATGGTAAAAGAGCTATAAATACTTAAGCTGTTGAAAAGCTACATTGACGAGACTTCAATTCATGTAACATTATGGCGTTTCACGCAAAAGTGAAAAAGCATACTATGTTCTGTTCTTGGTATGCTTTTTAAATACTTTCAGCACTTTCTCTTGATTTCAGTAAACGCAGCTTTCCGATTTTATTGCATTCTAATGCGAACCATACACTGCCTTCTTTGTCACAGCCAATTCCGTGAGGTTCGCCATTAGAGGTTTTGATTGTATATTCTTCAAAGGCTCTCTCTTTCGTCAATCTTCCTATTTTATTTGCTCCCCATTCAGTGAACCATAAATCCGATTCGACTCCCGCAGCAATAGCATGAGGCCGGGCATTTGGTGTAGGAATATCATATTCCGTTATTTCGCCGGACATCGTGATCCTTCCTATTTTATTTCCCATTATTTCTGTAAACCAAAGGGTACCATCATTTCCGTTGGCAAGACCTACTGGCGCTGCTCCCGGTGTTGGGATTGGGTATTCCGTTATTTCTCCTGAACGGGTTATCTTGCCGATCGCATTGTTTTGGTTTTCAGTGAACCAAAGTGAGTCATCGGGCCCCAACGTAATAAAAGAAGGATATGATTCTTTATTCGGCAGTTCGTATTCATGAATCACCCCTTCTGCTGTCAATCTCCCTATGCGATTTCCATTCATTTCAGTAAACCAAATATCACCGTTAAGACCTTCAGCAATTCCATATGGCGCTGAATTTGGATGAGGTAATGGGTACTCTGTAAATACGCCCGTTTCTGAAAGCCTTCCAATTTTATCAGTCCCATTTTCAGTAAACCAAATATCACCTATTGAAGATATGGTCAAACACAGCACTCGTGCATCAGGAGTTGGAACAATGAATTCTTTGATTGTTCCATTTTGATGAAGACAACTGATTTTATTTGCTTTATGTTGAGTAAACCATACATTTCCTTCACGAGAGACCGCTATCCCATAAGGACCAGAATCCGCCTGTAACATATCTATTTCTTGCAGCTCAATATTCAAATAAATCCCTCCATTTAAGCATACCCTTATACAAAAAAAGCCCCCTATTCTCATTATACGAGACAGGAGGCAATGGAATTCCAGTACAGACTTTAACATACTGACTTGCTTGTTACCTTATTTTCTGAGCGTGAAGACAAAAACAATTTAATATAAAAATTCTGAGGTATCTCGCTTTCGGGTTAGAAGTTGTGTTTTTCTCTAATGACTCGTATGTCTTCTAAAATTGCTGCCCTTCACTTCAGCTACGTCATATACGGTAACAAAGGCATTTTTATCAATTTCATTAATAATTTCCTTTAGTTTTGTTTCTTCAAGGCGGTTGATGACACATGTGATTTCTTTAAATTTCTCGTTGGAAAAACCGCCATAAGCTTCTTTATAGGTAGCGCTTCGACCTAACTGATCGCGTATTGTCTCTACCATTAATTCAGGCTGGGTTGAAATAATTTGAAAGGTTTTAGAACCGCTTAAGCCTTCCTCAACGATATGTATGACTTTGGACGCAATGTAGTAAGCAATGACTGACAGTAATGCCCCTTGTAAGCCAAATACAAGGGATACAAAAATAAACACAAAAAGGTTTAAGAATAAAATGAGATCGCTCGTTCCAAATGGCAATTTTCGAGACAGCAGCACAGCGAGCATATCAATTCCATCCAATGCGCCGCCGTTACGTAACGCTAACCCCATTCCCAATCCAAGGATAATCCCGCCAACAACGGTTATTAACAGGGTATCCCCCTCTATGATGGCTGGAGTGTGGTGGAAAAACATTGTGCCAGCGGCAAGTGATACGATTCCGATAATGGATAATAATGCAAAGTCTTTCCCGATTTGCTTATATCCTAACCAGACAAACGGGATGTTTAATGCTGCAATAAGGACCCCTAGCGGCAAATCAAATAGCTGTGAACCAACGATACTAAGGCCTGTCACCCCTCCATCAGATACACTGTTTGGAATGAGCACTGTTTCCAGTCCATATGCCGCTATAATTCCTCCAATAATAACCATTATGACTTGCAGAATCATTTTCGCTTTAAATTTTTTATGTTTTTTGACTGTATACATACCATTCCTCATTTCTCAAATATTTCGTTATATTTAACTATACCATAATAGATATTTTCAGCTAAAAACATCGTTTTTTTCAAATAAAGTAATTAACAGTAAGATTACCCTCTTTGACTTGGAACATTCAATTTGCCCGTGCCGTCTGTCGAACAAATCGCCCTTTCAGTTCAGATCGTGAACTAGGTCACAAATATCATTTGATGCAAGCTCTGACAGATTATGCTTCAACCCTGGCCAATAACTAGCAAGAGCCTTGGTTTCATGTTCGCAGCCGAGAGAACGTGAGCCGCCTCAGATTTACCCGCCAGGCCCTTTAAACTTCAACACCGAAATTCCTGATTTATTCTGTTATTATACTTTAAAAAGGAGGTTTGATTACAATGAATAGCCTGTGCCGCAGTAAACAAGCCCCATTTGAATACACCTTATCTCTTATAGGGGGAAAATGGAAAATGAGAATTCTCTATGAGTTAGGGTGTGAAAAAACGATGAGATACGGCGAGCTGAAAAGGGCTATGCCCTTCATCACCCATAAAATGTTAAGCGCACAGCTTAAGGAATTACAAATTGACGGCCTTATTCATCGGTCTGAGGTCTCTCAAGTCCCACTGAAAGTAGAGTATTCGTTATCTGACAGAGGGCGATCTTTGTATCCCCTCATAGAAGAAATGTGTAAGTGGGGAATGGCAGAAGGAATGCCTCATATGTAAAAGCTACTTACAAAAAAGTGCGTACTTGTTTCCCAATGAGAGGAATTTTATACTGAATGAAAATACTTCGTTTGGAGGAAAAAATGACAAAACAAGTCTATATCATTCATGGCTACAGAGCCTCCTCAACAAATCATTGGTTCCCTTGGCTGAAAAAACGTCTGCTCGCAGATGGGGTCCAAGCAGACATTTTAAACATGCCTCATCCGCTCGAGCCAAGACTTGAGGATTGGCTGGATACACTCTCTTTTTATCAACACACTTTAGATGAAAATACGTATTTGGTTGCGCACAGCCTAGGGTGCCCCGCCCTTTTAAGATTTTTGGAACATATTCAATTACGAAAACAGCTTGGCGGAATCATACTGGTTTCCGGCTTTGTCAAATCATTGCCCACTTTAAAGATGTTAGATGAATTTACACAGGGATCGTTTGATCATCAAAAAATCATCGAGACCGCGAAGCACCGCGCTGTCATTGCTTCTAAGAACGACCAAATTGTTCCATTTTCATGGAGCAAGGAGCTGGCACAACAAATTGACGCTGCGTTATACGAAGTCCAGCACGGGGGGCATTTTTTAGAAAATGAGGGTTTTACTTCTTTGCCTATTGTTTATGATGTGTTAACCTCTTATTTTTCAAAAGAAACTCGCTAAAGTCTTTCACACATCAGCTCATTCAATCGAGCCCGCTTTAGGAAAGCGGGCTTTCTAAAATCTCACTTAAAGCTTCATCAATTGCCTATCATCTGAAGTGTTTGATGCTGAAGAAGGTTCATATAGGAGTATCCATTCAAAAAGCATTCAAAAGTTATCAGGAGCGGGAGACTGAGGGCCACTTATATCTTCAGTATTGTCATTCATAGCTGGGGATATTTTAAAAGCCATCATCCCCTAATGACTCCAGACCTCTCATATCCTCCAGGCAGCTTTCAGTTTTTTGATGCCTTCTCGTATGTTGAATTCAGAAACTCCTGCAAACCCAAGTGAGACCCTTTTCGCAGGAGGATTGTTTTTATAAGAAAGTGAAACAGGGTAAATTTTCACCCCATGTTCCTTTGCCTTCTCAATCAACTCTTTTTCACTAAATGGCAAATAAACGTCAAGTAAGATACGAAGTCCAGAGTTTTCTCCGCGAATCCTGACATGCTTTCCTAGTTCTCTTTGTACAGCCTCTAATAAAGCGGCTCTTTTTTTCCGGTAAAGCTTTCTCATTCTGTTGATGTGTTTTTGCCACTCTCCGCTTTTTATAAAGTCAGCCAGCGTCAGCTGACTGTGGCAGGACACCGTTTGCTTATATAAGGACGTTATTTCATGGCCTTTTTTCAAAAGAGGCGAAGGAAGAATCATGTAACTGATACGCAGCGAGGGAAGAAGAGACTTAGAAAAAGTGCCCATATAAATGACACGGTTATGCTGGTCAAGCCCCTGCAAAGAAGGAACCGGCTGCCCTGTGTATCTAAATTCCCCATCATAATCATCCTCTATGATAAATGAATGACTTTCAGCCGCCCATTTGAGGAGCTGCATTCTTCTGTTAATCGTCATAATGGTTCCCAGCGTAAATTGATGGGAAGGCGTGACATATACAAGGTTCGGCTGCTGTTCTTTGATCTTCTTTATGCAGATTCCTTCATCATCGACCGGTATAGGAACGATATTCATACGATTGGCTTCAAAAATCTTCCGGGCTCTTGGATAACCGGGATCCTCATATCCTATGGAAATATTCGGTTCAAAAACCTGGCACAAGATTTGCAGAAGAAAAGGGTTTCCGGCACCTATGATGACTTGTTCAGGGACACAATGGACACCGCGTGATTGATACAGGTACTCCGCAATGAGTGTTCTCAGTGCAAACTCTCCTAAAGCATCTCCCGGCCGATAAAGCTCGTCGCCATATTGGTCTAAGCTATTGACCATGCTTCTTCGCCAAGCGGAAAAAGGAAAGTAAGAAGAATCTACATTTCCATAGTGAAAATCAATCCATTGTTTATTTTCTTGAACTTTTTCTTTAAAAGGTGATGCGCTCGGCATTTTACGGTAGGCAAAATCAGAATCATGATAATCAGCAAACCATCCGCTTCTTGGCTTGCTCACAATATAGCCTTCAGCAGCAAGCTGTTCATAGGCACGTTCTACAGTCGTTTGACTGATGGAAAGCTGACTCGCCAAAAGCCTCTTTGATGGCAGTTTCATTCCTTTTTGAATACGCCCCTGATGCATGTTTTCTTTGAAATACTGATAAAGCTGCTGATAAAGCGGAATTTCCAGATTTCTATTTAAAAAAGGCGTGATATCCATTTGCGCGTTTCCCCTAACTGGTATGCAATTTTTTATGAAAACTGGCTGTTTTTAAAAGGTCAATTACAGTTTATAGTCATTGTAATCCTTAAATACAGGTTTTGATAAGAAAAATTGATCTTTTAAGAAGAAACATATTATGGAGTGATTGTAAATGAACAAAGCAACAAATGGCTGGATGAATGGTTTTCTGGGGGTGCTCATTTTCAGCGGATCGCTGCCTGCGACCCGCTTGGCTGTGGCGGACTTCGATCCGTTGTTCCTCACCGTGTGCCGTGCTGCGATAGCCGGTGTATTGGCTGGATGTCTCCTACTCATCTTCCGGCAGCAGCATCCTGCCAAAAGAGACATCATTTCACTGTTGGTAGTAGCGCTCGGCGTGGTGATCGGTTTCCCGTTGCTGACAGCCTTAGCGCTTCAGTATGTCACATCCGCCCATGCGATAGTCTTCATTGGGCTTCTTCCGCTCGCGACAGCGATCTTCGGCGTACTGCGCGGAGGGGAACGCCCCCGGCCAGCTTTCTGGATTTTCTCAGCTGCAGGCAGCTTACTAGTAGCAGGATTCGCCCTCATCCAAGGCGGAGGATCTTCCCCGATCGGCGACGCGTACATGCTGGCTTCTATCGTCGTATGCGGGCTCGGTTATGCAGAAGGGGCCCGGCTCTCGCGGCGGCTGGGAAACTGGCAGGTGATCTCTTGGGCTCTCGTTCTGTCGCTTCCTCTTATGCTGCCATTGTCATTCTATTTTACGCCGGACTCATGGTCGGGCGTCGGCGTTCCTGCACTGCTCAGTCTTGCGTATGTATCCTTATTCAGCATGCTGATTGGCTTCGTGTTCTGGTATCGGGGTCTCGCACAAGGCGGTATTGCGGCGGTTGGACAGCTGCAGCTTCTTCAGCCCTTCTTTGGACTGCTGCTTGCCTCAGTGATTCTGCACGAGAAAGTGGGCTGGGCACTCGTAGCAGTGAATATCGCCGTTATATTGTGCGTGGCAGCTGCTCGGCGATTCGCAAAGTAAGATAGGCTATGCAAAAACGGGGAAAACCTTTGTTTATTCCAGTTTCACTTTAACGAGTGAAACAAAAAGAAAAAAACTGCAAAAGCTAAAGAGAACATTAAAAAATACCAGGGGTCTACAACCCTTGGTATCTTTGATGCGGCCGAGAGACTTGAACCTTCATGGTTTATTCACCTACTAGGCCCCTAAATCAAAGCTTATTTTCTTTACACTCCGTATATTCACTTTCCCATCATTTCTATATGTTTATATGAAATGTGATTTAAAAAATGGAGTCGGTAACGGGTATTTAATCAGTAAAATACGTTTACTGTTACGTCATTTATTGCTTCATCACCTCTTCTAAAGGCATATATTGAGGGTCAAATTCTATCGCAAACCGCGCATAGGTGGTGTTATGAGCATGTATGCCACGTAACAATAAAGGTGGAGAAACCTGAGTGTTTCAATCAGTTTCGGAATCAAATGCGTGCTGACGTTCCTCTGCTTTACTATTTAATATTCGGTAGCTGGACTTTCCAATATGAAGCGGAATATCCAACTTTTCTAAATTTGGCATTCCATTTCTTAAGAAAAGCTCTTTATCTTGATATCTCTGTAAAACTTCTCCCACAATCCACTCTTGATCGCCCAAAGTGGACATACTGTGTACTTTACACTCATAAGCAAAATACGCATCAGTTAAAATCGGTATCTCAGCTTTTAATCCTTCTTCGGATTGAATATTAAATTCTTCAAACTTATTGATATCTCTGCCACTATGGGTGCCTAATGCTTGAATTAATTCCGAACATCTCCCTGGAAGAAAATTCACACCGAAAACACCACTTTTCTCAATCATTTTGTACGTATATGTCTCTTTGTTTACTGATATCCCATACATTCCTGGAGAAGATCCGATATACGTATGCCACCCGGAAGCCATTGCGTTTTTTTCACCTTCATATTGAGCCGTAACTACAGCTACCATTCCAGGGTAGGCGTACCAAATTGGTTCATCTATCGGTGCTCTCATATTCATCGCTCCTTTTTTTATATTCATTTTTTATTAGGATTTGAGATACGATAAAACGTGTTTCAACGTAAAGCTAA
Source organism: Bacillus sp. V26 (assembly GCF_034296245.1). Taxonomy (NCBI): domain Bacteria; kingdom Bacillati; phylum Bacillota; class Bacilli; order Caryophanales; family Bacillaceae; genus Bacillus; species Bacillus sp. V26. The sequence continues at coordinate 97,670 of NZ_JAXKQF010000008.1, read as the reverse complement.
AGCAGCACGTACAGCTCTAATATGATTCACTGCATTGTTATGAGGAATCTATCTTCCTTCACTATAGCCAGTAGCGATAATAATGAATCAACCTATACCAAAGCAGTATCTCCATCGTATGTTTCGTTTAAGGATTCAAAAGGAGCAAGTTCTGCACCGCAATCGCCGCAAGAACGTAATACGATATCAGGCCTGTGCTTTTGAATTGGCAGATCGAGCTTGCTTTAATAAAACACTCCTATCAACAATCCCCTTCTCTTTTTCAAGGCTAGGTACTTCTTCAAATGGACCTTTCGTTTTAAGATGCAAGCCAGTTTAATAAATGGGCTCCCAGTACATGACGATTGGTTTCCGCCTTGCCATTGCGTCACGAGTAACCGAAGCATCTTGCCATCTTATACATCCTCCCTTTCAAATATTCATAAGAAGATGCACAAATCATAAACCCTATAGCAACTATAGGGTCAAGGATTAGTTATTTTTTAGCACTCTTAATTCTGTAAGGAAGTTTTCTTCTCTTAATGAGTGAAAGTCGATTGGAAGAGAAACTTGATATACTTTTCCATCTGTTTGGATGCCATGAGATTCAATATATTGATAAAGCTTACGATAATATTCATCATAATTTTTTGCAGACCAATCAAATGCGATACATACATATTCACCGGACGGGATCGTGTCTAGCGTTATGTTTTTTTCTCCTATGTCTATCTCTTTTCCATTTCGAACAGTCGTATAAATACTGTTACAATAAATGTCACGAGAATCCTTATAGGGCTTGAAAGCATAAATGAATCCATAATAGTTATCTACTACATCTCCTATTTTTTCTACAACATCAGCCAGCTTTCTGTAATACAAATCTGATTGATGATGAGGATTAACTTGAGGCGTCTCCACTTTTATTATTGTTTGTTCATCTATATAACGAAAATAAACGAAACCTTCGTCTTTTTTATTGCATATGTCTACTTGTTCATTAAGCTGATTCCTTCTTCTATGAAGTAATTGCCGGGCACGTTCAAGTTTTTCCATTTCTTGCACAATCATGTTTTCTTGCTCCTCAAGAAAGTGTTGCATATGTTCAGGGGTACAAGTATTCGAGCTGAAACGCTTGATTTCTTCCAGAGGTGTTCTAATATATTTTAGATACTTGATAATATCTAAATAAAAGAACTGTTTCACATGGTAATATCGATAGCCATTATCCTGATCTGTATAATCAGGCTTGAAAACTCCGATTCTATCATAATAGCGCAATGTTTGAATTGAAATGTTATTGAGACGGGCTGTTTCTCCAATTGTAAAATATTCCTTCATCCATTATCATCCTTTCTATCTGTTAGCTCTTCAGAAATTCTTTCATTTACCTATTCACAAATACGGCTTAAATCCTAAACTCGAGTAAATAGAAATCCCTAAAATCTGCTGAAGACGAGTTTTATACCAAAATGAATACATGTATATCCGAAAGCCAATATTAGACTTTAGAAAAAAAGCTTAATCTCCCAAAAAGATTAAGCTTTTCCCCTTTACTATGCTTATACTCAGCCCTCAACATTGCTTTGTTTTATGAAAGCTTGTTTTCATTACAACATCACTTCTGAGTATTGTTAAAACATGTTTTTTATCGTCGAAAGTATATAAAACTCAGTTGAATGATTTCGCTCATCTCTCTATTGAATTCATTAATTCGTAGAAGTATTCAGGCTGATGAGTCTTATTGAGGTTATACCATGAATGTAATGTATCTGACGCAAATACATCTAATTTTTTCAATACTTCCATCGTAAATTCCAGAGGAGCTACTCCTGACGCAGTAATCAAATTCTCACCAGATACCGCAGGCCCCACCTCATAAAATGTTTCTCCTTTATAATGAGGACAGACCATTTTAAGATACTCTAAGTCATTGCTTGTATGCTTTCTGGAATCTAGGTATCCCATATTCGCGAGGCCCTCCGTTGCACCGCAAATTGCAGCAACAATAGTGCCCGCTCTAAAGCTTCGCCAACTTTTTTCAAGATAGGCTGATGAATTTCTTCTCCCCAAGTATTCGCTCCAGGTAAAATGAGAAGATCTTTACTCTCAAGAGTGCACTCACCAACGGAAATATCTGGTTTTATGCTCAGACCTCCCATTGTAGTAATCATTTCTTGACTAACTCCTACTGTTACTACTTTAAAAGGTGCTGCATCTTTTTTGAAATATCTTCCTGAGTTTAGTTCAGCGATTAAATATCCATATTCCCAATCTGACATTGTATTACATACATATAGATAAACTTTTTTCGTTTGCATCCAATCACACTCCAATCACAATTGATATAGCCTATTATATAACTTCCCTGACAGAAGTTATCGTACTTGATGACATTAATTCTGACAGAACATCAATAAGTCTTTTCTTTAAGGCTTATTCGCTAAAAATAGATTTACCGTATAAGTAAAAGTAAATAAGGTAAAAGGCCTTAGCAGAATCATTCTGCGATGAGAGTTCCTTTGGTGTGGTGTTCCGAGTAGAGATATTACCTCTAAATCTGTTATTTTATGAATTACCAGGAAGTCACAATTAATTATAAAACCCATAAGGTTTCATGTATAATCTATCTAGAACCAACTTTTTCGCAATATCAAAACTTTTAAAAAATTAATATAAATAGGGGGATTAACATGCTACTCTCAAATACAAATCTATACACTTGGAAGCCATTTTCTACTTCACCGCCACCGCCGTTTACTCCAGCTGTTGAATCAGCAGTGAATAAGCTTATATTTAAAACAGATTAAGAATCTGCGAAATATAAGCTGTTTCGCAGATTCGAAGGAGTAGACAATGAAATCTAAGATTCAGTTTATATTATCAATGATCATTTTCGGCACAATGGGTTTAGTTGTAAGATACATTGATTTATCTTCGAGTGAAACAGCTTTACTAAGCAGTTCAATTGGATGTCTATTTTTAATAGTCGTGTTTATGATGATGAAGAAAACCATTCCATGGAAATTAGTCAAAGTAAATGCTTACATCTTATTTCTTTCTGGTATTGCATTAGGAGGGAATTGGATCTTTCTTTATCAATCGTACGATCATACAACACTTACTAATGCAACACTAGGGTATTACTTTGCACCTGTGTTTGTCATGATTCTCTCACCATTTGTCCTTAAGGAACAATTATCTGTCAAAAAAATGGTTTGTATTGGTGTAGCGATCATAGGCATGTTATTGATTGTTGGAAATGGCATAAATGCATCTGGAACAGACGATCTGCTTGGGATCTTTTTTGGATTAGTTGCGGCTGCATTTTACGCTGCATTGATGTTACTAAATAAATTTATACACCGCATGGGCAGGCTGGAGATTACAATCATCCAACTTGGATTAACAGCATTGCTGCTCTTGCCATATGTGTTTTTCACCAAAGGATTCGGTATCTTTGGAGTATCTGGATCATCCGTTCCTTTTATCATCATTTTAGGGATTGTAAACACTGGAATTGGATTTTGGTTATTTTTCTCGGGGATGCAAAAATTAAAAGGACAAAGTATTGCTATGTTAAGCTATGTAGACCCATTTGTAGCTATATTAATTTCTGCCATTATCCTGCAAGAACAAATGACCATTGTTCAAATGCTAGGTGGTGCACTCCTTTTAGGCTCAACATTTGTTAGCGAGAATAAATCAATCACATTTTCCAAAACGATTAAAGAAAACATCAGCTAAGTAACGTACAAAACAGGGGGAAGCATTTGTTCCCCACTGTTTTGTTTCTTTTGTTTGCAACTTGACCCAAACTAGCCTGACGATTACTGCCATTACTAGTGTCACTTGTTTAACCTTTCGAAATATTAAAAGAAGCTGCTATGCGTAAAGTGCATAAAAAAATAATACCAAAGGCAGTTAAACCCTTGGTATCATTAGGATGCGGCCGAGATGACTTGAACCTTCACGGGTTATTCACTAACAAGCCCTCATTCTGAAAGCTTATTTTCATTACACTCCGTATATTCATTTTCCGTCATTTCTATAAGTTTTTATGAATTGTGATTAGAAAACCGAAAGAGCCACGCCAGAAGCCTCTGCTAAAAACAACAAGTGTTCCTTGAACTTTCACAAGAAGGCTCTGCAGCATCAAACATTTGAGCAGTACCACGCATTCATCCCAAGTTCGCTAATAAAAGCGGACTGATATTTAATCTTTTAATCGCTTTTCCATCAGTTCTGCCATTTGTTTCGAATTTGGATTTCCTTCATGTCGTAATTGATCAATGATATTCATATAATCCTTTTCATTTCGGTTCTGACTTAATTTATATGAAGCCTGAATCTCTCCCACCTTCATCTTAAATCCGACAATACCTTTCAGCTGACTTTCTAAGAGCTGAGGAGAAAGCTTATCCCATAAAACTGGATTCTTGCGGTGTTTTTCGTATTTTTGCAGTAACATTGTCAGGTCATGTTTTAACTCTTCTTCGTTCAAAATGCTGGCTGTACCGTATACATGTACGGCTTGATAGTTCCATGTTGGGACATTTTCCTTTTCATACCAAGAGGAAGAGATATAAGCGTGCGGTCCCTGAAACATAACAAGCACATCTTCACAGGTTTCAAATGTTCTCCACTGAGGATTCCCATAAGCAATATGCCCCGTTATATAGTAAGTATCTCCCTCTTTCATTAACTGCAATGGCAAATGAGTTGCAATTGGTTTCCCTTGTGCTGTTGTGACAATTGTGCCAAATGAGTTGTTTTGAACAAAGTCCCAAATGTCATCTACATTTGTCACCTTATAGTATTTTGGAATATACATATAAACCCGCCTTTCATAAAAAGTTATACGAGTGTTTTGATCATGATAAAGTCTATTTGTTCTTCATCACCCATATAAAAAGAGTGAGCTCCAGTTTGAACAAACCCCATTTTCTCATAAAAAGCAATAGCATTTTCATTTTTTTCCCATACGCCTAGCCAGATTTTCTTTTTATTAGATTCCAGCGCAATCTCCACAGCTTTATTGAACAGATATTTACCAAGGCCATGTTTTTGAAATTTGTTCTTGATATAAATCCTCTCGATTTCTAGTGATTCATCACCCATTTCTTCAGATTGAGCCTCATTGGTATTGACCTTTAAATATCCAGCGACTTCATGATTAAAATAAACAAAAAAGAATTGTGAAGAGATATTAGATAATTCCTTTTCCAACTGTTTAGAATGAAACGCACTTTCCAAATAAGCTTTCATATTTTCAGGTGAATTCTGGTCTTTGAATGTATCATTGAATGTTTCAATACTTATTTCTTGGAGTATTTTTAAATCTTCATGGCTGCACTTTTTTAGTTTTACACTCATTGTCATATATGCTCCTTTTAAAATTAATAATCTCTCTTGTTCCCTTTTTTTACATACTCCCAGTCAACTTCTACATTTTTTCTCATTCTTTGAAGAAGGTAAAAAATGGTTTCTGCTTCTTTTTCAGAAAATCCTGCTAATGCGACACTATTCGAATGATCATTTTCTCTTTTTATAACGGGAAACACATCTTTCCCTTTTTCTGTTGGAAAGAGTTTTTTTATCTTTTTGTTATGTTCATCATCCATCTTTTCAATAAAACCATTTATTTCGAGTTTTTTTATTGCACGAGCTGCGGTTGTTCGGTCTACTTTAATCATTTCAGCTAACTTTTCTTGAATGATTCCTGGGTTTTCACATATTCGGACAAGGTACAAATACTGCCCTTTTGTGAGGTTATATTCTTTAAATTCTATATTGCTTATCGAATCTAATGCCCTGGCAATCATTCCGATTTCGCGAAGAATTTCCTTCATCATGACCTCCTTAGTACATATCTTTGTTGCAAATACAACAAAAATGACCTATATTGAATATAACGTAGCTTTGTTGTATTTGCAATAAAAATAACGAAAAAGAGGTCGAGTAAAGTGAAATATACTTTTTATGTATTAGGAATTTTCATTTTAACTCTTGGTATTTCCTTCACTATCCAATCAGACCTTGGAACTTCACCCTTTGATGCAGTTGTGGTAGGACTGTCTAAAAATGTGGGGCTTACAGTGGGAAGCTGGGAAATCATAATAGCGTTCATATTGATATGCTGTAATTCAATTTTAAATAGACAAAGACCGGAAGTTTTGGGGATGTTAACAGCATTTATAACGGGGATTGGGATTGATATGTGGCTTTTTTTATTCCACAATTTGATAACACCTGACCTATGGTTCAGCAAAGTGATTTGTTTTGGAATCGGCTTAGTCGTTATAGGATTAGGAACTGCAACCTATTTGTACACCAATTTTGCACCGATTCCAGTTGACCGATTAACATTAATCATAAAAGACTTAACTAGAACAAATATACTTTTTTCGAGAACATTCATTTACCTCGTATTCTTGATAGTTGCAATGATTTTAAATGGACCAATTGGCGTCGGGACTTTGTTAACCGTTTGTTTAGGAGGAATAATCCTTAATTCCTTTATGCCATTTACTGAACAAATATTAGACCGCATATTCACACACTCTAGTACATCACCACATGATGACAAAGATAAAAAGCATTCAATATAGCCTGCTTCATGTAAAAGGAAGTGGTTTTTTATTTTCGCAGTGTCAAAACACAAATATGATAGGTGATTCCTCAATGACATCTACTCGTATATCGTGTGGCCACCATTTCAAAAAGCTGTCGAGATTTACTCGATTGAGCTAACATTCGTTACCACTCCTTAAACAATTTTTTCGAACTTTCATATCTATTCCATGGTAATATTTAGATATAACTAACTGAAAGGATTGGACAATGATGGTATTTGAAGCTAAGACTTTGTTTACTGAAGCTGAAAAAAGAAAAAAAGATGATAAAAAACTGAAAAATCAACTGATTAAGCTAAGAAAAGCATGTAAGGCTGTTGAGGGTGAGGAATGAAATAATGAAGAAACTGAGAAATATTTTTTATTGCAATGTTGTCCTGATGCTGCTCGTCTTATTGCTCGTTGGATGTATGGGCGGTAAGGAAGAAACATCAAATAATGATTCTGCATTACAATCTGAAAAAAATAATAATGAGACTGAAGATAGCAACCAAATAGCTAAGGACGAATCAGAGGCAACAACAGGATCAGAAGAATCCGTAACAAAGAATTCAAATGAAAATGCTTCAACAGAATCCTCAGCGGATGAATCAAAAGAAACCTCTTCAGAAGGACAAAAAAACGAGGCGAACAGCAAAAAAGACAATGTATTGGCGGAATATTCTTCTGAGAAAATCGAATATGCCAGAGTTTGGTTGCAGCTTGGAGCAAATCAAGAGATAGATGAACTGAATGTTCGGCATATTTCGGCTGGCGAACCACTCAATCCGAATGATGACACCAGTGCTGGCTATCCGGAAGATGTTATCCAGTTAGCAGGCTCTCGTTTAGTGGATGGATCTGTAACTTATAGCGGTAATGGCGATGGCACGATTAAAGTATACAATGTTCCTTTACGCTGGGATTCCTCTGATGATTTAAGTAAAGGCGTAATGCGGGAAGTGACTGAGAATATAATAAAAAATACAAAAACAGTGTACGTTGATACAGGAGACAATGAAAAAATCAAGCGCCTCATTGACATAATGGCTATTCATTAATCAGTAATCGTTTTCTTCAAACGAAAATGCAAATAAAATAAGGGACGGTTCTTTCATACATTGAACCGCCCCTCTGTATTTTATGCTGACACAAGAAATACCAAGGGACTCAAAATTCTTGGTATCACGGTTGCCTTCATCCTTCAATGCTTCTTGTATGACAGATTCATAGAAATCTCACTTAGCAAAATGCCTTCCTGGCGAATATCCTAATCCTTTAATCCCTTTCCATCGAGAATTTTCTTCATATATTTTTCAACCCTTGACTCTCGAGTTTTGGATTGTTTGGCCTGAGAAAAATAAAGAATGTATGCTCTTTGCCGTCCCGGGGTCAATGCTTCAAAAGCCGTTTTCAAGGCAGGGATTTCATCGAATTTATGCTGAAGTTCTTCTGGAATGATGTATTCCGTATTCTTTTTAACATTCACTTCCAAACCGGCTTTTTCAACTTCAATGGCTTCATCAATATAGGTTTTCAAGATGGGTTCCATTTCAGCTATTTCCTGAACATTGGTGAACCGAATCTGGCGCGCCGCCTGTACATTCTCCGTTTGTTGGATGAGAATCCCATGAGGATCCTGTAACAAGGCGCCTTTGTGAAACAGAAGCGCACAATATTCTTTAAATCCATGTATTAAAACGACGTTTTTTTTATGAAACGTATAACAAGGATGCATCCACTTAAATTCTTCAGTCAGCTCACAGTCAAGAACGATATTTCTCAACCGCTCATATTCTTCTTTCCACTTTTCAGCTTTACTTAAAAATTCATCAACCTTAGGATTCGTTCTGCTATTTGTCATCAGGACCCCCCTCTTTTCCAAACAGTTTGCTTTTTCATCACGTTAGCTTCACCGGTTTGATCGTACTTTCCTCTAACAATTTTTTAGGCTCTTCACTCATTTAGATATCACACTCTTGATTTTTTTTCATCCCCTTCCCCTTAATTGGTATTTTTGACATCACGGTATTTGTTTTATTCTCCTATCAGCAATTATATAGGTTCCGTCTTTATTATGCATTCATAGATTAAGCTTAATAAAGAAGCTTTTTATCACGATCATGTTGGTGTCACTGATAAATGGGAAGGCCTCTTTCCTCAACATTAGGGATAAAGCTTTTCAATAAAAGCAACTATTATATTAAGATTTAACCTCTTTATTCCTATCAATTAATAAGGTTACTACAACACTAATTATGCTGACTAACGTTCCTAAAACAGAAACAAGAATTGTCAAAAAGCCATTGGGAATAAGAAATCCAATTGGAATCATCCCCAGAAAAGTTAAAACGATAAAACATTGATATACTCCAGATATTATTCTTACAACCATGTTGCCAAAAAAGGACATGGCTAATGGAGGGATGAATAAAAATACAACTATCCCAATTGATATCATTAAGATCATAGGCTCATCAAATGAAATGACATTATCTCCAGGGGAATCTTTAGCAGCCACTAGTATAACAACTATAGACATCATCAGTGTAAGTAAAACCAGAAAAAACCTTTTTAACATCGTTATGACTCCTTTTTTTATAAATGTGCCTGTAAACGGGTATTCTGCCTTTTTCCATTTCATAACCATTTTATATTATTCAATGAAAAAATAGGCAGTCAAAACGCAGCTACCAATAATATTTATCACCACTTACTATTAATGCATAAATTTACATATTGGTAAATAACCACATTATATTCATATGTGACTTTGCAATGCTTTACGTTTTTCTTTGCAGCTTCCAAAGAATTCAAAAATTGTTCCTAGGCTCTTTCATAATTTAAAAAATCAATCAGGTTTCCTGCTACAATAAATGGACAACGTATAATTTGGACAGTTTCTTACACTCCAAAAATGTTGAGTGCACGATTTGCAAAATTTTTGGAGAAATACGTTTGTTTCATATAATATACATAAGACACTTTGAAAAAAGCCGGAACAGGACTTCTGACAAATGTGTGGGTTGTTTTGCTTGCAGCCAGTATCATGCGTCATAAATATCAAAGGAGGCAAAAACAGTATGAAAATCATTGTTACCAGTATATTCGTACAAGACCAAGACAAGGCACTGGAGTTTTATACAGAAAAGCTGGGGTTTGTAAAAAAGGAAGACGTTCCTATGGGGAAATTCAGGTGGATAACACTTGTTTCTCAAGATGATCAAGATGGAACCGAACTTTTACTCGAACCAAATGAACATCCTGCCGCTAAGGAGTATCAAAAGAAGATATTCGCCGAGGGCTTCCCAGCAACAATGTTTGGCGTTACAGATATTCAAAAAGAGTACACACAATTAATGGAAAAAGGCGTGAAGTTCACGATGGAGCCGACAAAAATGGGAGAAGTCACAATAGCTGTCTTCGACGATACATGCGGCAACCTCATTCAAATCATACAGAAGTAGCTACATGACGTTCTTATATTAACACCTAATAGTCAAAACGATTAAAACAGATTTTACTTTGATATATAATGATCTAGGAATCATTGGCTCATTTATCTATACTCATAAATTATAATGGCGGTGGCTTATTATGACTCTGAATGAAATAATGGATTACTGCCTGTCTTATCCAGACACCTATAAAGACTATCCTTTTGGTGAAGGATGGACTGTGATGCGTCACAAAGGTAATAAAAAGTTGTTTGCGCTTATCTTTCATCTAGATGGTCATCTATGCATCAATCTTAAATGCGAACCTGAGCGCGCCAATTTTCTGCGCAGCATCTATAAGGAAGTGAAACCCGGTTATCATATGAATAAAGACCACTGGAATACCATTATTTTAGATGGTGCCCTCTCGAAAGAAATTCTAGGTGATATGGTGCAACATAGTTTCGAATTGACAAAGCCGAAGAAGTCTCATAGCTAAAATGAAAAACTGATCTATGTTAATGAGTCGAGGTTTCAGGATATACACGGACCAATTGACCTTTCCTTTATTGGAAATCATACACGTTCCGTATTGTTTTTGCTTGATCTGATTTACTAAAAAAAGTTATTGACAACAAAAATATTATCATGTTATTATTAAATATTTTGATTATCCACCTCCATGTATGGTAAGCTTAAGAAGGTTACCATATACGGAGGTGGATGATATGTTTCAAATTGGCGATAACATTGTTTATCCAATGCACGGAGCAGGTATAATTGAAGCCATAGAAGAAAAAGAATTCTTAGAGGAAAAACAACAGTATTATGTCATAAAAATGTCAATCAGTAATATGAAAGTTATGATTCCAACGCGTAAAATATCGAGTTCAAGTATACGACCAGTTACTGATATACTTGCATTAAAACACATTATACACATTTTTCAGCATGGAGAATCAGATAGGTTACTGCCGTGGAAACAAAGGTATAAAGTAAACACGAACAAAATAAAAACGGGTGAAATACAAGACGGCGCTGAAGTTGTACGTGATTTAATGCGTATGAAGAAAGAAAAAGCACTTAATGCAAGCGAAAAAAAAATGTTGGATCATGCATATGAATTTTTGATCAGTGAACTGGAAGTAATTAAAGGAATTACTGAAAATCAAATAAAAAGTTTCTGTTAAGGTTAATATTACACCCTGAAAACATTCTGAATTTTTTGTTAGTATGACGATTAAAAGTAAATCCTTTCAAAGACGTTCAACTTTTTTAACTTACTTTTAGAACATTAACCTCTTTTGTTATTCCTACAATCGAATCCATTTTTATTATTTAAATTTCTTCAACGAACATTTGAAGTTTATCAAATAGTCACTTGATTTTAGTACCTGATTCACACTGGCACGGACAAGGAGCCGTAAGGATGAAAGAGAGGTAGGGCTTTCATTGTTTTAGGTATATCTAAGTGATTATTTCCAGAAAAAATCAATCAATCTCCCCTCTATCTTTAAGAATTTCTTATATCCACTGCGACAGCCAATAGGAATTGTTTATCTTCTTTTCATAAAAGAAATACACGAGTTGGTAACATCTAAATATATGGTCAACAATAAAAAATGATTTATAATTCATTTAACATAATAAGAGCCAACGTAAGAATTAAGTAACGAGTTAAAGAAGCCTGCTTCTAATAAGAATCAGTCTTATGAAAAAATTGAAGTTGGTGGAATTCTTGTAGATGAACCAGCTGTATTTTAATTAATCAACAATACATAAAAATTGTTGAATGAACGAAGAAAAGGAATGATCCTTTTTGTTTACTGCTGGTAATGAATTTAAAAAGGAGGGTGTAGGAATTATCATGGATTACTTTTAAAATAAAAATAACGCCAACTAGGAATCGGTACTGCGTTTAGTGTAACGCTTTTGGCGGATGGCATACGACACATTTATGTTGGCCATTTTTTGAATTTCGTAGATATTTTTTGTTTCCTCGCTACATAGTATTGGTCCCGAACTACGGCTGCCAAGCTTTTGGAACAGGAAAAGAAAAGATAAACTTTCAATCAAATGGTTCGCAGGACTTGAGATTGTGAACTCTTGTACTTAAATTAACGGGCAGGTTAGCCAAAAAGAAAGAATATAGTCGAAATAAAAAATAAATAATTTATATACATTCCGCATATTGTCAATCCAGTATGTTATACTGTAAACAAACCTTTGAAGCGTTAAATCTTTTGCTATTACCTTGTAACATCTCCCTACTCGAACGTTGAGTAGGGTTTTTTTATTGATTATTATAAGAGAACATAAAAAAACAGGCCCTATATAAAGAGCCTGTTTCTATAGAACGATTTAAGATTAAGAAGCTTTTTGAACGTTAGCAGCTTGAGCTCCACGAGCACCTTGCTCAACGTCAAACGTTACTTTTTGACCTTCGTCTAAAGATTTGAATCCGTCACCTTGGATTGCAGAGAAGTGTACGAATACGTCGTCTCCATTTTCACGTTCGATAAAGCCAAAACCTTTTTCTGCATTAAACCATTTAACTGTACCTTGTTCCATTTTTGTTGCCTCCTAGTGCGTTACCGCACATTGTATTACTATCCCTGCCCAAAGTATCATCAAGACGAAAAGTCAATATTCATACTATCCTTTACACCGAACAAAAATAATTCTTCTTAATCATAACACGAAACGGAAATAAATACAAATTAATATTATCATTTTATTCACGGCATTATTTGTTAAACATGTGGATGCCAGCGCAGAATAAAAATCCTATTCATCACTGTGGTTTGAAAACACCGTGAAAATGAATCACGAGTGTCTTCAAACCTTTTTCTTTGCTTAATCGTACTTCATTATTGATTGTTAAAGATCGATTTAAAACACTCAGCTGTTTCTTGTTCAAGCGCAAGATATTCTTTTAAAAGCTGGGCTGTTCACTGGGAAAGCTTTGTTTCTGCAGGTGTTTCCAAACGGTCACTCATGGTATATGCCCATTTGCCAAGATGTTCATAAAAATATAAAACTTGACCTCAAATCATCTTCCTTTTCTTCATTACCCCTTTCCAAAGGCTTTTTCATTAAGAAACTCGGAAATTCGAGCTCAATATTAATGGTCTTCTAGCTCTCCTTATTTTGACACTCAAAAATCAATCCATTTTTGCGGTAGTATTTCCTTACTTGTCATGTTTGTTCCTCAAACAATCAATGTTTACGGTCTAAATAAACCGATTCCCATAGGGAAGCAGGGAGAGCGTTTGGCCTTATAAAGAGCTGGGTATAATCTTCATACACCATTTGTATCCCGGCTGGCCCTGCTAATAAAGATTTAGTTGAGCTGGAAATCAGCTTCTCATTTCCAATAATTTAACATAGGGATGGGAATGATACTTATCATATATGGAGTATGACAGCTGAGACTTCAAAGGTCATAAAACGTTTTCTATACTTAAAATAAGAACATCAGGGAAGGGGAAACTTTAAAGAATGAAGGAACAAAACTTAAGGACTTTGAGAAAACTGGTTACACCTTATGAAAAGTCCGATTTACAAAAAAGTATTTGTCAAATCATTAACACATTGGCACCATTTTTCCTGTTATGGTGTTTGGCATATAAGAGCTTGTCGATTTCTTATTTCCTTACATTAGCGATTTCTGTCGTTGCGGCGGGTTTTTTAGTGAGAACCTTCATCATCTTTCATGATTGCTGCCACTATTCCTTTTTTAAGAACAGAAAGGCGAATCGAATCCTTGGAACAATAACAGGAATTCTGACTCTGCATCCTTTTGATCATTGGGCACACGACCATTCTGTCCATCATGCGACAAGCAGCAACCTGGACAAACGGGGTACAGGCGATATTTGGGTACTGACTGTTGAGGAATATAAGGAAGCCTCAACGAAGACGAAAATCATGTACCGTTTGTACAGAAATCCGTTTGTTATGTTTGTTATTGGGCCGATTTACGTCTTCGGGATTACCAATCGTTTTAATCGTAAAGGGGCAAAATACAAAGAACGGATGAATACGTATGTAACGAACCTGGGGATCGTCGCTTTGGCAGCACTTTTATGTTGGGCTATCGGCTGGCAAAACTTCCTGCTGGTTCAAGCGCCAATTTTTATGGTATCGGGATCCCTCGGAATTTGGATGTTTTATATTCAGCATACGTTTGAGGATTCTTATTTTGAAGAAGATAAGCATTGGGAATATGTAAAAGCAGCAGTGGAAGGAAGCTCTTTTTATAAGCTTCCCAAAATCATGCAATGGCTAACAGGCAATATCGGTTTCCATCATGTTCATCATTTAAGCCCGAGAGTCCCAAACTATAAGCTTGAAGAAGTACATAACAGCACTGAACCATTGCAAAACGTTCCGACCATCACACTGGCAACAAGTCTTAAGTCGTTAAAGTTCCGCCTATGGGATGAAGAAGGCAAAAAATTTGTTGGTTTTAGCCACTTAAAAAAAGCTTCTAAAAGCCAAGCATCAGTGCGGCTAAGAGCGGATTAAATAAACTCCCCATAATCGATGATAAGGGGCAGTGTATCTTGCAGAATAAAAGTGCAGACTCGCGCAAAGGTTTTGTGCAGAGGTCAGCACTTTTTTAATGCCAGATACACTTGCAGGCTCCACAATGCGGTACATTTGTTGCCGTATTTTTCGCAAAAAAATAATATCAAAGGTGATTAAATTTTCATGGTTTATTATGAATTCTGGGCATTAATCGGGCACCTTACTCAGACCACTGAACGCTACATTGAATATTATCACCCGCTTGTACCACTCTAACCGTTTTTTACGCACTGAATATCATAAAATGCATCACCAAAAACCATAAATTAACCAGATTGATATGTGAACCTGACGGAATCATGATTTTCGTCAGGTTCTTCTGCATTCTCCCTTGTTAAATCAAAGTAATCTAAGCAAACATAAAGTTATTTTATACTTTTGTATAAGTTCACTTTACTTTTGTTAAAAGTGATTTTATAATTTGATTCAAGAGGTGATGGTCATGAAGAAAGATTTTGGTGATTCGATATCAAATAAGGTTTATGAATATCGTGTACTTGCCCGAATGTCTCAGCAAGAATTAGCAGAGAAAGTCGGGGTTTCCAAACAAACCATCTTCGTAATGGAAAAAGGAAATTATGTTCCGACTCTGCTATTAGCTTTTCGAATTGCCGAATTTTTTAATGTTGATGTAAACGATATTTTTACTTATATGAAAGGAAATGATCAAAATGATAAGTAAGTTTTTCTCAGATTTCCAAAACGAAATTTTTTCCACTTTAAAGTCCTGGGCTGAACAATCTACGGGAAATTGGAATATTCTCATTGGCGTTGGTTTTTTACTGGTTATGGGTAGTGCGGTTTTTGTCTATGTATTTTATAAAAAGATTGGGCAAGACGACGAACGGACAAATAAAATCTATTTGAAAAGCAGTTCCTATATGCTGTTGGTAATTATTCTATGTGACATGATTTTTCCTAAAGATGATATGTGGACCATCTTTTTCTTGTACAAATATGCGCTGGCATTTTTAGCTGCTGGAATTCACCTAACCGTCCAATATAAAAAGGATTTTTCATAAGGAAAGGTCGAGGAACGAGGCTCAGCCATGGATGAAGGATTAGACAATAGTTTCTTACAGACTGATGATAATCAACCCCTTAAGCCTGAGATTGATAATTTCCACTTTAAGAAGCCACCAATCTCCGTGTTTGAATGATGATTGGTGGCTTTTTTATATACGGTGGTGCAACTTGTGATTCAGTGGTGCATTTCACGATATTGGATGGTGCAAAAGATGGTTAGAGTGGTGCAATCGGGTGATAATGTTCACTTGGTCAAATACCGCCCTAAATCGTTCCACTTCCGGTGCAATTCCCACCGTTTCATATTCGCCATCCCCGCGCGTTCTTAGTCAAGTGGGCAGTTCATGGGCAGTGGACAATTGCAAAAATTACCAAAGTAGTCAGAAACCATTGGTATCATTAATGCGGCCGAGAGGACTTGAACCTTCACGGGTTATTCACCACTACGCCCTCAACATAGTAAATCCATATCACTGGTTATGAAAGCTTATTATCATTACACTCCTTATATTCACTTGCTATCATTTCTATACGTTTATATCAATTATGGTTAAAAATTGGTGAGCCAAATCTGTCAGAGAAGAATTTAATTTAAAAGCGAAATAAAAAGCTGCATACTCAGGAAAAAGCTTTGGCGAAAAAAGAAAGAAGCAAACATATTTATGTAAATTTGTGGACATACATGATATACAAAAAGGTGCGCTCTAACTGAGTGCACCTCTTGATTTATGAATTGTATATTTCTCTGTTTAGATTCACAACATACTTGTGTGAAAATTCAACATCCTTTTTCTCTGCAAGTATTTCCATCACTTTGTCGCGTAGTAATGGTGCTTTTTCTTTATTCGCCTTTCTCAACGCTTTTGTGAGTTCATCTTTTGTTAGCTCTGTACAGTAAGCAGGAGTTCCTGGCTGCTGTCTCCAAGAGTCACTTAAAGAACCACTGTCTACTGCATCGAAGCCTAACTCGGATACTACATCAATGACTACTTGTTTTTGTGATGCGTCATTACCAGCAACCGCCATCGCAATTCGTTCACTAGAATTTGCGGATGTTCCTTCGTTTTCTAAAGTATAGGCTAATAAGTTGTTGAACGCTTTAATGACAGGTCTGCCTAATTGATTTGAAACCCAAACACTTTCAACTATCCCGTTCTCGATTTCTTCAATTTTGTCATCTCTAAAAGGATAGTAATTTGAAGTATCTACAATGATTACTTCCTCTCCGACTTGATCGATAATGTTCCGAATGCTTGGCATTGCTTTTGTAGGAAGAGATATTATAAGAACATCAATATTTTTAATTGCATCCTCTACGCGCATCGGTGTTCCAGCCAACTCTTTTCCTTCTAAATATTCAATTCCCCTTGCATCTGCAATTTTGACATCATGCCCATTCTTAACTAATTTTTTAGAAATAATTGAGCCAATTGATCCTGCACCTATAATTCCGAATTTCACTATTTTCCCTCCTGAAGAATTTGTATATAAAGGTATAATTTTGCTTAAAGTTAGACAATTGTATGTTTACCAAATCATAAGCATATAATCATTAGCTATAAAAAACGTGTGGAGTATTGAATATTTCTTTTACATATACTAGAATAAAACCATTTCTCATCTTTTTAAAGTAGGCAATAAAAATTGCCGTAGTACATTTTTTTGTACTTAACAGTAGAAAGCAGGTGAAAAGATGTCTAGAATATGTAAGGATGGATTTGACAAAGAGTATATAAAGGAACAAAGAGAAGTATATGGTATTGCCTATGCCCAAAATATGCTTTCAGGACGCTGGAAGTATATTATTCTTTGGTTTTTAAAAACAAAAGAACGTCGTTATAGCGAAATTAAAGCTTTTTTATGGGACATTTCACAAGGTTCTCTAACAAAACAGTTGAGAGAACTAGAAACAGATGGATTAATTAAGCGAGAGGTTTTTCCTGAGGTACCTCCACGTGTTGAATATTCATTAACAACTAAAGGGCGTGAATTTATCCCAATAATTGATTTGATGGAGAACTTCGGCAAAAAATTCGGGGAGAAACCTGAGTGAAATAATAAGTAGAAAGTAAATAACCTATTTATTCGAAAAAGGAATTATACCTATAGCCATAGGGATAATTCCTTTTTTATTAAGAGACCTTCTATGATTACAGCACTAAATCCTAAGCAGGAGACAACGTCAACTTATAACTTGTTTATTTTTTAATTTTATTTCTATTTTATCTTTCGTTTTTGTTACGAACCCAGCAAGTGAGGCTACAAAACAAGCAATACTAAATGTGAAAAGTGAGGAATTTATTGAATTCAAATCCAGTGTCAGACATTTAAGAACAATCCCTTCAGAAGCTGGAAGAAAAGCGTTCGAACTTAGAACATTAAGAGAGTAATGAAAAAGCCCAATTTCTCTATTTTAATACAGAGGAATCAGCTTTTTTATTGGAGATTTCTCAATGTTATAAATCTGCATTTTCCCGATGCTCCCTCACATACTTTGTGTTTTTCTTTTATGTTATTTTCTTTTAAAAAACCTTTACATAATTTAGAACTCTTTCCTATTAATAAGTACAAAAAAATGTACTACGGCAATTTAAATTGCCCTCTTCATAAATTAGAGTGATGATTTTATCATATTGTATACAAGTTACATTATTTTTTACAAATAACCTAATCAAACTTAATCAGCTTGAATCTAATATTTAAGAAAGGAAGAATGTCAATATGAATAATACAATTGAATTACTTTGTAATCATACTTCCATTCGGTCTTTTACAGATCAACCACTCACAAAGGAACAACGAGAAGCAATTTTTAAGGCAGCTAATCAAACTTCATCTTTCAGCCTTCTTCAGGCTGTTTCTATCATTAGAATTACAGATCTAGATCTTCGAAAAAAAGTGATGGAGCTTTCTGGGAATCAGCCTTATATTGAAGAGGCAGCAGAGTTTTGGATTTTTTGTGCAGATTTTAACCGAAATCATCAAATTGCTCCCAATGTAGACCTTGAGTATATTGAATACCTTTTAATAGGTACATTTGATGCTGGGCTAATGGCTCAAAATGCTTTGACTGCAGCCGAATCAATGGGACTCGGTGGTGTATATATCGGTGGAATAAGACTTAATATTACCGAACTAACTGAGGTATTACATTTATCAAAACATGTGATTCCTTTAGTGGGGCTATGCATAGGTCATCCTGCTGAAGAGAAACCTGGACTAAAACCACGTTTGCCTCAATCAATGGTCATGTTTGATAATCACTATCAATCGCTAGATAAGGAAAAATTAGCAACCTATGATAGCCAGATGCGTGATTATTACCAGAATCGTCCTATTAAAGCGCCTTTCACAGTGAAAAAAGTAAAGGGATGGAAAGATCATATTGAGGACCATCTCGAAAGAAGCAAACTCCCCTTCATGCTTGAGTATTTAAATAAACAGGGATTTGCTAAAAAATAAATTTTTTCAAAAGGAAATTTCGGTATTCCATCCAAATAAAAGAGGAAAAGTTTTGACGCTCTTCCTCTTTATGCACCAACTCGAGCTGCGGCAATTCTGAAACCACCATTAGAAGCACTGTCGGTATCTACAAAATGAGTAGATGTTAAGATGCTATTTAATACCATTACTGTCAATAGAATTCGGCTGATCTTTATTTTTCGTCTCGCCTCAATACTAATACGATAATACTCATTTGATAGCTTTAAATTTCCCCGATGATGAAAATAGTGCCCGATTTCGGTAGCAAAATTTTCAACGTCAGCAAACATTTTTCTGTCCGCAATGTTATTCACCATTCGAAAAATAAAGTCCTTCCAAAATTTTATATTTTGCTGTGTATTCCTTATCCCTATTCTTTTTAGCTATCTATTTACCCTGCAAATAATATTTCTGAGCAACATTAAAATTATTTCTTTTCGCCTCAACATGAGCCATAGCAAATAAAGCTTTCGTTAAAAAGCTGTGTTCACGTTTTTCAAAAATTTTAATCGATAAATCTAAATGAATAGCAGCATTATCTTAATTTTTTAATTCCTCATAACAAATTCCAATATTCATGTGAGACATACCAACCAAATGATCAACCTTTATATCCTCTGCAATACCTAAAGCTTTTAAAAATCGCTGTAAAGCCATTTCAAACTCCAAAGAATCAATCAAATTGCCTGCTACAATAAATTGACATCGCAACGACTGGACAGCATATTCATCATAATTTTAAATATTTTTAGTGATCGATCGGCATAATTCATTGAGAATAAGTCTGTGATAAGTTTTGGTGAGCAAGTCTTCTCTCATAGCTGTAATTTCTGTATAAAAAAATACCAAAGGTGTTTAAACCCTTGGTATTATTGGGATGCGGCCGAGAGGACTTGAACCTCCGCGGGTTATTCACCCACTAGGCCCTCAATAAAGTGAATCTGTGTTCTCTATTATAAAACCTTTATATATCAGTGTTTATTTATTTTGATTATGTTGTTTTACAATGATTTATTCATATTGTGGAGTAAAAATGGAGTAGTTTTTTTCATCATCAGAAAGTTACATGACATATCATTGGTGACATGTCTACTAAAATAACCACACAAAAAAACAAGCCGATTTATTCTTAATCGACTTGTTCAACAATTACTTTACGATCAGCACAGGACAGTTCACACGTTTAGCAACTTTATGGCTTACACTGCCCAACACCATCTCCTGTAATGAATTCAATCCCCTGCTTCCTACTATGAGCATATCAAAGTGATTTTCATTTGCATAAGAGACAATTGTGGGTCCTGGTTCTCCATGTTTCATGATTAAATCATGTTGTACACCAGCTTGATCAAATTTTTTTATAACCGGGTCTAACTTCTTACGTCTTTCCATTTCCAATTCTTCAGTACTTGAAGTATGGAGCACTTCACTTTTTGCTTTTGAAAAGTCCTTAACATAAATGATTTCCACTCTTGAATCAGGTACCAGTTTTGCTATACGGATTGCATGTTCTGCTGATCGAATAGAATGTTCTGATCCATCAGCTGCCAACAAGATATTTTTATACATACCCCTTCACCTTCCCCTTAGTGACCTGACGGCTGTGCGTTCGGATTTTTGTAAGTAGCAAGCTTTTCAATCAAATTGTGGCTTGACTCGTTTAAGCCAACCAATTTAACATCTGCATGATGTTCTTTGAACTTCAAGACAACTTTATCCACTGCGGCTACACCTGAATCATCCCAAATATGTGCCTCGGAAAAGTTCATCACGATACGCTCTTTTACATCTTCATATGAAAATGAATTCACAAAATCTTGAACAGAAGCAAAGAACACTTGACCCTTAATGTCATAAACAACTTCTTTATCTGAAACAGAAGAGATATCAACCCTTACTCTTGAAATTTTAGAAGCAAAGAATATGGCACTTAATATGACTCCTACTATTACACCAATGGATAAGTTATCTGTTGCTACAACTGTAATCACAGTAACAATCATGACAACTGTATCAGTAAGTGGGACTTTTCTGAGCGTTCGGAGCGAAGACCAATCGAATGTTCCAATTGAAACCATAATCATAACGCCAACCAGTGCAGGCATAGGAACTTGAACAACCCATTCACCTAAAACGAGTATTAAAAACATGAGGAACACACCAGCCGTAAAGGTTGAGAGACTGCCTCTTCCTCCAGATTTTACGTTGATAACAGATTGACCAATCATCGCACATCCAGCCATACCGCCGAAAAATCCAGCAACGATATTGGCAGTGCCTTGCCCTCGACTCTCTCTGTTTTTATTACTTTCTGTGTCTGTCATGTCATCTACAATTGAAGACGTCAACAGTGACTCAAGCAGACCAACAACAGCTAGAGCAATAGAAGTCGGGAAGATAATTGACAGCGTCTCAAAGTTTAATGGAACATCGGGAATCAAAAAGCTCGGCAAAGCCTGTTTGATTGTTCCTAAATCTCCAACTGTTTGAACATTAAAGTGACCCCAAATAGAAACAACCGTAAGAAATACAATCGCTATTAAAGGACTTGGAACAGCCTTTGTAATAAACGGGAACAAATAAATAATGACTAATGTTATGCCGACAAACACATATGTCATACCAGATATTCCAACAAAATGAGGAACTTGTGCCATGAAAATTAAAATGGCCAGCGCATTAACAAAACCTACCATAACCGAACGAGGTACAAATTTCATTAATCGCGCCACTTTCAGAACCCCAAATATGATTTGGATGATACCCGTCAGGATCGTAGCAGCAAACAGATACTGTAATCCATGATCCTTTACCAACGTTCCCATTAACAAAGCCATAGCCCCTGTAGCCGCAGAAATCATAGCAGGCCTGCCGCCCGCAAAAGAAATCACTACAGCAATACAAAATGAAGCATACAATCCTACCATAGGATCAACACCTGCAATAATGGAAAAACCAATGGCTTCAGGTATTAATGCTAAAGCAACGACAATACCAGCTAATAAGTCCCCTTTTATATTTGAGAACCACTCCATATTTAATTTTTTTAACATAAAATACAGTACACCTCTTTATGATTATTTTTTGTTGACTTCTAACTCTCATAGAAGTCAGGGCCGTTTGTAACTATTTAAAATGTAACAAACAAGAATTCAAATGTCTACGATTTTTTGTACCAAAATAGATCGTTTTTGGAACCACCAGTGTACTCTGCGCTAGCCATCTTATTTTGTTATAATAAAATATACAAAATTCATCAGGGGTTGATGATTTGATTTTTGGATATGCACGTCCGTTTAGTCAAGATCAGGATGTAACAAAACAGCTAGCCGCACTTAAAGAATTCAACTGCGCAAAGATATATATTGAACAAACAAATTCAGCAAAAAACAGACCAGAATTTGAGTTATTATGTAATAGTTTAAATCTCGGAGATACTGTGATTGTTTACAAGTTATACAGCATTGCGGATTCTACAAAAAACCTAATTGATATCATTCAATTCTTTAAAACAAAACAAATCGACTTTATTTCAGTTTTAGATAAAGTGGACACCTCCATAAAAGGTGGCTCCATTTTCTTTGATTTTTTAGAAAGAGTCAGCGAATTTCAATTTGATATTATTAGTGAAAATACAAAGATTGGAATTCAAGAGGCAAAATTAAAGGGGAAAAATACAGGGCGTCCGAGAAAACCTGACCATAATGTCCGCCGTGCTATGGAGATGTATCAAAGCAAACAATACACCATTCAGCAAATCACCAAAGAAACGGGCATCAGTAAAACAACATTATATCGTTACTTAGATAATTGGAATGATTTTGAGTAAGTTATTTCATTCCATTCTTGAGATGTAGTTGAAAAAAAATACCTTGTTGAGGCAGATCATTTAATTGTCTGTCTTTTCATTTTGCGAAGGCTCTAAGAGAACATAACATTCAGTGTGGTTAAGACCTGAAATTGGTGGCAAGTCATGAACTCTTAAAGGAGATTTAATTAATCTAAAGTAAAAAAGACACCAATATGATTTGGCATCTTCGTATAAATCGAGTCCCTCAACCTAGTAAAAACCTATCATGGGTTACAAAAGCTTTTAATCAAAGCATCTGTTTATTTTATTTACACCTATTTTCATCATTTTTTATGAATTCTGGGCACAAATTGGGCACCTATTAGAGACCAACGGAACTCTACATTTCATCAAGCAATATGTACTCATTGCCCTGCTGTAATTAATTTTAAGCCCTTGGCTCTATGCCCCCCTGCACTCAGTATTCGATGTAACTTTGAAATAAAGTTTGATTAAAATCTATCACAAACCCTTATTTTTACAACACATAATTTGTTTCAGCTTCCCTCGCGAATACCGGATCAATGCTCAGCTTTAAGATAGTCAACCAATTTCTCCGCACTGTTCTTAACATCTTCTTTTGAAAGGTGAAGTGTCCCATATTGTGTAAACGTAGGAAGAAAACGCATTCCTATATAGTTAGCAGTAACTTGAAACGGTCTGATAAGCTCGCTGATCGTGATATTATATTCTCCGCCTGCTTGATAATCAGATTCCTTTGCGCCTAAGGAGATAGCTAAGAGTAGTTCTTTTCCATGCAATTTAGTTCCTCCAGTTCCATAAGCCCAGCCATGTGTTAACACATCATCTTCCCATTGTTTGAGTAACGCGGGACTGCTGTACCAATACATTGGGAACTGAAAAACGATACGCTCATGATCTAACAGGAGCTGCTGCTCTTTTTCTACATCAATGATAAAATTAGGGTATTCACCGTACAGGTCATGAACCGTAATGTCATTCTCTTGCTTTAAACGATTCATCCAGGTTTTGTTGACAACAGACGTTTCCAAATTAGGGTGTATAACGATAACTAATGTTTTCATTTGACTGATTATCCTTTCTTCGCCGATTGGTTATTATTGCTTTTACGATAATGAATTGATTCCAATAGCAACTTTATTTACACTTATTTTATCATTTTTCATGAATTCAGGGCACTAATTGGGCACCGATTACATTTATAGCCCAAAAAAGGCTTAACCTTTTAAAAAAGATTAAGCCTTTTTAGTACCCTCATGCGCCTACCCTATCTGCAGCAACTTTGACTTCTGTACTATGATCACTTTGCAAATAAGTTATTGAAAATGCACTACTTAAAATCACTTCTGCCAATAGAATCCGGCTGATTTTCTTTAATAATCTCCCCTTTTTTTCATTTTTCGTCTTGCTTCAATGCTCATACGATAATATTCATTAGAGAGCATTAAATTTCCTTGTTCATGAAAATAAAGAATCGATCAGGGTTTCCTGCTACAATAAATTGACAAGTGTCTAATTAGGTTCTTTAAATGTATAGCAAGTTATATAAGCTTATGCTTTTTCCAGATTCCCTTTAAAATACCAAATAACTACTGGAATAAGTAACAATGATAAAACGGCTCCAGAAATTGATAGTATTGTATAACTAGAATGTGCAACAACCATTCCTGACAAGGCTCCACCCGCTGCTCCTGATAGTGCTACTAAGACATCGAATGTTCCTTGTGTTTTTGCACGTAGAGATGGATGCGTTGAATCTATAATGAGGGCAGTTCCCGTTAGTAAACCAAAGTTCCAACCTACCCCTAGTAATACTAGTGCTAGGATTAGCAATGATAATGAGTCTGCCGGTGCAATAGCTGCCACCAATCCAGCGGCAAGAAGTGTAGCACCTGAAGCAATAGCCATAGTAGTCCGACCAAACTTATCTACTAATAAACCAGTCAATGGTGAAGGAAGATACATCGCTGCAATATGGAGCCCTATAACTAATCCCACTTCGCTCAAACCATGACCGTGATGTCCCATGTGAACTGGTGTCATTGTCATAATAGCTGTCATGATTAGTTGAGCTAAAATCATAATTACAGCTCCTACCATTATTCCTTTTTTGTTTATAGCAGGATTTTTCAGACTTCCTCCTATCTGTACTTTATCGTCTTTTTTCTCAGCATTCGCAATAGCTGTTGATACAAACAGCGGATCTGGACGAAGAAAAATGAAGAGAATAAATCCAGCAATTATAAAAGCTGCTCCTGACATGATAAACGGACCAGCTAAATTGGGAACACCAATTGAATCTGCAAATTCCCCCATTGTATTAACTAAGTTAGGACCTACTACAGCTCCTAAAGTAGTAGAAACTAACGCCATACTTGCAGCAGTTGCCCGTTGTTTCTCATTTGCAAGGTCTGTCCCAGCATACCGAACTTGAAGATTAGAAGCCATCCCTGCTCCATAAATAAGAAGGGAAACAAATAATAGGGCAACGCTGTTGATTAAAGCCGCAATTATCACACCTATAGCACCTAATCCACCTATAAGGAAACCACCTGCAAGTCCGGCTCTTCGGCCAAAACGCTGTGAGGATGCTCCTATAAGTAAGGCAGCTACGGCAGATCCAAAAGTAAAGAGGGCAGTTGGAATTCCTGCTACATTTTCCGATCCTATCATATCTTGTGCAAGAAGCGCCCCAACTGTTATCCCAGCACCAAGTCCTGCTCCCCCAAAGATTTGTGAAAAAATCAAGATTTTTAATGTTTTTTTATAAAGTTGGTTTTGTTTTTCTGGTGAATCAATATAACTTTGTAACCAAACAGGCTGCTGTGTTGATATATTTGTATCTTTTTTTGTCATTACCATGAATTCTACCTCCTAACGACACATCTTTGTTGCTTTTCAAGTTTTTTTGTCATCATTGGAACATTCCATTTTTGTTATTACGTATATTTAGGATTTTCGATATATTTAAATTTAATATATTCATTATTAGAAGAAGCTCATGATTAGTTTTTATAATTATGAGCTTCTTCTATTTATTTGTCGGTGTTCATATTAAAATGTGTAAGACTCGCCATCTTCTGGTACTAAAATATTACTTGAGAATCCTTTTTCTTTACTAAAGTCTTTTAATTCTTCCCTAGATAGTGTCCAATGGTTAACAGCTTCCATATGAACAGATATAATCTTAGCATGAGGAGCAGCCTTGTGAACTTCATAGATGTCTTCTTTTCCCATAATGAGTGAACCTAATTTTAATATTTGATTGTCTCCACCATTAACCACAATGATTTCTGGTTGATGTGTATGAATTTCGTCTTCGATAGCATCATACCAAACTGTATCCCCAGCTACATATAAAACTTTTTCACTTGGGTGCTTGAATACTAATCCACAAACATCACCCATTAAGTTTAATAACTCTTCTCCTCTACCATGTTCACCATTTGTTTTTACTAATTGGATCCCTTCAAAAACAGTGTCTTGTTGTAGTACTTCTACATTTTTGAAACCACTTGATTTTACTTCTTTTGCATCTGCTTCATTTTGAACAAACATTTTGATGTTTTTTGGCAATACATTTTTTGCAACATCATCAAAGTGATCTAGGTGTAGATGAGTAACAATGACTGCATCTACGCCATCCAGAATGTTATCAATTGATGTTGGCAAACTCACCAAAGGATTATATAGATCTTGTCTGATCGTTTCAGGGAAAGTCGCGTACGTACCTTTCTCTGCTAACATAGGATCTATTAAAAATTTTTTATTTGCGTAATTTACAACAATTGTTGCATTTCGAATTTGTGTAATATTCATATTTACAACTCACTTTCTTTTTTATTTGTCTTACTTCGACAGAGTTAAGTGTATAATATCAGCAGTGTTCAAATACATAGATAAAAAAAAGTGTTTTAACTCTTTGACTTTATTTTCGAAAGGAATTAACGTTCAAATACAGATAAAAAATGATAGAGAAAGTATGTCATAATAGCCAAATTACAATGAAGATCTGGGAGAGAGTACATTTAACATAGCCAGCAGCTGCAGTTCCATATGTATAAAAAAAGCCCTAGCTTGGTAAATTTCATATCCAAACTAGGGCTTTTTTAGAGCAGATATATATCGTGTTATATGACCACACATCTCCGTTTTATAAAGTTAACTATTTACCAATAACAATCGACACTTTATAGTTTGCATGTTTGTTTAAGTCATTTAAAAATTGATCTAATACCTCGTTTGAGGGAAATTTACATTCAAGCAAATAGCAACCATCTCCACTAACTTTATAATTGTTTATGACATAGTTACCTTGTGTTTCTATAAAAGCTAAATAAGGCTGATGATGGATTTTTTCGATATAAATATTAAGAAAAGCATGTATAGAGAAGCCTAATTTCACTTGATTCACTTCAATACTACATCCTTTTATTATGCCATTGTCTAATAACTTTACTACTCTTGATGCGGTTGCTGGTGCAGTGAGATGTACTTTTTCCCCTAATTTTTTCATTGTAAGGCGACTATTTTTAGACAGCTCATCGAGTATTTTTTTATCTGTTTCATCAATCATTTTCTTGTATCCTTTCTGAAAAAATAAGATGTATTTTACATAGTTTGTTCGCTGTACAATTTTTTTATGTTTGCTTAAAACTTTAAAAATAAAGTGAAATGGTGAAATCACTTTACTTTCCCTATGTATTGATCGATTGAGAAAGTATATATTTATTTGCATACAAATCAAAAGAGGAATGTACATCATTTTATATGAGACATTTATTTAAAATGTTTTTCCATTGATGTTGTATAAGTTCATTATTTTTAGAGGTGAAATTATGAAAAAATTTGATATATCTGTTTTATCAGTTGCTCCATTAAGACAAGGAGAAACCATGAAACAAGGGATTGATTCTGCAGTGTCATTAGCTAAAGCTGTAGATCATATGGGCTATAAACGGATTTGGTTTGCAGAGCACCATAATCACGACGCTTATGCAAGTGCAGCAACCGTATCAATTGTACAACATATATTAGCAAATACAAAGGACATTCGCGTAGGTTCAGGGGGTATTATGTTGCCAAATCATTCCCCATTAGTCGTAGCGGAGCAATTTGGAACACTTGAAACATTATATCCAAATCGTGTAGATTTGGCATTAGGACGCGCACCTGGAACGGATCAAAAAACGGCCGATGTGATTCGTCGTTCCAACCATAATGGCGTGTTTTTCTTTGAAAGAGAAGTAAATGATATTTTGCGTTTTGTTGGGGATAAGAGTGTGCAGGGAGAGGTTCGCGCTTATCCGGGTATTGGAACGCATGTGCCTGTATTTGTATTAGGATCCTCAACGGATTCAGCGGAAATTGCTGCAAAGCTTGGTTTGCCCTATGCATTTGGCGCTCAATTTTCACCTCATGCGATGGAAGAAGCACTCGCTATCTATCGAGAAAATTTCCAACCGTCTTCTTATTTACAAGAGCCTTATGTGATCGCTTGTATTAATGTGATTGCAGCAGAATCTATGGAAGAGGCATCTTTTATTTCTGCAAGTCATTTGCAGGTGTATATTGATATTTACACAAATAATTTAAGTAAGCTTATTCCACCCACTGAAAACTTCCTAGAATCGTTATCACAGTTTGAATTAGAAATTCTCCATAGTCGACTGGGGTATACAATCATGGGTGATTCAGAAACAATTCGTCGCGAACTAATTGAATTCCAACAAATGTATCAAGCAGATGAATTAATTGTGTTGTCTAATATTTACGAACTGAGCAAGGAAATTCAGTCTTACGAGATTTTAAAACATGTTGTGGATGAGTTGTTTGAATAAAGAATGGAGCAACTTTAGAAGTCGAGTCAGTTGTATTAGCTTATGTTCTTTAACAATCGGGTGCGATTGTTGAACAAGAAAGAAATGGGTAATGCATATTAGTTATATATAATATGTGTCACCCTTTATTTTTTTGAACGATTAGGACATAGTTCCGTTTCTTTTACAATGAATACTTACGGACATCTTTTTCCTAATAAACAGGAGGAAACTGCCGACCGTTTGGATGATTACTTTAAGTAACTGGTGAGTTTTGGTGAGCAAGTCTTCTCCCATAGCCGTATTTTCCGCACAAAAAAATAATACCAAAGGTGGTTAAACCCTTGGTATTATTGGGATGCGGCCGAGAGGACTTGAACCTCCACGGGTTATTCACCCACTAGGCCCTCAACCTAGTAAAAACATATCATGGTTTACAAAAGCTTTTATTCAAAGCATCTGTTTATTTTATTTATACCTATTTTCATCATTTTTCACGAATTCTGGGCACAAAATGGGCAATATTTTTAGACTATAAACAACTAAATATTATACACATGCCACTAATGCCAATAACCACTATATCACTTTCAACATTCAAAAGTTTCCATCCAATTTAAAAAAGCTGGCGAGAGAAAGTTTATCCCACACTCTTTTTAGTATTGTTAATCCGTCTATGTTTTTCACCCCACAGTTTTCCAATATAACCTGTACCAAATAGAACACCAGCTACAATAAATACAAATCCGATTAATTGTGAAGTTGTAATTGTTTCATTTAAAAAAATAACGGAAAATACCAGACCAAAAAATGGAACAAAGTTGTTAAATATAGCTGTTTGACCTGCACCTATCCGCTGGATAGCTGCATTAAAAACAATATATCCAATTCCAGTTGCCACTAACCCAGATACGATAAATAAAAAGTAAGTAAATAAAGATGCAGAAGTCATTTCATTGACCCCGCCAGGTTCGGTTATAAAACTAATAATCAACAATCCAATTGAGCCAGCTAGGTACATTATTGTTGTTACCTGTTTTGAATCAAGTGTTTCTGTTGCCTTTTTTACGAAAATAAAACTAATGGCTTGGACAAACATAGCAATAATTATAATTAATTCTCCCTGAGATAATTGCATGTTACTAAATGACCCACCCTGAATAAAGAAGACGCCGGTTAATGCTAGAATAAAACCAAGCACTCGTAACTTTGTTAATTGTTCACCTAAAAAGAGAACAGCAAGTATTGCAGTTGTCAGTGGAACTAATGCAAGAATTAAAGAAGCATTCGAAGCATCAATCATTGTTAAGCCTACTGCTATTAGCAAATGGTGTAAGATGACACCAAATAACATTCCAAGTAATGTATAGATCCATTCCTTTTTCGATAAACGACGAAATGATTTCCCCAGAACGATTATGATTAATGCTGTAATCCCAGCCATCATAATTCGAAAAGCTGTCATTGTTTGAGGGGGTAAATCTTCCACCAATACTTTAATTATAACAAGATTAAGTCCCCAAATAGCAGTAACAAAAAACACTAAACCGTAAGTTAGTAATAAGGGTTTTTGATTCACAAGTTACTCCTCCATTTTCCAATTGTAATGCTATGTTCAACTACAAATGCCATATTACTTTAACATTTGTATAACACTCAACACATTTCTATAACACTTACCCTTTGTGTTTTCATCTGTGGAACTACTGTATGGAGACTTGCTTAATAGCATTTTATTCTTATGTATGAATAATTTTCATTCAAGGGTTAAAATAAATATATTAAAATCTGCTATATGAAATAAGTCTATAACACTAACCAAATGTATAACACTTAGGAGGATTTCTGGTGCGAATTGATATTCAAAGAAATAGAGGGGAATCACTATCTAAACAAATATATCAATCTATTGTTGACCGAATCCGTTCAGGACTTTTGGAAGAGGGATCGAAATTACCTTCTGTACGTAGTCTTTCCAAACAACTGGAAGTAAGTTTGGTTACAGCTGTCAAGGCGTACAAACAATTAGAACAAGATGGATTTGCTACTTCTATCCAAGGAAAAGGTACTTTTGTAAAAGCAAAAATAAGCGAGAAAAAGAAAGTAGAAGCAATACCTTCATACGATTGGCAATTATCACTTCAAGATTATCTACCAAGATCCCAGTTTGCTCGTTATCATATTGCTCCTCAAAAAGTTCATCTTTCATCGTCCATGATAGATCCTAAACTACTTCCAAACAGATATTTTGAGCATGAGGTACAACAGGTTCTTTCTGAGAATCCAGAGTTATTGTCTATGTACGGGAATATTCAAGGTGATAATCAACTAAGGAGTGAAATGTCTGCCTATTTAAAAAGGTCAGGGGTTACTTCTACACCAGAAAATATCTTAGTTACAAGTGGTCTTCAACAAAGTATAGATCTTGTTGCTCGTACATTTGTTGGACCTGGGGATGTGGTAGTAATGGAAGCACCGACATACCCGGGGGCAATTGATATTTTTCGGGGAAGAGGTGCTACCATACTTACGGTGCCTGTTGATAAAGATGGAATGCGAATAGATATACTCCAAAACGTATGTGAAAAACATAAACCCAAAGTTATCTTTACGATTCCTACATTTCATAATCCAACAGGTGTTGTTATGTCTCTAAAACGACGTAAGCAGTTACTTGATATAGCCGGGAGTATTCATAGTATTATTGTGGAGGACGATCCATGCAGTGAGATTTATTTTGAAAAGAAACCACCTGTCACCCTTAAAAGCATGGATCAGTTTGGTAATGTAATTTATTTAAGAGGATTGAGCAAAACGATTGCTCCGAGTTGTAGAATAGGAATATTAACAGCTTCTGGCTCTATTTTCAATCGTTTATTAGCTGCAAAAGCAAATGCTGATTTAGGAAGTCCTTTACTTACACAAAAGGCTATTCTTCCCTTGATTAACTCTAAAAGAATGATAGATCACTCAAAGAAGTTGAGGACGGCTCTAAAAATCCGAAGAGATTTAGCTCTTGATTTACTTACAAGTCTTTCTCCTGAGGGTGTATCTTGGACGATACCAGAAGGAGGATTAAATTTATGGATCAGTTTGCCTTCTTGGATTAATAGTCATCTTCTTTTATCAGAAGCAAAAAAACAACAGATAACATTTTTACCAGGATCAGCATGTTATCCAGTAGGGCAAGAAAATAATCATTTGCGTATTAGTTACTCATATATAAATGAGGAACTATTAACACATGGAATTACAACATTATGTAATATCTTTCATGCTGCAATTTCATCCCAAAAAACAAGTGAAAATAGGCCAAATTTTTAAAGTAATCATTGATAATATAAACTGAATTTTAGATCTCATCCTTCACTCCTAAGAATCTTCGAAACAGCTTATATTACGAAGATTCTTAATCCGTATTTAATATAAGTGACCACAAGTCCTCAATAATATTCAAATGTCTAGTGTTCATTAGACGAGTAGATAAAGTCTAATCTAGATAATTTAATAAGGAATAAACTAAACTCCATTATGGTAAAGTATAAATAACAAGCAATAGTTAAAATTGAAAGAAGATATCCCATGACAAATAAAAGTAAATCCCATAGATTAATCGTTGAGAAGTCTCCTTATTTACTTCAACATGCTCATAATCCTGTGAACTGGTTCCCTTGGAAGGAAGAAGCATGTGAAAAAGCGAAGTGCGAAAACAAGCCTGTTCTATCTATTGGGCATAGTTAGCCTTGGCTAATCTAAAGAAAATGCCATTGGTGGCAGGTCTGCTAAAGTAACCAAAAAATACATTCAGAGATCCAACTTGTTTACAATCACAAACAAATTTGATAGCTTTCAGAGAGATTTTTTTGGAATATTATGATAGTATTATTAAAAATAATAATAGGCGGTGCAAAAGTTGGGTTTATCTCTCTTAGGTTTTATGAGTATTATGTGTGCTTTACTTGTTAAGACTAATAAAGATAAATACATGTGGTTAGTTTCTAAGGCTGGATTTAAAAATAATTCAAAAATTGCTATTTCTTATTATTCAATTCTAGGAATATTTTTAATAATTGGTGATTTCGTTGATACCCCTTATGTTACATACTTCATATTACCTTTATTTGTTTTATTTCTCTCTTTACTAACAATTCTTGGGCTTAACTTAAAGAAGAATAATGAGGCTTTCTAAGACAAAAAAAGGACAACATATCGTTGTCTTTTTTCATTACAAATTTCTTTTATAATATGAGCGCTATTGATTCCAATATCTATACTGACCAGCCTCGGTTATCCTACTCGTCATTGATGGCAAAGTCATGAACTCCTAAAGGAGATTTAATAACACTAAAGCAAAAACAAAAAAGATACCAACAATATGATTTGATATCTTCATCTAAATCGAGTCCCTCAACCAGTAAAAAAACATACATTTATAAAAGCTTTTATTTAAAGCACCCGGTTATTTTATTTACACTGATTTTGATCAATTATCATTATCATGAAATTCTGGGCACCAATTGGGCACCTTAAGACATTGTTTTGTAAAAATCCGATATAACAGAATAATCCTCTGAATAATCCCAGTAGTATTCCCCATCTTTTGAGTTACCAATCGGAAGAGGTTTAAACAACTCATTTAATGTAGGTCTAATCCACTGAGCTCTCATTATCCAATTTGCATTTTTGTAATCCTCACCACTTTTCGCTATGTATATCCAGACAACATCTTGTGACTTTTGATAACCATTTATTATCGTTTTACAAAAGACTTTAATTTGTTCTATGTCCCCAGGCTTTTCCAACACTACCACCAGTAAAAGACGTTTTGCAGCACCCGTGGATAAGTCCTGAGTATTAACAATCGTATAAATATTTTCCTTAGCATAGTTTCTGTATTTGTATTTTTCTCTTAGATAATCCCCTACTGAGGGTAATTCAGGGTATATAAAAGCTTTATTTATCCCTATATTATCTAACTCTTGTTTAACTATTTTTTTATATTCATATGGGATTCGGATTTTAACCGTAATGTCACTTACTAAAGGCATAATATTTTGACCTAGCGTACCATTAGGAGACATTTCGTTACAACAAATAGCGAATGTACCTTTTTGATTTGTGATTCGAATATTTGTTTTATCTTCATTTTGACTATATTTTATAAACGCCGGTTTTGTTGAATATTGAGTTATTTCAGGAATGGTAATGATCTCGCCATAATGTTCTTCATATTTTTTCTGTATAAAAGAGAAGGTATAATCATTAATTTTAGCTAACAATGATAGTAGACGTACATGTTTACAATCTTTCATTTCACCATTTTTATTAAAAATATAAACGATACCATCATTTTTATCATCAACATTCTCTACTGCAAAAAATAAAGCTATAAGTGGATTTACAGTCATGTCAATTAAACGAGTAGGAATATTATAATGTTGCATTTTAGCCAAATAATCAATAGGTTCATGAATGTGTTCGAATTCGTTTGGCATTATCAAAACTGACTCGGTGAAAATTTTATCTTCATTTAATTCATGTCCCTTATCTCTCGAAATACTTGATTTAATATCAGTATAATGAGATAGTTGACCTCTATAATATGTTTCTCCAGTTGAATGTTTTTGTATCATCTCTTTAAATTGCGACAAATTATTTACCTGTTCCATGTCTATTGATTGACTCCTTTGGTTGATTACATTTATAGCCCAAAAAAGCTTAACCTTTTAATAAAGATTAAGCCTTTTTAGTACCCTTATGCCCCTACCCTATCTGCAGCCACTTTGACTTCTGTACTATGATCACTTTGCAAATAAGTTATTGAAAATACACTACTTAAAATCACTGCTGCCAATAGAATCCGGCTGATTTTCATTAATAATCTCCCCTTTTTTAATTTTTCGTCTTGCTTCAATACTCATACGATAATATTCATTAGAGAGCATTAAATTTCCTTGTTCATGAAAATAATCAGCGACTTCAATCGAAAAATTTTCAACATCAGCAAACATTTTTCTCGAAGCCAAGATATGAAAATGCATTCTTTATTAATTGAATATCACCATCAGAAAAAAATAACCCCTCTAATATTTTGAATTTCGCTGAGTACTCCTTATCATCACTTTTATCGGCAATAAATCGCCCTTTCCTAAAGTATATCAAAGCAACATCATAATTTTGTTGTTTTGCTTCAACATAGGTTAAAGTGAATAAAGTCTTTGTTAGGAAACTATGTTTTGATTTTTCAAAAATTTCTAACGCCAAGATTAAATGTTGTGAAGCCTTTTTATATTCCTTCAATTCATCATAACAAATTCCAATATTCATGTGTGACATTGCAAATAAATGATCTATGTTACTTTCCTTGGCAATTTCTAAAGAATTCAAAAATTGTTCCAAAGCTCTTTCATATTCTAAAGAATCGATCAGGTTTCCTGCTACAATAAATTGACAACGCACAGATTGGACGGCGTACTCTTCATACTCTCTAAATATTTTGAGTGCACGATTTGCATAATTCATGGAGAAATACGTTTGTTTCATATAATAATACACATAGGACCCTTTGAAAAAAAACTCTGCTTTTTCTATTTCGTCCTCAACTTCCGACAACTTTGATTCTGCTATTCGATAGGCGCTTATCGCCGTAGTCAATTCTTTACGCCTAAATTCATACATACCTTTAAAAAAATAATAATAGTATTCCAGCATTCCGGTTAATTGCCCTAGCTCTTCAATCTCTTTTATAGTCTCATAAGCACTGTTCAGATCATCTATTTCCTTTGATTCCATATAACTCAACATTATCTCGTGCCTAAATTCCAATAGCTGATAATATAACAATGCATCTTGGTTTTCTTCCATGTTTAGTAATTCTTTCTCTACTTCTGTTTTTATAATCTCTGCTTTTTCAGCTTGATCATTTTTTATTGATGTATACCATTCATTTAACTTTTTTGTAACTAGGTCGTACGGAATTTTATCTTTATCTAAGAAAACACTCCGCAAGAAAATTCCCCCATCCTTACATAAATTGCGCGAATATTTACATTAATTGTATTATGTCAGTACATCCTTTATTTTACAAAGATGAATTGTAAAAAGGTACATTATATCTACTCCTTTGCGGTTTTTTTGCGGTTATACCAATACTTTTGCGACTTAACGCTAAAACCCAATTAAATATACATAGGGGTGTTTACGGTTTAAAAACAAACATTGTATAATGAGAGACAATAATGAAATTGAGGTGAAAATGTATGTTTTTAGCTCCACTATTTGAAAATGATGTTCCAGTAGCACTTCTCCGCCCTTAATGGAGTAAAGTGACTACTTCTCTCCGTTAGGGCAATCATTGACCTAATTTTAAATACGGAGGGAACAAAAAAATGAAAAATACCCTATTAGGTTCTATATATTTAGCTTTAGCCGCTAGTATCTGGGGTGGCATGTATGTTGTGGTTAAGGTTGTTGTCGCAGTAATTCCACCTATTGAATTGGTTTGGATTAGGTATGTAATCGCCATCCTTACACTTCTTATCGTTGGTTTAATAAAGAGACAATCTTGGAAAATTAATAAACACCACCTTTTATTAATTGTCGTCATTGGATTAGTTGGCAACACAATTTCAATTGTCACGCAAGAATATGGAACGATGTTGTCTTCAGCACAAATGGGAGCAATTATTACGTCTTCCACACCAGCGTTTATGGTTATTTTTGCTCGTCTATTACTCAAAGAACCATTGAATATAAAAAAAGGAACTTCAATTTTTTTAGCCACCACAGGCGTATTATTTATTGTTGGAAACGGCCATATTGATACCTCTAATCAAATTGGCGGTATTTCTCTTCTTGTTGCAGCACTTACATGGGCACTTATGTCCGTCCTAATCAAACGCGTTCCGAGTAACTATTCATCAATACTTGTTACAACGTATTCGACTTTTGTTGCCATTGTGGCACTAACTCCTTTTACAAAACCTAGCACGATTTTTACGTCACAATTATTTGACGCTAAAATTCTAGGTGGTCTTTTGTATTTAGGAATTGTTTCAACAGCTTGTGCCTTTTTATTGTGGAACCGTGGACTACAATTATTAAATGCTTCAAGTGGAGGGCTCTTTTTCTTTTTTCAACCTCTAGTAGGGACCTTACTTGGATGGCTTCTGCTGGGAGAACAAATAGGCGGGACATTTTGGATAGGCTCATTTTTAATTCTTAGCGGTGTGTTATTAGTTATTAAAGAGAAAGAAAAAGAAGTAAATTCATAACTAAAAGAAAAGCAAACTATTTCATATAGTTTGCTTTTCAATTAACTTTAGTTTCTTTACTGTTTCTTCATAGTCTATTGTTTTCTTTGATAAACCTAGTCTATCATTCTCTCCGTTTCCAGGCATGCTACCCATTTCTTCATATTTATCACCTAGTTTTTCAAAGTAATCACTTTTTGACATAGTCTATAAATCCAGAACCAAAGTTGTATGCCTGTAAGGTTAAACGAACATCACCGCCAGCCTGTTTAAAAACCTTCTTAAAATGCTTAATACCAACTTCAATCGAACGTTCTGGGTCAGTTATGGAGTTGGGAGGTAAGCCGATACTTTCGGAACTTTGCATGATATCTAAAGAACGCCCACCACTTTCCTGCATGGTGAGCGCCATGATAATATTCACTTGATCAAAAACACCTTCCTGACGGGCGTACTTTTCAAATACAGCCCTAAATCGTTCGACTTCAGGTGCAATGCCAACCGTTTCATATTCGCCATCTCCGCCGCCTATGAAATCGTCTCCCACTTGATTTTCTCTTGAAATCGTCATAATCACTGCGATACATAAAACAAAAAAGAAGATAAAAGGAGCCGAGAACATCAAAGGAAAAACTACCTTTTTACTTATCATCTTGTTCTTTCATCCTTTCTCAGTCGATCTTCAACTTTTGACGAGGTGCGCCTTCCAATATCATTTAAAGACACTTGCTCAAATGTATTAACGCTTTGTTCAGTCCGTTTAATGGTTTGTGATGAAGGCTGTTTTTCTCTTGGTACAGCCTTACTTTTTACCAGCAGGAGCAACAGCCTGTTTTTCCTCAACACGAATACCATCTGAATGAACTTTTGCGGGTTCAGATGGTCTGATTTTACGTTCGTATTGGCAATAGGCTGATTCTCTACTTTTGCAGGGTGAGGGCTTTCAAATCCATACTGCGGTTCAGATTGATTTATCATGACTTTTAATAAAAACACAATACATGACAGCGGAAATAGAACTCCTGCAACCCAGTTGTCTCATGTGTTGGCGGAATAGATTAAATTTGAAATGCAGTTAGAACCCAATTAAATTCAAGACTATAACTTACTTTAGGGAAGTGGGCAGTTTGTGGGCAGTAGACAATTTAAAAACAAGCACAAAAAAATACCAAGGGCGTCAAAACCCTTGGTATTATTGGTATGCGGCCGAGAGGACTTGAACCTCCACGGGTTATTCACCCACTAGGCCCTCAACCTAGCGCGTCTGCCATTCCGCCACGACCGCGTGATCATTAAATTGTTTGTGCTGGTTTAGTAGGCTCTTAACCTAGTAAAACCAATTCGCGTGCACTTTGTAAATAAAGTGCGGGTGAAGGGACTCGAACCCCCACGTCGTAAGACACTAGATCCTAAGTCTAGCGCGTCTGCCAATTCCGCCACACCCGCAAAAAGACAAATGGTGAGCCATGAAGGACTCGAACCTTCGACCCTCTGATTAAAAGTCAGATGCTCTACCAACTGAGCTAATGGCTCTTACTATTTAATTTCATAAAATAAAAATGGCTGGGCTAGCTGGATTCGAACCAACGCATGACGGAGTCAAAGTCCGTTGCCTTACCGCTTGGCTATAGCCCAACGAAAATGGAATGACCCGTACGGGATTCGAACCCGTGTTACCGCCGTGAAAGGGCGGTGTCTTAACCGCTTGACCAACGGGCCGATGGTTGAGAACTTATATCGTAATCTTATGGCGGAGAAGGAGGGATTTGAACCCTCGCGCCGCTTACGCGACCTACACCCTTAGCAGGGGCGCCTCTTCAGCCACTTGAGTACTTCTCCAAATATGGCTCCACAGGCAGGATTCGAACCTGCGACCGATCGGTTAACAGCCGATAGCTCTACCACTGAGCTACTGTGGAATAATGAGACAAGATTCATTATATCAGGCTTGTCATTAAGAGTCAAGAGGTAAATGTTTTTTATTCATCTCTCGTGACGACTTTTATAATGTAACATAGGCTTGCCAGTTTCGTCAACCTTTTTTACGAAAAAATTCTTTTTATTTTCCCGCGGCATTTTCCGCATCTGTATCTGTCAGGATTCATGGCGCGTCTCTTTATATACTGTTGGCCGCATGCCGTACATATATACCTATATGTTTTGTTGCTTTCTGTTTTTTTCTTTAGTGGCGTACAGAAGCGGGGCGCATTGACTTGCTGGAGAAGCGCTCTGAAATCTTTGTCCCTGTGCATGTATCCTTTTCCTTCAAGGTGAAGATGATAATGGCAGAGCTCGTGCTTAATGATGCCGATCAGTTCCTCCCTGCCGTGTTCAATCAAATATTTTCTGTTCAATTCGATGTTATGGGAGGTTAACAGGTATCTTCCGCCGGTCGTTTTGAGCCTGTCGTTGAAAACAGCCTGATGGCGAAACGGCTTTTTGAAGTATGTGTTCGAAATATCCTCTGTAAGCTTTTGCAGCTCTTTGTTATCCATGGTGCACCTCACTAAAAAAACATTGAACGGGACAATTCACTGTTCGCATACAATAGGGTAATCACCGCCCTCTTATGATAAAAGCTGAGGAGGAATGAGCCTATGCCAAATTGGCTGAAAAAGCAGATGCAAAAAGCATTCCTTGAAAAAGATAATTACCAAATTAAACTGCTGAATCAATGCTGGTATTTCTATAGGAAAAAACACTGCTCGTAAGCAGTGCTTTTATTTTACCATAGACAGTGACACTCTGCCTTTTTGTACATCGACACCGTCAACCCAAACCGTCACGATGTCACCGACTGATACAACATCAAGCGGATGCTTGACGAATTGATTGCTGAGTTTTGAAATGTGCACAAGCCCGTCCTGTTTGACTCCGATATCAACAAACGCTCCGAAGTCCACTACATTGCGCACGGTGCCCTGCAGCTCCATTCCTTCTTTCAGATCCTCCAGTTGAAGGACGTCTGTTTTCAGCAGAGGCTTAGGAACCTCATCACGCGGATCACGTTCAGGTCTTGTCAGCTGTTCACAAATGTCTTTCAGCGTAATTTCACCGATTCCCAGTTCCTTTGCTGTTTCAGAAAGCTCAAGTTTGTTGATTTTATCCTTCAATTCCGCCGTACCGATCTGCTCTGTTGAAAGACCGAGCTTTTTCAAAAGCGTTTTTGTTTCTTTATAGCTTTCCGGGTGGATTCCTGTTCTGTCCAGAGGCTCTGTCCCTTCCTGCACTCTTAAAAAGCCGATACATTGTTCATAGGTTTTCGCGCCGAGCCTTGGAATATCCTTCAGTTCTTTTCGATTCGAAAACTTTCCGAGCTCTTCCCGCTTTTTAACGATGTTGCCCGCTACGGATTTCGATAATCCCGCTACATATTGAAGCAGCGCGGCGGAAGCTGTGTTGACATTTACTCCTACCTGGTTTACGACTGTCTCGACGACAAAGCGCAGGGATTCATTTAAGCGTTTTTGGCTGACGTCATGCTGATACTGCCCCACTCCTACAGATTTCGGGTCAATTTTGACGAGTTCCGCAAGCGGATCTTGAAGTCTCCGTGCGATTGATACTGCACTGCGTTCCTCGACCTGAAGCTCAGGAAATTCTTCTCTGGCAAGCTCAGAAGCCGAATAGACGCTTGCCCCCGCTTCATTGACAATCACATAATAAATATCACGCGGCGTGTCCTTCAGCACGTCCACAATGAATTGCTCTGTCTCCCTGGAGGCCGTGCCGTTTCCAATCGCCACCATTTCCACTTGATACTCTTCAAGAATCGCTTTCACTTTCTCATGAGCTTCTTTCGTTTTTTTGACAGGCGCATGCGGGTAAATCACATCAATTTTTAAGACTTTCCCGGTTTCATCTGACACTGCCAGCTTACAGCCTGTTCGGAAAGCCGGATCTACACCGAGAACCGTCTTGCCTTTCATCGGCGGCTGAAGGAGAAGCTTTCTGAGGTTCTCAGAGAAAATATGAATCGCCTGTTCATCCGCTTTTTCAGACAGCTCTTTTCTGATTTCACGTTCAATGGCAGGCTGAATCAGTCTTTTGTAGCTGTCTTCAATCGTTTCCTGCAAAATTCCTTTTACAGACGTTGAACGGTTTTTGATGATTTGCTTTTCTAAGTAAGCCTTAATGTGATCTGCTGGCGGTTCGATAGACACCTTTAAAATGTCTTCTTTTTCGCCGCGGTTCATGGCAAGCACTCTGTGCGGAACGACCTTTGCGATTGGCTCTTCATACTCGTAGTACATTTCGTACACGTTTTTTTCATCTGTGTCTGCTGATTTTCCGGCAGCTGACTTGATCGTTCCTTTTTTAAAGGTTTCCTGGCGAATCCATTTTCTGAAATTCGGTTCGTCTGAGATTTGTTCCGCAATAATGTGCTTGGCGCCTTCAATGGCTTCTTCTCTGGTGAACACTTCTTTTTCTTCACTGATATATTGGTCTGCTGTTTCTGCAAGGCGGTCATCTTGCGGAAGAGTCATGATATAGTCAGCAAGCGGCTCAAGGCCTTTGCTTTTGGCGACTGTCGCTTTCGTTTTGCGCTTTTGTTTATACGGACGGTAGAGGTCTTCTACTTCCTGAAGTTTTACGGATTGGTCAATTTTGCGTTTTAATTCATCTGTTAGTTTATCCTGCTCAGCAATTAGTCTGATCACTTCTTCTTTTCGCTGATTCAGGTTTTGTATGTATTGCCATCGTTCAGAAATGGTCTGAATCTGAACCTCGTCCATTGAACCCGTCTGCTCTTTTCGATATCTGGCGATGAACGGAACTGTGTTGCCGTCCTCAAGCAGGCGGATGACGCTTTCAACATGTTTTTGTGATAAACCTATTTCTTTCGCAATTTGCTGTTTCAAAAGGGCTGACGTTTCCATGTAACCATAGCCTCCAATTTTGTCGTTCTTTCTCTAGTGTATCAAAAACAGAAAAAAACACATAAAAAAAGACAGCTGCCGCTGCCCGTATTTTTATTCATTTTTCAAGGTTTCTGTAAACCGCCGCTCAGAAAGTTCCGCAAGTCCCTTTTTAATAGACAATCACAAAAAAAGAAGCCGGCTTTCCCAGCTTCTTTTTTCTGCTCTTCTAGGACAGCTGCCCAAGAATATATGTCAGATCGTCTTTTCTTGATGTCGTGTACATTTTCAGTGAATTAGATATCTCTTCTACCGATTGGCCTTTTTTTAAGTGGGAGCGGATATCGGGTACGTTGAGTCCATCTGTATGTATAATGAACTTAGAACCCTTTTCATAGGTAGCGGTGTGCGTTTTGTATTTTTGCGGCTTGCCTG
The DNA here is from genome assembly GCF_034296245.1 of Bacillus sp. V26. Lineage (NCBI taxonomy): Bacteria > Bacillati > Bacillota > Bacilli > Caryophanales > Bacillaceae > Bacillus > Bacillus sp. V26. The sequence continues at coordinate 55,341 of NZ_JAXKQF010000008.1, read as the reverse complement.
ATAAATAGCCTGAAATCGGCAGAGGATAAAAGCTTTCACCAGACGGGGAATGCAGGATAAAACGTACATTTCCGACGGAGCAGTACGTAAACTGCCTTTGTTCAAAGTTGATTTTTAAGATAGAAGCTGTCGCCCCTCTTTTGTTTCTCATCGCCTGATTACAGCGTTCGATAATGCTTTGTACGTCTTCGTTCGCATAGTTTTCCACTAAGTCTTTGATTGCTGAAGAAGATTCGTTGGCAAGCGATCCGCTTCCAAGTCCGTCAGCTACCGCACAAATTAATTCTTTATCATCAGCTTTCATAAAAAAGCTGTCACCGCAAATGGATTTTCCTTCTTTATTCAGTTGGTATACAAGGGTTTGAATATGCTGGTTTTCTTCAACCTGGATCATTACATTAACTCCATGGAGGGATCTTCAATCAAGGCCTCTCTGAGCTTCTTCACAGCTTTGCGCTGCAGACGCGAGACGTGCATTTGAGATATACCGAGAATGTCCCCAGTTTCTTTTTGGCTTTTGTTTTGAATGTACGTTAGGTCTATGATTTGTTTTTCACGGTCTGAAAGGACATGAAGCACGCTTTGCAGCATCATTTTCTGGTTCACCCGTTCATATCCATCCTCCTGTGATCCGACGATATCGAGAATGGTAACAGTGCTTCCGTCCGCATCTGCTTCAATGCTGTGATCGACAGATAAGGCTTGATAGCTTTTGCCCATCTCCATGGTTTCAAGAACCTCTTCCTCTGATACATCGAGGAATTCAGCAATCTCTTCCACTTTCGGCGACCTTTGTGTTTCTGTCGTCAGCTGATCGACCGCCATTTTGATTCTCGGCCCCAGTTCTTTGATTCGTCTCGGAACATGAACGCTCCACGTCTTATCTCTAAGGAAACGTTTAATCTCCCCGATAATTGTCGGGATCGCAAAAGCTTCAAACGATTTGCCCACCACTGGATCGTAGCGTTTTATTGCGCCGAGAAGCCCGATCATGCCGACCTGGCGGAGATCTTCGTGGAAGCTTTTGCCCTTTGAGTATTTCTTCGCAAGCATATCAACCAGATTTGTATACACCTGCACAAGCGTTTCTTGCGCCTGTTCATCTTGTTTTGTTTGGTAATCGCTTATGAGCCGATCGACTTCATCCTTAGTTAGTTTCGTAGTTTTTGATGGTTGTGTCATGATCAACTCGCTCCCCATTTAAATACTTTGTCATCGCTACGGTGACGCCGGAGTTGTTTTGCACTCTGACTTCATCCATGAGCGTTTCCATTAAATATAGACCGAGCCCTCCTTCTGATAATTGATCGACTGTGTGTGAAGGTGTGTACGGCCCAAGATCCTGCTGCTTTTCATCAAAATCAAAGCTGTCGCCTTCATCCGCCACAATGACCTCTAAACGATCCTCGAACACACCGAATCGGATTGACACTTCCCCGTTTTTGTCTTCTTTATATGCGTGCTGAACCGCATTTGTACACGCTTCACTCACTGCGATTTTCAAATCTTCAATCTCATCGTACGTATAGCCCATTCTGCTAGCGACGCCTGACAGAGTCAGCCGTATAATCCCTACGTATTCAGGCTGGGCCGGCACTTTCATTTCGATGTAATCAGCTTTGTTCTTCATTGCACTCCACCTTCTGACTTTGCAGAAATATCAATGATGTCCTTTAGACCTGTAATTTCAAACAGACGGATCAGGCGGTCAGACAGATTTTCAAGCTTGAGCGAACCGCCTTGTTTTTTCACTGTTTTAAATACACCTACAAAGACGCCAAGCCCGGTACTGTCCATGTAGCTGACATCCTTCAGGCAAATCCTTAAGTCAGCGCCTTGTTCTGCCAGAGGAACGAGTTTTTCTCTGAGAACCGGAGCTGAATACACATCAATTTCTCCTGCAATGTTTACTTGTATATCATTCACATTCTGTCGCACATCAACATTTATATTCATTCATATCACCTCAAAGTATCCTTTAAATCATAGTTGTTGTATACCCTCGGCTGGCAAACGCTAAACCTTTCTTCTTAAAACAATTAACGTAAAATCATCATGAAGCTGAAAATCCTGCAATTTGAGGAGGCTGTCATATATGTTTTTGACCATTTCCTGCGCAGAGCAACACATATGTTCCTCAATGAGCTTCTGTATATCAAGGCGCTCCAAGAAACCGTTTTCTGTCCTGCATTCTGTAACGCCGTCAGAAAATAAAACAATCATATCTCCCTTTTCGAGATACTGGTCAAATTGCCGGTAGTCATAATCCTGCGAGATCCCGAGAACCAGCCCTTTAGCTTCTAAATCGTAAAATGCATTGTCTTTTTGAGAATAGTAGAATCCCGGTTCATGCCCCGCTGAAGCATATGTAAATCGATGACTGTCCGTATTGTAATTGGCATAAAACATCGTAATAAACATACTGGCATCAACGTTTTGTTCAACAACACGATTCAAGTTTTTCAGCACCTGTGAAGGGTGAATGCCCGTTTCCGGCAAAGAATCCATCGCGTATTTAATCATAGACATACATAAAGCTGCCGGAATTCCTTTGCCGATGACGTCAGCAATGGCAATATTAATGGACTCTTTGTCTTTAACAAAATGGTAATAATCACCGCTCATCTGTTTGGCGGGCACACTGATCGCGCCGATGTCCAGCGCTTCTTCCTCAGGAATTTTTGTTCCTAGAAGCGTCTGCTGTACATTAGCTGCGATTTCAATTTCTGATTTAATTTCCTGCTGTATCCCTCTGAGGGTTTGATGCTCCTGATAAGCCATTCCATATCCAATCATGACTTCTATTAAAAAATCCAGCGAATGAAAAACATCTTCCGGGAGACTCGGATACAGCTCCTTCAGCACTTTTCGGTGAATGCTGATGATTTCTTCCGGAGGAATTTGATGCTCGATTGTTTTTCGGCTGAATTTTTGGGCTTGATATAAAGATGTTTCTGTTAATTCGGCTATATAACGGCTAAGCAGCTGATGGTACCGCTGCTCAATAACCTCCCTAAAATCCACTTTCTAACCTCCTACCGAAGCCACTTTATGGCTTGTATCTCTGTTCCTTCCCCCGTTACGGAATTTAAGCTAAATTCATCCATCAGCCTTTTCACGCCGGGAAGTCCCGCTCCCAGTCCGCCTGACGTTGAAAACCCGTCTTCCATGACTTTTCGGATATCAGGAATTCCCGGCCCTTTGTCTTCCGCTATAATTTTCAGGCCCTTTTTTCCTCTTTCTGCGACCTGTTCAATTCCAATCTGGCCTTTGCCGGCATATAAATAAATGTTCCTGGCTAATTCTGATATAGCCGTTGTGATCCTTGCTTGGTCTACAGTGCCGAACCCCAGCTCTTTTGCAACGTTTCGCCCAAGCTGTCTGGCGGCCACGATATCCCATTCTGTCATGATCTTTACACAGGATTGGTCGTTCATTCGCTATTCCCCCAATTCCCGCTTCAATGTCTCAAGCCCTTGCTCTAAGTCGAGCGCCGTTTCGATTTCCTCAAGCGCGATTCCAAGTTCAATCAACGTCACCGCAACGGCGGGCTGAATGCCGGTTAAGACAACTTTTGCGCCCATTAACTTAGACATAGTGATGACATCGCCCAGCACTTTGGCGATAAATGAATCAATCATGTCCACAGATGTCAGGTCAATGACGACCCCGTTGGCACCTGTTTCGTATATTTTATTTAATAAGTCTTCTTGAAAGCGCAACGCAGTTTGATCATCAAGTTCCCATTGAATGGATACTAATAAGCAGTTATACAGTTTCAAGATCGGGATTTTCGGATGTCTCACAATGTTATTCCCCCAATGAAACGATTTTTCGATCCGTGATTTCCAATGCTGTTTGAATTCCTTTTTGCAGGGTATTCTTAGTAATAACTTGGGATAAATCAATGCCCAGATTGACGATGGTCTGAGCAATTTCCGGACGGATTCCGGCGAGCAGGCATTTCGCTCCGACAAGCCTTACCGCTTCAGACGCCTGAATAATATGATGGGCAACCATCGTATCGACGACAGGCACACCGGTAATATCGATCAGCACGACTTGGGAACGGTGTTTGACAACGCCGTTAAGCAAATTCTCCATAATTCGTTTTGCGCGTTCCGTATCAATCGTTCCGACCAGCGGCATTACCGTTATATTTTCAAAAACCGGGATCAGCGGCGCAGAAAGCTCCTGCAGTGCGATTTTTTGCAGGGATACTGTTTTTTCCCATGAGATGGAGTACTGATTAAAAATTTCTGTATTAATCGGACTGAAGAAGCGGTCAATCTGCCAGATTAATTCCGTACTCTCTTGATCTGGCAATCTCTTATCGTTCATCTTCGTGTAGAGACGCTTCCAGAATTCAGCAAGCGCCGTAGCCAGAAACTTCAAAGAAAGTCCGATTTGGACGGCTCTCAGCGCCAGTTCGCTGATTTGGCTTTCAGCAGCGCTCTCATCATTAACAGATGAAAGCAGAATGTCGATATATTCTTTAGATATATTTTCATAAACTTGGTCAGTCAGCTGATATGATTCTTGTTCACTTAATTCTTTTAGTGTGTCAGTCCACAATTGAAGCAGTTCATTTTGATTTTCGGCTATGAACTGATAGACAGTCTGATTCGACATCAAATTCGCTTACCTCCCGATAAAAAACAACATATTTTTTCGTTATTCCACTATTATATCGTTAATGTTTTTTGAAAACAAAAAAAGTTGCTCTATTTGAGCAACCAGGTAAATATTACTAAAAATCAATGAGTGCCAAACTGATCTGTAAGGCTTCATCAACCTTATCCATCATTTCATCATCCAGATGAGTAATCTTATCCGTTAACCTTTGCTTGTCAATCGTCCGAATTTGCTCCAGCAAAATAACGGAATCTCTTTCAAAACCGTAGCGTTTTGCATCAATTTCGACGTGGGTTGGTAATTTCGCTTTCTGTATTTGGGCTGTTATGGCTGCAACAATAGCAGTTGGGCTGAAGCGATTTCCGATGTCATTTTGGATCACTAAAACCGGGCGCACCCCGCCTTGCTCTGAGCCAACAACAGGAGATAAATCAGCAAAATAAACATCGCCGCGTTTCACAATCAAATGATTATCCTCCGCTGACTAAGCGCTCAACTGTCGTTTCAGCCTCGCACTCCGCAAAGTGAGCCTCGGAAGAAATGTTCAGGTTGATTTTCGCCATTTCCATATAGCCGCGTCTCATCAAATCACGGTTGTGACGAGTTGTTCGTTCGCTGACATAGGCTCTCACTGCTTGTGATATCAGTTCGTTTCTGCTTCGTTTCTCCCGCATCGCTACACCATCCAATTCAGCTACTAGGTTTTCGGGCAAGCTGATTTTCATTTCGGTTCTTGCGCTGGATTCAGACAAAAAACATACACCTCCACCAAACTTACGGATACGACTCTTTTATCCATCCAGTGATAATGATACCATTATTCACTCTTCAAGCAAAGCTGTTTTAAAAATTCTCTATCGTGATATGAGCTATTCGCTTGCATTCCCCTGCAATAAAGGGTTTCTTACTTCCATTATACTCCCATTTTCCAAAAACATACGGGGAACGCGGGAACTTATTGTACAAGCCACCTCGTAGTTAATGGTTTCGAGCCTGCCTGCGACCTCATCCATGGAAATATATTCATCCCCCTGGCAGCCGATCAATGTGACTTTTGAGCCCGGCGGATATTCCTGATCCAGCTCCACCATAAATTGGTCCATGCAGATTCGGCCGGCGATTTTCAGCCGTTTTCCTTTCACGAGTATCTCTGTTCCCTTTAATTGGCGGAGCCAGCCGTCCGCATAGCCAACGGGTACCGTTCCGATCCATGTGTCTTTTTCCGCTGTGTATTCCGCCCCGTAGCTGACACTTTCCCCTTTATGTACCTTTTTGACATGCGACAGGGTCGAATGCAGGGTGAATGCGGGACGCAGTTTAAACGGGATTTCATCGGTAATTTCCGCTGACGGACGCAAGCCGTACATGCCGATGCCAAATCTGACCGCGTTAAAAAAGCCTTTTTTCAGACGCAGGCCGGCGGCGCTGTTGGCGCAGTGAACCATCAGTTTCTTTAAAGGCAGAGGAGCAATCAATTCTTTAAAGCGTTCAAACTGCATCAGAAAGTAGTCTCTTTGTTTTTCATCAGCAGTCGCAAAATGAGTGAAGACCCCTTTGCATTTTAAGCCCGGGTTGCGCTCCATAATTTTCATCACATGATGAATCTCTTCTTCTGTTTTCACGCCGAGCCTGTTCATTCCCGTATCGACTTTCAGATGAAAATGAAGGGAAGCTTTCTTGAGGTGGCGCGCAGCTTCCTGAAGCCATTCAACAGAATAACCCGTTAACGTCACGTCGTATTCCGCCGCGATTTTCACATACTCCGGAGGAACCGCGCCGAGCACCAATATAGGCGCTTTCAGGCCCCGCTGGCGAAGAGAAATCGCTTCATCCAAGATCGCCACGGCTAAGCATGAAGCACCTGACTCAAGAGCCGCCTTCGCTACTTCGGCATCCCCATGTCCGTAGGCATTTGCTTTCACAACCGCCATCAGGTGGACATGTTCACCGATGTGTTTTTTCATATTACTGACATTTTCTTTAATCGCGGACAGATCAATTTCCGCCCACGTGTCTCTGTAAAAAGGTTTTGTGCTCATTTATGACACTTCCTAGCGTTTATTCAATATCATTTACATATCATACTAAAATTATAGGGCAAAGTGAAATTCTGCCTGACGAAAAAAAGGCCAAATTTGATTCGGCCTTTAGGAGATTATTTGGATGATTGTCCCTTCATGCTTTTGGCGACTGTCACCATCTCCTCTTGTGAAAGATCTTTTGATGACAGAAGATAATCCACGCCTTCGTAAGTCCATGTTAGCGAAGCATCTGACAAAGCGCCGATTGTGTAGCCGAGATTAACCGGCTCCGCGTTCAGCGTGACTGAGGAGGACGCTTTCGCAACCTGGGCTTTTTCCTGAATTAAGGTAAACGATTTTTCTCCGCCGTAAGTCATGATGACGCGCTTGCCATCTTCCGTTGAAATATCTTTTTCTTCAAGCAGTTTTACGCCTAGCGGCAGTTCAAGCGGCGTTTTGACGGCAAAAGAGTCGGAAGGCTTCGCGCTAGTGGCGACATCCATTTGAGAAAGGGTCATATTTTTCTTTTCATCAAAGGACTCTTTGTCGAATTGCTTATTGAATTGGAAGCTGCTGAACTCTACTTTCACCATCACTTTTCGGTCGGTATCCATGACTTTGACAGATAGCGGGCTCATGTCCTTCTTGTTAAATGTGATTTCTTGTGTCGGAAGCATTTTGTTATGCTGATAGTTGGTTTTTGTTTCAAATACGTATTCTGATTCTTTTGAAGTGAAGACTGCATCCGAATCGTTTTGAATATCCTTCACTAGCGATTCAAACAAATAGACTTGGCTGCTGTTGTTTGGCCAGTCGCTTTGAAATCTGAAGCTCTTATTTAAAGACGGTGTGAGAACAAATACTCCGTTTTCGTTTCGTAAAATGACTTGGTTTTGGTCCTTTTTCGGATTTTCCAGATAGACCCGATACAGAGACGGTTTTTTGTGCCAGATTTCCACATTGTATACTTGCGGGTCACTCCCTGTCTCAATGGTCATTTTTGCTTTTGCTTTGTACGAGGTATATTCTTTCGCCTTCTCGTCCAGCCCGGTAACAACATCTTCCTGTGATTTTTGTCCGCAGGCAGAAAGAATAAGGACAGCCAGCAGTCCCGTTAAAAGCAAAACAAAGCTTTTTCTCACCTTTTTCAACCCCTTTTTCTCAATTGATGTAAAAGGAAGAAATCGCTTGTTTGACTTTAACGGTACGCTCGGTACACGGTTAAACAGAACAGAGGCGTACCATAAAAGCCTCAAACAACTCGTCTCCCTTAATGCATTATCAAATATATGAGAGGGGTGTCCCTAATATGCAGACTAGCTTGACAACCTTTCAATGACAACCTGTGCAGCCGCATATTCCTTCGTATGAGTGATTGATACATGAACGGCGGCTTGGCTCAGCTTTGCGCAAACAATAAAAGGCTTGCCATTCGAATCTTTTGTCACTTCAATGTCTTGAAAACTTAGATTCTTGCCTATTCCTGTGCCGAATGCTTTCGAAAAAGCTTCTTTTGCCGCAAATCTCCCTGCGAGAAATTCAATTTTTCTTTTCTCAGAAAGCTCATGATACTGAGTAAGTTCGCCGCCTGTTAAAATACGCTCGGCAAATCGTTTCTGGCGATCGGCCATTGAAGCGATCCGCTTAAGCTCCACGATGTCTAATCCTATACCGTAAATCATGTTTTACACCCTCCTTTGCGCTTGTACTATTTGAATGGTTTGTCTCATAAACGTGTTACTATAGAAATACCAAAATGAAGAAATGGGGCTCGGCATGTTTATACGGACTGAAAACTTTCAAACCTTTATCAGGCTTTATCCCGTTGTCACCTTTATATTGGCTGCTCAGGCCGTTCTCTGGCTGTTCTTTTCACTTCCTGTTCCTTCAGTCGTGTTGTGGAGAGACGCTGTCACAGGCTATAACCTTGGCGTCGCTAACGGTGAATGGTGGCGGCTGGTCACGCCGATTTTTCTTCACGCAGGGTTTACCCATCTGCTGTTTAATTCAATGTCCATCTTTTTATTTGCGCCGGCTCTGGAACGAATGCTCGGAAAAGCGCGTTTCCTTCTTGTGTATGCAGGCTCCGGAATGATCGGAAACATCGGCACGTATTTTACAGAACCGCTTGATTATGTGCATGTCGGAGCTTCCGGCGCGATCTTCGGGCTGTTCGGCGTTTATCTGTTTATGGTTCTTTATCGTAAAGAGCTGATCGGGCAGGACAACTCCAAAATGATTATCACATTGCTTGCCTTTGCCGTTCTCATGTCGTTTATCAACTCCAATATTAACATGATGGCCCACCTGTTTGGACTTTGCGGCGGGTTTCTCCTGTCTTTTTTATGTGTGCAAAAAAAAGAGCGGCGGTATTAACCGTCCGCTTTTTCATATGAGTACCAGTTTAAAATGAAATCTGCATCCTCTTCTCCCACATCTCTCACCGTTAATTCTTCCATATGGCTTGACGATTTTACCGAGGTGGAAATGGTATACAGCTTCCCCTTCTTTTGAAAATAAGATTGGCTCGCTTTGCATACCTGCATTCGCTTTCTCAACACAATTGCAGTCGTTCTGCCGATAAATCTCGATGTCAGCTGGAGGCGGTCTCCGCTGATCACCCAGGCCGCATCTTTATAAGCAAGATACCCGAAAAACAATTCAATCGGCAGCAGGACAATCGAGAGATAACCCCATGGCTGAAAGAAAATACACAGCGGAATGATGAAAAAGATGGAGAAAATGGTTGAGCGGAATAAGTACCGCTTCAATGCGCGCCGCGGCAGATGGCGGCGATTTTCTTCCAGCGTGTATTCCGGCGTAAAAGTACGCAGCATGCCGGGAAGCTTTTTTTTGTGGATCATCGGAAACAGAATGGTCGAAGCGCCCTCTGCTTTTTCCGGGTCTCCTCCGCCGCCCGCGCTGACGATTGACACCGTCGCAAAACCGAAAAGCTGGCGGATGATGTTTTCTTTTATTTTGATGGCTTGTATTTTGCGAAGCGGTATGGTGACTTGGTGTTTTTCAATAATACCCCTTGAAATCACCAATTCCTGCTCTTTTTTCATGATTTGAAAGTTAGCATATTTGAACATCATGCCGGCTATGCTGAGAATCCAGGTGATAAACAAACCAATAAATATAAGCACGGCGTATATGCCTATGTTGGCGTGCTGCAGAAAGGAGAATTTTTTGAAGAGCCAATCCATCGGCAGCACCTCATCCAGCTGAGAAATGAGCGCAAATACAGCAGAGATAATCACGCCGATTCCTCCGGATGTTGAAGCGGCCATAAGTAATTCTTTTGCATTCATGCTGTAGTTCACCTGCGGCTCTGCATCCGGGAGCGCCTCTTTATCTCCTGACAGGCCTTCATCGGTATCCGTTGAATTTCTTTCTGCTTTTTTCTTAAATACGGCTTCTTTGATTCTTTCAGCTTCTTCAACTGAAATAGCCGACAATACCGCTTCCGCCTCTTTGCCGCCGCCAGCCGTTTCAATTTGCAGTTTGACGAGCTTGAAAATTTGCTGGACCACACCCGCACTCGTATTCATCGTTTGAATCCGGTCAATCGATATATACCTCTTTTTCGTCACAAACAAGCCTTCTTCGATTCTGAATTCATCATCTTCGATTCGATAGGAAAACTTTCTCCATTTGATGATGCTTGCTGCCACGAGCCAGATGAACAAAACGCCGAGCGCGATGGCTCCGTAAAAACGGACAGTGTGATTAGAGTTCACGATATATACAAAAAAGAATGGCAGAATAATATTTTTTATCGTTTGAATAATGGTATGGGATAAATTCAAAATGACTGCCGCCGGGTGAAGGCGTTTCGGTTCAGACATCATCGTCAGTCACCCTTGCCAGGCGCGAAATGGAGTCTCTCAGCTGATCCGCTTCCTCCATCTCTAAAGCAGGAATTGAATGCACAGTTGCCGCCGTGGAGATTTTCACTGTTGCCAGATTGTATTTTCTTAATAACGGCCCTTGTGAGGTATCTACGTGCTGAACCCTGACCATCGGCACGATCACGCGTGTCACAACAAAGATACCTGATTGAATATCTATTTCGTTTTCATGAACTTCATAACGCCACACTTTGTGCCGGATCTTTGGAATCAGATAAATCGTCACAACCGAACCCAGCAGCCAAACTGCGCCGAGCACGCCGCTGATCCAGTACGGCCAATGGAAAAAATAACTTAACACTGCAACTGCTATGACAATAAGCAAGCAGACAGCGGAAATGATTATCTCTTGAAGTCGCCAAACCTTTAATCCGTCTGGACTGATTTGGTTTTTTGGCTGCTCTCTCAAAATACCTACCTCCCGTTTTTATCATCGTTACTTATTACGCGCTTATGCAGAAAAAGTTTCATCTTTAAGCATACATAGAAAAAACGGTTCCGTCAGCTGAAAGTTTGCTTAATGGCCATGAATTTTTGAACATAAAAAAAGCCCAAAACAACTCATGTTTTAGGCTCTTATATTCTTTACAGAATTAGTATGATTTTTTCTGGCGTCTGTCACCTGAAGAACGGCGATCGTTTGAACGCTTTTTATCATAGGAAGAACGGTTGTTGGTTTTCCCTTTACCGCCGCGGTAGCCGCCGCCTTGTCCGTCTCTTCGTTTGGAAGTGCGTTGGTTTTTGTAGCGTTTGCTGATCATCGGCGCTTCGTCCGTCAAGCGAACAGGCGTGCTGTCCGGCTCTTTTGTAGCCATTTTGATAGCCGCTGCAACCACTGTCACTGCATCATGATCTTCAAGCAGCTCAGCTGCCGCTGTCATGTAGAAGTTCAAGTTGTTTTCGCTGATTGTCGTACGAAGACGGTCAACTGTAACCTGCTGCTGGCCTTCTAACGCTTCATCAAGTGTCGGCTCTTTCATGCGGTCCATTTTGCGTTTCGTTGTTTGTTCAATTGCGCGAAGCATGCTTTTCTCACGCGGTGTGATAAACGTCATCGCCATACCTGTTTTACCTGCGCGGCCTGTTCTTCCGATACGGTGAACATAGCTTTCAGGATCTTGAGGCACGTCGAAGTTGTACACGTGTGTAACACCTGAGATATCGAGTCCGCGAGCTGCAACATCAGTTGCAACAAGTACTTCGATTGCACCTTCTTTAAATTTGCGAAGCGCAACCATACGTTTCGCCTGCGTTAAATCACCGTGAATTCCTTCAGCTGCATATCCGCGAAGGTTCAGGGCTTCTGCCAGTTCATCAACACGGCGTTTTGTACGGCCGAATACAATCGCAAGCTCAGGAGACTGAATGTCAAGAAGACGAGTCAGTGTGTCGAACTTTTTACGTTCCTGTACTTCCAAATAGAACTGCTGAATGTTAGAAACAGTCATTTCTTTTGCTTTTACTTTTACGTGTTCAGGCTCAGTCATGAAACGCTCTGCAATGCGTTTGATCGGCGCTGGCATTGTAGCTGAGAACAGAAGCGTCTGATGCTCGCTCGGCACATTTGAAAGAATTGATTCGATGTCGTCGATGAATCCCATATTCAGCATTTCATCCGCTTCATCCATTACAACAGTATTTACATTGTTTAAACGAATAGTGCGTCGGTTAATGTGGTCAAGAAGACGTCCCGGTGTTCCGACAATGATATGCGGATTTTTCTTTAACGCCCGGATTTGTCGTCCAATATCCTGCCCACCGTAAATAGGAAGAACTTTCGCACGTTTATCTTGTCCGATTTTATATAATTCTTCAGATACTTGAATGGCTAATTCACGGGTTGGTGCGATTACGATTGCTTGAATATTAGGAGACTCGGGGTTAATTTTCTCAACAAGGGGTATACCAAACGCAGCTGTTTTACCTGTACCTGTTTGCGCTTGTCCAATGACATCTTTATTTGAAAGTCCGAGCGGAATCGTTTGTGCCTGAATCGGCGTTGCTTCTTCAAATCCCATACGGTTAATTGCCTTCATGAGATCAGAACTTAATTGAAAATCTTGAAACGTTATAGTCAAATTATTCAAACTCCTTCTAATTGCTGTTTCAGTAATGTCGTGATTTACCACTTAAAAACTGCCCTCCATGGAAAAAGGACAGGATCCTTACGTATACAAAGCCCGAATTACTTTAAGTTTTATCTTACCATTACACTACTTGTTTTTCAATAACGCGGTAAGCAGATCAGCATTTTGAATGCGCTCGCTGACCTGCTAACCAAATATGCCGGACGATGCCCAATCCCGCTCCTTGTGTCCGCGGAAAACCTAAGGTCAGCGGATGGCGGTCCGTACACATATTTTCGTATCGCGAAATAAACCTGTCATTATTGTACCATAGCCTCAGCCGGTCATACATACATTATTTCGGAGCGGCATACATTAGTGTCTGCACATCATTTTTATTTTATGATTGCAATCTGCTTTTTTTCGCAGGATTTTTTAAGAAAACGGGCTCTCCATTAAATCTTTAACGATTTCTTCAAGCTTCATACCTCGTGACGCCTTGAATAAAACCAAATCTCCTTTTGATGCTTTATTCTTCAGGGCCTGAGTGAGATCTTTTTTGTCGCTGAAGTGGCTGATGCGTTCTTTGCCAAAATGTTCCATCGCACCTTCCGCGATAAATGCCCCCAGTTTTCCATACGTAAAGACGTGGTCAATTTTGTCCGGGCTGATCACAGCGCCGCATTCTTTATGGAACGTTTCTTCAAGATCGCCGAGTTCAAGCATGTCTCCGAGCACGACCATTTTCTTCCCGTATCCTTCAAGGCTTTCTGTCAGTTGGATTGCAGCCTTCATCGACGTCGGGCTCGCATTATAAGCGTCATTAATAATAGAAATGCCGCTGTCTGTTTTCATCAATTCAAGTCTCATGCCGGTGACCTTCAGGCCGCTTAATCCTTTTGCCGCATCCTCAGGCGTGATGCCGAAATAAGCCCCTGCGGCGATTGCCGCCATGGCGTTCATCACATTATGTTTGCCCAGTATAGGGATGAAAAACGTTTTTTCTATGCCTTTGATCGTAAAATGGGTTCCCGCTTCACTCTGGCTGACATCCCGCAGCTGATAATCGTTTTGCGCCCCAGTACCATACGTTTTCGTTTGGCAGCTGTAGTCCTTTTGCAAGAGCGGTTCGTCTCCGATATAAATCAGCACACCGTCTTCTTTCAGGCCGTTGATAATTTCCAGTTTCGCTTCCGCAATGCCTTCTCTTGAACCAAGATCCTGCATGTGGGATTCGCCGATATTTGTTATCACTGCCGCATCCGGATTTGCCAGGCGGCTCAGGAGGTCAATTTCTCCTTTTGCGCTCATTCCCATTTCCAGTACGGCAATTTCTGTATCTTCTGGCATCGCTAACACTGTAAGCGGCAGCCCGATATGGTTGTTGAAGTTTCCTCCTGTTTTATGGACGCGGTACCGCGTTTGCAGGACAGTGTGAATCATGTCTTTGGTCGTCGTTTTGCCGTTGCTTCCTGTTACCCCGATGACACGTGTGCCCAGCTCCTGTAAATAAGCTTTTGCAAGCTGCTGGAGCGCAGACAATGTATCTTCCACCAGAATCACAGCTTGATTCTCGGGCGGATTTGGTTCCGAGCGGTTCCACAGAACGGCAGACACACCAGCTTCAAAAGCCTGCGGCACAAAAGTGTGGCCATTAAAATGCTCCCCTTTCAGCGGGATGAAAAGCTGATTGCTTTCCAGCTTTCTTGTATCTGTAGCAACTCCATGAATGACTGTATTTTCATATTGCGGGTTTGTCAGTGTGCCTTTGACCATTTCGGCAATTTTTTTTACGGTTCGCTTAATCAAGTAAGGTCCCTCTCTTTCTTTTGGTGATATACGGGAAAAGACACTGCCCTTTTACCGGCAGTGTCCGTCTTCATTTAGAATGTATGTTTAATCAATTGTTTTTCAGCGTGGCGTTCTTTAGCCAGCTCTACAAGCTGTTCAATGATGTCAGCGTATTCAACTCCGGCTTCTTTCCAGAGAAGCGGGAACATGCTGAACGGTGTAAAACCAGGCATCGTGTTTACTTCATTGATCAGCACTTCTCCGTCAGCTGTCAGGAAAAAGTCCGCTCTGACAAGTCCTGAACCGTCAATTGATTTAAACGCTCTGATCGCCATGTCACTGATTTTCGCGTATTCCTCATCTGTTACAGTCGCAGGAATAATCAGGTCAGTGTCTCCATCCTCGTATTTCGCTTTGTAATCGTAAAAATCTGTCTTAGGTGCGATTTCTCCAACTGCAGAGCATTTAGGATTATCATTTCCGAGAACGCCGATTTCAATTTCGCGGCCGTTGATGCCTTCTTCTACTACGACTTTCCGGTCATATTGGAACGCCAGCTCAAACGCTTTTTGCAGTTCTTCACGGTTTCGGCATTTGCTGATTCCGACGCTTGAGCCAAGGTTGGCCGGCTTCACGAAGCAAGGGTAGCCCAATTCTTGTTCTACTTGCTCGCAGCTTTCTTCCGGAGAACGAGTCCAGTCTTTTTTAAGGAAGGCTGTGTATTTCGCCTGCGCAAGGCCGGCTTGCGCAAACAAATGCTTCATGACAACTTTATCCATACCAGCTGAGGAAGCGAGCACGCCGTTGCCGACATAAGGAATATTTAAAAGTTCAAGCATTCCCTGGATCGTTCCGTCCTCTCCGTTCGGGCCGTGCAGGAGCGGGAAGACGACATCAATTGCTTCATTTTGCTGTGACACTTCCTGCGGAAACATTTCCTGGTTGAGAGCAGATGGAGAAAAAGCAGTTCCGCCCTGCTCAAGCTGAAGCATTTTTACGTTGGAAACAGGCTCTGTTAAACGTGCGCCCCTTATCCATTCGCCTTTTTCAGTTATATAAATTGGATGTATATCAAACTTCTCAGTATTTAGCGCTTTTGTTACAGCCAGAGCTGTCTGAAGCGAAACATTATGTTCGGCTGACTTACCGCCGTACACTAATCCTAGACTTGTTTTCAATGGATACTCCCCCCACTACAATTCATCTTTACTATCTTATCACTTTCACAAGAAAATGATCTAATTATTTTTGGGCATGCTGAAGCTGAGTGCATTTGTATGTAATTCCTTTTTATTTTATATTAAAATGGCATTGAAAAGGAGATGTGACATATGAAAAAAATCACAACAAAAGAACAATTTAATGAATTGATTCAATCTGATAAAGAAATCATTGTAAAGTTTTATGCTGATTGGTGCCCTGACTGCACACGCATGAATATGTTCATCGGCGATATTTTGGAAACGTACAATCAAAACGATTGGTACGAGCTGAATAAGGACGAGCTTCCTGAACTGGCTGAAACATATCAGGTAATGGGTATTCCAAGCCTGCTCATTTTCAAAAATGGAGAAAAAACAGGCCATCTTCACAGCGCCAATGCCAAAACGCCTGAAGAAGTGACTGAATTCTTATCAGAACATATAAGCTAATTCGATAAGCAGCCCTATTTTATGTCGTCGGGCTCTACGTGAACATGAACATGAGTGACATCGTGTTCATGTTTTATTTTGTTTTCTACCTCATCTGCGACCCCATGGCCTTCCTCTACTGTCAGCTTTGGATCCACTGTAATGACCATCTCTATATGTACTGTGCTGCCCAAGTATCGCGCTTTCACGTCCTTAAGACGATGCACATTTTCTATCCGGCCGACAGTCTGTTTATAAGGCTCAAGATCTTTCAAGTGAAACCCGTCCGTTAATGAATGCGAAGCGTCTTTGAAGATATCCCAGGCTGTCTTGCAAATGATGATTCCGATAATAAAAGCCGTAACCGGATCTATCCAGGCCAGCTGCAGCTGGGACGAAAAAACACCGATAAACGCTCCGGCACTGACAAATGCGTCTGACCTGCTGTCCTTCGCCGCCGCCATAAGTGCAGAGCTTTTAATGGATGCTGCGAGTCTTTTGTTATATAAATAGATGCCGTACATAAACACTGCACTGCCTAAAGCCGTCCACGCCGCGATAAGGCTTGGCGTTGCTGATGTGCCGCCCGCAATCGCTTTTCCTCCGCCGATTAACACTTCAATTCCAACAGCCATCATAATAAAAGACGCAATAAGGGACGAAATTGTTTCAGCCCTATAATGGCCATATGGGTGGTCACTGTCAGCCGGCCTTTGGGAAATACGCAGTCCGATCAGCACCGCTATTGACGCCACAATATCTGTCCCATTGTTTAACCCGTCTGCTCTCAGCGCTTCAGAATGATACAGGATTCCGATTGTCAGCTTTACAGCAGCAAGAATGATATATGCCAAAATATTGAGGAGTGCTCCTTTTTCTCCCTTTTTAAGATTATCTGTCCTCCCCATTGAATACCAGCCTCCATTCTATTACATAGTATGGTTAAAAACATGAAAAATAGCAGCAGCGATCCTCAACGGGGAGGGAAATTTCGACAGCAAATTATTGCCCGGGAAACTTTTTGTCGATATGTTGAAGGTTTGCTTACTTACGAAAGAATAGGACTGTTTTCACCTTTACAGGCTGTGGCGGACATTGTATACTGAGGTTAATTGATAATGATTATCAATATCGTTTGATTGGAGGTTGGTGACACAATGACACCTCAGTCTGCAGAAATCAGAAAAAAGCATCTCATTCATCTGTTAATACAGAATGGTATATACAAAAAGTCAAAGCGTCATTTGTATGAATTGTCGCTGATGGAGCTGGAAAGTGAATACAAAACATTGTCAGGAGGCGCCAGGGCATGCCAAAGCGTAAAATAAAAACCTACCAACAGCTGATCCAGGAAAACAAAGAGGCGATCATGGGCAATCCAAAGCTGATGAACGTCATTTACGACAGAATTGACCGCAAGCATCAGAAGAATCTTCAGGAACAAAACAATACATAAAAAAGAGCCGGCAAAGGCTCTTTTTTATTTAATGAAAGGCTTCTGCGGCCAGCTTTTGAATGACCGCGTCGTCCATCGGCGGGTTATGGAGACCGGCGCGCACATCCCGGTAATAGCGCTGTAGCGGATTGGTGCGTTCGAGGCTTTTGGCCCCTGCAATTCTCATCGCTTTGTCTACAACAGAAAGCGCGGCGTTTGTGACGATATGTTTTGCTGCACCGAGCTCACTCTTCAAGTAAGGGCGGCGCTCCGGATCGTCATACAATTCAGCCGCATGAAAAAGAAAGTGTCTGGCATTCAGCAATTCAAGCTCCATTTCGCCTGTTCTTTGCTGAACGGCCGGAACATCCTTGATCGGCCCCTTCAAACTATTTGGAGAATACTCGGAGGCAAAGCGCACCGCATAGTCTCTAGCAGCTTGAGCCACGCCAAGATAAACCGCCGGAATATGGAGCAGCCAGCCATTTGGCTTTGCTCCCCGCGGCCCTTGAAGCAGCTCCACCAGTTTATTGTCCTCCAGCGTTACCTCGTTTAATACAAGATCATGGCTGCCCGTAGCCCGCATCGCCATCATATCCCATGTTTCTTCAATTGATACACCAGGATCATTTTTATGAACCAACACGACACCTGTTGTTTGTTTTTCTTCAATCCATGCCGTCACTAAAAAATAATCAAGCGCTTGCGACATTGTCGTAAACGTTTTTCTTCCATTCACCACCCATTTGCCGTCCTTTTTGACGGCGGCAGTCCCGGGGCGTCCCCCCCTGGTCGGGCTCCCGGTTTTCGCTTCTGTCGCTGCTCTATTGATCACGGCGCCGTTTTGAACTTCCTTTGCGATAAACGCAAACACATCTTCATCCCAGCTGTTTCCTTCTCCGAGCTCTCCCATCACGCTTAAATGCCAGCCGATGCTCAGAGCTGCTGGAGCATCTCCACGTGCAAGCCGCTCTTGAAAAAGCAGCATGTCGTAAACAGACATTCCTGCTCCTCCATGGGATTTTGGCACGGTTATCGCCGTATATCCCGAATCACGCAGTTTTTGTATTTTTTCACCAGGAAATCGTCCCTGTTCATCATCCTCAGCGGCTGTTTGCTGAA
This sequence comes from Bacillus sp. V26, assembly GCF_034296245.1. NCBI lineage: Bacteria > Bacillati > Bacillota > Bacilli > Caryophanales > Bacillaceae > Bacillus > Bacillus sp. V26. Next base: position 36,726 of record NZ_JAXKQF010000008.1, on the reverse strand, counting down.
ATTCATCCGCTAGCTGTCCTATTTTCTCTATCCATTGCCGCTGTTTTTCGTTCCGTACAAATAATGACATCCGGCAGCCCCCCATTTTTTCAATTCCGATAAATTTAATATGTATTATAGATTTCCAGCCATGATTCCGCAACTGTTAACAATTTGTCCACGATAGAAAAACACGCCGTTCCCGAGGGAACAGCGTGTTTAAGCCGGATTTGCATCCCGGTCTTGTTTCATACCGAGATAAATGAGCATATAAGTCAGGTAACCCATTGTCATGACCAATCCGCCGAAGAAAAAGCTTGAGAAAATCGGCTCTTCAAAGGCAGTAACTGCCGCAAGCACAATCCAGCTTGCATACAGATATATGATAAAATAACGGATCCCCGTCTTCATTTTATATATCATGTACAGCCCCACGAGAGAAAACAACCCCAGCGCGAGCCTGAAATATACAAGATGTTCAAACTGAAACATGAATGACACAAATGAGAATCCAAGCAGCAATACAATCGGTAAAGCGGTAATAAAGTTCCTCAATTCGAGACACCTCCGTCAGTACCTTTATTATAAACCAAAACATCGAATGATATTGATTTACGTGAGCTTTTTCACAAAAATGTCATTCCTTGCCTTTAAATTCGAACATCCCGTTTGCAGAAACTCCACCAGGCAACGGCAATGAAGAAAACAGCATGAATCACAATAATCCCTACAGAGAACAATGGCGTCATGCCTGAAAACAGAGCCGTTTGTCCGCTTTTGTATTGAGTGAAGTCCGTGTTTGCAAAAAGCAAAAAGCTTCCCCATTTGTTTTCAAACAGCTTCATGATTTGCACAAGTGAACTTGCTCCATATAAAACGACAAAAGAAACAACAACTGAAATGGCACTGTTGCGGAACAGTGATGAACAAAGCAAACCGAATAATCCCATCAGCACCGCTTCAAGCCAGTTTGTTCCGATTAGCTCCAATGTGTTGATGAACAATGTTTTTGATTCAGATGTCACGGACGTGCCAAAAAAGACAAGACCGAATAATAAAGCCAGAATGTAGTATGCCAGATAAAGATAGAAGCTGACCATGACAACTGTCATTAGTTTCGACCAAAAGACCTTTTGCCGCTTGACCGGGCGAATAAGCAGAAATTTGATTGTCTTTTTATCAAATTCATTAGAAATAATCGTCGCTGCAATGACAATGGTTAACGCCTGCAGCAAGATATTCAGGCTCGGTGTATAGGAAAAGTAGCCGATGAAGTTTTCGTCAGTTCCGGCACTGATGACGATCCGTTTAATGATCAGCGCCATGAAAAATTGAAAAACAGCCATCAATATAAGCGAAACAAATGTGACTTTCCGATTAAAGAGTTTCATATGTTCATTCCATATTAATTTAGACAAGCTCTTCTCCCTCCTCTTGATGAGCGGTTGTCGCTTTTATAAATTCGTCTTCCAGTGACTGCGTATAAGGCATAATTGAAAATACGTTCAGTCCTTGTCCGACTAGCGAGCGGTTCAGCTCTGGTATATTTTCTTTCGCTATATCCACCACGATGGAGCCGTCTTTACGTTCAGCTGTGTACTCGTTGCCCATCAGCCAACCGAGCGCTTTTTCCGCCGGCTGCACTTCAATAACAGCTTTCTCCGTTTTCTGACCGGCTCCATTCAGGCTTACTTCTGCTTTGATCTCGCCTTTTTGTATGATGATCACACGGTCACACAGGTCTTCAACTTCACGCAATAAATGAGTGGCGAATAAAACCGCTGTTCCTTCCTCTTCAGCGAGCTCCTTAATATGATCGCGAAAATCCTTCATACCGGCAGGATCAAGACCGTTTGTCGGCTCATCTAAAATGAGAAGCTTCGGCCGGTGAAGAATCGCCTGAGCAATGCCGAGACGCTGGCGCATGCCGAGGGAGTAGGTTTTCACTTTATCATCAATCGCTGATGTCAGCCCGACTCGTTCCACCACTTCGTCCAGTCTTTCATCAGTTATCTTTTTGTGCATATTTGCAAAGTGTTTGAGGTTTTCCCAGCCTGACAGGTACGGGTAAAACTCAGGATTTTCAACGATCGCGCCGACAGCTTCCATCGCTTGTTCGAACTCAGTATCATGCTTGAATCCGTTGATGGCCACGCTTCCGCTGTTTTGTTTTAACAGTCCGACGATGATGCGGATGAGTGTCGTTTTTCCGGAACCGTTCGGACCGAGAAGACCGATAATCTCTCCCTGCCTGACGTCCATGCTGATCTGTTTTAAAATCTGTTTAGACCCTATTTTTTTATCAAGGCCTTCAATATGTAAAATCGGCTCAGCCATAAAGCCTTCCTCCTTTTTTCGACAAAAATAAACAGTGCCTAAAAATAGGCACTGTTTGTATTATAGCATTTGTTGCTTCCAAATGTTTGGTTAAACCGATAGAGTCGGTGCTTGCTCCGGCTGTTTGTTCTTTTCTGTTTCTGTAATGATGACGGCACAGGCCGCGTCTCCTGTTGTGTTGACCACTGTGCGAAGCATATCGAGCAAGCGGTCTATTCCGAGGATCAATCCGATCCCCTCAACAGGCAAGCCGACTGATTGAAGCACCATAGCGAGCATAATCAAACCGACTCCCGGAACACCCGCAGTTCCCACACTTGCTAATACAGCCGTCAATATCACCATCAGCAATTGCGTAAATGTAAGATCATGTCCGAATACCTGTGCAATGAAGATGGTGGCCACCCCTTGCATAATGGCTGTCCCGTCCATGTTAATCGTCGCGCCGAGCGGCTGAACAAAGCTGCTGATCGGCTCAGGCACTTTTAGTTTTTTCTGGGCTACATCCATTGATACCGGAAGCGTTGCATTGCTGCTTGAGGTACTGAACGCAACGACCATAACTTCTGAGAAATCTTTAAAGAATGTAATCGGATTTCTTTTTGCTAAAAGAGCCACTGTTGAACCGTATGTGACGATTGCATGTATGACAAGAGCCAGCGTAACAACAATCATGTACAGCCCCATCGCTTTTATTGCACTGAATCCCTGGCTGCCGATAGCTGTCGCAATGAGACCAAACGTGCCGTATGGCGCAAACTTCATGACCAGGTTGACCAGATACATCATCAGTTCATTGCCCTGCTCCACAACTTTCAAAAGCATATCCGCTTTTTTGCCTAGCATCGTAATCCCGAGTCCGACAAAAATGGAAAACACGATAATCTGGAGCATATTTCCTTCGGTCATCGCTTGAACAGGATTGGCCGGAATCATGTTCAGAAGTGTGTCAGCAACACTCGGCGCTTCTTCTGCCTCGAATTTAGCGGATGAGACATCATAAGTGCCGAACTCACCCGGCTTAATGACAAGCGCCAGTATAAGCCCGATCGTAATCGCCACCGCTGTCGTGATGAGAAAATAAGAAATGGCCTTCACACCGATTCTGCCAAGCTTTTTAGGATCGCCAAGCCCGGCAACTCCTAATGTAAGAGAGAAAAAAACAATCGGTACGACAAGCATTTTAATGAGGTTTAAAAAGATGGTGCCAAGAGGCCCGAATACAAACTTATTCAAATTTTCAAATAATTCAGGTGATGTTACGTTAAGAATAATCCCCGTGACGGCACCCAGAACCAATGCAATGATGATCTTTGTTGCCAGTTTCATCCGCATTCCTCCTTTTTTTGAAAAAAAGCCCGCGAGAGACTCCCGCGGGCTTTGGCTGTATCATAAAACCACAGGATTCTCTCTTCACGCTGATGAGGTTAGCTGCCGGGTTCGGACGAAGAGATGTCCGTTTTTCAGATGAAAAATGAACCCCAAACGATTGGGTCCCCCACTCCTTTTAAAAAGGATTAAGCGTGTGGCTTACTATTGTATGTTGTAGTTTTATTTATACAGAAAATATCCAATTTTGTAAACTATTTTTTGTTACTTTTCTCTCGGGGTCTTTTAGGCCCATTTTCCTTGTTGGTCACATCAAGAATATCAAGGAGAAATACAAAGATCGGAATCCCGATAATTAAGCCCCAAATGCCGAGAAAGTGCTCAGAAAAAATCAGGACTGTAAATGTGAAAAAGATCGGCAGCTCTGTTTTCGCTGACATCAGCTTCGGATTGAGGAAATATGTCTCAATCGCATGAATGGCGAAAATGACGAGCACAATGTAGAGCACATAGATTCCGCCGCCTGTGCTGTATGCAATAATGCTAAGCGGGATCAGGGAGATGACAACGCCTGCTACCGGGATCAATCCGAGAAAGAAAACCATGATGGACAGCCCCAACAGCTGAGGGAAGTGCATAATCCAGAGCGCAATAAAAGTCAGTATGCAGTTCACGAGCGCGATGATAAATTGTGCCTCAAGCACCTTGCCGAACGTTCTCGCAAATTTACCTCCGAAAAAAGCAATCTCATTATAAAAAACAGCAAGCTTGCTCGTTTTAAACTGCTCCATAAATTCAGACAGCCGTTTTTTCTCGAATAAGAAGAACATGCTGAGAATGAGCGCCATCACGATCTGCAAGCCGAATGTGCTGATATCGGCCAGATACGTATAAAGTACATTGAAACCCTCTTTGACATACGAACTGATATTAATATCTCCGAAAACACTTGTGATCTCATCAAAGAAAGGAATGCTGCTCGGATGATACGCAATATGTTTAATCTGCTTGATCAGCTGCTGAATCTGTGCGGCAACGACCGGATAAAACACAAACCCTCCGACTGTAAGCAGCACGGCCAGCAAAATGTAGAGAAACGTAATGACAACCCGCTGGCTCACGCGGAAGAACCGGCTTAAAAACTGCCGGACGACAAGCTCCAAACGATCCATAAGAAATGTGAAAATGAAGGTCAGCAATATTAAGTTGATCATGCTCTTAAATAGATATAACACACCAGTTAACACGACAAAGATGGAAAAACGCCTTACTCCCGGGTGCTGAAAAAATTTTACTAAAGCGGCCATTTATACACTCCTGTTAGGACAAACGTCCTTCATTCAATATAGTATCCATTTGTAAATTATATAACAAAAAAATGCTGAGGTCTCTGTCCTCACCTTAATTATTCTTAAACAATTAAAAAAACGGCCCCATGAATGGGCCGTTCGTTTTTTCAGACTGCTGTTTTCATTTTTTTCATGCCTTCCACAGCCTCCACGCTTTTTGATTCATCGAATTCTTTTTCGCTTTTTGCAACAATGATTGTGGCGATTCCGTTTCCGATCAGGTTCACAATCGCTCTTCCTTCACTCATGAAACGGTCGACACCAAGCAGAAGCGCAAGACCCTCAAGCGGAATGACCTGAAGTGCTGACAGCGTTGACGCAAGAACGATAAATCCGCTTCCTGTCACACCGGCTGCCCCCTTCGAAGTCAGCATCAGAACGAGGATAATCGTAATTTGCTGGCCGATGCTGAGATCCACTCCAAACACTTGAGCCAGAAAGACAGTCGCCATTGATAAATAAATGGATGTTCCGTCAAGGTTAAACGAATAGCCGGTCGGAATAACAAGCCCGACGACTGATTTCGAACACCCGTAGCGTTCCATTTTATCCATCATTCTCGGAAGAACCGATTCTGAAGAGCTTGTGCCGAGCACGATGAGAAGCTCATCTTTGATGAAGCGCAGGTAGTTCCACAGGCTGAATCCGTATAGCTTGCAGATGATATTTAAAACAACAAACACGAACAGGAACATTGTGATATACACGGACAGCATTAAGCTGGCAAGCGGTTTGATGGAATCGAGTCCGAAGTGCCCGATCGTATACGCCATCGCTCCGAATGCACCGATTGGAGCAGCACGCATAACGTAGCCGATAATTTTGAAAAAGACATGTGAAACTTTATCAAAGAAATCAATGACGCTTTTCCCTTTTTCACCTAACGCCGCTAGACCGACTCCGAAAAGAATGGAAAAGAATAAGACCTGCAAAATATCCCCTTTTGCGAAGGCATCAACCATGTTGGACGGTACGATGTGTGTGACAAATTCAACCCAGTCGATCCCCTGACCGCCATTTTGCGTGTATTGTGAGACATCTCCCTTTTCAAGCTTGCTGTAATCGAGGCCCGTACCCGGCTTCATAATATTGACGACAAATAAACCGATAATGAGTGCAAGGGTCGTAACAACCTCGAAATAAATAAATGCTTTTCCCCCTACTTTTCCAACCTTCTTCATATCGCCCATTTTTGCAATCCCGAGAACGATTGTGAAGAAAATGATTGGAGCGATTACCATTTTCACAGCGTTGATAAAGGTATCGCCAAGCGGTTTCATTTCTTTGCCGACATCCGGCCAAACCAATCCGACAATGACCCCGATGATGACCGCGGTTATGACTTGAACTGTTAAATTTTTAAACAGTTTCATATTCTTCCTCCCCCTGTCCTAGTCGCCTTTGTGTCTTTCTTACTAGAATGATAGCGTTTTCATTAAGGACGGGGAAGTTTATGTTCATAACGGACATTTTGGTCTTTTTGGTCTCAGGTTTACACTTTAAATATGTAGCGGTTGACGGGGCGTCCGACTCCTCCGTACTGAACATCAAGCTGAATCGTTCCGTTCTTTTCGAGATAATCAAGATAGCGTCTCGCTGTCACTCTGGCGATGCCGAGAGCCTTGGCAACCTCTTCAGCAGAAAGAGGAGACGTTTGCTGCTTCAAAAAAGCAATCAGCTCATTCATCGTAAAATGATTCAACCCCTTCGGCAGATCCTGTACGGCCTGCTGCGGGATATTGAGGATGGCATCAAGCTGATCCTGGGACAGCGTATCGTTTTCCTCTATTTTTTGTTTATACCGCTTATATTTTTCAAGCGCCTGTCTCATGCGTTCGAGCTTAAACGGTTTTAAGATATAGTCAACTGCCCCATTTTGCAGCATAAGAGCAATTGTTTCCTTGTCTTTTGCAGCGGATACGACGATGACATCTACCTCAAGCTTTTGCTTTCTGATCTCCTGCAACGTTTTTATCCCGTCTTTTTTCGGCATGTACACATCCAGAATCACGAGTTCGGGCTGATTTTCTTTGATCAGCTTGATGCCTTCATCCCCGTTCCCCGCTTGTGCGCAGACGGTAAAGCCATTAACGGTTGTTATGAAATCCTTATTGACTTCCTGAACCATCGGATCGTCTTCAATGAGCAGAACCTTGATTTCCTTACGAGCCATGCTGCGCTTCCTCCCCCTTCATCGGAAAAACGATTGAAAAAGACGTTCCCTGTCCCGGGTGTGAATCGACCTCTATCGCACCCGACCCTTTGTCTGTTATTTGCTTGACTAAATAGAGGCCATAGCCTGTGCCGCCTGTTTTATTCACTGTAAATCCTTTTTCGTAAAGGTACGGCATATGTGTGTGCTTAATCCCGCATCCGTTGTCTTCTATTAAAATCGCAAGGATATCCTCCGTTTGTTCAATGCTGATGTCAATTCGTTTGTCATCAGACTGAACGGTTTCAAACGAGCCGAAGGCATTTTCAATCAGGTTGCCGAGAAGCACAACGATATCATGCTGGTCGACATGCTCGGGAAATTGCTGCAGGCTGCTGTTTTCATCAATATACACAGCAATGCCGAGCTCTTTTCCCCTTCTGATTTTACTTAACAACAGCCCCGCCGCGGCGTCATTTTGAATGGAGCGATGCAGAAATTCAGTGACGTTTTCCTGCTCGGTTGAAGTCTGAAACGCCAGCTGCAGCGCTTTTTCAGATTTCCCGAGCTGGATCAGGCCTGCGATGGTATGAAGCTTGTTCATATGCTCATGATTTTGGACGCGGAGCGCTTCGACAAAGTTTTTGACACCCGTCAATTCCTCAGCCATCTTGGCCGCTTCCGTTCTGTCCTGAAAAATCGCGACGGCGCCGATGACTTTTTTCTTCATGACGATCGGAATCCTGCTGCTCATGATGACCTTTCCGCTGACACGAATTTCTTCATTATAAACCGCCTTGTTCCGTTCCACGATTTCAGGCAGGCGCGAATCCTTGAGTACATCCCAAATCACCTTTCCGACCAGATCGCCCTGCACCTCAAAAATCTGTTTGGCTTTCTCATTAAATATTGTGATGATATGCCGGTTGTCAATGGCGATCACGCCTTCGTTCATAGAGTGAAAGGTAGCGGTTCGCTCTTCATACATTCTGACAATCTCATGGGGCTCGAGCTGAAACATTTGCTTCTTGATATGGCGGGCCAGCAGGAACGAACCCGCCAGGCCGAACCCGAGTGTCAGCACTACGATGAAGGCGATATCCCTTCTTAAATGAAACAATATATCAGCCATCCCCGGAAGTGTTTTTCCGACGAGTACTACGCCGACCTGGTTCAAATCCTGATCCTTTACCGGATAAAAGGCCCGGACAGCCGTCCCGATCTCGCCTGTTGCTTCTGAGAAATAAATGTGCTCCGCAAACGCCGCTTTTTCATCTGCACCCTTTGACTTTTTTCCGATGTTTGTAGTGACAGGATGAGTATAGCGAATGTGATCCATGTCCATGACGACAATGTAGTCTGCTTCATTGATCATCCGGATCTCTTCAACCGCATGCCGGACGGCTTCTGTTTGTTCTTTTCGCGATAACGCCTCTTTCACTTCGGTCATCTCCGACACCGTCCGAGCCGTATTCATCAGCCGTTTTTTCAGCTCCCTTTCCTCTGTATGCTGAATATTGCCTATGAGCACAATGCCGCCGATCAAAAAGGAGAAAATGACGAGTATGTAAGAAAGGATCGTGATTTTCCAGCGGATTGAGAGCTTTTTTTTGTTCATCAGCTTCTCCTTTCAGGTCTTTACGAATCACATCTGCCCCATTATTCTTAACATAAGGGAGGGGGCTTTTCATGAAGAGTTTGCTTGCATGTCTCGGTCTGATGATCGCCGGAATTGCAACCGCTTTATTTATCGGATTCCATGACCGTTCAAACGGCAAAGAGATTGTGTATGATGACGATCAGGAAGGCTTACAGGATCAAATCGTATTCAAATTCAGCCATGTTGTTGCTGAAAACACGCCAAAAGGGCTGGCCGCTAACAAATTTGCTGAGCTCGTAAACGAGAAATCAGGCGGGAAAATGAAAATTGAAGTGTTCCCGAATGGAAGCCTGTATTCGGACATTGAAGAAATCGAAGCATTGCAAAATGGCGACGTGCAATTTATCGCCCCCTCCACATCGAAGCTCGGTATGCTCTCTCCTGAATGGGGAGTTCTTGATCTTCCGTATGCATTTACAGACTATGATGCGGTTAAAAAAGGGCTGCACGGAATAATTGGAACACAGCTGTTTGATTCTTTAAAGAAAAATCAATTAAAGGGCCTGGCGTACTGGACAAACGGGTTTAAGCAAATCACCACGAATCAAGGCCCGGTCAAAACCCCGGATGATTTAAAGGGACAAGACCTGCGCATTATGCAAAGTAATGTAATAGAGGACCAATTCAAGCTGCTTGGTGCAGCACCCCACCAGGAATCTTTCAATTCTACTTTTCAGCTGTTAGAAAGCAATATAGTAGATGGCGAGGAAAATACAATCTCAAACATCTATTCTAAAAAATTTTATAATGTTCAAGACTATTTGACAATAAGCAGCCACGGTTACCTCGGCTACGCTGTGATGACTGATGAGCATTTCTGGAACGCGCAAACACCGGAAACAAAACGTATTCTGACGGAAGCGATGAAGGAAACAACGGAGTGGAATGAAAGGTATGCCGAAGAAATGAACAAGGAGCAGCTGGAAGAAATCAAAAAACATTCTTCTATTAAAATCTACGAGCTGTCAGATAAAGAGAAAAAAGAATGGATGAAGCGCCTTGATCCTGTTTACCGGAAGTACGAGCCCATCTTCGGCCGGAAGCTGATTCAGGAGCTTCTGGAGCTGCGAAAGGATTCGTAGCACCCATCTCAATACGCTGCTTTTCGTTTATCTTTGTTCTCATCGGAAATATAGAAAGAGAGACACGAAAAAAGGAGATGGGAACATGTTTAAACATACGAAAATGCTGCAGCATCCTGCTAAGCCAGATCGTCCAGATCCATTATTCGCTAAAAAAATGCAAGAAATTTTAGGCGGGCAATTCGGAGAAATTTCTGTTGCCATGCAGTACTTATTTCAAGGCTGGAATACAAGAGGAAATGAAAAATACAAGGATTTGCTGATGGATACGGCAACTGAAGAAATCGGGCACGTTGAAATGATCGCTACCATGATCGCCAGACTTCTTGAGGATGCCCCGCTTGATGAACAGGAAAAAGCGGCTGATGATCCGGTCATCGGTTCCATCATGGGAGGCATGAATCCTCACCATGCAATCGTATCAGGACTAGGCGCCATGCCGGAAAGCAGTACAGGCGTACCATGGAGCGGAGGCTACATCGTAGCGAGCGGAAACCTGCTGGCAGACTTCCGCGCCAATCTGAATGCGGAATCACAAGGCCGTCTGCAGGTTGCACGCCTGTTTGAAATGACGGATGACAAAGGCGTAAAGGACATGCTCAGCTTCCTGCTAGCGCGTGACACAATGCACCAAAACCAATGGCTGGCCGCCATTAAAGAATTAGAAGCACAGGAAGGTCCGGTTGTGCCGGGTACATTCCCGAAAGCGCTCGAGAAACAGGAATTCTCTCATCAGCTTATCAATTTCTCTGAAGGTGAAGAAAGCGCCGAGCAAAACTGGCTGAAGGAGAAAGCCCCGGACGGAGAAGCGTTTGAATATGTGAACGAAGCAAAAGCTTTTGGAGAAAAGCCGGAATTGAAGCCAGCTCCTCCTTTTGTTCATAATACGCTTCCTGGGCGTGAGTAAGAGGCTATCATAAAAAGGATAGATCACTCCAGCGGTGATCTATCTTTTTTTGTGCGTTTTCTGATGCTCAAGCATCTCCAGACGATTGCCAAATGGATCTGAAAAATAGAATCTGTCCGTTCCCGGAAGTCAATGATCTCAATTCCATTTAACTGCAAATGTTCTTTTAACCCTTCAATCTTCACAATCTCACATGCAGGGTGTGCTTTTTTCGGGTACAAAAGGTTCATCTATCTTGCCCGTTCCAAATGTGAACCAGACTCCGCCTCTGGCTTTTAACGCATCAGGTTTTTGAAGATCGCCGTAAAATCGTCCACAGCATTTTCACAAACTTTGGAATCATTCCCCCTGATTCTCAATTGAATGCCATTTTCTTGATTGTCATTCAGTCAAAAGAACAGGAAAAACCATTGTTTATGATGATCGATAAAATCAGTACCTGCCTATACTAAGCTTTTGCCACAGTCCATCCAGGCTCGTATTCGATGTCCCTGCTGTCAAATAAACAAGCGGCCTCCTCTGCATCCACCTGAGACAGCGTCACTTCAATAGAGAGAATCGTGCCCTTTTGCTCGATTTCTTTATAGATGATGTCGTGTTCGTTCTCCATAAAATGATCATAGGCAGCTCTGTTCTCCCAAACGCTGGTGATTTCTGCGGTGAACAGCCCATCCGCTGTTTTCCGCCATCCGCCGGCCTGTTTGATGAAGCCTTTTACATGTGATAATGCTCCCCACTGTGACTGCGCCTTCGAAAATGCTTCAGCGTTAGCAGCGTCCACCCCACATACAATCTTTTTGATCAGCATTTTGATTCCTCTGTTATAACCGTTTCCGCATGAATGTGCTCGACGCAGAGATTCACGGTCCTGACATAAGAGCGTGTGCGGTGTATGGTGCCTTTTGGGACAAGCAGGCTGTCATTCGCTTTTAACACCGCGGTTTCTTGATCCTTAAAATCAATAAGCAGCTCTCCCTCAAGAACGATAAATAATTCATCTGAGTCAGGGTGATGGTGCCAGTCGTATTCCCCTGTAAACACAGCGAGCCGTACACAATGGTCATTAACCTCTGAAATGGAGAAATTAGCGTGTTTTTCTTTGACTTCATTTGCAATGGCCAGCAGGTTTTGCATCTCAGGCATAAGTGAAAACTCCTTTTTCACCTATTTTACCGCAGAAACGTCATTGGGAAGGTATATTTTTTTCCATTTCATCATAAAAAGCGATCCAGCTGCTGCGCCGGATCGCTTTTTATCTACAGGTTGTCTGCCTTTTATGCTTTGCTTAGTTAGTCGTTGTCGCGGGCATTTCCGCCTTTTGAGCCAATTTCTTGATAGAATTCCTTATCATGATTTTTGCTTGTCGCTTCTCCGCCTTTACGGCCGATTTCTTGATAGAATTCTTTATCATGATTTTCGCTAGTGGCTTCTCCGCCTTTTTCACCGATTTCTTGATAGAACTCTTTGTCATGGTTCTTGCTAGTGGCTTCTCCGCCTTTTTCGCCGATTTCCTGATAGAATTCTTTGTCATGGTTTTTGCTAGTGGCTTCTCCGCCTTTTTGACCAATCTCTTGATAGAATTCTTTATCATGGTTTTTGCTAGTCGTTTCTCCGCCTTTTCTACCTGCTTCTTCTCTACTCATTTTGTTATCTTGTGCCATTTTGAATTCCTCCTTTAATTGGTGTTGGTTGTTGTATTCCCGCTGTCATTTCTTTTAAACAAACAAAACACATTGAGTGTGTTTTAAATGAAAAAAGCAGACGGAATGCGGTGCCCGTCTGCTTTTCTTCTATTCATGATTCTGTTCTGTTTCTATGAGCCGCTCAAGGATGCGCCGCTTTTTATAAAGCATCATGCCTGTTTCGGTAATGTCATTTAAGGTCGAGCGATTAGCCGCCGCGCCAAAGACCATTCCCGCGACCGGCACCATTTGAAAAAGCTTTTTCCAGCCAAAGGTGTCACGGTAGCCTAAAACCACTTCCCTCCAGCCTTGGATTTGGGAAGCGACATTCTTATATGTACGGTCCTGATCATAATCTTTTATTTCTTTCAGAATGGATTTTTTACCGACAACATCTGCTGAAGTAAGCTGCAGACATTTTACGATAAAGACCCGCTCTTTTTTCTCCTTTGGATCATAGCCATAGGCCACTGCGATATCCTGCAGTGTTTTTAATGATAAACCGAGCACAGCCGGAATGTCTGCCGCCAGTGTAAATACGCCGCCCACACCCGTGGTCGCTCCCTGAACGGTTGCAGCGTTGATTCGGTTTTTGCCCATCGCTTCAGCAACATCATCCATAACAGCCAGAGGCGCTTTTTGTACGTCCTCCAGTGATTCAAAGGTTTGCTCGGGCAGTTTCTTTTGAAACGTTTTGATAATCTGTTTTTCCGATGTCAGGTACTGTCCTCCAGTTTGAACAAAGCTGCCCACCTCATCCAAAAGCTTGCCGATCTTTTTCTGGATGAATTCCGGCGTCAGCTTGTCCAGCAGCTGAAACGGGAGACGGCTGAGTTTTTCCCAAAACCAGACTTTTTGCTGCTCCTTTTCCCATTTCTCTATTTCTTTTAATTGCTGATGTAAGTCTTCTTTTTGTTCTGTTGTCACCCAACTCGCACTTCCCTTCCGTTTTTCTACTATATAGTATACCTTCATTTTTCTCTAAAACGTTTTTATTTTTCACCTGCGGGTACCATTTTTATAAAAGCAGAAGGAGTGATGGATATGCCTTGGTCTATGAAGGATTACCCCGCTTCACTGAAAAATCTCGAGAAGCCTGTGAAGAAAAAGGCGATTGAAATTGCGAATGCCATGATTGATGAAGGCTATGAGGACGGACGCGCCATTCCGATTGCGACGAGCAAAGCAAAGGAATGGGCGGAAAACGCCTCAAAAAAGGAAATTGACGACTTTCTCACACATGATGATGAAACAGAACGCGATGAGGAGGCAAATGATGACGCCAGACCTGAGCTAATGAATAAAGCGGAGCATGTCATCAAACATAAAAGTGGCTGGGCCGTCAAAGCTGAGGATGCCAAACGTGTATCTGAAATCAAGGATACGAAAAAGGAAGCGATTGAACGGGCGAAGGAAATTGCGGAACATAAAGGCACAGAAGTCATTGTTCATTTGGCTGACGGCAGCGTGCAGAGAAAGATAAAAACAGGATCATAAGCGGATATGCTTTTGTACGTTTCGGGACTGGCTGAAGCGGTTATTGATTTATAAATCATTCAGGAGAGGTGAATATGATGCTTAGCTTTTTGGTTTCATTAGTTGTTGCTATCGTAATTGGACTAATCGGAAGCGCCATTGTCGGAAACCGCATGCCAGGAGGAATTTTCGGTTCGATGATTGCAGGGCTGATCGGCGCATGGATCGGGCACGGCCTATTCGGAACTTGGGGACCGAGCCTCGCAGGCTTTGCCATTATTCCGGCAATTATCGGGGCAGTGATCTTCGTATTCTTATTGAGCCTCGTATTCCGCGGACTGCGCAAGGAAGCCTAGATTTTAGATGATTCAGGAGGCATCGTTTCATACAGAAACGATGTCTTTTTATGTATGGACCTTATCAAATGCCCTACATATCATGTTACATAACAGGGAAAAATTTGAGAGTAATTTTTGACCATCATTGGTTGACAAGAAATCAGGATGGTCATATGATGTAGATAAAATAATTTGGTTTAAGGAAACTCTTTGTTGTATGGCAAAAACAATTAGAATTCAGGTGAATACATGATGAATAAGGACATCACAGCACAATCTCCCCGTTCCAAAGCAGTCCAAGATGCGCTTGACGGGAAAAGCAGAGGATTCAGAGGACTGCTGCCTTTTTTAGGCCCGGCGTTTATTGCAGCCATTGCCTATATCGATCCCGGTAACTTCGCAACAAATATATCAGCTGGTTCTAAATATGGATATATGCTGCTATGGGTGATTTTATTTTCTAATATCATGGCGCTCTTGATCCAATCACTCTCCGCCAAACTCGGTATCGCGACCGGCAAAAACCTGCCTGAGGTCGCTCGTGAGGAATTTCCTAAGCCCGTCTCTATCGGCTTATGGATTCAAGGCGAGCTCGTCATTATCGCGACTGATCTGGCGGAATTTATCGGAGCGGCATTGGGACTGTATTTGCTGTTCGGCATCCCGATGCTCGAAGCGTCTATTATTGCGGCGATCGGCTCTTTCGCGATTTTGGAGCTTCAGCGCCGCGGTTATCGCTCACTTGAAGCCGGTATTGCCGGCATGCTGTTTGTAGTGGTCATCGCCTTTGCGCTGCAGACCTTTTTTGCAAAGCCGGATGCCGTCTCAGTGATGAAAGGACTTTTCGTTCCGACATTTCATGGCACCGACAGTGTGCTTCTTGCAGCAGGTATTCTCGGCGCAACCGTTATGCCGCACGCCATTTATTTACACTCTGCCCTCACACAGCGGCGGGTGGTCGGCAAAACAGATGCTGAACGGAAGAAAATCTTCAGATTCGAATTTATTGATATTTTAATAGCGATGCTGATTGCAGGGGCTATTAATGCGAGTATGCTGATTGTGGCTGCCGCATTATTCTTCAAAAACGGGCTGTTTGTCGAGGACCTTGATGTCGCGTTTCAGCAGTTCGGTCATCTTGTCAGTCCTGTTTCAGCCGCGTTATTCGGAATCGGCCTGCTGGTTGCGGGCCTGTCCAGCTCGTCTGTCGGAACACTTTCAGGCGATGTGATTATGCAGGGATTTATCAACTACCGCATCCCGCTGTATGTACGGCGGTTCATCACCATCATTCCGCCGATCTTGATCATCGCATCAGGAGTCAATCCGACGTCGGCTCTTGTGCTGAGCCAGGTGGTTCTTTCCTTCGGCATTGCCTTTGCTTTAATCCCGCTTATTATGTTCACAAGCAATAAGCGGATTATGGGTTCGCTGATCAATGCCAAATGGGTAACAGTGGTTTCCTGGCTGATCGCTGTGCTGATTGTTGCTTTGAATGTGTTTTTGATCGTCGATACGTTCCGTTAGAAAAAACCGGCTGAAAGAGCCGGTTTTTTATTTTGTCTTAAAAGCTCATTGATATCATTTTTTACAGAAATTTGTTATGATAGAAGAAAAAATCGGAGTTTTGATAATGTCAGTATTTATTCTGTTTTATTTATGGATTGTCCCTATTGTTATCGGAATTTTATGTTCTGTTATCGCTTATAAATCAACAGGTAAAAAAATGCGAATCGCGCCCGGCATCGCCATGGTGGTGCTCAGTATCATTTCCTTGATTACGGCTTTTACGGCTGGAGGCGCTAATTTTCACATGTTTATCGGCGGAATGTTTTTATTCGGCACTTTATTAGTTGGTTCTGCTTTTCCTTTCTTTTTCGGACTTTCGAAAAAAGGGAAATAAGCTTATAAAGACATTCTAGATTTGATACGAATAAACAGATGAAACAGACAAGGACAAATGCGCTGATCTTTCTGCTTTGAAAGAAGATGCATTTGTCCTTGTGTCCGTTTTGGGCACGGCGAAAATCATGACAGGCTGCATAGATCATTCCTGCTGATCCCAATAAATATACGAGTCATCTTAAAGGTTCAAACAACCGATTTTATGACTCCCCCTCCGTAAAATCAAAAAACAGGAGCCTTCACAGGCCCCTGTTTTTTTAGAATAACCGTTTTAAGCTTTGTTTCAATGACGGCATTTCAATTTTTTGGTTTTCGAAGAAGTTTTTCAGCATATATTTGCTGAAGCCTTTTGCCTGTCCGTAGGTGATTTTGCCGGGCAGCGGCGGTTCGTTTCCGATCATGACGTCGACAACGACCGGCTGATCGGAGTGAAGCGCCTCATGGAAAGCCGGTGCAAGTTCTTCCGCTCTCGTCACCTTGATGCCTTTTGCTCCGCAGCTTTCTGCAAATGCGGCATAGTCGACATTCTGAAGTTTTGTGACATAGTCAATGTTCCCTTTGACCTGCTGTTCATATTCAATCATGCCGAGATTTTCATTGTTTAAAATGACGACAGTAATCGGGAGCTTATATTTGACTGCAGTCGGGAGATCCTGCATGACCATGGAAAAGCCCCCGTCACCGCAGACTGCGATGGCTTGGCGCTCCGGTTCAGACAAGCTCGCCGCTATAGCTCCCGGCAGGCCGCAGCCCATTGTCGCAAGCCAGCTGGAAACGATGAAATCCTGGTTGACGTTCATTTTGAAATGCCGCGCCATCCAGACGGTGACAGTGCCGACATCTACAGACAGAACCGCGTCTTCCGCTGCTGCCTCCTGAAGACGTGCGATGACCTGCTGAGGTTTAAGCGGTGTTGCCGCCTCAGTTTCATCTTTTTCGATTTCGTTCCACCAATGCTGCATATGTTCAGTGCAGGCATTCAGGAATCTTCTGTCTTCCTTCCGTTCAATATACTCCGTCAATTCGCGCAGACCGAGAGCCGAATCACAGACAAGCCCCGCTGTTACCGGATAGCGTTTGCCGATTTTCGCCGGGTCTGAATCAAGCTGGATTGCCGGTGTGTCATCCGGCAAGTAATCACGATACGGGAACGAGGTACCAAGCATAATTAACAAATCGCATTCTTCCATTGCCTCATAGGCCGGCTTTGTCCCAATTTGCCCCAAATTACCGAGAAAGTGCGGGTGCTTATCGGGAACGACACCTTTTGCCGGGAGCGTGACGACAATCGGCGCCGCTGCTTTATCAGCAAATTCCAGCAGCTCCCGCTCCGCCTTTTTCATTCCCTGTCCCGCCAAAATGATCGGCTTTTTCGCATTGTTAATGTATTGCGCGCATGTCACGAGCTGTTCTTTTTTCGGTTCAAGATTTCCTTCAATATATACCGGTGATGTGTAAACGGGTTCCCGTTTGATTTTCTCCGCAAACAAATCATCTGACACGCTTAATACCGCAACGCCTTTTTTGCTGTAGGCGGTGCGGATCGCCTGATTCAACAGATCCGGCAGTGATTCCGCACTATGTACCTCCCTGTTGAACACTGCCACGTCTTCAAACATTTGCTCAAGCTTAATTTCCTGAAAGTAGTCCCGTCCGACTTCGCCTGAAGAAACCTGGCCTGCAATCGCAAGTACAGGAGCGCCGTCCGCTTTTGCATCGTATAAACCGTTCAATAAGTGCACCGCACCCGGCCCTGCAATTGACAGGCAGACACCGATCTTGCCGGTGAGTTTTGCCTCAGCCGCGGCTGCCAGCGCTGCCACCTCTTCATGGCGGGTTTGGATGAATTCCAATTGATTTCTGTCGTGTCTCAGTTCCTCAATAAATTCGTTAATGCTGTCTCCGGGGATGCCGTAAACATGATCAACTCCCCATTGTTCAAGCAGTTCTGTCATTGCTTGTCCTGCTGTTTTGTGTGCCATGCCGTATCCTCCTTTTTCCTTTTTTCAATACCACAGGGGGAGCCGTTTAAAACCCGGAGGCAACTATCGCTTGCTGTATTTCCTTCTGAACAGGTCTAGGGCCGCCAAAAAGCTCTTGTCCTTGACGGTAATCTGGATGCCCGCAGCGCCGTTTAGAAAATCTCTGATTTGCATTTTCCGGTTTGGCACCATCAAAAGCGGCAATCGCTCCGGCGAAAACCATTTCAGCCCGGCCGTTTCCATGCCGTTTTCTATCGCTTGTCCGCCTGTTATGTTCCCTGCAAACACATGCTGTTCGTCTTGAAACTTAGGTCTTAGATAGACACCCAATTCCCCGGAAAGCTCTATCAGATATCCCGTTTCTTCCATTACCTCCCGGACCGCCGCTGCCTGCGGGGTTTCTCCTGATTCAACCCGTCCGCCCGGCAAATCCCATAAAGGAACGTCTTTTCGTTTGACCAGCAGAATCTGCCGTTTTGTGTTTGTCACTATGACAAATGCCCCTTCCGTATACATCGCCATTTCCCCTTTATTTGAAAAAAGACCAAGGAGATGTCCCTTGGTCTTAGCTGCTTACTTTTTAAAATGATACGGCAATGTGGCAACGATTATGTCCTTCTTCCAGAACAGCCGGACTCTGAGCAAGAAGGCTGACTGGTTGTGCAGAATGGTGTGCCAGCGTTTTTTTGTGATAAATTGCGGGAACAGCACCATGACAGAAAACTGTTTCTTCTTCGCTTTTGCTTCAACAGTTTCCAAAAACTTATCAAACGGATGGACAAGGCTTCTGTACGAAGAGTGAAGCGTGACGAGACGCACTCCATTATTCAGCTCTTCCCAGCGTTTTTCCACTTTCTTTTCCTGTTCTCTGTCAAACGACACGTGAACGGCAATGACCTGATCTGACAGTGATTTCGCATATTGAATGGATTTTTGCACGACGGTTGTGACGCCGGCTACAGGCACAATCACGACCGTACCTTTAATTTCTTCCGGCTGTTTGTTTACGATGCGAAGCTGTTCACCGACAGCCGTATAGTGATTTTTAATCGCAAAAAACAAAAAAACGACGATAGGCATAAAGATTAAAACAGGCCATACGACATTAAACTTCGTGACAAACAGGATGGACAGAACCATAAACGATATCAATGCGCCGCAGGCGTTGATCAGCATTTTCCCAATCCAGCCTTTTGGTTTTTGTTTGATCCATTTGATGCACATCCCTGTTTGTGAAAGGGTAAATGGAATAAACACACCGACCGCGTATAGCGGGATTAAGTGCTCCGTCTGCCCTCCAAATAACAGAATCAGCACAATTGAGGCAACACCTAAAAAGATAATCCCGTTTGAGAAGCCTAAGCGGTCGCCTCTTACTGTAAACATACGCGGCATGTATTGGTCTCTCGCCAAGTTGAAGGCAAGCTGCGGGAAAGCTGAAAAGCCCGTATTCGCCGCAAGGACCAAAATTAACGATGTCACACCCTGAATGACATAGTAAAACACATTTCTGCCGAAGGTATCCGACGCGATTTGTGAAATGACCGTTTCATTCGGTTTCGGAGCCGTCCCGTAACCGTATGCAAGTACCGTAATGCCGGCAAATAGAACCGCAAGCAAGATCCCCATCATAGCCAACGTTCTCGCCGCGTTTCGCGCAGGCGGGTTTTTGAAGGCTGGAATCGCGTTGGAGATCGCTTCAACTCCGGTGAGCGCGGAGCAGCCGGATGAAAAAGCCTTAAGCAGCAAAAACAGCGTAATGCCGGCTACCGGTGTGCCGATCGGTGTATGATGGACTGGCTGATCAATTTGTCCTGTCATAAGCTTAAAAAGACCGACGGCAATCAGGATGAAAAGCGCCGCCACAAACAGATAGACCGGGTAAGCAAGAATCGATGCTGATTCTGACAGCCCCCGCAGATTTAAAATCATAATCACTAAAACAAGTAAAACAGCAATCGGTATATGATAATCATGCAGTGCCGGGAACGCCGACGTGATGGCGTCCGTCCCTGCGGAAATACTTACTGCTACTGTTAATATATAATCGACAAGCAATGAACCGCCTGCAATCAGCCCGGGCTTTTCGCCGAGGTTTTCTTTTGATACAACATACGCCCCGCCGCCCTGCGGATAAGCGTAAATAATTTGCCTGTATGAGAGAATCAGCGCGAGCAGCAAAATGAGTACGCCGACCGCTATCGGAATGGAATACCAAAATGCAGCAGCGCTTACCGCCGCCAATATGATAAGAATTTGTTCCGTTCCGTAAGCGACAGATGATAAAGCATCTGAGGAGAGCATGGCAAGCGCCTTTAATTTCGTCAGTTTTTGTTCTCCTGCTGCTTGTGATTTTAACGGTTTCCCAATCAAAAAACGTTTGATTGAATGATACATCGATGTCTTCCCCTTTTAATTTCATTTTTCATGAAAACAATAAAACATCCGCATCTGTTCTCACATTTTGTAATAGTCCTTTCTGCTATGATGTCTCTGTATGCGATTTACATCCTGAAAATTGAACAGCAAAAAACACAGAGGCAAACGGATGCCCCTGTGCCTTAACATCGAACACAGGTTTCATTCATCTCCTCTCATGAACGCTTACGAGGTTAGCTGACGGATTCGGGCATATGAGAGTTTGCCCTACCTAAAAAGGATTCACCCCGAGCGGCAAAATGCCGCCAAAATGGGTCCCCCGCTCTGTTTACAGATTAAGCGATTTGTTTTCTAAAAGAGATCATACTCCCGTTTTCGTATGTTGTAAAGAGGCTTATCGGCCGGGAGAAAAAAATAAAATGACAGGTTCCACAAATGGAAAATTTAATCCAAAAACAAAAAAACAGAGGCTGATATCAGCCTCTGTCTTATTCTCTGTCTGTCTTTCTCTTTCTTCGTCTAACGGTTACCCAAATGAAGGCTGCCGCAATTACCATCATGAGAGCCAGCACGCCGATATACAGCAGTTGTTGCCCATGATCTTGTGCTGTTTTTTCTGTTTCAGAACTGTTTGTTTCCGATTTGAGCTGCTGGTGGTTTGTAAACACCTGCTGGCTGTTTGTTTCATTGATGACGGTCGCCGTGTCATCATTGCTGTTCAAAAAGCTGATGATTTCTTTTGTGACGGCCGCGCCATTTCCTTTCAGCGGCGCAAAAACAGCCATCGTATAATTTGAATCCCATAAAGACGCTTGGGTAAATGCCACTTGTTTCGTCGTCTCGTTCAGCATTTCAAAGCCCGACACGTCAAACGAGCCGTTTTTCGCTTGAGGCACGAGCAGATCAGAAGATTTCTCTTTCAAAAGAGAGAACTGGCTGATGCCGCCGATGAAAATTAAGTTCCGGCCTTTCGCGTCCTCCGCTTTAACTTCAGATGCTTTCCTTACTGTGAAAGATTGCTGGGCTTCGCTTCCAAAGGAATCAGTAACGAGAGAAAGCTCCTTAAGCTTGGATTTGCTCACACTGTCAGGGAGCACAATCAGTGTTGCCTGTTTCTGATTTACGGCGTATGGAAGCGGCCATTCTTGAAAATCGGCTGACGGAGATGTGCCTTTGATCGTGTAAGACAATGTGCTGCTTTTATCAATGAAGACCCATTTCTCTTCGTCCGTTGTGTTGCAAGGGTTGTTTTCCTTTAAGCCCGTGGTGATAAACTGTATATCAATGTAGCGGTTTTTCTGCAGCAGCTCAGGATCTACTTTCAGCGTGACATGATAGTATCCGTTTTTATCTTCTTTTCCTAATTCATCAAGGCGGACTGAATGCGGCTGCCCGTTAATGAGGACCTTCAGCTCTGCTGCTTGAGAGGCTGAACCGCTTTCTGCCGCGGCTGCTTGAATCGTTTCCGATTTCTTTAGTTTAAGCGACAGCTTGGCTGATTGATTTTGGTCTATCACCGCAGAAGCCGGATAAAAATAATGTGCTGAAGATGTTTTGTCAGCTCCGATTGTCATATCTTCTGCCCCGAATTTCTCAAGGGTCAGCTTATTGCTTTCCTGCTTTTCAGCCTTCTGAAGCTTGCCAATTGAAAGTGTTTCCCCGCTTAGCTGGCCTGTGTAAGTCTGATCGGCGATGACGCTGATTTTTTCTGAGAGCACATCATCAGATGCCGCTTGTGCAAACAGAACCGGCTGCTGCTTGCCCTGTGCTTTCGGCACGCGCTCCGCAAGCAGAAGTTTTTCACCTTTTGCCTGTAAGCCAGCTTGTTTGATCAGCTTCTTCACCTTGCCGTTCCAATGCTTATCCACTCCGATGAAAATGGTCGGCTTGTCGATTTGCTTCACTTCAGATTCCTTCACAAACGAAATGCTGACACTGCTGTCGGCAGTTTTCAGATAGCCTTCTGTTTTGACAGCCGCTTCAATTTCTGCCGAACTCGGGTTATCCGGAATGACAATCGCAGTCTCTTCCGCTGTATTTCCCGATTGGGCAAATGGGTATGGGTAATGTTCAAGTGATGTTCCCTTCGCTTCGCTGCTGTCCGCCAGTGTCAGGCGGCTGTCCGGATAAATTTTGATCCAGTTGCCGGACGTATCCTGTCTGACGCAGACGCCCTCTTTCATGACGCCGTAAAATTTCAGTGATACGCTGTGATAGCCTGGGGCGGACTGGCTTTTGTTCAAGTTCAGCTTCAGTGTTTTCCGTTTTGAATCGCCGTTTAGCTTTAACGTTTTTATCGGTTCATTGTCAATTACAGCCGTTAACGATGAAGGAGAAATTAAAAGATCTGATGCCTCATATTCAATCACCAATTGCTGGCTGCCGGAAGAGGCGCCTGCCGGAATCTGATACGTCAGTTCCGCGCTGTCTTTTGATCCGTACAATGTCATAAGATCGTTTGTCAGCACCTGCTGTTTGGCTTGTTCACGGCTGCTTTTGCCCAGAAGCGAGCCATCGACCTGCATCTCTTGAGCGAAGGCCGATTGTCCAGTCGCTGCCAGCAGCAGGAAGCTTGTAAGAAAAATAAGTAGTTGTTTCAAAAAGGTCACCCGCTTTTATGTTGATTGTATCGTTCTGTTTTGTACCATTTGACCTCTTGCTTGAATAAACGGTGCTTGATTTCTACGAATAAAGAATAGATCACGAGCACAATCCATGCCTGCGAGTACGTAAAGTACATAAGGAATACGATAAAGAAGTTTTGCCTGTTCATTTCTGTTTTTTCGATGCTTAACGTAATCATGACCTCCGTCATAAATAAGAAAAATGCCAAAATCCAAAGGATCATTGCCAAAAACCCGACCGACAAATGCAAATCATAAAACAGATTGACCACAAATATCGTGTTTGACATGATCACGCCAAAGAAAAACAGGAAATACGTAAAGAAAAAGTAAAACAAGTCAAAGATTATCCGTTTTCGTTTCAGTTTGAAAAACTGCGCCAAAAACTTCAGGACGACATATTGGTTGCCGCGCGCCCATCTCGTCCGCTGGCGCCACCACACCTTCCACGTTTCCGGCTCCTGCTCCCAAGTAATAGCTGCCGGGAAAAAGCGGATGTGATAGCCGAGGTTATACACCCGGATGGTCAGCTCGGTATCTTCAGCCAGCGCTTTATCATCCCAGCCCCCGAGCTTTTCAATAATGCTTCTGCGGATCGCGAAATTGGTTCCGGGAATGGTAGCGATTTTGAACCACTTCCATCTGCCTCCCTGCGCCATCCACTGAAAACAGATCGTTTCAATATTGATAAACTTCGTCAGCAGCGTTTTTGCCGCATTGATGACGCGGAATTTCCCCACCACTGCGCCTGCCTTCTCGTCATTCATCAGACCGAGAACAAGATAATACACGGCCATTTTTTCAGGCGTGTTGTCGGCGTCATATACACAAATGACATCGCCTTTCGATTCAGCAAAACCAGAGTTGAGCGCCGAGGATTTGCCTTTTCCGGCGTTAGGCGGTTTTGTGATCACCATTTTGATAAAATCGTATTTCTCGGAAAATTCATTGACGATATCACCCGTCCGGTCTGAAGAATTATCGTTTACCACAATAATCTCCAGCCGGTCCTTCGGATAATAAAGATTCACCATTGCCTTCAGCGTCTGCCGAATGACCACTTCTTCATTATGGGCCGGGATGAGCACACTGACCTTCGGCAATTCCTTCATATTTTCTCTCCACTTCGGAATGTTCCGCTCGAAGGTCATGTAGTGGCGGAATCCGCCCTGCATGAGAAACATGTGATAGAGAAGCATCACCCATATTAAACTTAGCGAGATAAAGAACAGCGTATTACCCAAGGCTTCTTCTCTCCTTAAACATTCGTTTTTTCAATGTGGCTCTTAAGTAAAACGTATAGCTGACAAACATCACGACAAACAAGAGCACAACGGCGGAGAGAATCCATAACGCCTTTTCCAGCGGGGTTTGCCGATGGTGGTCGAAAAACTCGCCAATGGCACTTACATTGTTTTTTACGTGAACCGTTCCGTCACCGCTTGTATGGATTTCCACTTTGTCCGTTTTGACAGTTTGCTGCGTTTTCTTCAAATCAAGCCATTCACTGTCCGGAATGCGTTCCATCTGGTCAACGAGCTCCGGCAAATATTTCATCCCGAGATACGGGTGATAAAACCCTCCGGCCACTCCGCCTTCAAAATCAATCATCTGGGAAATGTGTTCCGCCATATCGCCGAGCGGGTTTTGCTTTGATGTATCGACAAAACCGATTGTTTCCGGATACAGTGTCATCCCATGCAGCATAGCTGGTTTGGTCAAAAAAGGGGATGCGCCGGAAGTCTTCCATGTTGTATCGCTGAGCTGCACCTGCCCGAAAATGCTTGAGAAATACTGTGAAGCCATTTGATAGCCGTACTCAGACATCGTATAGTGCGGAGCTTCAAATGCCAGCGGATAAAGCCCTGCCGAGGTTAAATCCTCAATGGCGTGCGTCAGCTTTTGCCTTGTATATGTTTCTTCCTTTTCCTGAAACGGCTTCAAATAGCTCTTATAGGCCTGTTCGTTCGGAAAAGCCTGTTCCTTTTCCAAAATGGACGGGGTGTCATCGGCATTTTCCGAAGTGATCGGCTGGTCCGCCTTGGCATCCCAAAATTCGAAGCCCTCTCCTGTTTCACTGTGGCGATAGGCGTGTGTGTAGCCGTGAACAATGATACTGCCGCCCATGCTTTGCAGTTTTTTCAATACCTTGATCATCTTCGGTTTATCAGACAAATACACTTTATCGCCTGTTTCCGGATTCAGATACACCGGAATGACTGACAGGATAAAAGGCACATGTCTCTTGTACAGATATGTACCGGCTTGGAGCAGCAATGTTTCATCAGACATCGGGCTGATATCCTCCAGCCGCAAATATAAAAGCGCGGTTCCGGCCTTCTCTCCAAATGCTGATCGAAGCTCTTTCGCCACAATCAGATTGTCATTTAACAGATTGGTTAAGCCGATGTACACATTTGATTTATCCGTTTTCCATATAAACGGACTCGTTTTGCCGTCATCAGATTTAAAGGTATACAGCCCCTTTCCTTTCAGGCCTGATACGCTCAGCACGTTAAGCCCGCTCTCTAAGGAGACATCGTTTTTTTCCGTGCTGCTGTGAATCTGATAGACATGTTCTTTTCGGGTTAAGGAAAGACCGGAAAATTGGCTGATTTGTCCGGCGTTATAGCCGATGGCGACGACGGGTTTTTTTACGCCGCTGATAAGAGACACCAGTTTTCTGCTAAGCTTTCTTTTCGTTTGCCCGTAATAGATGACATGTTCTTTGCCTTTCACATCAGATGCTGTAACATCCGAATCTTTTCTGACCGTGACATGAGTTGCAAAATGGCCGGCCAATAAATCGAGCATTTTGACTTGAGGCGACTCTTTGCCGTCCAAGGTTGAATAGATGATGAGAATGCCGGAATCCTGCCCCTTCGCTTGGACAGAAATAGGCATAGAAGCAATAGCTGTCAGCATCAGAACGCAGAGTAGTGTTATTCTTTTAAAGTTCATTCATCATCATCTCGTTTTCCAGTTCTTCTAAAAATTGATCAGCCGTCCTTATATCTCTTCGATAAGGTAAATAACAGACATGGAACGTAAGCGACACATACTTTCCGTTTGTCAGCTGATACGTGTCCAGCTGTTTTTTCAGCTTTGTCAGGACGGCCGGCATATGTTCAGCCGGCGTGTGTGTCAGCACAATGCCGAAGCGCTCGTCAGAGGGGCGGAATTTTTTATCCGTTTCCCGGACGCTCGACCTGATTTGCCGGCTGACGAATTGAAAGAGAAGGTCGGTCTCTTTCTCCCCGTACAAAGACTTAAATTCCTTGAAATAATGCATATGAAGCAGCAAAAAGACAAAGGAATTGCCGTAGCGCTCCGCCCGTTTGATTTCCTCTGACAGTTCCAGTTTCATTCTTTGCTTATTATCAAAGCCCGTCACTCTATCGACAGCCACGAAGCTTTTGATTTCAGATTGAAGACGTTTGACTGAACGGCGCAGCTCTGCTGCGATATCATGGATTCTTCCTGATATAAAGGAAAACAGCAAAAGCGCAATTCCCCACACGATAAGCATGCGCAGCCCGTCTTCGGCCGAAAACATCACAGCCTGTCCAGTCTGAAAAAACATCATGAGCGTGCCGAGAACAAAGAGAACGATTAAGGTGACCGCCAGCGCGTAAATCGGACCGAACCAAATGCCGGCCCCGATCACGACAAATGTGATGCAAATGATCAGAAAGCCCTCCGACTGCTCGGCGGACACATAAAAAATAAACAGAGACAGGGCTGCGATGAGCCCTGAAAGATAAGCATATAATTTTTGTGATTCATTGAATGATCGTTTCATTAAAAAGCTTCCTTTCGGCTAACAGCGGCAGCAGATTGTCGAACGAGTGCGTGTCGGAGCCGCTCATGTAACCCCCATAATACGGTTTCGCCGGGTCAAGAATTTCAAAGTCATTCATTCTATCATAAATCGCTTTGATGACCGAGCTGTCTTCATGCTGTTTTGTTAAAAATAAAGCAGCTAACGCGTATACGGACGGCGACTCATATTGGACGGCAGGCTCCTTCGTATCTGCCGAATATCGTCCGTACAGCTTTCCGTTTGCCTGAAATTCCTTTTTGACCCACTCTGCTATCACAGCGGCTTTTTCATCCCCTTCCGGCAAATGCCACGCGGCGTACAGCTGGTCAATGACGTTTACTTCACTGTCATATTTGTACTGCTTCGACTCTGCGCTGTACGTCTTTGGCAGGAAACCATTCTTTAAAGGGGCTAGATAGAGAACATCGGCATTTCGCTGTTCTGTTTCTTCGTCTATGATTCCATACTTTTTCAAAACAGCTAGTGCATCGGGCATGACATACGAAAGCGTCACGTCCTTTGAAGCGGCATGAGAGGCTGAATCGTAAAAGTCTGTAAACATCCCGTTGTACATGTTGTATGTCTTTAAAGCCGTGCCGATATCACGGGCTGTTTTTTCATATTGGCTGCTCCCCCAAAGAGCAGCTGCCTGATCGAGAGACACCATGATTCTCATATCATCAATCAGCGCGTTTGTCCCGCTCGCTTGACCGTTTTGTATTTTCCATGTCACCAACTGATGATTCAAAAGAAAAGAATCCGTCAGATGCTGATATTGCTCCTGAAAATGCGAGGCGTCTTGTCTGCTGACCAAAAACTCCATCCACAGGCCAATCGATTCTGATAAATAGGAGGGCTGATCTGAGAAATCCGTTTTGATAAGCCCCTGGTCATTCATAAGATTGTGATAGATGAAATACTCCGCCGGCTGAAGCGGGCGGGTATTCATATCTGCCTCAGACTGATATAGGGTTTTATTCCCAGCTTCAGCACACCCTGCGGAAAGTCCGATAGATAAGCAAAATAAGATAGCAGCGACCAACACATGCCGCACAGGCAAATCCCCCTTTGTGTCCGAAGCGAATCAGACGCACCAATATATCACGAAATTATTACTGCCATGTTACAAATTATATTAACTATAAAAGAAAAAAACGAAGATTACTAGCTTTTTTTTCCCTTTTTGAACTTTCAAAAAACAGGACCTAAGTCCAATAAAAAACCTGTGCGAATCGCACAGGTTTCTTTTTATTGATCCAAACCGAGTTTCTTCAGCTGTTCCGCCAGCGCATTGTTAATCGGTTCGTCTTTATTTTGTTTTTTCATATAAGAAGAGACGTCCCGCTTTGTAGCGCGCCCTTTGTCTTTGTTTTTCCGTTTTTCAAATACAGAAAGCTTCTCACGGTGCCCGCAAACACACGCGAAGGTCTGGCCTTCTCCTTGGCCGCGAAGCTCCATTCTTTTATGGCAGTTCGGGCAGCGCGCGTTTGTTTTTCTGGCGATCGTTTTTCTGCTTCCGCATTCCCGGTCCTGGCACACGAGCATGGTGCCGCGTTTGCCGTTTACCTTCAGCATCATTTTGCCGCACTCCGGACATGCTGTTCCCGTGATGTTATCATGTCTGAAGGTTTGGCTGCTGTTTTTGATTTCTGTTACCGTTTGCTTAGCATAAGCCTTCATGTCTTTAATAAAGACAGCGGATTTTAATTTTCCGGCCGCAATGGCGGACAGCTTTTGTTCCCACTCTGCCGTTAAAGCCGGTGATTTCAAATCCTCAGGAACGAGCTGCAGGAGCTGTTTTCCTTTTGAGGTGATAAAAATGTCTTTTTCTTTTTTCTCAATTAAAAAGCTGTTGAACAGTTTTTCGATAATATCGGCACGCGTTGCAACCGTGCCGAGACCCCCTGTTTCACCGAGCGTTTTGACAAGGTCTTTTTCTTCTCCCTGCATAAAGGCGCTTGGGTTCTCCATAGCTGACAGCAACGTCCCTTCATTAAAACGGGCCGGCGGTTTGGTTTGACCGCTTGTTTCAGTTAATGTGCGGACAGTAAGCGAGGCGCCTTTTTGCAGAGCCGGCAGCGTCTGATCTCTGTCGTCCTCCTGCTCGTCATCCTCGTCAGCCATATCATAAACAGCTTTCCAGCCTTGTAACTGTACGGTTTTTCCCTTCGCCGTAAAGGTTTCTCCGCTGATTTCTGCCATGACCTTTGTTTCTTCATATTCGAAAGCCGGCATCAGCACAGCTAAGAAACGTTTGGCAATCAGGTCATACAGCTTGCGTTCTTTATCGCTGAGACTGCTGAGAACAAGCGGCTCTTCAGTCGGGATAATCGCATGGTGGTCTGACACCTTAGCATCATTGACGTAGCCTTTGTGCGATTTGATGCCGCGCTTTTTAATTTGAGTGACATATTGGGCATACGGTTTCACTTCCATGCCCGCCAGCCGGTCTTTTAAGGTTGGGACAATGTCACTGGATAAAAACCGTGAGTCTGTCCGCGGATATGTGACAAGCTTGTGCTGCTCATACAGCTTCTGCAGAACTGAGAGCGTTTCTTTGGCGGAAAATCCGAAGCGTTTGTGGGCGTCCCGCTGGAGTTCCGTCAAGTCGTAAAGCGCAGGAGCAAAGCTTTTTTTCGCTGTTTTTTTCAGTTCAGCGACCACCGCCTGTTTTCCATCAAGTTCTTTTAGCAAACGGCTTGTCACGCCTTGATCGAATGTTCTCGTCTGCTTCGATTTTTTGTCCTGCCACGTCAGCGTCATTCCATCGACTGCTGCGCGAATGCCGTAATACGGAACAGGCTTAAAGGCTTGGATGTCCGCCTCGCGCTTGGCAATCATGGCTAGCGTCGGCGTCTGCACACGTCCGCATGAAAGCTGGGCATTGAATTTTGTGGTGAGCGCACGGGTCGCGTTAATGCCGACAATCCAATCCGCTTCTGCTCTGGCAACGGCTGAGTGGTACAGATTTTCATACTCTTTGCCGCTGCGCAGCTTTTGAAAACCTTCCTTGATCGCTTTGTCCGTTACAGATGAAATCCACAGCCGTTTGATCGGTTTACGGACGTTCGCTTTTTCAATGATCCAGCGTGCGACGAGCTCACCTTCCCGGCCGGCATCAGTGGCGATGACGATCTGATTGACATCTTTGCGGGTAAGCTGCGCTTTTACCGCATTGAACTGCTTTCCGGTTTTTTTGATAACAACAAGCTTTAGCGGTTCGGGGATAATCGGCAGATCCTCAAGCCGCCATGATTGAAATTCTTTTCCGTAGCCTTCCGGATCAGCAAGTGTCACCAAATGGCCTAAAGCCCATGTGACAATATATTGATCTCCTTCGAGATAACCGTTCCCTTTTTTATGGCACTTCAGCACCCGGGCCAAATCGCGGCCGACTGAAGGTTTTTCAGCTAATACAACTGTTTTTGACATGCTTGATCACTTCTCTTTCTTTCACGCTCATCCTTTTATTATAACAGACTTGAACAAGCACTCTCTAACCGCGCCCGTTTTTCGTGTCAATTTCTGAGAAAATGACGTGAGTGACGGTTTGGGCGTAAGGCGTTGTTTTGTTGATGAAAGCTTCTACTGCTTCAAGGCTCTCCGCGTTGATTTTCAGTATATAGCAGGCCGCTCCCGCAATCCGGTAGCAAAATTCAATATTCGGCAGCGTTTGAATGTAGCTTTTGAATCGATCGTAATCCCCGTTTTTGACGGTTGCCTCGACAATACAGGAAACCGGAAGGCCAAGTTTTTTCTGATCAACCTCCAGCGTATATTGCTTAATGATGCCAAACGATTCCAGCTGTCTCACACGTTCGGTGACCGATGGCGGGGACAGCTTAATTTTCCTTCCTAACTCCCTCATGGACAAACGGCTGTCTTTTTTCAGTTCCGCAATGATATTCAAATCAATTTGGTCAAGTTTCATATCAACATCCTTCTTTTATTTTTGTTCACATTATCTCGGGAATTTGTGTAAATGACAAGACTGAGGCCCAAGATAGAATTTTTAAATATGAATGTTTTCCGAACATTTTCTCAAACTTGTCATATATGCCCGCCGGATTGTTTATAGTATAGATGAAAACGTGTCCACAAGGAGGGCGATTTATGCTGCAAACGCCGATCGGAAGACTTCGCACGATGGGTTTTATTGAAGGAATGTCACTCTTAATCCTGCTTTTCGTCGCCATGCCGCTCAAATATTGGGCAGGCCTTTCGCTTGCGGTAACAATTGTCGGTTCTGTTCACGGCGGATTGTTTATTTTGTATTTGCTTGTGTTGGCCTATGTGACGTTCTCTGTGAAATGGTCGCTGAAATGGTCAGCCGCCGGTTTCGTCGCCGCATTCGTCCCATTTGGAAACTTTTTGTACGACCGCGGATTAAGAAACTTTAAATAAACGATAAAGCGGCATGTTGTGCGCCGCACTGTTAAGAAAACAGCTTGGATCTGCTTCAGGCTGCTTTCTTTTTTTAACCCCATCATCATGTCATAATGATACAGCAGTGAAAGGAGATGGAATGATGACCAAAAGGATTCCCTACGACCAAATAGCACCTGATGGGTTACATATCATGATGAATATGGAGGCATACACGAAAACATCCGGCATTAACCGGACAACAAGAGAGCTAATGAAAATAAGAGCATCACAATTAAACGGCTGCGCCTACTGCATTAACATTCATACGAAAGATGCCCGAAAAATGGGAGAAACCGAACAGCGTATTTACGGATTAAACGCTTGGGAAGAGTGCAGTTTTTATACACCTGAAGAAAAAGCAGCATTATTGCTGACGGAGCATGTCACTTTTATTTCTAACAAACGTGTGCCTGATGATGTTTATCAGGAGGTGCGTAAATTTTATAATGAAAAAGAATATGTTGATTTAATCCTCATCATTAATCAGATTAACAGCTGGAACCGAATCGCCATCTCTATGGGCAACATCGCCGAATAAATAAAAAGCTGACCTTTTACAGGGTCAGCTTTTCGCTATCAAAACCATTTTGTCAGCCACGCGATATAATATGCGCCAGGGATAAACATAAGCTGGGCAAGAAGTGTGCCCGCCACCCTTGACGTCACCATTGTCACAGAGGTCCATTTCAAATAAATATAGCTTCGTTTTCCTTTTGCCACATCATCGGCAAGAACAGACACTTTCGGATCAACAAAAATGGCCAGCAGCATCGTCGCAATCCCGTTGATTAAACCTGATGCCATAACCGCCGTCGTGCTCCGCTCGGGTGCAAGCAGCCCTGCGTACAATGCGGAGAGCACGCCAATTGTATAAATGGACGTGATCAGCATGTTGATGACAAACAGCCGTTTTGGAATCAAGCGCATGTGAAATCCCTTCAAATACGAAGCAGACGGCAGACGCAAATAGGAGCAGGCATTTTTACATCCATTCTTAGAAAATCCTTTCCGAAAGACTTGTAAAACGGAGCCGCCCCCGCCCGCCAAGTGGATAATCGCACGTGAAAACAGGGCGACAAACGACGGGAGCAGGATAATGCCCACAATAGTCCCAACCGTCGAGCCAAAGATCAGGAACCGGAACTGCTCGCCTACGAGCGCCAGCGCGTTTTTTCCGGCATCATCAATTAAGCGCCCCGTGAAGGGCTGCTGCACCATGTTCGACATTCTTGACACGATTACCATGACATTAAACAAGGAAAGCGCGGATGCGATAAACCCTACCCGGGCCCCCGAAAGCCTTGTGGCATAGGCAAGGGTCTCTATTGAATGAATCAATAACAAAAAACAGAAAATAAAAGCGACTTGTGTTGTAATGACATGCACGGTATTCTTTCCTCCAGTTTCATCCTAGTGATAAGACTGAAGGAAACAACGAGAAGTTTCATGTGTGATTTGTTTTTTTCACAATAAAAAACCGCCGGCTTACGCCGAGCGGTTTGTCTTATTCTTTTCTATACGCAAATAAAGATTATATTATCCGCCGACTCGGGCGGGTTCGATTCATGTAGCATTGTTCCGAAGAATCATTCTGGAAAGTAAACACCATGGAAATTTCTTGAACACAAGACAACGAAAGCCCTACCTCTCAATCGTCACTGCGGCTCCGAAGCCGCGCCGGTGTGAATTGTAAAACAAAAAAGTCTTTTTTCCATCTCATCGTTAGGGGCGATTTGTTATGAAGGAAAAGAATAAGGGCAGCTGGTTTGCTGCTTGTGAAGCGGTAAAAGCTTCTCTCTCAAAACAGAAAAAAGAAGTTTACTTTCTTTTTTATTTGCTTATTTTTCTTGCTTAGCTATTCATGATAACATATCGCCCCTGCAAATACAAACTTTTATTATAATTCGAGTGAGACTGGTGTTTTCTCTCCCGCATTCATTAGCCTGATATCTTCCGGTTCGATTTCAAGAATCACCAGGTTCGGGTCATCCTTGCCGTCGAACCAGCGCTCCAATTTAGAACTCCAGATTTTGTCTTTCAATTCTGATGAATTGTTTATTTTTGCTTTTCCTGTGACTTCGACATACGCATCGCCAAAGCCTTCACAATCATAGCCTAATAAAATGTGCACATTAGGGTTATTCTCAATTTCTTCAGCTTTATGAGTTTCTTTGCTTGTCGGTGTATAAATCGTCAGCCCGTCATGGAAGAAAGTCATGTAGCGGGAATGCGGTTTGCCCTTTTGAACCGTTGCGAGCGAACCTACTTTATGGTGATCTAGAACATCAAGCACTTTTTGTTTAATATCTTGCTGATTCATCTCGAATCACTCCTTTTTAACGTCTCCGCTGTTACTTTTCCACATCTGGGAACGATTTAAACAAGAAAATGCGCTCTTTATTTTTCTGCTTCCCATTCACGCTTTAACAGACTGTAATAGACGAGGTCGTGGAACTTGCCTTTGATGAATATGCCTTCCCTTGCTGTTCTTTCCTCTTGAAAGCCGAGACGCTCCGGGATCGCTCTGCTTTTGTGATTTCCGGCAGCCGCGCAGATGGCAACCCGATTCAATTCCAGGTCCTGAAAAGCATATGTGATGAGTGCCCGGCAGGCGGCAGTGATAATGCCTTTTCCTTCGTATTCCCCGTCAATCCAATAGCCAATCTCCGCTTTTTTATTCACTTGGTCAAGGTTATGCAGGCCAATCATGCCGCACAAGCTGCCGTCATACAGAATCCCCGCTTCGATTCCGTTCAGGTCAGCATACTGACGCCGCCAATCGGGAATGAGGGTTTCCCTGTACGTTTCGGCATCACTTGGATTTTCAGCCCAGAATAGCCATTGGCTGATTCGCTGTTGGTTCTCATGAATGATCGCTGCCAGCCGATGCGCATCCTTTGGCTCCAATAACCGGATGGTAATGTGCTCGTTTACACTGCAGGTGAACATCTCCCTCGCCCTCTTTCCTTTTTTACCCATTATAACGATGTTTCCGTTTTTTTCAATATAAAAAAAGGATGGGCTTTTTAAGCCTCATCCTTAAATTCTAGGGTCGGTAAAGATATCGTGTTTGTCTGTGCTAGTCGAAGACATTTCCGTTACGACTGCGCCTTCCTCCCCGGCCTGGAACCAATGCTTCGTGTTCGGCGGAATTGTATATTGCCCGCCGGGTTCAAGCTCGATCTCATGCCAGACTGTATAGTATTCTCTATCCTCTTGAGGAGGAAGAACCTTTGGAAGCTGCGTTTTTTCTCCTTCCACATAAAGATACACTTTTCCGTAGCGGCAGCGGAAGGTCTCCTGCTTGCCTTCCTGCCCGTCAACCGGCGGATGGCGATGCTCCGGGCAAGTCTGTCCCGGAAACAGCACCAGTTCCTTTGAACAATAACGGTCTGTATTCACATAGACAAAGAGCTGGAGCCCGGCTTTTCGTTCTTTTCCCAAGCCGTAGTCCATGAGCTGAATTTGTTCTACTTCATCATCCGTTAAGACAATACCGGCTTTTTGATAGTAGCTGTTTACTTCTTCTTTCGTGATGCTCATTTCCTCACTCCCTTTTACGTCGTCACAAAGTCTCCGCCGTTTACATGCAGCGTTTGTCCTGTCATATAGGATGATTCATCTGATGCCAGCAGCACATAGCAGCCGACATGCTCAACAGGCTGACCCGGACGGCCCATCGGCGTATTTTGCCCAAATTGAGCGACTGTATCTTCCGAAAATGTAGACGGAATTAACGGCGTCCAAATTGGTCCCGGCGCTACCGCATTTACACGGATGCCGTCTTTAACAAGTGCCTGCGCCATTGTTCTTGTAAAGGCATTGATCGCGCCTTTCGTTGCCGTATAATCAATCAGCATCGGATTACCGCGATAAGGGTTAATGGAAGTCGTATTGATGATCGCGCTGCCTGGTTTCATATAATCAATTGCTTTTTTAGTTAAATAAAATTGTGAATAAAAGTTTGTTTTGAATGTGCGGTGAAGCTGTTCGCTTGAAATATCTTTGATGCTTTTCTTCGGATGCTGCTCACCGGCATTGTTTACAAGGATATCCAGACGGCCGAGCTCATTGACTGTTTTTTCAACCGCTTCATTACAGAACTCCTCTTCGCCTACATCTCCGGAGATTAAGAGACATTTCACGCCTTCTTGTTCCACGCGTTTTTTTGTATCTTCAGCATCACCCTGCTCATCCTTATATATAATGGCGATGTCAGCGCCTTCCTTTGCGTAAGCGACAGATACCGCACGTCCGATTCCGCTGTCACCGCCTGTAATGAGTGCGACTTTTCCTTTTAATTTATCCGCACCTTTATAATGCTCGTACTCATATACCGGACTTGGATTCATTTCGCTTTCGATTCCCGGCTGGCGATTTTGGGTTTGTGCCGGCAGTTCTTTCGGATAGTTTGCCATGATGATTCTCCTCCTTTGTTTTTCATGTCTATTTGTTGTGTACCTCGTGCATACTCTGGGTAAACATGGATGAACACCTTCGGAATGCTTTATCAGAAAAATGTTTCACATGAAACGCAAGGAGGAAAATGATGTGAAAAGGAGGTTGCTGAATGATTAACATGCTTTCTAAAAAATTCAGCAGACCGAAGGGGATGTTCGGCATACTTGCCGGATACATCATGGCTGCTGAAAATAAAACACTGAATCAGTGGACAATAGATCAGCTTGGCTTAACACGCGGAGACCGCATTCTAGAAGTCGGTTTTGGACCGGGATACTGCATGAAGCAGATGCTGAAACGCGAAAAGAGTGTGCATATCCATGGGATTGATGTATCAGAAACTATGCTGAAGCTGGCTGCACACAGATTAAAAACAGACCGTGTTCGCCTGATACAGGGCAGCATTGAAACGTTCCCCCTCCCCGCCGCGTATTACGATAAAGTCATTTCCGTTAACAACTACACAATTTGGAAAGACCAGCAAGAAGGCATCAAACAGATTTTTCAAGCATTAAAATCCGGCGGCAAAGCAGCCATTACGATGCAGCCCCGGGAAGCAGATGCCGGTCCCGAGAAAACTGAATCGTTCGGTAAACAGATGCTCGCTGACCTGAAAGCGGCAGGCTTCAAAGGCATTGATATCCAATATAAAGACATTAAACCTGAGCTTTCAGTCTGTGCATCCGCAAAAAAGCCCGTCACATAAAGGGACTGACCCCATAAGATGAGACAAATAAAAAACACCTTCAAGTTTGAAAACGGATAGTTGTTATCCTTAAATAAGACTTGGAGGTGTTTTTTGTATGGGAACAAGAATGAGTTATCCGGTTGAA
>NZ_JAXKQF010000007.1:0-239963 GCF_034296245.1 Bacillus sp. V26 | reverse complement strand
GCAAGCCACCTTTGCCTTTTGAAGCTTCTACGTCAGATCCTTCATTGAGTTGTTGAAGTTCCAATACATCTTTCATTTGGTTTGACCTCCTTTTTATCATTTATTACAACTTTGCTAATAGTAAATGACAATGAGTGTTGTTAGAAGTGCCTACCCATTGTTCCTACTTCAGCACTTGATGTACGTAGAAAATCTTTTTTGTTATGTGTGGCCTTTTATCCACAGTTGTTGCTAATAGTAGATGTGCCTACTATCGTTGTGATTAGTGTAAGCAAGCCACCTTTGCCTTTTGAAGCTTCTACGTCAGATCCTTCATTGAGTTGTTGAAGTTCCAATACATCTTTCATTTGGTTTGACCTCCTTTTTATCATTTATTACAACTTTGCTAATAGTAAATGTACGATGAGTGTTATTAGAAGTGAGCACCCATTGTTCCTACTTCAGCACTTGATGTACGTAAGAAAATCTTTTTTGTTATGTGTGGCCTTTTATCCACAGTTATTGCTAATAGTAGATGTGCCAACTACCGTTGTGATTAGTGTAAGCAAGCCACCTTTGCCTTTTGAAGCTTCTACGTCAGATCCTTCATTGAGTTGTTGAAGTTCCAATACATCTTTCATTTGGTTTCATCTCCTTTTTATCATTTATTACAACTATTGCTAATAGTAGATGTACCGATGAGTGTTGTCAGAAGTGTCCACCCAGCTGTTTCTACTTCAGAACCTTTACTCAATTGTTGTAACTCTAGTACTTCATTCATTTGTTCATCCACCCCTCTTAATTACCCTTAACAGTTATTGCTAATAGTAGATGTGCCAACTATCGTTGTGATTAGCGTAAGCAAGCCACCTTTGCCTTTTGAAGCTTCTACGTCAGATCCTTCACTGAGTTGTTGAAGTTCCAATACATCTTTCATTTGGTTTCACCTCCTTTCAAGTACTCTTTCTTTGATTATGCTTCAATTAGCAATGATTGCTAATGGTAGATAATGTTACAGAAATAGTTGTTAGAGTAACAGTCCATGCCGCAGGCTCTACTTCAGATTTTTCATTAAATTGTTGAAGTTCTAACACCTCTTTCATTTTCTTTTCTCACCTCCTTCGTAAGTTCTGTATATTAACTGCTATAATTCCAATCTTCAATGATTATCATCAACTATAAGTGTTAGAGTTTAATTGTTTAACAACAATTCTTTTTTAGTCTTATTTAAGAAACTATCAATTTTTATTATTGGCAACCAATATAACGGATTTGAGAACTGGATAGAGTTTATGCCCAATATTATGCCAGCACTTCCAGAGTAGTAATCATCTGCTAAACGAAAACTGAAGTTTCCAGGGAATAATACTTGATCATCTTTGCGGATAAGAAACAATTCTAGTTTTTTCAATGCCAGCTCAATCTGCTGACTGATTTCATTATTTTCCTTAGTCATTGACGGGATTAACAAGAAACTACCGACCCCATCAAACAATCCACCGCTATATGCAATTCTTACTTTATTTAAATTGATTATTTGCTCTAATTCTTCTCTAAATAAATTATTATTTCCTACATAATTTAAATACCAAATAGCAACTCCTATTCCGATTGATCCTCCTGATAAATAGGGTAGTAATCGAGGGTTTTGATCATCATACGTTTGCAAAGTATTCGTCTCTTCATCTACCTTACAATGTTTTAAATCCCACTCAATATATTCTTTTGACTTTACATAATATTTTTCTTTCTTAGTAACTGAATATAATGCCGCATAGAATAAAGATATTCCTGACCAACCATCAATCAAACCTATAGGGACTGCTGCAAAATCAGTTGCTGATAATTTATCATCTTCATTAATCCTATTTTCTATCTGATCAGCAATTTTTTCAGAAGTAACCAAAAAGTCATCATTATCTTCCTCCAAGTATAAGCTAATTAATGAAAGACCTATTCCCGACAATCCTGACCTTAATGAAATATCTTTCATATCTTCATATGACAGATTATTGAATAAGTTCATAGCTTCCTCTATGTACCCCAATTCATACAATGTTGCTGCGATACCAACTCGTCCTGTAAATAACCCAATATCATCATTAAGTACATGCAATTTTTTTAGTAAAACATTTTCAATCCAATCCCGAACTTGCTTGTTGACGTTTCCAGATCTGTACAATGCCAATGCAGCTCCAGTTCCTCCAGTTAGTACATTTAACTTTCCAGATGGCATTACAAATTGCCGCACATCGCCATGAATTAGCGAGCTGTTGGGCAACATATTACTCTCTATGCTGTTTCTCAATCCATTTATAACTTTTGACATGTCCAATTCTTTTTTGATTTCACTGTCATAATTATTCTTGAATATCTTTTCTTTGGTGTCAGATAAGTATCTGTCACATAGATTTTCTGTATTTACAACATATTGATAAACATCTTTGCCAAATTCATTCTCTATCCACATATCATGTTTCTTTTTAATGCTTTCTTCTATATCAGTAACTGGACCTATTGGCAGAATACAAAATCTTAAAAC
The DNA here is from genome assembly GCF_034296245.1 of Bacillus sp. V26. NCBI lineage: Bacteria > Bacillati > Bacillota > Bacilli > Caryophanales > Bacillaceae > Bacillus > Bacillus sp. V26. The sequence continues at coordinate 237,442 of NZ_JAXKQF010000007.1, read as the reverse complement.
TTTCTTTAGTGCATACCAATCTCGCTCCTTATGATTCTTATTTTTCTTATTTGTATAGCCAATTGTTTGCAACGCTCCATTTTCTTCAGAGAGAGCACTAGCAGCCTCAAAATCAATAATCTTAACATTTGATTCGGGGGTAATCATTATATTTTGGGGTTGCAAATCTCCCATACCAACATCTTTACTATGTACTAGTTTAATTGTTTCTATCAAGCTATTAATTATTTTTTTCACCTTACTAATGTATTCATTTTTATCATTCTCAATGTTGAAAGGATAATTGATTGCACACCATGATTGAAGGGTTACACCTTTTACAAATTCTTCAACTAAAAATACATGTTTCCATGCTTTAAAGTAATCGAGCACATTAACAACACCTTCAACTTCTGTAAGTGTATTTAATGCTTCGTATTCTATATTCAATCTATCAATCGCATCATTTAATTGACCATCTAATCCTACTTTAGGTCTCCCTTCTTTGATCACCACTTTTTTTCCATCTGATTTTCTTATTCCTGTATATATACCGCCACCATTGTTAAACCTAAGGACTCCTTGGAACTCATAATCATTAAAATTACTTACATCTTGAGTATCTAATAAGTTATTCTTGGTATCTAAATATTGATCAAAATCACTTACGAATTCAGGTATTTTATAATATGGCTGCCTATTGTCTGGGATTAAATTTCCATTTTCATCTTTAATGCAAAGTTCTCCTCTTTCATTGTAAATATTCTTAAATGCACCGTATCGGTAATATATATTGCTACCCTTCCATGATTTGTCATTTAGTATGTATGGTCCATTCTCGTAGTGTTTTAATTCTTCATAAAGTTCATTTAATAACCCGAAGAACATGTTATCAGAAGAAGGATAGATAGCAATAAATTTTCCAGATGAAGTTCGATTACCATGCTTTGAATTCATATTAAAAAGAGATTGTTTATCTTTAATATGCTTAAATGGTATCTGATGTTTAAATATAATTTGACTCACAACTTCTAATATATCCTGAGCATTATTCATTGTCGCACTTATGTGTATTTTCCAGCCTTGTTCTTTGAGGGTATGATTGGGATTATTATAAAACTTCCACGGTGATTTATATTCTGTACTAACAGTATAGTAATTTGGCATATTATGTACTTCGTATGGATCAGTCTCTGCATTTGGGCTTTTCTCTATATAGTACTTTGAATCTTCACTCATGTGTTGGAAATAAACTAATTTTTTGTCCATTTTGTTCTCGCCTCTCTTAAGCGCTCTTTTTAATTGGTTAATACTAATGGATCTGTACTATCTTCTTTAAACTGCTGCTCACAGAATTGACGATACAATTTATGACTACGCTTTAACTCCCAATGATTCCCTTGACCTGTCACCTCACCATTTTCCATAAAAATGATATTGTCAGCGTTTATAATGGTGGATAACCTATGTGCTATTATAATAGCGGTTCTATCCTTCATGAGCTTCTTCATTGCTTCGTTCACAATTTGTTCAGAATGACTGTCAAGACTTGCAGTTGCTTCATCCAAAAAGATTATATTTGGATCCTTCAGAAACATTCTCGCAATAGCAATTCTTTGTCGTTGTCCTCCTGATAAGTTTAGACCTTTTTCTCCAATATTAGTTTCTAACTCGTTAGGCAATTCACTTATAAATTGCCATGCATATGCCTTCTTACATGCTTCTACTATTTTTTTTTCATCTGGGGGATTTTCTAAACCAAAGATGAGATTGTCTCTAATAGTACCACTTATTAAATCGTGATTCTGTGCTACATATCCTATTTGGCTACGCCATGATTTTAATGAAAATAACTCAATATTCTCTTCACCAAAATAAATATTTCCGCTATTAGGATTATAATATCTTTCCAGAATAGAGATGATTGTGGTTTTACCACTACCACTAGGACCTACTAAGGCATTTACACTTCCCCCTTTTATTATTAAATTAATATTATTCAAGGAAAATGCCTTATCCTCTTTACCATAGCAAAATGATAAATTTTCAATCACTAAATCTTTATAGGTTTCCGCTAATTCTTTCCCTTTATGCTGATCTTCTCCTTGCTCATATATCAATTGAGAAATTCTTTCTGTTGCACCTATCGTCTTTTGTATTTGAGTAAAGAATAACCCAAAGTTATTAAGTGGACCTATGATATAGAACATAAGTGTCAGAAATGCAATAAAGGTTCCTGGCGATAAACTTCCATTGGCTAATTTAACCCCTCCGAATCCAATTATGCTAATAATGATAAGCATCATCATTAAATTAATGATAGGGTTTAAAATAACCATCCATTTTGTTTGCTTTAGGCCTATATTTCTTAAAGCTTCAATATCTTCTTTTCCTCTTTCTACTTGTAATTTTTCTGCAGTTGAAGATTTAATTAGTCTTATTGAGGATATTGTTTCAACAGCTCTTACATTTAATTCTCCTGTTAAGCTTTGTGTCATTTTAGATAATTTTGATAAAATTCTTCCTAAAGGTATAAAAATCAACAAATAAACTGGAATTGCTACGATAATCACCAATGTCAATTGCCAATCATAGTAAAACAACCAAAATCCACAAAAAAGCACTATTAATATAGCATTAATAAATTGCGAAAAAGAGTTACTTACTAAGTTGTAAATCACCGTAGTATCATTAACAAATCTACTTGCTATATCTGCAGAACGATTCTTATCGTAAAATTCTATAGGTAGTATTACTATCTTTTCCCATAATAAATTTCTGAGATTTGCAACAACGTTATATCCTACTACACTTAACATATAACTACCAACTGCCCCGATTACTCCGCTGATTAAAAATATTGCCAGAAGACCTAAAAGATCCCATAAATTGATCTTTTCAAGAATATTATAATAGTCTATTAGACTTTTTAAATAATGAGGCACTAAAGTAGAAGCTATTGCGCTTAATCCACTTAATAATATTGCCAATATAAATAATCTTATATTCGGTCTGGTTTTTCTCAGTAAGAAGAAAAACTCTTTCGAGTTAAAATTGGGGTTGGTCATCATTTTCACCTCTTCCATTTATTCCAATGTTTCGACTTTTTAAATCGAATGACTCATGATACCTTTCCTAATATTCCTATAAACAATATTTCACACATAATAACTGCAAGTCAATATATAATTTTACAAATTATGAAAAAACAGGTCTTTGGTTTTGCATTATTCTACTCATGTATATTTACCCATAGTAATTTTGACCCACAAAACCAAAGGTGTAGTATAAAAGAATAAAAAGAAGTTTAATTTAATCAAACTAAAGGTGAATTTCTCGGGATAATTACTGATAATTAGAAAAATATGTATTGACTGATTTACTTATATTTTATAAACTTGAATTTAATATACTTATTTTTGGAAAGGGGGTAAATTATATACAATCTTATTATTTAATGAACTGTATTAAGGGAAAGGAGTATAAAAAATGAAGAATTTAAGAAGATTTTCGATGGTTTTCATATTTGTAATTGTATCCAGTTTACAGCCTATAAGCTCTCATGCTGAAGAATCAAATTATGATGAATCTATCATAATTAACCTCGACTCAAAAGTAAGTGAATCGACAATAAACAAGGTTCAGGAAAAGTATTCAAATATAGAAACAAATTATATTAAAGAACTAGATTTATTGGTAATAGATAATATAAAACCAAGCCAATTTTCAGCAATCAAAGATATTGCTAAAGAAAAATTAGACGCAAAAGAAATTATTGAGGATAAAGAGATTTCTCTTCCTGATAAAAGTAAACAGATTCCTGCTAAAGTGGCATTTTCATCACAATTCACGGAAGATAATGACACTCTTTATGACAGTTGGTTATGGAATATCAAGCAAGTTACAAATGATTATCGAAGTTATCATATAAATAAAGGATCTCATAATACAAAAGTAGGAGTAATCGATTCAGGCATAGATTTCAATCATCCAGACCTCAAAAATAATATTGTAGATACTGGAGAGTCTTTTGTTCCAGTTGAAGATAATACACAAGACTTTTATGGGCATGGAACTTCTGTGGCTGGGATAATTGCTGCTAATGGGGGTGTAAAAGGAGTTGGACCAAATCTTGGTTTAGTGCCGTATAAAGTATTTGATAAAAACGGTAAATCTAAAACAAGTTGGGTTATAAGCGCAATTGTTAAAGCTACGGAAGATGATATGGACGTAATTAATTTAAGTTTATCTACTTTCTTATCAAAAAAAGATAAAGAAGATAGAGAGACTATAAAACTTTTTGAAAAAGCTTTTAAATTCGCTAGAAAACACAATACTTTAATTGTTGCAGCAGCTGGAAACCATGGATATGATATCTCAAATTCAAAAAAACTTGCACAACAATTAGGTAAATCAAAGGACAATATCCTACATCTTCCTGGTGGTGATAACGATGTAATTACTGTATCTGCCACCACAGCGCAAAATACAAAAGCTTCTTACTCAAATTATGGAAAAAACATCTCAATTGCAGCTCCAGGTGGTGATCTTGACCCAAGTTTTCTGGATACAAATAAGATTGATCTATATAGCTTGGTATGGACTACTTCCCCTGTAAATATCCCGCAAACTCCGCTAAGTAAGTCACTAGGCTTTCAAGAGGGATATGAACCTACTTTAGGGACAAGTGTAGCAGCTCCAATAGTAACTGCTACAGCAGCCCTATTAAAGACAGAATACTACGAAAAATACGGAGAGGAGATGCCAATTCGTAAGGTTAAAGAAAACTTATATCAGAACACAGACCACGTTGAAAACTTAGATAAGAATGAAGTTGGTAGCGGTATCGTAAATGCTTACGAATCATTGCTTAATATTGAGAGATAGAAGATATTAAGCAGTTATCGAACTTTCACTAAAAATACTTTGATAAATAAAAAAAGATTACTAGACGATAATGATGATGAAGCTAGAGATGAAATAAACCGTATTTATGAGATATTGAGAATAACTAAACAAGTTGATTTCACAAGCAACTTACTATTACTAAGTTGCTTGTGTCATATTTTATTACAGCCTGAGTATTCAATTCTTTAGCTACAAGCTTGTTGATTTCTTTATCCGCACTAAACCCAGCATGTAACAGCACCTAAGCCGGTATTCAAAGATTAGCCAACCAAATAATAAAAATGGGAAATAAAAAACTTATAACCCCCTCCCCTTCAGAACCTATCATTAGAAAGTAAGTCGTCTTTGTATACCTTGGTTAACGTTTAGGCAGTTCATTTTTTCTATAACATTTGAATTAATGACTGTATAAAGCTAGAATTTACTAAGAAAATAAATGTTATTTAACCAAAGAATATACTCTTTTAGTTGTGTTCTAGCTTCTTTATTATTTTTTAAAAATACGTTAAGTAATGCTACTTTCATCAATTCCACTCAAAAGGACAGACATGAACTCCCTTCTCTTATATCTCCATTGTAAATTTATGTTTTAAATATTACAGACGAAGCAAATCTCTTCCCTCTTACTATGTACAAAAATAATATACATCTCTAAATCAGACCCTTCCAACCCGCATTCCACCGTTCGAGTTAAAATAGACTTTTCCTACCGAACCCCCATTTTCATACTTTTTCTGTTCAAAATTGGCTGTTTTTCACCCGCTTTTCAACACGCTTTTTCAACTCTTTTCGTCAGTTAAAATAAAGATCTCCAAGAAATGAAGGAAGATAAAATTCAGAAAAGACAGTCAAGTCAAGGTTTGCGCATGAAAAAGACCCGGAAATCGGAATTGTTTATTTTACCGAAATCCAGATCTGATTAGGAATTGATTATGTTAGTTAGATTTCAATACAAGCTTCGCCACTGCTTCAACGTGAGCCGTCTGCGGAAACATATCCACAGGCTGAATATATTCCACGCGATAGTCTTTCGACAGCGCCTGCAAATCTTTCGCAAGCGTGGATGGATTGCAGGAAACGTAGACAAAACGTTTCGGTTTAACTTTTTTGATCGTATCCAGGAACGTGCTGTCACAGCCGGTTCTTGGCGGATCAACGATGACGACGTCCGGGCGGAAGCCTTCTTTCGTCCATTTCGGGAGCCAGTGCTCGGCTGTTCCTGTTACGTACGTGGCGTTTGTCATGCCGTGTTTTTTGGCATTTTTCTTGGCATCGTCAATCGATTCTTTGATGACGTCCATGCCGCGGACTTCCTTCGCTCCGTCCGCCACCCACATGCCGATGGTGCCGACGCCGCAATACGCGTCAACGACTTTTTCTTTCCCGGTCAGCTGCGCCGCTTTTTTCACTTCATCATACAGCTTGACGGTTTGCTCCGGATTGAGCTGGAAGAAGGCGCGGGCGCTCAATTCAAAAGATACGTCGCCGAGCACCTCTTGAATTACGGTATGTCCGGCGAGGGGTTTTGATTTCTCACCGAAAATAACAGAGGTTTTCGCTCCGTTTACATTTTGAATAATGGATTTCACCTCAGGCAGGCGCTTTTGGATCGCTTTGACGATTTCTTCCTTATGCGGAAGCGTTTCTTTTGCTGTTACAAGCACGACCTGCACTTCGCCTGTTTCAAAGCCGACTCTCGTCACTATCGTGCGAACGTCGCCTTTTCGTTTTCTTTCATTATAAACAGACACATTGAAGTCCTCTAAAATGCGGCGGACGATGCCTGTTGTTTTGTTGGTTGCCGGATGCTGAACGATGCAGTCTTTGATCGGCACGATATCATGAGAATCAAGGCCGTATAAGCCGGCGATGATGCTGCCGCTTTGTGAGCGTCCGATCTGGAATTGGCTTTTGTTGCGGTAATTCCATGGGTTGTCCATGCCGACCGTTTCTCTGATATCCATGTTTTCGACTTTGAACTTCGTATGGCGCTCCAGAGACTGGATGACGATGTCGCGCTTTTCCCGAAGCTGCTGGCTGTAAGCAAGATGCTGAAGCTGGCAGCCGCCGCACTGCTCGTAGACAGGGCAAGGCGGTGCCACTCGATGCTCCGAAGCCTTGCGTATCTTCTTGATCCGTCCCTCCGAAAACTTCGGCTGCACTTTCGTCGCTTGGACGACAACCTCTTCACCAGGAAGCGCGCCGGGCACGAACACGACTTTTTTCTTGAAATAGCCGACGCCTTCCCCGTTAATTCCGAGACGTTTAATCGTCAGCGGAAAGGTCTGTCCGACTTTCAGTTCGACGGGCGCCTTTTTGTTTTGTTGGTTCACGTTGTTCTCTCCGTTTCTATATGAAGCTTTCTGCAGATGGCAGAAAGTGAAATGTTTTTTTCACATCTTTCTAGTATAACACGTTTCCACGATTTCCTTCATTGTCAGACGAATTATTCTATACTCCTCCACAAATACAACGACGCATAGCTCAAATAAGGCTCCCACTCCTTGCTCATCGCGAGCATAACATCCTTTGCCGGTTTGTCGTCCAAATTGAAGTGGCGTTTGATCGCGTTTTGCAGTCCGATATCGGCCAGCGGGAATAAATTGGGCCTTCCGAGCCCAAACATCAGCACGTTTTGTACTGTCCATGGGCCGATGCCTCTGATTTTGATCAGTTTCTTCATGATGTCTTCATCTGTCAGTTGGGGCAGCTCTGACAAGTCGAGTGTGCCTTCTGCGATCATCCTTGACGTATCAATGGCGTATTCCGCTTTTCTCATGCTGAACTGGAGCTCGCGGAGATCTTGATAATCCAGCGCCGCAATCGTTTCCGGCTTCGGATAGCACCACACGCCGTCCTTCTGCTCGCCGAACGTATGGACAAACCGTTCTGTCAAGGTGTACGCAAAAGATAGATTCAGCTGCTGGTGCACAATGCATTTCATGATACAGTTGTACACGCTGTAGTCCAATACGAGCGGCGTGCCTGCATGATCTTCAAAAATCGCGGAAAGATTCGTTTTTGAGAAATGGTCAAGGACATGCTGCAAATCATGTTCCCATTGAAAAATCCGTTTGATTTCCTTCATCATGTCTTCCTGCTCTGTTTCCCCGCTGACGAGAAACTCGGGCTCGTCCGCATGGCCTAACGCCTGCACCTTCACAATACATACGTCACCGGCCTTATTTCTGATCGGCACTCTTATTTCCCGCGCTTTCAAATCAACTGCATTCAGAGGGTCTAGCGCCAGCCTGTCGAGCACACGGTCAAAATGGTACGGCGGTGTGACCGATACTTTTTCTTTCCACATATGATCAGCCCTTTTTCCGTATTTTGTTCAGTATACCACGCCGCTGGAAATCTGTAGAAAACACTGTATACTTTTCTGAAAAAGGCCGCATGATATAATGGCAGGTGGAGGGTTGTTTATGATCAACATTACCGCTATCACAACACAGCATCAGCTTTTGAAAAATATACCGATCGAACGGGTTGAACAGCCGGATATTGCGTGGTACTGGGTTGATTTTTACGGCCCGGAGGAAACGGAAACCGCGTTATTGAGAGATTTTTTTCATTTTCATCCGCTTGCGATTGAAGATTGCTTTCAGCATATGCAGCGCCCGAAGCTTGACCATTACGACGGCTATCGCTTTTACGTGCTTCATGCGCTGAATCAGGAAACACTTGAGACCGAGGAAGTCGATATCTTTCAAGGCGAAAAATTTGTCGTCACCTTTCATTTACACGAAACGCCCGGTATCGCCAAAGTCCGGGAGCGATTATATACTTCACCGGACATGTTAAAAAAAGGGCCGGGGCATATTTCTTACATGATCATGGATCAGCTTGTTGATGAATATTTTCCTCTGGTGTACAAAATAGAAGACCGGCTAAATGAGATTGAAGACAGCCGCAGCCACAAAACGTACGGGACGCTGATGAGCGAGGTGTTTGACCTCAGAACAGACCTATTGCATCTCAGGCGGACCATTATTCCGATGCGTGATTTGCTGTATCGGATTTTAAGCCTTGACCATGTGAAAGAGCAGCGGGAAACAAAGGCATACTTCAGCGATATTTACGATCATTTATTAAAGCTTACAGAAATTGTGGAATCTAACCGCGACATGACGTCCGATTTGCGTGACAGCTACGTGACACTGAATTCGAACAGGATGAATGCGATTATGATGACATTGACCATCGTGTCTACGATTTTTATCCCGCTCACGTTTATCGCCGGCGTTTACGGCATGAACTTCGACAACATGCCGGAGCTTCACTGGAAATACGGATATTTCGCCGTGCTTGGCCTGATGGCCGCTCTTGTGGCCGGCATGCTGATATGGTTTGTACATAAAGGATGGTTCAACATCTTTAAATGAGGACAGCGTGAAGCTGTTCTTTTTATTTTGGTAAGCCGATTTCCAGCATATCCTGTTCATTTTGTATATAATGAAAAAAATGTTCAGGGAGTGATCAGATTGAAAATCGCTGTAATCGGACTCGGCAATATGGGACAGCCCATTGCCCGGAACGTGCTTCAAGCAGGCTATCGTTTGACAGTATACAATCGGACGAAAGAAAAGACGGAAGAATTCGCATCCCAGGGCGCCCAAGTGGCAGAAACGCCGCGCCAGGCGGCCGAGACCGCTGATATCGTTGTGACAATGCTTTCTGATGACAATTCTGTCAGCGCCGTGACATTCGGCAAAGACGGATTGATTGAAGGATTATCAGAGAATGGCATTCACATTTCGATGAGCACGATCAGTGTGGAGTTCTCAGAAAAACTCGCGGCCGCCCATGCCGAAAAAGGACAATCCTTCCTTGCGGCTCCTGTGCTGGGTAGACCGGATGCCGCCGCAAAAGCCGCGCTTCGCATTATAGCGGCAGGACCCGCGGAAGCGAAAAAAACAGCAAAACCTCTGCTCGAAAGCTTGAGTCAGCAAGTGTTTGACGTCGGCGAAGAAAGCAAAACAGCAAACGCAGCGAAAATCAGCATCAATTTCCTGCTCGTATCCATGCTGGAGGCGTTATCTGAATCATTCCTGATGATGGAGAAATACGGATTAGAGCAAAAACAATTTTTAGAGATCGCCAACGCGCTTTTCGGCTCCCCTGTATATCAAAATTACGGAACGATCATGGCCGAGCAAACATTTGAGCCGGCGGGCTTTAAAATGTCATTGGGGTTGAAGGACACCAATCTGGCGCTCGCCGCCGCGGAGCAGGTTTCTGCAAACCTCCCTCTTGCCGAGCTGGCGAAAAGCCATTTTGAAAGCGGTATTGAAAAAGGGCTTGGAAACCTAGATTGGGCCGCTTTAATAAAATGCATAGAAAAATAGAAAAAGCCTCTCCATTGCGGAGAGGCTTTTTTGTTTACAAAGACGGCAGCTTCATTTCTTTCTCAAACATCAAGTCATCAATGCTTTTAAAGGTATAGCCTTGTTTTTTCAGGTCGGTAATCGCATCGTCCAGCGCCTCGGCATTGTCCTTGGAGACAGTGTGAAGCAGGTAAATCGCACCCGGATGCGCCTGTTTGATCATGTGGTCGTAGGCGTATTTTTTCCCTTTTTGATGATTGATTTTCCAGTCTACAAAAGCGACGGACCAGAAAACGGTTTGATAGCCCATGCGTTTTGTTTCTTTCAGCACATATTCACTGAACACACCGCGCGGCGGCCGTAAGTACAGGTTGTCCTGCTTTCCCGTGATCTTATAAACCTCTTCGTTGACTGAATCAAGCTCATCCTGAATTTGGTCAGCTGTTTTTGTCGTCAGATCCGGATGGTGAAAGGAGTGGTTGCCGATGATATGCCCTTCATCCGACATCCGTTTGATCAGCTCGGGCTGATCCTTCACGAAATGCCCGGTGACAAAAAACGTTCCTGTCACGTGATGTTTTTTTAAGACATCAAGCACCTTTGGCGTATAGCCATTTTCGTAACCGTTATCAAATGTTAAATAAATTGTTTTTTCTTTTGTATTGCCTAAATAAAACGCGTCATATTTTTTGATCAGGCTGTTCAGCTGTTTTCCCGCATCTGGCGGCTGATGATTAACGCTTCGCTTAAAGCCCCAATTAATCGGCTCATTCGGTACCGCATCTGCCTGTTTTGCTCCTGCTGCAAGCAGGACGGCGGCGCAGCATATTGCACACATCCACTTCATGGCCAGCGCTCCTTCTGCATTTTTTCTTATTTTACAGAAAGGCGCTCTGTTTTATACTGACGCTTTATGCCAATATAAAAAACCGCGGCATGCGCGGTTTTATTCCCAGTCTTTTTTAAAGCGTTCATATTTGGCTTCCAGGTCATCCAGCATGCCGATGAGCCTGTCTATATCTTCAACGTCTGTTGCTTCAGGGTCTAATGAATCGATGACGTTCATAAACATGTCTAGTCTGTTCTTTAAATAATCAAGCTGCTGATCTTTATTGTTTACTGCATTCCCCATTCTGCGCCTCCATTCATTTTTTATTATGGTAGCTCATTTTTTGCCGTTTTTCAATCGCTCCGCTACTTGCGATCTTGGCAAATCAGGTCTAAAATTAACTGTTGGCAGCGTTAGTATGCCCCATTTATAAAGGAGTTAGATAGTCATGACACAAAACACGAAGCTGCGTCCGATTACACCTGAGTTCGATCCTTGGGAAGCCTATATGGATGTCGACCAGTATGGAGATATGCAGCTGACGAACGTTGAATTTACAACGACGACACTGTGCAATATGAGATGCGAGCATTGCGCTGTAGGCTATACATTGCAGCCCAAAGACCCGAATGCTCTGCCAATAGATCTTCTGTTAAAACGGCTGGAGGAAATTCCCCGCCTCAGATCCATCAGTATTACAGGCGGAGAGCCGATGCTTTCATTAAAATCTGTAAAGGAATATGTCGTGCCGTTATTGAAATACGCCCACGAGCGCGGGGTGCGGACCCAAATCAATTCAAACCTGACTCTCGATATCGAGCGATACGAATGGATTATTCCGTATCTTGATGTGTTACATATTTCTCATAACTGGGGAACGGTTGAAGAGTTTGCGGAAATCGGTTTTGCTATGATGGACAGAAAACCGACCTTCGAACAGCGCGCGCGCTATTTTGATAAAATGATCGAAAACAGCCGCAAGCTAGTGGATGCCGGAGTGATGGTATCAGCGGAAACGATGCTGAACAAACGCACACTTCCGCACATTGAGCATATTCACCGCCAAATCACAGAAGATATGAAATGTCAGCGTCATGAAATCCATCCGATGTATCCGAGTGATTTTGCGAGCGCTCTTGAATCTCTCAGCCTGAAGGACATGAGACAGGCGATTCACCGTTTGCTGGATATTCGTGATGAAAAGACATGGATGCTGTTCGGCACACTGCCGTTTTACGCATGCAGTCCTGATGAAGAGGATCAAGAGCTGCTTCGCCGGCTTCGCACGGCGAAAAACGTGACAGTGAGAAATGACCCTGACGGCCGGTCGCGCCTGAATGTCAATATTTTTGATGGAAATATTATCGTGACCGACTTTGGCGATACACCGCCGCTCGGCAATATACAGACGGACAGCCTGCCTTCCGCCTATCAAAAGTGGAGAGAAACAAAGCTGGCCAAAGAACTGAACTGCCACTGCCCGAATGTCCGGTGCCTCGGACCAAACGTTCTCGTCAAAAACAGCTACTACCAGGATACAGATTTTTCAAAACGTCAAGCCAGGAGTTAGATGCGGATGGAAGAAACACTTACGGAGATTTTTCAGAATAAAATCGTTGATATTCTCCTCGTCGCCGTCATTTTGTGGATCGGTGTTTTTATCATTAACCGATTGGTGCAGTTATTTTTTAAACGGACGGACTTTATTGAAGAAAGAAAAGAGAAAACCATTGAAAGCCTTGTCCGTTCTATCACCCAATATACGGCGACGATCGGTTTTATCTTTTATGTTATTTCTTTATTTGTGCATGATTTCGGCAAGATTTTAGCCGGGGCGGGCGTAGCCGGTATCGTCATCGGTTTTGGCGCCCAATCACTGATTAAGGATGTGCTGGCGGGTGTGTTTTTAATTTATGAACGCCAGCTTCATAAAGGCGATTATGTGACGGTAAACAATTTATTTAACGGCACCGTCGAAGAAATCGGCCTGCGCTCGCTGCAAATCCGTGAATGGAGCGGAAAGCTTCTCACCATCAGCAACGGCGAGGTCAGACAAATAGAAAATTATAATATTGATTTTATGCGGATTACCGAATCCTTTCTCATCAGCTTTAAAGAAGATCCAGATCGTGTATACAGTGTGCTGGAGGAAGCGTGCGACATGCTGAATGAAGAGCTTCGCGATTCACTGAAGCGGGATGAATTCGGAAATCCGACAGAGCCTTTTCAAATACACGGCATCACCGCTTTGAATAAAATCAACCGCGGGGTGGAATTTACCGTAAAGGGCATGGTGCGGGATGAAGATTATTTCAGTGCCAGCCTTGCCGCCAGACGGGTTCTCGTTCGCCAGCTGTACCAAAACAATGTGCAAATGCTTGAGGAAGCTGTAAGAATCGAAAGAACCCAATAAAAAAACTGATTCCATTATAGGAATCAGTTTTTTATTTATCTCGGCTGCGAGGAAAGCTGGAAGCTAAACGTGACATGGTCTTGAACCGGAATCCACGCGCCGATTCCCTGTGACGTGACATTTTTCACAACAAGTTTTCGTTTATTGCCTTTGAGCACTAAATAGACTTCTCCGTAAGTCACTTTCCCTTTTTCATTCACAGCCGGAGCATACGCGTTTAAATAACCGAGTTTTTTCGGAGCGACTTTATAAATTTGATCTCGTTTTGTTCCCGCTCCGATGACCGTTTCAAATGCAAGCGGAAGATTTGTTTTTTTCATCGCCTTCAGCATCATCATGCTTTTGACATCTTCCGTGTTTGGAACTTTTGCTGTCAGGCCGCCCGTTACTCTATATTGCTGCTCTTGGTCATAATGCATTTCAGCCGTTTGTTTTCCGCCGCGGTTATCCGCGCGGTTTGTATTGATTTTTTTATATTCCCAGTTGGCGACTGTTTCATTCGATTCATATCCAAGCGCCCATTTCCCGAGAAATATTGTGGCCCGGTAGCCGACCGCAAGCGGTGTGCCAGAGACCGTAGACTCGTTCAGCATTTTGATGAGGTGCGGATTTTCGATCTGCACCTCTGATGAACTCAGCAGTTCCTTAGCCAGCTTGCTCGGCTGAAGCATCGGCTGATCCTGTGAAGCATTCGGATACGTGTTTTCCTTCGAAATGCTTGCTACAGAATTCGGCACCTTAAACTGCTTCTTCGCGTGGATGGGTTGAACGCCGAAAAAACTAAAGAATAACAACACAATAAGTGTGGAATGAAATAGCTTTTTCATCATATCACTCTTTCTATCGCATTTTCCTTTAGTCTTTTCATCCCGCTTTGTTGTTATCCATCATTTTTTCAGGTTAAAGAAGGAAAAAGCCGATCGCCATAATGACATAAGCCGCTAGCAGCGTGGCACCTTCAAACCAGTTGGAATCACCATCATTTGAAATGGCAATCATCAAGAGAACGGAAGATACCATCGCGACAAGCTCCGGCAGTGTAAACACAAGCGGCATGCTTACCGGGAAAAAGATGGAACAGATCACAAGAACAGGCGCGACAAACATAGCAATCTGCAGCGTCGAACCGACTGCGATCTCCACCGCAATATCCATTTTATTTTTATAGGCCATAATGATGGCTGACGCGTGTTCCGCCGCATTACCGACAATCGCAACGATGATGACCCCGATAAACAGCTCGCTCCAGCCGAACTGTTCAGCAACCGAGTGGAATGTGTGCACCAGGTTTTCGGATATGTACGCCACGACAATTGTTGCTGCAAACAAAACAATCGTGGCAACCTTCCCTGACCATTCCGGCTGCTCCTCTTCCTCAGGCTGGACAGCATTGTTCGGCTGATATACACCGCGGTGCGTGACAAGCTTAAAGTACAGAGCCGCCACATATAACAGAATCAAAATGATGCTGATCCCGATGCTTAAATTAAGCTTGCTTGTATCCCCCATTCCAACCGAAAACACCTCAGGAATTACGAAAGCCACAATAATGGCGAAAATCAAAAGCCCTGAATTATGGCGTGCATCATGGATATTAAACTCCTGCCGCTTGTATTTTAAACCGCCGACAAAAAACGATAAGCCCGCAACCAGCAGGAGATTTCCCAGCACTGAACCTGTTAAAGAGGCAAGCACGATTCCTGTAAGGCCTTCCTTTAATGCAAATAGCGAAATAATCAGCTCAACCGCATTCCCGAAGGTGGCGTTCAACAGACCGCCGATCCGCGGCCCGGCAATAATGGACAGCGATTCTGTCGCTCTTCCCATATAGCTTGCCAGAGCAATAATTGTTACACAATAGACTGCAAAGAGAATGGCAGAAGGCCAATGCATCAAACTGCCGATAACAGAAAGCGGAACACCAGCCGCCACTAATATAAAAAAGATACGATTCATAGTGAATTGACTCCTTTTGTATGACTTGTTTTATTTTTATTCTTCACAAAAATCATCATGATTACACGAGGTCAAATGTTTGCGCGCGATATAGGCTTTTTTCAGGTTGCCGGCTTTTGGAAATCGGTGTACGATCAACATAGATCTCACAAAGGAGAACAGACACGATGTCACGAATGCATTTTTTTATCCTGGTTTTGCTCGTTTCCATATCCGGGTTTTCACAAGGCATGCTGCTGCCCGTCATCTCGATTATCTTTGAAACAAATGGTGAATCAGCGGCGATTAACGGCCTGCATGCGACTGGACTCTACATCGGAGTGCTATTGGCTTCTCCGTTTATGGAGGCCCCGCTTAGAAAACTGGGCTTCAAACCGCTGATCGTCATTGGCGGAAGCATCGTCATTTTAAGCTTGTTCGGGTTCCTTTGGCTTCAGTCGGTTTGGATGTGGTTCCTGCTTCGTCTTTTCATCGGGATCGGCGACCATATGCTTCACTTTTCTACGCAAACGTGGGTGACCTCCATGTCGTCAAAGGAAAACCGCGGGAGAAATCTTTCCATTTACGGACTCTCCTTTGGCCTTGGTTTTGCTGCGGGCCCATTTATGGTCCCGTTTGTTAAGCTGAGTCCGTCACTGCCTTTTATCGTGTCAGGCTGCATCAGTTTGCTTGCGTGGCTCTTTGTTTTCTTGCTACAAAATGCATACCCGGAAACCAGCCCTCACGAAACCAAATCTGACAATAGTTTCAGACGCTTTTACCAGGCTATGCTGTTTGCATGGGTGGCGTTTATGCCTACGTTCGGGTACGGATTTCTGGAGACTGCATTAAACGGCAGCTTTCCTGTGTATGCGCTGCGTCTTGGTTTATCTGTGGACGCCGTCGCTTTGATTCTTCCTGCATTTGCGATCGGAAGCATTATTTTTCAATTCCCGCTCGGCATTCTCAGCGACAAATACGGAAGACGGAATGTGCTGCTTGTGATTTTGCTGACGGGGGCCTTCTGCTTTCTCATTGCTGGCGTGTTCCCTTTTCCTTACGTGATCGGCTGCTGCTTCTTTATTGCGGGCATGGCAGTCGGGTCAACCTTTACACTCGGCATCAGCTTTATGACAGACCTTCTTCCGTCCCACCTGCTTCCGGCGGGGAATTTGCTTTGCGGCATTTCATTCAGTCTCGGCAGCATTTTCGGGCCGATTGCAGGCGGCTGGTATATGCAAACCTTCGAAAGCGCTAACTTGTTTTATTTGATTACCCTCATTCTGGCCGCTGTCTGGCTCGCTATCGCTTTAGGCAAACCAAAAAGCTGGCCAGCGGCTGAGACCTATTCTTCCTCTTCATAAGAAAAAGCCTCCTGACACAAAGTCAGGAGGCTTTTGTTCTAATGATAGCCGTTTTGTCCGTTGGCACTTCCGCTTGTTTTATGACTCGATTTGCTCTTTGAGTTCTGTTTGTTATGGCTTCCGCCTTTTTTCGTATGCTTTGTCATCACGTTTTGCCCCCCGGATCATTTTTGAACTGAAGTTCCTTTATAGGGTGCGCTAATTGTAGGGATTTTCATCAGGAAGCTTTTTACGTTTATGTAAAAGCGCGTTGATTTCTCCCCCTAAAATAATTAAAATCCCGCTTAAGTAAAACCAGATCATCAGGACGATGATCCCCCCAATGCTTCCGTATGTGGCGCTATAATTCGCAAATGTACTGACGTAAAACGAAAACAGGGTGCTGACGACAATCCAGCCGATGGCCGCAAACAGGGCACCCGGCATGACAAAGCGAAGCGACAGCTTTTTGTTAGGCGCGATGACGTACAAAGCGGAAAAAACAATCAGCAGCACAAGCGGGCTGACTCCCCAGCGGATCGCAGTCCAGATGGATAAAAACAGGTCCGAAGCGCCGACAAAGTCCGCAGCAAGCATTCCGATCTGCCTGCCGAATACCGGCAGAAGCAAGGCAACTAAAATGGTAAACACCATGGCGATCGTCAGAAAAATTGAGGTTAGACGTACAATGATAAAAGAGCGGTTTTCCTCCACTTCATACGCGTGGTTTAACGATCTGACGATGGCATTCATTCCATTAGACGCAGACCATAACGCCGCGATGATCCCGAATGACAGCAATCCGCCGTTTCGGTCATTTAATGTTTGGTGGGTAATGGATTCAACGAGGGACATCGCACTTCCGGGAGCGTATTGTTTTACAACCCCCAGCACGTCATCTGTAGAAATCGGAAGATACGCGGTGAGCGTCAGCATAAAAATCAAAAACGGAAACAGCGATAATAGAAAAAAATACGCCAGCTCCGCAGATTTGCTTTGCCCCTCATGAAGGGTGTATCTGCCGAACAGCTCTTTCAGAAAGTTCATGTCGTCTCACCTCGAATGTTTGATCATTTATCTTTTGTAAAATGTTCCTTTGTTTCCTGTACCAGCTCCATCACTTTCGGCGTTGTTTTCTTCAGCTCTTTGACTTGCTGATTAACGAAGCCGACTTCATCTGACAGCGTCTGGGCCAGCTGTTTTGCTTCATCAATTTTTGTAATGACATTGTTTTTCAATAGTTCAGGATTGTTTTTGTACAGAGACATTTTATGCTTGCACGTCATCCATCTCATGCCGCAGGCCTGTCTCGTCGGCTTATGGAGCAAGGATAGCGCCGCACCTGCCGCAGCTCCGAGAATGACACCTTTCAGCAACCAGCGTTCATTGTTCATGATGAACTCTCCTTTCCCTCACAATTGTTTTTCTTCTTGAATGGATGCAAGCAGATGCTCACAGCCTGATCTGATCAATTGATAGACCTCGTCAAAGTTCCCCGTGTAGTAAGGGTCGGGAACGTCCGCAAGATCTGAATCATCAACGTAGTCAAGCAGTCTCTTGATCGGTGCGGCTTTTTTAAAACCCGCCATGCTTCTCAGGCTTCCGATATTTTCTGTATCCATCGCAATGATGTAATCAAAATCGGTTAAATCCTGTTCGCGCACCTGGCGCGCCAGCATGCCTTCAAAGCTGATTCCTTCTCTGTGCAATATCTCCTGCGTTCCTTCATGCGGAGGATTGCCGACGTGCCAGCCGCCGATGCCGGCTGAGTCTGTTCTGATTTCCCCCTCTAATCCTTTTTTCGCTGCCAAGTCCCGAAATATCGCTTCCGCCATCGGAGACCGGCAAATGTTCCCCAAGCAAACAAATAACACGCTGATCATGTTGTGCAACCTCCCTATTCTTTGCCCATATTTCTCTAAAAAGAAACCTTTACCGCTATCTTATTAGGATGTTCAATCACTTTTCAACTGATGTCACCACTTTTTTGAAATAAATGGCCGAAATGAGAATAGGGTTTTTTTCTGATGGAATTCTGTTAGAATAAAACATACCAAATGACGCGAAAGAAAGGATGGAATCATTTGTCCAGCCAAAATACAGAAACATTAACTCAAATGATTGAAGAGATTTCACAAAAACTGAACATGCTGAATGTCGGGGTTATCAAAGCGGAAGACTTCAGCGACGAAAAAATAGAGGACCTCACCTACCTTCATAAAATGGTGATGAAAAAAGAAGCATTCAGCCCGAGCGAAATGCAGGCGATCGCTCAAGAACTTGCATCACTACGAAAATAAAGGGGCTTGCCGGCATCCGGCAAGTCTTTTTTCTTATTGATGAAGATGATTCTTTTTGCTTTCGTTTATTAGGGAGCCGGAAAGACGCGGCAGCAAGGCGCCGGGCTTCCTGAGGCCGGCGAATCCAGCAAATGGCCGAATAAGATTTTGAAGGAGTACTAGAATGAAAACGAAATACGTCAAAACAGCATCCGGAATGTACATCAACTACTTCTTGCTCGGAATGGTCAATATCATTCTCGCATCCAACATGTCCTCCTTAACGAAGCAGTGGAATACCGACCCGACAGGCATCAGTTATGTGATTGCGGCTATCGGATTCGGCAAGCTGCTGACATACGGAATATCTGGCGTTTTATCAGATAAAATAGGCAGAAAACCGCTCATTGTGGCTTCCGCCGGAATGATGGCTGTCTTTTTAATCGGTATTCCATTATCACCGAGTTATGAACTTGCGTTTGTGTTTGCTTTATTAGCCGGAGTCGCAAATTCGGCCATGGACGCAGGAACATATCCGGCTTTAACGGAGCTCTTCCCAACTGCTCCCAGCTCGGCGAATGTCTTGGTAAAAGCTTTTATGTCTCTCGGGGCCGCTCTTTTGCCGCTCCTGATTACAGTTTTGGCAGACCATAGCCTATTCTACGGATATGCATTTTATTTGCCGGCAGCTGTCTATGTGCTGAACATCCTCTGCTTATCAGCGATTTCGCTGCCAAAAAAACAGAAACAACCCATCAAACCCGGGCAACAGGGATCTCCTGCTTTCTTATCTGAACCAGACATGAAGAAAGAAGGCGCCGCGCTGATTATCATTGGTTTTACATCAACGGCTTTATTCACAGTCTCTCAAATCTGGCTTCCAAGCTTCGCCCAAAAGGCTGCAGGGTTAGCTGAATCAGCTTCTGTACAATTGCTGAGCTACTATAGTATAGGCGCTTTGGTATCTGTTTTATTATTAGCCCTTCTGCTGAACAGATGGGTAAAACCGGTGATGATTACACTGCTGTATCCGATTATTACATTATGTACGCTTGCCGTTATGCTGACAGTTCACGTCCCAGTGGTACTGGACATCACAGCCTTTTTCTTAGGATTTTCAACCGCGGGTGTGTTTCAAATTACCGTTACATTAATGACAGAGCTTTTCTGGAACCGCAAAGGCACTGTCACCGGAATTGTTGCGACAGCTTCAAGTATTGCGTCGATTCTGCTGCCGATTGCCACCGGGCTCATCGCAAAAGCGGGAGGCATAGCCCATATCTTTATGTTCGACTTCGGCATTGCCGTCATCGGAACAGCCTCTGCTGCCTTTTTGTATTACAGATACAATAAACTGACCGCAGGTTCCAAGCTATCATGAAAAAACGGACGTCCCCGCAGGGCGTCCGTTTTTGTTATTTTTCAAGCAGTGCCAAAGATTCGCGGTTAAATGCAGGAATGTCATCCGGCGTGCGGCTGGTGACCAATTGATTTTGGCAAACCACGACTTCCTGGTCAACGACATCGGCCCCCGCGTATTCCATATCTACACGAATGGACGTATAGCCTGTCGCTTTTCTGCCTTCCAGCGCTTTAGCAGTAATCAGCAGCTGCGGGCCGTGACAAATCGCAAATACCGGCTTTTTGTCCGTCATAAACGCTTTTGTAAACTGGACGAAACGCTCATCGGCACGAAGCTGGTCAGGTGAAAAACCTCCCGGAATTAATAGCGCGTCAAAGTCGGAAGGGTTTACGTCATCAATGGACGCATCGACTGTGACTTGCGCATTTCCCTGCTTGCCTTTTACGGTTTTCCCTTTTTCATTTTCAATAACGGTCAGCTCATGCCCCGCTTCTTTAAATGCTTTTGCTGGTTCAGTATACTCGCTGTCTTCGAAATAATCTGTCAGCACAACTGCGATTTTTTTACCCATGATTGATAACCTCCCCCTTAATATGTCTACATAAAACACTCTACCCCAGCCACAATATAATAAACATTTTGCAGAGCTGACATACGATAAGCATAATGACCCAATTCACATCACCCAAAGATGATACATAATACTTATTTTTCTCCCTTTTACAATAATCATAAAGAAACATCTACAAATGCTTACAAAATATTCTTACAATAGAACCAGTAACACAAATTTCGTTGAAAGGTGGAGAACTGGTGAGAATACAGAAAAGACGAAAAGACGTCAGTAACATTCTCCGTATTCTGCTGCCCCCAATTATGATACTTAGCCTAATCCTCCCAACACCGCCCGTTCATGCAGAAGAAAACACGGCTCCTCAAGTGAATCTCAGTATTTTGGCTACAACTGATATTCATGCCAACATGATGGATTACGATTACTACAGCGACAAAGAAACGACAGAATTCGGGCTTGCCAGAACGGCACAGCTGATCCAAAAGCACCGCGAGGAGAACCCAAACACCCTGCTCGTGGATAACGGTGACTTGATTCAAGGAAATCCGCTGGGCGAATACGCAGTGAAATACGAAAAAGACAACATTATCTCCGGTGCAAAAACCCACCCGATTATCAGCGTCATGAACGCGCTGAAGTATGACGCAGGAACACTTGGCAATCATGAATTCAATTACGGGCTCGACTTTCTTGACGGCACGATCAAAGGAGCCGATTTCCCGATTGTAAACGCCAATGTGAAAACAACTGGCGGCGAACACCGTTATACGCCGTATGTCATTAACGAGAAAACAGTCACAGATGAAAACGGAAACGAACAGAAGATCAAAGTAGGCTACATAGGCTTTGTCCCGCCGCAAATCATGACCTGGGACAAAAAGAATCTCGAAGGACAGGTTCAGGTGCAGGATATCGTCGAATCTGCCAATGAAACGATTCCGAAAATGAAGGCAGAAGGCGCGGATGTCATTATTGCCCTTGCCCACACCGGTATTGAAAAGCAGGCGCAATCGTCAGGTGCAGAAAACGCCGTTTTTGACCTGGCCACGAAAACAAAGGGCATTGATGCGATTGTCTCGGGCCATCAGCACGGACTCTTCCCTTCCGCAGAATATGCGGGTGCCGCTCAGTTTGATGTTGAAAAAGGAACCATTAACGGCATTCCGGTCGTCATGCCAAGCAGCTGGGGCAAATACTTAGGCGTCATTGACCTCAAGCTTGAAAAAACAGACGGCTCATGGAAGGTCGCAGATTCCAAGGGCAGCATCGAATCAATTTCCGGCAGCGTCACATCCAGAAACGAAGCCGTCACAAAAGCCATTCAGCAAACACATCAAAATACGCTGGAATATGTCAGAAAGCCTGTCGGAAAAACAGAAGCCGACATTAACAGCTTCTTTGCACAAGTCAAGGACGACCCTTCTATTCAAATTGTGACAGATGCGCAAAAATGGTACGCGGAAAATGAAATGAAGGATACCGAGTATAAGGATCTTCCGATTTTGTCAGCAGGCGCGCCGTTTAAAGCCGGCGGCAGAAACGGAGCCAATTACTATACAAACATTCCGGCCGGGGATCTTGCGATTAAAAACGTCGGAGACTTGTATCTGTACGATAATACCCTCCAGATCGTGAAGCTGACCGGCAGCGAGGTGAAGGACTGGCTCGACATGTCAGCTGGCCAATTTAATCATATCAATCCGTCAAAAGGCGGCGATCAGGCCTTGCTGAATGAGAATTTCCGCTCCTACAACTTTGACGTGATTGACGGCGTTACCTATCAGGTCGATGTCACAAAACCGGCCAAATACAACGAAAACGGAAAAGTGATTAACGCGGATTCAAGCCGGATCATCAACCTTTCCTATGAAGGCAAACCGATCAGCCCGAGCCAGGAATTTCTCGTAGTCACGAATAATTACCGCGCCTCCGGCGGCGGCGGTTTCCCTCATCTGACGAGTGATAAGATTGTCCACGGCTCCGCAGTTGAAAACAGACAGGTACTGATGGATTACATTATTGAACAGAAAACATTAAATCCAAAAGCCGATAACAACTGGTCGATTGCACCGGTTTCCGGCACGAATTTGACGTTTGAATCTTCGCTTTTAGCTAAGCCTTTTGCGGACAAAGCCGATGATGTGGCTTATGTGAGACATTCTTCAAATGAAGGCTATGGCGTGTACAAGCTTCAATTTGACGACGATTCAGATACCGATCCTCCTGAAGGCGGATTATGGGATCTTACCGTCATGCATACAAATGATACGCACGCGCACCTTGATGACGCAGCCAGACGAATGACGAAAATCAGCGAAGTAAGAAGCGAAACAGACCATAACATCCTGCTTGACGCGGGAGATGTGTTTTCCGGCGACCTGTATTTCACGAAATGGAACGGTTTAGCCGACCTGAAACTGATGAACATGATGGGCTATGACGCCATGACCTTCGGAAACCACGAATTTGATAAAGGTCCGTCTGTGCTTTCTGATTTTCTCAGCGGGAACAGCACAACTGTCGATCCGGCGAATCGCTATCACTTTGAAGCGCCTGATTTCCCAATCGTCAGCGCGAACGTGGATGTATCAAATGAACCTAAGCTGAAATCATATGTCAAAAAGCCGCAGACCTTTACTGCGGGAGAAAAGAAAGAGCCGGGCATCCATCCGTACATTCTGTTAGACGTTGACGGTGAAAAAGTCGCCGTGTTCGGACTGACAACAGAAGACACAGCCACAACATCAAGCCCGGGCAAAAGCATTGTATTTAACGACGCATTTAAAACTGCGCAGAACACCGTGAAAACGATTCAGGAAGAAGAAAAAGTAAACAAAATTATCGCGCTCACCCACATTGGGCATAACCGCGATCTTGAGCTAGCCAAAAAAGTGAAAGGCATTGACTTGATCATCGGCGGACACACCCACACTCTCGTGGACAAAATGGAGGTCGTGGAAAACGACGAACCGACTATCGTGGCACAGGCAAAAGAATACGGCCAATTCTTAGGGCGTGTCGATGTCGCGTTTGATGATGACGGCGTCGTTCAAACAGACAAATCAAATCTAAGCGTACTGCCGATTGATGAGAATACTGAAGAAAACGCCGAAGCAAAAGACGAACTCAAAAATTTCAAAAAAGAATTAGAGGACGTCAAAAATGAAAAAGTCGGCTACACGGATGTAGCCCTTGACGGCCAGCGTGAGCATGTGCGCACGAAGGAAACCAATCTCGGGAACTTCATCGCGGACGGCATGCTTGCAAAAGCAAAAGAAGCAGCCGGCGCCAGAATAGCGATAACAAATGGCGGCGGCATCAGAGCAGGCATTGATAAAGGCGATATCACTCTCGGCGAAGTACTGAACGTGATGCCGTTCGGCAACACGCTTTACGTGGCTGATTTGACCGGAAAACAAATCAAAGAAGCTCTTGAACAAGGATTAAGCAATGTGGAGAACGGAGGCGGGGCCTTCCCTCAGGTGGCTGGAATTGAATATACCTTTACATTAAACAACGAACCTGGACACCGTGTTTTAGACGTGAAAATCGAATCGCCTAGCGGAGACAAAGTTGATCTGAATACAGATGATACCTACCGCGTCGCAACAAATCATTTTGTCGGCGGCGGTGGAGACGGATACTCTGTCTTTACGGAAGCTTCTCATAGTGAAGACCTCGGCTACGTCGATTATGAGATTTTCACCGAGCAGCTGAAAAAGCTTGGTGACAAGGTCTCTCCGAAAATCGAAGGACGGATCAAAGAAGTATTCCTGCCGACAAAGCAGAAGGATGGCAGCTGGACACTCGATGAAGACAAATTTGTGATTTATGCCAAAAACGCCAACAAGCCGTTTGTCTATTATGAAACGTCTGAAGGATCACAAGAGAAACCAATCAATCTAAAAATGAAAAAAGACCAGGTCAAGCTATTGAAGGATAGAGAATTAGATCCTTCCCTGACGGTGTTCAACTACTGGTACAGCATGAAGCTTCCAATGGCGAATATCAAAACCGCGAACACTGAAATCGGAATCAAATCTAAGGGAGAATTAAACGTCTCCCTATCAAATGTATATGACTTTACAGTGAAGCAAAAAGGAAAAGAAGTGAAATCATTCAAGGAACCCGTTCAGCTTTCGCTTCGGATGTTTGATATTGAAGAAGCCCATAACCCTGCCATTTATTATGTCGACAGGAAAAAGAAAGCTTTCACAAAGACAGATAACGGATCAGTTGACGATGATATGGTGACAGGATACACAAACCACTTCAGCGAATACACGATCTTAAATTCCGGTGCTCACGATAAACCGCCGGCGTTCCCGTCCGATCAGCCGACAGGCGGCGGTGATGACGGCAAGAATGGCGGAGGGCCCGACAATCCAGGCGGAAAGCAGCCGAATGACGGCAAAGGCGGCGATCAAACACCTCCCGGCACTGAACCAACAAATGGATCGGGCGGATCGGGAACCGATGGACCGGCTGGCGGCTTGCTTCCTGACACAGCCACGTCCATGTATTCCATCCTGCTGGCCGGGTTTCTGATCAGCGCACTCGGAACAGCATTATATTTGCATCAGCGAAGAAAACAGAACAGAGCGAATCAAGCATAAAAAAAAGCTGCTCGTTATCGAGCAGCTTTCGTTTTTATACCCACTTCACAACATCTTCAACTGCAGATCTTGTTTTCGGACGAGGGTCTCGCACACGGTAGCCGAACGCCACCATAACAGAAATATCAAAGCTTCCGTTTTCCAGAAGGCCTTCTTCTTCAAGGATGCGATGAATTTCATCATATTGGAAGCCTTCCACAGGGCAGGAATCAACGCCGATTTGCGCAGCGGCTGTCATCATGTTGCCAAGTGCAATATAGGTTTGTTTGGATGCCCAGTCAAACAATGTTCTGTCACTTTCAAGCAAATGCAAATCGTGCTTCTGGAACTCCTCTGTTTTGCTGAGATAGCCTTCATACACGTCTTGCGGCATTTGTTTTACTTCTTTTAAATGACGTTTGATGTAGTCCGCATTATATTTGATATCCTTCGCTGTACGCGCCAGAATCAGGACGAAATGGCTTGCTGTCGGAAGCTGCTTTTGCGCGCCCCATGTGTATTCGCGAAGCTTTTCGCGGAATTCGGGATTTTGGACAACAACGAATTTCCAAGGCTCAAGGCCGAGTGAACTTGGAGATAGTCTTCCTGTTTCTAAAATAAATTCAAAATCGCTGTCTGATACTTTTTTATTCGGGTCAAATTCCTTTGTCGCATGTCTG
The DNA here is from genome assembly GCF_034296245.1 of Bacillus sp. V26. Taxonomy (NCBI): domain Bacteria; kingdom Bacillati; phylum Bacillota; class Bacilli; order Caryophanales; family Bacillaceae; genus Bacillus; species Bacillus sp. V26. Next base: position 211,214 of record NZ_JAXKQF010000007.1, on the reverse strand, counting down.
AAATTGTATGCGTCCAGAATTTGTTTCTTTACATCTGCCATGTTAAGCACCTCTCCTTTTGGTTACTCTCACTTCTATTGTAGCCATTCTCATAAAAAGTAAAAGTACGCACATTTTTGTATGATAGTATCAATTTTGATACCAAGAGAAAAAAGCGCTCTGCCGCAGGCAGGCGCTCTTTATTTTCCCCGTCGCGCAAAATCGACAAACCTGAATTTGTCCAGACGGTGTCTGCTTTCCGTATATTGAAAGAGACTTGTATCCTCTAAAAAGACATAGTTTCTCACAACCACCATATGGTCATAGCCTCGTAAATCAAGCAATTCCCTGTCCTCATCCGTACACGGCTCGGCCACAATTTCTTTCTGCGCGTAACTGATCGAAAGACCAAGCTCTCCTTCAATATATTCATAAATGGAGTTTTCGCAAATTTCTTTCGTCAGGTGAGGCACATGCTTTCTGAAAAAGTAGTCCTTGTCCAAGATGACATGCTCCCCGTCAATCTTTCTTGACCTGATCACTTCCCATATGTCATCATCCGGCTGTGCCCGAAGCTGTTTTTGGATCAGATCTGACGGGGGCACCAGCCCGAATTTGTGAACGGCTGTTTTCGTTTCTTTCCCCAAAGTTTGCGCAAGTTCCTTGAAGCTGACAAGCCCAGAGACCGGAAACTGCATTTTTTCACGGTTGAGAATCACGGAGCCTTTCCCCCTGATTTTCTGGATATATCCATTTTGAGCCAGCATGTGAAGCGCCTTTCGAACCGTTTCTCTTGATGTGCCGTACTGTGCGGTCAATTCATGTTCAGACGGAAGAATCTCCTCCGCCTTCCATCGGCCGTCTTCAATTTGCTGTGCGATGTCTTTATAGATTGTGATAAATTTATTCACCTTCATTTATGACCACCCAGCTTAGTTTAGCACGGTTTTGTTAAATGATAAACAATGGACTCATACGGGCGGAGCGTCATATTCTTCAGTTCTTCTCTCTCTTCATCGTTTGTCAAAAGCACCTCTGCCTTCCACTCGCCGGGCTTCAGCGTGTCCGGCAGTGTAAAGGCTGCCTCCGTCCCGTAAAAATTATTGATGACGAGCAGCTTCTCATTTTCTCCATGTCTCATATACGCAAAAACGTTCGGATCATCCTTTGCGATCAATTCATACGTTCCCTCTGTGACAATGTCATAGGTTTTTCGGATCTGGATCAGCTTCCGGTAGTGATAAAAGACCGAGTGTTTGTCCTTCAGCGCCGCCTCGGCATTGATCTCCCGGTAATTGCCGGCGGCCGGTATCCATGGCGTGCCTGTTGTAAATCCGGCATTCGGCGTATCATCCCACTGGACGGGTGTTCTGGAATTGTCACGGGATTTTTCCTGTAAAATGGCTAAAATCTCTTTTTCCGCCATGCCTTTTTTCTTGAAGGCGTGATACATGTTCAGCGACTCGACATCCCGATAGGAGCTGATGCCGGTAAACTTCGGATTGGTCATGCCGAGCTCTTCCCCCTGATAAATATAAGGCGTGCCCTGCATCATATGAATGGCCGTCGCAAGCATTTTTGCTGATTTCACCCGATATGGACCGTCATTTCCATATCTCGATACAATGCGCGGCTGATCGTGATTGCACCAGAACAAAGCGTTCCAGCCCCCTCCCGCCTGCATCTCCGTCTGCCAAACGGATAAGATCTCCTTCAGCTTCAGAAAATCGAACGGAGCCAAGGCCCATTTTTCTCCGTTTGGATAATCGACCTTGAGATGATGGAAGTTAAACGTCATATCAAGCTCTTCATTGCCGGGATTTGTATATCGGATGCAATGGTCAATCGATGTAGAAGACATCTCACCGACCGTCATGCTGTCATAATGTGAAAACACCTTTTCGTTCATTTCATGCAGAAATTCATGCACCCGCGGCCCGTCAGTGTAAAAGGTACGGCCATCATTGCCGTCTTCCGCATTCGGAAAGCGCTGGTCTTTTGAAATCAGATTAATGACATCAAGCCTGAAGCCATCAATTCCTTTTTCAAACCAAAAATGCATCATCTCATAGACATGCTTTCTGACCTCATCATTTTCCCAATTCAAATCAGCCTGTGTGACATCAAACAGGTGCAGATAATATTGGCCTGAGGCTTCGTCAAGCTTCCATGCCGAGCCGCCGAATTTCGATTCCCAGTTTGTCGGGGCTGTACCGTCTTCGTTCTGGTTTTTCCATATATAAAAATCACGGTATGGGCTGTCTTTTGAAGAAATCGCCTCTCTAAACCATTTGTGCTCAGTTGACGTATGATTGACCACAAGATCCATGACGACTTTTAAGCCTCTTTTGTGCGCTTCAGCTAATAAGCGTTCAAAATCTTCCATTGTGCCGTACTCTTGATAAATCGTGTAGTAATCCCGAATATCATACCCATTATCATGCTGCGGCGAGTCGTAAATCGGCGTTAGCCAAAGAACATCAACCTGAAGCGTTTTTAAGTAATCAAGCTTTTCAATAATTCCATTCAAATCGCCAATGCCGTTTCCCGTCGTATCTTTAAAGCTTTTCGGATAAATTTGATAAACCACGGCTTTTTTCCACCATGGTGTTTGTTCTGTTTTCATCTGTCTCCACCACCGTCTTTTTTTAATGAAAATGGGAAAAGGGACCGTAAAAAACACGTCCCGCTCCCCTTTGTTATTTACGTTTCAGTCGCGCATAAGCGTATGTTCCGGCAAACGGAACAATTAAGACAATCGCCATCCCGATTGCGAATGCGCCCCAGTACTGGCTCATAATCGAGAAAATGCCGGGCACGCCGCCAACACCGACAGAGCTAGCCAAAACGCCTTGAGATGAGATATACATCCCGGCCAGCCCTGAGCTGATCATCGCAATGATAAACGGAAATCTGTAGCGAAGGTTCACCCCGAATATGGCAGGCTCTGTAATGCCCAGATAAGCGGAAATGCCTGATGTTAAGGAAAGGCCTTTTTGTTTCTCATCCTTTACGATAAACATCATCGCCAGCGCCGCTGACCCTTGAGCAATATTTGACAGCGCCAGCATCGGCCATAAAAAAGTGCCTCCAAGCTTAGAGCCGATCAGCTGCAGATCAACTGCCAAAAACGTATGATGCATTCCGGTAATCACCAGCGCCGAGTATAAGCCGCCGTACAGCAGCCCGCCCAGCGCGGCAAATGAGCCGAACACCGAGATAAGCCCCGAAGTTAACACATTCCCGATCGCAAATGTGACCGGTCCGATAATGATAAAGGATGCAAAACCGGTCACGAGCAGCGTAATCGGCGCGACGACTAAAAGCTGTATCCCCTCGGGTGTCCGTTTCGTCAAAAACAATTCAATCTTGGCGAGCAAATACGAAGCGAGCAAAATCGGGAGCACCTGCCCCTGGTAGCCGACCTTCTGCACCTCAAGGCCGAAAAGATTCCATACAGGGATCTCTCCGCTTTGTTCCGCAGCGCCATACCCCCACGCATTCAGTAAATCAGGATGCACGAGCATAACGCCGAGCACAATGCCGAGGAGCGGATTGCCGCCAAACCGCTTCACCGCCGACCAGCCGATCAGCGCTGGCAGGAACGTAAAGGCCGTGCCTGCGATTAAATTGATCATATTGGCGAGATCCGCCCACTGCGGGTACACCTGCACAATCGATTTTGTACTGAAGAAAATCCCCTGCGCCGTTAAGATATTGTTGATCCCCATTAAGAGACCCGCCGTGACAATCGCAGGCAAAATCGGAATAAATATATCTGCAAGCGTTTTCACAGCACGCTGTAAAGGATTCATATTTTTTTCTGAGGCCTTCTTCACGTCATCCTTTGTTGACTCGCCAATCCCCGTTTCCTTGACCAGTTCCGCATATACTTTGTTGACTGTTCCCTGGCCGATCACAACCTGAAACTGCCCGTTTGTCGAAAACGATCCCTTTACAACATCGATTTGATCCAGCACTTCTTGGTCAACCTTGCTTTCATCTATTAACGCGAAGCGTAAACGTGTTACACAATGAGTTGCCGCTGCAATATTTTCAGCACCGCCGACTGCTTCAACAATTTGCCGTGCTGATCTGTTCAGTTCCCCCATGCCAACCCCTCCGTTTGATAACTTGTATATACAACTTATGTTTATATTGTATTCCTGTATAAACATGTAGTCAACAACTTTTTATAGCGCTTTCATACTATTCGTAAAGTCATAGAATATCTTAAACAGGCAGGGTTGCTCTAAAGAATAAACACGAGAAAGCCCTGCAGCTCCTGCGTGAGCTCAAAGACAATAAGGAAAGGCCGATTTCTCCCATCTCAAGGAAAACTCTGACCTTTTTTAACAGAAGGCTGCTCAGATTTCGTGTTTAGAAAGTTTGACTTCGGAAATGTGCATGCGGATTTATTGTATATATCGAAGGAATCGTAAAATCTGAATCTATTCAGGTTCACGTCCTCCGTCTTTTTTTGCGGCATCTGAGGGATGAAATAAGGAAAACGAGGAATCTCAGCCGATATGCTGTCTATTTCCAGCGTATCGGCTGAGACGAGTTTAGATCTATTATTTTGTGAACGGCAAAATGCCTGATTGTAAAATAAAAGGCGGCCAAAGGAGAGTCATTGAAGAACCGATCACCGAGTCAGAAGGCTTTACAGAAAGCCTCCGAGTCAATACCGCTCATTAATGTGGTGATGCGATCTTGCTGCCTTTGTTCATCTAATTGATCATCAAGAGTAAGACGATGTTGATTCCAAAAACCCTAAGAGTTTTCAGCTTCTTTTGTCTGGTAAACAGCACTCTGTTTCGTTTTTCTTCTATCTTTCAAGTAATACTGTTCAGATGTGAAAAATTCGGTATACAGCGCTTTTACCTTCTTGCTCAATAATAACAGCGCAATCACATTCGGAACGAGAATGAAAACTAACGCTAAGTCCAGAAAACCCCAGATGGCTTTTGCTCCGCCGGCGGCACCTATGATAATAGCCGCTAAATAGACGAATTTAATGACATGTCCCGACAGCCGTCCGAATAGAAATTCAGCTTGTTTTACGCCGTAAAATATGACAACCATAATGGTCGAGACAACAAAAAAGACGAGAGAAATCGAAACGAAGTACCCTCCGCCAGATCCGAAATAGTGCTGAAATGCAGCCGTAGTCAGTGCTGCTGGGTCACTTGAGGCGTTCTTCCCTGTCCAGACTCCGGATGCAAGGACGACAAATGCCGTGGTGGTGCAGATAATCAAGGTGTCAATGACAATGCCGATCACAGACCAGAAGCCTTGTCTTACGGGGTGGTCAGTCATTGCCGCCGCATGTGCAATCGGGGCGGTTCCCATCCCGGCTTCATTAGAATACAGGCCGCGGGCAAACCCCCAGCGGATGGTTTCAGCCAAGGCAGCGCCTGCAAATCCTCCTGCTGCCGAAGAAGAAGTAAACGCATTCGAAAATATGAGAGAGAAAAACGCCGGAACAGATGAAAGATTCATAAGAACAATCAGGAGACCGGCTCCCGCGTATGCACCTGCCATGAGAGGCACGACAAACTCTGTTACTTTTCCGATCCGCTTAACCCCGCCAATTACAACTAAACCAATCAAAAACGCGATGCCGATTCCGGCGTATATTTTATTGAAAGAAAACGTTTCGGCAAGAGAGACTGAAACTGAATTCCCCTGAACCATTATGCTTGGAATCAGCTCTACGATCAGTGCAACAGAAAAAAACACGCCGAGCCATTTCATGCGCAGCCCTTTTGTTATGTAATACATCGGTCCCCCGACAAATTCACCCTGCTCATTTTTTTCTCTGTAATGAACCGCAAGCACACTTTCTGAAAACTTAATTGCCATAGCAAATAAGGCAACCAGCCACATCCAAAAAACAGCCCCGGGACCGCCAAACATGATAGCCGCAGGCACTCCGACAATGTTCGCCGCCCCAATCGTCGAACTGAGGGCTGATGTCAATGCTTGAAGCGGCGTAACTGTCCCCTCTCCCTTCGGCTTTTCTCCTACGCTGCCGATCGTCTGCTTCAAAATATATAAAGGATAGCGAAATTGAAAAAACTTCAGCAAAATGGTGAAGTACAATCCCGTCCCCGTCAGTAAGATAATTAGCGGCGGCCCCCACAGCCAATCAGATATACGCTCTACCCATTCTAATAGTTGTTCCATCCCATCACCCTTTCCCGTTTATGGGTCAATTCCCCACAGATGGAAAAACATAAACCTTTTAGGGCAGACAGAACTAAGTCAAATTGAGGAAGAAAGGAAGCTGGACGGCTAAAAAACATCGCCTGACAAGGAAAACTAAGTGGAAGAAGGTCTGTTTCGCCCCAGCCGCTCATATACTTGATTCTTATAAAACGATGACGCTGGTTTGGAAAACATGCCTTTTTTGTCGGCAAGCTTATCGAGCATCAGCTGCTTCTCTGATTTTTTTCTTACTAATTGCTCACGTTCCTTTTCGTCATAGCACTTGGAGATTAAATGGTTGAGGGTCATAAGCTCTTTTTTCAGTGCACCCTCATCCTCAGCCATCCCTGCATTTTTTAACATTCGGTATCCCATCCGCAGGGATTCCGGCAAGTGGGCCGCATCATCCTTTGGCAGCGGTTTTCCCATTCCCGGCAGGTTGTCAAAATCTCCGTCTTTGATGGCGCGTTTAATCTTATCTTCAGACACAATATGAGAAAAATCCATCGTCCCACCTCTTTTCATTAATGAACATATTTTATCATACAGCTGTCACAAACCATATTATTCCTTTATTTACAGTAATAAACCTGCTTTTACATCTGGCAAATTCCTAAGAAAACGTTGATTCGACGGCGTTTTTCGCCACTTTTTCCATCGGACGATTTTCACTTTTCTAATCCGCTGATTCGTGTTATATTGGATACGTTCGTTTTTTCTATCGTTTCGCTCGAACTGTGATCGGAAAAAAGGAGTGTAACAATGAAAACATTTATAAAAGAAAGAGGACTGGCCTTCTTCTTAATTGCGGTCGTCCTGTTATGGGTAAAGACGTATGTCGGTTATGTCCTGAACTTCAATTTAGGAATAGACAACACGATCCAGAAAATATTGCTTTTTGTGAATCCGCTCAGCTCAAGCTTATTCTTTCTTGGATTTGGACTTTTGTTCAAGAAAAAATTACAGCAGACAGCCATCATAGTGATTCATTTTTTAATGTCTTTTTTACTGTACGCAAACATTGTGTATTACCGATTCTTCAATGATTTTATTACGATTCCGGTCATTATGCAGGCTAAAACAAACGGCGGCCAACTCGGTGACAGCGCATTTTCGCTGATGAGACCGACTGACGCCTTTTACTTTATCGATACGATCATTCTGATTATCTTAGCGATTAAAGTGAACAAGCCTGCCGATACGTCTAACAAAAAATCATTCCGAATCGTTCTTGCGTCTTCGATTCTCGTTTTCTTAATCAACCTGGCAGTTGCGGAGTCAGACCGTCCTGAATTGCTGACAAGATCATTTGACCGAAACTATCTTGTCAAATATTTAGGAACATACAATTTCACGATTTATGACGCTGTGCAGAATGTCAAATCCAACAGCCAGCGCGCACTTGCCGATTCAAGCGACGTAACGGAAGTTGAGAACTACATGAAAGCCAATTACGATGTGCCGAACAATGTGTATTTCGGCAAAGCGGAAGGAAAAAACGTCATTTACGTTTCACTTGAATCTTTACAGTCCTTTATCATCGACTATAAAATTGATGGCAAAGAAGTGACACCGTTCTTAAATAAACTGGCGCACGATAACGAAACGTTCTACTTTGATAACTTTTTCCACCAAACAGGACAAGGTAAAACATCGGATGCAGAATTTATGATGGAAAACTCTCTGTACCCGCTGGCCCAGGGTTCCGTTTTCGTTAATAAAGCGCAAAACACGCTTCAATCCGTTCCGGCGATTTTGAAGTCTAAAGATTACACATCTGCTACGTTCCACGGGAATACGCAGACGTTCTGGAACCGAAACGAAATGTACAAAGCGGAAGGCATTGATAAGTTCTTCGACTCTGCTTACTATGACATGAACGAAGAAAACACGAAAAACTACGGCATGAAAGATAAACCGTTCTTTAAAGAATCAATGCCGCTGTTAGAAAGCCTGCCGCAGCCGTTCTATACGAAGTTCATTACCCTGTCTAACCACTTCCCATTCGGAATGGATGAGGGGGATACTGACTTCCCGGCTGGAGACTTTGGCGACTCTGTCGTCAACAACTACTTCCAGTCAGCCCATTACCTTGATCAGTCCATTGAACAATTTTTCAATGACCTGAAAAAAGACGGGTTATATGATAAATCGGTTATCGTGATGTACGGAGACCACTACGGCATCTCTGAAAACCACAATAACGCGATGGCCAAAGTGCTTGGCAAAGATGAAATTACCGATTATGACAACGCCCAGCTTCAGCGGGTGCCGCTCTTTATCCACGCTGCCGGCGTGAAGGGCGAAAAAGTTCATAAATATGCCGGAGACGTCGATGTGGCTCCAACCCTTCTGCATTTGCTCGGAGTGGATACGAAAGACTACTTGATGTCCGGTTCTGATATTTTATCTAAAGAACACCGTGAAGTGATTCCGTTCCGTAACGGAGACTTTATATCACCGAAGTACACGAAAATATCCGGCAAGTACTATGACACAAAAACCGGTAAACAGCTTGATGAATCTGAGATCGACAAGTCAGAAGACTCACTCGTCAAGAAGGAACTCGAAATGTCCGATAAAATCATAAACGGAGACCTGCTGCGTTTCTACAACCCGAAAGGTTTTACAAAGGTGAACCCTTCCGATTATGATTACACAAAACATGGCGAGGATTCAGAGACGTCCACAAAAGACGAAGATAAATAAGAAAAAAGCAGAGAGGCCAACCTCTCTGCTTTTTTTATTTCACTGCAGCACGTAATTCCTCTGCCGCAAACTCTACATTCGGGCCAATAATGACTTGTACTGATTGCCCGCCTGATTTGACGACTCCTTTTGCGCCTGCTTTCTTTAATAACGCTTCATTTACTAAAGACGTATCTTTCACTGTCAGTCTCAGCCTTGTCGCACAGTGATCAATCGTCTGCAGGTTTTCTTTTCCGCCAAGCCCCTTCAGCATGATGTTTTCATTGACAGGCTGTGCTGTGTTCTCGTCCAGCACTTCATCCAAGTCATCATCCTCACGTCCCGGCGTTTTCAAATTCAACGTCTTAATTAAGACGTAAAACACGACAAAGTATACAGCCGCATAGCATATACCTACCAGAAGCAGCAGCAGCGGCTTTTCTGCAATTCCGTAGCTCAAAAGATAATCGATCGCACCGGCTGAAAAAGAAAATCCAGAGCGTATGCCGAGCAAATTAACGATGAATAGCGACAGTCCGGTTAAGACTGCATGCACAGCGTATAACAGCGGAGATAAAAACATAAATGCAAACTCAATTGGCTCCGTAATCCCGGTGATAAACGCAGTCAATGCAAAACCGATCATCATTCCGGCCGTTGCTTTTCGTTTTGACGGCTTGGCAGTCACAATCATTGCCAGACATGCCGCCGGAAGACCGAACATCATAATCGGGAAGAATCCCGTCATGTATGTGCCCGCTGTCGGGTCTTTAGCGAAAAAGCGCGCCAAATCACCTGTCACTCCGTTATATTCGCCGAATTGGAACCAAAAAATATTATTCAGCACGTGGTGAAGACCGAGCGGAATTAACAGCCTGTTGAATAAGCCGAATATGCCCGCGCCGATTCCGCCAAGCCCAAGCATCCACTCCCCAAACGCGTTAATTCCCGATTGAATCGGCGGCCATATCGAACCGAATATTCCTGCTAAAATGATTGTAAAAATAGCGGTGAGAATCGGCACAAGCCGTCTGCCGCTGAAGAACCCGAGATATTCCGGCAGTTTTGTATCCTTGAAGCGGTTATAGGTATAACCTGCAATTAAACCGGCAATAATTCCCCCAAATACCGCCATGTTGTTTGCTTCATTAATCGATTTTGTTGCAGCGTCGAGCATCAGATACGAAATCGCCCCTGATAAACCCGCGGCCCCATTGCTGTCCTTTGAAATGCCGATGGCAATCCCAATCGCAAATATAAGCGGCAGGTGATCAAAAACAGCAGTTCCCGCTTGATAAACAAACGGGATATCGAATAAATCCTCCCTGCCAAGTGCAAGGATAATCCCGACTGCAGGCAAAACCGCAATCGGGAGCATAAATGACTTTCCAAGCTTTTGTAAAAATGAAAGCATACCCATCCCCCTCTTACCCTTTTTTAAAAATATACCATACAAGATATCTAGTGATCTATACCAATTTTCCCGGCATATTTCTTTTTTCCCAGGTTCGCGTGTTTCCTATTCTAGAGCCAATTGTGGTAAGCTTAAACTAGATTATTTAAAAAGAAAGCGGGAATGACAGATGATTGTAACAAACGATCAAGAATTAGAAGGCCTGAAAAAAATCGGCAGAATTGTAGCGCTGGCGCGTGAAGAAATGAAACGGAAGGCAGAGCCCGGCATGAGTACAAAAGACCTTGACCTTATCGGAAAAGCGGTGCTTGACGAGCATGGCGCTGTTTCGGCTCCGCAAAAAGAATACGACTTTCCTGGTGTGACATGCATCAGCGTAAATGATGAAGTGGCGCATGGTATTCCAAGCACATCCACTATTTTAAAAGCCGGAGATCTTGTGAACATTGATATCTCTGCTGAATTCGGCGGTTTCTACTCCGATACAGGCATCTCGTTTGTGCTCGGTGAAGGAGAAGAACGCCTTCACAAGCTATGCCAATGCGCAGAAGATGCCTTCCAAAAAGGGCTGCAGCAGGCAAAAGCCGGCAAGCGCCAAAACCAAATCGGGAGAGCCGTTTATCATGAAGCACGTTCTAAAGGATTTACCGTCATTAAAACCCTGACCGGCCACGGAATCGGCAGAAGCCTTCACGAAGCGCCGAACCACATCATGAACTATTATGATCCATTTGATAACGCGCTTTTCAAAAACGGCACAGTGATCGCACTTGAACCATTCATTTCAACAAAAGCGGAAACCATCGTCGAAGCTGGAGACGGCTGGACCTTTAAGACGCCGGATAAAAGCATGGTCGCCCAAGTTGAGCACACCATCGTCATCACCAAAGACGAGCCGATTATCCTGACAAAGCTGTAAAACACATTTCGTATGTTTAACCTCCTCCTATTACAGGTAAAGCATCACTATTCTGCAGGAGGAGGCACCGTAAATGAACAGAGATCAAGAAAAAATCCAAATTGAAAACGAAATGAATGCAATGCATGGAACAACAAAAGAAGAAATTTTAAAAGACTTTGAAGAATTTAAAGACTACCTGAAAAAACAGGTTAACCGGGGCAAAAAATTAGGATTAGATGACGGCAAGCTTGTCAAAAGCGCTGCGATCCTGGGAGACTACCTCGCAAAGCATGAAGAACCGCAAAACGGTGAAGAAATGCTGCTGCAGGAGCTTTGGCGCGTTGCGGATGATGATGAGAAAAAACATTTGGCACAGCTGTTGGTCAAATTGGTTGAGAAACAATAAATACCTAAGCCGGGCGCATGCCCGGCTTCTTTATATTGTCACAAGCCCGGCCCATCCAGATATGCTACACTAGGATTAATGTCTGTGAAAGGAGCCATTGTCCGCATGTGGTTTATTATTTTTGGAATCGTCTTTTTCATTGAAGGCATCATCATGACCGTTTTCGGCGTGAAGAAAAAAAACGGGATGCTTACATATATCGGTATTGTGTTCAGCATCATGACCCTTGGCATTGTCGTGCTGAAACTCACCGGGCATTAAAGCATATTCAGCGTTTACTCCGCATATACATACAGGAAGAAAGTTCGCATCACTAGTTCGAAAGACTCAGTTTTTCCCGCATCTCTTTTCAGCATCTTTTGATAGATGTTACAATGCCAATCGTTTGGTCAATCAGATAGGGAAAGGAGTTTTCTGACATGCATTACGGCAGTAAAGGCTGGTATGTAGCAGAATTAAAAAAGCAGGGTATCACGAAATATGAAGGAAGAAAGCTTCAAAGCTATAAAACCTATTTTCTTGCCAACCTGCTTGAAACAAAGAAAAAACAATCCTGACATGGTAAAGCCGCGCACGTTTAGATGCGCGGCTTTTTTATTGAATCGGAAGCAGCCTGTCCCGTTTTTTGATAAAGGAAGATCTCCAGCTTTCCGACAATGCTTCTTCACTTAAAATCCGTTCAATGGCGGCAAGATTTTTTGTGTCATGGTATTTGATATGGTTTGCGAATTGGACGGATATGCCTTTTTCGCCTCTGGACAGCAGGTCGAGCTTGGCGCCCGGAGCAACCCTGCCCTCTTCCAGCACGCGAAAATAAAATCCCGTATATCCGGTTTGCTGAACTTTCAGCACCATATCCTTTGCACCGAACTTTTTGGCAAGCTTTATACACGGCTGACGCGGCTGGCTGACCTGAACAACGGCGTCAGCGAGCTGAAAGACATCGCCTATGCAAACGTCTTCCTCTGTCAGGCCTTGCACCGTGAGATTTTCACCAAACGCAGCGCTCGGGAGCGGTCTTGAGAGAAACTCCTCCCAAAACGGATAGTGCTCCGCCGGATAGACACAGACAGCCTTATCAGGGCCGCCATGATTGATGAGATCCGCTTGTCCGTCTCCCTCAAAATTCTCCCGATACAGCATCACTGCGGAATCTGCCGGCCGCTTCATAATGCCGGTCTCTATTTTCTTTCCGTCATATTCAAGCGTCTGCGGCTTTCCCAGATTAAGAGAAAGAACTGAATAATGAGCTGATGTCATATGAACACATCTCCTTTACAGGATATAAAATGATTGATTATCATAAAAAGAAAAGGTGGTTTTTTACATGCTTCAATATCGAATCGTTGCAGACGGCCGGGTTCAAGGTGTCGGTTTCCGCTACTTTGTTCAAGCGGAAGCCGATAAGCATAAACTCACCGGCTGGGTCAAAAACCGTGCTGACGGGCGTGTCGAGATTTTGGCCGAAGGGCCGGAAAACGCCTTGCAATCATTTCTTGAGGCCGTGAAGAAAGGCAGCCCCTTTTCAAAGGTTACCGGCATCTCTGTCACTGAATCCAGCAGTCTTGAAGGCCATCACCGGTTTTCAATTGTCTATTCGTAAGGCTTATCCTGATAAAAGTAATTCGGCTTGACGATTGAATTGTCATAAGATCGGTGAAAAATATGTGTGGAGGCGGGTGAAATCGGAGGTATCAGCCACGTCCAGTCACCCGTCAGCTTTCTGCCCGCTTCTTCCTCCTGTTCTTCAAACCGTTTAAACTGGCTTGCAGCCGTGTGATGATCCACGATGCTGACGCCGTGCTTTTTATACGAGTGCAAGACAGCTTTGTTCAATTCAACAAGCGCCTGATCCTTCCATAAATCTGTATTGTAATCAGCAGCGATGCCGATCACGGACGCCACTTTTTTTAGCATGTCGTACCGCTTCACATCTGCCAGGTTTCTTGCTCCGATCTCTGTCCCCATATACCAGCCGTTAAACGGTGCAGCATTATAATGAACGCCCCCGACTTCAAGCCTCATATCCGCAATAATCGGCACGCCGTACCATTGCAGCTTCAAGTCAGAAAACGCTTCGAATTCCGGGTGGGTCAGCGGAACTTCTATCACCAGTGAGCGGGGCAGCTCATACCAGACCGGCTGCTTGTCACCCTTCATGCGGAAAATAAGGGGAAGAAGATCAAAATCGGTCCGCTCTCCGCGCCAGCCGAGCTGCTCACAGGCTGCGGTGAGAGAACTGGAAGCAGGATCGCCGATTCTTTCTCCGTCGGATTCATATCCCGCATACCGGATCAGCTGATGATTCCAGATCTCGACTTGCTTTTCGCCCTTCTCTTCCGGAGGGAAAATCGTAATGGTCGGCCTGATTTTCCCGTTATTTGTGGCGGTTTCAATGTGATGAAACAGAGCGTCCCGTACTTCTTCTTTAGTCCGGACGTCACGTCTGTCAATGACATTCAGCGAATTCCAGAACAGTCTGCCGATGCAGCGGTTGCTGTTTCTCCAAGCCATTTTCGCCCCGTGCGCCAGCTCTTCCTTTGTATGTACATAGCTTCCAGTCCGGTCAATCTCACTTTTAATGTCATCGAGACGGTCTTGCACTTCATCCTCCTTTCCGAGTTCCTGATAGCAATTGGCAATAAACGCTTTCGCTTCGTTCCAGAGTATTTCTTTATCTTCCAACAAACTCTCTCCTCCAAATCGCATTCATGCTTCTCATTGTATCGTTTTTGAGCGGGAAGACAAATGATTTTTCTGCATCTTCTTGGAAAAACAAATAAAAAAACACCCGCGTTTGCGAGTGTCAAAGGGATGATAAATGATGGGCCAATTCCATTAAATCACTGCGAAAGTTTCTGCCTGTCATTGGGATGCCGTGTCCGGTCAGCAGCGCTTCCGGTTCTCGTTCGGCAAGTCTTTGAATGGACTCGGCGGCCATCTCAGTGTCAGGTGTGAAATAAGCCGGCGGGCCGTGAAGCTCCTGTTTTTGAATGAAAACGTCAGCCATTTTTTCCTGTTCAACTGTAATCACCGCATCGCCGGCGACAAGCACACGGCCGTCCTCGCGGAATAATGAAATATGGCCCGGTGTGTGGCCTGGTGTTGCGATCCAGATCCACTCGTCCAAAAACGGAACAGTGCCGTCTTCAGGCAGCGCTTGAACATGAGAGGAAATATCGATCGAATGGCGCGGAAACAGAGGCGACAGCTTGGCAACCATCCCGCTTTTGCTGTCTGGCCGCGCCGGCGGATAATCCTCTTTTCCGGTCACAAAAGGCATTTCCCGCGAATGAACATAAACAGGAACATCCCAATGCTCCAGGATCTCTTCAATGGCCCCGATATGATCAAAGTGCCCGTGTGTCAGAATAATGGCCTTCAAGTGATAGTCATTACCGAATCTTTGTTTTGCTTCGTTTAAAATCATGCCGGCTGATTGAGGCATGCCGGCATCTATTAAAATAAATGAATGAGGTTCAGAAGGATACTGAATAAAATAGACATTCGCAATTTGCACGGTCAGACCATGTACACCCTTTGCGGCCTCGAACCCAGTCCCGCTTCTGACTGAAGTCAGCGGCATATAAGGATCACTCATGAAGACACCTCCGGTACGTTGTATGCCGTTAGTGTATGTCATTCCGCCTGAATTATCATGCAGAAATCGAAATGGCACCGATCAATAAAGCGGTAACCGTCATGACAATCACGGCGAGAACCGCCCATTTCAAAGCGAATTTTTGATGATCGTCAATGGAGACCCCGACAAGCCCGACAAGCAAATGTGTAGATGGCACAAGCGGGCTCAGCATATGAATCGGCTGCCCGATAATTGAGGCTCTGGCAATTTCGACTTTATCAACACCGTATGCGACAGCCGTTTCTGATAAAATCGGCAGCACTCCGTAAAAATACGCGTCATTCGGCATGAGAAATGTGAAAATGCCGCTAGTTAAGGCTACAATCGCCGGGATCAAGCCGCCCATTTGTTCAGGAATCATCGACACAAGCGAAATCGCCATTTCGTCAACCATTTTGGTGCCTGTTAAAATTCCCGTAAAAACGCCTGCTGCAAAGATCATGGAGCCAATGGCCAGCACGTTGCTTGAATGTGCTGAAATACGCTGTCTCTGATGGTCGAGGTTCGGATAATTCACAATGAGTGCAATACAGAATGCGATGACAAACAGCACCGTTAAACTGACTTTGCCTGATACTAAAAAGCCTATTAATGAAAGCGTTAATAACAAGTTAAACCACCAAAGCTTCGGCCGCTTCCACTCATCTTCAACCGCAGCGGCTGGTTCGTTGACATCGGCCGGCTGTTTCAGCTCAATCACGCCGAGTCGTTTGCGCTCCGCTTTACCCAGCACATACGCAACTGCGACCATACAAAGCATTCCGCTCGCGATCACAGGGATCATCGGCCCGGTCAGCTCAGCGGGATCGACCCCAAGCGCGCTCGCCGCCCGCGGCGTCGCGCCTCCCCACGGAATCGTATTCATAATCCCCATGCCGACTCCAGCGATTCCCGCCAATATAATTGGCCGGATGCCGAGCAGCAAATAGAGCGGAAGCATCGCGCTTGTTGTAATCATATAGGTTGTGGAACCGTCTCCATCCAATGCAACAAGCATCGTAAGAACCGCTGTCCCGACAACAATTTTTAACGGATCGCCTTTGACCATATTTAATATTTTGGCAACCATCGGATCAAAAAGCCCAGTGTCAATCATGATTCCAAAATATAAAATCGCAAACATAATCATAACAGCCGTCGGCGCCACCTGCTGAATCCCCGAGATCATCATATCGCCAACTTCAGTGAACCCGAAACCGGCTATCAGCGCAAACACAATCGGCGTCAAAACCAATGCCGTCAGGACAGAAAGCCGTTTTGTCATGATCAGTACCATAAACACAAGCATCATAAGAAATCCTAAGATTGCTAACACATTCATTCCCCCTTTAAATGAATCCGCTTACATTTTATCCCCTATTCCCCTTTTGCCTTTTTGTCATCGTATGAGAAAAATGGTCTCAAGTAAATAATTTGGTTTTTTTGTATTTTTAATTTTTTAAAACCGTTTTGTTCTTTTTGGTCATTTCTAAACACAAAAAAAGCATTCCGCCTACGGCAGAATACTTTTTGCTTAATTGCCTGTCATGATGGTTTGATAAAACGCTGATTGTTCTTCAAGAAACCGTTTCGTTTCCTTGCTGTTTAAATAAAAGCTCTCCCAGTCCTGCTCGTTTATTTTCTGCTTCCATTCGGGCGAGGATGTCACCTTTTTTAATGCTTGGTCCCAGTAAGAAATCTCTTCCTCAGACATGTTTTTCGGTCCCAGCACCCCTCTCCAATGAGAGAAGACAAACGGAATGCCCTGCTCTTTCCACGTCGGCACTTTTGGAAAACCGGGCAGCCTTTTATCTGACGTGACGGCGGCTAATGTAATCTCGCCGTTTCGCTCGTACGGCTTGGCTTCTGAAACAGTCATGGAAGCTGCTTCTATCTCATGCCTGATAAGCGCCTGGATCAATTCTTCACTGCTGTCAAACTGTAAAAACTCAATGTCAAAAGGGTCAATCCCGTACATATCAGCGGCTCTGACGAACGAGAGCTGATCGTCATTGCCAAGCCCCGGAGAAAAACCGATTTTGACTTTGCCAGGATGCTTCTTGATCTCTTTCAGCACATCCTTTCCGCTTTTCAGCTCCGATCCTTTCGGAATGGCAACAGTCTGCCATTCCTTAGCGAGAATCGCCAGCGGCGTAAAATCATCAGTTTTTAATTTACTTTGTCCGAGCAGGTAATTGCTCAGGATTAAACTGGACATCATACTGATAGTCTTCCTGCCGCTTTGGTTGACATATTTCCAGCCTTTATCGCCTCCGCTCCCAGGCTTATATACAATATGAATCCCGTCTTTTATCAGCTGTTTTTGCCTGAGCACGGATTGAATCGCCTGCGCCGTTACATCCCAGCCCCCGGAAGGCTCGGCAGGCACAACGATCTCAACCGGCCCGTCCGGCAGACGTGGAGCGGCCACCTTCCGGATGTCACCTTGCATGAAGACCAATAGACAAATGAATAGGATCACACATTTTTTCATCGCTATTCAGCCGCCAAATAATATTTTCTCTCCGGTCTGCCGATAATCCCGTACTCCAGCTCGGCTCGCGCTTCTTCCTTAGACACAAGATACTCGGCATAGCGGCGGGCTGTTGTTCGTGACGCACCCATTGCTTCTCCAAGTTCTTCCGCTGTCATTCCTCTCCCGGCAGTACACAGCGCCTCTTTAATTTTTTTCAGCGTGATCGGATTGATCCCTGTCGGCAAATCCTCCGCAGTGACAGCTCCCTTAGAGCTGCCCCCAAAAATATGGTCAATCATGGATTGGCTGACCTCCGGCTGAGACAGCAGCACCTGCCTTTTTTCTTTATACTGGAGCAGCACCTGTTTGAACTTGTCAGCCGATACAGGCTTTATCAAATAGTTTGCGATACCCGCCCGCAGCGCTTCCTGTAAGTGGCGGGTTTCCGTTGCGGCTGTGATGATCATAATATCCACTTCCGGAAACAGTCTCCGTATCTCTGGAATCAATGCTGTTCCGAGCTCGTCCGGCATATAAATATCCAATAGCAGCAAATCAGTTTTGTGTGTCTCCAAAAGCAACATTGTCTCTTTTGCATTGCCCGCTTTGCCGATAATGCTGAATCCATCAAGCTGTTGAATCAATCTCTCATGAATTTGCGCAACCCGAAAATCATCCTCCGCAATCACGATGTGAATCAAATGGATTCCCCCTTTGTCTGTTTCTCCTTTGGTATAAAAACAGTAAATACCGCTCCCCCGCTTTTTTGATTTGTCAGCTCGATCCAGCCTCCCAGCTCACGCATTGACTCTTTTACGTTGGCGAGTCCGTAGCCTCTCTTCATCCCCTTTGAAGAGTAGCCCCTTTCAAACACCGCCTCTATTTTATCAGGCGGCACTCCCAGTCCCGTATCGGATACTTCGATAACAATATCCCGTCCGATATCTGTGATAAAACATGAAACCTCCTGTACGCTTTGATCCGCTACAGCTTCGAAAGCGTTATCAATCAAATTGCCGATAATCGTAACGAGATGGGACAAGCCGACATGAGGAGGAAGAGGCCCAAGTGTGCTGTTGTCATCGATCGACAGCTTCACCTTTTTTTCCGATGCTTTGCTCATCTTTCCTAACAAAATCGCCTGCACCTGCTGCGAATGAATATTTTGGAATAAAATATCATGCTGTTCATTTTGGATGGCGTATTCCTCTTTAATCAATTCAATCGCTTCCTCATATTCACCAAGCTCAAGCAGCCCTAAAATCGCGTATAGCTTATTAGAAAATTCATGAGTCTGGGCGCGCAGGTCCTCTGAGTATTTTCGCACCTCTGTCAGCGTGTCAATCAGCTTTTTCAGTTCTGTTTTTTCTCTGAAGCTGATAACAATTCCATACGCCTGTCCGCCTTGTGTCATGACTTTTGTATTGATAATAAAGACTTGGTCGTTGACGCATACCTCCTGATTCGGCGGCATTTCTTCCTGCTCAAGCACAGACATCAGTTCTGCTCCCGGCATCACGTCATCAACAGGCACGTTCATCACAGGCTCGGGCAGCTTTAGCATCTCAGCCGCCGATACGTTCATCATCGTTACAATCCCATCACGATTGGTGGCGATAATCCCTTCCTTAATCGCCCGCAGCATCGCATTCCGCTCCCGATAGAGAGAGGCAATTTCGTGCGGTTCAAGGCCAAGCGTATCCTTTCTGATGCTTTTGGCAAGCGCGGCGGCACCGGCAAATCCAAGCAGCAGCACGAGTACAGCCATGAAGCTTAAGTCTCGCAGATGTTTCTTGATGCCTTGCTCTGTCTTGGTTTGCAGAAAATCAACGGACACGCTGCCGATCACTTGGCTGCGCCCCTTTTGTTCCTCGATGATCGGTGCGCTCCCACGGATCACCCTTTGTCCATCCGCTTTTGTCTCTGAGACGTGAGAGCCTCCAAACAGGATTTCTCTGCTTCTCGTCAGATGCTTATTTCCGCTATTTTCCGCGGCGGTTCGGACCATTCCTTTTTCATCAAGCACATAAATCGCATAAGCGCCGGTCTGTTCTTTCATTTGTTCAATGACCTCCTGCGCCTTGGCAGCTTGCCCGCCTTTCGACACGATAAGCTCCTTTGCCGGCGGCATATAGGAAATCGTTCTCGCCGTCTGCACCGCCAGCTGCTCTGCCTGTTTTCGCCCTTCTTTTGTTTGCTGAACGGCAAACGTGACTGTCAGCACGCCAATCACAAAGATCAGCAGCGCCGCAATCAACCCCATTATTTTTGTTTGCAGAGAAAAATGGAATCGCTTTTTCACCACAGCACCAGCCGTCCTTTCTACCTAGATCATACCATTTTTCGCCCGGTCATTTTCTTATTTTTCAAAATCCATTTCTTTGGTGATCAGGATCTATTATTCAGATCAAGATGTTTCCTTTTTTCATGAAGGAATCATTCCGTCTGAACATTTCAATATACATATAGTATCTGAGTGATATGGTGAAGGGCGGGAGGTTATGGTGAAAACGAGTCTTATTGTGCTGACTTATAATCAATTGGCGTTAACAAAACAATGCTTGGAGAGCATATGGACGCATACCGATGATGACTGTATAGAAGTGATTGTTGTAGATAACGGCTCTCATGACGGGACACAGGACTACCTCAAACAGATCCCCTCAATCAAAACGATTTTTAATGAAACAAACGAAGGGTTTGCGAAAGCCTGCAATCAGGGCCTTGAGGCCGCTTCGGGGGACAATGTTCTTTTTTTAAACAATGATACTGTTGTGACAAGTCATTGGCTGGAGCCGATGATCAAGCTGCTTTATCAAGATGATAAAACCGGCATGGTCGGGCCTGTAAGCAATTATGTCAGCGGGCCTCAGCAAATTTCAGTTGATTACACCAGTTTAGAAGGAATTGAAGATTTTTCTCAGCGCCATTGCATGCAGCAGCGGGGCAAATCAAGAAGCGTTTTAAGACTGGTCGGATTTTGCCTTCTTGTCAAAAAAGAGGTACTGGACAAAATCGGGTGCTTTGACGAGCGTTTTGAAGGCGGTTCATTTGAGGACGATGATTTGTGCATTCGCGCTCTGCAGGCCGGATATCAGCTGAAAATCGCTCTTGATTCGTTTGTGCATCATCACGGGCATGCCACGTTTTCCGGCAATCCGGATTTAAGCATCAGCCGATTATATCAGGTCAACCGCCAAACCTTCGTAGATAAATGGAAGCACGATGTGACGGCTTTTATTGATCCCCAGCCAGAGCTGACAGCCCTTGTGCCTTCAAATGCCCGTTCCATCCTGCATATCGGCTGCGGCGCGGGAGCTGCGGGTGCAGAGCTGTTGAACCGGCAAACCTGTACATTGTACGGTATTGAAGAAGATGCGCTGCTACGTACAATGGCAAGCGCCTATTATGAACAAGTCACGTCAGCAGATACGGAAACATGCGGCCTTCCTTACCCTGAGGCTTTTTTCGATGCCATTCTGATAGGAGACCTTTTGAGCTGCTCGATGCATCCCCGGCGAACGATTGAGGCTCTTGCCGTTTATCTAAAGCCTTCAGGCTCATTGATTTGCAGTATCCCGAATGCAGCTTATGCAGACACGTTTTTTTCTTTATTATGCGGAACACCGGCACACACACATTTCATCACGCCTCAAAACGTAAACACACTATTCCCCGAACACCTTTATGACATAAAATCAACCTCCCATTTAGCCGTTCCTGAATCGAACATACAGCTGTTTTTACAAGAAGTTGAATATCTTGCCGGGCAATTTGATTTGCCTTTGGATCACTTGTCAAAACATGCTCAGATTGATTACATGTTTGTCCATGCAAGGAAGAAAAAACAGCCTGAAGCGGAGGTGTCGATATGATTTCGATCAGCCTATGTATGATTGTGAAAAATGAAGAAGCCGTTATCGGCCGCTGCTTAGATTCTGTGCGCAGGATTGCTGATGAAATGAACATTGTGGATACCGGCTCAGCTGATCAGACGAAAGCCATCGCTGCCCGTTATACAGACCGTATCTTTGATTTTGAATGGATAGACGATTTTGCGGCCGCCCGTAATTTTTCGTTTCAGCAGGCAACAGCTGACTATATTTTATGGCTTGATGCCGATGATGTGTTTACCGAGAAGGATCAAGAACTGTTCTTGGATTTAAAAAGAACGCTTGATCCGCATATTGACGCGGTATCAATGAACTATCACCTGGCGTTTGATGAAGAAGGCAACGTCACATCCAGCTTAAGAAGATACCGGCTCGTAAAACGGGAAAAGGGCTTTAAGTGGATCGGCGCGGTTCATGAATATTTAGAGGTGTACGGAAATCTCCATCACAGTGACACAGCGGTTTCTCACATGCCTCTTAGCCATGACGCTGACCGAAATCTGCGAATTTATGAAAACATGGCCTCGTCAGGAAAGGAATTTTCGCCAAGAGATTTATTTTACTACGCGAACGAGCTGTGTGATCACGGAAAAATAGAAAAAGCGATAGAATACTATTTGCGTTTTTTGAAATCAAAGCAGGGATGGGTTGAGGATAATATCAGAGCCTGCAATAAATTAGCAGATTGCTATCATTCATTGGGACTGAAGGAAAAAGAATTAAACTGGGTGCTCCACACGCTCGTCTACGGACCTCCCAGAGCGGAAACGTGCTGCAGATTGGGATTCTCTTTTTTAGAAAAAAACGATGTCCAAACCGCTGTCTATTGGTATGAAAAAGCAATAGAAAATAGAGGCTCAGAAAGCTTGGCTTTTCAAAACCGCGCCTGCGCCACCTGGCTGCCTCACTTACAATTAGCCGTCTGCTACGATAAGCTTGGCCAGCATCAGCTTGCCTATCAGCATAATGAATCGGCTTTACAATACCGTCCTCATGATTCAAGAATGCTTGCCAACAAAACATACTTTGAAGAGGTTCTGCAGCAGCAGGCTGGCGCCGGAGGTGAACATCATGGAAATCAATAAAAGGTCACTTGCTGATTCTATGAAAGAATATGAGCGAAAAGATAAAGAGTATTACAAAAGCATCAACTGGCAGCTGTTTGACCTGGTAGATCCCCATGCGAAAACCATTCTTGAGGTCGGATGCGCCGAAGGCCTGTTTGGCGCAGCTGTTAAGGAAAAAATGAATTGCTCCTATTTTGGGGTCGAATCATATCCGCCAGCTGCCGAAAAGGCCGTTCATCACATTGACGAAGTGATAACAGGAGACATCGAAACATTGAAGCTGCCTTTTGAAAAAAACACATTTGATCACGTCATCTTCGGCGATGTATTGGAACACTTAATAGACCCTTGGGCAGTGTTAGCTAACATAAATCCTTACGTAAAAGAAACAGGGAGCATTTTGGCAAGCATTCCGAATATCGGGCATATCTCAATTTTTGAAAGTCTGCTGACCGGCAAATGGACGTATACACAGGCTGGGCTGCTCGATAAAACACACTTCCGTTTTTTCACCTTGCAGGAAATGAAGAAGATGTTTCATGAAACAGGTTACAAGGTCAGCCAAATCGATCCTATTTCCTTTACGACTCACTATTATGAAAAAATGATCAGCAAACTGGCACATGTCAAAGCAAACATGGGTATTCACCATGCAGATTTCGAGGAGGAAGCCAGAGCCTATCAATATGTCATAAAGGCGCAAAAAAGATGAAACAGCATCTAAATGAAAATTCCATTTGCTTCATTACATGTGTCAATGATGACACCCTTTATGACCTCTGCCTGAGACATATCCAGTCTCTATCAGTGCCGCCGCATATGGAGGTTGAATTAATCGATATACGAAAGGCTGACAGTATGGCCTCCGGCTACCAAGCGGCAATGCATCAGTCAGACGCAAAATATAAAGTGTATGTCCATCAGGATACATTTATCATCAATCGTTCATTTATTTACGATATCCTTCATGTCTTTCAGCAGAACAATGTGCTTGGCATGATAGGCGTCATAGGAGCTGAAGAAGTGCCGCAAAGCGGAATTTGGTGGGAGGCTTCTAAAAAAGCGGGAAAAGTCATTGAATACCGCAGTACGTATAGCTATTTGTTGTTTGATGAGATAGACGGATCCGTGAAAACAGTTGAAGCATTAGACGGTTTATTACTGGCCACCCAGTACGATCTCCCGTGGCGAAAAGAGATCTTTGACGGCTGGCATTTTTACGATACTTCTCAATGCTTTGAGTTCAGGAAAAAGGGATATCTTGTCGGTATTCCTCTTCAAAAAGAGCCATGGGTCATACATGCTTGCGGCAATGAGTTTGATTCTGACCAGTATTCTGATTACCTTGAAAAATTTTTGAGGGAGTATTTTAAAACATGATAAGTCTTCCATTAGGCAAAAACAAGAAACCTACTTTTTTATAAAGTAGGTTTCTTGTTTCAAATGCTTGAATTTTAAAAAAGAAGTGACTCTCATTCTCTATTATTAAGGGAACCTAATAGCATTTATATCTAGGTTTAGTGCGATGCTGCCACTCACATTACTTATTGTGGTAAAGATTATCCTAACCTCATAAGAAGTCGTGCCTGTGACTGTTGTAATATCTACATACGTTGTAGCAATTGGAAATCTTGACGTAATGGCAGCATTAACATTTCTTTGGACAGAGCGTATATCTACCAATACTCCGTTTCTATAAATTCTGGTTTGGAAAGTAAAGTTCGAGTTAGCTGTCGTTGTCACATCAACAGAAATGGCAAAATCTAATTTTATTAATTGGCCAGCGACTGTTGGCAGACTTAAAGTCCCAATTGACGTTTCAGTACCGTTAACAGCAACTGAAACTGGGCCTGCTACCTCATTGTAAAACAGCTGCGGATTTGCCCCGGTTGGTCCGGTTACTCCTGTTGCTCCTGTTGATCCGGTTGATCCAGTCGATCCAGTTGGACCTGTTGCTCCCGTTGATCCTGTTGCTCCGGTTGGACCTGTTAATCCCGTTGATCCAGTCGATCCGGTTACTCCTGTCAGACCTGTTGATCCAGTGACTCCCGTTGCACCTGTTGATCCTGTTGATCCTGTTGATCCTGTTGATCCTGTTACTCCTGTTGATCCTGTTGATCCGGTTGGTCCTGTTGATCCTGTTGATCCCGTTGCTCCGGTTGGTCCCTTTGATCCTGTTGATCCGGTTGATCCGGTTGATCCGGTTACTCCTGTTGGTCCAGTTTCTCCAGTTGCTCCTGTTGCTCCTGTTACACCAGTTGATCCGGTTAATCCAGTTGCTCCTGTTGATCCAGTTACTCCTGTTGCCCCTGTTGCTCCGGTTGATCCGGTTGATCCCGTTGATCCGGTTGGTCCGGTTGGTCCGGTTGATCCTGTTTCTCCAGTCGCTCCGGTTGATCCGGTTGGTCCTGTTTCTCCCGTTGATCCGGTTGGTCCTGTTTCTCCCGTTGATCCGGTTGGTCCTGTTTCTCCCGTTGATCCGGTTGGTCCTGTTTCTCCCGTCGCTCCGGTTAATCCAGTGACTCCGGTTGCTCCAGTTGCTCCTGTTACACCAGTTGATCCGGTTGCTCCAGTTGCTCCTGTCGCTCCGGTTAATCCAGTTACTCCGGTTGGTCCAGTTACTCCTGTTGATCCAGTTACTCCTGTTGATCCCGTTGCTCCAGTTGCTCCTGTCGCTCCGGTTAATCCAGTGACTCCGGTTGGTCCAGTTACTCCTGTTGATCCCGTTGGTCCTGTTGATCCCGTTGGTCCTGTTGATCCCGTTGGTCCAGTTTCTCCAGTTACTCCTGTTGATCCCGTTGGTCCAGTTTCCCCGGTTGATCCTGTTACTCCAGTTACTCCTGTCGCTCCGGTTAATCCAGTGACTCCGGTTGGTCCTGTTGATCCCGTTGGTCCTGTTGATCCCGTTGGTCCTGTTTCTCCAGTTACTCCTGTTGATCCCGTTGGTCCAGTTTCCCCGGTTGATCCGGTTACTCCAGTTACTCCTGTTGGTCCGGTTGCTCCGGTTGGTCCTGTTGATCCAGTAGGTCCGGTTACTCCGGTTGGTCCTGTTGGTCCTGTTTCCCCGGTTGATCCGGTTACTCCAGTTACACCTGTTGGTCCTGTTTCCCCGGTTGATCCGGTTACTCCAGTTACACCTGTTGGTCCTGTCGCTCCTGTTTCTCCCTTTGGTCCTGTTGGCCCAGTTGCTCCGGTTGATCCCGTTTCTCCCGTTGGTCCTGTTTCTCCTGTTGCACCTGTTACACCAGTTGATCCGGTTGCACCTGTTTCTCCTGTCGATCCTGTTGATCCAGTTTCTCCAGTCGATCCGGTTGGTCCTGTTTCTCCCGTTGCTCCTGTTGATCCAGTTTCTCCAGTTGCTCCTGTTACACCAGTTGATCCGGTTGCACCAGTTTCTCCTGTCGCTCCGGTTGCTCCTGTTGGTCCGGTTGGTCCTGTTTCTCCCGTTGATCCAGTTTCTCCTGTTGCTCCTGTTGATCCCGTCGCTCCCGTTGCTCCGGTTACTCCTGTTGATCCAGTTTCTCCTGTTGCTCCTGTTACACCAGTTGATCCGGTTGCACCAGTTTCTCCTGTCGCTCCGGTTACTCCTGTTGCTCCTGTTGATCCGGTTACTCCGGTTGATCCTGTTGATCCCGTCGCTCCGGTTGCTCCGGTTGATCCTGTTGATCCCGTCGCTCCGGTTGCTCCTGTTGCACCAGTTGATCCGGTTGGTCCTGTTGATCCCATCGCTCCTGTTGGTCCAGTTTCTCCTGTTGCTCCGGTTACTCCTGTTGATCCTGTCGCTCCTGTTTCTCCAGTCGCTCCGGTTGGCCCTGTTTCCCCGGTTGATCCTGTTGATCCCGTTGCTCCTGTTTCTCCAGTCGCTCCGGTTGATCCTGTTGATCCCGTTGATCCGGTTACACCAGTTACACCTGTTGGTCCTGTCGCTCCTGTTGATCCCGTTGCTCCTGTTGCTCCAGTCGCTCCGGTTGGCCCTGTTTCCCCGGTTGACCCTGTTGATCCTGTCGCTCCGGTTGATCCGGTTACTCCGGTTACTCCTGTTGGTCCTGTTGGTCCTGTCGCTCCTGTTGATCCGGTTACTCCAGTTACTCCAGTAGATCCAGTTGGACCTGTTTCTCCGGTTGATCCTGTTGCACCAGTTGATCCTGTTGGTCCTGTTGATCCAGTAGGTCCGGTTACTCCTGTTGATCCGGTTGATCCGGTTACTCCAGTTACACCTGTTGGTCCCGTCGCTCCGGTTGCTCCGGTTGATCCGATTGCTCCAGTCGATCCAGTTGGACCTGTTGACCCTGTTGACCCCGTTGGACCGGTTGCTCCCGTTGCTCCTGTTTCTCCCGTCGCTCCCGTTGCTCCCGTTGCTCCCGTTGCTCCTGTTTCTCCCGTCGCTCCCGTTGCTCCCGTCGCTCCCGTTGCTCCTGTTGGTCCTGTTGCTCCAGTTTCTCCAGTCGCTCCGATTGCTCCTGTTGATCCTGTTGCTCCCGTCGCTCCCGTTGCTCCCGTTGCTCCTGTTTCTCCCGTCGCTCCCGTTGCTCCCGTTGCTCCCGTTGCTCCTGTTTCTCCCGTCGCTCCCGTTGCTCCTGTTGGTCCTGTTGCTCCTGTTGGTCCAGTTAGTCCGGACGCTCCTGTTGATCCCGTTGCTCCTGTTGCTCCAGTCGCTCCGGTTGGCCCTGTTGGCCCTGTTTCCCCGGTTGACCCTGTTGATCCTGTCGCTCCGGTTGATCCGGTTACTCCAGTTGATCCGGTTGCTCCGGTTGGACCTGTTTCTCCGGTTGATCCGGTTACTCCAGTTACTCCTGTTTCTCCGGTTGATCCGGTTACTCCAGTTACTCCTGTTGGTCCTGTTGATCCCGTTGCTCCTGTTGGTCCTGTTGATCCCGTTTCTCCGGTTGGTCCAGTTAGTCCGGTCGCTCCTGTTGATCCCGTTGGTCCGGTTACACCTGTTGGTCCTGTCGCTCCTGTTGATCCGGTTGATCCAGTTACTCCTGTTGCTCCGGTTGATCCCGTTGCTCCGGTTGATCCGGTTACTCCCGTTGCTCCGGTTGGTCCAGTTAGTCCGGTCGCTCCTGTTGATCCCGTTGATCCTGTTGCTCCAGTGACTCCCGTTGCTCCGGTTGATCCGGTTGATCCTGTTGATCCTGTTGCTCCAGTGACTCCCGTTGCTCCAGTGACTCCCATTGCTCCGGTTGATCCGGTTACTCCTGTTGGTCCAGTTTCTCCAGTTGCTCCGGTTGATCCGGTTGATCCGGTTGATCCGGTTGATCCTGTTGCTCCAGTGACTCCCGTTGCTCCAGTGACTCCCGTTGCTCCGGTTGATCCGGTTACTCCTGTTGGTCCAGTTTCTCCAGTTGCTCCGGTTGATCCGGTTGATCCGGTTGATCCGGTTACTCCTGTTGGTCCAGTTTCTCCAGTTTCTCCAGTTGCTCCGGTTGATCCTGTTGCTCCTGTTACACCAGTTGATCCGGTTAATCCAGTTGCTCCTGTCGCTCCGGTTGATCCGGTTAATCCAGTTACTCCTGTTTCTCCGATTGATCCAGTTACTCCAGTTACTCCTGTTGGTCCTGTTGGTCCTGTTGATCCCGTTGCTCCGGTTGGTCCAGTTTCTCCAGTTACTCCTGTTGATCCCGTCGGTCCGGTTACACCTGTTGATCCAGTTTCTCCAGTTGATCCTGTTACACCAGTTGATCCGGTTGCTCCCGTCGCTCCTGTTGATCCGGTTGCACCAGTTTCTCCTGTTGATCCCGTCACTCCTGTTGCACCAGTTGATCCAGTTTCTCCAGTTGGTCCTGTTGATCCAGTTTCTCCAGTTGATCCTGTTACACCAGTTGATCCGGTTGCTCCCGTTGATCCAGTTTCTCCGGTTGCTCCCGTTGATCCAGTTTCTCCGGTTGCTCCCGTTGATCCAGTTTCTCCGGTTGCTCCTGTTGGTCCTGTTGCTCCGGTTGCTCCGGTTGATCCCGTTGGTCCGGTTGCACCTGTTTCTCCAGTTGGGCCTGTTACACCAGTTGATCCTGTTGTTCCAGTGACTCCTGTTGGTCCTGTTGATCCTGTGACACCAGTTTTTCCGGTTGCTCCCGTTGATCCGGTTACTCCGGTTGATCCTGTTGCTCCCGTCGGCCCAGTCGGCCCGGTTGGTCCAATCCCCCCGGTAGACTCTATTAAAGAAACATCATCAATTAGAACAGAACCAAAAGTAGCTTTACTTATTACCACTACTGCATTTACTGCTTCTGAGGGAGGGGCAATTGGTCTATATATTTCATTCCATGTATTAAATGAGACATTTGGCAAATTTCCGGCAGCAATGATCATTTCCTGTCCGCCTTCAATCTGTTCTCCTTCACTGTTAACAAATAAAATTTGTATAGTGACTTGAGGACTTGGATTATTCCCCATTCTTCCAAGCGAAACAGTGAATATAAGAGATTGTCCAGAAACGATAGGCACGATCTGCCCTAAAAAAGCATAAGGCTGGCTGCTGATAAACTGTGCGGAATATCTTGCAGAATGAGCAAAAGTATTAATAACGGACGTATTTGCAAAAGCCCAGCCCGTCAGATTGCCTGTTTCAAAACCTCCATTTACAATCACATTATTCACCCAACATCATTCCCCGCCCTCTTTGATTAGTTCCAGCTATTATATGCAGGAAAATTATCATCGGTCTGTAAGGTCACTAAACAAAATAAAAAAAAGGTGATTGTCCCTGCATCACCTTTCTTTCCCTGTATTTGTAGAAAACCTGTTGCATAAAAAACGTGATTTCCGCATCTATGCTAGATATGCTGCTAGTACGCCGGACATTTCTCACTAGGTTAAGCAATCACCTGCCAATTATATTTTCCCGCTTCCTTCTCAGTTCTTTACTTTTTATACCAACTTTTCATATGCCGGCTACTATAACGAGAGGCATAATCCCGTTTTGTTCTTGCGCTGAAACCCATCCATTATAAACCACCTCATCATCTGTTGCTCACGCCCTAAAGTAATGTGATCAAACATAAAAAAAGGCAGACCGCGTCTGCCTTTTTTCTTTCTACCATATCCCTAATAATTTCCACCATAATCCGCCGATCACAAGCCATGTGACAATATGAACGATCGACAGAATAAATCCGATAGACCACCATTTGCCTTGCGAAATGTAGCCTGCTCCGAAGAAGACCGGAGCCGCTCCAGAACCGTAGTGGGTTGTTGACCCGAACAGATTGCTGAAGAATGCGAGGCTCAGCGCTGCTAAAAGCGGCGGTGCGCCCGCTGCCACGACAACAGCCAAAAATGCTGAATACATCGCACTGATGTGGGCTGTCGCACTTGCAAAGAAGTAGTGAGAGTAATAATACACAACAATTAAAATTAAAAATGCCACAATCCAAGAGAATCCTGATACAGATGATTTCATGGCGTTGCTGAACCAAGAAACCATGCCTAATTCATTCAGGAAGTTGGCCAGCATAACGAGCGCCGCAAACCAAGTGAGCGTATCCCAAGCGCCCTGTTCTTTCTTGATATCATCCCAAGTCAGAACCTGTGATAATAAAAGAACTGACAATCCGATCAGTGCGGTTGTGGTTGCGTCGATGTTGAAGCTGCCGCCAAAAATCCAAAGAGCAAGCACTAAAAGAAACACAATAACCATGGAAAGCTCTGATTTTTTAAATGGTCCCATTTCTTTCAGTTTTTCGGTTGCGATTTTTGCTGCGTCCGGTGTTTCTTTAATTTCCGGCGGATACAGCTTGTAAATCACAAGCGGTGTGATGATTAAGCTCACAAGTCCCGGCACAATCGCGGCAATTGCCCAGCTTGTCCATGTTAAGTCCACCCCTGCGACATCATGGGCCAGCTTGGCAATCAGCGGGTTTGCCGCCATCGCCGTCAGGAACATAGCAGATGTAATCAAGTTTCCCTGAAAACCGGTTTTTAATAAGAAAGCACCGATTTTTCTTTCTGTTCCATCTGCCGGGC
Source organism: Bacillus sp. V26 (assembly GCF_034296245.1). Taxonomy (NCBI): domain Bacteria; kingdom Bacillati; phylum Bacillota; class Bacilli; order Caryophanales; family Bacillaceae; genus Bacillus; species Bacillus sp. V26. Next base: position 180,596 of record NZ_JAXKQF010000007.1, on the reverse strand, counting down.
TTGATCCGAATGTTTCGGATAATGATCTGATAATAGGAAATATAATGCCTCCTGCACGCGCCGTATTACTTGGAATAGCAGGTGATAATATTAAATCACTGAACAGCAGTGAATAAGAAAGTCCAAGGGTTTTCTTCCCGAATTTCTGAACGAATACATACGAAATTCTCGCACCTAGCCCGGTTTTGATAAATCCCCGGGAAATAAAGAATGCGATGACGATAAGCCATATGGTCTTATTCCCGAATCCGCTTAATGTATCCTCAATTGATAATGTTCCAGTTAATGCAGTAACCGCCAATGCAAAAATTGCAATTGCACCCATTGGCAAGGGCTTGGAGATAAAGCCGATAATTGTCGCGACGAAAATCGCAAACAAATGCCATGCTTTAGGTTCAAGTCCGGACGGAGCGGGAATAAACCAGATGATTAGTCCCACAGCGACAGTAATAAGCAATGGAACAAGCTTTACTGCTGACTGTTTTCCTGCGTCTTTTTCTGAAGCCATAAATAGGTCTCCTCCTATATACTTGTTTTCCGATCCCCTTTTTCATTCTACTCCTTAACTAAGTTAATAAACATTTTAATTAATTAAAAAACACAAAGGTGAGCAGCCCTTTGTGTTTTTTTCATTTCTTAATTTAGTTTACCCGCGCCCGCTTGAGATATAACACTTGACTTCACATTCGCGGAAGCATCAATTGACCCGTGCAGAGATGGTGTCCATCCGACAGAAGAGCTCAGCCCGTTTGCAGCCGATGCGTTGATCTGCGTACCGTTCAGCAATGTGCCGGAATCATATAAAGCCGTTCCCCCGCTGAATACGCTGATCGTTTTAGCAGCAGTCAATCCCGGAACGTCAATGGCATTGTTTTGTGCATAAATTTTAGATGATTTTCCGATTCCCCACGCATAGCTAAAGGCATAATCTGATGAGTTTTTATTGCCTTCATAATAGTTGTTGTAAACGTGTACCTGTCCAAAACGGACTCTCGGTGCGCGCTGAACGATATTTTTGTAGCGGTTATGATGCAGTGTGATTTTTAATTTGCCGTCATCGGAAGTTTTGCTGTCGCTTGATCCGAAAATGGAGCTTTTATCATGATCGTGATAGAAGTTATAAGACATTGTAATGTAGTTAGCGCCGTTAGAGGCATCAGTTTGGCCGTCATGGTGCTGATATTCTCTTCCAAAATACTTTGGAGAGGTGCTGTCTGGACGGGAACCGTCATTAAATGTACAGTGATCGATCCAGACATGTGTACCGCCGTTTATTGTGATGTTGTCATATTGTGAGTTCCAGTTTCCTGAACTTCCGTCAGTCGGGTCCCATTGAGGGAAATAGTCATATGCGTCTTGGAATTCGATATTGCGGATAATGACGTTATCACTCTTGATCTGGAAGTTTCCGCCCAGAACTTTAGCATTTGACCCTGAACCGACGATCGTCGTATTTGCAGGGATATCCACCATCACGCGTGCCTTTTGGTTTTTCTGTGAGCGTGCTCTGGCCTCTTCCTGTGTTCCGGATGGCTCTTTTTTGCCCCATGTGCTTGGGTCATAGGCTTTCAAATATTTGTTCAAGTCGTACTCTGGATCTTTATAATCATTCAGACCAAGCGGCTTCAGATTGTCATCGACATTCATGTCAATCGTTCCCTTGATATAAATGATTTTTGGCGTTGTGTTGGTGTCCTTGCCCAAAGCCGAAACGAGCTGATTTCTGTTGCTGACTGTATACACGTGGGATGATGAGGCTTTTGATCCGCCTGTCGTGCCGGTCGAGTACGCTCCCCAGCCATCATTTGACCCTAACGTCTGATGGCCCAAATCCGCTGCGTTCGCCCCAACCGGAGTCAAGCCTAATAACAAAGCCGTGGCTAACATCACTTTTTTCATTCAGTATGAACCCCCATTTTCTATTTTGTGAGAATTTGTTCCATATTCTCACAAAAAACATAATAGCAAATTCATGGGCATTCATAACCGAAAATGTACCGAATTTTATTGCGGCATCCTGCAAAAAAACACCGCAAAGACCGCAAATATAAAAAACCCCAAAAGGACGATAATCGCCTTTTGGGGTTACATTCCTGCATTATGCCCAAGATTTTACTTTTTCGTTGTCTGTCACAAAGAGAAGCACTTTTCCTTCATCGAGCCGTTTTTCAAACTGAGCCGCTTCGTCTTCTGAAAAACCAATTTCGTGGATTTTATTGCGTAGCTCGTCTCCTTTTTTATTAAATATGTTCCCTACCGCATGTTTGAAACCTGTTTCTTTGGCTCCGATCGTGTTGGCATTCGTGTTGTCTGCCAGCCGTTCCGTTCTGTCATCGTCGTGAGCTAAGACGTATACATCCTCTTTTGCGACACCCATTTGCTGTAATTCTTCTACATCCTTCATGAGCTGTTCGTCGTTTGTATACTCTCTTACAACTGGTTTCATATCCAATTCCTCCTTCATCATGTCTATGTTATATTCATACCCGATCCTTTTTCTATGAAACAGCATCCGGAGCATTGGGCACAAAAACAGGAAGAATGGTAGTAGATATTTAATTTCTAACCATGGTAAAGTGATAGAACGAGAGTATTTTCAGAATAGTCAAAATCAAAACCGCTGCACGGAGCGTCCGAACATGAATCGCCATTTTTATCCGTACAAGCAGGAGGTATGTCCAATGCAATACTTTTCACCAGAACAGCAATACAATGCGTGGGTTGTGAGTGATTTAGTAAAACAGGTCTTCCATCAGCGTGTCGGCTATTCAGCCGGCATTCACCAGCTTGCCATCTTTGCCGAAGAAACATTTCACATCGATATTGACTTTGTTTTCTCTATTGTCATGAATATCGGAGACATTGAATTTGCGCTCTCTGAAGAAATCGAAAGAAAATTGTCCGGCTATCTCAGCGTTCTTCTTCCCCATGTCAGCAGAGATATGCTTGAAGCCTCTAAAGCCAATGCCAGTTCGTTTTTATCCCACAGACACGGCGATGCTATGTACGATTTATTTGTGCCATATGACCCATACATCAAAAAAACATAAAGCAGCGGGCTTCTGTTTCTTTACTTAAAAAATATTGACATAGGAAGCCATGCTATTATAGTGTTTATTTGTGATAATGATTCTCATTATTAAATTCAGAAAAAAGGAAGAAAACAATGCGCACCTATCCTAACAAGTTTATTGCCATCATCAGTGTTTTATTAATCGCTTGTTTCATTATATCCGGCTGTTCATCAAGTCAGGATAACAGCGGCAGCAAAGCCGGAAGCAAATCTAAGGATTCAAGAGTCATTCAGCACGAAGACGGAAAAACAACAGTGACCGGCACGCCTAAAAAAGTCGTTGTGCTTGAGCTATCATTCCTGGATGCTGTTTACAATCTCGGCATCACGCCGGTAGGCATAGCCGATGACAACAAAAAAGACATGATTCAAAAGCTGGTCGGCAGCCCGATTGATTATATATCCGTAGGCACGCGAAGCGAACCGAATCTTGAGGTCATCAGCTCCTTGAAGCCTGATTTAATCATCGCTGACGCTGAACGCCATAAAAACATTTACAAACAGCTGAAACAAATCGCACCGACCATTGAATTGAAAAGCCGGGAAGCGACTTATGATGAAACAATGGACAGCTTCAAAACCATTTCTAAAGCATTAAATAAAGAAAAAGAAGGAAAAGAAAAACTCGCAGACCATACAAAGGTCATTGACGATCTGAAAGCGGAGCTTCCGAAAGATGAAGACCGCAGCATCGTTCTCGGCGTGGCAAGAGCCGATTCCTTCCAGCTTCATACGTCATCTTCTTATGACGGAGAAATCTTCAGCATGCTCGGCTTTACGCACGCCGTGAAGTCAGATAACGCGTATCAAGAGGTCAGCCTCGAGCAGTTAAGCAAAATCGATCCAGATATTTTGTTTATTTCAGCCAACGAGGGTAAAACAATCGTAGATGAGTGGAAAAAGAATCCGCTCTGGAAAAATCTAAAAGCGGTGAAAAACGGACAAATCTACGATGCAGACCGCGACATTTGGACAAGATTCAGAGGAATCAAGTCCAGTGAAACAAGCGCCAAAGACGTGCTCAAAAAAGTGTATAATAAGTAGGACAAAAGAGAAGCGAGGAGAATCCTTGCTTCTTCGTTTTTGCAAACAGACGCAGCAAGGAAGTGAGACTGTTGTATTACTCAGCCAAACGGCGCTCATCATCAAGATTGATGGTTTTTATCATTGCACTGATCATCCTTATTTTCGGGCTTGGGCTGAATCTCTCAGTAGGCGCCTCAGACATCGGCATCATTGATGCTTTGACATATCTTTTTGTATGGGACGGATCAAAAGAACAGCTTATCATCTCTACTCTTCGCCTCCCCCGCACATTAATCGGCGTTTTCGTCGGCGCCAGCCTGGCTGTAGCAGGGGCGCTGATGCAGGCCATGACAAGAAACCCTCTGGCTTCACCTCAAATTTTCGGTGTGAATGCGGGTGCATCGCTGTTTGTCGTTGCTTCTCTCGTCATTCTGCCGGCGTCTTCCTACTCTTCAGTTGTGTTCGCTTTTGCAGGTGCGGCGGCAGGCGGCGCAATTGTGTATATGATTGCCTCTTCCGGCGGAATGACACCTGTCAAACTGGCGCTGTCAGGAATGGCGGTGCATTTGTTCCTGTCCTCTATGACACAGGCGATTATTATTTTAAATGAGTCGGGAGAGGATGTGCTGTATTGGATGACGGGTGCGATTGACGGCAGCAATTGGCAGGACGTCATGACCATTGCCCCGTTTTCTGTCATCGGCATTGGACTTGCCCTTATGTTTTCAGGCCCCGTTTCTGTTCTCGGTCTCGGTGATGAAACCGCAAAAGGACTCGGGCAAAACATGAACGGCATGCGGATTCTGATCAGCTTTATCATTTTAATTCTTTCCGGCGCTTCTGTGGCGGTTGCCGGCCCAATCGGCTTTGTCGGGCTGCTCGTCCCGCATATCGTCCGCAAGCTGATCGGAGAAAATTACAAGTATGTGCTGCCATTTTCGGCACTGTTCGGCGCCATTTTATTGGTGTACGCAGATGTCCTGGCCAGATGGATTGCATTCCCTTATGAATCTCCGGTCGGCATTGTCACCGCCATTATCGGAACACCATTTTTCTTATATTTAGCAGGAAAGGGCGAAATCTGAAATGAAGAAATCAACCAGAAAACAAAAACGCCCCTTGCTGGCCATCCTCATATTGGCTGTCATCTTGCTAGTGCTGTCCGTGATCAGCATCGGCTTCGGGGCATTGTATATTTCACCTGATGCGGTGGTTACGAACCTGTTAGGAGTGGATCATTCCTTCGAGTTTATTATTCAGCAGTACCGGCTCCCCCGCATTATACTGGCGATTCTGGCAGGCGCCGGGCTTGCCGCTGCCGGAGCCATTTTGCAGGGTGTCATCCGAAATCCCCTTGCGTCTCCGGACGTTGTCGGAATTTCAAAAGGGTCCGGACTGGCCGCCATGGCCGTTATTCTCATTTTTCCTGAGTCTCCGGTCTACGTGCTGCCGTTCTCCGCATTTGCCGGAGCAGCCATTATTGCTGTAGTATTATTAATGATAGCCCGCAAAAAAAACATTCAGCCCTCTTCATTGGCTTTATCAGGCATTGCCTTAGGCGCGGTCTGCCACGCCGGCATGCAATATATGATGGTCAAATTTCCGGGGGACGTCAATGCAGCGCTCATTTGGCTGACAGGCAGCCTCTGGGGGAGAAACTGGGAAGAAGTTAAGCTCCTTGCACCATGGCTTCTTGTCCTTTTGCCGATTGTCTGCATCCTCATTCCGAAGCTGGATCTGATGTCACTCGGAGATGAGTTAGCGCAGGGTCTCGGCGAAAACGCAAACAGGCTGAGATTCATCCTGATTTTCACCGCAGTTGCACTGGCGGGGAGCTGTGTAGCTGTCGTCGGATCAATCGGTTTTATCGGGCTGCTTGCTCCGCATATCGCCAGAAGGCTTGCCGGAGAAAAAGCTAAATATTTACTGCCTGCATCGGCATTAATCGGTGCTATTATATTACTAATCGCAGATACATTAGGACGCGGCATCATTCCTCCGGTTGAGATACCCGCCGGAATATTGACAGCTGTGATCGGCGCGCCTTATTTTTTATATTTATTGAAATTCGAAGCGAGGAAACAGTAGGGAGAGGATACCATGGGAAAACTGGCTGCGGACCAACTCACTCTTTCATATGACAGCACAGTGATTATTGACGGAGTCGATTTAAAGATTGAAGAAGGAAAAATCACTGTGCTCATCGGCGCCAACGGCTGCGGAAAATCAACAATCCTCAAATCGCTGGCGAGGCTGATGGCCCCAAAAAGCGGCACGGTCCTATTAGAAGGAAAAGATATTCATCGCCAGCCGTCCAAAGAAGTGGCTAAAAAGCTGGCGATTCTTCCTCAGTCTCCTCAGGCGCCTGAAGGATTGACGGTACAGGAACTATGCTATTTCGGCAGACATCCTCATAAAAAACTGTTATCCAAGCATACACAAGAGGATCACGATATGGTAGAGTGGGCGCTTGACGCAACCGGGATGAATGAGCTGAAGGATCGGACACTTGATGCCCTTTCAGGCGGTCAAAGACAAAGAGCCTGGATTTCCATGGCGCTTGCACAAGGCACTGATTTGCTTTTGCTCGATGAACCGACCACTTACTTGGACATTTCTCACCAAATTGAGGTGCTGGAGCTCCTGAAAAAGCTGAACCGGGATCATGGACGCACAGTTGTCATGGTGCTTCACGACTTAAACCAAGCCGCTCAATACGCTGACTATCTGATCAGCGTACTGGACGGAAAAATCTACAATGCCGGAACGCCGGAAGACGTCTTCACCCAGCCGTTTTTCCGGAAAGTCTTCGGCTTGGAATGCTGCATCATGAGAAGCCCGATCGACCAGAAGCCGATGTGCCTGCCGATGGGACTATGCCCAAAATTACGGACGTGATGAAAAAGGAGAGGAAACCTCTCCTTTCAGACTGTTGACAAAAAGCTCAAAACGGTTATCGTTTTGAGCTTTTTGTCATCCTTTCAGCGTGATAGAAAACCCTTGAAATCTAGAAAGGACGAGCATCGGAGGGTAAATTCGTGAGCACCGACGCACAGTTCAGATTTGCGAGGGTCTGTCGACACGCTGAAAAGGAGAGGAATCTGCCTCTTCTTTTTTTATGCGGCTTACTTTTTGTATTTCATCACTTGTCCGTGTTACATTGGTGTCAATCAAATGATAGGAGGATGAATATGACAACAGCTCAACAGCAGATTCAATTAGCAAGACGTCCGCAAGGGGTGCCCGTTCACGAAGATTTCCGCTTTGAAACGATCCCCGTTCCTGAGCCGAAGCAAGGTGAGGTGCTTGTCAAAACACTCTATGTGTCAGTCGATCCTTACATGCGCGGACGAATGCAAGACACGAAGTCATACGTAGAGCCATTTGCCTTAGACGAAGCGCTGTCAGGCGGTGTTATTGCTGAAGTCGTGTCAGACGGAGATAAGCTGAAACAAGGAGAAATCGTCATCGGAAACCTGAACTGGCAGGAATATTCCGCTGTCAGCGAGTCCGCCGTGCGAAAAATTGATACAAGTCTCGCCCCTGCTTCAGCGTATCTCGGCATTTTAGGAATGACCGGTTTGACGGCATATTTCGGCCTGCTGGACATCGGCCGCCCGAAAGAAGGCGAAACCGTGGTTGTCTCCGGAGCTGCAGGGGCTGTCGGTTCCGCTGTCGGACAGATCGCCAAAATCAAGGGAGCACACGTCGTCGGTATCGCAGGCTCTGATGACAAAATTGAATACCTAAAGAATGAACTGCAATTTGACGAAGCGATTAATTATAAAACCGCAGATGATATTCAACAAGCGCTTGCTGACGCTTGTCCGAACGGTGTCGATGTGTATTTTGACAATGTCGGCGGGCCGATTTCAGATGCGGTCATGAACCTCCTCAATGAGTTTGCCCGCATTCCGGTGTGCGGCGCCATTTCTTCCTACAACGCGGAAAACGAAGCGGATGACATGGGCCCTCGCGTCCAATCCAAGCTGATCAAAACGAAGGCGCTGATGCAAGGGTTTATCGTAAGCGACTACGCCGACCGTTTTCCTGAAGGCGCAAAACAGCTGGCGGAATGGCTGAGAGACGGAAAGCTTCATTATGAGGAAACGATCACTGAAGGCTTCGAAAACATTCCGAACGCATTTCTTGGCTTATTTAAAGGAGAAAATAAAGGAAAACAGCTGATCAAAGTCAGTGATCAAAGCTGAGATTATACCTAAAAAAGGAGGGCTTTCCGCCCGCCTTTTATTTTTGAAAATACGTCAATGACGAAGAGTCAAAGTAAATAATCCATCTTCATCCGGTTCTGTTTCTACCGACGTAAACCCGGCTGCTTTAAAACAGGATATACTGATTTGATTGTCTTCTTCAATGCAGGCAGCCCATTCACTTACCCTCGCAAAATTGGGATCATCAATTAATTTACGTAATATCGTTTTCCCATAACCTTGAAGATGATGCTGAGGATTTACGATCAATCCCATATACGCCTTATCCTCCACGAACTCAATGATGACCACCCCTGCCGGCAGCTGTTGGTCATATGCCATCATGACAGCATTGTTTTCATCATTAATCACTCGGGCGTACCACTGATGTAATGGCAGCATTCCATCCATTCTCTTCCTGACATTCTCATTTTCAAACCACTTTTCAATAATGTTCAGCTCAGACTCCTTCAAAAAACGAAAACTGTCTATCGAAGCCATCTCCTCACCCCGCTCCTATTTTCTTTTATTTTACAGCAAAAAGGAAGGGCGATTCCGCCCTTCCTTTTATTTCGTATTCAGGTGACCGCCTGAATAAACAGCTTCACTCAGCTCCACGCCAAGTTTCTTCGCCATTTTCTTCAGCTTTGATTCTTCCATACGCGTGACAAGACTCAGTACGTTTCCTTCTTTTCCAGCCCTTCCTGTTCGTCCTGATCTGTGAACATAGCTGTCTTCATCAGGAATATCGGCGTGGATCACATATGGCAGGTTTTCAATATCCAAACCGCGCGCGGCAATGTCAGTTGCCAAAAGCAGCGGGAACTCGCCCTGCTCAAACGCTTTAATGATCTTCGCCCGCTCCATCTTTTTCGCCTCACTGTGAAGGATGCCAAGGTCGACATGATGGTACGCCAGCTTTTCCGCGTACACACTAAGGTTACCGATATCTCTCACAAACACAAGCGCCTGCATGCCATGAAGTCTTGAAAGCTTTTGCAGCAGCTTCACTTTGTCGCGCTGGTCACAGATGATGTATTGATGCTTCACTTTTCCCGCTTCCGCTTTGCTGCGTTCTACCTTCAAAACCTCGGGCTCTTTCGTCATGTCGCGGAGCACGTCTTCTGTTTCTTTCTTCAGCGTGGCTGAAAAACAAAGAAGCTGGCGGTCTCTTAATGTCGTTTTAATGATTTGCTTGATCGTTTCACGATGCTCCGGCAAGACAAGCTGATCGGTTTCATCAAGTACGATCGTTTTCACTTCATGCATCTTGAGTTTTTTCGCTTGAATCAGCTCAAACACCCTGCCCGGCGTCCCGACGATAATATGCGGATGATTCTTTTTCAGCTTTTCGACCTGCTTTTTCACATTCGCTCCGCCGATTAAGGAAACTGCCCGTAATTCTGATCCCGTTTTCCAGTCCTGAATCACCTGAAAAATCTGCATCACCAGCTCACGTGAAGGTGCTAAAATCACCGCCTGCGGATGCTTCTGATCAGGTTTGATACGCTCCAATACCGGCAGTGCATAGGCAAGCGTCTTACCTGTTCCTGTCGGCGATTCTGCGATGACATCCTTACCTTCCATGATGAGTTGGGCCGCCTGCTCCTGTACAGGAGTCGGCTTTTCAAAGCCTGAAGCGTTCCAATTTTCTTTGATAAATGATTGTGCATTATGTAAAAATGGCCAAGTTTGCGTCATTTTGTTCTCCTCGATTCCTGAAATCTATTCCATAGTATCTCAAAACAGCGCGCGGAACGCAATTTTTCTTTTTCTTTCCTATGCCTTTCAACAATCGTCTTCCTCCTTTATAATCAAAAGGTGAGAAATACACGCCATACAGCGTGTTCGATAAACGATAGAGGTGTAAACATGAGTATTTTATCTGTAAAGGACTTAAGCCACGGCTTCGGTGACCGGGCCATTTTTAATAATGTATCTTTCCGTCTTTTAAAAGGCGAGCACGTCGGTCTGATCGGCGCGAACGGTGAAGGAAAATCAACCTTCATGAATATTATTACCGGAAAGCTTGAGCCTGATGAAGGAAAAGTCGAATGGTCAAAAAACGTCCGTGTCGGCTATCTCGATCAGCATACTGTGCTTGAAAAAGGAAAATCCATCCGTGATGTGCTGAAAGACGCTTTCCATTATTTATTTGCAATGGAAGAAGAAATGAATGAGATTTATAACAAAATGGGCGAAGCTGATCCTGACGAGCTTGAAAAGCTTCTTGAAGACGTCGGTGTTATTCAAGACGCGCTGACGAACAATGATTTTTATGTGATTGATTCTAAAGTGGAAGAAATTGCACGCGGACTTGGCTTGAGTGATATCGGACTTGACCGTGATGTTACTGATCTGAGCGGGGGACAGCGCACCAAAGTGCTTCTCGCCAAGCTGCTTCTCGAAAAACCGGAAATCCTGCTTCTCGATGAGCCGACCAACTACCTTGATGAGCAGCATATCGAATGGCTGAAACGCTACCTGCAGGAGTACGAGAATGCGTTCATCTTGATTTCCCATGACATTCCGTTCTTAAACAGCGTCATCAACCTGATTTATCATGTAGAAAATCAGGAGCTGACACGCTATGTCGGCGACTATCATCAGTTTATGGAAGTCTACGAGGTGAAGAAACAGCAGCTTGAAGCGGCCTACAAAAAACAGCAGCAGGAAGTCGCGGAGCTGAAGGATTTCGTTGCCCGCAACAAAGCCCGGGTCAGCACGCGAAACATGGCGATGTCCCGCCAAAAGAAACTCGACAAGATGGATATGATCGAGCTGGCGGCGGAAAAACCGAAACCTGAATTCCACTTCAAGCCAGCCAGAACATCAGGAAAGCTGGTTTTCGAAACGAAGGATCTCGTGATCGGTTACGATTCCCCGCTCTCACGTCCGCTGAACCTCCGCATGGAGCGCGGCCAAAAAATCGCCCTTTACGGCGCAAACGGGATCGGGAAAACGACATTGCTGAAAAGCCTGCTTGGCGAAATCCAGCCGCTCGAAGGCTCTGTTGAACGAGGCGAGCACCTCTTTACCGGCTATTTCGAGCAAGAGGTCAAGGAAACAAACAACAATACGTGTATTGAAGAAGTTTGGAGCGAATTCCCTTCTTATACACAGTATGAAATCCGCTCCGCTCTGGCAAAATGCGGACTGACGACAAAACATATCGAAAGCCGCGTCTCCGTATTAAGCGGAGGCGAAAAAGCGAAGGTCAGATTATGCAAGCTGATCAATTCGGAAACCAACCTGCTGGTGCTCGATGAGCCGACAAACCACTTGGATGTCGACGCCAAGGAAGAGCTCAAGCGCGCCCTCAAAGAATACAAAGGCTCCATTCTTCTTATTTCTCACGAGCCTGATTTCTATATGGACATCGCGACAGAAACATGGAACTGCGAGTCTTGGACGACAAAAGTGCTTTAATGTTACGAAAAAACCCGCCTGGTGAAGGGCGGGTTTTTTACTGCCATTTTTTCTGAACGATTCTCAAAAGCTCTCTGTCTTTTAAAATGAGCTGCAATGGCGAGGTGAATTCATCAAGTGTCAACTCTCTTTTGGCAGACAGTTCAAGGTCTTCCTCATCAGCCCATGCAGTGAACCATTCAACCGAAAAACTGTTTTTCATAACGCTGTGTATGTATTGATAAAGCATGTGTAAACACTTCAGGTCATATGCGTCAGGCTTTGCCTTATGCATGGAAAATGATCCCTCTTCAGCATGAACTATTATTTGATAAGACAACCGTAAATGCACAGACACATTCTCGGCTTCCTCAAGATAAATGCCCGCCGCGTCGATACCTGACCGGAGCGGATGCCCTTTCCGGGAGTAGCCGGAGGGCTGACTGAAAAAACCGGTTTCTAAAGGCGTTTTAGCGGCTAAATAGTAAAATTGTGTCATCAGGATGTCCTTTCTCGCGTCGATTCCATTATGATTAGATTATAACCGATTGCAAAACATATCCTTGCATGCCATTTCACTTCATAATAAAGGGTTTAAAATATGTTAATGGCTATCTGGCGGGAAATACGATCATACCATTATGAAGGGAAGATTAAGCAAATAAAAAAGACACTGCACCTTAGCAGTGTCTTTCCTTATTAATGTCCTGCCTTAATTCCGGCAAGATGTTTACGACCTAGCAGAAGCACAAGCATACCGACAAGAACAACAATTCCGCCAACCGTATACGGCGCGCTTGCTGTGAAGTGTTCTGACAGCATTCCCGCAATCCACGGAGCGATCGCTCCGCCGATGAAGCGGACTGAGCTGTAGGCTGAAGACGCGATTGAACGTTCAACCGGCGCAGAGCCCATGACAGCTGTTGTCATGATCGTGTTGACCATACCAAGGACAGCACCGGCCACAACGATACATGTAATAATCAACGCCTGATGCTCTGTCCAGATGCCCATGATGATCAGAATGACCGCAAAGGCGATAAAGAGAACAACCAAGGAACGCACTGTACCCAGCGCTTTGTGCACGAGCGGCGCCGTAAAGACTGACGTAATCGCCAGCAGAAGTCCCCAGCCAAAGAAAACATACCCAAGGCCGTGTTCATCTAAATCCAGAACGAACGGAGAATAAGCGAGCAAAATAAAAAATCCAAAGTTGTATAAGAAAGCCGATACCGCCATTGTCCGCAGGCCTTTATATTTGAGTGCCTTCATGGCGTCAAATACCCCAACGCGCTTCGCCGGTTTAGGCAATTTCGGCAGCATCAAAGAAATGGCGATTAACGCAATAAACATCAGGACAGATACCCCGAAGAACGGCGCGCGCCATGAAATGCTTCCAAGCTCTCCGCCTGCAAGCGGTCCGACGGAAATCCCGAGTCCGAGCGCCGCCTCATACAAAATAATCGCTTGAGCGCTGCCGCCGACAGACACGCCGACAATGACCGCAAGCGCTGTTGAAATAAATAAAGCATTACCTAGTCCCCAGCCGCCGCGATAGCCGACAAGCTGAGCAATTGAGCTTGAACTTCCGCCAAGCGCTGCAAAGATAATAATAAAAATAAGTCCGAGAATTAACGTCCATTTTGCGCCGATCCTGCTGGAAATGGCTCCTGAGAAAAACATCATAAATCCGGTAACGAGCAAATAACTTGTAAATAAGAGTGATACTTCACTAGGTGAAGCATGTAATTGTGCGGCAATCGCCGGAAGAATAGGATCGACCAGCCCGATTCCCATAAAGGAAATCACACAGGCAAACGCGACAGCCCATACAGCTTTCGGCTGATTCAGCAAACCTGTCTTCTGATTCACTTGTTTTGTATTGTCCATTTGATCTGACCTCCATTTTTATTCCATTAAAAGAAACGCTACAAAAAAATAGCGTTTACCAAACGTTTTATTCGATTGATTGAATGGCATGTTCCGCTTTGTCTTTCATCCCGTGCAGACGTTCCTTAAAGCTTTGGAATGTGCGGATTTTTTCATCAATCAAATCCAGCTGGTGATTCAGCGTTTCCTGAATTTCCTCCAGCTTCTCTTTCCGTTCCTTTGGATCCAGTGACAACAAATACCCCTCTTTGTTTAACTCAAGCTGGCGGCTGGTTTCCATGAAATGCTGAAGCTCCTGTAGGGAAAAGCCAAGCACTTCCTTTGTGCTGATCACTTTCTCAAGCTCTTCCATATCATCCTCTGAATAAAGTCTAACGCCGCCTTCCGTCCGTTTCGGTGCTGGAATCAAGCCGATTTCTTCATAAAACCGAATGGTCCGCTTTGTAAGCCCGCTTCTTTTGGCAACTTGATCAATCTTCATCCATTCCATGGTAAATCCCCCTTCGCCTGTTCTGTTATTATTATACACCTTTCGGACCTTAACGTAAACGTTAAGTTTTAAAATATAATAAAAAAGACGAGTACATAAAGCACCCGTCTTTCATTATCCTATTTTAAGCTAGGCTCCCTGTCACTGACAAAGACTGCTTTTGCATGCTTTCAGAAAGCAGTCGATACGCGATAACCTTCTTCTTGTACTGTTTCACGACATCGATATGGTCATCGTAGCTGTACACAAACAGCTTTACATCTTTTTTGCCTTTTTTCGTATCTATCACGAGCGGTGTTCCGCCGTTTTCAGGGTATAAATAACGCTCTTCGTCGCCTGGATAAATATAATATTTCTCCAGGAAGACAGCTTCGTTAAATTGATCGATCATGTGCCTTTTCTCTTCACCCTCGAGCCGTTTTCCATCTAGAGAGAGAACAGCATCTTCGTCGTTCAGCTTGGCGTGAACCTCGAATTTGCTGAGCAGCCATTCTATGACGCCTGTTGGCAGGCAGGTTAATACGATTTTCACCAGACTCATGAGGATTAACATCACGATAGCCCATGTCATACTTCATCATCTCCGTTAGTTTTCCGTGTGCCGCTGACACACAATTCCATCCTATCATAAGCTGGCCGTTTCGTTTTTGTACATTATGTGAAAAAAAGTGCAGCCTTGCTGCGGCCGCACTTTTTTAGCTTTCTAGCTCTTCTATCATGAGGGACAATTCCGTCCAGCGATCCATCGCTGCCTCAAGCTCTTCCGCTGTTTTTGCCTGCTCGGCCATCAGCTCTTGAATTTTCCCGAAATCACTGCCCGCGGCGGCGATATCCGCTTCGAGCTGTTCATGCTTTTCTTCAAGCTCGGCAATTTTATCTTCAATGCCGTCCCATTCAAGCTGGTCTTTGTAAGAAAGCTTTTTCCGTTTTTTCTTCGGTTCCGCTTCAGCCGGTTTGATTTCTGTTGCGGGTTTTTCAGCCGTTTTTTTCGCTTTGGCCTGCTCCATATAGTCGCTGTAGGAGCCTTGGAACCGTGAAATCACGCCATTCCCTTCAAATACAATCAAACGGTCTACGACGCGGTCAAGGAAGTAGCGATCATGGGATACGGTGATGACAACGCCAGGGAACTGTTCAATATAATCCTCAAGCACGCTTAACGTTTCTGTATCCAAGTCGTTCGTCGGCTCATCGAGAAACAGCACATTCGGCTCCTGCATCAGAACCTGAAGCAAATATAAGCGCCGTTTTTCTCCACCGGACAGCTTGCGGATATAGGTTTGCTGCATGGAGCGTGGGAAGAGGAAGCGCTCAAGCATTTGTTCAGCGGTGACAATATCGCCGTCCTCTGTTTTCACGACTTCCGCTGTTTCTTTAATGTATTCAATCACCTTCAGCTCACCGTTCATTTCACTGTGATCCTGGGTATAGTAGCCGATTCTTACTGTTTGGCCGATCGTAATATGCCCGCCGTCAGGAGTGATTCGTCCGGCAAGGCTGTTTAACAGTGTTGTTTTCCCAATGCCGTTCGGCCCGATGATCCCGATTCGTTCACCTGGTATAACCAGTTCATTGAATCGATCGACAAGCACGTTTCCTCCATAAGCGATTATCACGTTCTCCGCTTCGATTACTTGCTTTCCAAGACGATGGGAGCCGATCGCAAAGTCGAGCGAGCCGGCTGACTGAGGGCCTTTCTGCTCCTTAAGCGACTCTACCCTGCCGATTCTCGCCTTTTGTTTTGTGGAGCGTGCTTTCGCTCCGCGTCTGAGCCAGGCCAGTTCACGGCGCAGCAGATTTTGCCGCTTCGTTTCTTTTTGCTCGGCCTGCGCTTCCCGTTCCGCGCGCTTTTCCAAAAAGACTTCATAGTTGCCTTTGTAGGTATAGAGACTGCCCCGTTCAAGCTCATAAATGCGGTTTGTCACGCGGTTTAAGAAGTACCTGTCGTGCGTCACCAGCATGACGCCGCCTGGATATTGCGCCAAATACCCTTCAAGCCATTCAATCGTTTCATTATCCAAATGGTTCGTCGGCTCGTCTAAGATCAGGAGGTCG
Organism: Bacillus sp. V26; assembly: GCF_034296245.1. Taxonomy (NCBI): domain Bacteria; kingdom Bacillati; phylum Bacillota; class Bacilli; order Caryophanales; family Bacillaceae; genus Bacillus; species Bacillus sp. V26. The sequence continues at coordinate 164,443 of NZ_JAXKQF010000007.1, read as the reverse complement.
GCGGGCTGGATTAAGTTTTTCGCAATCGCCACCCGTTTTTTCTGTCCGCCTGAGAGCTCGTTGACAGGCTTTGTCACGTCAGTTACTCCCAGCTTCGATAACACCGTTTTCGCCAAGGTATTCGCATCCCACGCATTGTTTGCATCCATTTTAGCCTGCGCAGCCAGCAGGTGTTTCTGGCGTTTTTCATCTTCCGGGTCTTCTCCCAGTTCATAGAGCGCCTTTTCATATTCACGGAGCGTTCTCATGACAGCCGATTCACCGGAATAAATATGCTCCAGTACAGTTTGTCCGGCAGGCAGCTGCGGGTCCTGATGAAGAAATTCAACATGCACGCTGCCGGATTTGGCGATGTCGCCTTCTTCAACAGATTCCAAGCCGGCAATCACTTTCAGCAGCGTTGATTTTCCGGTGCCGTTAGGCCCGATTAATCCGATTCTCTCATTCTCTTCAATATGAAAGGAGATATGGTCAAATAACGTCTTATCTCCGTATGTTTTGTAAAGGTTCTCCGCTTTTAGTATGCTCATGGTTCCTATCAATCCTCACGTAAGTTCATGTGTACATTTTAAATCAGCCGCTGGAATAAAACTAGTAAAAGAGCAGACAAATTTCATGGAAATACCGGACAAAAAAAAAGACCGGGGACTCTGTCCCCAGTCTCTTACTCTTCTTCAAGCGCTTTTTCTGCCATTTTAGCGAGATGCTGCGCACTGCCTGAGATCTCCTGCATCGTGGCGGAAATCTGTTCAACAGCAGCAGCTTGTCCGTCAGTATGCTGATTAATCGATTCAATCGATTCTTCCAGCCCTTTTAACAGGCTGTGGATTTTTTTCGTGATCTGATCGATCTGGCCGACATTTTCTTTCGAATGCGTCGCAAGCTTTCTGATTTCATCCGCTACAACAGAAAATCCTTTTCCGGACTCCCCTGCCCGTGCGGCTTCAATCGCAGCATTTAAACCGAGCAGATTGCTCTGGTCAGAAATGCCTTTAACGGTTACTGAAATATCGGCGATTTCTCCCGCGCTTTCGCTTACCTTTTTCGCTTGTGAGGAAATGCCCGACATTTGCGATGAGAATCCGTTAATTGATTCAGAAATATCGGAAATGGCCGCAGCCGTTTGTTCAACAACTGCCGATAAGCTTTCCGCTACATCATGAAGCTTAGAGGACTCCTCAAGGCTCGTGCCGAGGCCCACTCCCCCAATCACTCTTCCGTTCTGGTCATGAAGCGGGATGGCGCGTGCGATCAATGGAAAGCCGAACAATTCTTTCGGCACCATGCTCGTTTTTTTCTGATTGCTGCGGATCGCGTCTGTGATGATATCCCCTTCCTGCAGCGGATCTCCGGCTTTTACGTTAAGGGAAAAGGTTTTTGCCGGAATATTGACCAGCAATTTCTCCGTATCATAAATGCCGATTGTAATATCATCCTGAACCAGGCTGTTTAAATAAGGGGCTACTTTCACAAATGCGTCTAGAAGATCTGCTGTTTCATTTTCCGTTCTTATGCTCAATTCCAATCACTCCTTTTATTAGTAAGGGAAGCTGCGTTTTTCGTGCTGAACCGAAATCCATTTCAGCGTCGTAAATTCTTCAAGACTCCACTCGCCATTTAATCGGCCAAGGCCAGATTGCTTTTCGCCGCCGAAGGCCACATTCGGTTCATCATTAATCGTCGTGTCATTAACATGGATCATGCCCGTTTCAATGCGTTTCGCAAAAGCCACGCCGCGTTCAAGATTTGAGGTATGCACGGCTCCGCTTAAGCCAAATGGGGTATCGTTCGCGATATCCACCGCTTCGTCTTCTGAATCAAACTTCATGAAGGAGACGACTGGCCCGAACAGCTCTTCCTTTGCAATGCTCATAAACGGTTTCACGTCTTTTAAGATGGTCGGCTCCACGATCGTCCCGTTAAATCCGCCAAGCTTCACTGGAACAGCCCCTTCTTCAATCGCTTTCTCAACAGATTTCATTAACCCGTCAGTCTGCCTGCTGTTGATTAAAGGCCCGATAATCGTATCAGGGTCCATCGGGTCGCCAACTTTCAGCGATTCCACTTTTGCCTGATACAGCTCAAGGAATTGATCATAAATTGATGAGTGAACCAGTACGCGATTGGCTGACATACAAATCTGGCCTTGATGGGTAAATCTGCTGAACACTGCCGCATTGACTGCATATTCGATATCCGCATCTTCAAGCACGATAAAGGCGCTGTTTCCGCCAAGCTCAAGAAGCGGCTTTTTAAAGTGCTTCATCGCGAGCTGGCCGATGTAGCTCCCCACTTTCGTAGATCCTGTAAATGAGATGATCCGCGGCACCGGATGTTCGACAAAGCTGTCACCGATTTCTGCAATGTCAGTGACAACAACATTCAGCAGTCCTTCCGGAACGCCCGCGCTTTCAAAAATCTTCGCAATCAGCGTACCGCCGCAAATCGGTGTTTCTTCGTGCGGCTTCAAAACGACGCCATTGCCTGCTCCGAGTGCCGGCGCTACTGATTTCATAGATAAAAAGAATGGGAAGTTAAAAGGACTGATGACACCGACAACGCCTGCCGGTACGCGATATAATCTGTTTTCCTTGCCGTCTATTGTAGAAGGAAGAATTTTCCCTTCCATACGGACAGGGAACGTCGCCGCTTCTTTCATGATATTTTTCACGAGTCCGATTTCAAAAGCTGCTTTCAGCCTTGTTCCGCCCAGCTCTTCCATAATCAAATAAATGATGGCTTCTTCATTCTCTTCGATATACGTAACGGCTTTTTCTAAGATTGCTCTTTTCTCGAATGGGTTGACCGCATCCCATTTTTTCTTTGCCAAAGCCGCTGCCCGGTACGCTTCATCCACATCATCAGCAGTCGCTTTTTGAAAGGATGTGATTGTTTTTTGAGTATAAGGATTTTTGTTTTCCAATACATTTGGGCTGCTGCCCTCCTGCCATTTTCCGCCAATAAATTGTTTGTTTAATTCTTCATATTGAAACATGGTCAGCATCTCCTTTTTAACAGCAAATCAAAATATGGCCAATCTATCATTTCTATCGGTTCACCATCAGCAAAATTCAATATCCCGTTTGTAAAAATTACTATATTATGATACGCCAACGCTTTTTAGCTTCTATCGTTTAAAGCAGAAAAATATATGATTGACGCCGTCAAATTTCGACAATATAATACAACGAGAAATGTATATAATGATTAGAATATTTTGAATTTTCCAGGAGGAACTTTTTTATGAGTTCATTATTTAGAAAAAAACCGCTTGAAACATTAAATGCGCAGAGCCAGTCAAAAAGCCTCGCCCGTACTTTAAGCGCATTTGATTTAACACTTCTCGGTATCGGGTGTGTCATCGGCACTGGGATTTTCGTTATTACAGGAACTGTGGCCGCGACCGGTGCCGGTCCTGCCCTGATCTTATCGTTTATTTTAGCGGGTCTCGCCTGTGCGCTTGCCGCCTTCTGTTATGCTGAGTTTTCGTCTTCGATTCCGATTTCAGGAAGCGTTTACTCATACTCCTATATCACACTTGGAGAGCTGCTCGCCTTTTTAATCGGATGGGATCTCATGCTTGAATATGTCATTGCGCTGTCGGCGGTTGCCACAGGCTGGTCTTCATACTTTCAATCGCTGCTCGCCGGCTTTAACTTTCATATTCCGGCTGCGCTGACAGGAGCTCCGGGAAGCTCGCCGGGCGCCGTGTTTAACCTTCCGGCTGCGGTCATTATTCTCATCATCACTGCAATTGTCAGCAGAGGTGTCAAAGAAAGTACACGCTTCAACAACGTGATCGTGCTGATGAAAATCGGAATTATTTTATTGTTCATTATTGTCGGCTTCGGTTATGTCAAACCGGATAACTGGACTCCTTTTATGCCGTTTGGAATGAAAGGCGTCATTGTGAGCGCGGCAACGGTTTTCTTCGCGTATCTCGGATTTGACGCAGTTTCCAACGCTTCAGAAGAAGTGAAGCATCCGCAAAAAAATATGCCGATCGGCATCATTTCAGCTCTGGCCGTCTGCACCATTTTGTACATCACGGTATCGCTTGTTTTGACAGGTATGATGCCTTATGCCAAATTAAATGTCGGTGACCCGGTATCCTTTGCGCTTAAATTCGTCGGCCAGGATGCGGTTGCGGGAATTATTTCTGTCGGCGCTATCATCGGAATCACAACAGTGATGCTCGCATTGCTGTATGCCCAGGTCCGTTTAACCTTTGCCATGAGCAGAGACGGTCTTTTGCCGGGATTGTTCGCAAAGATTCATCCGTCATTCAAAACGCCTTTCCGCAACACATGGCTGACAGGAATCGTCGCGGCAGGGATCGCAGGATTTATTAATCTCGGCACACTTGCGCACCTTGTAAACATGGGAACGCTTGCGGCATTTACAGTTATTTCGATCGCTGTGATTGTGTTAAGAAAAAAACACCCGGAAATCAAAGCCTCCTTCAGGGTGCCGTTCGTTCCGGTTGTGCCAATCATCAGCGCTGGAATATGCCTTTGGTTTATGTACAGCCTTCCAGGCATCACATGGCTTTCATTTGTCATCTGGATCGCCGTCGGAACGATCGTTTATTTCCTTTATGCAAAAAAACACAGCTTATTAAACAAATAATTGTAAGCCGTCGGTGCGGACATTTCAAACGTCCAATCCGCCGGCTTTTTTCGTTTTTGCGTGTGCTATACTTTGAGTACACATATAGAAAGGAAGACAAGCCTTGAAACCATACCGCACTTTATTATTTGATGTAGATAATACCATTTTGGATTTTACAGCGGCAGAAAAATTAGCGCTGCGCCTGCTGTTTGAAGATCAGAACATTCCGCTTACCGATGAAATGGAATCCCGTTATCAAACAATTAATCAAGGCCTCTGGAGAGCCTTTGAAGGCGGAAACATGACTCGCGATGAAGTGATGACCACCCGCTTTTCCGCTTTGTTCAAGGAATATGGCTATGAAGCAGACGGAGTGCTGCTAGACCAGAAATATCGCCGTTTTCTTGAAGAAGGGCACCAGCTTATGGACGGGGCTTTTGATCTCATCGCAAAACTGGAACAGCATTTTGATTTGTATATCGTGACAAACGGCGTTTCCAGTACTCAATATAAGCGTCTCAGAGATTCAGGATTATTTCCGTTCTTTAAGGACATTTTCGTTTCTGAAGACACAGGTTTTCAAAAGCCGATGAAAGAGTACTTCGACTATGTGTTTGAACGGATTCCCCATTTTTCAGCGGAGCACACCTTAATCATCGGCGATTCGCTGACAGCGGACATCAAAGGCGGACAGCTCGCCGGAATTGATACGTGCTGGCTTAACCCTGGCATGAATCTAACTGAAACAGAGGTTGTGCCAACGTATCACATCCGTAATCTTGAAGAGCTATACTATATTCTGAAAATCGAAAATACAATCATCAACTGTTAATGTTTTTTGGCGGCGGGCGCTGCTCTTTCCAGAAGGAGTCTTTTTTCCTCTTGATAAATCCTTCACCTTATGAATAATATGGTGGTATGCATTGGTGATATATGTTAGGAGGAGAATCATTTGGCTATTGCCGCCCCGCTGAAGGAAAAACCTGTTCAAAAACCGGGCACCACCGTGTATCCGATTTTGTTTATCATCGGAATCTGCCACATGCTCAACGATTCGCTTCAGGCTGTGATTCCGGCCATGTTCCCGATTTTGGAACGCTCCATGAGTTTGACGTTCACACAGCTCGGCATCATCGCTTTTACGTTAAACATGGTGTCATCCGTCATGCAGCCTGTCGTCGGCTGGTATACGGATAAACGGCCGCGGCCGTACGCCCTGCCGATCGGGCTGACTGCCAGCATGCTCGGCATATTGGGCCTTGCATTTGCCCCGTCATTTGTGACGATCTTGTGCTGTGTGTTTTTCATCGGATTAGGCTCTGCTATTTTTCATCCGGAAGGCTCCCGTGTGGCTTATATGGCCGCCGGCACAAAACGCGGGCTTGCCCAGTCCATTTATCAGGTCGGAGGGAACTCAGGCCAAGCGATGGCGCCCCTGATTACCGCGCTGATCCTTGTTCCGCTCGGACAATTCGGTGCTGTCTGGTTTACACTTGTAGCCGCGCTCGCCGTTATGTTTCTGCTTTATATTGCAAAATGGTACGCCGCTCGGCTCGGCAGTCTTGCACAGAAGCAGGGCACCCAAAAGAAAGCCGCTGAACAAAACTCGTCTGTCACCAAGTCCGTTATAACCGCTCTTATTATTATTATCTTTTTGATTTTCGCGCGTTCTTGGTATACGAGTGCGATCGGCAACTTTTACACGTTTTACGCGATGGATACATATCACGTAAGCATTCAGCAGGCTCAGAGCTATATTTTCGTCTTTTTGCTGTTTGGCGCTGTCGGAACCTTTCTCGGCGGCCCGCTCGCAGACCGTTTTGGAAAACGAGTTGTCATTCTCGGCTCACTGCTGTGCTCAGCGCCGCTGGCGATTCTGCTTCCATTTGCCGGCCCGGTTCTGGCCTATGGCGTACTCGCTTTGATCGGCTTGGTTCTCATGTCGAGCTTTTCCGTAACGGTTGTGTATGCACAGGAGCTTGTCCCCGGAAAGATTGGCACGATGTCCGGTTTAACCGTCGGCCTCGCCTTCGGTATGGGAGCAATCGGAGCTGTGGCCCTTGGCGCTCTCATTGATGCTGCGGGACTGACCCCGACCATGATTGCCATTGCGTTTCTCCCGATTCTTGGCATCCTTGCGTTTCTTTTGCCGAGTGATCAGAAACTGAGAGAATGGCATAGCTGAAAAAACCCCTGCCACCTGGCAGGGGTTTTTTAATCAAGCTGTATAAAATGAGTGTCCGGCACCGCATGCTTCGGGATAAAGCCGTCCGCAAAGTCCGGAAATGCCGACTGTATTTCGTCAATCCACCTTTTCAGGTTTAATATATAAGGCATATAAATCATTTCAATTGTCGCTTCGTCTTCAATGCGGTAATACCAGCAAAGATTAAATTCGTTCTCCGTCACCAATGTGAATCCGGAAAAATGATAGAAAATCAGCGGCGTTTCATCTAGATAAACGCGGCCGTCCTTTTGAGTCACCTTATAGTTTTCTATATTCCAAAGCGCCGTATTGGCTCCGGTTGATTTGACAACATGCACACCCTGATACTGCGCCGGCCACTTCTCCACATACCTTTGATCACCGTACGTCTTTCTTTTCGTATTCATTTCCACCGTGCAATATTCAATGCAATCCTGTCTCCACTGCCACACCGCTTTATAGGCTTCTTCCGTATTCCGGGCTCCGACAAAGCCTGTGTTAAACCGTCCGGTTCGCTCATAATAAGACATGAACCGCGGCGAGTTGCGGTGATCGGTCAAATACAGTGAAGCCGCCGGGTTTTCGGCAAAAATACGCGCTGGATCAGAAAAGAAAAACAGATCGGTATCCATATGGGCATAATATTCGGCGTCATCCCACTGACTCATGACATGGAACAAAAATGCGGGCTTCAGTGTCCAGCAATACTCATGGAACGTTCTGTTGCTTTTCGCTTCCAATAGCTCCGGATCTTCCATTTCATGAAGCTGCACAAAGGTGACATGCTCCCATGGCACGTGCTGAAGCAATTCATATGCCTTCTGATCGACACACAGCACATATAAATGAAAATCATCACAATGCTCATGGAGGGAATGAATCATAGGCATCAGTTTAAAGATGTGCGTCCTTGACACTATTGTTGAAAAATGAAATTGACTCACCATACCACATCCATTTATCTAAGATCCACGTGCAGTAAATCATTGACAAGCGCATACAGTGCATTGGCAAAATCGTTCACGCCAAGCTTCTTCTTCGCTTTTGGCAGAAGCTTTTGAACGGCTTGCAAATCAAAGCTTTTCGCAGTCACCCGCGGTGTTTTTTTCTGCCAATCCGGGTCCAGATTGCGATCCTTCACGACATGGAGCAGCTCAAGAAACAGATGCAGCAGCATGTCGTATTTCTTCGAGTCCAGCAGCTTATGAATATCATCCATGATCCTGTTGGTCATGTCCGGAGGGAATGGGCCGTTAAAGGCAAGATGAACGTCTAATGACTGAATGTTGTTATATTTGTCGCACATATAGGCAATGTTTGCTCTGATATCGTCTACTGACTGGCAATTGCTCGGGTGCTCCTGATGAACGCTGACAATATCTCGATGCAGCCTGAACGTGAGTCCGGCCTGATGGAGCCTGATCCCAAGATCATAATCCTCAAACCCGTACCGCACAATGCCTTCGTCAAACAAACCGAGATCAGCCACATGCTTTCGTTTTACTGATGAATTGTTTGTGATAAAAAAACGCCACGGCATATGGTAGCCCTTTAAGTCATCGCCGTATTCATCCAGTATCCGCTTCAGCACGTCAATAAAATCGGTATCAAGGTCAAAGCTTTGATCCAGAAAGCTTTCGTTTTTGATATCCGCTTCCGCCAGAAGCTTTTGTTTGTCTTTTTTCGGCATTTCATCATATAATTTTGCGAGCTGCTTCTTATGTTCATCTTCAAAGCGCTCATAATAATAGCTGTAGATCCTTTTCCAAAATAAACCGCACACGACAAGATTCTCTTCGTTTTCATGCGCTTTGATATGCTTTGCCACAAGATCCTTGGCAGCAAGCATATCGCTGTCATGAAATATCAAAATATCTCCTCTGGCATTGCGGACCGCCTGATTTCTTCCGTATGCAATGCCCCTGTTTTCTTTAATCCGTACAAAAATCAACGGAAAGTCCGCTTGAAACGATTTGAGCATCGAGAGCGTTCCGTCCTCAGAGCCATTATCCGCTACGATGACCTCAAACTCGTCATCGCACTCCTGCTGATTTAAAGACAGAAGGCTGTTATAGAGGCGCTCCTTTGAATTATATGCAGGAATAATAACGCTTGCTTTCACTTCATTTTCACTTCCTGTATTTAATCATTTATTTGTTATCATCTTTTGAAGCAAAACCGTTAAATTCAGGGTCAAGCGCTTTGATATGCTGAATGATATGCGGCAGGGTCTGCTGGTACAGCTCATGCACGAACGGCAGGTCTGTGCGTGTTGTTTCGTGAATCTGTTTGATTTCATTGATGCTGACGATTCGATATCCGCTGAAATGATAGAAGATCAGCGGATTTCCATCTTCCAGCACAATTCGGCCATCCTTCCAGGAAAACGTATGCTGTCCGTAATTCCAATGGCCGATGTTCACACCTGGTGTCGTAATGTCACACACATTCGGAAACAGCTCAGACATATAATCCAAATAGCCCTGATCCCCGAATTTCCCTTCACCCGGCGCATTTTTACACTCCTCAAGACAGCGCTCCTTCCACCACTCCAGACAGTCCGTTCCTGCTTTATCATGTTTAAAGCTGATAAAGCCCGAGTTATATCTGCCTAACAAACGCTGCAGCATATCAATTTGCTCTCTTTCAAAGGAAGGGATGATAATATCGCCCCGGGAAAGCAGCACCGAGCAGTCCGGCTGGTTCGCAAATATCGGTGACGGATCGGTGTAGAAAAATAAATCTCCGTCAATATACGTCACCCGTTCCAGTTCAGGATTGCTGTTCAGCACAGCTTGCAGAAAGATCGGCTTCATCGTCCAGCAGTATTCGCTTTGATCCCGTGTATCCTTCAGCTTCAGGAGCGTTTCATTTTCAAGCGCTGCCACCGGTACAAGTGTCAGCTGCTTCAGATTCAATTTCTGCAATACGCGGTGCGTGTCATCATCCATACAAAGCGTAAAAATGGGGCTGTCTTGATCGACTTGCGCTAAAGACTTAAATAAGGCGACTGCCTGATATAATCTTCCTTTTGATAAAACGGTGCAATAGGCGCTCGTCACGGTATGTTCACCTCATTTCGCGTTACTTTTTGAAGAATTCTGTATACCACGCAATGGTTTTTTCAAGTCCTTCATCAATGGTGTAAGCAGGTGTCCAATTCAGCAGCTTTCTCGCTTTTTCCGCAGATAAATATTGGTGCTTGATTTCATTGCTTCCCTGATTCAGCACCTTCGGCTTTAGATTGCTGTTCATTTTCTTTAATATTTTCTCGACTAACTCAAGCACAGTCAGCTGAATCTCATTGCTGAAGTTAAAGGCTTCCCCGGCGAGATTGTGTTCCTCCATTTTCTCCGCCAGAAGCAGATAAGCCTGAACGGCATCTTCAATATAGAAATAGTCGCGGACAAAGGTGCCGTCGCTGCGGATTTCAGGAGCTTCCCCGTTCAGCACAAGCTGAATCGTCTGCGGAATGATACGGTTGAAGTTCAAATCCCCGCCGCCGTACAGATTTCCGCAGCGTGTAATACAGACCGGCAGGCCATAGGTGTGAAAATACGTATGGCTGATCAGATCCGCGCAGCTTTTCGATACGTCGTACGGATGCTTGCCTTGCAGCGGCATATCTTCATCGTACGGAAGGTTTTCTTGATCGCCGTATGCTTTATCGCTTGACGCGACAATGACACGCTTGATTAACGGATGCTTCCGGCAGGCCTCAAGAACATTCCACGTGCCGAGAATATTCGCCTCAAAGGTGGAAACCGGGTTGCGGTTCGCAACGCCGACAATCGCTTGTGCAGCGAGGTGAAACACCGTGTCGATTTCATACTCGCCAAGTGCGCGTTCAATCACAGGCAAGTCTTCAAGAGCGCCCTGCACGATGTTCATTTTCTTCACATGTTCTCCCTGATATAGGTTGGACTGAGGCACATGATCTCTGACAAGCCCCGTCACGTTTGCGCCCTGTTCGATCAGCTCTTTCACCAAATAGCTTCCTAAAAGACCTGTACAACCCGTGACAAATACGTTTTTATTTTTCCAGAAACTCAAATCAGTTCACCATACCTTCCATACATGTTGTCCTTGATCCCACAGCTTGTTGACTTCCAAAAGATTTTTATACGTATCGATTGCCGTCCAAAATCCGTAATGGCGATACACGGCAAGTTCACCGTCTTTCGCAAGGTTCTTCAGCGGTTCATCTTCGAACATGGCGTTTCCGTCCTCCGGCAAATAATCGAAAACCTTTGGATTGAGAACGAAAAATCCGCCATTGATGATGCCGTCACTCGATGTCTTTTCAGAAAATGTTTTCGCTATGCCATTCTCAACCGTTAAGGTGCCGAACTGCGAGACTTTATCAATGCCGGTGACAGTCGCGGCAGCACCCTTTGTCTGATGATAGCTGATGAGATGAAAAAGATTGATATTGGCCAGCCCGTCCCCATAGGTGAGCATAAACGTTTCATCGCCGATGTAGTCCTTCGCCTGCAAGATTCTTCCGGCTGTCAGCGTGTCTTCCCCTGTCTCCAAAAATGTGATTTTCCACGTTTCAGGCTGTCCCAGCATCTGCACCTCTCCTGTAGAACTGTCGAGCGTGAGGCTGTTGTGCTTCCATTCGTAGTTCAGAAAATATTCTTTGATTTTTTCTCCTTTGTAGCCTAAAAGCAGAATAAACTCGTTCACTCCGTAGTACTGATAGATTTTCATAATATGCCATAGAATCGGTTTTCCGCCTATCATGGCGAGCGGTTTAGGAAGTTCATTCGTGACCTCACTCATTCTCGTTCCTTTTCCGCCGCAGAGAATGACCGCTTTCATCTCTACCCCTCATCTCTATGAATATTGAGTTCGAAACCTTGGTACCTCCTTACAATCTATCAAGGCATTTCCCCGATAATTTGTCCGATTCCAATACCGGTTTCAAAATCTACTGTAATGATATGAGAGAGAGGCGGCCTTGGTGACCAAATGGAATCTATTTTTTCAACTTGGTTATATAACCACACAAAAAAAGAGCCCTGAGCGCGGCAATGCGCCCGCTCAAGGCTCTTCTTTGTCTTATTCGATATCTTTTTCCTTGCCGTAATGATAATCAGAAGGATCAACGGCTTTAAAGTCACTGAGTTTGTGGAACCTCAGCAAGTCTTTGTAAAGGACACTGTCTGAAAGCTTCAGCTGCTGTGTCACTCTCGTTTTCAGGTTCTTCGTATCTTCATTCGCTTTTACTTCTTTACCTGTCTTCGTATCATAGATGATATTGTCGACAGATGTGTACTTCGGCGTTACGAAGTCGCCGTTTCTAAACGCCACTGTGTCGTCGTGGTCTTTAGAGAATAAATCGGTACCGAAGTTGATATATTTCTCAGAATCAATACCTTGCAAGTGAAGAAGTGTCGGCATGACGTCAATTTCGCCGCCATACGTATGGTTCACTCCGCCTTTTTTGCCAGGAATGCGGATCATCAGAGGCACACGCTGGTTTTGCGCGTTTTGATAATCTGTGATCTCTTTTCCGAGAATTTCTTTCATCGCGCGGTTATGGTTTTCAGAAATCCCATTGTGGTCACCGTAAATCATGATGACTGAGTTGTCATACAGACCTGCTTCCTTCAGTTCCTTGAAGAATTGCTCAAGGGACTCGTCAAGGTAACGGGCAGTCTGGAAGTAGCTGTCGACTGTATTATCGCCAGTCGTCGCTTTCTTAATCGTCGCGTCTTTTTCATCCAAGTTAAACGGATAATGGTTTGTCAAGGTAATCAAATGCGCGTAAAACGGCTTTTTCAGAGATTCAAGTTTTGGAATCGATTCTGTAAAGAACGGCTTATCCTTGAGCCCCATATTAATGATGTTTTCTTCTGACATGTCATACGTGCTTGCGTCGAAAAATTTGTCATAGCCGATATGTTTGTAAATCTGATCGCGGTTCCAGAACGATTTGTAGTCACCGTGCAGGACGGCGCTTGTATAGCCTTCCTTCTGATCCAAAATCGCAGGAAGCGACTGGTATGTGTTTTCGCCTTTTGTTACAAATGCGGAGCCTTCCGGAAGACCGAAGATCGAGTTATCCATTGTCAGCTCGGCATCAGATGTTTTACCCTGACCTGTCTGATGGAAGAAGTTATCGAAGTACGTGACGTCTTCGCCGCCGTGGGCCAGTTTATTTAAGAATGGCGTAACTTCCTCACCGTTAAGCTTGTAATCAATCAGGAACGACTGGAAGCTTTCCAGATGAATCTTAATGATGTTTTTGCCTTTGGCAGAACCAAAGTACTCAGCGTTCGGCTTCGCGTAATGTGACGTCGTGTAATTCTCGACACTTGTCAGATCATCGCTGCTTGCATACGCTCTTTGCGTTTCTGTTTGAGCCGTCTGCACACCGTCATAAATGGTGTAATTGTAAAGACCTAAGTATTTTACGATATAATTGCGGTCAAACGTTCTTGTCAGCAGCTGCGGGCGGTCTTTTTCCGCAAAATGCAGGTTGATGAAAAACAGTGCGACCCCGGAAAGAATCACCAAAGACGCAAAACGTTTTTTCATTTTGAATCCTTTGAATTCAGGTCTCCAGATCAGTACCGCAATCAAGATGATAATATCTAAGAAATAGAAAATATCATGACCGGCCATGATGCTGAAAATACCGTCTCCCATGTTGCCGACGTTGCCGGACTGTTTAATGTTCGGGAACGTTAAGAAATCATCAAAGAAACGATAGAATAAAATATTTGCATATAAAATGAACGTCATCACAAAATCAATAATCAGCATGATAATAGCCGATTTTCGCCCTTTCGCAAGCAAAGCCAGTCCTAAAAAGAAGACGGCGCTTGAGAACGGGTTAAACACCAAAAGGATTTCTTGGGTTGTGCCTTTTACCCCAAGGTTAAACTCTGTTTTGTAGGATAAATACGTTTTTGCCCAAAACAGTATAACAGCCAACACAAAAAAGCTAAGTTTGTAAGAAAAAAGTTTCTTCATGGCAACCTCTACTTTCTTAAACACTTTAAGTCTTTATTTACTTTTACCTTCTCTTTTATCCTGTCTTCCAATTCCTTCTTTCCAAACAAAATCAAGGCATCACACAACAAATAAATATACCGCGCTATACCGGGATATTTACGTTTTGCACCATACCATTTCTATTACACCTATTTCAAACCAAACACTGGACGAAAGAAGCCCTCAATTCGTTTCACTTTTTTTCTCGTAAATAAAAAAGGTTTCTTTTGTCATGCCCGCTTTTGGAAAAAAAGAAATAGATACCGAGTATAAGAATAACATAAACTAGCAAAAACGAGAAATAGGTCTTAAGGACAGCCCGCCCATCAGGCGGACTGTGGTTATTGTATGCACAGACGTTTAGCGAGATCACATTTTTTTTAAAAAGGACATAACAAAAGGACTGGATCTTTCCAGCCCTTTGTAAAAACAATCAAATCCCTGACCAGACATCCTTTGCATACATGCCTGTTTCCTGCAGATGTTTGAGCCATGTTTGCGCTTCTTCTTCACTGGTGCCATGAACAGACTGATACGCGTTTTGCAGCGCGGCCTCCACATCAGGCGCCATCCTGCTGCCGTCACCGCATACATAAAGCCGGCCGCCGCGGTCGAGGATCGAAATTAAGGTTTCCGCATGTTCCGCCATGAGGTGCTGAACGTACGTTTTCGGTATGCCTTCTTTACGGGAATAAGCGATGTGCACAGTAACAATTCCTTCTTGTTCAAACTGCTTAAGCTCATCCCGGTAAATATAATCGCGGTCATTTCTGCAGCCAAAATAAAGATGGGCTTCGCCGAGCGTTTTTCCCTCGCATTTTAAAGCTGACCGGGCTTGCAGGAATCCGCGGAATGGCGCAACCCCTGTTCCCGGCCCCACCATGATGATTGGTGTTTCAGGGTCTTCCGGGAGCTGAAATCGGGATTCCGGTGCGCGGACAAACATCACGACATCATCTCCCGCCTTGCGCTCCGCCAAGTCATTCGATGCCACTCCGCGATATTCGCCGTGTCCGCTCCAAGCCGGCCCGCGCACAACGCCTACAGTTATCGAGGCTTGTTCCGGATTCACCCGCGGAGAGCTTGAAATCGAATAATACCGCGGTTTTAACGGGCGTAAAAGCTCTAAAAACCGTTCAAACGGCATTTCACATGCTTCATATTGTTCGAGCAGATCCAGCATGGAAATCCGTTTTTTCAAAATTTGTTCCTGATAAACGCCCTCTTCTGTCATATCTTCCAATTCACGTTTATGAGGCGGACAGACGGTAAATGCGGCCAGCTCGCGTATTTGCGCCCTTGTTGCCGCTTCCTGCACCTCGACGCTGTAGCTGAGCAGATCATGCAGGCTGACAGGCCGATCCAAAGGCAGATGCCCCGAGCTGCGCCCGCTTGCCGTCAGTGTGACTTGGTCAGTTCCTTTTAAGCCGAATCTGTGAAGAATCCGGCTGACATTTGTCCGGCTGTTCCTTGGCAGAACGCCAAGGTGATCGCCCTCCCGGTACTCGACGCCAGAAGGCAGCGCAATTTCAATATGGCGGGTGCTGCGCCCACTGTCTGCGGACTGGAGTTCACGATTTTCCGCAATGGATGCGTGAACCGCTTCATACGACCGGGCTAATGGGGATTCTCCAAGCCCCCTGACAAACTGAAGGCTCAGCGTGCTTCTCTCCTTATCAGCGTTTTCATTAAGCTCGAGTCCGAAGGCTTTGATGGCGTCCGACCACATGCTTTTTTTCCACTGGTCAAGCTGTCCTTCAAAATCGCCGCTCACATCGCCCTCTCCGCGTGCAGAAAAACGGGTCGCCCCTTTTTCCGCTAGCTGCTCGTCAATGGTTCGGGGTACATACTGATACGTGCTTGCCCAGTTATGATCTCCGCAGCCAAACACCGCATAATGGACACCCTCAAGCTCATCTGGCCGTATTTCTTCAAGCCACTGCACAAACTGCCCCGCATTGCTTGGCGGTTTTCCATTGTAGGAAGAGGTGACGATCACAACGGCTCCCTCTTTCGGCAGCTTTCCAATCTGATCGTTCAAGGGCGCCACCTCAGTCCTTACGCCGTGAAGACTGGCTGTATCTGCAAGCTCCCGGGCGACGCCTTCCGCGGTGCCGGTATCAGAGCCATACAGTACGAGAAGCGGCCGGTTGTTGAGACCGATAACCGATGCACTTTTCGTTTCCTGTTTGCCCTTTTGTTCATCGTCGTGCGCCGCTTTTTCCTCAGACGGGACGCCGGCATGAATCGCTTCCTGATTTCGCGTTTGAACCCGGATGTGAAAATCACCGGGCTTAAGTGTCAGCGTTTGTTTGATATCAAGCTCATAATTCTCATGATCAATCAAAGTGAAATACTTTAAAATCATGCCCAGCACAAGTGTAGCCTCATGCAGGGCGAACTGCATGCCAATACAGGCTCTCTGGCCATTCCCGAACGGCTTGTAAGCATGATGAGGGACTTGGTCCTGATGTTCGAACCGTTCTGGACGGAATTCCTCAGCATCCTCTCCCCATGCGTCTTGATCGCGGTGAAGCTGCGGAATCAAGACAGAAATTCTGTCCTTGGTTGTGATCGGATATTTTCCGCCAATGACCGTATCTTCCTTCGGATAAAGGCTGAAAGCCGGAGCCGTCGGCCATAGACGCAATGATTCATTTAAAATCATCCGGATGTATTTCAGGTCAAGCACTTGTTTATAGGTCGGCGCTGCATCCGTCAGCACCCGGTCGACCTCTTCATACGCCTTTTTCAATTTGTCGGGATGCTTCAATAAAAAGTAGATTGCAAACGAAAGCAGGCCGCTCGTTGTTTCATGGCCGGCAATTAAAAATGTAATGATCTGAAAACGGATGTTTTCATCATCAAGCTTTTCTCCGGTCTCCGGATCTTCCACTTTCAGCATCCGGGCGAGCAAGTCTTTTTCATCCTGGTCCCCATCCGCCTTGCGCTCTGCAATAATGCTGTCGACTAACGAAAACATCGTTTGAATATCGTGGTGGAATTGGCGCTTTGTTCTGACCATGAGTTTATCTTGAACATCAAGCCGCTGCATCTGGTGCATCGCTTCATCCAGCGCGCGCACCATGCTGTTGATAAACGGATGAGGCGTTTCTCTGTAGTAGCTGTTAAAACGATAGTTAAATCCGCATAACCCGATCGTGTCCAGCGTCAGCCGGGTCATATCCGCAGGGACGTCGACTGCTTCATTCGGATTGAGCCTGGCCCACTTTTGAATCAGTTGAACAGCGATATCGACCATTTTTTCATGATAATCCTTCATGGCCCGCTGGCTGAACGTCGGCATCAGAATGTTGTGCGCTTTTCTCCAGTTGGGCTCATGCGTCCAGCTTGTAAACAATCCGTCACCGGAAAACGCGCGAACTTTTTCCAAAGCGCCTTCAATGCTTTTATCGAAACGCTCTTCATCACAAACTTCTTTCACGAGTTCATGGCCGGACACCACAATTGTCGTGCCCGCCGGTGTGTGAATTTGAAAAATGGGGCCTTGCTCGTCCGCCAATTTGATCAGTGACAGGGTCGGTTTATCTTTATCAATTAAAGGAAGATTGCCGAGCGGTCCAAACGTCTTCGGCTGAGGAATCGGGCTTATTTCCTTCATCGAACCATTCCTTTCATATGTAATGCTTTCTATCTGACTACATTTCCCTTTCATGGTGACGATTATTCCATTTCTCTGATTGACGCCTGATCATTGTTTTTTCTATACTTGAGAAGCTGTACAATACGCAAATAAGGTGAGTTCATATATGGATTTTGAAATTCGATTTTTATCCTTTTACGTCATACAGGTGGAGGGCAAGGATGAGCAGGCAAACAAGCAATTCAAGCACTTCCAGACCCTTGATACAGAGGAATTTGAAGAAAGCGAACTGAAGGACTTTCTTGACGGAGAGCTGAAAAAAATCGTCAAACGGAAAGCGGACCGCCATCCGCAATCCGAGCAGGTGCCGACGAAAATCGGCCATTTTATCGTCGAACCCGGCCACGAGCTGGATTCCAACCCGAACTACAACATGTTCAACCGCGCGCGCCTGGCGGAAACAAAAGAGGACTTTAATGAGCTGAGCGAACAGTTCGTCCGTACGTACCTTGATACAAGCGCGGTCCGCGGCGGTGTGTTCTTAGTCGCTTCGGCTGTGCCGAGAAAGTACTTCGACGAGTCATTTGTCTTCATTATGAAATGTGATTTTGAACCGAAGGTCGCCCGCATCTCAGACGCTTCTTCCCTCATTAAAAAAGTCGAAATGGCCATCACGACAAAAAACATGAAGAGCATCCAATACCCGTTCATGCCGGAGGAAGGAATGGTCGAGGAAGGCGAGCTGAAAATCCACCAAGCCTCGCACGCCCGCTATTTCGAGGATTTCCTGAAATTCGTTGAGTACGGCGAATCAATGCCGGAAATCATGAAAACCCAGGTCATGAACATGGTGCAGGAGCACGTCTATGAGACATTTGAGGACAACAGTGAAGAGCTCAAGCAGTTTGAACAAGACATCGAAATCTGGGAAGCCAGCGAAAAGCGGGAAATCCAAGAGCGCCTCGACACACATCAAGTGATCGAAGCCTCCGCCCAGATCATCGAGCACACGCCGGAAGCCGAGCTGAAAATGAAAGTCGGAGAAACCGAGATTAAGGGATTGCTAGCTGATTTTGGCGAATCGATTCACCTAGCGAAGGTGAACGGTCGCTATGTCGCGCTGATTGAAGCCGAGACGATTTCGTTTGAGAAGGGCAGTTCGCCGGTGGAGTTTTATAAGCCTGAAGGACTGTATGAGGTGATTGAGCGGATACGGAATAAAACAGAGCAAGAATAAAAAGTCCAGAATTCAATTCTGGACTTTTCCTATTTAATACCCTTCCCTCAACACCTCATAACACTCCCCGATCAGCTCTTCCGCTCCCGGCTGGCCTTTCAGCCCGCGGCGGACGATTTCTGAGGATAAATCCTGCACTTTGAGCGCTCTTGGCGCTCTTCTTTCGTAGTATGCATGAAATGCGGTTTTGATGCCGTCGTGGTTTTTGAGTTCTTCGGCGAGGACCATGGCATCCTCGATGGCCATTGCCGCTCCTTGTGCGAGGGTCGGCGCTCCGGCATGGGCGGCGTCTCCCCCGATGACGACGCGTCCTTTGTACCATGGCTCCTGCACTGCAACCTGCTCCAGTTTATTAAAAATGACAGGATGCTCTTTTGACATATGCTTTGTAACAAAATTGAGCCCCGGAAAGCCAGAGAGAATCTCTCTTACTCTATCAAACCGGGTCTCTTCCTCATCCCAATAATCGCTCATGCAAGGCTGAAGGACGAAAACATAGCCTGCGTGTTCCGCCAAAGGCACAACGCCGATTTGTGTCTCTCCGCTTCTGTACATCAATGTCGCGTCCTCAAAGGTATAATCAGGAAACTCGATATAAAAGCGCCACGCCCCCATGCCGAGAAACTCTTTTTCTATTTCTTTTTGCAGCATGGCATCCCGCACAATGGAATGAATGCCGTCAAAGCCCGCCAGAATGTCGGCCTGCATCTTTTCTCCATTATCAAATACAGCGGTAACCGCTTCAGGCGTTTCTTCATAAGCCACAATCTTTTTCCCCCACAAGATCCTTGCACCCGAAGCTTCGGCATGCTTGATGAGAATATCATTTAACGTTTTTCGCAGAATATTATTGCGGCCCGGAAGCTTATCATCTAAGAAAGACTCACTGACTTTGAATAATAGATTTCCCTGCTTATCAAATGTTTTAAACCATGCTGTTTGAAATCCATGCTCGCAGCACTCTTCAAATACGCCCAGCTCCTTTAACACCGCCAGTGCGTTTTGCGGCTGCAGAATCCCTGCGCCGGTCTTGCGGTTTTCTGCAGCCGCTTCACATAAGGTGACGGAAAAACCTGCTTTACTGAGAGAAATGGCTGCCGACAGCCCGCCGATTCCGCCCCCCGCAATCAGTATATGTTTCATGTTGATAACCACCTTTTCAGTTCTCTATATATAGTTAGGCACCTAACTACATTACCTTACTATGTGCGGCAAACAGCTGTCAATCATCTCCAACACAGGTTGCGTTCTGATTTCCCCTCCATTATAATCGTGTCACGACAAACGACGGGAGCTTATTGTGATGGAATTAAAACATTTACCGAAATACAAGCATATAACAGAGCATGCCGAGACATATTCCAATGTGGACGCCGGTTCTCTTGAATTATTTTTATCTTTGTTTGATATCTCGAAAAAAATGAATCATGTGATGGAGCATTATTTCGCCAGACGCGGACTGTCTGAAGGAAAATTTAAAATCCTGATGCTTTTGTTCGACGCAAAGGATCACACGTTAAGCCCGACGGAGCTCGCCAAGCAATCAAACGTCACAAAAGCTACGATTACCGGCCTGCTTGACGGACTGGCGAGGGACGGATTTGTCCGCCGCAGGCATCACACCGAGGATAAACGAAAAATGAGTATCGAGCTGACAAAGGAAGGCAAAGAACGGCTGGAGCAATTTCTGCCCGGCCATTTCAGCAAGATTTCCGCTGTTATGGAAAACTACAGCGAAGAGGAAAAAGACATGTTCGTGAATATGCTGGGCAATCTGTTTGAAAGGCTGAGCGTGTTTAAAGACTAAAAAAACCCGTCCGGTCTGGACAGGCTACAGCGTCTTTTCTTCTGCAGCCGGATACGTATCCGGCTGTTTTTTCTTTATGACCGTAACAAATATGCCGCTGATGACACATACAATGCCGATCAAATGCACAAGCTCAAACGGCTCCTTCAATATCACGCCTGACAAAATGACAGCGGAGACCGGAAGAACGGATGTGAAAATGCCCGATACCCCCGCCGGCACCTTCGTCACCCCGCTATACCATAAGTAAAACGCCAAAACGGTCACAAAAAGCGCGTAATACAGCACATACGACCAATCCAAAACAGTCGGCACGCTGAAATCAAAAGAAGAGGCCTCAAACAAAGCAAACGGGAGAAAAAACAGGAAGCCGAAAAGCGATACGAAGGTCGAGATCGCCAATGCCGAAATATGCGGAGATAGCAGCTTGGCCATCAATGTAAACAACGCTTCGCCAATGACTGCGGCAATGATCAGCATGTTGCCGAATAAGGCGTTCGGCGTCCCGTCTTGGCTCCCCGCTCCAAACAGATTAATCGTCAGCACACCGCAAACCGCCAGCAAAATGCCGATCAGCGTCTTTTTCTCAATTTTTTCTCTCAACAGGAAAAAGGATAAAATACCGATTACCATCGGGGTTGTGCTTGTCAAAATGCCGCTTTCCGTTCCTGTTGTATATTGAACCCCATACAGCAGGCAAATACTGAACAAAAACACACCTGTGAATGATTGCACCAGCAATACGAACACATCTTTTTTCGTTAAAGCCGGAAACCCTTTTTCAATGCAAAACAGCAGCGTCAGCAATACGATAGAGGCCAGCAAAAAACGCAGTCCCGAGGATAGAAAAACCGGAATGCGCTCGACCATCAGCTTGCCGACGACGACCGAGCTGCCAACGATCGTCATGGCTGCTGTCAAGGAGACATAAGCGCCCATTTGTTTTTTCATTACAACATCACCTGCCTTTTTATGTATGACGAAAAGCGCCTATCCAATGACAGGCGCTTTCTGATTAATCATCACTGCTTAAAATGCCAAAGAAGCGAAGCAGGTTGATGAACAAGTTGATAAAGTCAAGATACAGTGACAATGCCATAACCGGAATTAAGTCCTCTGTAATATGACGGTGTTTGATTTGGTTTAAATCATACAAGATGTAAAGGGAAAAGACGATGGTTCCGATCACGGAATACGCCATCATCGCCGCTGAGTTTAACGGGCTGAAAATGTTGAAAATGCCCACCACTGCGAGTGCGAGCACCGCTACCAGCAGAAATGACCACAGGAAGGATAAATCCTTCTTCATTTTTGCGCCGATTGTGCCGAGAACGGCAAAAATGACAAATGTAGAGCCAAAGGCTTCAAGCACGACATAGGCGCCGGCGATGGAAGCGTAGTGGCTGACGATCGGAAATAACGTAATGCCGGAAACGAAAGCGAATGTATATACAAACGCATACCCGACCGCTTTTCTTCTGCGCATCCAGAAGGCTAGAATAATCATCCCCACTTCAAGAATGGAAAGCGGCAGCATCAAAGCGACAGGAACAAATTGGCCGATATAAAGGCCGACAGTCGCGATCAGCAGCGTGAAGACAAAGACTGTCAAAATGCGCTGCATGATCGATTGCTTACTCTCGTGAACCGTAGCTTGCATGTCAAAAATCCTCCTAAGAAATGATCTTAAAGGTCTATTATATAAAAAATGGATGAAATATGTATATGTTTTAAGGAGAATTTAATGTCGAACAAAGGCCTTTAAAAACACCTCTTTTACTTCGATTCTTTGCTTTTCAGTGAGAAGCGGTGCTTTTCGACCTTCTCAATCTGTGTGACCTGGGAATCGTGTACGGTGATTTGAACAGTGCCGAAATCCAGTGTTTCCAACGAACTGATGATTTTTTCAATCACTTTCGGATCAACGGTTGTTTTTGAAACCAATGACCTTCCCCCCTCTGTTCGGTTTTAATTCATAGTATTCTTATAAGAATTATAATATTATGTTTTTTCCAATAAATCAATGGTGATTTCTATTCAAATCAAAAAGGCATATGATCACCTCATCAAGGGACGGTCATATGCCTAATCAGATTTCATCTTAGTTTTCTTCCAATTCCTCAACAATACAGCGGACGCCCATGTTTTCAAGCGCCTGCTTCAGCGTGCCGTATGTTTCATATTCACTGAAATCAAGCCCTAATTGAATGGATGTTTGGGCGACATCCGGCCGAATGCCTGAAAATACGGCTTTGACGCCAAGTAAGAAAAGCGTTTTTGACAGGTTGTACAATTGCTGTGCAACCATTGTATCCACAATCGGGACGCCGGAAAGATCGACAACAAGACTTGTGATTTTTCTCTCAATGCATCGGACCGGCACTGTCTCTAAAATCACCTGCGCACGTTTTGTGTCGACAGAGCCAATCAGCGGCAATATGCCGATTCCATCCGCAATGGAAATCACCGGACAGCCTAATTCACTGATTAATTCCTGCTGAGAAGTGAGCCTCATCAGCATAAATTTTTGATACTGCTCGGAAAACTCAATAATCAGCTTATCGAAAGACTGATTCACAATACGGTTCCAGCGGTCAGCATCCTCATTTGTGACGATATCCCGATGTTCTTTTATAAACGTAACGACAGCATCCCAGAATGCGATTCTTGAATTTGATATGGCTTCGACGACCTCATGCACCGGAACATCTTGCTCTACTCTGTTTTTCGCAACATTCAGCGCCCATTTTGCCATATTGTCTTGAAATTCGGTTTGTTCCTCCAGGAATGCACTTGCGATTGTTATATTAGTAAACGTATGCTGCTCTGTCAAAAGCTTTTTCGTTTCTTCACTTAAATGGTCGGCGGAATATAATTCGCCTTGCAGCTGACATCGTAAACTGAACCATTTTTCAGTGATGTCAGCCGTATGGTCTATGATATATTGATATAGTTTTTGATCGATATTCACGGCCTGTCTCCTTTTTCATAATAGAAGCTCTTATATTATAAAATTATAAATCGGAATTGTGAATGGGACTAGAGAAAAATGGATTGATTCTGCACATTGAGCGCATGCCAATTCCATCCATAGGCAGATTCACTAATATAAGCCCACTCTCATATCCTGTCAAATGTACAGTTTACTATGAGAAAGGACGTTATGATATGTATTATCATCCATATATGTATGACGGGCCGATTTATGAGCCATGGCTCGCAGTTGAATATGATTACCGCTACCCAGTTGGATACCCAGGACCTGGGATCGGCGGAGGCGCCGTGCCCGGAATTGGCGGAGGCGCCGTGCCCGGAATTGGCGGAGGCGCCGTGCCTGGAATTGGCGGAGGCGCCGTGCCCGGAATTGGCGGAGGCGCTGGGCCCGGAATTGGCGGAGGCGCTGGGCCCGGAATCGGCGGAGGTGCCGTGCCCGGAATTGGCGGAGGCGGGGCGCCGCAAGGTCCTCCCCCGCATAAAAAGCCGGTAAAACCGACAAAGCCTCAGGGCTTGCATGGGGCAGCTTATTTAGTTGAACCCGTTCTCATTCAGCCTTGCCTCTTCCGTTTTACCTATGTTTGGTTAACCAACGGCAGCTCATTTTGGTTCTATCCAGTCATTCTTGGAAGAGAATCCGTCGGCGGCTTTTATTGGGATGCCTCACACCACCGCTGGTTTTATTACGCCTTGGACACAAAACATATAGATGTCGTAAGCTGCTCATTTTAATGGTAAATCAGCCGGTTCTCCCGGCTGATTTTTCTGTGTTACTTCAGCTTTATAAAGGTTATGATATACATATCTATTGAATTGGAGGTTTCCCTATGATCAAACAAATCGGCACTGTGGCTGTGTATGTTGAGGATCAGCAGAAAGCGAAGCAATTTTGGTCGGAGAAAGTGGGTTTTGACATTGTGGCGGACCATCCGATGGGGCCAAACGCAAGCTGGCTGGAGGTCGCGCCCACGGGGGCACAGACTCGTTTAGTCATTTATCCGAAAGCGATAATGAAAGGCGCCGAACACATGAAGGCTTCTATTGTCTTTGAGTGTGAAGACATCTTTGGTACATATGAAAGAATGAAGGCAAACGGCGTAGAATTTCTCAGTGAGCCGAACCAGATGGAGTGGGGCACCTTTGTTCAATTTCAGGACGAGGACGGCAATGAGTTTTTATTGAAAGCATAAGTGTGACGGCGGAGAAAATGCTCCGCCGTGCTCTTTTTTTGACATTGAGAATGAATTTCATTTACAATAACGGATATATGAGCGTGATTGGAGAGAGATAAATGTTTGTTCAGTTAAGAAAAATGACGGTAAAAGAAGGACATGCTGATAAAGTGATCGAACGTTTCAGCGCTGAAGGAATCATTGAAAAACAGGAAGGCTTAATTGATGTGACCGTGCTTGAGAAAAACGTCCGCCGCGGCGATGAGGAAGTCGTTGTCATGATCCGCTGGCAATCCGAGGATCACTGGAAACAGTGGGAAAAAAGCGATGCGCATATCGCCGGGCATAAAGCGAACAAAGGCAAGCCAAAGCCTGACTATATGATCAGCACTGAAGTGAGCATGTATCACGTGAGAGCTGTTAAACAAGGGACTCATCAATAACGAAAAAGAGCTTGGGCTATGCCGCAAGCTCTTTTTTCATGAGGATCTGCTTTCTTCAAATGTGATAGCGTACAGCGGTTTATTAGGATGCCATTCAGCAAATAATACATCCTCAGTCTTTTCAATCCCCTGCTTTTTCAGCGTTTGCTTCAGCCACTGTTCGTCTACCCCTGCTTCTCGCAGGTTGTCATACACAATCTCCCCATCAAGAATTAACGTGGTGGGCAAAGACACATTTTGCTGCGGAAGATTCATATCTTTTCTCGTCGGATTGCCAAAATCGGATTTCTGAAGAACACTGACCATCCCGTTTGTTTCTAATATGGCATATTCCACTTCCTGTATGGAAAAGCAGCCTGCCTGCCTTAAAAGGCTCTGCAGCTGATTAATGTCGAGCTTGTTTTTCTTCAGCATTTCATATTTGAGCTTTCCATTATGGATGACGATATTCGGTTCACCTTCCAGAAACTTTCTGGACCCTTTTACTTTTTGGGTAATGAATTCAATTAGGTAAATCAGCAGTCCCCACAGCAGCGAAGCGAAAATAATCTCTCTGATCTTAATTTCATGATCGTACACAGCATTTCCGACCAGTTCCCCTAAAATCAATGCAGAAATAAAGTCAAACGGAGTGATTTGAGAGAATTGGGTTTTTCCGAGAAACTTCAAAATGACAAATAAAATACCCAAACCGCAAACTAATTCTGCCGCTACACTGAGATAATCTCCCATGTTGATAGCACCTACTTCTTAAGAGCTACTATCATTATGGTCAACTGCACGTTTTCTAAACGGTCACTGCTCCTATTATAAAATCGGCTGGTGCTTTGAAAGCATGTCGTCAAAAAGCTGCTCCGCATCACGGCGGTCGAGCGTGACAAGCGGGTCATTGAGAAACGCTTGAAAAGCGAGACCGCGGTCCTTTGTTAGCCCCGCTTCCGCCACTGCCTCCTGATTGGATACGTGTCGTGCCGCCAGCATTTCCACACCCTTCGGCAGCGCTCCGGAAACAATCGGCTGGACACGGTTGCGGGTAATGAATGCATTTGTTTCCACGATCGCATCTAATGGGAGATGAGCGACCTGGCCTCGATTCGGCAGATTCACATTTGTTACAAGTTCGCCCAGTCCGAGGAGCGCCGCCATAATGTTCACGCCCTCTTCTCCTGATGCTTTCCTCTCAACACCCTGTTTTTGCTGTGCCATATGATCCGTTTCTTTTTGTTTCCGGTCTCTGTCCTGTTTTCTGAAGGATATGGGTGTCAGGTGAAACTTCCATGTCTCAGGCTGTTTGAGATAACAACCGGGGAGAAACTCAGCCAGGTGCCTGTCACCGGCAGCGGGGATGGCACCGTACGTTTCAAATAAATCGAATGCAATACGGTGTGCAGAGTGAAATACGCTGTCCTTCCAGCTTTCCCCCTCCAGCTCATAGCCGGATTCGGCATAATACGCACAGAAATCACGGAAAACAGGCAGCAGATCAATATGCCGGTAAGAAGCTGCTGTGACCCATGTAAAATGGTTAATGCCCAGCACAAGAACATGGACGTCTTCACGCCGCTTTACCTCTAGTCCAAGCCTATCTGTAACCATCTCCGCCAGCAGTTTTTGCGTGCCGAATACTTCGTGGCAGCAGCCGAACGCTTTTATGCCGGGAAACACTTTATACAGCGTTCTCGTGCACACAGACATTGGGTTTGTATAATTGATGACCCATGATTCGGGGGCGTAGTCTCTAATTGCCCGGGCAATTTCTGCAAACATCGGAACGGCCCGCAAACCTCTCATGATTCCCCCCGGTCCGACAGTATCACCAACTGATTGATAGATGCCGTATCGCTCAGGCAGATGAACGTCCGTTTCCATGTCATCCAGAGTGCCCGGCAAAATCGAAATAATGACGATATCCGCACCGGATAATACTTTTTTCAAAGTTGAAACCGCCTCGTACCGCCATCTGCCGTCTCCGCTGTGATTGCCGATGATTTCATTTTTCTGCGCCGCTTCAAAATTCAGATCATAGAGCGCCACCGTGCCTGACATTCGGTCATCAAGGGACAAATCGCTCATCAAGCTTCGGGCCCAGCCTTGGGAGCCTCCGCCGATATAGGCGATTTTAATCTGATCTAACGTACTGATATGAAACACTCCCTTTCTCAGCCTTTCACAGAACCGATCAGCATTCCTTTGGCAAAATGTTTTTGTAAAAATGGATAAACCGCCAAAATCGGTATGGTCGCGATGACGATGACAGCAAGCTTAATCCCCTGCTCTGGCGGAATGGTATTTTGCATCGTATCGCCATTGGTCGCCGTTAAGTCCGATAAAATCGTGACCTGGCGGAGCACCATTTGCAGCGGCCATTTTGCACTGTCATTGATATATAAGAGAGCATGGAAGAAATCATTCCAAATTCCGACCGCATAAAACAGCGCAAAGGTGGCAATGACCGGCTTTGACAGCGGCAAGGCGATCCGCCAAAAGACGCCGATTTCTGAACAGCCGTCAATTTTTGCTGATTCCTCAAGCTCCTGCGGCAGCTGCTGAAAGAAGTTTTTGATAATAATGAGGTTAAACGGATTGATCGCCATCGGCAGAATCAACGCCCAATAGGAATCCAGCAATCCAAGTGATTTGACAACAAGATACGTCGGAATCATCCCCCCGGAAAACAGCATCGAGAAAATCACAAGGTTTAAAAGCAGATTCCGTCCCTTCACATGCCGCTTCGCCAGCGGATACGCCATCGTAAAGGTGAAAAGCAATTGCACGGCTGTCCCGACTACGGTAATAAAGATGGATACGCCCATACTTCTGATAAACGTCGGTGTCGAAAACACGTACCGATAAGCGTCAAGGGTAAAGGTTTTCGGGAAAATAAAGAAGCTGCGCTGAGCCAGCTCAGCTTCTGTCGCAAAGGAACCGGCGATAATATACAAAAACGGCAAAATGGTAATCGCGCCGACGCCGCCAAGAAACAAAATGTTGCAGACGTCAAATACCCGTCCGGCTTTAGTGTTGTGCATCGTATGAATGTCAGCCATACCTCTCCCCCCTTTAAAACAATCCTTCTTGATCGAACTTTTTCGCGATGTAATTGGCACCGAAAATTAAGACAATCCCGACAACCGATTTAAACAAACCGACAGCTGTGCTGTAGCTGTACGCGCCTTGGGTAATCCCCATCATGTAAACGTACGTGTCGAAGATGTCAGCCACGCTGCGGTTAAGCGAGTTTGTCATCAAATACACCTGTTCAAAACCGATATTTAAAAAGCTTCCGATCCTTAAAATCAAAAGAACAATGATGGTGCTTCTGATTGCCGGAAGCGTAATATGCCACATCCGCCTAAACCGGCCGGCCCCATCCATGATCGCCGCCTCATATTGCTCCTGATCCACCGTTGCCAAAGCAGCGAGAAATAAAATCGTTCCCCAGCCTGTCTCCTTCCAGATGCTTTGCATGACAATCATCGGCCGGAACCAGTCAGCGTCTGATAAGAAAGAGATCTGATTCCCTGTCAGGCTCATGACCATTTTGTTGATGACCCCTGTATCGACTGTAAAGAAAACAAAGGTGATGCTGACCACGATTGTCCATGAGACAAAATGGGGCACGTAAATAAGGGTCTGAATGCACCTTTTATACACAGCCTTCCTCAGCTCATTCAACAGCAAAGCCAAAATGAGCGGCGCGGGAAAGGCAAACAGCAGATCAAGGCTTGCCAGCATGAGCGTGTTGCGCAGCAGCCGGAAAAAATCCGGATTCATAAAAAAATCTTTAAAATAATCAAGACCGACCCATTCGCTTTTCCAGAAACCGAGATATGGCGAATAATCCTTAAACGCGATAAGCACGCCCCACATCGGCAGGTATTTGAAAATCAGAAAATAAAGCAGACCGGGAATAAGAAGAAGATAAAGCCATTTGTCTCTTTTGAGCGCAGCCATCCAGCTGATGCCTTCTCCAGCAGTGAGAACTGGTGCGTTTCCCTTCTTCGGCACCGTTTCCATATCTGTTCTCCTTTCGTGATACCGGTGCGCCCGCTGAACGGCAGGCGCATCGGTTTATTTTGACGATTGATACAATTTGTTTAAGTCCTTCATCAGTTCATTGCCGCCGCTGTTTTCCCAAAGCTTCACCGCATCCTTGAAGCCTTTTTCATCGATTTCTCCGATAATAAATTGTGTTCTTGCATCGAGAATGATGTTGTCCAGCTGGGCCCCTTTTTGGGTATATACATCGGATACAAGCGACTCAGCCGGGTTAAAGACGGCTATTTTTTCTCCTTCAGTGATGATGTCCTTGCGATGCTGGAAGAGCTTTGTTTTCTGATCTTCGATGTAGTACTCGCTTTTCGGGATAGACATGCTGAATTGAGCCAAGCCTTCATGCTCATACAGAAGGGATTTGTTGTTTTTTTCAAGAGAGGTGAATACGCCGTCCTTCAGCTCATAATTACGGTCCTCGACTCCGTTGTTGGTCAGAATCTGTGCTTCCTTATCGTTCAGCTTATCGAGGAAGGACAGCACCTCTTTCAGCTCTTTTTCCGTTTTCACACTTGATTTTGGTATCGCGATCATGCCTGAATATCCTGATGTCGGGAAAGTGCGCTTGCCTTTCGGTCCTTCTACTGTGCCGACGATATCAATGATATCCTTGTTCGACTCATCCGCTTCTTCCATGGTGCTTTGAATTTGCGACGCTCTGGAGCCTGTATCAACGATGACACCCGCTTTTCCTTTTACAACCGGGTCATTCCACTTCGCCGAATCCATAACAGCGAAATCCTTGTTGATCAAGCCTTCATCATACAGCTTCTTAAAGAAGGTGAGCGCCTCCATATATTCCTTCGTTGTAAAATCAGGCACCAGCTTTCCGTTTTCAACGCCGTAGCGATTCGGGGCGCCGAACCAGATTTGCAGAACATCCCACGGGCTTCCGTTGCCAAGCCCCATCCATTTCGGCACGACCATGCCGTACGTATCGTCCTTGCCGTTTCCGTCAGGATCTTTTTCCTTAAAACCCTTCAGCACTTCATAAAAATCATCAAGCGTTTCCGGCATATCGAGCCCGATGTTTTTGAGCCAGTCGGTTCTGATGATCATACAGGCTCTGATCAAGTCTCTCGATCTGTAGACCCCGTACACCTCGCCATTTACCGAGCTGTTCTTGAGTATCTTTTCATCAGCCTGGCTTATATTCTTGTAGTCTTTTAAATAAGGAGACAGCTCCCAAAAAGCGCCCGCTTTGACAGACTTAATAAAGCCGGCTGACTTATTTTTAATCACAATCGCATGCGGCATCTCTCCAGAGGCCATGACGATGTTAAATTTATCGTTGTAGGATGAATCAGGCACCCATGTGACCTTAATATCTTTGCCTGTGTATTTCTCTAACGCTTTTAATGATGGGCTTTTATCACTCGGGCTTTCCGGTGACAGCAGCGGCGCCATGATGTTAATCGTGTTTTTTGAATCGCTCGCTGAATTGGATGTTTCTGAATTGCTGCACCCGGCTATCATCATGGCAGCGAGCGGTAAAGCAATCCATCTTTTTCGTATTCTTTTTTTCATGATGCGTAAGTCCCCCTTTTTCTCCTTTTTCATTTCTCCTTTGCCACCCCTAATATAAAGCGCTTACATAAATTCTTGCAATCTTCATTTTTTGCATCATTTCTCCTATGAATTGACGGCAGTTATCCTTTTTTGCCGGATGTATCCTTTTTTGCGGGGAGGTATTCACCAATTAATTCAAGTGCCGCAATGACATTTAAACACCATTGGGAGACAGTGTTTGTCGTTACCCACGGAAGCTCTTCAAGCTGAGTCCACGTCTCGATTTGCGCGGGTTTGATCGGAAGCGGCGTATGGCTCAGTTTATGGTCGAGCAAAAGATTCCACGCTTTTTCGGCGAGGTTATGGTCTTGCTTTTTTCTCGCAGCATAGGCTGTCATACCAGCCGCAAACATCGGCCAGTGAAAATGCCCGTCATGGAGCGCACCTCCACTTTTTTTGCGTTTTTCTTCATCACTGAATGTGTAAAACTCGCCGAATTCACTCAGCATTTCCTCCCATTCGCGGTCATCGAGAAGCTCAGCCAGCTCCATCCACACTTGCGGCGCGCCAAACGCAATGATCATATGATAGCCGCCCGCGATGCCGTCTCCCATGTGATGAAGCATAGACGTTGCCGGATCATATTCAAACGTCGGGCCTGATAATAAGCGAAGGGGCAGGCGTTTCAGGCAGCTGATGCCAATTTGGATTTTCCTGAGATATTCAGGATTCTCAGTCCGCTCCCATTCCGCCACCCAGTTCGAGCAAAACGCCGCCCAGTCCGGCCCCGTTCTGACGTGAGTCGGGTGCTCTCCTTTCTCGTAGAAAGCACGCATCGGATCGGTGTTCACTAGGGCGGCATCGGCGTCCTTCACTTCCGTCAAAAGATCTCCCGTGCGCTCATCGCCCGTCAGATAATAATAGAATTTATAAAGGCCGGCCATGCTGATTCTCGCTTCCTTGCAGCCGCATCCCCAGTGCACCACGTTATGCCGGGAGCCAAGCCCCGCATATTCTCCAAGGTGAAAACAGTCGGTTTCACTTGTATGGCGGGTCATTGCTTCTGCCATTCGGAACAAATCTTCTCTGCCGGAGCGGAAAAACGCCTGCCACAGCCACAAGGTCGGAACGAGCTCATTATTTTGCCACGCGTACCCGCCGAGATCATACCGCCACATATGCCGGACCGGGTCATACGTATGCATGACGTCCCCATAGTTCCAGAACCCGTACCATCTGCGCTGCTCCACTTCTTTTTGATAAAACAAGAAGGCGGCGTCCAGCTGTTCTTCCAGCTCTTTTTTGACCGGATCGGCCGTATCGATTACACTCCAAACGCCAAGCGCTTTTGACTCGTAATAAACGTCCGGCTCACAAATAAGCAATGGCGGTGCCTGCCATTTGTCCGCTAACGCATTCAGCACGTCATCAGACGGCATCTGAGAAAAGCATGACAGGCTGATGTCGTTTGTGTTGGCAATGCCTGTCGGATCAGAGCGCATCTCATCAAACCCTTCGTACGCGCTGACGACATGGGTGTCCCCTGTATAATGCCTGAAATCCATTGCTTCCGCGTCTGGCGGCCAGAGCCAGACGGTCAAGTTCGGCTGATCACCGGCAAGACCTGTTATCTCAAGTGACGACGGATATTTTTCAAAAAAATACCGCAGACCGAGCGCTAAGCCTCCATTTTCGCCGCCCGCATAGCAAAGCCCCTTCGCCCGCGTACCATGCAGCATGTCAACCCACGAATATTCCTTGCCGGTCCGTTTTGCCAGTCGGTAATGATCGCTGGAGTCCTGAACGAGTTTCACATCATTCCAAACTGCGTTCTGTACGCCATGTGCGAACCATTCCTTGTGCTCTTCACTTGGAGAAATCGGTTCGCCGTTGATGTGCCGCTGATAAAGAGGATACCGTTCATTCCATTTGCGGGTGCCAAACAGCTGGGCGGGTTCTTTATAAACGCCTTTGTCCCCCGCAAAACGGAAATGGCGGTTGTACGGCTCTCCCTGCAAAAAGAGGTCAAACTGCATGCCAAGCCCTTTGATGAACTCTCGTTTGAAATTCCTGTCGATCAGCTGAGTGTGCATGATATTCATCTCTGAAAGCCCGGCATAAAACGTCAATCTGGCAATGAAGGGCAGCCAGTCTTCATTTGTCTTCTGGAGTACATGAACCCCCTCAATCTTGATGACTGCTTTTACAGGACCTCTCTGTTCAATGACCGCACGTTTTATGAGACTGACCGATGTTTCATGTGAGAAAACCTTTTCCGCCGCCATCTCCTTTCTCGTTTCCTTTATTGCGGTCAGCCGCCCGCCTGCGGCGATCGGCTTTCCGTTGATCACCAGAGATTGAATGATGTCGGAGCCTGTTTTATTCACAGTGCAGACAAGCGCCCCGGTATCCACTTGGATTGCACCCTTTGACTCGTGGATCATGAGCTTTTTCGCTGGCAGCTGGTTTTCATCTTTTTGAAGGGTAAAGCTTGTATCGGTTTGTTCACTGAACACAGCCGCGTGCTTCGTCCATTTGATGCTCCCGTCCGGCCAATAGGCCGACGGATCGCTTTGCACATAGCGGCTTTCACCCTTTGCATTTACAAGCGCCAGACAGTCTCCCTTTTTCAATTCTCCTCTTTTCCAAGGCACACCCCACGTTACGCCGCTTGACAGCTTAGGCTGTTCTGATAGCCATTTGATCTTTTTCATCGGTTCTCTCCTTCCATATAAAAAAGCTGATTCAATGCAAAGAATCAGCTGCGATTATCAAACTCAATCACACGGTATTCGTGTTGGCCGACTGACAGTCTCCCCGCTCCGACTGAACGGTTTGCCAAAAGGTCGGTCCCCTCTTCCGGAAGCGTCACACTCCCGCCTTTTCCATCCATATTCACGATAACCCATACAAGGCCGTTTTCTCCTTTTCTCGGGGCAACAATCGTACCGGGGGTGACATCGGACCTGACAGAAACGGCTGCTTCCGCCGCATAATGCCTGACGAGTGCTTCCAGCATTGCATCCCCTTTTTCGCCTGATGGAAGCGAGCCGAGCATGACCATTTTCCCTTTGCCGTGCTCTCGTTCTGACAGAAATGCATGGCCGGCACCAGGCCCTGATTCAACTGTGCCGAGAGTGTTTCCGCTCTCTGTATCAAACACCGCGCTCCACAGCCCGAGCGGCGCCGTCATGCCAAACGCTTTTCCTGTATTGGCATCCTCGTTCATCGGGAACGTGAACAGTGTTTTGATTCCGGCTGTTTTCTCCAGTTCTCCAAGGCCATAATCGGTATGAACCGTATGCTCGCCCGTACGCCCTCCCGTCAGCGGCCCGGCAATCCATATGCCGCCCGCTTCAGCAAATGCGGAAGCTTTTTTGATAAAAGCAGAAGACAGATAAGGCACAAATGGCGTAAACAGCACACGATAGCCCTCCAGCGGAAAGCCTTCCGGAACGAGATCACGATGAATACCCGTGTTGAGAATGCGCTCGTAAAAGTGTGTGATAAGCGTTCGGTGTTGGAGCCCCCGGTGAGGCTCTGTTTTCAGAAACGCTTTCGCCCTGTCGGAATAGGTCATTGCAACCTCAGCCTGAACGGGCACAGTAGAAAGAATGATCGGTTCGATTTCCTTTCTTGCCCGCTCAACCGCCAAAACGTTTTGATAACCAACCGCCGGCTCTCCCCAGGCACTAAGGACGGAACCGTGTGAAATCTCGCTGCCTGAACGTTGCTGGCGCCACAGCCAGTAGCAAAATCCCTCGCTCCCCAAGGCGTAAGAAGACACGGCTTCAGCTTGTAAATACCCATCGGCGTGCGGCATGGCACAGCTTTCGAGCGAGGCTGCATATGACGGACTTGTTTCCAGAATCCAGAACGGGCGGTCTTTTTTGAAATGCCTCCAAATATCACAATTTAATAAAAATGCAGATGCATTTTCTTGGGAAGCGTACGTATCATAGGAAGCGAAATCGAGATTCTGAAACATCCGCTCATTGTCTGTGCTGAACATGACCGAGCCGTTATGAGTGATTGGCGCATCTGAATAACAGCGGATGATTTTCGCCTGTTCATCCGCAAATTGAGCGATCATCTCCATCGAAAACAGCTGATACATCGTGCGCAATGAAGCGTGATGCAAAAACGGGGCCGGACCCGGCTGCGGCACCTGCTCAAAGGTTTGATAGGTTTCGCTCCACACATCGGTTCCCCACGCTTCATTTAACCGTTCAATCACACCGTAACGGTTTCTAAGCCAGTCATGCCATAAGCTTAAGCACGTCTCACACATGCATTCAGCCACATGGCATTTAAATTCATTATCGAGCTGCCAGCCGATCAGCCCCGGCAGGTGTCCCAGCTCTTTGGCGATGCTTGTGGTGATGATGGCGGCTCTTTTTCGGAAATATGGGTTATTTGTACAAGCATGCTGACGGGAGCCATGCCCCATCACCTCTCTTTTTTCGTTGATATGCATTCGCTCAGGCCGGCCGTGCGACAGCCAAATAGGCGGTGTCGGCGTCGGTGTGCACATGATTGATTCGATGCCGTTTTCATACATCCGGCTGATCATTTCCTTAAAAAAGCTCACGTCAATTTTTCCTTCTTCCGGCTCAATCACAGACCAGGCGAATTCACCAATTCGCACGACATTGATGCCGACCTCCCGCATCCTGTCAATGTCCTGCTGAATCGCCTTTTCATCCCATAGTTCCGGATAATAGCAAGCGCCGTGATATAATTTTCTCCCCAAGTCCTTCACCCTTCTTTGACGATGGATTCTGTTAATGGCAGGCCGAGCTCCTTCATGCCTTTCGCTACGAGTTTTGCCATTTCATTTGCGCCTTTTTTTGTAAAGTGCGTGTAATCGTCAATCCCCTCAGAAACCATAAAATAGGTGTATACTTTTTCTTCGCCCTTCTCAGTAAAGAAAGCGAGGCTTTTTTCCATTAGATCAATGAGCTGGACATTCTCCTCAGCGGCTGTCTGCTTCATGGCAATGCAATAATCAGGAAAGTCGTTCAAAAACACGCCGTTTTCATAATGAAAGCGGGCAACTGGGGTAATAAGAAGCGGATGCGCGCCTTTTTCTCTAGCGCCTGCGATATACTGCTTTAAATATTGTTTATAGGTGGTATAGGGCTCGGTATAGCGCTCCGGCTTATTTTTCGACGCGTCATTATGGCCCATCTGCACAAACAGCCAATCGTCCGGCTCGATCACATCAAGAATCGCCTGAAGCCTGCCTTCCTCCACAAAGGTTTTTGAGCTTCTGCCGCCGATCGCTTTATTGATCACCTGAATATGCTCCGGCAGATGCGAACCGA
This sequence comes from Bacillus sp. V26, assembly GCF_034296245.1. NCBI lineage: Bacteria > Bacillati > Bacillota > Bacilli > Caryophanales > Bacillaceae > Bacillus > Bacillus sp. V26. The sequence continues at coordinate 128,475 of NZ_JAXKQF010000007.1, read as the reverse complement.
GAAACTGCCCCCAGCCCCCTTGATTTGTCCTTTCTCCATACGTTTGGACAGTCGAATCACCAGCAAGATAAATATGATGTGCCATATCTCATTCCCCCTCGTTTTTTTCACTTAATATCAACTCAATGGCAGAAAGCTCCTCGTTTGAAAAGTCCGCTGATTGCAAGGCTTGAACGTTTTCCTCTATTTGTTGCGCCCGGCTTGCTCCAATTAAAACGGAGGTCATCCGGGCATCCTTCAAAAGCCATGAGAGCGCCATTTGCGGGAGCGATTGTCCCCGTTCTTTCGCAATCTCATTCAGCCTTTGCGCCTTACTGACCGCCCTTTCGGTAATGTGCTCCGCCTGCAGGAAAGGACTGTTCGCATCCTTTGCTCTTGAGGTTTCCGGGATGCCTGAAACGTACTTTGTCGTGAGAAGCCCTTGAGCGAGCGGCGCAAACGCGATGCAGCCGGCTCCCTTTTTGTCCAGCACATCAAGAAGCCCTTTTTCCGGATCTCGGTGAAACATCGAATATCGCGTCTGATGGATGGCGAGCCTGACTCCGAGCTGTTGTAAAAGATCGGCGGCGCGCTCTGTCTCTTCAGGATTGTAGTTTGACAGTCCGACATACAAAGCTTTTCCTTGACGCACAAAGCCTGCCAGCGCCTCCATCATTTCCTCAAGCGGCGTTTCAGGATCAGGATGGTGCGAATAGAAGAGATCCACATAATCAAGCCCCAGCCGCTTTAAACTTTGATTCAAGCTGGCAGTCAAATGTTTTTTCGAACCGCCATTGCCATACGGCCCCTTCCACATGTCATAGCCGGCTTTAGTGCTGATGACGAGTTCATCACGGTAAGGCGCAAAATCCGTTTTCAGCATGCGCCCGAACATCTCCTCAGCGGAGCCGGGCGGCGGGCCGTAATTGTTGGCCAGATCAAAATGGACGATGCCTGCATCAAATGCGGCTCTCAGCATGGACCGCGCGTTCTCCGGAGAATAGGCAGCGCCGAACTGATGCCAGAGGCCGAGAGAAATAGCGGGAAGCCTTAATCCGGTTCGCCCGGCTTTGTGATAGGTCATTTTGTCATAGCGTTCAGCCTTTGCTTCGTATCCCATACATTCCTCCTAAAGCGGCGTCTCCGCTTTGTTTCCCGCTATGTACAGAGCGGGCTTCGGCGGTTTTTTCATTCCTGTTCCGAGATAAAAGCTTGTGTGCGGCGGCTGGTTGTACGCGGTGTTCTGCCAAGCGATTCCGAGCCTGTAAACCGGATCGTGCATCAGTGTGTAAAAACGATGGCGGGTAAGGTGTGTCGTTGTATAGATGCGGAGCGCACTGCTGTCTTCGGTTCTCCAAATGACCTCTTCCCGCCAGTCTCCGAACAGGTTGGCCTGAAGAACCGGGTTTCCTTTTGTCCCGTTGTTGGACAGCACACCTTTCGGCTGAAAAATCGTTTTTAAACAGCGGTTTTCAGCATCCCACTTTTCAATCTTTGGTTTGCCGATCGTTCCATTCCAATCATGATCCAACAGCTCCCTGACCAAGTCCCCGTCCCACCAAATGGAGAAATTGGCGGAAGCAGGCGCTTTGTCGCTGATTTTTTCTCCTTTGCTCGTATAGAGCCCATATGACATTCCTTCATTGCCCGGCGGATCGATTCCCCAGACGAGCGCCCCCTTGTACCGAGGGTCAATGTGAGCCGCCATTCCTCTGCCGACATCTGTTCCGGCATGGACGCCCCATAACACCTCGCCTGTTCCGGCATCACGCAGCGACAACCCATACGGCTTGCTTGCGTCCTCATGAACCTGAAACACTTCAAGCCCTTTGCGTGACGGATCTAGATCGCCGACGTGCATGGCGTCTCCGTGTCCGAGTTCCGTGGTGTACAGACCGGTTCCGTCATGATCAACCGCCATGGCGCCGTAAATAATTTCATCCTTTCCATCTCCATCAACATCGGCAACGCTCAAGCTGTGGTTGCCCTGTCCCGCGTATGCTTCATGCCCCGGCTGATTGGAGTCAAACGTCCAGCGTTTTTTCAGCCTGCCGTTCCTGAAATCATAAGCGACCAGTACCGTTCTCGTATAATAGCCCCGTGCCATCACCAGGCTCGGCCGCTCTCCATCTAAATAAGCAATTCCGGCGAGAAAACGGTCCATCCGATTGCCGTAGCCGTCTCCCCAATCCTCCAGTTTGCCGCGAGGCGGTTCATAATCGACAGTCGTGAGCGCTTCACCGGTTTCCCCTTTAAACACTGTCAAATATTCCGGACCTGACAGGATTCGGCCCTGCTCATCCCTGAAATCGGCATGCGCTTCACCGATGATGTTTCCTTTGCCGTCTATTGTGCCGTCGGCTGTTTTCATAGCGATTTCTGCTTTTCCGTCACCGTCTAAGTCATAGACCATAAACTGCGTGTAATGGGCGCCTGCTCTGATATTTCTGCCGAGGTTGATCCGCCACAGAAAAGCGCCATTCAGTTTATAGGCGTCAATGAGGACGTCTCCGGTATATCCGTCGTGGGCGTTATCTTTTGAGTTGGACGGGTCCCATTTCAGGATGATTTCATATTCTCCGTCCCCATCCACATCTCCGACGCTCGCATCATTGGCGCTGTAGGTATACGGTTTTCCGTCCGGCGTTACGCCGCCTTCGGGTTTGTTAAGCGGGAGCTCGAGAACGTTTTCCCGCCATACGGGAGCTTCTTTCGAAAGCCTTTCTTTCTGGCCTTTATAGACAGCTGCCACTTGATAGAGAGCGTCCTCCGTTCCCTTTTCATCCAGAAAATTGGTGCTATCCGCAATCGGTTTGCCAGTGATCCGATCTCCGTTCCGATAAATGTGAAAAGTAACAGTCTCATGATCGGTTCCGAGAAAACGCCAGCTCACAAATACGCCTTGCTCCGTTTTGACCGCGATCAGGCCTCTGGTCAGGTATTCCATCTGCCTCTTTTTTGGTTTCATTTTAAATGGGAACGGACCAAGCGTGCGGCCCGTTCCTTCCCCCCTTCTGTTAAGGCGTATACATATTCGGTTTAGGCTGTGCCGCCATGCCGTCTCCTAAAAAGAAGCTTGTATGCGGCGGCTGGTTATACGCGACATTTTGCCAGGCAATGCCGAGCCGGTACACAGGATCATGCATCAGCGTATACAGCCTGTGCTCGGTCGGGATTGTGGTGGTGTAGATGCGGAGCGCACTGCTGTCCTCAGTTCTCCACACAGCTTCCTCCCGCCAGTCACCGAGCAGATCAGCCTGAAGAGCCGGTGTTGCTTTTGTAGAGTTATTGGAGGCAGCACCTGATGCCGTCAGCAGGTTTTTAGAGACGCCGTTTTGATAATCCCATTTATCAATCCTGTTGCTGTCCAGCTGTTCCCGCAGCAGGTCACCGTCCCACCAGATGCCGAAATTGGTTGACGACGGCACACTGCTGCCGATTTTGGCGCCTTTCGATGTGTAAAGAGAACCGTTCGCCCAAACCTCCTGTCCCGGATAGCGCGGATCAATATCAGCAGCCATGCCCCGGCCTACATCCTTGCCGGCGTGGACACCCCAAATGATTTTTCCCGTTGCGGCGTCACGGAAGGATAAGCCGTATTGCGCGTTTTTGTCCTCATGAACCTGAAATACTTCAAGCCCCGGCCGGCTCGGATCAAGATCTCCGGCATGCAGCGCGTCTCCGTGGCCTAAGCCTGTCGAGTACATGCCTTTGCCGTCATGGTCAACCGCCATTGAGCCGAAGATAATTTCATCCTTGCCGTCTCCGTCCACATCTGCAATGCTTAAGTTGTGATTGCCCTGTCCGGCGAAAGCTTGATTACCCGACTTAGAGGAATCCAGCGTCCAGAGCTTTGACAGTTTTCCGTCTCTGAAGTTATACGCAACAAGCATGGTTTTGGCGTAATAGCCTCTGGTCATAATCAGGCTCGGACGCTGTCCGTCGAGATACGCAATGCCCGCAAGAAAACGATCGACCCGGTTGCCGTAGCTGTCGCCCCAATCTGATACATTGCCCCGTGCCGGTTCAAAGTTAGAAGTGACAAGCTCTTTTCCCGTTTCACCTTGAAAAACAGTCAGGTACTCAGGACCAGAAAGTACACGCCCCTGCTCATTTCTGTAATCGGCATTCGCATTTCCGATCACTTTTCCCGTGCCGTCTTTTGTTCCGTCAGCGGTTTTCATCGCCACTTCCGCTTTTCCGTCACCATCCAGGTCATACACCATAAACTGAGTGTAGTGTGCGCCCGCTCTGATGTTTTTGCCGAGACCGATTCGCCATAATCTTGTTCCGTCCAGCTTATACGCATCAATAAACACTTCACCCGTATAGCCGTCCTGTGAATTGTCCTTTGAATTGGACGGGTCCCATTTGAGGATCAGCTCATACTGCCCATCGCCATCCACATCGCCCGTACTGGCATCATTGGCACTGTAGGTATAGGCTTCGCCCTTTGGTGTCGTGCCGCCAGCCGGTTTATCCAGCGGAACGGAATGATACGGCTGTGCCCATACAGAGGCTTTTTCAGAAGCGGCCTGCTCGGTTCCGTTTACAACAGCCCGAATGGAATACGTTGAGCCCGCTGTTCCGTTTTTATCGATATAATTCGTGGATTTGACAGGCGAAGCATTCAGCTTTTGTCCGTCTCTGTACACATTAAACGTCACAGATGCGTTTTCTGTCCCAAGAAACCGCCAGCTGACAAAAATGCCGCCATCCGTTTTGACTGCCACAAGGCCCCGTTTCAGCGCTTCCATCTGCCGCGCCGCTCCTTCTGCTTTGACAGGAAACACAGAAGCCCCCATCATCAACAACACCAACAATGTGAGAGTGGTAAACATGCTTTTTCTTCGTCTAATCATCAGACAGCTCCTTATCGTTTATCTGTAAGCGCTTACTTAAATTGGATTTTATGCGCTTGAGGAGCTGTCTTCAATGTCACATTTTTGCATAAACGTTTTTGATTGGCTGCACTTTTTTGCCCGTTTGTCATTTTTTTGTTTATCCGGCCTGATGGCGGTGCTGCGCCTCTGTTTTTTGAAACCCTCTGAAAGCAAAAAACATCGACACGAGCCCAAATAAACTTGGGCCGTAAAATGGGATCAGGCCCGGAAGCGTATACAGCAAATAAAGCACAAATCCGCAGCCGATCAGCATGCAGCCGGTGGTCAGCGGCCGCATGGCGCCAAACAGCAGCGCTTGCGGAATATATTGGCGAAGGGGAAGCTCGTAATGCACATAAAGAGGAAACACATACATGAGCGCGACGGTATACAAAAGCCCCGCCAAGAGGGTGCAGCTCGTCACGGTAAAGGACAGCCAATCCGCACTTTCCGAAAAATAATAATAATTAGCCGACAAAATAAGCAAAAGGGCAAAAAACGCAAGTCCAATCGCATTGACCTTCAGAAACTCTTTTTTGTAAGTATCCAGAAATAACGCAAATACCGGGACATCTTTTTGCCCCATCAGCCATTTCCGTATGACGGCACACATCGCGGCTGTGCTCGGCGCCCATCCGAAAAGAACGCCGCCCAAAAGTGTAAACAACAGCCACAGCCCGTTCAGCCACGCGATTTTCACAACCGCTTCACAGCCTGCATAAAGCGCATCCGTCACAGTCGTCTTCATCTTTTCACCGCTTGGTGCACAGACAAATCACGATAAGCGGCTTTCATCGGCGCCATTTGCCTCAGCCCGATTTTTCCTTTCGTTAACACAGGTCCGAATGAGCTTCCGTCATCCTGCCACTCCAGAATGGGCAGATCATTGATCGAAAAATGCACATACCCTTTATCCTTAATAAGCTTCATATGATACGGGGAATCAGCGTCGTCCGGAGAAGGCAGCGGATCAGCTCCCATTGCAGCGAGGTGGAAACCGCGGCTTTTTCTTAAATTGCAGGTGCGGAACGCTCTTTCCTCCGGGTATTTTCTGCGGAAATACGACAGATGGAGCGCATTGATGTCTCCGGAATGGTATTCGGGGTACTTTCCTGTTCTTTTCTTGAGTCGCGGGTCAAATAAGTCCTCGCCTCCGATGCCGGCAGCTGCGAAAAACAGCATACACAGTCCCGGCTGTTCAATCGGGTAAAAATCCCACTTCACAATGATACCGTCGGGAAATGTTTCCGGGTACCAATAAACAAAGTGCGCTTCGTCCTGTACATGTGACAGGTGCATACGGTAATCTTCGAATGAAACCTGCCCGCCTCCCTCCATCCGCCAGTCCTTCACATCGCTTGCTGAACGGAGCGGATTGCGGTACAGGCATGCGCCTTCTTTATACATGTTCTTTCCCCTCCCGGCTCACGAGATGGTGCTTCAGCGGCAAGCCGATTTCTTCGATGCCTTCAGCAACGAGCTTCGCAACCTCCATGGCCCCTTCTTCTGAAAAATGCGTATTATCCTCAATGCCATCTGGATAATTCGGATGTTCATTCGGCTGAAGCCACACGAACAAACGCTTTGACTCCTCCGGTCCGTATGCTTCATAAAGCGCCTTCGTTTTCGTTAACAAATCAATAACCGGCACATCAAGCTCCTTCGCTAACGCTTTCATCGCATCCGGATACTCACCGAGCGTGTGCTCAATCCTTCCGTTTTCATCAAAGCGGCGGCGCTGCACTGATGTAACGAACACAGGCTGCGCTCCTTTTTCTCGTGCTGTGTCCGCAAACAAAGTGAGATATTGCTGATACGTCGAGTACGGCTTCGTCCCCCGCGGTTTCTGGTCATTGTGGCCGAATTGGATAAACAAATAATCGCCTTGTGATATACGCTCAGCAATCGCCCGAAGCCTTCCTTCCTCCACAAAAGAGTTGGTGCTTGCTCCCCCTTTGGCGTGATTGCGCACCTTCACCTGTTCAGTGAACAATTGACCGAAAACCTGCCCCCAGCCTGCCATCGGCGCTTCATGCGGCGGGCAGTCGCTTACGGTGGAATCCCCTGCTAAAAACACCTGAATCGGTTTTTCCATCACATGTCCTCTCCTTTCACGGCGTTTCCTGATACATTTGCCTGAAAACTCCCGGCGGCATGCCGACCTGCTTTTTAAAAATCCGGTTGAAATAATTGTGGCGATAGCCGACTTCTTCTGACACATCATGAATTTTTTTATTCGTATTTACCAGCAGTTCTTTTGCTTTTTCGATTCTGATGCGGGTCACATAATCAATAAAATTAACGCCCGTCACTTGTTTAAAGGCCTTGCTCAAGGTATAAGAATTCATACCCAGCGCATCCGCGCAGCTTTCAAGAGAAAGATCCGCCATATACTGCTCATGAATCATCGCAATCACACGTTCTGCCACCTGTTTTTGCTGTCTGTTTTTCCTGCCTTCAAGTTTGGCGAGATACGGGGTGACAACCGCAACCATCAGCCAGGCAGCCGCTTGGACAGGCTCATGCAGCTCAGATATTTCGCGAAGCATATCCCTGTTGCCAAACAGCTCGCTCGGATGAAGGCCGGAATGCAGAATATCCTCCTGGATGCGGGAAAACAGCTGAATCAGCGCAGAATGCACTTGTCTGTCGCTGACCGCCTTTTCGGCCAGTTCATCCATACATAAGCGAATCAGCTCTTCTGCTTCCTCTTTTCTTTCCAGCCGAATGGCCTGAACGATTTGCTTTTCAAGTTCAAAAGGATAGCAGGGTGCGGATGGCTCAGCCTGAAAAACATCATCCTGCAAATCTATGATCTGATGGCGATTGGCAAAACACCTGCGGGATTTGCCGCTTTTCACATCCTTAAACAGAGATGGGATATCCATAATACGGGCCGATTGCCTGCTCATTGTTCCGGTCAGGCTTAGTCCCGTGACAGCACCAAATATGCGGGCCAGCTCTGAAACATATCCCCTCAGATCCGAGCCGCTCGTTTTCATCACAAGCACGGTGACGGAAAGGCGGCCAATATCAAGAATTGAAGGTTGAAAACGGCGGTTTGCCGCAAGTTCCTCATGTAAATTGGTCAGTGTAAACACAGCAAGCTGTTCATCATCGGTATAGAACATGCTCTTATCACCACGAAGCCCTGTCACCTGAAGATCAAGCACGTGAAATACGTGTTCCCCGATGTCCCAGCCCGCATCCTCCATCCGCGATCTGAGACTGTCCTCTGTGTCATAATAAAAATCACCCTGAAGCAGATGCTGCAAAAAACTCTTTTTCATATGGGGCGTCTGCCGGAGCAGCTGCTCTTGAAGCTTTCGGCTCTCAAGGGAAAGATCATGCCATCTCTTTTCTATCCACTTAAATTCATCCTGGCCTGACGCCTGCCATGTTTTTCTCTCTCCTCCCGTAAACAGTCCGAGCAGATGCTGAATCGGGCGATAAATTTTCTTTGAAGCGTACCACGTCATGCACACAGCCAAGCCGATACAAATGACTAGCATCACAATAATCACCTTTGATAAAAACACCATCGGCGCTGTAATGACTGAAAGAGGCGCTGCAGAAACAAAGGTCCACTTCTGATGCATTCGCTTCATTTCTCCATAGGAGACGGAATACACCGTGCCGTCCCAATCCATCTGAAAATGGCCTTTCTGGTGAGGCTGTTTTTTCACCTCATTCATTAAAGCATTTTCAAAATCCTTTTCTCCTCCATGGAAAAGCACCTCACGCTTTTGATCCAGAAGAAGCGCGCTGCCTTCAGGATAAGGAGACAAACTTTGCAGGAGCGCATCCATTTCTTTCGGATCTACCGTCAGCATGATCGCGCCAAACGGTTTCTCAGCCGCACCCGGAATGAGCTGAATCAGCGCGGCGTCTTTTCCCGATCGGCTCCAATAAATACTCCGATCGGAGTCGAGAAGCGAGCGGTATTTGTGAAGCGTATCCTGTTCTGTCAGCGCGCTGTATTCAGGGCTCAGCACAAGAGGCCGGGGGCTGTTCAGAAAGATAGAAGCCTGCTGAATCAGCGGCTGCTGGTCCCGCAATAGAAACAGCTTTTTCGTTAATTGATAGGAGAATGTAAAGTCTTTCTCCAAATCCTTTTCGGCCAATCCGTTCATCAGCGAGGAATCGTATGCCATTTGGGCAAGCGTCAGCTCAAGGTCTTCCAGCTTCTCATCCATCCGGCTGACTTCACGCGCCACCTGTGTTTCATGCGACTTTTGCAGCTCTTTCTCCACCTTATCGATAGACAAAAAGTAGATGGCCCCGCCTGTCAGCAGTCCGGGAATACAGGCAATCAGCAAAATGAAAACAAAGTTTCTTTTGAAATACGTTCCCTTCCAGTGTGAAACCCGTTCTTTCTGTTGAGGCTGTTTTTTCATCCCTTTCCCCCCGCCGCCGTCTTTACTGATACACGCGTTTTTTCGTTCTCAGCACATCAGCGAGAAATGTGAGTGCAAGCCCCTGTCCCCAGCCTTGTATTCGTTTGTAAGGCACTTGTTTGTATCCTTCCGCATTTTTCATGACGGCTGTGCCCGCGGATACTTTGCTGACCCGTCCGTCCTCTTCCACCGCATCCAAAATGGCGGCAAGTGATTTCTGCGCGTATTTTGTATAGAGCTTCCCGCTCGACAGCAAAGCAGAGGCAATGCCCGCCGATGCCGAAACCTCCAAATACGAATCCGGATCATCCAAAATGGTATGCCACAGCCCTGAATCGTCCTGCAGCCGGACAAGCGCGCTCAGCTGGTCTCTGAGCGATCCGTCAATGATCATAAAAGAAGGATGCGTCACCTCAATGAGCGGGAGCGCTTTTGCCATCGTGAGCGCAGCCCAGCCATTCGCCCGGCCCCAATAAATCCCCGACAGGTGGTTTTGCGCTTTGTTGTCCCAGGCATGGTAATACAGATTGGTTACGGGGTCCTGCAGCACGTCCTCATGTCCATGAAACTGGCGCAGGCCGTCCTCGAAGTAATCCTCACGCTCCATCACACGGCCGATTCTCAGCATAAACAGCCCCGCCATCATCAGCGTATCCGCCCATGCCTGCTCAGGAAACACATAATCCGCCGAGTTCACCGTATGCTGAAGAATACCTTCTCTAAAGCGCGGCGCATGATGAAGCACATATTCCGCCATCTCGCCAGCCGTTTCCAAATAGACGTGATCTCCCGTCACCTGATGCAGAAACAAAAGCGTATGGCCGATTGATACACCGTTGATCGACAGCGGCGGCAGCCCATCCTCAAGCTGTTCATCCACCCACGTTTTTAACAGTTTGATATACTCCTCGTTTTCCGTCGCTTCATACGCCTCCGCCACGCCGTAAAATGCGACGCCGCCTGGCCAATCCCACGCAAAATCCATTTGAAATGTCCGTTTCACGATTCGGTCAATCACGGATGTGACCTTTTCTTCATCAAAGATAAGCTGTGCCATCTGCAACACTCCTTTTTATTTTAATCCGGTCGTACTGATGCCCTGAACGATATATTTTTGAAACAGAAAGAATACGAGAATCACAGGCAGCAAAGAGACGGCCGACATGGCAAACATCGCGCCCCAGTTCGAAGCGGATTCCGTATCGAGGAAAAGCTTCAGCGCAAGTGAAACAGGATAAAGCTCCGGCTTATTCAAATATAAGAGCGGCTGAATCAGCTCCTCCCACTTCCAATAGAAAGAAAAAATCGCAGACGTCGCAAGCGCCGGTGCAATGAGCGGCAGAATGATCCGCCAAAAACAGGCAAAGCGCCCGCACCCGTCAATTCTCGCTGCTTCATCCAGCTCCTCAGGGATCGTCCGGATAAACTGGATCATCAGAAAGATAAAAAACGCATGCCCGAAAAATTGCGGAACGACAATCGGTTTAAAAGAATTCAGCCAGTCTAATTTCGCAAACATAATGTACTGCGGAATCATCAGCACTTCATGCGGCAGCATTAACGTCCCCATCATACAGGCGAACCAAAATGCTTTTCCTTTAAACGGGATGCGCGCAAAGCCGTAGGCAATGACAGCCGATGACAGAACGGCGCCGATTGTAGACAGCCCGACAATGATCGCCGAGTTTTTAATAAAGGTCAAAAACGGCTGACCCGCAATGCCCTTCCACCCTTCAGCATAATTGCTGAGAATAAAAGGATCTGGAATGAGAGAATGAGAGGTTGTGAAAATACTGGAGCTTTCTTTAAAAGAACTGACAAACAGCCAAATGACGGGATACAGCAATAACACCGCCAGTGACGCCGTAAAAACATGGAACAGAATGCGCTTTGGCTTGATGCGCCCGGCTTTTTTCCCTTCAAACACCGGGGCTTGCCTGACAGGCTGGTTGACCGGCTCCATCCGTTATTCCTCCTTTGATTCGTAGTGAACCCAATATGATGATGTTTTAAATAAAATCAGCGTAATCAGCCCGACAATGATAAGCATGATCCACGCCATCGCCGAGGCGTAGCCCATTTGAAAATAGTTAAACGCCCGCTGGAACAAATAGAGTGAATACAATAGCGTCCCGTCAAGCGGACCGCCCTCGCCTTTTGAGATGATATAGGCCGGGGTAAAGGTCATAAAAGCAGAAATCGTCTGCATGACCAGGTTAAAGAAAATAATCGGCGTCAGCATCGGAAGCGTGATCTTAAAGAAGCGCTGTACGCGGTTTGCGCCGTCCACGCTGGCCGCCTCCAAGTACGATGCCGGAATGTTTTTCAGCCCGGCCAGAAAAATCAGCATGGATGACCCAAACTGCCAGACGGACAGCAGAATCAGCGTCCATAACGCGCTTGTCGGGTCTTGGTACCAGAGAATTTTTTGATCGATCCCGACAAAAAACAGCAGCGCATTGATGACCCCGTCATTGCCGAAAATATTGCGCCACATAATGGCAACAGCCACACTTCCGCCGATGATAGAAGGCAGATAAAACAGCGTCCTGTAGATAGCCGTCCCCTTTGCCGCATTGTTTAAAATGACGGCAATAAAAAGCGCGAAGCCGAGGCGGAGCGGAACCCCGGCAAGCACGTACGTGAAAGTGACCTTCAGCGACTGCCAATACTTTTCGTCACCCGTAAACATTTCCTTATAGTTATCGAGCCCAATCCACTTCGGCGCCGTAAACAGGTCGTAGCTTGTAAACGACAGAAACAGGGACGCGCCCATCGGAATCACCGTAAAACAGAAGAAGCCGATAATAAACGGAGAAATAAAAGCATATCCCGCCAGATTGTCTTTTCTCATACTCCGGCTTATTTTCATTCTGTCAGCCCCATTTCCCGTCAATTATTCCTCTCTAAAATGTCATTGGCCTGCTTCCGGAATGTTTTGGCGGCTTTTTCCGGCGATACCTTCTGATACAGAATCTGATCAGACGTATCCTTCAGCAGCTTAATAACCTCCGCGCTTCCCACCGGCTCCGGCGGATCGGCTTTGCTGATATTTTTCGACGCGGCTTCCACATATTCCACAATGTTGGCCTCTTCCTCATTCAGCCCCGGTTTAATGGCATCTGCCACCTTGTCGGATACCGGAACGCCCCGCTCGCCTTTAATCAGCTGGTTCGCTTCTTCATTATTCACGAAGAAATCAATGAATTTCGCGGCCTCTTTTTTATGCTCAGAGCTTTTCGGAATAGAAAACAGCATACTCGGCTTCAGCGTCAGCGCTTTTTCCTTCATTTGCTGCGGCGGCAGATAGAGAGAAAGCGGCGAGTCTGTCAGCCGGGCAAAGCCTAAATATTGATTCGAGTAGTTCCATGTAATGGCTGATTTGCCTTTGACAATAAAGTCATCTTCCATCCCTTTAATTTGGGCGCTTTCGTCCGGTGTTGGCGACGTTTTTGCTTTGACCAGTCTCAGCTGCCGCTCAAAATAGTCAACAAACAGCTTGTCATCCTGATACGCAAGGCCCGTGCCGTCCTCTTTATAAAAACGCTCACCCTTCGTGCGCAAATAATACGGGAAGAAAATATCAGGCGGGTGCATTCCGTTAGAACCGTATATGCCGGCTTTTTCCTGCAGCTCGTACGCCAGCTTCTCATAATCCTTCCACGTCCAGTTTTCCTGCTGAATTGAAGCACCGGCTTTCTTCAGCAGATCATCATTGGCAATCACAGAAAGCACGTTGACCCCAAGTGTAAATCCGTAAAGCTTTCCGTCAATCTTTCCGCCGGACAGCATATTTTCATCGATTGAACTGACATCAATTGTTCCGTCCTTCATATATGGCGATAAATCCTCAAGCTGATTTTTCTTTCCGTATTGCGCCAAATATGCCGTATCCATTTGAATGACATCAGGCAGCTGGCCCGCGGCAGACATTGGCGCAAGCTTCTTCCAATAGTCATCCCAGTTCGCAAATTCCGCTTCAATATGGACGTGCGGATTCTTTTTCTCATATAATTCAATGACCTTTGTTGTATAGTCATGCCGCGGCTGTCCGCCCCACCATGCGATTCTGAGCGTAATGTCTTCCTTTTTCCCTGACGCTTCTTCACCCGCAGAACATCCGCTGAAAAACAAGACGCACACAAGTGACAGCAGCACGTAATAAACCTTCTTCACATCAATCCCCCCTTTAATGTAAGTGCTTACATTTCATTTTAAAGGGTTATAACGGGGCGAAACACTCAAAAAACAGTGGCGAAAGTTAAAAAAACAGAGATGGCTATCCTGCGGAAGCGCCTCCCTGTTTTCTTCTGAATTCTGACGGTGTCAGACCGGTATATTTTTTAAAGACGAGACTGAAATACTTCGGATTATCACCGAATCCGATTTCTTCCGCAATTTCTGATACACTCACATCCCGCCTCAGCTTCATCTGCTTCATCGCATGCTCAAGACGCACCCGCGTAACATATTGGGAAAACTTTTCGCCTGTCTCCTGCTTAAAGATTTTCCCCAAATAATCAGGGTTCATAAACAGCATATCTTTTGCTGCCCATTTTAGAGAGAGATTCGGATTGCCAAGTTCGTCGGCGACAAGCCTGGTGATTTTAGAAATCAAATCACTCCGCTTTTGGTCACCGGCCGTTTCAGTTGCTTCCCGGAACAGCTGTCCTGCGTCCCGCAGCTCCCCCGTCCGGCTGATGATTACCCGGCAGCCTGCAAAGCCATCTGCCGCCTTTTTCTCCAGATCAGGCGTGCCCTCCTCCACGGCAAACACCGCACGTCCTCCGCTGCAGCAAAAAGCTGTCAGCGCGGAACCAAACGCCTCTCTGGCGGCAGAATCTTCAGGCTGAGTGTTCTCCGCGATGATAAGGCGAATCTTCTTACCTGCAAGCGAAGGCGGCGGAGACAGGTGGGTGACACCGGCAATCAAACCTTCCAGGTATTGATCAGCCGCAAAGGAACGGATATGATTCAGCTCATGTTTCAGGTGGGCGGCTTTCTTCTTCCGCACATCATGCAGCTTCAGCTCGGCGATGATTTCCTCTAATGAACGGATAATCTGCTGTTCATTGCAGGGTTTCAGCAAATAATGCCTTACCCCGTATTTCATCGCTTCCTTCGCGTACTCAAACTCCCCAAAACCAGACAGGACGATAAATTGCACGGACGGGCAGACGGCTGACACCTTTTTGATCAGCTCAAGCCCGTCCATACCGGGCATTTTTACATCAGTGATGACGATATGCGGCTGCTTGTTTACGATCTTCTCATACGCTTCAATTCCGTTCTGCGCTTTGCCGACTAAAGAAGCGCCAAGCGTCTCCCACTCAATGATCCCTGCCATTCCGTCAAGAATGATTCTCTCATCATCAGCAAGCAGTATTTTGTACATCACACCACCTCATTTCGGCACGGTATTGTCAGCAAAATCGCCGTTCCCTTCCCTTTCTCGCTTTGAATGCGTAAGCCATACGGCTCCCCGAACATCAGTCGGATGCGTTCATGAATATTCCAGAGCCCGATCCCTCTTCTGCCCGTTTTTTCAAGAATACGTTCGTCCATGCCGGGCCCATTATCTTCGACAGTAATACAGACGCAGTCCTCCGTTTTTTTCGCTTGAAGGCGGATGGCGCATGGCCGAGTAAAAGGCTCAAGCGCGTATTGAATCGCATTCTCCGCCAGCGGCTGGAGTGTCAGCTTCGGAATTCGGCAATGCTTCACCTCATCGGCGATGTCCAGTGTGAAGTTCAAGCGCTCCTCAAACCGGAACCGCTGAATCGTCATATAGTGAAGCACAATATCCGCCTCCTCCTGAAGGGTCACTGTATCTTCTTTGATATGAATGCTGTTTCGCAGGAGAAAACCGAGCGATTCCACCATTTGAGAAATTTGCTTCTGCTGATTCGCTTTCGCCAGCCAATTGATGGACTCAAGCGTGTTATACAAAAAATGCGGGTTGATCTGGGCTTGCAGCGCCTTCAACTCTGTTTCTTTAATAATAAGCTGCTTTTCCACATTTTCTTCCATCAGCTCATTGATCCGCTTCATCATCACGGTAAAATGGCGGTTCAGCGTTCCGGCCTCATCTTGTGTATGTTCCGGCAGTGACAGCGACACGCCCGCCTCAATCCCGCCGTGCTGCACCGATTTCATTGCGGACACAAGCTGCTCGATCGGCTCTGTGATGCTGTTGGCAATCTTCCGCCCGAAAAGCAAAACCACACTGAAAAACAAAAGAAAACACGTACCGATCACCGTTTTCATAAAGGAAATTTTCGCGAACATCTGATCAAAGGGGATGACATTGTAGTAGCTCCAGTTTTGATAGGATGATTGAAGGAAAGAAATAAAATAACGTTTGCCATTCTTTTTTACCAAGTCATAACCAGGATGCCGCAGCGTCTGCTTTGTCATCTCGGGCGTAAGCACCGATGCATGTGCCGAATACACAAGATTGCCGTCCTTGTCTGCGATCATCATGTCTCCGACCGAATCGCCCCAATCCTTCGGCAAGTCACGAATCATCTGTTTCACATTCACTTGAATCAGCACCATTCCCAAGCCATTTAAACTCAGCTGATGAAACGATCTGATTTGCCGCGCTGAAATCAGGACAGGATCTGAATTGCCCAAGGTCATCCAAAGATTCCTGCCTTTTTGCGCTTTCGCCCGTTCAAATACCTCTTCCTGCTGCTGTTTCATAAGGTCCGATGAACTGCTTCCGGCGGAATACTCTGAGCCGCGGGCATCAATCAAATGAATCGAATCAATGTACTTTTCATCGCCGGCATATTGCGCAAGCTGATCCCACAGCTCCTGCTTCATTTGATACTGGTCATACGTATCATCACGGTTTTGCATGCTGAGAATGCGCTGAATTTGTTCATCGGTAATGATTTCATACGATACATCTTCAATTTTCTTCAGCTCGTCTTCAATCCGTTCAGAAGACATCCGCAGGACCTCCGAGGATTTGCGGTAAATCTGCTCATCATAGACATGAAAAGCGTACTGCACCCCGCTGTATACAAACAGAAAGGACACGGCCATGATCAATGACAGAAACACAAACAGCTTATCCTTAATCTTCATCCGCCTGTACCAGTCCGCGACTCTTTCTTTCATGCCGCCTTTTCTTTCTCCTGGCGCTGATCTATTGACATAAATGCTGTAAAGGACAGCTTCGTTAACAACAAGCTCAGCGCGCTGCCGCTGAAAAACAGCAAAAACGTCACATGAAACAGCACTAGAAACAACATTCCGACCGCACCCGCTGCCATCATCAGCGTCACCAATGGCCGGCTGAAGGCAATCAAAAAGCTGATGCTCAGCACCTGTCTGAGCTTTACATCAAAATGAGAAAAGACCGGAAACACATATAACAGCACAAACACGAAAATCAATCCGATGCTCATAAACACATTCACCAGCACAGGCTGATTCATCTGAGCGGCAATCCGTATATCCGCAAACAAAAACAAGCCGGCCGTCACAAGAATGAGCCCCAACAGCTGAGATGCACCCCACTCCTTCTTAAACGTCCGGATAAACACAGAAAACACCGGGACATCCGTGTTCCCCTTCGCCCACTCTCTCGCCACTGAAAACATCGCGGCCGTAGCAGGCATCAACCCAAACACGACGAGCCCGGCAAGAGAAAACAAGATCCACAGCACATTTACATAAGCCAGTCTCATCACCCATGTACAAAAACGATTCAGCCCATTTGTCAGGCTATGTATCATCGACATCACCTTCCCACTACAGAAAACGCTTTCATTGTAAAGTAATATGTATTTCTCCACTCGAAAGAAAATTCCTGCCGTCCCGTAAAAAATTCGACATCATTTGAGACGGCACATGTCTTACCTTCTCCTGATTTGCCTTTTCAGCAGCCGGAACACCGTCTCGATCAAGTACCCGGCAAACGCTCCGACTATCACATGAATCCCAAGCATGCCCAGCGCCATGCCATCCCAGCCGCCGACAAAAAAGATGCTGCACCAAATTGTGATCACACCGAGAACAAGCAGCCCACCCAGTATCCATTCCGGCCATTTATTTTGGGGCATCCTCAACTGCAGAAAAATGGAGACACAAGCGGAAATACAAGCCGTCGCAATGGCCATCACATAAAAAAAGATCATCCGCCCTGTCCTCCCTTTTCAAAAAAGCAAAAAAGCCCCCTAAAAAGGACGCTTATTCTGACTTGTTCAGTTCTTTCTCAAACAAATGAAACCCCGAGGCATCTGATCCCTTGAATTCATATCCCATTCTCCGGTAGAAGGAATGCAAGGCGTCGTTATCAGCAACACAATCAAGACGGATCCGCTTCTTCCCCGGATACTCAACACCTGTCTCCGTCCATGTGAGAATCTCGGCCCCAAGCCCATTCCCCGCAAACCGGCGGCTGACCGCCAGACGATGCAAATAAATGGACTCTTCGTGTCCCTCGTCTCCCCAAAGCGTTCTGTCCCACTCGCTCGGCTCAGGCAGAAGCATCACTACACCAGCCAGCTCTTGATCTTTCTGGAACACAAACACGTGTCCGCTTTCAATTGAGCCAACAATATCATGTGAGTCATGCCCCTCCAGCAGCCCGCTCCATTGGTCAGAGCCCTGGTCCCGCAGCCATTCAGCCGTACGGACGAGCAGTCCCGTTATTTGCTCTGCATCCTCACGATCTGCCAGGCCGGCGTAAAAATCATTTGCGACAGTTTCTTTCGTAATCTTAAAAGATGTCATAAAGGCCCCCCGATCAAAACTAAACTTACATGCATACCTTCATTATAATGCAAGCAAACGACAAAAAAACAGAATATTTTGTCTGTATGTAAAAGGACGCATGAAGGGAGCCCCCGCTGCCTGTTAAAAGAGTTTCTTCTTATCCCGTTCTTCTTTTAAAATCTCAACCGCTTCCCTGAAGCGCATAGAATGCACAATTTCACGTTCACGCAAAAACCGCAGAGAATCGTTCAAATCAGGATCATCCGAAATATCAATCAGCCACTGATACGTCGCCCGCGCTTTTTCTTCTGCTGCGATATCTTCATACAAATCCGCAATCGGATCGCCTTTCGCCTGAATATAGCTTGCCGTAAAAGGCACCCCCGCCGCATTGTGATAAAAAAGCGCGCCGTCATGATTCGCGTAATGATCGCCAAGCCCGGCTTCACGCAGCTGCTCCGGCGTCGCATCTTTCGTCAGCTTATACACCATCGTCGCAATCATTTCCAGATGAGCAAACTCCTCCGTGCCGATATCTGTTAAAAGGCCGATGACCTTATCAGGAATGGTATAACGCTGGTTCAAATACCGGAGAGCCGCGGCCAGCTCGCCGTCCGCTCCGCCATATTGCTCAATCAAATACTTCGCCAGCGTCGGATTGCACGTACTGACCTTGACGGGATATTGCAGCTTCTTTTCATACACCCACATTCAAGCATTCCTCCTTATACTTGCCACGGCCATGGCCCTCGATTCCAATCCCAATCCTCACCCGCGGGACTGTTGCCGTACTGCAAAAGCGGTCCGTAAGATGATTCGAACTGTCTTTTTAAGTGCCTCGAATAACCGGAATATTGATTAAATTGCTTCAGCGCGTCTTCATCATCAGGATGTGTATCTAAATACAGACTCAGCTCAACAAGCACAAAATCTGCTGCTTGAATCTGCTCAAGCTGGCGGTAATATTCCGCATCAACCTTTTTTGTCATGTGTGTCTCCCCCTCGATAAGGATTTTCATAAAAATCATAGAGATCCTTCCAAAGGGTGCCTTTCCTTAAAGCCTCCATCGGTGAAAACTGCTCCATATGCTCAGGCTGAAAGGTCATATAGAGGTTAGGCGGCGTTCTGTAATATTTCTTCCCTATGGGCGGACAGGGATCAAAACGGCTGTGAAAGGGCGTGTATGATTTAACAGGTGTAAACGGCTGCATATCCTTCATTCTGGCTCCTCCTTTCTCAAAAACAATGACCTTAATAGGTATGAGGCAGGAAGCGTCATTATGACAAAAATCTTAATAAGGAAGCTTGATTTGTTTTTCTATACCTGCGATTCGGAGAGGTCCCAAAAGCGTTAAACGTGTTAATTGATTCGCCATAAAGAAAGGACTGTACTTCATGCCGCTCTCCAGCCAGGAACAAATCACCCCGATATGCGCGGAGGTGATATAGCTGACCAGTATCTCTTTCGGAATTTGAAGCTGTTTCTCAGATTCTTCAATGGATGAAAGCAATTCCTCGTAAATTCGTTTCTGAACGAATTCCGCCATCAGACTTCTGAATTGAGGAAGCCCTCTGTCACTCAGCATCACTTGAAAGTACTCGGCGTGTTCATGGATGTACTCAAAGAGCCTCACAAATGAAACAGGCGGATGATCCTCATCCATACTGACCGGCTCCACCGGCGTCTCAGGCTTAACCTGCCGGATTAAATCATCGAGAACCTCCGTCATGCTTTGAAACAGAAAATCCTGTTTATCCCGATAGTGCAAATAAAAAGTGCCGCGGGTCAGATCCGCTTTTTCAGTAATTTCCTGAATCGTAATCGAATTGGCTTCTTTTTCTTTCAGCAGTGCGATCAAAGCGTCTCTTAGATATTTGTTTGTTCTTTTGACTCTCGGATCTACTTTATACTTTTTAGACATTTTTTACCTCCTTGTCTAACTTTTATTTTCTTCTGGACAAATCATCAGCTGATGTCTTCTTCTAAACGTTTGCACGTTCTCTGTTTATTGACCTTTTCCCAAAATCTACTGTACCATGAACTTACATCTTGTACATGATGTAAAGTAATAAACACGATGTTCATTACCTGTTGAAACGAAGCTTCGTGACGTAAAATGAGTGCACTCCATCTGATCTACACCAGCCATGATAAAGAGAGGAGCCTTTGACATGAATGGAAAAATCGCATTAGAAGAGCACTGGGAATCTCCTGATTTTCCGGCAACGGGAAGTCACAATTTTACTGACGATGAATATTTCAGCGCTGTCCAAAAACGATTGCAGGAATTCGAAAAACGGATTGAAGACATGGATAAAAACGGCATCCAAACGTCGATTCTCTCATTAACCCAGCCGGGGATTGAAGGAATCACCGATCCTGACAGAGCTGTGAAACTCGCAAAGCAAATGAACGATCACGCTGCGGAATTCTTCGTTTCCACACATCCAGACCGTTTTAAAGCATTTGCGGCGGTTCCGCTTCAAGATCCTGAAGAAGCCGCGAAGGAGCTGGAGCGGGCAGTAAACGAACTCGGTTTTGTCGGCGCCTTGGTCAACGGCTACAGTAATATCGGGGACGAAAATACCGCTCAATATTTAGACGAGCCACAGGTACGCCCTTTCTGGGAGAAAGCTGCACAGCTTCAGGTTCCCGTCTATCTGCATCCGCGTATCCCGCTGCCAAATCAGCAGCGTATCTATGAAGGCTACGAAGGCCTCCTCGGCTCAGCGTGGGGCTTTGGGGTTGAAACAGCAACACACGCCATCCGCCTGATTCTGAGCGGCCTGTTTGACGAATACCCTGATTTGACCGTAATTCTCGGACACTTAGGCGAGGGTCTGCCGTTTACGCTGCCGCGCGTCGAGCACAGACTGCGCCATCAGCGCCCTGAGACCCACGGAAACCATAAAAAAGCGCCGACTGAATATCTCCGCAAACACTTTTATCTCACAACAAGCGGCGTATTCAGAACACAGGCATTAATTGATACATTGTTAGAGGTCGGCTCTGACCGCATCTTATTCTCGGTGGACTATCCGTATGAAACGATGGAAGAAATCTCTTCCTGGTTTGACCAGTGTCCAATCAGTGAAACAGACCGATTCAAAATCGGCACCGAAAACGCGGCCAGCCTTTTTAAACTCAATAGATAAAAAGAAGACCTTCGGCAGAGCCGAAGGTCTTTCTGGACTATTCAGTCCAAAATGAGATCAGCGCGTCCAGTACGAAGCGTGATCAGCCGCAAACTCATCCAGCGAGCGGGGCTCTTTTCCCGTGACACGCTTCACTGTATCCGTCACCCGGTGTTCGGCACCATGGCGGATCGCTTCTTCTAATTCCGCCATAAAACGGGCGTAATCCGCAGGCAAACCTGCTGTTTCCATCCTGTTTTGCAGTTCGGAAGAAGAAATGCTGACATGCGTCACCGCCGGACGTCCCGCCGCGGCTCCGATGATCTCCGCCGCTTCATCGTAGCTCAGCGCCTCAGGTCCCGTCAGAATATGATGAGTATTATGAGGCACACTGTCAATCAAAGCACGCACTCCTGTTTCCGCAATATCATCAGCATCAATAAAACCAAGTTTCCCTTCACCCGCCGCCGCGATGATTTGCCCTTCAGTTTGAATGGACATGCGATGCTGGACATTGATGAAGTTTTGCATGAAGTATGACGGCCGCAGCACCGCCCATTCCGGAAACCCGCGTACTGCACGATGCAATGCCCCAAACACAGGACCATCCTCAGAAACAGCGGACGCGCTGAGCATCACCACACGTTCAGCACCGAGCCGCTGTGCTTCCTTTAAAAAGGGAAGCACATAAGGAGACGGATCAAACACACCAACCGGCGCAACGAGGTAAATCCGTTTCACCCGCTCCAATGCAGGCGTAAAGCTGGACTCATCCTTCCAATCAAAATATACATACTCCGCATTGCTAATCTCGCCCTTTTTCCTGCTCGCGATGCGAACGCTGTAACCCTGCTCAATTAACCGTTTAGCAATCCGGCTCCCTGTTGTGCCGGTTCCTCCCGTAATCAGAATCTGATCGTGACTCATCATTTTTCATCCTCCTCTGTTTGTACAAATGTTTCTTCAAACGTCTCATTTACGACAAGCGGATTCCAATAATCCTTATAATGCAAAATGCTGCCGTCCTTCGTTTCAATCACACTGATATAGGTTTGCCGGTAAGGCAGCCCAGTCGCGATCGAATAGCCTTCACATTGAAACTCCGCAATGATCGTGTTTGTATCAGCCGAGCGATACACTGTCGGAGCAGTAAAAGCAGAAATATGAATGTTATCAGGAAAATCCTTAATATAATCGTAAATGGCCGCCTTCCCTTCAATTCTTTCCGGAAATCCCTCTGGCGCATAGGGAATCTCCAATACGGCATGTTCATCCCACAGCTCTGTCCAGCGCTCCATATCCTTTTCAAGCATATATTGCATAAATTGATTCAGTGTGTCACATGCTTTTTCGTATTCCGTCATCATCATGGATCATCACCTCGTTTATTTTAGACCATTCAGTCCGAAAACTGCATCAAAGGGCAAAGCACCCTTTATCAAAAAAAGTTAATCAAGTACAGATAAACTCACTTCAACATAATCCTGAAGCTGGTTAAAATCAGCAGAAACCTTAGCGATAAACGTCAGAGACAGCCGGCTCTGGTTTAAATAACGGGCAAGCGCCGATATATCAAGATGTTCCTTCAATTCTCCTTCAGCCTGTGCCCTTCTCAGCGCCTGATAAAAGGCCGTCTCAAGCTGTTTCGTCTGCCCTTCAAAGTACTGGGCAAGGTCCGAATCATGCGGGATTTGTTCAATAGCGCTGTTGATGATAAAACACGCCTTTGAACGTTCAGGATCTTTCAGGACATTCACACCCTCCTGAAAAATATCACGAATGGCTTCCTTGACAGAGCCCGGTGCCTCAAGCCTTTCCACAACAGCCGCGTTTTTTCCCTCAAGATACGTTTTCACAGCGGACAAAAACAGATCCCGCTTCGTTCCATACGTATCGTACAAACTCTGGCGCGCAATGCCTAAATGAGAAAGCAGCTCTTGCAGCGACGTGCCTTCGTAGCCATACTCTCCAAAAACCTCTATCGCTCTGCGTAAAACAAGCGCGGTATCGAATTCTTTATTCCTACCCAAACGAATATCACCTCCTGCAAGAAGATATTACCTTTTCTAGACTGAACAGTCAAGAAAAACAAAAAAACACCCTTGATCAGCAAGAGTGTCCGTTCTCCACGCTTTTTATTTATGGCCGTCTTTTCCCCAGTGCCCCATTTGGTGGTGATGGTGCCCGTAGTTACCATCATGATGATGCCCGTAATTTCCGTCCTCATGATGGCCATAATTTCCATCCTGATGGTGTCCGTAATTTCCATCCTGATGGTGTCCGTAATTTCCATCAGGGTAATGGTGGTGATGTCCATCATTATCATAGTGCATTCCGTAGCTCGGATCACTCATTGAGCTCGGATAGCCTCCGCTTGGGTAGCCGCCGAATCCTCCAGACATGCCATAACCCGGGTAGCCTGCGCCTCCATAACCTGGTTGGCCCATCCCTGTATACATGCCATGGCCCGGATAACCCGCGCCTCCATAACCTGGTTGGCCCATCCCCGTATACATGCCATGGCCCGGATAGCCCGCGCCTCCGTACATGCCGAATCCCGGATCGCCTGCACCATAGCCTGGGTAAGCACCAAAACCGGGTCCGCAGCAGAAGTGTCTTGTATCAGTCATATCCAATCTCTCCTTCACATAGGTTACAGTCCAGCGTATGAGAAGAGCTTACAGATCGTATAGACACCTGCCTATAAACGGATAAAACAATTTCCCGGACAATAAAAAAAGCAGACCATGACAGTCTGCTCCTTTTTTATTCACCAAGATCTACGTTATGATACACCTGCTGAACGTCTTCCAAGTCCTCTAACGCGTCAATCAGCTTTTCGAACTGTTCTTTCGCGTCCTCAGGAAGTGTCACTTCACTTTGCGCAAGCATGGTCAGCTCCGCTACCGTAAATTCCTCAACGCCCGCGTTTTTAAATGCCTCCTGCACTGCATGGAATTGATCCGGCTCCGCATAGACGATCACGCTGTCATCCTCTTCTAAAATATCACGGACATCCACATCCGCTTCCATGAGAATTTCAAGCGCTTCATCAGCCGTTTTGCCTTCCACACCAATAACAGCCGTTGCGTCAAACATGTAAGCAACAGATCCGCTCACACCCATGTTTCCGCCATTTTTTCCGAACGCCGCACGCACTTCCGGCGCCGTACGGTTCACATTATTCGTCAGCGCATCAACGATAATCATTGATCCGTTCGGCCCGAAGCCCTCATAACGAAGCTCATCATAATTTTCTTCCGCTCCGCCCTTCGCCTTCTCGATCGCACGTTCAATGATATTTTTCGGCACGCTGTAAGTCTTCGCGCGCTCAAGCACAACCTTCAGCGCCTGATTGGATTCCGGATCAGGCTCGCCCTGCTTAGCCGCCACATAAATCTCACGGCCAAACTTTGCGTAAACCCGACTCGTATTTGCGTCCTTAGACGCCTTCTTCTCTTTAATATTGTTCCACTTACGGCCCATGATGTTCCACTCTCTTTCATATATATCAATCTAAATACTGTTATTCACTTTAACCATTATACCTCAAATGCTTTGGTTGTTTCGAGTGTCTTGCGTTAGAAATAGAAGGAATGCGATAGTTTAAAAGTACGAGACGACACAAACTTCCAATAAAGCAAGAAAAAAAGCCCTAGCTAAGGGCTTTCTTATCCTGATCAGTCATGTCATTGTGAGGAGAATGATCGATATACGTCGTGTTTCGATCCGTTGATTCCTTAACACCGCCGGAGTTTGTCAAGAAAGGAAAAGACAGGCTGCCGCCAAATATAAGTGTTACACCAAGACATACCATCACTTTTTTCTTAATATTCATATAGACACTCCCCTTTTTGAATATCCTTTTGCGCTTGCAGCACTTTTCGGTAAAGCACAGCAGCATCTTCAAAATGACAGCGGCTTTCAAATACAGATGCCGCACTTTGGGCACATGCTTCCACATAGGCGTGCAGATTCTTTTCTTTAAAGCAGCTCAATACATCATGAATCCTGTCTTCATCCATAACATCTTTGTACACCGCCTGTAAGAACGTATACAATTCTTTATAGTATTTATGGTGAAGCGTATTTGGATATTTTTTGATATGTTCTAAACCTTCATCTATAAACTGAAACGCCTGCTGTTTTTGTCCAGCTTTACATAATGTCCAGCTTAACCCAAACAAGACTTTCGGCAGCAAGTCAGGGACCGTTTCTCTGCTTACTTTCGCCGCTTTTTGGAAGTGCTCAATTGCCAAATCATATCTTCCTGACCTGTCATAACTGTTGGCGATGTTCAATAAAGAGATGCCAATGAACCTGTCGTTTTGAATGTCCATTGCCAGCTCCAGCGCCTTTCTTAAATGCGGGAGCGCTTTATCATAACATCTGAAGTCATCATAATTTCCCGCTACGATAAACATGCTTTGTATTCTTCTCATGCTGTATAACGGATGATCTTGATAAATGTCTAAGGCTTGAAGGATATGATGCATCGACACATGAGTTTGTTTCATATTGTAGTATGCTTCTGCCACCTTAAAATGAAATTCCGCTTTCTCGATTTCATCTGTTACAAACGGAAGCTCCTTCTCCGCCTCACGGTAATATCCAATCGCTTCAACATATTCTTTCTGATCAAATTCATACATGCCGCGGAAAAACAAAGAGTAGTATTTCAAAAGACCTGTGAGTTTTTTCTGAGGGGCTTCAATCGTTTCTAAAAGCTCTGTCACTGTAGGGCGATTCCCGTATGTTTGTCCCGGCTCCAAATAATCCAGCATCAGCTGGTGCCGAAAACACATCAGAGAATAATAGATCAGCAAATCCTGATCCTCTTCCATCTGCTGAATGTCCTGCTCCACTTCCGCTTTCAGAACCTCAGCATCCGGAACACTGAACTGTCGAATCATCTTGTACCATTCATTAATCTTAACACCAACACGCGAAGATGGTATCGCTTGCTTCACTCGCTTCCCTCCCTCTCTGTAAGATATGTCATATTCTATCAATCCCAAATTTTGAAAACAAGACAACAGGAAGAAATTGTTTTTTCATCCTGTCAATTTGTTTTTCTCCGCTAAAAAGGACCCCATGGAAGGGTCCCGTGTCACTTATTTCCTATACGTTTTCACCGATCGTACACCACCACAAAATCCTGAACCTTCACTTGTTCCTCAGGCAAATCAAACTGATAAAGCTTCTTCTTAGATCGAATATCAAACACACCCACATATCCGCCAATGCCCTTTTTATGCTCTTCCTGGGCAACAACATACAGTTGATTCCCCTTAAACTTCCCCTCCATATAAGGGAATTTCAAGTCGTATGTATGAAAAGAAAAATCCTTCCCCTCATACCAGAACGAAAATGGATTTGGTAGCGGATGCTTTTTTATGGCATCCTTCTCCAGCGTGTAATAAAAAGACTCGTGTTCCGCTAATAATACAATGTCTGTTGATGCGTAAGATTTTGTTTGAATGTACGGCACATCCGCCACCTTGAACGTGCGCCTATTAAATCTTTCGCCTGTTGAGGTTGAGAGCAGCGTACTTTCTTTCATGAAGGGATTGGAGTAAATAAAAAAGATGCGGTCTTCTTCAGGATGGATGGCGGAAGCTTTGACAGGATACGTATTCTTATTTTGAGAGTAAATATATGCAATCAACATAAAAACACTTGCGAGCAAGCCTAATAGTATATAACGCTTTTTCATATAAACAACTCCCATTATATGGTTAAAAACTCTATATCGTTTTCAACGTGCTCTGCACATTTCCCTTGTAACCCAATAAAAAAAGAACTTCTCAATAGAAGTTCTCACTTATTTTTCTCGTAGGATTGTTTGATCAATCCCGTGATATATTCAATGTGTTCGTCGTCCTTTATGAAAATCTCATAGTCGCCATTTCCCCAGTGGCCGGTCTCAGAGACATCCCGCATTCTCTCTTCAGGATCCTGCAATTCTCCCTTTTTCATATTCACCCACACCTTAAGTCCGCTTTTTAAAAGAGAAATATCCACGAAGTTTCGCTTATTTGACGTAAACGCAATATAAATCTTCGTCGGTTTGATTGAAATATGATCGTCCAAGTTTAAAATGAATTCCTTTAGCTGCTGATAAAGCTCTATGATGTCAAACGGCTTATCTGCAAGGTGATCCTCTTCAGAAAACACTTTAATTTCTTTACTGACCTCTTGAATGGTCTCACTTTGCCGCGAAATGGTCTTAATCGACTCGGATACGCCCTCAGCTTTCATTTGATTCATATGAATCAGATCATTTTCATATCTTTTAATCTCCCACAATTCAATTGGAAGATCTTTAAAATGAATGGATTGCTTTTGATACACCGTAAAAACAGGTGAAATAAAAATGACCTTAGACTGCGACCAGTCCACATCATCCCGCTTTAAAGGACGATCATGATTCTCATTGTATTCAAGAATAAAATCAGCTTTATGATTAAGCATCGCCGCTAAATAAGCATAGCCTTGGTCAACAACACTAAAGTTCTTCGTATTTTTATACTCAATAATCACGAAAGCATTCGTCTCATCATCAAACGCTAGCGTATCAATGCGAAAATTACTGATCCTAAATTCAGATTTTACAAACCTGAGACCTAGCATCTTCCGAAGATTGGTTTCACATAAATCCTGAATCTCTTTCTCTTTTTTAAACGGTTTCTGGCGAATATCTTCTATCTGATTTTGTTTGTTTACTTTATAGAGATACATGCTAGGCTCCTTTTATTTTACTAGTTCCATTAAGGTTTCTAAAGATAGACTTGAAACCGGATTTTGCGTTTTCGTTTTCAGCGTACTGCCAATCAAATAAGAATAGTCACGGCACTCTGCCAATTGAAACCGGACTCTATTATTCGTTTTAGTGATCTTGGCGGGTTCATCAGATTCCCACGAATCAACGATCTTGTAAACATTTAAAATTACACCGCTCCGAATAACAATTGCCCGTTTACATTCCTTTGCCCTGGACAATTTCATATCCCAGTTCCCGCAGGCACGGTTCGTTAGCGTGTCGCCTTTTTGAATATCCTTGATCTTTATGATTAAGAAATCTTTATCCAAATGAGCTCTTCCCCTTTTTATTGATCTATCATCATCATATCAAAACTGCGCACTTAGACACATGCCGAATGACTCATTTTTCCACCAAAACACGTTCTCACCCCCACCCTTATTCTGCTCCGTGGTAAAATTTTGATATTGAGTGTAAAAAAGAAGGGAAATGGTCATGAAAGTACTTGAAGCCAAAACACTGCTTTCTGAAGCAACAGACCGCGCGAAAGAGTATAAAGAACTAAGAACGCAAATGGTCAATTTGAGAAAAGCCTTAAAAAGCGTCGCTGATCTCAGTGACAGCGAATTCTCAGGAAAAGGCGCCAGCAACATCAAAGCCTTCTATCACGACCACGTCGGCGTCACCGACCAATGGATCGACTACATCGACATGAAAATCGCATTTTTCAACAGCATCGCCGGAGCCGTTGAGGATAAAGCCCTCTCTGACGCATACATCGAAGAATCCTTTCTGGAACATGAGCTGGCAAACGCCCACAAAAAATCGAAATCCATCATGTCCGAACAGAAAAAAGCCATGAAAGACATACTGAACGATATCAACGACATCCTCCCGCTCGACCTGTTTTCAACAGAAACCTTCAAAGACGAGCTGGCCGATGCCAACGACAAACGCAAAAAAACACTGGAAAAATTGAACGCCTTAGACGAAGACCTGAATACAGAATACGCCCTGTCAGAACCAAACGAACAATTCATCAAGTCCGACTTCCAAAAGCTCCAAGAGGCAACGGGCAAAGGCAAAAACGCCACACCTATCCACTACAACGCCAAGGCGTATCGTGAGAGTGACATACATAAGAAAAAAGGCGATATTGAAAAGCGGACGAATGCTTACTTGAAGATTAAGAAAGAGGAAGCGAAGGAACGAGAGATCAAAGACTTAAAGAAAAAGCTTGCGAGTGGTGTCTCAGACCCGGATGAGTATTTAGAAATTGCGAAGAAGATTGGGTATGAGAACCTTGAGCCTGCACAGTTACAGTATGTAGTGCAGCTGGAACAAGCAAAACAGCTGAAGACTGTCGGTGAAAGTGTGATCAATGCCGGTAAGACAGTAATTGATTTCGTCGATGGAGTTAA
This sequence comes from Bacillus sp. V26, assembly GCF_034296245.1. NCBI lineage: Bacteria > Bacillati > Bacillota > Bacilli > Caryophanales > Bacillaceae > Bacillus > Bacillus sp. V26. Next base: position 99,166 of record NZ_JAXKQF010000007.1, on the reverse strand, counting down.
TGATGGAATTGACGATGTGATTGACGATACGATATATGGCGTCAAAGACTTGGTTGTGGGCACATGGGAATTTTCGCAGCTCCCTACCGAACTTAAACTGACAAAAACAATTACAACAGTTTTGAGCGTACCTTCTTATTCAAAAATCATCTGGACAAACCTCGCCGACTCATGGAATGATAAAATGGTAAATGGCGATGCTTACGAAAAAGGGCATTATATCAGTTATGCAATAGGAAATCTCGTTGGTCCAAAAGGTGCAGGTGCCGCAGTGCAAACGACTACCAAGCTTTCTAAGGTAGGTAAAGTGGTTGAAGGTGGAACAGTAGCAACTCATGTGAAGACAGGGGTCAAAAAAACAAACGATTTCTTCAGTTCACTTATAACAGATAAAAAACAACTAGCTTTGGCCGGCATTGCTCAAGATATAGAAAATACACATAACGTAAAGAATACATCATTACTCAAAAAGGCAATTGAAGAAAAAAGTAATCTTCACGTGAAATCTGAAACATCTAATTCTGGTAATTATACAGGTAATATCAAACCAGTAGCTAACATGGAAACGTTCTTTACTGAAATGGAATTTGGAACTTTAATTAAAGACTCTGTTACAAAAACAAAAATTAAATATGATGGTCAGTCAATTTATAAACTCACTAAAAAAATTGATAATGAATATCTAAAAAAGGGTTTTGGGATTTATCTAGATGGTATGCATAAGGACCATCTTGAAGTTATAGATAAAAAAGGGAAGGTAAAGTACGTTCTTAATCTAGACGGGACCCTTAATATCGATAAAACCAAGAAAGCAACAGGCAGAACAATAAAAAACTGGAGATGAGAACATATGATAGAAAAATTAAAAACAATTTTAACTCACTTGGAAAATTTAAATAATCATGTTGGAGGTGAAATAATTTCTAAAGAGGAATTGAAAGAACAACACGAAAATTTACATGACTTCAAAAAATTAATTGAATCGTTAGATAAACTTTTAGAAGAAAGCAAAACTGTAGATTATAATAACCCCGATTCGATTGATAATAACTTAATGAATATTCACAAACTAATGACTTCATTTGAATGGCATTTTTCAGAAATCGATGATTTAACTGTAACTCTGTTCAAAAATTACAAAGATTCATTAGGTTAATAAATATTTTTTATGATCCCCTTAATCTCAAGGGGATTTTTGTCTCTTACAATATTGAATATAAGGAGCAACGTTTTGACAGTAAGAAGAGAATTAATAAAACAAATTAATTTAACAATCACATCAATAAAAACAAACAATCAAAAGAGTCCAACTCCAATGGTGAAAAACATATTAAAAAGATACGAAGAGGCAAAAGAATTTATCCAACATTCAACAGAGGAACAATTCGAAAAAGACCTCTCTAAAGTTAGAAATAAACTAGATACTCTGACAGCATATCTAGAATCAGCTAACGACTACATGAATCCTATGCTCAAAGAAATGCATAAGACAGAAAAACTGCTAAAAGAGTATGACGAAACTGCTCAGTCGTAATAACCGCAATCCTAACTTTACGAATTGAGTTTCCACTAACCCTCACAAAACCAAATATAAAGCGAAACACCAAAACTCCCTTTTGCGGACTGCACCGAAAATTTTTTTTGCGGTCTCTCAACCCCTTTCTATTAAATTTCAATATTGATAAAATTTACATAATTAGTGAGAAGAGGAAGGGTGAGAAGTTTGGGCACGATTTCGTCTCCGCACGTTGGGATGAAAATTAATGAGTGGAACCGGCATATTCAAAAGTTTAATGTGACTGACGCTGAAATGCTTAAAGCTGAGATTGAGCGGGACATTGACGTCATGGAAGAAGACCAAGACCTCTTGATTTACTATCAGCTCATTGCATTTCGCCATCAGCTTATGATTGACTATGTGATTCCATCTGAAGGAAACCAAATGAAGTTATCAGAATATTTAAAGAGAATTGAAGGCAGCAACAGGAAGATGGAGAAGCTCGTTGAATACTACTATTACTTTTTTCAAGGAATGTATGAATTCAAAGAGGGCAATTTCTTAAGTGCCATTACATTCTATCAAAAAGCGGAAAATACAATTCCTTATATTTCAGATGAAATCGAGCGGGCAGAATTTTATTTTAAAATGGCTGAAGTGTTTTATCATATGAAACAAACCCATGTATCCATGCACTATTCTTCTCAGGCGTATAACATTTATAAAACGCACGACCTTTACTCAGTCCGCCGCATACAATGCCATTTTGTGATCGCAGGAAACTACGATGACCTAGAAAGTCATGAAAAGGCGCTCCCTCACCTCGAACAGGCACTAAAAGGCGCACGGCTGCTTGAAAGCAAAAACAAGCGAATTTACGGCCAAGCTTTATTCAATATCGGAAATTGTTATCTTAAAATGGGCGAATTGACGAAAGCAGCAAAATACATGGAGCAATCGATACTCCAATTCAAAAAATCAAATTTCAACAACTTGACACAAGCTTACCACGATTTAGCCTTAATTTATTTTCTTCAACATAAACAAGACCAAGCAATGGATTGTTTCAGAAAAGGCGTACGCTTCGCATGTAAATTCGACGATGGCCTATTTAAAATTATGTTTGAAGGATTACAGGCGCTGTTTGTCAAAAAAGGAGAAGCGTCCATTTTATTAAATGTTTTCAACAAATTAGAGACATCCCAAGGATATCCTTATATGGAAGAGTTGGCATTATTAGCCGCAAAGTTTTATACTGAAATTGGGCAGATGGATGATTCTGTTATCTGTTTCAAAAAGATGGTTCATGCCCGCAAACAAATTCAGAGAGGGGATTGTTTGTATGAAATTTAAACTGACGTTGTGCGCTGTAGTTGCTTTGATCGGTGTAAGCTTTATCAGTTCTTCCTTAGGAAATGAAGTAAACGTAGCATCCAGAAACATGACAAGCAAAGCTGCAAACGATTCAACGAACTCCCTAGCAGACAAAGCCATCTTTGACAAGGAAATGACGATTGCAGAAAACGGAACGCTTGGTTAAGGACAAGACGCAGCTTTTGGCTGCGTCTGTTTTAATAGCATCATTTTATTTAATACCTGTATTGTGCTTTTTCTTCAGCAACTGATGAAGACTTAAAAAACTCATTCTCTTTATAATTCATTTGCATCTGTTTCATCCTCTTTAAAAAGTAATTTTCCAGTTCTTTGTCTATGCAATAAATAAAACAGCCTTTCTGTCCCCGAGTCATCAATGTTCTGTACGTGTTACGGATAATTTCGTCTGCAAGCTTCTCCGCTTCATCTGAATTTTGCTTTAACATTTTCTTCAAACCACGTAAGGAGGTATCTGTTTTTGCCCGCTTTGAATGATCGGTCAATACTACTCCATCCCTGCATACTAGATCATCACCTATAATTACACCTACATAATCAAATTCCAAACCTTGGCATGTGTGTATACAACCTATTTCATTAACAGAATCTTCATCAATTGCCCACGTGTCAGAGTTATTTAAATTCCAACTCATTCCGAATTGATATTCAGGAATCTCGATATCATGGAATTCTGTTTTAGCTTTTCCTTCCTTCACCCAGTTCCAACAGTAACCAGCAACTATTCGAGATTTATTATTAACTTTATTCAACTTTTCTATCTCTTTACGCAGTTCATTTGGATTTTTATATATACGAAAATCATAGTTCGTTCCAATATAATTAGAATTTGCAGTTTCTCGAATTTGCAGAACATCATCTAACCAGCTTATATAACCATCTGAACCATTGCAACGAAACTGTGAATCCAGTTTCATATTTGTAATCTTGGCACCTAATTCTTTTGAGAATTTATGAATTGTATCAATGCTCCCAATATCCTTTAACGTCACTCTTTGACGTTCATCAATAAAAAAAACAGAAAGTTTGGAAGCATTTATTATTTCCTTAATTTGATTTTCCCCAAGGTTATTAAATAACCCCGATTTTTCATTTAATCGATGCGATTCATCAACAACCAAAACATCAAATTCATCTGATGGAGCATTAATATAACTGCCCGATCCTGTAAATAAATTATCAATGTGACCTTTTCGAAAGTTTTGTTTTAACTTAGTAGCATATATATTTCTCGGAGCTGCATTTTTTGTTACATATTGTGCTACCAGACTTCGATTTGTTGCTTCTACTAATAAATTTATTGCAAGAACAGACTTTCCTGTACCAGGGCCGCCTTCAACAACTAAGACTTGTTTTGTGTTTGTACGTAACGCTTCATTTGCTAAATGTAAAGCAGCCTCATAAACGACTTTTTGATCATCAATCATCATAAACTCTTGGTTACCTTGAAGCATACTGTTTAACGCATCTTGAAGAGACTTTGAAGGCCTTATTCTTCCTTTATCTATTGTATATAGAATTTCTTTGTTGTCTCCATACTTAACATACTTTTTAATGAAATCACGAAGCTTGCCTGAATCACCTTTGATAAAAACAGGTGCTTCTTTTATGTAATAATCATATATTGAATCAGTTAACGGATCATCTGTACCCTGATTCAAGTAGTTATGTAAGTATGCACAAGGATATAGATTGATATCTTCTTTTTGAGCATTTTCATTATAGTCTTTAATTAATGCAGCATAAGACCAAGCTTGATAAGAGGGGTGGATTGTCTCACGTAAACCTTGATTTATAAACGTTTTAACGATAGCCTCTTTACCATCAATTTTCTCTACTTTCTCCCATTGTTTAAGTTCTACAATCACAACAGATGAACGGCCATCTTTATCTGACCCAGATATAAGAAAATCAATACGCTTTGAAGTATGGGGTATTTTGAACTCAATAGCAATTCCTGCGTCCTTAGGAATTTCTCTATCACTTAATACCCTATACATGTACTGCATAGAGTTATCCCAGGATCTAACCTCTCTCTCATTGATTTTGCCAATCTTGTCATTGTAGTTTTTGCATATATTTGTTACCAATTTATCGTCAAACACATCACTTAGAAACTCTTCCTTTGTAGCTTCATAAACTATCATTTCCTTCACCTTTTCATTTTTACTATCTTTTTATAAGTATACATTTGAATTTATACGATCATTAACACTAAAATACTTTTAGATAAACTTATTTGTTAATTTTATCACATTCAAATAACCTATATTTTTTATCGGTAAAAAAAGCAATACTTTACTTCATTCATTTTTTAATAATTTATAAAAAAAGACAGTGTCCTGTAAAAAAGACACTGTTTATTTCAATATTAGCTTCGCCACACACTCCACATGATTCGTATGCGGAAACATATCCACAGGCTGCACTTCGCGTGTCGCATACCCGCCATCCTCAAGCACCCGTAAATCTCTCGCCAGCGTCCCAGGATTACAGGACACATACACCACCCGCTTCGGTTTCATCTCCACAATCGTCCGCAGGAGTGCTTCGTCGCAGCCTTTTCTTGGCGGGTCGACGACTAGTGTATCGGCCGTGATGCCTTCTTCATACCACTTTGGAATCACGGTTTCCGCTTCACCGACCGCGAACTCAGCGTTTGTGATGCCGTTGAGCTCGGCGTTTCGTTTGGCATCCTCAATTGCCTCCGGCACAATCTCTACTCCGTACACTTTTTTCGCCTGCTTTGCCAGGAAGAGAGAAATCGTTCCGATGCCGCAGTAGGCGTCGATGACGGTTTCTTCGCCTTTCAGCTCCGCGTACTCAAGCGCTTTGTCGTATAGCACTTTTGTCTGCTCTGGGTTGACCTGATAGAACGATCTGGCGGAGATGGCGAATTTGACGTCTCCGATGAGGTCGTAGATGTATTCTTCGCCCCAGATGACGTTTGTTTCGTTCCCAAAGATGACATTTGTTTTGTTTGGGTTGATGTTTTGCACGATGGATTTGACGTGCGGGAATTGCGCTGTGATGTCTTCAATGATCTTCGCTTTGTGCGGGAAGTCGTTTGTTCTTGTGATGAAGACGATCATCATTTCACCCGTCACGACGCCGTATCTGACCATGATGTGGCGGAGCCAGCCTTTGTGGCGTTCTTCGTTGTAGGCTTTGACACCGTATGTGGCACAAATGTCTTTGACGGCTTGGACGGCTTCGTCGTTTTTGGATTGCTGGATCAGGCAGGCGCTCATGTCGATGATGTCATGGCTTCTTTGCTGATAGAATCCGGCGACGAGTCCGCCTTCCCGTTCTCCTACCGGCACCTGTGCTTTGTTCCGGTAGTTCCAAGGGTCTTGCATGCCGAGTGTCGGGTGCACGGTGACGTTGGACAGGTCCAGCTTGCCGATCCGTTCTAAGACGTCTTTGACTTGTTTTTGTTTAAACAAGAGCTGGCCTTCGTAGGTCATGTGCTGAAGCTGGCAGCCGCCGCATTGCTTGTAAATCGGGCATGGAGCGTCGGTCCTGTGCGGGCTTTCTTCCTTCAGCTCAATCAGGCGGCCGAAGGCAAAGCCTTTTTTGACACGTGTGACTTTGATTTGGGCTTTTTCTTCCGGCAGGGCGTTCGGCACGAAGATCGGGAAGCCCTGCACCTTTGCGACGCCCGCTCCTTCGTGCGTCAAATCTTCAAATGTCACGTCGTAGTATTCATTTTTTTCTACTGGGGGTTTCATTTTCATGTATGTTCACCTCTTGTTTTAAGCGAAAGAAAAACTTGGCTCATTAAAGCCAAGTTTTTAGTCATCCAGCTGTTCCGCTTTCTCCTTCGGCATGACGACGTGAATGTGTCGGTACAGATTCACGAATTCGCCCGGCAGCATGCCGCCGTACTCGCCGTCCAGGTTCAGCTGCATCTTTTCTGATACATTGACTTTCACGCGGTTCGCTTTTGTATAAATAATGTGCTGATCGTTGATGTGTTCGCCGCGGAGCGCCATTGATGCGACTCTGATAAATTCAGCAAGGTTTGCTTTCTTTAATATCATCAAATCAAACATGCCGTCATTCAGGCTGGAATCCGGCGCGAGTTTTTCGAACCCGCCGACGGAATTTGTCAGCGTGACCAAAAACAGCATGATTTCACCTTGAAACAGCTTGCCGTCATATTCAATCTCGACTTCTGTCGGACGAAGTGAAGGCAGCATTTCCATTCCCTTTAAATAATAAGCAAGCTGGCCGAGCATCGTTTTGAGTTTGCTTGGGACGTCGTACGTCAGCTCCGTCAGGCGGCCTCCGCCGGCGATATTGATAAAATACTGGCCGTTGACCTGTCCGATGTCGATCGGGCGGGCAACACCGTTAATCACCGTATCCGCCGCTTTTAAAATATCCTCTCGCGGAATGCCGAGCGCTCTGGCAAAGTCATTTGTTGTGCCGACTGGAATGACGCCGAGTGTCGGACGATTGTCTAGTGGAGCAAGCCCGTTGACGACCTCGTTGATCGTTCCGTCTCCGCCTGCCGCAATGATCAGGTCAAACTCACGCAATGCCGCTTCCTTGGCAGCATGCGTTGCGTCTCCCGCACATGTTGTGGCATGGGTGGAGGTTTCATAGCCGGCTTGTTCAAATTTTTGCAGGACCTGGGCAAGATGCTTTTTAAAAACCTCCCGTCCCGAAGTCGGATTGTATATTATGCGTGCACGTTTCATTATCTCATCATCCTACTTAAGAGTATCCGATCCATTTTTACACTAACAACCTTTAATTATACTATGAGTTAAAAAAATCGCAACAAAATGTACATAATCTTACAGAAGGAAACACAGAAAAGCCCCAGCATAGCTGAGGCTTTTTGTTTTTTACTCTTCTTCTGTTCCCGGTTTTTTCTTGCGGAACTTCGCCAATACTTCGTATACAATTGGCACGATCAAGAGCGTCAGAAGCGTCGAACTGATTAAACCGCCGATAACCGTTACGCCGAGTCCTTTTGAAATGACCTGGCTTCCGCCTTCGAAGCCGAGAGCTAATGGAATCAAGGCGCCGATTGTCGCGATGGCTGTCATCAGGATCGGACGGAGTCGTGTGGAGCCGGCTTCTAAGAGCGCTTCTCTTGTAGACAGTCCTTCCGCTTCCTTATGAATCACGCGGTCAATTAAGACAATGGCGTTTGTAACAACGATACCGATCAGCATCAGCATACCGATCATCGCGTTCAGACTGATTGTCTCACCTGATACGTAAAGTCCGACCAGGGCACCGATGATTGTAAACGGCAGTGAGAACAGAATCGCAAATGGCGCTAATGCTCCGCCGAATGTAATCACAAGCACAAGGTAGACGATCGCAATCGCTGCTAGCATCGCTAATCCAAGCTTCGTAAAGGAATCCGCGATATCTGCGGAAACACCGCCTGTATCGATTGTTACGTTGTCAGGCATGTCAAGCTTATCAATTTTCTTCTGTACATCAACTGATACAGCTGTCACGTTATCTGATGCAACCTCACCAGTGACATCAGCATACACTTTTCCGTCACGTTTAGACACCGTATCAGATGTTGTGCCTTCTTTTACTTTTGCCACATCACCAATTTTGACTTCTTTGCCAGTGGCTGATGTGATCTTTTTGTTCTCTAAATCTTTGACACTCTTATACTCGTCTTTTTCGGTTTTAATGTTCACATCAAGCTCTTTGCCGTCTTTTTTCACGGTTGTGAGCGGGTCCTGTGCTGTCTCTGACATTAAGGCCTTAGAAATTTGCGAAGCTGTTAAACCGAGTTTGCTCAGCTTTTCTTGGTCAGCGACAAATGTATACTCATCATATGTGCTGGAAAGGCCTGAGTTTACGTTCTTCAGATCCTTTTCATCCTTCATGACCTTCTCAATGTCTTTGACAGTGTCTTTAATGTCATTTTCTGAATCACCATACACATAGTATGTCAATTCATTGTTATTGCCTGAAGAGCTGAAGTCCTGTGACTTCCATTCTCCGCGGTCAGACTGCTTTTTGATTTCTTTCAGCACGTTGTCTTTTTCTTTATCAAAATCCGGCGTGTCGCTGTCATATTTGATGTAGAACAATGCGCCGTTTGAATCTCCTCCGGCAAGCGGGCTGCCAGAGCCTAATGAATACTGAACCGTATCGACATGCTTGCGGTCAAGCAGGACTTTTTCTGCTTTTTCAGCTTCATCTTCTGCTTCTTTTTTCGTTTCACCCGGTTCAGGGCTGTATGTGATCTGCATCGTTTTTTCTTCCGCTGACGGAAGGTAGCTGGCACCGATTAACGGTACAAGGAACAAGCTTCCGAGCAGCATCAGAACGGCGATGATAGACGTGATCCATTTGTGGCTCAGCGCCCAGTTCAATACTTTTTTATAGATGTTTGCAAGTCTGCCAGGTTTGTGTTCTTTCGCTTTTACCGGCGCTCCCGTTAATGATTTTTTGAACAGGCTGTGCGCGAGCATTGGCACGAGCGTGATCGAAATCAACAGGGATGCGGCAAGCGCAAATACAATCGTTAAGGCGAAAGGAATAAACAATTCACCAATTTGTCCGCCTACCAATGCGAGCGGCAGGAATACCGCGATTGTCACAATAGTGGATGACATGATCGGTTTAAACATTTCCTTCGTTGCTTCACGGACCAAGGCTTTCCCGCGCAGCGGTTCATCTTTCAGTCTCATGCGGCGGTAAATGTTTTCGATAACAACGATGGAGTCATCGACAACCCGTCCGATGGCAACGGTCATTGCACCGAGCGTCATGATATTTAATGTAATATCAAGCTGCTGCAGCACAAGCAGTGCGATCAGCAATGATAACGGAATGGAAACAATTGAAATTAATGTTGATTTAATATCTCTTAAGAATAAGAGAATAATCACAATCGCAAAGATAGCGCCGAAAATGGCTTTGCTTAACATTGTGTCAACTGATTCTGTAATCGGTTCTGCCATGTCAAGGGTTGCGCTGTATTCGAAGCCTTTATGATCTTCTTTGTATTGCTTCAGCTCATCTTTGACACTGTCGGCAACCTCTACCGTGTTGGCATCGTTTGCTTTGATGATGTTGATGCCGATGCTGTCTTTTCCATTTGTACGGGAAATTGATTCAGCTTTTTTGACATCTTTAATCGTTGCAATGTCAGATAGCTTGACCGTCGGCACGTCTGTGCTAACACTTTGCTGCGCCTGTGCTGCCGCCTGCGTGCTTTGAGCCGCTTGTGCGCTTTGTGCTGCTGCGGCGCTATTGCCTGCACTAGAAGCAGATGCCGTTGGAATTCTCATATTCTTCAAATCTTTAATGGTTTCAATATCGCCGCTGACGACGACTGATTTCTCTTCTTTGCCGAATGTGTACAATCCAAGCGGAGTTGTCACATCTGAACCTTGAATCACTTGTTTGACTGTATCTTCATCAAGGTTGTATTCCTTCATTTTGTCTTCTTTGAAAGAGAATTCAACCTCTTCAACCTGCTGGCCTGACACTTGGACGGAAGCTACTCCTTCTGTTCCTTCAAGCTTCGGTACGAGGCCATCTTCCACTTTTTTAGTCAGCTCTTGAAGATTATCTTTATCGCTGGATACGCTGAGCGTCAGAATCGGGAAGGAATTCATGCTGTAGCGGGAAATTTCAGGATCTTTCGCGTCATCAGGCAGGCTGACGTTTTCTAATGCTTCAGCCGCTTCTGTTTTCGCTTTGTCCATATCTTTCTCATAATCATATTCAATCATAACCGACGATGCGTTTTCATAGGACGTGGACGTAACTACGCTCACGCCGTCCAAGTTCTGCACCGCTTGTTCAACCGGTTTCGTTACTTCATCAGCGACTTGGCTAGGCGTCGCTCCCGGATATGTCGTGCTGATTGTCAGGTAAGGCATGTTTACATCAGGAATGGATTCTTGCTTCATATTCATACCCGCGTACAAGCCGGCTGCCGTTACAATAATCGTCATCAGCCATACGGCGAATTTGTTTTTCAGAACGAAATTAATAACGTGATTCATCATATCCTCCATTTTGTTTTTATTGACTGACTGGTCATTCTATATAATACTAAACGGTATAACGCAACATCGTCAACTCATATACCAGAAAATTTTTCTAAATTTTTCAAGGATTAAGGGGAAGCACGTCATGAATGAGAAAAAAGAGAGAATCATAAAAACAAGCATTCGTTTATTTGCGAAAAAAGGATACGCTTCGACGACCATCCAGGAAATCGCCAGTGAATGCGGCATCTCAAAAGGCGCTTTTTATCTGCATTTCAAATCAAAAGAAGCGCTGCTATTGTCTGCCTGTGAATATTACATTGGCATGTCTATGAAAAAAATGAAACAAATAGAAGAGGATCTCGCCGGACAGCCGCCTAAAGATGTGCTGAAAAAGCAAATCAGCGCCCAGTTTGAGGATTTTCGCGATCATAAGGATTTTATTGTTCTGTTGCTTACTGAAAATATCATTCCGGAAAACCAAGAAGTGAAGCAATACTTTTACAAAGTCACAGCCGAGACAGATAAACTGTATCGGAACGCTTTGCTTGCGACTTATGGCAAGGAAACTGAGAACTACCTCTCAGACCTCTCCATCATGGCAAGAGGCATTGTGCACTCCTATATGAATGTGATGGTATTTAATGAAGAAATCAAAATTGATGCAGACAACATATCTGAATTTATCATGGAGAGACTGGATGATCTTGTACAGGGGCTAAGCCGTTCCAGCCTGAATCCACTCATGCCAAAAGACATTTACAGCCTGGTGCCGGCGGATAAAGGCCAGATCCTTCAGGACATTCAAAAAGTGAAAGAAAACAGCGCATTGCCTGAGGACATCATCGTTTCGCTCGATGTGATCGAGGAAGAGCTGTCACAGGAAAAGCCGCGCAAGCCGATTATTAAAGGCCTGCTGTCAAATTTGACCGGAAGTGATTTCGAAGAAGTTGAAAAGCTTCGCGCTTTGATCTCTATCTTTATTTCTATTTGATCAAAAAAAAGCAGCTCCCTCTGCAATGAGGAGAGCTGCTTTTTCATTAGCGTTTTTTGATTTCTTCAAGCAGGATTTTGTTAACCATCGGCGGGTTGGCTTGTCCTTTGGACGCTTTCATAATTTGTCCGACAAGGAAGCCGATCGCGCGGTCTTTCCCGTTTTTAAAGTCTTCAATCGACTGAGGATTGTTGTCAAGCGCCTCTGTGACAAGCTTCAGAAGCACGCCTTCATCAGAAATCTGCACAAGGCCTTTTTCTTTTACAATCTTCTCAGCGTCGCCGCCTTTTTCAATTAATTCCTTGAACACTTTCTTCGCGATTTTAGAAGAAATTGTTCCTTTTTCAATCAATTGAATCATGCCGGCAAGGCCTTCCGGTGTCAGCGCAACATCAGAAAGCTCTTTTTGCTCAGCGTTCAGATAAGCTGACACTTCACCCATGAGCCAGTTTGATGCTTGTTTTGCTTCAGCGCCTTTTTGAACTGTTTCTTCGAAGAAGTCTGCCATTTCTTTTGTCAGTGTCAGAACCATCGCATCATATGCAGGCAAGCCAAGCTCATCGATATAACGCTTGCGGCGTTCATCCGGAAGCTCAGGAATGCTCGCTTTTACGCGCTGCTTCCATTCATCGTCAATGTAAAGCTCGACAAGGTCAGGCTCAGGGAAATAACGATAATCGTCAGAACCCTCTTTGACACGCATAAGAATGGTTTTCTTCGTTGCTTCATCGTAACGGCGAGTTTCCTGCTGGATCACACCGCCGGACAGAAGAACCTGCTCCTGGCGTTTTTCTTCATGCTCAAGGCCTTTTTGAACAAACGCAAAGGAGTTCAAGTTTTTCAATTCCGTTTTTGTGCCGAATTCCTCTTGGCCGATCGGACGAAGAGAGATATTGGCGTCACAGCGAAGTGAGCCTTCTTCCATTTTACAGTCAGACACGCCTGTATATTGGATGATGGACTTCAGCTTTTCAAGATACGCATATGCTTCTTCCGGCGTGCGGATATCCGGCTCAGATACGATCTCGACAAGCGGCGTTCCCTGGCGGTTGAAGTCAACAAGAGAATAGCCGTCGCCTGTATGCGTCAGTTTTCCGGCATCTTCTTCAAGGTGAAGACGTGTGATGCCGATACGTTTCGTTTTTCCGCCGACTTCAATTTCGATCCAGCCGTTTTCGCCGATCGGCTTATCAAATTGAGAAATCTGATACGCTTTCGGGTTGTCCGGATAGAAATAGTTTTTGCGGTCAAACTTTGTATCCGTCGCGATTTCACAGTTCAGCGCCATTGCCGCTTTCATTGCGAATTCCACGGCTTCTTTGTTTAGTACAGGCAGGACACCCGGATACCCGAGGTCGATGACGCTTGTCTGTGTATTCGCCTCCGCGCCGAATGGCGTCGGAGAGCTTGAGAAAATTTTTGAATTTGTTTTTAATTCAACGTGGACTTCAAGTCCGATTACCGTTTCAAAGTTCAATTCATTTCACCCCTTACAGTTCAGGTTTTGCTTTATGATGGTCTGTCGCTTGTTCGAATGCATGAGCGACGCGGTATACAGTACTCTCGTCAAAGTGTTTTCCGATGATTTGCAGGCCGAGCGGAAGTCCGTCAGCAAATCCGCATGGCACGCTGATTCCCGGAACACCGGCAAGGTTGACCGGAATCGTTAAGATATCGTTAGCGTACATTGTGAGCGGGTCTTTCGTGTTTTCACCGATTTTAAACGCAGGTGTCGGTGTAGTTGGTCCAACAATGACATCATATTTCTCAAATACGTCTTCGAAGTCTTTCTTAATCAAAGTACGCACTTTTTGCGCCTTTTTGTAGTACGCATCATAGTAACCTGAGCTTAAAGCGAATGTTCCAAGCATGATACGGCGTTTCACTTCATTTCCGAAGCCTTCAGCGCGCGTTTGCTTGTAAAGGTCGATCAGGTTTTCTGCATTGTCCGTGCGGTATCCGTAGCGGATGCCGTCAAAACGTGCAAGGTTGGCAGACGCTTCAGAAGAAGACAGCAGGTAATACGTCGCAAGCGCGTATTTACTGTGCGGAAGAGATACTTCTTCCCATGTAGCGCCAAGGCCTTCTAGAACTTTGAGCGCTGCAAGAACAGATTCTCTCGCTTCTTTGCCGACGCCTTCGCCAAGATATTCTTTCGGAACCGCGATTTTCAATCCTTTGATATCGCCAGTTAATGAAGATAGAAAATCCGGAACGTCTACATTTGCGCTTGTAGAGTCCATTTTATCAACGCCTGAAATGGCTTGCAGCAAGAATGCGTTGTCCTCAACCGTACGTGTAATCGGCCCAATTTGGTCTAATGAAGACGCAAATGCGACCAATCCGTAACGGGACACGCGTCCGTATGTAGGCTTTAATCCGACAACGCCGCAGAAAGAGGCCGGCTGGCGGATGGAACCGCCTGTGTCAGATCCAAGTGAAAACGGAACTTCTCCCGCAGCAACCGCAGCCGCTGAACCGCCGCTTGAACCGCCGGGAACCGTATCTAAGTTCCAAGGGTTTTTCGTCAGCTTGTAAGCTGAGTTTTCTGTTGATGACCCCATGGCGAATTCGTCCATGTTCAGTTTTCCGATTGTGACCGCTTCAGCATCTTGAAGGCGCTGAACGACAGTTGCGTCGTAAATCGGGTCAAAGTTTTCGAGAATTTTGCTGGAGCAAGTCGTGCGCAGCCCTTTTGTTACGATATTATCTTTTACGCCGATCGGCATACCGAAGAGAAGACCATGCTCAGAACGGCTGTCAACCGCCTCATCGAGCTCCTTCGCATACGCGCGCGCTTTTTCTTCATCTAATGCCAAAAAGGCTTGTACCTTATCATCTACCGCTTGAATGCGTTTATAAGATTCATCGACCAGGTCAGAAATCTTAATCTCTTTTTTATGTATGAGCTGTTTTAATTCTGTGATTTTGTGATCAAATAATGACATTCTTGTGTCCCTCCTTTAGTCCAGAATTGATGGCACACGAATATAGCCGTCTTTGTGGTCAGGCGCATTTTTCATGACATCCTCAACCGGAAGACCTTTACCCGCTTCATCTTCTCTCATGACATTTTTCATTTTCAGCACGTGAGTTGTAGGCTCAACATGGTCTGTGTTGACTTCATTCAGCTCCTCGGCAAATGAAATGATGCTGTCAAGCTGTTCAGTGAACATTTTTGCTTCTTCTTCAGTAATCGCAAGTCTCGCAAGATGCGCAACGTGCTTTACTTCTTCTATTGAAATTCGTGACATATGATCCACCTCCACATATTTCTCCGTTAAGTCATATAATACTGATCATATCAAAAACAAGCCCTCTAAAGCAACAAAACGCCTTGGGGCGGGCCTGTGTTTTCGAGACAATACCCTATATATTTTATACTAAAAAGAGGCGAAGGAGAAACGAAATATTTTTCTGAAAATTTTTACTTTAATTATTTTTGAAAGCGTTTTAATCTTTATTCCCTTCTAGGTTTGCCCCGATATTTCCCGCTGACCGTCTATGTTTCATCGCTTGAATGGGTGGGAATACTTTGTTAGGTTAAGTTACCAAGTGCACCTGCAAAAGAATGTCTTTTGTGTCGCACTTGCGCCAGGCTGCTTAACTGGCACCATCAATTTGAGAGGTGATGCAAAATTATTAGAATTGAAGAGAGGGTAAAACGTGAGTATTGAAATCATTATTTCTTTAGGAATTTACTTTATTGCCATGCTGTTAATTGGCTGGTATGCATTTAAGAAAACAACTGATATTAACGATTACATGCTTGGAGGAAGAGGTCTCGGGCCGTTTGTTACTGCTTTGTCTGCCGGAGCGGCGGATATGAGCGGATGGATGCTGATGGGTGTTCCCGGCGCGATGTTTGCGACAGGGCTGTCAACCTTATGGCTTGCTTTAGGTCTTACAATCGGGGCGTACTCAAACTACTTGCTGCTGGCTCCAAGGCTGCGTGCTTATACGGAAGCGGCGGATGACGCGATTACGATTCCTGATTTCTTTGATAAACGATTCCAGCATTCTTCATCACTGCTGAAAATCGTATCTGCTTTGGTTATCATGATCTTTTTCACATTGTATACCTCTTCCGGTATGGTATCTGGCGGACGGCTGTTTGAATCTGCTTTTGGCGCGGATTACAAACTGGGCTTGTTTCTGACTACCGCGGTTGTCGTGTTATATACACTGTTTGGCGGTTTCCTTGCTGTCAGTCTGACTGACTTTGTACAGGGTGCGATCATGTTTGCAGCACTAGTGCTTGTGCCGATCGTTGCTTTTACCCATGTGGGCGGCGTTGCTCCTGCTTTCCATGAAATCAGCGCTGTTAACCCAAATCTATTGGATATCTTTAAAGGCGCGAGCGTCATTAGCATTATTTCCTATTTAGCCTGGGGCTTGGGCTACTACGGCCAGCCTCATATTATCGTCCGATTTATGGCTATTAAAAACATTAAAGATTTAAAACCTGCACGCCGAATCGGCATGAGCTGGATGGTTATTTCAGTTCTCGGTTCCGTGCTGACCGGTTTAATCGGTGTTGCTTATGCCCATAAATTCGGAGTTGCTGTAAAAGATCCGGAGATGATATTCATTATCTTCTCTAAAATCTTGTTCCACCCTTTAATCACCGGCTTCTTATTGTCAGCTATTTTGGCTGCCATCATGAGTTCCATCTCCTCACAGCTCTTGGTAACAGCAAGTGCTGTAACAGAGGATTTATACCGGACGTTTTTCAGACGAAAAGCTTCCGATAAAGAACTAGTAATGGTCGGGCGTCTGTCCGTCTTAGTGATTGCCGTTATTGCGGTTCTCTTATCCTTGAACCCGAGCAGCACCATTCTTGATTTGGTCGGATACGCGTGGGCCGGCTTCGGTTCAGCTTTCGGGCCTGCGATTCTGCTCAGCCTGTATTGGAAGCGGATGAACGAATGGGGCGCGCTTGCTGCGATGATTGTCGGGGCTGCGACCGTGTTGATCTGGATTACAACCGGCCTGGCAAAATCAACCGGCGTGTACGAAATCATCCCTGGGTTTATCCTCAGTATGATTGCCGGCATTATCGTCAGCATGATCACAAAGCGGCCTGCAAAAGCCTCTTACCGATTATTCGGTGTCATGGAAAAACTGTTAAAACGCAAAAAATAATCAAAAAGCCATCAAGCGCTGCTTGGTGGCTTTTGTGCCCTTGTTTTGCGATAAATACTGTGAGAAAATCATATTTATTTAAAAACACCATAGATAAGGGGGAAGTTGCTGTTGAGCTGGTATATTGATCCTGACATTTTATTAAAATTAGGCATTGCCACTTTGATTGGCATGGTCATCGGGCTGGAGCGCGAGCTGAAGAATAAGCCGCTCGGGTTAAAAACCTGTATCGTTATCGCCGTCAGCTCATGCATGCTGACGATCGTCAGTATTAACGCGGCATATCATTTCCCTAAATACTACCGCATCATGATGGACCCGCTGCGTCTGCCGGCGCAAATCATCTCCGGCGTCGGGTTTATCGGCGCAGGTGTCATTTTGCGGAAAAGCAACGACGTCATTTCCGGCTTAACCACATCGGCTATGATTTGGGGTGCGGCAGGACTCGGGCTTGCTACCGGAGCGGGATTTTATAAAGAAGCCTTTGCCAGCCTTCTGTTCATCCTGATCAGCGTTGAATTTCTTCCGTGGGCGGTCAGAAAAATCGGTCCAGACCGTCTGCAGGAAAAAGACATCCGCATCAGAATGTCACTTTCTGATAAAGACAAAATGACAGAGATCTTAAAAGAAATGAAAAGAAGAAACATTAAGACACACTCAGTCCGAATCGATGACCTTCATGAAAAAGAATTTCCGATCATGGAAGTCAAGGTCCGTGTTCATAAAAACAGATATACGACCGATGTCTACTATGATATAAAAGACATTGAAGGTGTCGTCGGCGTGAAGTGCGATACATTATAAAAGCCAATGGGGCATTATATCCCATTGGCTTTTTTCGTTCTAGACGAGCTTAGAAAAATCAAATTCTGTGATCGGCGTGCGGTTTTCTATATCCCTTCTGAAACCGGCCAGCATTTCTTTTTCTTCTGCGCCTATTGAGTTAAGATCAAACATTTGATGCAGCAGTCCGTATATCAGCATGTGACGCAGGCGGAGAAAATCAGGTATTCTTTTCAGCCACGAAGCATCAAGATCATTTTCTTCTCTGTATCCGTTCATAAAGTGCGTCATAAATTCCTCTGTAAATACGGCTTTATTTTCATATGGAACGACCGGGTACCACAGCACATTATAGAGGAGAATGCTGATATCATTGACAAACCAATTGTAGCCGATGTCATCAAAATCAAATGTTGTGATTTTCCCTTGGTCCCAGTTAAAATTGCCATGGTGGAGGTCTGCATGAACCAAGCCATAGCTGTCCCTGCTTTTTGGTAATTGGCGCAGTTCATTCATTAGCTCATCCGCCTGCTGAAACACCTGAGTCTGGTCTTCCGGCACGTATTTTCTAAGCATCAGCTGCTCTTCTTCATCCCACTCCTGTCTTTTAAAAGCAGGATTGTTGAGCTTGTAGCTTTTTGTCAAGCTGTGCATTTTCCCTGTGTATCTGCCAAGCTCAAAAAATAGGGTTTCATTCCAGTCGGATTCGTTCACTTTGTGCCCCGGCGCCTTCTCATAGGCTCGCAATAAAAATGCTCCGCCGCTTCCGTCAGGGACTTCTTCAACCTCTGTGCCGTTTAGCGACGAAATCGGTTTTGCGACTGAAAGCCCGCCTTCATCCAGATGACGGAGCCATTCCATTTCACCCATCATATAATCAGCCGATCTGCGAATTGTATGGGTAATCTTTAAAATATAAGGTTCATTATCTTTTATAAACTCATATACATAGTTTTCGGCATCAGCTAGAAAACGCACCTGATTTCTTGAAAAACCGTATCTCTCCGCAGCCTCTGCCAAAACCTTCTCCTCACGAAATACTTTCTTGATTTCTTTATGCACGTTTATCTCCCTTTCTATGCCTTTGATTTCTTCTATTGTTTTTACACGATTTCCAGCATCAACATACCCCCATTTGGTTTTTGTTTCGGCAGAAGCGGAAACGATTGCGGTTTCCTTATACTGTTAATTGTAACACAAAAAAACCCTCGAGCCTTAATTGGCACAAGGGTTTTGCATGTTTATCAGTCATAAATGTGAACAGTCGGCTCTTTATCGCCAGCATCGCGGAGAATAACTGCTTCCTGTCCGTCTGAGGATGTAATATCCACTTCGAGATCTAGTGAGCTCTTTGAGTAGTAGTCCATGACTTCACCCGTTAAGAACTGGGTAAACGCGACGACTTCACTCTTTCCGTAGAATTGCATCGGAATTTCAATTTTCATTTTCTTCATTTCATCGTTTTCATACAGGGCCGTTCCGACAACACCTGTGTAGTTCGGGAAGTAGTTGTCAATTGAGTTTTTGAACCGTTTAAAGACTTCAGTATCATCAGGATATTTCTCTGCAGTGCTCGTATCGGCCGGATAGAAGACGTATTTTTCATTTACATCGTCCCAGTTTGAGATATCAGAGGAGCCTGCTTTGACTTCTGTTTTGGCGATAAAATTGCCGGGAACGATTGATGTTTTGGACGCCTGTTTGTAAAGCGCAATCGTAATCGGCACATTTTTCAGGTTGTCTTTTTTACGAAGGCGGTTAATGACCTCCTGCGCGATTTTTTCTCCCTGTTTACGGAGTGTGCTGTTGTCAATCTCCACTTCTTTTTGAGGGTCGCCTGTTTTTTCACGGTAGTAATACACTGAATTTAACGCCAAGCCGATCATAACGCCGCCAAGCTGGATGGAATTCTTGTCTTTTCTGACTAAGTAATCATGTTCCAGCATAGAAGCTAAATAAACCGGACTGCTTTCGTTTTTCTCTTCTGTTGAACCCGAGCTAGGGAGTGCTGGGTTCAGACCCTCGTTTTTAAAGTTTTTATCTTCTTTTTGGGCTTTTTTCAGATCAGAGCCTGTTTTTTTCCGAGCCAGCCAGCTTAATACTGTATCTTCATCTAAGTATTGTCCTTCTTGGAACAGATAATCGTCTGTCGAGAAAGAGTCCTGGGCAAGGCGCATCAGCCCCGTTTCAAACTCATCAATATCAAGTCTTGTATTCAGCTGTTCCGTTGTCAGGCCGCGTGCTTTCCCCGCCTTAAACGGAAGCACCATTTTGTAATAGGAGTCAGAGATATTGTATTTCGGGATAATCGCTTTTTCTGACGATTTCGCCGTTTTTTGCGTAATCTCCTCCTCCTTCTTCCCCCCAAAACCTGACGAACAGGCAGACAGCATTAACACTGCCGCCGTTGCCGCCATTACCAACGTCTTTTTCAATAGAAAACACTCCTCTTATTTCTTTAGCTCTCCCATTAACTGTTCTTCATTCCACACTTCAATGTTCAGCTCTTGCGCTTTTGTCAGCTTGCTTCCCGCCGCTTCTCCGGCGATCACCAAGTCTGTGTTTTTGCTGACGCTTCCAGTCATCTTTCCGCCGAGCGCTTCAATTTGCGCTTTCGCTTCGTTTCTTGACAGCTCTTCCAGCTTTCCTGTCAGAACGATGGTTTTGCCTGCAAAATAGGAATCGCTGTCCTCTGCTTTTACTTTTTTCGGACCTTTATAAAGTGTGTTTACGCCCAGCTCCTCAAGCTCTGCCAAAAGCTCGAGCATTTCTTCTTTATGGAAATAGGTGATGACTGCGTCAGCCATTTTTTCACCGATTTCATCTATTGCGAGAAGCTCCTCTATGGTTGCTTTTTTCAGATTATCCAAGCTTTCAAAGTGCATGGCGAGCGTCTTTGCAGCCTTCGAGCCGATAAAGCGGATGCCGAGGCCGAATAACAGGCGCTCTAATGAATTTTCCTTCGATTTCTGTATAGAGCTGATCAGGTTTTCAGTTGATTTTTCGCCCATGCGTTCGAGCTGAATCACCTGTTCTTTCGTCAGCTTATACAGATCTGCCACATTTCTGACGAGATTCTCCTGAAACAGCTGTGTGATGACTCGTTCGCCAAGCCCGTCAATGTTCATGGCATTGCGGGAGACAAAATGAATCAGCCCTTCTCTGATTTGTGCAGGGCATTCAGGATTGATGCAGCGAAGTGCCACTTCTCCTTCAATCCGGACGAGTTCACTGCCGCATTCAGGGCATTCTGTCGGCATGCTGAATTCCTTTTCTTCCCCTGTCCGCTGTTCAACGAGAACGTTCACGACTTCAGGAATGATATCGCCCGCTTTTTTGATGACTACCTTATCCAAAATCCGGATATCCTTCTCTCTAATTAAATCTTCGTTATGAAGGGATGCTCTTGAGACCGTTGTCCCGGCTACTTTTACCGGCTCAAGAATCGCGGTCGGCGTAATCACACCCGTTCTTCCGACATTTAATTCGATATCGAGAAGCTTTGTCACGACTTCTTCTGCAGGAAACTTATACGCGATGGCCCAGCGCGGGCTTTTCGCCGTAAAACCAAGCTCCTCCTGCTGATCAAGGGAATCCACTTTAATGACGATGCCGTCAATTTCATACGGGAGATCGGCGCGTTTCGCCTGAAGCTCATCAATCATCGCAATGACTTCTTCTATGCTGCCGCATTTCTTCCGTTCCTGGTTCGTTTTAAAGCCGATGTCGTCGAGAAAATCAAGTCCTTGGCTTTGTGTCTCCACACCCATTTCGTCAAGCTCCGCTATACTGTAGACGAAGATATCGAGATTTCGTTTCGCCGCAATTTTAGGATCGAGCTGTCTGAGTGATCCCGCAGCGGCATTGCGCGGATTTGCGAACGGTTCTTCCTCGTTTTTGATCCGTTCTTCATTGAGCGCTTCAAACGAACGCTTCGGCATATACGCCTCGCCGCGCACTTCTATCGAAAGGCTGCGTTTCATTTTGAGCGGAATAGTGCGGATCGTCTTCAGATTTTCCGTGATATCCTCTCCCGTCGTCCCGTCGCCTCTTGTCGCGCCTCTGACAAAATAGCCGTCTTCATAACGGAGAGAAACAGCAAGACCGTCTATCTTCAGCTCCACATTATACGCCACATCATCACCCACGGCCTGTCGCACACGGCGGTCAAAGTCGCGGAGATCGTCAGCATTAAACGCGTTGCCCAGACTGAGCATCGGCGTGCCGTGAGTGACTTTTTGAAACGCATCAAGCACAGCGCCGCCGACACGCTGCGTAGGAGAATCAGGCGTTCTGAGGTCTGGATGCTCCTCCTCAATCGAAATCAGCTCCTGCATCAATCTGTCGTATTCGGCATCCGGGACGCTCGGTTCATCTAAGGTGTAATATTCATAGCTATACTTGTTGATGGTGCGGCGCAGTTCTTCTGCCCGCTGCTTCGCTGTTTCTTTGTCCATCTGCTTCTTCCTTTCCTCTTCAATTACTGCTTTTCTATTGGCGCGAATGCCGCTAATAAGCGTTTCACACCGATCGGGCTCGGGAAGGCAATATCGAGTTCGGTCCCTTCTCCTTCGCCTTTCACGCTGACAACGGTGCCTGTGCCCCATTTTTTATGCCCGGCTTTATCTCCGACAGCCCAGTTTAGGGTATCGCCGCCTGTTTTGCTTGCGTAGGACACCGGACGGGAAACAGGGCCGCGTCTCGGCTGCATTTTTCTCGCAGACGGCGCTCTCGTTTCTTTTTTCTCATTTAGGTTTTCCAATAAATCATCTGGAATTTCACCGATAAAGCGTGATTCCGGGTTCATGTTTGTTCTGCCAAACAACGTGCGCATTTTTGCGTTGGTCAGATAAAGCTCCTGCTCCGCTCTTGTAATGCCCACGTAAGCGAGACGGCGTTCTTCTTCCATCTCTGCTTCTTCCATCAGTGAACGGCTGTGCGGGAAGACGCCTTCCTCAAGTCCCATAAGGAAAACAACCGGGAATTCCAGTCCTTTTGCGGCGTGCAGCGTCATCAGCGTGATCGCATCTGTGCCGCCGGATTCTTCCTCTTTCTGGTCGAGCTGGTCGATATCAGCGATCAGTGCCAAATCTGTCAGGAACGCAACGAGTGTTTTGTCTTCGCTTTTCTGTTCAAAGTTTTTCGTTACAGACAGGAACTCGTCGATGTTTTCTAAACGGCTTTGGGCTTCAATTGATTTTTCAGCCTTCAGCATTTCTCTGTATTCGGTTTTATCGAGAATTTCTTCGGTCAGCTCGGTAATTGATAAATAGTCCTGCATGTTTGTCAGGTTCTCAATCATCTGTCTGAAGCTGTCGAGCGCGTTTGCTGCCTTGGCGCTGACGCCAATGAAATCAACCTGCTGAATCGCTTGGAAGAGTGACAAGCCGTTCATCGCGGCATATGAAGCGATTTTTTCAAGCGATGTGGCGCCGACTCCGCGCTTCGGCACATTGACAATACGCGTGAAGCTGATGTCATCATCCGGATTGGATACGAGACGCAGGTACGCGAGGATGTCTTTGATTTCTTTTCTGTCATAGAACTTTGTGCCGCCGACAATGTTATAGTTCAAGCCCGCTTTGAGAAGCGTTTCCTCAATCACACGGGACTGGGCGTTTGTCCGGTACAAGATGGCGATATCCGACAGCTTCCGTTTGCCGGAGTTATGAAGCTCATAAATTTTCCCGGCAACAAATTGTCCTTCACTGAATTCATTGTCTCCGCGGTAATAGGAAATTTTAATTCCTTCATCGTTTTCCGTCCATAGATTTTTCGGCTTTCGGTTTGTATTGTTTTGGATCACTTCGTTGGCCGCGCGCAAAATCCGTTTTGTTGAACGGTAGTTTTGTTCAAGCAAAATGACGCTGGCATTCGGATAATCCTTTTCAAAAGAAAGAATGTTGGCAATGTCCGCCCCGCGCCATCTGTAGATGGACTGGTCGGAGTCACCGACAACACAAAGGTTTTGAAAACGCTCCGCCAGCTGCTTCACGAGCATGTATTGCGCTCTGTTCGTATCCTGATACTCATCGACGTGGATGTATTGGAATTTGCGCTGATAAAACTCAAGCACTTCCGGAATACGGTCAAACAGTTTAATGGTCGTCATAATTAAGTCGTCGAAATCAAGCGACTGGTTTTTCAGCAGTTTTTTCTGATAATCAGTGTATACATCGCTGACGACCTGATCATAGTAGCCGCCGGCAACCTTAGAAAATTCCTCAGGTTCGGTTAATTCATTTTTCGCACTGCTGATCGTGCCGAGGATGCTCCTCGGATCAAATTTTTTCGGATCGAGGTTGCGTTCCTTCAAAATTCCCTTGATGACTGAAAGCTGGTCAGCCGTATCAAGGATTGAGAAATTGCGGTTGATCCCGATGCGGTCGATATCTCGGCGCAAAATCCGCACACACATGCTGTGGAACGTGGAAATCCAGATATCATCCGCTCCGGGCCCGAGAATGCTCTCCACACGTTCTTTCATTTCTCTGGCAGCTTTATTTGTAAATGTGATCGCCAGAATGTTCCACGGCGCCACATGCTTTTCCGCCATTAAGTAAGCGATTCTGTGCGTCAGGACACGCGTCTTTCCGCTTCCCGCTCCCGCCATCAGCAGCAAAGGCCCGTCCGTTGTTTTGACAGCTTCCTGCTGAACGGGGTTTAATCCGCTTAATAGTTGATTGCTAATGTAATTCAAAATTCGTCACCCGCCTATACAAACATATGTTCTATCATAAACCAAATCCGTACATTTCGCTACTCGCCTTTGACAGCTGCTACTGTCTTCAGCGCTTCATCAAAATCCTCGTACACAGCGTTGCCCACCACAATGACATCCGCGTGCTCGGCATACTGTTTCGCCGTCTCCGCATCTTTAATGCCGCCTCCGTAAAACAGGGTGGACGTTTCCAATACAGCCTTCGTTTTCTTCACGGCTTCTATGTCCCCAAGAGCGCCGCTGTATTCCAGATAAAAAATCGGCAGCTGCAGCAGCTCAGACACGCGCGCATAGGCGATGATATCGTCATGATTCAGATTGGTGTCCGCCTCCGTTAAAGCCGCGGCTTTGCAATCAGGATTTACGATACAGTAGCCTTCCGCCACGATTTCTTCCATCGACATCAGTTCTCCATATTCCTTCATGGCTTTCTGATGCATCCCGACAATCCAATCCGGATTTTTGCTGTTTAATACACTCGGAATAAAATATAAGTCAAAGCCAGGGACAATCGCTTCAATCGCTGACACCTCAAGGACACACGGCACCAAAAACCGTCTCACCTGAGACAGCATCCGCAGGACATTATCCTCCGTCACACCGTCGCTTCCTCCGATAATGACCGCATCAGTCCCTGACTCACAAAGAATCTCAAGCTGTTCATCAGGCAAATCTTTATTTGGATCGAGTTTAAAGACATGCTTCCACTCCGTTACATCGTACACGTCATCCGTTCCTCCATTCGTTTCTTACCATTTAAACATTATAACAAATTCACATAGCGCGGAAAAACGGAAAAAGCCGTCATTCTCGTTATTCACTGAAAAAGGTGTTTTGATTCTATTTCCGCAAAAAAAAAGCGGCTGTTCCGCTCTCTTTTTACAGAAAAACACAGTAATATTTTCTATTGTTTGGAAACGCTCCAACAGTGGAAATGGTTACATAAAAAGGGAGGCTAACAGATGGAATACATCATTATTGCACTTATTGCATTTATCATCGGGATCATCGTTATCCCCATCGCATTGTTTGTCTGGATCTACATAAAGGACGAAAAACAGCAGGAGCATTCAATCCTCCGCAATTATCCTGTCATCGGAAGGTTTCGCTATATTTTTGAAAAAATCGGACCGGAGCTGCGGCAGTATTTATTCAGCAATGACAATGAGGAACAGCCTTTTTCACGAAAAGAATATGAGCAAACAGTCATATCAGGAAAATACAAAAGCAGAATGATGGGGTTCGGATCGGTAAGAGATTTTGATCAACCGGGCTATTATATCCGAAACGCCCTTTTCCCAAAGCAAAAAGAAGAATTGCGTATGGGCCAGTCTCCGAAAATCGAAACCCACATCTATAAAATCGATTCGGACAATCTGTTCAGACGCAGCGAACATGCCGAACGTACCAAGGCTGATCCGTATTTTCTCCATCCTGATGATGTTCAAGTCATCGGCGGGAGTACATGCGAAAAGCCTTTTTATGTAAAGGGATTAGTCGGTCAATCCGCCATGAGCTACGGTTCACTTGGAGAGCGCGCCATTACGGCGCTGTCAAAAGGGCTGCACCAGGCGGGCGGCACTTGGATGAATACCGGTGAAGGCGGATTGTCTGAATATCACTTAAAGGGAGGCGCTGATATCATCTGCCAAATCGGCCCCGGTCTATTTGGCGTGCGCAATAGAAAAGGGGAATTTTCGTGGGAGGAATTTAAAAAGAAAAGCCGGCTAGATCAAATTAAAGCGTTTGAGCTGAAGCTCGCACAAGGAGCCAAAACCCGCGGCGGACATGTGGATGGCGCTAAAGTATCAGAAGAGGTGGCAGACATCCGGAATGTCGAACCCGGAAAGTCAATCGACAGCCCAAACCGCTTTCATGAATTTTCAAGCGCGCCTCAAATGCTGGATTTTATTGAAAAGCTGCGGGACGTCGGTCAAAAGCCGGTCGGCATTAAAATTGTTGCAGGCCAGCCTGATGACTTGCATGAGCTTTTTTCTTATATGCAGAAAAGCGGAAAACATCCTGATTTTATTACGGTAGACGGTAGTGAAGGCGGTACCGGCGCTTCCTTCTATGAGCTTGCCGACACAGTCGGCCTCCCGATTATGACGGCGCTCCCTATCGTTGATACGCTGCTCAGACAATACGGCTTGCGTGACCGTTTGAAACTTTTTGCTTCTGGAAAGCTGCTGACTCCTGACAAGATCGCGGTCGCTTTAGCTCTGGGCGCTGATTTTGTCAACATTGCACGCGGCATGATGTTTTCAGTCGGATGTATCCGCGCCCTCGTATGCCACACCAACACATGCCCGGCAGGCGTTGCAACAACAGATCCGAAGCTGCAAAAAGCGCTGAGCGTTGAGGAAAAACAGCACCGCGTCTGCAACTACGTCATTTCGCTGCGTGAGGGGCTGTTTAATCTGGCCGCAGCAGCCGGGATCGATTCGCCGGTTCACTTTTCCAAGGAGCATGTTGTCTACCGAAAAGAGGATGGCAGCACAGTTGACATCGACAATCTGATTGAGAAAATTGTTTCATAAAAAAACCGCCCCTTGCCAGACGGCAGGGCGGTTTTTTATTTGGAAGAAGACTCTGTTTCATTCTCCTTCACACGGTCAAGCGCCATTTCATATGCGTCATTTCCATAATTTAAGCATCGTTTCACTCGGGAAATGGTCGCTGTAGAAGCGCCTGTTTCTGTTTCAATTTTATGATACGTGTTTCCTTCGCGAAGCATACGCGCCACTTCAAGGCGCTGAGCCAGCGATTGAATTTCGTTAATTGTGCAAAGATCATCGAAGAACCGATAACATTCCTCCAGGTCTTTCAGCGATAAGATCGAGTTAAATAACTGGTCCAGTTCTTTGCCGCGTAATTTATCGATTTGCATCGTTACACACCTTCTCCTTTACTAATGGAAGCCGCATCGAGATCAGGCACGATATTTATCCATGTCTTTCCTGGCACAAACGGCAGCCATTTGCCGTCTTTCACCGGCACAATTCTTCCGTTTACATTTTTCCAGTCTGCTTCAATGACGTTTCCGTGCTGAAACAGCAGACCTTTACCCCCTGATTCTATGTCGATGTCACGCCTTCCATCTTGGTCAATAATATGATGGCTGGCTTCAACAATGAAAATATTTTGCATTGCAATCGGCTTTCCGGTCTCCCGGTCTGTCGTCATGACACCATCAGAGCTTCTCGTATAAGCTTCAGTTTTTTTATCATAGTTGTATTCGACAAGATTTGTAACGTTTTTTGTTCCATAATCTACCCGAATATTATAAGATTCATTTACAGGTTTTGCATCTGATGTTTGAAACAGCATTGGATCTGTTTCCTGCTTCAGCTCATATCCCTTTTGTTCCGCCGCCTTTTTTATGTACTGATAAGACGTGAAGGAATTGTGGGGCGGTTCGCTGAAATCAGCTCTCCAAAATAAGCTTCCGTCAAAATCCAATCCGTTAATATAATCGGCAGCTCCGGATTCCAGCTGCTCCTTGGCGCCGGGACTCCAGCCGTGATGGACAAATATGCTGTCAAAACCGTTGCTGAGAGTGACGAAATATTCCCGCGCACTCCGCACAGGTCCGACAGTTTCAGGCATCTGGCTTTGAAAAATGGCCAGAAACCTTGTAATTTGACCTTCGGCAAGCGCTTCTATGACAATGTCGGCTTTAGACAGTCCTGATTGCGGCCTCGCCTTCGGGTGATTGTTCACCATGACAGCAACAGGCCTGCGTTCAGTCACCTTCTGCTCAGTCTCCAGTCCCGTCAAAGGAGCTTTCAGCTTCTTTGTGTGATCAGGGACAGCGTCCTTCTGCTGGCAGGATACTAGCAGGAAAAACGCGAAACACAGTACGCAAACTGTCATCCATTTTTTCATATGTCGGCTCCCCGCTCTTTTATATTTTAACGCATTATCGATGGAAAGAGTACAGTTTTTTTCATCACGTCGAAGATTCCTCTTGGCGTAATGCGTATATACGGGAGGTGCGTGCTTTGCAAAAAGAGCAGCGTATAAACCGGATCACAATACTCATAGCCTCTTTCAGTCAAAAGATCTCTCAGCTTCTGTTCCTTTTCCAGCACGATGTCATACGATTCCGAAGAAGCGCATCCGCACAGTGAAAGCGGAATTTCGTGAAGGATTTTTCCGTTTTCCGCAAGCACAATTCCCCCGCCGATTTCTTTCATGCGGGAGAAAGCAAGCAGCATATCCGCTTTGTTTTTTCCGATCGCGACAATGTCACCCGTCGTCGTAAAGGAGCTCACAAACCCCTGCACACTTGACGCAAATCCTTTTATCATCGTATTAACGCGCCATTTCCCATGTCTGTCAAGCATCGTTAAATAACTTTCATCATGGTCAAATGAAAGCTGTTCGACCGAGTTGTCGATCTCAATCATATACGGCTCCATAATCACCGCATTCCGCATTTTTACGCCCATCGGCATGGAAAACTGCAAATCATCCATCGTCATATCATATGAAAGCTCAAGCGGGACAAGACCGCCTTTGTTCCAGTTCGTATGTGGAAACGCATTCATATCGCGGCCGTCTTCACGCAGAATTTTGCCTTTTGACAGAACGGTTACCGGATTCGGCTGCAACGGGTCCTCAAGGATATTCAGTGACGCAAGTCTTCCCGGCCCGACAACGCCTAAATAATCATCCATTTGGTAATACTTTGCGATGTTAAAGGATGCCATATTGTACGCATCGATTGCCGGGACCCCTTCTTCCAGGGCAATTCGGATGAGCTCGTTTGTCATGCCGCCTTTATAGAAATTAGGCGTAGCGCCGTCTGTTGTATAAAAAAAGTGGTCGTAGTAGCGGAAGCCCTTTTCATGAAGCTCCTGCAATATGTTTCTTAAATCAGGGCGAATGGACGAATTGCGAAGTGATACATAATAGCCCAGTTCCAGCCTTCTCATCACTTCATCACCTGTCATGGCTTCATGATCACAATCCGCTCCGAACAGCTTCATTTTTGTAAGCGTTTTATCTGAAGCGCCGGGAAAATGTCCTTCTATGCGTTTCCGCTGTTTTTTTGTGGCCTGCATACAGTGAAGCATTAAATCATCGCCATCTACAAGACGCGGCCAGCCTGTCATTTCTCCGCCTTGAATGACATCCGGATGTTCAATCCACTGCTTTCTGACGTCAAATGGAAGAACGTGATCCTCGTTCAGCACCTCGGTCTGCAGGTCATACCGTGACCACCAAAAATACTGAACCGGAAGCTTTTTGAGTTCATTCAAAATAGTAAGCGCTTTCTTTTTTCCGCTTTGCAAAAGCAAAAATAAGTTATCATTTACGAATGTCGTTGTACCGTACTGAGACACATATTCCGCCAGCGTTTGGGGATTATATATTTGAAAAGGATGTGCGTGCGGTTCGATATAGCCAGGCACAATGTATTTTCCTTCACAATCAATCGTATGAATTTCTTCGGTTCTATCCGGAAGTTCATGACCAACATAAACAATACGGTCCTGATAAATCCAAATGTTTTTTTTCAGCCATTGTTTTACATATGGATTTAAGACGAGAGCATTCCGTAAAAGGAGCGTTGGAAGCAGCTTAGAGTCTACAACATCAACCTGTGCCCTGATGTCTTTGTTTTTCCAGTTAAAGGTGCGTTCGGACATTCACATACTCTCCTTTACATGTATTAGACTCATGTTATCACATCCTTCTCCATCACGCACGATAAAAACGTTACAAATTTTTGAAGGTTCAATTAAAAAACTTTTTTAAGTAAAAGGAGCAGATTTCATGAAACCAAACATCAGTCTCATCAATGCCGTCTTCCGTATCGCCTGCGGACTGACAATTATGTCAGCTGCCAGCGCCAAGTATACGAAAAAACCTTGGTGCAGAATGCATCTGTTCTGCATCTTTATGGGCGCCATGAAGGCAGGTTCAGGCATACTGCGTTTCTGCCCTGTGACCTATATGTTTCAAAACAGCACTGTTGAAAACCATGGACAGGATCATCAAGA
This sequence comes from Bacillus sp. V26, assembly GCF_034296245.1. Lineage (NCBI taxonomy): Bacteria > Bacillati > Bacillota > Bacilli > Caryophanales > Bacillaceae > Bacillus > Bacillus sp. V26. Next base: position 68,631 of record NZ_JAXKQF010000007.1, on the reverse strand, counting down.
ATCGTAAGCAAAAAAGCTTGATCATAAAACGTGATCAAGCTTTTTCTCATTATATTCCTTTGTCTTCATATAGAAAAAACCAACAGCCGCAAACGCAGCCGGATACAAGAGAGCCCAGCCGCTAAATAAGTAGATCACTGTACAAAGAAGAAGCGCCCCCAAAGCCATCCACCAGCCTGAATCCTTCCAGTTCAGCAGCTTCAGCGCTGCCGCCATTGTGCATATGTAAGATGCGATGAATGCTGAGCTTGGTCCTTTCAGGAGCGTTGTCAGATCAATTTGAAATATGCCGTTTGCCATAAGAACGAAACCAAACACGAAAGCCAGCGCTGTTAATACACGGACAGGTGTATGTTTTGTATGACTGAGCTTCCCGAAATACCCGGGAATATGACCTTCTCTCGCCAACGCATAGACCATTCTTGAAAACCCCGCAATGTTGGCATGAATGGTGGCGAATGTAATAAAAAGAGCTAAACAAGTCGTTACATATACCCCAATATCCCCCGCTCCTTTTGATATGAGCATCGTCAGAGATGCGATTTCTCCTTTTTCTCCGTATGCATGAGTGCCCACAGTGACAAACGACAGCATGATATACAGCACCGCCACACAAGCTGCCGCTAAGAATAAACTGATTGGAACATCCTTTTCCGGATGTGTAAACTCTTCAGCTAACGGGGTAATCATTTCCCAGCCTACAAAAGAAAAAAAGATGATGACAGAAACAGAACCCGCGGCAAACCAGCCATGCGGCAGAAAAGGCTTAAATTCAGCTGCTTTTACGTGTGGCAGTGAAACAGCAACAGAAATGACAAGCAGCAGCAGAATGACACAGATGACGAGTATGCTGATGTTTGCTGATAATTGAATGCCCCTGATATGAAGCCAAATGGAGATCGCCAGCATACTTGCTGCAATGAAAGCAATCTGCCAATCCGAAGCCTGTGTGACGTAGCTGACATAATGTGCGCCAGTCAAAGCGATCACTGGCACACCGATCGGAACCGATCCCAGCATGATCCAGCCCAACATGGCTCCGGCTTTTGGCCGAAAAGCTAGCTGTACATAAGCCGTGATCCCTCCCGCGCTTGGCGCCATTCTGACAAGGCGCGCCAGTGTGCCGACGAGCAGAAATGATAAGAAAGACATAAATCCCCAAACCAATACAGAAGCGGGACCGGCGGCATCAGCCGTGACAGACGGAAGGATTAAGATCCCGCAGCCTAATACGGCCCCGATCGTTAATGCCGCTCCTTGAACCCAAGTAATCGAACGCTGCAATTCCGGCAAAATGATTGCCTCCTTTCATGTTGATGGCTTTATTATAGAAAAAAACAAACGGCACCCATATGCTACAATTAAGCTAAATCAACAACATTTCCTCATAATAAAAGGAATTCTCACCAATTCACTTAAACATATAAAGGAGCAATACCAATGGACGATACAGACCTACAGATTCTTTCGCATTTGCAGCAAAATGCCAGATTAACGATGGTTGAATTAGGAAAGCTTGTCGGACTCAGCTCTCCGAGTGCGGCGGAACGTGTCAGAAAGCTTGAGGACAAAGGGGTCATTACCGGGTACAGCGCTGATATCTGTTATGAAAAGCTAAACAAACATGTCACTGCTTTTATCCTGATGGAGCCGAAAAGCTGCAAACACTATGCCGCCTTTGCCGCAGCTCACCCCGATGTGGCAGAGAACCACCGGATTACAGGTATGTACAGCTATGTGACAAAAGTGGTGACGGAATCTGTGCATAGTCTAGAAGATTTTATAGACGCTTCAATGGCCCACGGAAAACCGACCACGCTTGTTGTGCTTTCTTCTTCCGCTTTCCGGCATGCTTTTGTATAACTAAAAACCCGCAGCACAATCTGCGGGTTTTTCTTCACTTTATTTTTGTGCAGCCTTCAGAGCTCGGGCTCCGATATCTTTTCTGAAAAACAGGCCGGGTTTGATGATCTCATCAACGGCTTTGTACACTCTGTCTCGTGCCGCTTCAAACGTTTCATCAAAAGCGGTCACATTGGCGACACGGCCGCCGTTTGTGACGAACTCTTCACCTTCTGCTTTCGTTCCGGCATGGAAGACGACAACTTGATCAGCATTTGCTGTCAGGCTGCCAATCGGCGTGCCTTTTGCATAGCTTTCAGGATAGCCTTCTGAAGCAAGCACGACACTGACTGCCGCCGTATCCTTCCATCTCAAGTCAACTTCCTTATCATCTAAAAGATCAAGAAGCACTTGTACCAGATCAGAATCCATACGAGGCAGCACAACCTGCGTTTCCGGGTCGCCGAAGCGGGCATTAAATTCAATGACCTTCGATCCATTCGCAGTGAGCATCAGCCCCGCGTACAAAACGCCTGTGAAGGAGCGACCTTCTTGAACCATTGCTTTTGCGGCTGGCTTGACGATCGTTTCTACAGCATGACGCACGGTGTCTTCCGAAATTTGCGGAACAGGAGAGTAAGCGCCCATTCCTCCTGTATTCGGCCCTTTGTCACCATCAAACGCGCGTTTATGATCCTGGGCAATGACCATCGGATATACGTTTTCTCCTTTGACAAATGCCATGAGGGAAAACTCTTCGCCGGAAAGAAATTCTTCAATCACGACAGATGCGCTCGCATCACCGAATTTTTCATCTTCAAGAAAATCATGCAGACACGCGATGGCTTCTTCTTCCGTCATCGCAACGGTTACGCCTTTTCCAGCCGCCAGTCCGTCCGCTTTAATGACAATCGGAGCGCCTTTTTCCTGCACATAAACCTTGGCTTTTTCAAAGGATGTAAACGTGTCGTATTCTGCGGTCGGAATGTCATATTTCTTCATTAAATCCTTTGCGAACTGCTTGCTTCCTTCGATGATCGCAGCGGCTTTTGACGGACCGAACACACGAAGACCAGCTTTTTCGAACTCGTCAACAAGACCTTCAATTAAAGGAACCTCAGGCCCGACAATGGTCAGCCCGACCTGATTTTCTTTTGCAAATGAGACAAGCCCGGCGTGGTCGCTTTCCTCAATGTTTACAAGCTGTGCAGAAGATGCCATGCCGTCATTTCCCGGAGCGGCAAATACCGTATCAACAAGGCTGCTTTGCGCCACCTTCCATGCCAGCGTATGCTCTCTTCCGCCTTTACCGATAATTAATACATTCACGTCGTTTTCATCCCCTTAATGTTTGAAGTGTCTGATGCCGGTGAATACCATGGCAATGCCGTACTCGTCCGCTTTTTTAATGGAATCCCCGTCACGGATAGATCCGCCTGGCTGGATGATAGCTGTAACGCCCGCTTTTGCCGCTTCTTCGACTGTATCCGGCATTGGGAAATATGCATCTGATCCGAGTGCGCTGCCTTTCGCTTTTTCTCCGGCCTGCTCGATTGCGATTTTCGCTGATCCGACGCGGTTCATTTGTCCGGCCCCTACACCTACTGTCATGTTATCTTTTGCGAGAACAATCGCATTGGATTTCACATGTTTCACGACTTTCCAAGCAAGCTTCAAATCTTCCCACTCTTGCTCGTTCGGCTCTCTTTTTGTCGGAATGCTGATCTCAGCATCAGCAAAGCCGTGCATATCTAAATCTTGAATCAGCAAACCGCCTTGTACAGATGTCAGCTGTTTTTCTTTTTGAACGGCAGCTTTCACATCAAGTGTCAGCAGACGGAGATTTTTCTTCGCTGTCAGGATATCAAGCGCTTCTTGGCTGAATGAAGGCGCAATGATGATTTCTAAGAAAATATGATGAAGCGCTTCGGCTGTTGCCTTGTCCACTTCACGGTTCAACGCGATAATGCCGCCGAAGATCGATGTTTTATCTGCTTCGAACGCTCTGTCAAACGCTTCTGCGATCGTTTCGCCAGTTCCCACGCCGCACGGATTCATATGCTTCACAGCAACCGCAGCAGGCTCAGTGAATTCACGAACAATTTGAACAGCTGCGTCCGCATCTTTAATGTTGTTGTAAGAAAGCTCTTTGCCGTGCAGTTGTTCTGCTTGAGCAATAGATCCTTTGACAGAAAGCGCGCTTTGGTAGAATGTTGCTTCTTGATGAGGATTTTCCCCATAGCGAAGCGATTGTTTTTTCTCAAACGTAACGGTGAATTGCTCTGGTTCTTTTTCACCGACAACATTTGTCAGATAGTCAGCGATCAGCGCGTCATATGCCGCAGTGTGGCGGAATACTTTTGCCGCCAGCTCGCGTTTTTTCTGAAGCGAAACATCTCCTTCTTCTTTGATTTGATTCAGAACAGGGCTGTAATCCGCTGGGTCAACGATAACCGTCACATCCTGATGGTTTTTCGATGCCGCACGCAGCATGCCAGGTCCGCCGATATCAATGTTTTCAATAGCCTCTTCGTACGTCACATTCTCTTTAGAAATCGTTTCTTTAAATGGATAGAGGTTGACGACAACCAGGTCAATTGGCGCAATGCCGTGTTCATTGATCTGCGCCATATGCTCTTCGTTGCCGCGAATTGCAAGAAGACCGCCGTGAATATTCGGATGAAGCGTTTTTAAGCGCCCGTCCATAATTTCCGGAAAACCTGTCACTTCAGAAATTCCGATGACATCAGCACCGTTTTCTTGAAGAAGCTTTTTTGTGCCGCCGGTTGAAATAACTTCAACGCCAAGCTCTGTCAGTTCTTTTACGAAAGGAACAAGATTTGTTTTATCTGAAACACTGATTAGTGCGCGTTTAATGGTCATGCCTTTTCACCTCTGTTATTTAATCCTAATAGCTCTTTAACCACACTCGGATACCATTTGTGCTCAAGCTTGTGAATGTGATGTTCAATGGTTTCTAATGTATCATCTTCGGTAATTTCAATTGCCTTTTGAGCGATGATCGGCCCTGTATCCATTCCTTCATCGACATAATGAACCGTAATCCCGGCAACCTTCACACCCGCCCGGTATGCCTGTCCGACTGCGTCTATTCCAGGGAAAGCGGGAAGAAGGGAAGGATGGATGTTGATGATTTTCCCTCCGTATGCCTGAAGCAGCGTATCACCGATCAGTCTCATATAGCCGGCAAGAACGATCAATTCTGCTTCATGAAGATGAAGCTGTTCAATAATGGCCCGTTCAAATGCGGCCTTGTTTTCATAAGACTTCGGCTCAAATGCAAAGGATGGAATCTGGAATCTTTCCGCCCGCTCGATGACTTTCGCCTGCGGCTTATCGCAAACGAGGAGCGAAACGGCTGCATCCCAGTTCTCCTCTTTCAAACGCGTGACGATGGCTTCAAAGTTTGAGCCGTTTCCGGATGCAAATACCGCAAACTTTTTCATGAAAGTGCAGCACCGCCGAATGTAACGCCTTCACCATGTTTCACTCGCCCGATCAAATAGGCTTTTTCGCCGTGGCTTTCAAGCGTTCCGATGACTTCGGTGAGATGTTCTTCTTTTACTGCAAGAACAAATCCGATGCCCATATTAAAGACGTTAAACATGTCTTCTTCTTTCAGCTTGCCATGCTCCTGCAAGAAAGAGAAGATCGGCGGGATCGGCCAAGAGCCGTGATCGATTTCCGCACTTAAGCCTTCAGGAAGCATCCGCGGAAGATTTTCGATAAATCCGCCGCCTGTTACGTGCGCCATTCCATCAATGAGTCCGCTTTTCACAGCCGCAAGCACAGGCTTCACGTAAATTCTTGTCGGCTCAAGCAGTTCTTCGCCGAGCCGGCGTTCAAACGGCGCATACGTTTTGTCGAGATCAAGCTCTGCATCGATCAGAAGCACCTTTCTCACAAGGGAAAAGCCGTTGCTGTGAAGGCCGCTGGAGCTCAGACCGATTAAAAGGTGGCCTTCCTTGATGTTTTCGCCGGTCACGATTTCATCCTTTTCCGCCACACCAACCGAGAAACCTGCAATATCGTATTCATCAGCTGTATATAATCCAGGCATTTCAGCGGTTTCTCCGCCGACCAAGGCTGAACCTGATTGCTCACAGCCATCCGCAACCCCTTGTACGATCTGCTCGATTTTCACAGGGTCCGCTTTGCCGACTGCTAAATAGTCGAGAAAAAAGAGCGGCTCCGCACCTTGCGCAAGCACGTCATTGACACACATTGCAACAGCGTCTACGCCAATCGTGTCATGTTTATCCATGGAAAAAGCCAGCTTTAATTTCGTGCCGACACCGTCTGTTCCCGAAATTAAAACAGGTTTCTGATAAGAAAGCTCCGACAGATCAAACATGCCGCCAAAGCCGCCAAGGCTGCCCATAACGCCAAGCCTTTTCGTGCGCTCCACATGTTTTTTCATCCGTTTTACAGCTTCATATCCGGCTTCGATGTCAACTCCTGCGTTTTTATATGCTTCAGACATCCTATTCACTCCTTTAAGGCGCTTTTCAAAATATCTCTCCGAACAAGGGCAGAAAGAGAAAGGCAGCCAAACTGCGCTGCCTTTATGTCATTTTCAAGTTTTATTTGGTTAACACCGCTTCTTTTACATGAGGAAGCACAGTGTCCTGATAAATTTCAGTCGGATATTTCCCTGTAAAGCAAGCAAGACATTGCCCGCAATTCGAGTCTTCGTATTTTCTGCCGATTCCTTTCAGCAGCCCTTCGACACTCAAAAATGAGAGAGTGTCGGCTCCGATTTCCTGTCGGATTTCTTCAACCGAGTGGGAAGACGCGATCAGCTCTTCATGTGTGGACGTATCAATGCCGTAAAAGCACGGATGAGCGATCGGCGGCGAACTGATTTTCACATGCACTTCTGTCGCACCCGCTTCTCTGAGCATTGTTACGATCCGGCGGCTTGTTGTTCCGCGCACGATGGAGTCATCCACCATAACGACGCGTTTCCCTTCTACAACACCGCGCACCGCAGAAAGCTTCATTCTGACGCCCTGCTCACGAAGAGCCTGAGACGGCTGAATAAACGTTCTGCCCACATAACGGTTTTTGATTAACCCAAGCTCGTACGGGATGCCTGTTGCTTCCGCGTAGCCGATCGCCGCTGAAATACTGGAATCCGGAACGCCTGTCACGACATCAGCTTCAACCGCTGATTCCTGAGCGAGCATTTTTCCAAGGCTTTTACGTGCACTGTGCACGTTAATGCCGTCAATATTGCTGTCAGGTCTTGAGAAATAAATGTACTCCATGCTGCAAATGGAACGGTTGATATTCATGGAGAAGCGCTCTGATTTCATGCCATCATCATTGATAATCAGCATTTCTCCCGGCTCCACCTCGCGAAGGTACGTCGCACCGACGACATCAAATGCGCATGTTTCTGAAGCGACGACATAAGCGTCTCCCATCATGCCGATTGACAGCGGTCTAAGCCCGTTCGGGTCAAGCGCTACGATCATTTCTGTTTCAGTCATGATCAGGAACGCGTAGGCGCCTTTCAGCATAGAAAGCGAGTTTTTAATCTGATCCTTCAGCGTGAAGTGGCCGCTTCTTTTGATCAGGTGAGCCAAAACCTCTGTATCCGAAGAAGTCTGGAAGATGCTCCCTTGATTCTCAAGCTGCTGCTTCAGCTGAGTGGCATTCACCAAGTTTCCGTTATGGGCAAGCGCCAGGCTGCCGTTGTTTTGAGAGCGGAAGAGGAGCGGCTGAACATTTTCATATCCGCCGCCGCCAGCCGTTGCGTACCGAACGTGCCCAATTGCGCCTTTCCCCTTTACTTTGCTGAGCTCACCGTTTTGAAAAACTTCAGTGATCAGCCCTTGGCCTTTATGCGCCGTCAGCTTTTCACCGTCAGTCGCCACAATGCCCGCGCCCTCCTGTCCTCTGTGCTGGAGGCTGTGAAGGCCGTAATACGTGATTTGCGGGGCTTCTTCATGTCCCCAAATCCCAAAAACGCCGCATTCTTCATTTAAGCCTTTGATTTCAGCAAGCATGGGATAGCTCCTTTCCACGCGCGTTCAAGCTCTTTCGTCTGCGCGTGAATCAATTGTTGTCCGTCTTGGTTTTGAATCGCCAGAAGTCCGTCAGCTGTTACCTCACCGATATGAACCGCATCTTGTACAGCTGCTTCAAACGCTGCTTGATGTTCTTTTTTCACAGAAACGACGAAGCGGGATTGAGATTCAGAGAATAATAACGCTGCTTCCCCTTCAACAGTCACGTTAGCGCCAAGGTTTTCCGTCGTCATGACACTTTCAGCAATCGCTACGCCTAAGCCGCCTTCAGATACATCGTGCGCTGATTGAACAAAGCCTTGTTTAATCGCGTCAAGCAGTGCCTTTTGGCGTGCCTGTTCTACATCTAGATCGATTTGCGGCGCTTTGCCGTAAATGCGGCCTTCTGTCATTTTTTGCAGCTCGCTTCCGGCAAACTCAGGATTTGTTTCGCCGATGACGTACACGAGGTCGCCCGCTTGTTTGAAATACTGCGTTGTGATGTGTGCTGTATCTTCAATTAAACCGACCATGCCGATTACAGGTGTCGGGTAGATCGCCGTTCCGTTTGATTCGTTGTAAAGCGATACGTTTCCGCCGATCACAGGTGTGCTGAGAACGTTGCACGCCTCACTGATGCCGTCAGCCGCTTTTTCAATCTGCCAGAAGATTTCCGGTTTCTCCGGGTTTCCAAAGTTCAGGTTATCTGTAACCGCAAGCGGTTCTGCACCTGAGCAAACGATGTTGCGCGCCGCTTCAGCGACAGCGATTTTTCCGCCGACCTCTGGATCAAGGTAGAGATAACGGGCGTTACAGTCAGTTGTCATCGCCAGCGCCTTTTTCGTTCCGCGGATTCTGAGAACACCCGCATCAGACCCAGGAGCCACAACCGTATTCGTCCGCACCATGTAGTCATACTGGTCGTAAACCCACTCTTTGCTTGCGATCGTCGGCTGCTGCAGGAGCGCCTTCAGTGTTTCATTCGCATCGTCAATTTGAGGAGCCGGGACATCCGTCTCTAAAAATTCACGGTAGTAAGCAGGCTCTTGAGAAGGCTTGTGGTAAATCGGCGCCTCTTCTGCCAAGGCATCAACAGGGAGCTCGCATACAACCTCACCTTTATGTGTCAGACGCAGCAGTTTATCATCTGTTACACGTCCGACAGAAACCGCTTCAAGATCATACTTGTCAAAAATATCGATGATTTCCTGCTCACGTCCGCGCTCGATAACAAGCAGCATCCGTTCCTGTGATTCAGAAAGCATCATTTCATAAGCAGTCATGCCTGTTTCACGCTGCGGAATCAAGTCAAGATTCATTTCAATGCCTGAACCCGCTTTACTTGCCATTTCCGCGCTTGAGCTGGTCAGACCGGCAGCTCCCATGTCCTGAATGCCGACTAGGGCGTCACATTGAATGACTTCCAGACATGCTTCAAGCAAAAGCTTTTCCATAAACGGATCGCCGACTTGAACCGCGGAACGCTTTTCTTCAGAAGCATCAGACATTTCTTCAGACGCAAACGTAGCGCCGTGAATTCCGTCACGCCCTGTTTTAGCGCCGACGTACATGACCGTGTTGCCGACACCCTTTGCCTGGCCTTTTTTGATGTCTTCATGATTGATTAATCCGACGCACATTGCGTTGACAAGCGGATTTCCTTCATAGCTGCTATCAAATTGCACTTCGCCGCCGACTGTCGGAATTCCGATGCAGTTCCCGTATCCGGCGATACCTGCTACTACTTCTTCAAACAAGTACTTCACGCGCGGTGAAGTCAGTTCACCAAATCGAAGAGAGTTTAATACAGCGATAGGACGCGCACCCATTGAAAAGACATCACGGATTATGCCGCCTACGCCAGTCGCAGCGCCTTGGTACGGTTCGATGGCTGATGGATGGTTATGCGATTCAATTTTGAACACAACCGCTTGGTTATCACCGATATCAACGATTCCGGCGCCTTCCCCCGGACCTTGCAGCACGCGTTCGCCGCTCGTCGGGAATTTACGCAAAATCGGCTTTGAGTTCTTGTAGCTGCAATGCTCTGACCACATGACAGAAAAAATTCCGATTTCTGTGTAGTTCGGCAATCTGCCAAGAATGGATTCAATCAATGCAAACTCATCATCACTGACACCCATTTGCTGATAGATTTTCTCTTCTTTAATTTGTTCTTTACTTGGTTCAAGCAGTAGTGACATGAGTTTCCCTCCAATTTTTCACGATAGACTGAAACAATTTAAGACCGTCGGCGCTTCCAAGCAGTTCATCGACCGCGCGCTCCGGATGAGGCATCATGCCTAATACATTTCCTTTTTCATTAACAACACCGGCAATATCGCTGACACTTCCGTTAATATCGGAACCGTATGTGAAAGCAATTTGATTGTTTTCTTTTAATGAAGCAAGCGTTTCGTCATCACAGTAGAAATTCCCTTCACCGTGGGCAACCGGAACCGTAATCGCTTGGCCCTTTTCATAGGAAGAAGTGAATAATGTTTCGTCGTTCTGCACGATTAATTCAACCGGACGGCAAATGAACTTCAAGTCTTTGTTGCGTCTCATTGCACCTGGCAGAAGGCCAAGCTCCTGTAAAATCTGAAATCCGTTGCAGACGCCGAGAACAGGTTTTCCTTCAGCCGCTGCCTGTTTTACAGCTGGCATAATATTCGCAAAACGGGCGATGGCGCCGCATCTCAAGTAATCTCCGTAAGAAAAACCTCCCGGAATTAACACCCCGTCAAAGCCGTCAAGGCTTGTTTCCTCGTGCCAGACGTATTCCACATCATGACCGAGTTCATCCTTTACAGCGTGAAACATATCGATATCACAGTTAGAGCCAGGTAACACAATCACCGCAAATTTCACTGTGCGACTACCTCCTCAACCTCGTATCTGTAATCTTCAATCACTGTATTCGCAAGAAGTTTTTCGCACATTTCTTTGACTTGCACGTCAAGATCACGGTCAGACTTTTCAATTGTTAGCTCCATGTATTTCCCGATGCGCACATCGGCGACTTCCTTGTAAGACATACTGTGCAAGGCATGCTGGACAGCGCTCCCTTGTGGATCCAATACACTTTCTTTTAAGCTGACATAAACTTTTACTTTATACATGATGAATGCCTCCCAGTCTTTTGAAAATCTCTTCGTATGCGTCGGTTAAGCTTCCCAGATTGCGTCTGAATAAATCTTTGTCCAGCTTTTCGTTCGTGTCTTTATCCCACAAGCGGCATGTGTCAGGTGAAATTTCATCCGCCAAAAGCACTTGCCCGTCTGCATCTAGACCGAATTCAAGCTTGAAATCTATTAATCTGACATGACAATCGTCAAAAATGGTTTGAAGCTCTTCGTTTACTGTTTTTGTAATGGACTTAATGGTTTCTACCTGTTCAGGAGTCGCCGCTTTTAAGAGCCAAATATGATCTTCTGTGATGAGCGGATCACCCAGCGCGTCATCCTTGTAGTAAAACTCGATAATCGGCTGTTCAAGCTTCGTGCCTTCTGGAATGCCGAGACGTTTGGACATGCTTCCTGCCACAACATTTCTGACAACGACTTCAAGCGGCACAATCGTCACTTTTTTAATGAGCTGCTCTGTTTCCGAAATGCGCTCGATAAAGTGGTTGTTAACCCCTTTTTCGTGAAGGTGTTTGAAAATCAGGCTTGAGATCTCATTGTTTAAGCGCCCTTTGCCGCTGATTTCCGCCTTTTTTTCTCCGTTAAAGGCAGTTGCAGAATCTTTATACACCACATACAGCGTGTTTTCGTCGTCGGTTTTGTAAATCTTTTTCGCTTTTCCTTCATATAAAAGTTCATTCTTCGCAATATTCACGGAAGGCCTCCTAACCCGAATGTTGGGAATTTTCAAACTAAGGCAGCACGGAAGAAGCCGCCTAAAAGCTTCTTCTATGCTAAACCTAAACGTTCAAAGATCAGATCCACATTTTTCAGATGGTAGTTGTAATCAAAGCAGTCAGCAATTTTTTCCGGAGAAAGACGGGAAGTGATTTTCTCTTCCGCTTCCACAAGCTCACGGAACGGTACTTGCTTTTCCCAGGCCTCCATTGCTTTCGGCTGCACTGTGTCATAAGCTTCTTCACGAGTCAGGCCCGTGTCAATCAATGCCAGCAGCACGCGCTGTGAGTAGATCAGCCCCAATGTGCGGTCCATGTTGCGCTTCATGTTTTCCGGGAAGACCGTTAAGTTCTTCACGATGTTGGAGAAGCGGTTCAGCATGTAATTCAGCGCGATTGTCGCATCCGGAAGAATAATCCGTTCCGCTGAAGAATGAGAAATATCGCGCTCATGCCATAACGGAACATTTTCGTAAGCTGTCATCATGTAGCCGCGAATGACACGCGCTATACCTGTCATGTTTTCAGAACCGATCGGATTCCGTTTATGCGGCATAGCTGATGAACCTTTTTGCCCTTTCGCAAAAAATTCCTCGACCTCGCGTGTTTCACTCTTTTGCAGTCCGCGAATTTCAACTGCGAATTTCTCAATGCTTGTCGCAATCAAAGCAAGTGTCGCCATATAATCAGCATGGCGGTCACGCTGAAGCGTTTGTGTTGAAATCGGTGCGGCTTTCAGGCCGAGTTTCTCACAAACATACTGCTCTACAAACGGATCAATGTTTGCATATGTGCCGACAGCACCGGAAATCTTACCAACCTCGATCCCTTCCTTCGCTTGTTTAAAGCGTTCCAGATTGCGTTTCATTTCTTCGTGCCAAAGCGCCAGTTTTAAACCAAATGTTGTAGGCTCTGCGTGTACGCCGTGTGTACGGCCCATCATGACTGTGTATTTATGTTCTTTCGCTTTTTCTTTTATAATGTCAACAAATCTCTCAAGGTCCTTGAGCAGAATGTCATTTGCCTGTTTTAATAAGTAAGAAAGAGCGGTATCTACGACGTCAGTTGACGTTAAGCCGTAGTGCACCCATTTTCTTTCCTCGCCCAGTGATTCGGATACAGCGCGCGTAAAAGCAACTACGTCATGGCGCGTGTCCTGTTCGATTTCTAATATGCGGTTGATGTCAAATGACGCGTTTTCGCGCATCAGCTCTACGTCTTCTTTTGGAATAACGCCAAGCTCCGCCCACGCTTCACAGGCAAGAATTTCAACCTCTAACCATGCTTGAAATCTGTTTTCATCCGTCCAAATCGCGGACATTTCAGGTCTTGAATAACGTTCGATCATTCTGCTTGTCCTCCGTCTCTATTTCTCCATTTATTTGTGATCTCCTGAATCCATTCGTCTTCAGGCTGCTTCATAAAAGTAATATGCCCCATTTTGCGGCCTTTTTTGATTTCATGTTTTCCGTATACATAAAGCTTTGCTTCTTTTAAAAGCTCTGGCTCTTCCTCTGGAATCTTCACTTCATCGCCGAGAAGATTCACCATCATGCCAGGCTTCAGCAGCTCCGTTTTTCCAAGCGGAAGGCCGCAGACCGCTCTGATATGCTGTTCAAACTGGCTTGTTTCGCAAAGATCCAGCGTGTAATGCCCTGAATTGTGCGGTCTTGGCGCCAGTTCATTAACCAAAAGCTCATCGCCCTCTGTCAGGAACATTTCAACAGCAAGCGGTCCGACAAGGTTCAGCTCATCTGCGAGCTTAACGGCCAGCTCAGCAGCCTTTTCCTGAATCCTTTCTTCAACCCGTGCAGGCACGATGCTTTGGAACAGAATATTATTGTGGTGAATGTTTTCTGCGGCCGGGAACGTCGAAATCTCTCCGTTTACCGATCTGACAACAATCACGGACAGTTCCATTTTAAAAGAAACCCAGCTTTCGAGAATGCAGGTTCCGTGCTCTAAAAGAGCTGAAGCCTCTTCTATTTGTGACGTTTCCTTGATGACAAATTGGCCTTTGCCGTCATATCCGCCGCGGCATGTTTTCAGCACTGCGGGAAGCCCCAGCGACTGAACCGCCTCTTTCAGCTCATCCTTTGTTTTGACGATGCGGTAAGGTGCAACTTCACAGCCTGCGGATTGAATCGCTTTTTTCTCTGTTTCACGGTTTTGGGTAATGAGCAGCAGCTCACTTCCTTGCGGGAGATACGCATGACCTTTCAGCCAATGCAGCGCATCATAATCGATGTTTTCAAACTCATACGTGATAATATCGCTGATCTCAGCCAATTTCCGAATCGCTTCGCGGTCGTTGTATGAAGCGGTGATTTCAATATCCGCCACCTGCCCGCACGGCGAGTCTTTTACCGGATCGACGACCGCGACTTTATACCCCATTTGTTTTGCGGAGACAGCCATCATTTTTCCAAGCTGTCCGCCGCCGATAATGCCGATGACGGCTCCCGGATAGATGATTTGATTAGACAAGCTGATCACTGCTTTCTAACACTGTTTGTTTTGTATTTTCTCTTCTTTCATCTAACTTTCTGGCTAGATCCTCGTCAAAAGCTGACAAAATTTGCGCCGCTAACAGACCTGCGTTCACAGCGCCCGCTTTTCCGATGGCTGTTGTGGCAACCGGCACGCCTCCAGGCATTTGCACGATGGAAAGAAGTGAATCGAGTCCGTTCAGCGCCTTGGATTGAACCGGAACACCGATGACCGGCAGCGTCGTTTTCGCCGCCGTCATCCCAGGCAGATGGGCCGCTCCTCCGGCACCGGCGATAATCACCTTGATGCCTCTTTCTCTGGCTGTTTCAGCGTACTCAAACATGAAATCAGGCGTCCGGTGAGCGGAAACCACCTTCTTTTCGTACGGCACTTCAAGTTCTTCAAGTATGTCGCATGCGTTTTTCATTGTCTCCCAATCGGAAGTGCTTCCCATGATGATTCCTACTAGCGGCTGCATTCTGTTCCCACCTTCTAATGCTTTAGTTTTCAGAAAATAAAAAATACCCGGCTTTGTATTGACTTATGAGGAAGCAATACAAACCGGGCATGGTGCATGTATCGGCAGTCGTTCGCTTCTGCGATATATCCATGTCAGTTTTATCGATCACTTTCCTGCATAGTCCGGCAATTTACGGTTGCCGGGTAGAAACTTATGGGCCATATTCCCAAGATTATATGAGGTCGTGTTTTGATTTCATGTTTATCTTAACAACGGACTTGGATAATGTCAACGATATTATCGAACGATACAAAAATTCATTCTTCTAATGTTCGTGTTTTAGATCAATTTCCCTTCAAATACGATTTTTTTTCCGCACGGAACGATCTGAATTGACCCATTTTCCATCTTTTCCTTGAAAATCGGCTCTTCCATTCGACGTACAGGCATATATCCTTCTTCTTTCATTTGCTGAAGCACTGCTTCTATCGTTTGCTGTTCTGTCACTTCAAACTTTTTCTTCTTCGGCTTTGCCATTATTCTTTAATTCTCCTCTTCTTCACCGCTTTGACCCAGAAGCCGCCGTGGATCGTTTTTGGTTCATACGCAATAATAAAAGCTTTCGAATCAAGCGTTTTAATCGTATCATACAGCTGCAGCTCATATCTTCTCGGCGTCAAAATCTGCAGGGCCGTGCGGTCGCCTTCAAGCCCGCCGGCCACCCAATTCGTTACGCCGTAGCCTTTTTCACGAAGCTGCCTAGGAAGATCGAGGTCAAGCTCTTTTGTAATCACATTGACCATAATATAGCCAAGCGCCAGTTTTTCTTCGATTTTCATGCCGACAATAACGCCCAAACCATAGCCGAGTGCGTACGCAATCACGTTTTGAATCTGGTCTAAGTTATCAAGCACAAGGCTCAGCCCTGTCACATAAACCAGAATTTCAATGGTGCTGATTCCGGCCGCTAAATACCGCTGACCTTTCAGTGTTAAAATCATTCTTATCGTAAAAAATGATACATAAACAACATTGATAATCAGAATAATGAGAACCATTGCTAATCCGTTTGATAATAAGGTTTGCATCATTTTATAAAACCTCCTTACTCATTCAACTTACGTAAAGCATTCATATTCTACTAGAGAAATGAACCCTTTACAATCAGCTATGGCCGTCATCGCAGGCAAAATTTTTCGACACACACTCTTCATCACTCAGCAATAGTTTACCCTCTTTCTGTCCTTTTCAAAATCCAAACAAAAAAGCCTGCTTTTCAGCAGACTCATTTTTCTTTATCTATTGTCACATCTCTTTTTTCATTTTCCGAAGGGACTCATATTCTTTCTCAAGTTCACTCAGCGTATAATCAGCGAGCTGTTCCCCTCTTCCGCGATAAAATTCTGAGAGCATTAATTTCGTTTTTAAAAATTCTTTCTTTTGATAAATCGCCTAACGAAGTAAATGGGCCATGTCCATCATCCTCCACCGCATTTTCCTCATCATACACGGATTAATCCTATAATTCAACTGTGTTTTTTAGATATATTTGTAAAAACTGTGACATCAAAAAAACCGGCCTTTTCAGCCGGTTTTTTTACATTAAAGCGGGATAAGCGATGCCGTAAAATATTCAGAAATAAACGGCCAAGTCACTGCCGCAAACAGCAGCGCAACTGCTAAAACAGCAAACACACAATAGATATAGTCAATCGGTGCCTCGCTTGCCGCCTGATACAGACGCTGTACATACAACGCCATCATAAAGAAGATCGAAAACAGGATTAACACTGTGAAAAGGACAGTCAGCATCGGTACATTCACGATCGCAAATATCATCCAAATGATTGAAACGGCGATCACCGGAACAAGCAATGAGCCAAAACCAGCTGCAGCTTCCTTGAACGATACCTTTTGCTTCATCATATACCGAGACACGGCCCATATCGAGAAGACCATAACAGCAAAAAAGACGAGCATATACACAAGAACAACAAAAAATCCGTCATAAAACGCGTGATGGCGCTCTCCAAAACCAAGCGGCCTGTTCCAGCTCGCCTTTAACTGAAACCAGTTTCCGATTGAAAAAACGATACTGAAAATGAGCATTGAAATAAGACCATATTTATAATGAGAGAAACCATCTGCCACAACAGTTTTCGCCGGGGACTTTAAGATTGAAAAAGCAAAGCCGCAATATCTGTTAATGGCTGCCCAAACAGAGGATAGCTTTTCTTTCACAGACGATTCTACGCGTTCCTTATGTTGTTTCTGCTTTTGTTTCTGCTTTTGCTTGCTTTGGCGGCTGGCCTTTCTGGACATCCGCGAAAGCGGCTCTTCATCTATTCCTTCATTCTGGTTAACTTCTTCTTCAAACGTTTCTTTTCTTTCTTCCGTCATGTTAGCAACTCCTATCAAAAATATACGGCGGAATACCATTCAGTAAGAAAATAAAACACTTATATAAGGTACCGAAGCCTTCCTGAACAGTCAAGTCATTTCCATTTAAGTAAACAATGGCGGCACATCTACATGACGGTATATGATATGAAATGGTTTTGCCTTTCGCAACAAAATAAAAAACCAGCCGCAACATCGCAGCTGGTTTTATTCATTATTTCAAGAAAATAAAGTAAAGAATAAATACAACAAACAGTCCGTACATGATCGGATGAACCTCTTTGGCTTTACCTTTGCACACCATTGTAATCGGGTAGAAAATAAATCCGATCGCAATCCCAGTCGCAATGCTGTACGTTAGCGGCATCATGATCATTGTAAGGAAAGCGGGAACCGCCACTTCGAACTTATCCCAAGCGATTTTGCCAAGCGGCGCTACCATTAGTGCACCGACAATGATCAGTGCCGGAGCTGTTACATTTGATGTAACGACTGATAGAAGAGGCGAGAAAAACATAGCGAGTAAAAAGAGAAACCCAGTTACAATTGCCGCAAATCCGGAACGAGCGCCCGCAGCAACACCCGAGCTTGATTCCACATAAGACGTTGTCGTAGACGTCCCAAGCACAGAACCGATAACGATGGAAGTTGAGTCAGCTAAAAGCGCACGGCCCGCACGCGGCAATTTGTTTTCCTTCATTAAACCAGCCTGTGTTGCCACAGCAACAAGTGTACCAGCCGTATCAAAAAATCCGACAAACAAGAATGTTAAAATGACGATCAGCATTTGCACAGAGAAAATATCCGGCAAGTGAATCCAAGCTTGTCCAAAGGTCGATTCAAGGCTCGGCACACTTCCGACGATTTGAGACGGAACCGGAACCAAACCGAAAATCATCCCTGCAATCGCCGTTAACAGCATCCCGATAAACACGCCAGCGTTCACGCGAAGCACCATCAAAATAACCGTTACGATGACACCAAAAATCGTTAGCAGCACAGGACCGCTGTGAATGTTTCCGATTGTGACAAGGGTTGAAGGATTCGATGCAATAATTCCTGAGCCCTGCAAGCCGACAAATGTAATAAATAGACCAATCCCCGCTCCGACTGCCAATTTCAGCTCAGGCGGAATGGCATTAATGATTTTTTCACGAAAACCTGTTAAAGAAAGAGCAACAAAGATAAGTCCTGAAATGAAAACACCAGACAAAGCGGCCTGCCAGGAAATCCCCATACCGAGAACAACAGAAAACGCAAAAAACGCGTTCAGCCCCATACCGGGCGCAATGGCGATTGGATATCTCGCAATCAATCCCATTAAGATACAGCCTGCTGCAGATGCCAAAGCTGTCGCCGTAAAGACCGCGCCTTGATCTATTCTCAATGCTTCCGGAAAATCTTTCACACTTTCCAAAGCAAGCGTAATCGGATTGACGAACAGGATATACGCCATGGATAAAAAGGTCGTTAATCCGCCGATGATTTCGTTGCGATAGCTGGTGCCCAGCTCATCAAACTGAAAAAACTTTTTCAAGCTATATGACTCCCTTCACTCTTTGCTATTTATCCTGCCCTGAAATCGCCAAATAAAAAACGCCCCAATACATTTTGGGACGCTTGACTACAGACGGATTTCAGTTTGAATAAATAAACGTGTTTTATTTATATCAAACGAAAGAAATGTTTACGTAGTCAAGCCATTTACGGTAGCTTGGTAGAAACTTGCGAGCCATATCCCCGCGATTATACGAATTCATCTTATTTGATTTCTGAGTCTATTGTACCAACTTCGATTTGAAATGACAATATAAATAACGAACATTACTTATTAAAAAAATTGGTTTATTCGTCTATTGACTAATGGGCAACAAAGATAAAAACCGTATGCATGACTACATACGGTTTTTCAACTTTTGATTATTTTTTTCGGCAGGCTGACTCACTTGATGTACTGGCACAGTAAACGAGAATGGCTTTAGTTGAATCAGGTGATTTAAAACGCCGTTATCAATATACAGACCGTACTCACTAAACTCAAAATGCTTTAAAGACAGCTTATCATTATAATCATCATCCAGTTCAAAAGTAGATACCATTTCGGCTGTGTTCATATTTTTCACTTTAGCTATATTTGCTTTCAAATAATAACCTTCTTCATAATCACCCACTGGATCAGGCCAAGATTGCATTTTTTTCGTATCACCAAGGCCAATCGTTTCACCTATATTCACTAAATCATTTTCATTCATGCTTGAGGTATCAATTCCAGTGAAGCGGTAATGAACCATTACTTTCCTCCCTTTTTGGTTAATGTTATTGATTTCAATCCCTATGTTTTGATGGTTTGTTTCTGAAACATGAAATGGCATCTCTGCATTTAGCGGGACGATTTCACTGACCTCTGCCTCAGATTTAATGTTTGCTATGAATGTTAGCTTTTTCGCTTTTGGATTGATTGGTGATTCTAACAGTGTTTGTCCTTTTGCTCTTACCGTTCTCTCGTTTACTTTTTTGCGGTCTCCAAGTTCGATGTTTGACGATGTCATCTCATATGTGTTTCCTAAATCATCTTTGACTTCGTTAATTTCAACCGTATCATGCTTTGCTATGCCTTGATAATCTATTGTAAATTGAAGGACAGAACCGAGCTTTCCGTTCTCTACTTGAATATTGGAAAATTGATAACGATTGTGATGCACTGATACTACTTTTGAGCTTTCTAAATAACTCGCATTCTTTTTGGTAATAGGCAGTTTGAAACTCCAATTCCCCTGTATTTCATTGATATGAGTAATCACAAAAGGCGTGGTATCCCCATTTTTTATTTCGGCTCCTTTTGTATAAAGCCTTAATTGACCAGCGTATTGTTTTTTATTTAATTTTTTGAGCGTTAAGGAATCAAGATCGATTGAAAAATTATCGTTAAAACTCGCTTTGCTCACATTATAGCTGAGCTCTTTTTCATCAGACTGAAGGTTATCAACAGTAAAGTTATAGACAAGCTGTCCGGCATCGTAGTATGAACTGTTCACAGATATAGTAATGCCTCGCGACTCCGCTTTTTCATTCAGATTTGTGACCAAATTGCTTTTAAACAATGATAGGCCAACTTTATCTTGAAACTCCTTATAAATTTGGCCGACAATGGGTATGCTTCCCATCGCTTTGTTAACAGATGGCAGAAAAAGACCGGACGTTAAATACAGTATACCTACCACAGCAGCAACAGCGATTCCATTTGTAATGGTTCGTCCCCATTTAAAACGGCGCCTTGTGTTACTTTCATTTTCAGCACGAACGACAGCTTGATGTATTG
This sequence comes from Bacillus sp. V26, assembly GCF_034296245.1. Lineage (NCBI taxonomy): Bacteria > Bacillati > Bacillota > Bacilli > Caryophanales > Bacillaceae > Bacillus > Bacillus sp. V26. Next base: position 48,223 of record NZ_JAXKQF010000007.1, on the reverse strand, counting down.
CTTTTTTGAGTGCTTTCTTTGGCACTTCTATGTCATCATACAACTGCTTTACTTGGTGTTTTTCCATATTTTTTTATCCTCCTTTTCCAGCTCCTGTTTTAGTGATTTTCTTGCTCTATGTAAATGTGTTTTAATTGTGCCTTCTGCCATTCCTGTTTGTTCAGCTATCATTGAAATCGAATAATCTTGAAAATAATAGAGCTGAATTGTTAACTGAACATGTTCATCAAGTGTATCCAGCGCATTTCGCAAGTCTATATATTCTTCAATATTCCTTTGGTCCGTGCCAGTGTCATGTTGGCTTTCAAACGGAACCAATTCTCCCTTCTTTTTCTTCATTGCAAAAATTGAATTAATAAGAATTCGGGTGAGCCACGTTAAAAAATACTTTGGCTCTTTTAGTTTTTCTATACCTATAAAAGCTTTATAAGCCGTTTCCTGTACAGCATCAAGTGCATCTTCTTTATTTCTTAAATAGAGATAGGCTGTTTTATATAGAGTCTCCTGATGTGCCAGCATAAGCTTTTCAAAGGCTCGAGTATTTCCTTTTCTCGCCTTTGTAATCAATCTTTCTTCCTTCACCTTATCCACCTCCTATGTTGTTAGATAAAAGAACTGCCAAAACGGTTTCAAAAAGTTAACAAAAAAAACGCCCCTTTTATAAAGGGACGTTTTTCTTAGGTATTTACTTATTCCCACTCAATCGTCGCAGGCGGCTTACTTGTAATATCGTACACCACGCGGTTGATATGCTTTACTTCATTTACGATACGTGTAGAAATCACTTCAAGCACATCCCAAGGGATACGCGCCCAGTCAGAAGTCATGCCGTCGATTGATGTAACGGCGCGAATTCCGATTGTGTAATCATATGTTCTCGCGTCACCCATAACACCAACGCTGCGGATGTCCGGAAGAACAGTGAAGTATTGCCAGATATCACGCTCTAAACCATGATTAGCAACCTCTTCACGCAAAATCGCATCTGATTCACGAACGATTTCCAGTTTTTCTTCTGTTACTTCGCCAAGAACGCGGATGCCGAGTCCCGGTCCTGGGAAAGGCTGGCGCCATACGATGTCATCAGGAATGCCGAGCTCTGTGCCAAGCGCGCGCACTTCGTCTTTGAAAAGCGTGTTTAACGGTTCGATCAGTTCAAACTGCATGTCTTCAGGAAGCCCGCCGACATTATGGTGAGATTTGATCGTTTGCGCCGTTGCTGTACCGCTCTCAATGATATCCGTGTAAAGCGTTCCTTGTGCTAGGTAGTCGATGCCTTTGAGCTTGTCCGCTTCATCGTCGAACACATAAATGAATTCATTCCCGATGATTTTACGCTTTTGCTCAGGATCAGAAACGCCTTTTAGCTTATTTAAGAATCTGTCTTTTGCGTCTACTTTAATGACGTTCATATTAAAGCCTTCGCTGAATGTTTTCATAACGCCTTCAGCCTCGCCTTTACGGAGCAGGCCATGGTCTACAAAGATACAAGTCAGCTGGTCGCCGATCGCTTTATGAATCAAAACAGCAACAACAGAAGAATCAACGCCGCCGCTAAGCGCGCAAAGAACCTGTTTGTCTCCGACCGTTTCACGGATTTTTTGCATTTCGATATCGATAAAGTTCTCCATTGACCATTTGCCTTCGCATTCGCAAACGCCGAATACAAAGTTTTTCAGAAGGTCATTGCCGTATTCAGAATGGCGCACTTCCGGGTGAAACTGAACACCATACCATTTTTTATCCGCTTTGCTCATTGCTGAGTTCGGGCAGTGATGGCTTGTCGCATCAACAGTGAAACCCTCAGGCACTTCTACAACCAAGTCACCGTGGCTCATCCAAACCACTTGTTCATTCGGAAGATCTTTGAACAAATCAGGTGTTCCTTCGATGTGGATGTTCGCTTTGCCGTATTCACGCTGGCTGGCAGCTTCTACTTTACCTCCAAGGTAATGAGTCATCAGCTGCATGCCGTAGCAAATTCCCAATACAGGAACATCTAATTCGAAGATTTTCTCGTCACAGCGGAAAGAGCCTTCATCATATACACTGTTCGGACCGCCGGATAAAATAATTCCTTTTGGATTCATTTCTTTAATTTCTTCAGCCGTCAATGTATGCGGATGCAGCTCACTGTATACACCAAATTCACGGATACGGCGTGTAATCAGCTGATTATACTGACTGCCGAAATCAAGGACAAGAATCATTTCATTCACTAACTTTGTCATGGTTGTCACCTAATCTCCTCTAAGTTTTTTGACACAGAAAAAAACGAGGACAGATATGAAACACGCTCCGCCCTCTTTGGCAAGGCCGTTTGCCGGAGTCAGGCATCTCGCTCCCAGACTCCGATAATATTCACTAATTCTAACAACACGTCGATAAGCGGTCAAGACCATCTTCTTTTAATTAAATTTTCCCATAACTCTCTGGATTCATTCCAAAGCTTCGCCGAATCGTCATTTCTGTACAGCGCCCGTTCATAGTTTGCTGTCAGCTTTAACATGTCTTCAGAATGATATGTTTCGTCGATTCGTTTTGCATACTCCCGCAGCGTTTCGCTGTCACGTTTAGGCAGGCCTCTTCTTTTCATCTGTTTCAGGAGCGCGCCGTATGCCTCAAAAAACACATGCTGATCACTGCGGTGCTTCAATTTTCTCACTGTGAAAACAGGAAGCCATAACGAACGGAAAACATAAAGCAAAACCGCTGTCAAAAGAACCGCAGCCATGGCGGCATACCAGCCTGCTCCAACGCTTGCATGCGCAGACGGCGTTTTTTTGGAAACGGCAGGCTCACGTTTTTCCTTTTGTTTTTGCTCTTTCTCCGGCTGTTTTCTCTCTTCTTTCTGTTCCTCTTTTGCTTTCTCAGGCGAGCTGCTGCTTTCGCTGCCGGAATCCTTTGTATCAGAGGAAGCAAACTCAGCCGGATTTGTGAACCCTTTTGTCGGCTCAAAAGTGACCCATCCCTGCTCTGGAAAATACACCTCTACCCAGGAATGGGCGTTGTTATTTGTCACTTCATAGATGCTGCCGTTTTTGTTCCCCGCTTCTTTATATTCACCAGACGTATATCCTTTTACCCAGCGTGCCGGAATGCCGGCCGAACGCAGGAGCACCACCATCGAGGACGAAAAGTTATCACAATAGCCCATCTTTGTTTCAAACAGAAATTGATCCACATAATCTTCGTCATCTTTAGGGACGGTCACGTTTTCTGTTTCATAGGTGAACTCATTTGATCCTAAATAGTCCTCAATAGCTTTCACCTTATCAAACATATTATCCTGGCCCTCAGTCAGCTTTATCGCAAGGTTTTTCACCCGCTCAGGAAGTGTATCCGGCAGCTGCATATAGCGGTCGCTGAAGGTGTACTCCTCACTGTTTTGTCTCACTTTCACCTTTTTCAGTTCATCCTGTTTATAGACCGGGGAGTTGTACGTCACTGTATAACTGCCCATGTTCCGAATATCACCGGTCTGCTCACTGATCGGAGAAATTTGTTCAGTGTTCCCGTTCATTTCAAGCGAGACAGCCTGCTTAGGCTTAATACTTTGCGCACCAATCGGATACATTACATGGTTATATCCGTAACGCTCATCGACCTTCACGCGTACAGTGTTCCGCTCTGTGGAAACCTTATGATCAAACCACAGATTTTCAACGTTGCCTCCGCTAAGCTGATACGACATGCCCGTGTCTGTTTCAATCCAGCCTTTTCCCGTATACGTATCCTTCGTTTCTACGCGGAAATATGTGCGCTCTTTTCCCTGCCATGTGAAAACAGGGATAGCGTCCTGCTGAAACGGACCGCCGAGCGATTCATCGTGATTCCCGTATCCGATTTTGCTTTCTCCTGCCGGCACACGATCATGATTGGTGACTTTTTTGAGAAAAGGAACGGGATCCGGCCAATTCGGATCTGATTTCGGCGCGGCAAGCCCAAATCCTACCGCGGCCAAAATCAGCACAGACAGGGGGAGAAACCATTTCAGAACAGCCGCTTTCGGTAACGTTATTCGTTCCATCAGCTTAATGCGTTCCAAATACAGAAGGCCCAGCATAAAGAAGCCAATCAGCACGATACGGATAACAGCGTAAGTGGCGTCATAAGGCGTAAATGTATCAAGAATCGTAATATACGCCACTGTCATCATAAAGAAAAATAAGATCCTCCTCTGGTAAATCACCCAGTAATGAAGGAGATAGACCAGCAGCCACAGCAGCACAAAAAACAGCAGGGTCCGAAAAGAAGGAATCATATTATTCCATTGTCCTGTCTGAATAAACGTGATATTCAAATAGACATCCTGTAAAAAAGAGCTGACCCAGCCTAAGTCAAAAATAGACCCTTCGTAAAACAGAATGTGTATCGAAATGAACGTAAATAAGACACAAAAAGGAACGGTGACAAACCACCTCATCCTGAAAAAAGTCAGCAGAAACGTCAAGCCGATAAAGACAATAAAAAAGCCTGTATGCTTCGTGTCTGTAAAATGGTCCAGCGGCCTGAGCCACTCCCACAGCAATAAAAAAGCCAGAAAATAAAATAACAGCAAGCTCAAACGGCTTCCCTTCTGGTCATCAAGCGGCATGTACACCGTCACCTCTCTTTCTAAACAACACGCGAAGCTCGGCCGCCTCTCATGATTTGAACTCTGATTTGGTGTTTCAGCATGCGTTCGATCATCATATGCTCACCTTGGGACAGATCGGTGTCTTTCTCTTTTGCCAGTATAATAGTTACCGGACCGATCCCTGCTTCTAACGTCTTCACCAAATCCTCCGTGATCTGCCCCGTGACAATCACTTTATCAGCCTGGCGAACAGACGGCTTCCCAAGCTCCTCACGTGCATAACGGCTTACGCGGTCAGCAGCATTACACTCACAAATCGCTAAGTGATGGAGCATGTGTTTAAAATGATGCTCTCCCTCCTGAATCGGAAAAATGGACCTTTCCTTTCCAACTGAAGCCAGACCTGCTCCTGCGCCATTTTTCAAAACAGAATGAAGAATCGAAGCTGTCACGGATACAACCTCTTCGAATGCGTCAGAGCTAAAACGGTCCATCAGAAGAAACAGGTTTTTGCTTCTCGACGGTTCAAATTCCTTCGTCATCAGCTGGCTCCGTCTCGCCGAAGTCTTCCAGTCTAACGCCGCAAAACGGTCTCCCGGCTGATAGTTCCTTACACTCGCTGCGACAGAAGAATGGTGCTGATGAACAGGTGATGCCCCGCTTACGCCATCTTCCTGATATCGCTCATTCAGCTGATACTGAAAAGGCTGAATGAACGGGTAAACAAACACCGCATCGTCTGCCCCATAAAACGACGTTTTTTCAATCAGTCCGAGGACATCCCCGGTCCGCACCCTGACGGCATGAAAATGATGCTCTCCACGCGGTACTGGCGTTATTTGATATGACATCGTGATGCTCCGTTTGAACCATGGGAACACCAGCTGTTTGGCCAAAGCTTCCTCTCCGTTTAATGGCTCTAACCCTGACGGCAGACAATCTTCAATCAACATATACATCAGGGGAAACGGCAATTTTCTTTTAAGCGTAATCGAAGCTTCCAGCCTGTCTCCCGCATGCAATTGCGTTTTGACGATATGCCGCGACACCTGAAAGGAGCGGAGCGGGTACATCACCAGCAGCCCGGCGTATACAACAAAAGGGAAAAATGAATAAAACAAAAACCAGCTGACAAAGCCGCCCTGAAACATCGCATAAGAGAAAACAGCACCCGTCAATAATGTTAATACGAGCAGTTTCCACCCGTACATTAACCATTGAAATTTCTTTTTCATCAGCGGACCGACGACCTTTGAACCGGAACTTTCACGCCAGACATGATCTCCCGTATGATTGTTTCTGCCTGGATCCCTTCAAATTTTGCTTCCGGCTGCAGGAGCATCCGGTGCGGCAGCGTATAAGGGGCAAGATATTGAATATCATCCGGAATGACATAATCGCGGTCATGAAGCAGCGCAAATGCCTGGGCCGCTTTCATAAGAGCGATGGATCCGCGCGGACTGACGCCTAAGTGAACAGAGGCATGCTGTCTCGTCTTTTGCACGATTTCGACAATATATTCCTTCATGCTGTCATCAGCACGGACATCCTGCACTTCTCTCTGCAGGCGGATGAAATCTTCTTTTGAAATCACAGGCTCAAGTGTCTCAATCGGATGGTTTTTCTCCTGAAGAGATAAGACATCCAATTCCTCTTCAAAGGACGGATAGCCCATGCGAAGTTTAAATAAAAAACGGTCAAGCTGGGCTTCCGGCAAAGGATATGTCCCTTCATATTCCACAGGATTTTGCGTTGCCATAACAAAAAATGGAGCGGCAAGCGGCATTGTGTTGCCATCTACCGTGACGCTTCCCTCTTCCATCGCTTCAAGCAAAGCAGACTGTGTCTTAGGGGATGTTCGGTTGATTTCGTCAGCCAGCACGATATTCCCCATAATCGGGCCCGGCCGGTATTCGAACTCCATTGTTTTCGCATTATAAATAGAAACACCCGTTACATCGGAGGGCAGCAAATCCGGTGTGAATTGAATTCGTTTAAAATCTGCGCCGATCGATTTCGCCAGAGCGCGAACCATCATCGTTTTCCCTACGCCCGGCACATCCTCAAGCAGTACATGCCCTTTGGCAAGAATAGCTGCTAAGCTGAGTTTTGCGATGTCCCGTTTTCCAACCATTACTTTATCGATATGTTCAACTGCTTTCCCCAGCAAAGGATGCAGGTCTTCTTGGTATGACATTCTCTTCCTCCTAGTCATCTACAAAAATCATCATATAGTAACCTAACTTTACCACAAAAAACAACCTGTATAAAAAAACGATTCTAGCAAATTACTGCCAATACATACAGAGCAATCAAACAAAAAAAGCCTCCCATGACAGGAAGCTCTCATTACCCAGTTATTTGTTTTGCAAAGGCTCCATATGAACATGCGAATAATCAATCGCATGCTCCTCCTTCATTCTCCGCTCAATTTCATTCGCAATATCATGGCTTTCTGTAATATTTAACTCTGATGACACTTCAACCACTACATCTACGTGCACAGAGCTGCCCAAATATCTCGCCTTGATGTCTTTTAACCGGCTGACACCGGAGATTTTTTCGATCGTCTGTTTATAATCGGACATGTCCTTTACGTCAAAGCCATCAGTCAATGAATGCGATGATTCCTTAAAAATATCCCATGCCGTTTTGCAAATGAGAAGGCCGATGACAAACGCAGTCACCGTATCAATCCATGCAAGATGGAATTGCGCGGCCAAAATACCGATAAACGTGCCGACACTGACGAATGCGTCCGATTTATTATCAGCCGCCGCCGCAAGCAGCGCTTGGCTGTTCACCTTTTTGGCAAGCCTTTTGTTGTACTGATAGACAATCAGCATCATGACTGCCCCGCCTGCAGCCGTCCAAGCCGCAATCATATCCGGTGTTTCTTCTTTCACAGAAAAAATAGATTCACCGGCGCTGAAAAGCACTTGCAGGCCGACCACCATCATAATAAACGATGCGATAAGTGATGCAATTGTTTCCGCCCGAAAGTGGCCGTATGGATGATCTTCGTCAGGAGGCTTTTGAGAGATGCGGAGACCGATCAGCACAGCAACAGAAGCAATAATGTCTGTTGTGTTATTTAGCCCGTCTGCCGTAAGAGCTTCCGAGTGAAATACATAGCCGATGATCAGCTTAATCGCGGACAGCACAAGATACGCGGCAATACTGACCAGCGCCCCGGATTCTCCCTTTTTCAGTTCATCATATCTCTCCATAAAAAACCTCCTCTCCGCTCATGTTTTCCTATCATTATGATACAAAGCTGAACCGCAGTGGGTCTATAGAAACATGATTCACTCACCACAGAAAAATAGTGATGATAGAACTTTTTTTACTCAAAGCAACTTATTTTCATTTGTAAAAAGTGTTTCAAATCCAATGATGCCAATACTTCTAGCCATCCAACACTTTTTCAAAAATATAACAAATCAAAGAAACGGGTAATTGACGGAAAATTTTTTCTTTTATTTCGAACATATTCACTCCAAAAACAGCAAACAAAACCCTACAAATTTGAAATAAACTGTTATATTTTCTGACATAAATTTTCGACAAAATGTATATTTATGTTACAGTTTCAATTATCATAATATTCAGTAACAACTTTAATTTTCGAGGAGGTAACATATGAACCAGTCTCAATCAGGATTAAAAAAAGAATTAAAGACCCGACATATGACGATGATTTCTATCGCCGGCGTCATCGGAGCCGGATTATTTGTTGGCAGCGGTTCAGTGATTCACTCGACCGGGCCCGGTGCCATTGTCTCTTATGCATTAGCCGGATTATTGGTCATCTTTATCATGCGAATGCTTGGTGAAATGTCGGCTGTAAACCCGACAAGCGGATCATTCTCCCAATACGCTCATGACGCTATCGGACCGTGGGCAGGATTTGCAATCGGCTGGCTCTATTGGTTTTTCTGGGTTATTGTTATCGCTATTGAAGCAATCGCGGGAGCAGGCATTATCCAATACTGGTTCCACGATATTCCGCTGTGGATGACGAGCTTAATTTTGACGATTTTACTCACACTGACAAACATCTACTCTGTTAAATCATTTGGTGAGTTTGAATATTGGTTCTCCCTGATTAAAGTTGTTACAATCATCGCATTCTTAATCGTTGGTTTTGCCTTTATTTTTGGCTTCGCCCCAGGCAGTGATCCAGTCGGTTTCGCAAATATTACGGGCCAAGGCGGATTTTTCCCGGAAGGCATAGGCTCTGTATTGCTCGGAATTGTTGTCGTGATCTTCTCCTTTATGGGAACGGAAATTGTTGCGATTGCTGCCGGTGAAACATCAAACCCGGTCCAATCTGTAACAAAAGCGACTCGATCCGTTGTATGGCGCATCATTGTCTTTTACGTTGGTTCAATCGCCGTTGTCGTTGCGCTTCTGCCTTGGAACTCAGCGAATATTTTAGAAAGCCCTTTCGTCGCTGTTCTCGAACATATTGGAGTGCCGGCAGCCGCGCAAATGATGAACTTTATCGTCCTCACAGCTGTACTGTCTTGCCTGAATTCAGGTTTGTACACCACATCCAGAATGCTGTATTCACTTGCAGAAAGAAACGAAGCGCCGCGCCGCTTTATGAAACTGAGCAAAAAAGGAGTTCCCGTACAAGCAATTGTCGCCGGAACATTTTTCTCTTATATCGCGGTCGTAATGAATTACTTTTCACCTGACACCGTCTTTTTATTTTTAGTCAACTCATCAGGCGCAATCGCCCTGCTCGTTTATCTTGTTATCGCTGTTTCCCAGCTGAGAATGAGAAAAAGCCTCGAAAAAACAAACCCGGAAGCATTGAAAATCAAGATGTGGTTCTTCCCGTTCTTAACCTACCTGACCATTATTGCCATCTGCGGTATTTTAGTATCCATGGCATTTATTGAATCGATGAGAGATGAACTGCTGCTGACAGGCTTTATCACAGGCATTGTATTGCTTTCTTATCTTGTGTTCAGAAAACGCAAGGTGACTGAAAAAGCAGCAGCCAAACCGGTCACTCAGCAGCAGCCCGATATCCTGCCTTAACGGCAGGATTTTTTTGTCACCTTCACGTCCTTAATGTCATTAACTATAGTACCAATTAGGGAATATTTAGATAAGGACAGATGAAAATGACACTTGAAAAATTTGCGGATGCTCTCCCAATCCCAGATACACTAAAGCCGGTACAGCAGTCAAAAGAAAGCACATACTACGAAGTAACCATGGAGGAATGCTATCATCAGCTTCACCGCGATCTCCCTCCAACCCGTCTGTGGGGCTATAACGGTTTATTCCCCGGTCCCACCATTAAGGCCAAAAGAAATGAAAACGTTTATGTGAAATGGATGAATAACCTTCCTTCAGAGCATTTTCTTCCGATTGATCACACCATTCATCACAGTGACAGCCAGCATGCCGAACCCGAGGTGAAAACCGTCGTTCATTTACACGGCGGCGTCACTCCAGATGACAGCGACGGTTATCCTGAGGCCTGGTTTTCTAAAGACTTTGAACAAACAGGCCCTTATTTTAAACGAGAGGTTTACCATTATCCGAATCAGCAGCGCGGAGCTATTTTATGGTATCACGATCATGCCATGGCGCTCACGAGGCTGAATGTGTATGCCGGGCTCGTCGGTGCTTATATCATCCATGAACCAAAGGAAAAACGCCTGAAGCTCCCATCAGGTGAATACGATGTGCCGCTTTTGATCACGGACCGTACGATTAATGATGATGGCTCTTTATTTTATCCGAGCGGACCGGAAAACCCTTCACCGTCACTGCCTAATCCGTCAATCGTTCCAGCCTTTTGCGGAGATACAATTCTCGTCAACGGGAAGGCATGGCCATACATGGAGGTCGAACCGAGAAAATACCGCTTCCGCGTCATCAATGCCTCTAATACGAGAACATATAACCTGTCACTTGATAATGGCGGAGAATTTATCCAGATCGGTTCTGATGGCGGACTTTTGCCGCGTTCCGTCAAGCTAAACTCCTTCAGTATTGCGCCGGCTGAGCGCTTTGATATTCTCATTGACTTCGCCGCGTTTGAAGGACAATCGATCATTTTAGCAAACAGCGAGGGCTGCGGCGGTGACGTTAATCCGGAAACAGACGCAAACATCATGCAATTCAGAGTCACAAAACCGTTAGCCAAAAAAGACGAGAGCAGAAAACCAAAATACCTGGCATCTTACCCTTCGGTACAGCATGAAAGAATACAAAACCTCCGAACATTGAAGCTGGCAGGCACTCAAGACCAATACGGCAGACCCGTCCTTCTTCTTAACAACAAACGCTGGCACGATCCTGTCACTGAAGCACCGAAAGCCGGTTCTACCGAAATATGGTCGATCATCAACCCGACTCGCGGAACACATCCGATCCATCTTCATTTGGTCTCCTTCCGTGTATTGGACCGGCGTCCATTTGATACAGCCCGTTTTGAAGAGCGCGGAGAACTGGCCTACACCGGACCCGCCGTTCCGCCGCCGCCAAGTGAAAAAGGCTGGAAAGACACAGTTCAGTCCCACGCCGGTGAAGTCCTGAGAATCGCCGTAACATTCGGACCGTACACTGGGCGGTACGTATGGCATTGCCACATTCTTGAGCATGAAGACTATGACATGATGAGACCGATGGATGTAATTGACCCCCATAAATAAGTCCCATAAAACTTGCCTGCTGCAGGCAGGTTTTTTTATCTATGAAACTTTTTTCTTCCATAAATCGTATAACTTAGAAACAGCGAAGAAAGGAGCGGCTTTTTATGCTGACAAACGATCTCAAAGATAAAACAAATCAATACATTTCAATTTATGACGAATTAAAATCAAAATTAAGGTGGAAAGTTGCTCATAATCAGATATTAATGCTCATCTCCTCTGCATATATTGTGAATAAAAGAGATTTTGATTTTCAGCGCTTTTATGATTTAAGCAGCTATATAAAATCAAACATCGGCAGCTTCTCAACACTCAATTCTCACCACCGCTTTACTGTCGCTTCAATTCTGGATATTCATTTTCAGCATGAGGCGAAGCAAGCGTTTCTTCCTTTCATCGATGTATACAGCCAAATGGTGAAGCTTGGATATAAACGGGATATTTTCACGTACCTTTCCGCTCTGATCCTGCTCACCGGCAAGACCGAAACGATAAACCAAAGAGAACAGATGAACATGGGGCTCTCTGTTTATCAGCAGATGAAGAAAAATCACTATTTCCTCACTTCAACTCAAAATGTTCCGCTTGCCGTATTGCTTGCCCAAAACGAAAATGGTTTGCGGGCGCTGAACAAGGCAGAAACATGTTATCAGCTGCTGTCCGCTAACGGCTTTAAAAAAGGCCAATACTTACAACACGTCAGCCATATTCTTGCCCTGCAAAGTGAAAAAGACCCTGAAACCCTTGTTTCCCAATGCAAACTGATCTTTCAATCCATTACTGAATCTCATAAAAAGCCAAAAGATTTTCATTATCCCGATCTCGCCCTTCTCACATTCTTGGAAGAGCCGGACATCAAAACCGTTTTAGGCATCACTCATGAGCTGAACCAAGAAAAAGCATTTAAATGGGAAAAGGATATGAACTTCAAAATTGCTGTCAGCTTATATCTCAGCGAGTATATGGAGAAAAATCTGCTGATGGAATCAGGCCTTTACACAGCAATTGAAACGGCCATCCAAGCACAGCAGGCAGCCGCGACAGCTGTGATCATCAGTTCATCAGCCATTCATTCACATGACGGAAACTAAAGGAGGAGAAAACATGCCATATATCACATTAGAAGATCAGACCCGCCTATACTACGAAACTCACGGGAGCGGGACACCGATCCTATTTATACACGGCGTGCTTATGAGCGGACAGTTTTTCCACAAACAACTTTCAGCGCTATCTGCCAATTATCAATGTATTCGCCTCGACCTTAGAGGGCACGGCGAATCCGACAAAGTTCTTCATGGACACACCATTTCTCAATACGCCCGTGATATCAAGGAATTTATGTGTGCGATGGAGCTTGAGCCTGCCGTCCTTGTTGGCTGGTCAATGGGCGCTTTCGTGGTATGGGATTATATCAATCAATTTGGGAATGATAACATACGAGCCGCTGTTATCGTCGATCAATCGGCTTCCGACTACCAATGGGACGGCTGGGGACACGGCCCGTTTGACTTTGACGGCTTGAAAACAGCGATGCACGCTATTCAAACTGAGCCGCTTTTATTCTACAAAAGCTTCATCAATAATATGTTTGCAGAGCCGCCAGCATCAACAGAAACAGAATGGATGCTTGCCGAAATTCTGAAACAGCCGGCAGCCATTTCAAGTACGATTTTATTTAATCAAACGGCAGCTGATTATCGCGAAACCATTCAAAACGTTCATGTGCCGACATTGTTATGCTTCGGAGAAGACCGCAAATTTTTCTCAATAGAAGCCGGAGAACACCTGCGTGAACATATTCCAAACGCAAAGCTCGTTTCATTTTCTAAGAGCAGCCATTGTCCGTTTTTAGAAGAACCGGATGCTTTCAACGGCACGCTCCTGTCCTTTTTAGATGAGCAGATTGGAAAGTCATAAAGAAAAAGGAATTAGGAGATTAGGGCAAAGTATGAGACAATAAGAAATGTGCAGTAAAATACATGAGGGAAGAAGTGACTTTATGTCTTACTATAACAAACGAAATCAAGAACCGCTGCCAAAGGAAGATGTGAGTACTTGGGAATGCACAAAAGAAGACTGCAACGGCTGGACCAGAAAAAACTTCGCCAGCAGTGACACGCCATTGTGCCCTTTGTGCGGAAGTAAAATGGTCGACGGCATCCGTTCATTAGTGAATCTCCAAAACAACAGCCAAACGAAAACAAGTTAGCTCTTCCCTTTTTTAAAAGCAGTCTCTATCAGCAAACAATCCTCGATCAGAGATACGAATTTTATATCCAATAGCACGGCCTCCCGATTTTGACGAGAGGCCGAGATAATGAAGCCCAAAACTGTAAACGTTTCGGGCTTTTTCACTTTCTGTTATGGTATAATATGGATATGAGGGGTGATGATGTGATCAAAAACCAACAGCAGGCTGACCTGAAGAAACGAGCTTCAGCCAAAAAGTTGAACTTGGCTATAAACTCATGTGCGGAACTTATGAATTGGTCAATACCGATCATTCGTTTCTTTAAATGGCTCGGATCATTTGCCCTGCACCTCGTCCATTAAAAAATCACTCAGCATTTGCTGAGTGATTTTTTCAGTTGATGACAGAAAAGCTGTTGATGATGCCATTCGGATTTTCCCATACTTTTTTGAATGTCTTCGTATCAAGGTCATAAGAATAAATTGTCCGAACCTTGGCTTCACGCCCAGTTTCGTCCTTCAGCTTTTTAGCCCCTTTGGCTTCGGCAAGGAAATAAATCTTCTTTCCGTCCTTGGAGAACTGCGGCTGCGCGTCAATTAACAGCTTAAATGTTTTCTGATTTGAAATGATTTTTTCGTAGGTTTTCGTGTCTGCATTCAGCATTTGAATAGAAGCTGTTTGCTCCGTGCCTTTTTGTGTATATGACGTAAACAGAATACGTTTATCGTCATCGGAAACAGCAATGTCACTGATAAACTGCTCCAGGCTCTTAAGCTCATGAAGGCCGCTTTCATGACCGGCCGAAAAATGAATCTTTGTCGGTTCAGGATCGATTCCCTTCTCATTGGCTTCATCCGTTTTTTTGTAATCTTCTTCTACAGAATAATGAAGCAATGCAAATGAATCTGTTTTTTGGTTATAAAAGAAGCTGCTGACACTGTCATCCTGGTCAGTAGCGGCAGGATACAGGTTTTTGTACTTCTTCGTTTTCAAATCAAAGGATGCGATACGAAAATTACTTTCGTCCGCTTTCCCTAAACGAAAATAGATTTTTGAGCGATCCTTTGATAAAAACAAGCTGTCCGCGCTTTCCGGACCTTTATAAAGCATAGTTTTCTTATCAGACTTAAGATCAAGCTTAAAAAGCCTCATCTCATTTTGATCGTTATTGCTTGTATAATAGAGCGCCTGCTGCTCTTGGTCCAAGGCAAATGCCGGATAGCTGGTCAGCTTCGCCTCGTGGATCACCTTATCATTTTCATAATACTTCGTCAGAAGATCGGTATCGGTAATCGAAACCAGAAGCTTCTCACTGTTCTCCGTGTTCACGGAAACATCGTCGGCACTCTCACTGCCTTTATCTTTAAAAGAATAAAACATAAAACCCGCAGCTGCCGCCAAAACAACGATGATTGCCAATAAAACGATTCCTTTTTTCATCTCTTATCTCCACCAATAGAAAAAGCAAGAATGCGACTTCTTGCTTTACAGATTTAAACTATGTATTAATAGCTGTAATGTCCCGCTACTTTTCCTTTGCTTAATGGGTATCCCAGCGCTTTAAACGCTTTAGGGCTTACATCCAGCACTGCGTGAGGCATTCTGCCAACATCATTTTTATAAACCGTAATCACCTTTTTAGGCTTCGCTTTAGCATAAGCTCTGATTTTTGTCCCATTTCTAGGTACGTCAAATCCGATCTTTGTCGCACAGTCCCAATGTCCAAGTTTTTTACCTGAAGAGCCTTTTTTCCCAACTCCGTTATACCAAGTAATATTTCCGTTCACGTGTTTTGCACTGGCATCTGCCGAAAAACTGAAAGCTCCCAAAGTACTTCCTACTAAGATAAAAGCGGCTAAAATGACTTTCTTCAACATTTCGTCCCCCTGTTTGTTAACATCTAGGAAAAATTATACACGATCAACCAGGGATTTTTTATTTCAATATCCTTACAGTAATGTTACAAAGTCGAAAAAATTCCCTCTGCTAAAATAAACCATGGAAGATTATCCTATTATAATTACAGCATTAGCGTTATAATTGTTGATAGAGTAGTTGTCGCATTCAATATGAACGAACCATTACCGTATTGTTCAAGCCAAATTCATAGTTATGTAAACCAATCATACTCTCTCATCATAAAGAAAAAAGAGTGTGCGAGACTCTTTTTTCTTCAAAGTTTCTTTTTTCAAAAAAACGTAGATTATATTATATATAAGTTTTATCTTTTTTTGGTTTTTAAAAATGGCGATTTTGTGAACAGTTCATATTGATCGGTGCGGAATTACTCATGTCAAAAGATATAGGAGTGGTAATCCATGAAGGCAGCTAGATGGCATAACCAAAAGGATATCCGTATTGAAAATATTGAAGAGCCAAAAGCGGAACCGGGAAAAGTCAAGATCAAAGTCAAATGGTGCGGCATCTGCGGCAGTGATTTACACGAGTATTTAGGAGGCCCGATCTTTATCCCGGTGGACAAACCCCATCCTTTAACAAAAGAAACAGCACCTGTCACAATGGGGCATGAATTCTCCGGTGAAGTTGTTGAAGTCGGGGAAGGCGTTGAAAACTATAAAGTCGGAGACCGAGTCGTTGTGGAACCGATTTTTGCAACACACGGACATCAGGGTGCGTACAACCTTGATGAACAAATGGGATTCCTCGGCTTAGCCGGAGGCGGCGGCGGATTCTCTGAATACGTTTCTGTAGATGAAGAGCTGTTATTCAAACTTCCTGAGGAATTATCATATGAACAAGGCGCACTCGTTGAACCTTCTGCGGTCGCTTTATACGCTGTCCGCTCAAGCAAAATCAAAGCCGGTGACAAAGCGGCTGTATTCGGCTGCGGCCCGATCGGACTTCTTGTCATTGAAGCGCTGAAAGCTGCGGGTGCTACTGAAATTTATGCTGTTGAGCTCTCACCTGAGCGCCAGCAAAAAGCTGAGGAGCTCGGCGCCATTATCGTGGATCCGTCCAAAACAGACGATGTAGTGGCACATATCGCAGACCTTACAGGAGGCGGCGTTGACGTAGCCTTTGAAGTAACCGGGGTTCCAGTCGTTTTACGCCAAGCGATCCAATCTACAACAATCGCCGGTGAGACAGTGATCGTCAGCATCTGGGAAAAAGGCGCTGAAATTCATCCAAACGATATCGTAATCAAAGAGCGTACAGTGAAAGGAATCATCGGGTACCGTGACGTATTCCCAGCTGTATTGTCATTAATGAAAGAAGGCTATTTCTCAGCCGATAAACTCGTTACGAAAAAGATCGTCTTAGACGATTTAATCGAAGAAGGCTTCGGAGCTCTGATCAAAGAGAAAAACCAAGTGAAAATCCTTGTCAGACCAAACTAAACATACAAAAAAAGAATCCGCACTTGAATGCGGATTCTTTTTATTCCACTTAGCCAATCACTTCAGCGCCGGACTCTTCTTTAACCTCACTGCGATCATGAGCACGGAAACTTTCCTCAAGCTGCTCAAGCGAAAGACCTTTTGTTTCCGGTAAAAACTTGTTCACAAACAGAATCGAGCAAATTCCCAGCGCAACGAAGATGAAGAACGTTGTTGATAACCCAATGCCTGCCATCAAAATAGGGAATGTCAGGCTGACTGCGAAATTGACCATCCACAAGCAGAATACCGTAACACCCATTCCCAGACCGCGAAGGCGCAGCGGGAAAATTTCTGAAAGCATCAGCCATGTCACTGGTGAAATCGCACCCTGCTGAAACGCCAGGAACGAAACCGTTAATGACAGAACCACATATGGAAGCACAGGCGATCCTTCCAGCACAAGTGAAAATATCCCGATCAGCAGCAATGCCGTTGTCGTTCCGATCAGCCCTGTAATCAGCATCGGCCGGCGACCGACTTTACCGAGCAGCCAAATTCCGACGAACGTGGCCAGGACGGAGATCACACCATTGGCAATATTTCCAATCAGCGCTGCTTCCGTTTGGAATCCGGAATCTCTTAAAATTTCAGTGCCGTAATACATGATGGAGTTTACACCCGTAATTTGCTGTACAATTGCAATTCCGATTCCTATAAATACAATCCGGCGCACCCATGGCACTGCAAGATCTTTAAACGTAGCTTTCTCAAGTTTATCCTCTCTTTTGAAAGCGGATTCAATTTCAGCCAGCTCAGAAGCAGCGCGTTTTTCGTCCCTGATTTTCTTCAAAACCCCTAAAGCATCTTCATTCCTTCCTTTTGAAACAAGCCAGCGAGGACTCTCAGGCATTCTGATCATTCCAAAAAACAGGAATATGGCCGGAAGAGACGCTATCACGAGCATAAATCTCCATACATTGGAGCTGTCTCCCATTGTCGTCCCGAGGATGGCATTAAAAACAAAGGCCAACAGCTGTCCGGATACAATCATTAATTCATTCTGGGTCACCATCCGTCCTCTGCTTTCCACAGGTGACATTTCCGCTAAATAAGCAGGCACCGTCACTGATGCGCCCCCGACGGCAATTCCAAGCACAAAACGGGAGATGATCATGATTGTTACGTTTGGAGCCAGTGTACACCCAATCGTTGAGATAAAAAATATAATGGCGAGGAAAAGAATATTTTTACGGCGTCCGTTAAAATCAGACATTCTTCCGCCAAGCACAGCTCCAAGTGCAGCTCCAAAAAGAAGAGAACTGGTGACGAGCCCCTCTGTGAAAGCATTAAGATTAAGCTGATCAGGCTCACCCATATATGGTAAAGCTCCATTTAATACCCCGGTATCATAACCGAAGAGAAGCCCGCCGAAAGTCGAAACTAAAATAATTGTGCGTAAAAATGACATTTGACTGCCTTTTGTATTCATACCGTTTCCCCCAGTCTTTTTCAAAATCGGTCACTGCTATTTCAAAAACGTATTCTAGGGCTGCCGCCTTCCTCAAATGCCGTGAGCAGGCCGCAGAAAAAAGTTCAAAATGTCTTTTTTCACTGGCTTTATAACCTTCCCTTCTTTTTCAGCATGTGTTGAAGTCAATGGTTTTGGAA
The DNA here is from genome assembly GCF_034296245.1 of Bacillus sp. V26. Classification (NCBI taxonomy): domain Bacteria; kingdom Bacillati; phylum Bacillota; class Bacilli; order Caryophanales; family Bacillaceae; genus Bacillus; species Bacillus sp. V26. Next base: position 29,761 of record NZ_JAXKQF010000007.1, on the reverse strand, counting down.
GCGATTTCATTTATTACTAAACAACAATGGGTATATTTTTGGTGTCTGACTTAATGAATTGTTATTTTATAGTCACTTTATAGTGTTGTTATAGTAATATCATAGTAATATATTTGTCACTTCTGATATTATCATAATTTCAAAAACGCTTTCAGTCAATATAAATTTCTGAAAATTCCTTAACTTCACGTCAGTAAAATGACCACTTTATGGGGAAATTGAACTTTTTTCTTGCCGGAAATGTGGAATCAGTATGTATTATCTGTGAATTTCTGTTTCATTTCTGTCTTCATCAAAATGAGTAAGTGTTGGGTAACTTCTCCTGCACAAATCTTCTCTGCATGATTCGCTGCTCAAACATTCAAATGATTGTTTCAGATTCAAGATAAAAGGAAATAGAAGAGGAAAATAAAGATGGCTAAATGGCTGGCTCTTATTGAATAGGAGGAGGCAATAAAATTGAATGAGATTTATATCTTTGCAGGAATTTTATTGTTGGCAGCGGGGATGATTGATTTTATATGGACAACATTATGGCTTGAAAGCGGAGCCGGTCCGATCACAAGATGTTTGTCTGCATGGCTGTGGAAAGGCTTCCGTAAGATCAGCGGAGATCACGCAAAGGTTCTCAGTACGGCAGGGCCGCTGCTGTTATGCATGACATTATTGGTGTGGATCGGTTTATTTTGGAGCGGCTGGACTTTTATCTTCTCAAGTGATCCTCACTCTCTCGTAGTTACTCAAAGTAAAGAACCAGCCTCCTGGTCAGACCGGGCTTATTTTTCTGGATATGTGATGTTTACATTAGGAAATGGTGACCTTACACCGAACGGTGCCCTTTGGAAGCTTGTGACAGTCGGTGCTACAGCTGAAGGTCTGCTTACGATTACTTTTTCTGTCACGTACTTGATTTCTGTCTTGAGTGCGGTTAATCAAAAGCGCTCATTCGCCCAGAGTGTACTGAGTCTTGGGCATAACGGAACAGCGATTGTCCAAACTGCGTGGAACGGGAGACATTTTCACGACATGGATTTGCTTCTCGTCACATTTTCTTCAGAGCTGGGAAAGCTGACCGCTCAGCATAACGCCTTCCCTATTCTTCATTTTTACCATAGCACACAGCGCGAGGAATCTTCCGTCATTGCAGTCACTGTATTGGATGAAGCGTTAACCATTTTGACATATGGCATTCCAAAGCAGTACCTTCCGAATCAGCTCCACATAAAAGAAGCGCGCTCAAGTGTCAAAAACTACTTAGACACCGTTCATACAGCATATATCCATCCGGCTGAACAAGAACCGCCGGAGCCCAGCCTCTTGAAGCTAAGGGATTGCGGCATCCCAACCCTATCGGAGCAAACATTTCGAACAGCGGTCAAATCTTTAAAAGAACGGCGGCAATTGCTTTTGGGCATTGTTCAAGCGGGTGCGCGTAAGTGGCCTGCACAAGAGTAAGGGCTAAAAAAGAGGATGCCTCCCAAAAGTCAAAAAGACTTTTAAGAAACATCCTCTTTTTTTATTACAAAGATAAAGAAGCTTCAATCTCTTCCATACGCGGCAGCGCATCAATCGCTCCAATTTTGGTGCAGACAAGAGCGCCCACCTTATTGGCAAAAGACACGATATCACGCAGCTGCTCAAAATCAGTTTCTGCCGACTGAACCTTATCTGTACCAGCTAATTTGAATAAAGCCGCTCCGACAAAAGCGTCTCCCGCTCCTGTAGAATCAATCGAAGTGACAGGAATACTCGGAATGATTTCATGTTCCTTGCCATTAGACAGCAATGTTCCGTTTTTCCCAAGGGTCACGGCAACCATCTTGGCTCCGATACCATGGAGGATATTGACGCCCTCTTCATGATCCTTCGCACCAGTGATGATCTCCAGCTCCTCGTCACTCACCTTAACAAAATCACTTAAAGCAATGGCTTTTTTTGCAGCACTAACAAACTCAGAGACTCTTCCCTTCCATAAATCCCCTCGATAGTTAGGATCAAATGAAAGAAATTGCCCGTTATCCTTCGCAATGGACATAAGCCGTAAATAGGCTGTACAAAATGGATCAGATAACAATGCCGTCGCTGAGCCAAAATGAAGGATTTTCGCTTGATTCATTTTATCCTGATCGACATCTTCGATCGTAAACAGAGCATCCGCGCCTCTATTGAAAACAAAATCGCGCTCTCCATTATTCTTTAATGAAACAAAAGCAAGCGTTGTAGGTGCTTTCTCATCCATCACCAGCATAGAGGTATCAACATGAACAGCATCTAACGTTTGCTTCAGAAAATACCCAAAGGGATCCTTCCCTACTTTTCCTGCGAAAGCAGCGTCCCCTCCCAGCTTGGCAATCGCCGCTGACACATTAGCCGGTGCACCGCCGGCACTTTTTAAAAATTGACGCCCTTTCTTTAAATCAACGTCCACATCGGTACAAAAGAAATCGATCAATAACTCCCCAATACAAACAACAGACTGACTTCGCATGTTATCACACTCTTTTTACATATTCTAGATTACAGTCTCAGTATATTACTTTCAGTCATAAATACAACCTTTTACATCGAATATTAGAAATATTAAATATATTCACTTACCTGGATTTCTTCTCAAGCTCAGTGATGATCTGTTTATATCTTTTTTCAGTTAAAGGATAAAAGGCTATGATGATGATAGAGAGTAAAATAAATAGACCCGGAATTAAGGCATTCATATGTTTAATCGCATTCAGTGACGTCACGGTTTGATCAGTATTCGCCACATATCCTGCGATTCCTAAATAGATGGCAGAAAACGAACCGGCCAGTGCAACACCTAACTTATTGATAAAACTCATACTGGAAATCACCACTCCGTCGGCACGAACCCCTGTCTTCCATTCCGCATAATCAACACAATCGGCAACCATTCCCCAAGCAAGCGTATTTAAAGGGGTTGTAAAGAACCCTGAAGCAAATAGCCAGATGAAAATGAGCGTCACCGAAGAATACGCCGTAAAATGCAGACCTGCATACGAGATCAGTGACAAAGCAGCCGATATGATCATCACATTTTTCCTGCCCCATTTCTCAGAAAAGTATGGAATAAACAAGTTACTGATGAGGGCTGCGCCAAAAAATAAAACGGTTCCAAAGAACACCAATTCCTTTTGATTCACGTTATACGTAAAGTAGTACACCATTGTACTGATTTTAATATTAAACCCGATTGCAAATGCTAAAAATGATGACGTTAGAATCAGCAAAGGTTTGTTTTGAAACAAAACGGATAACGTCTTTTTCATTCCCTGTTTCTTTGTTTTCTTAGGCGCAATCCGCTCACGCACAGTAAAGAAACTAAAGAGATTCAAAGCGATGCTTACAATGGCATAGACGAGAGCCGTCATCTGAAACCCAAATGCCTGGTTCTCTCCTCCCAAAGCTGCTGCAAGCGGTGTTGCACAGGAGATGGATAGAAGGATTCCGACATAAACCAAGATCATACGAGTCGTTGTTAATACCGTTCTTTCTTTTACAGAATTCGTAATCCGGCCCGTTAAGCTGTTCACTGGAATCGTTTGCATACTAAAGGACATGCCGAGCAGAATATAGGTAATATACGCATATATGATGTTTCCCGTTGCTCCAAAGTGAGGAGTGGTGAAACACAGGACAGTAAATAATGCGAAAGGAAATGCAACCCATAGCAGATAAGGCCTTGCCTTTCCCCACCTTGTGTTCGTTTTATCTAAAATAACCCCCATAATCGGGTCAAAAATAGCATCCAGCACCCGCACAACAAGAAATAATGTGGCGATGACCGCAGGCTGTATGCCGCCGATGTCGGTATAATAAAACAGCAGGTATGCGTTTACAAATTGAAACACAATATTATACGACATATCACCGAAGCCGTACCCGATTCGTTCAAGCCAGGACAGACCGGCACTGGATTTTGTTTGATGTTTCGCCTTCATTACCGTTGCTTTTTCTGTTTGAATCATCTTTTCCACCCCATGAATCCGTTTTCAATATTGAGTACAAATCCAGTAAATAAGAGGGAGAATACGAGATTCTCCCTGTTCACTCAGCTATTCGGATAAACCATCACTTTTAAACATTCATTCTTAAATTGCAGTGCCCGCTCCATCGCCTCTTGCGTATGCTCCAGCGCATATTGATCCGTCACAAGGTGCTTCGTGTCAACAATACCCGAAGCAAGGAATTCAATTCCTTTTGGATACGTATTGGCATAACGGAAGATGCCGTATATATCAATCTCATTGTCTGCGATAAATGGCACATTTAGCGGAATTTCATTCTGAGAAGGCAAACCGACAATCGCAAGCTTTCCGCCGCGTCGTACAGAAGCCAATGCAGATTGCAGTGCCGCAGGATTCCCCGCTGTTTCCCAAGCAACGTCAACGCCTCTATCATTTGTGATTTTTTTAATTTCTTCAAGAGCATCCTGTTCACGGATATTAATCACATGAGTAGCTCCCATTTTTTTCGAGGCATTTAACCGCAGCGGCTCTAAGTCGGTCACAATGATTGTACTTGCTCCAAATGCTTTAGCGGCCGCGACAGCCATTAATCCAACAGGGCCCATCCCCATAATCGCAATCGTTGATCCTGGCTGAAGCTTCGTTCTCGCCGCTGCATGAATGCCGACAGAAAACGGTTCAATCAAGGCAGCATCCTCATAGGAAAGTGAATCTGGAATGGAGAAAACAAAGTCCTGTCTGATTTTGATATATTGTACAAACGCGCCGTCTACCGGCGGTGTGGCCAAAAACTGTACATCCGGACAAAGGTTATAACGCCCTTCTTTGCACGCTTCACAGCGTCCGCACGTAACACCAGGTTCCACAGCGACGCGGTCACCGACTTTGAATTGATCAACAGACGAGCCGACAGCCGCGATTTCTCCCGCGCACTCATGTCCGAGGATAAATGGCTTCTCCACTACATAATTGCCTATTCTGCCGTTTGTATAGTAATGCAGATCCGATCCGCAAATCCCGACAGCCATTACCTTAATCAATACTTCATCATGGCTGATGTCAGGTACAGGCAATGTTTCTATTCTGATTTCTCTTGTGTTATGCATAATAGCAGCTTTCATGGTTTTAGGTACTGTGTGAGTCATTACGGCAAATTCCTTTCTTTATGAATACTTCTAACGGCATATGGCCGCTTCTCAAGAAATGTAAGTGCATACATTTTTGCGTTTTCTGTTACTGCCCTCATTTTATCTGCTTTTCAGCACGTTCAACAGCCTTTCCTGCTGTATAAAAGGACAGCCGCACTGTACTTTTTGATTTTTCATATACAAAACTAGCAGGATTGATAAAATAGTACTAATAGGAGGTGCAGGTTTTATGGCTGAACTTGAAGATCGAAAACAATTTGCGGAATTGCTGGCACCTGGCGTAAAGTCATTAAAACTTCATCCAGATTATAAAGTCAGAAGGAATAAGAACGAAAAAACAGGACAGTCTTATTTAGACAACATTTCACACCAGCTGGGAGTTTCCCCAAACACGATTAAAAGCTGGATCGGACAGATGGGTGTGAACTATGTCCCCGGAAGAATCGAAGACGGAAAACTGTTCGGAATGATCTGGATCATTCTTGAAAAAACCGATATGAATATACAGTGGTTTACCGACCTGCTTGAGACCACCACTATACCGGTAATCAAACCTGCACTGCCTGTATGGGCGGCCTCATGCCTTAAAAAAGCGAAAATAGTACGGCAGGACAACTCATTCGGAGCACCGCTTGATCAAGATATTGAAAAAACAGTCAAACGTTTATTTCCCGATATTCTCGACCATAAAACGAATGCGCTTACAGAACAGATGCCTTTGACACACAACTTACCGTCACGCTGGTCGGGTCACTTTATAGGACGGAGATTTGACATCGAGGCGATACGGCAATGGATGCTTTCCCCATCACCCGTCTGTTTAATTACCGGATGGGCAGGCATGGGAAAAACGACAACTGCTCTAGAAGCAGCCTATTCCTGTATCGGCGATTCCTCAGATTGGCCGGCATTCAACAGCATCATCTGGCTCAGTGCTGATTGGAAAGGATTAAGCTTTAGCGATTTTTTAAATACGATTGCATACCAGCTCGGGCGAACGGAACAAATTGATAAATCCATAAACGAAAAACGATTTGTCGTCCGCAATGCTTTGGCCAATTACACCAGAGAAAAACCGGTACTGCTGATCGTGGACAGCATAGACACTGCCGAAAGAGACATTCACGAATTTATCACCAGCCTGCCCCAAGGCGTGAAAGTCCTCCTCACAGCACGTGAAAACTTGAAGCAAACCTATCGGGAAGGCTTCGGAGAAATGGTAACCATCCAGCTGAGCGGCCTTGACCAAACAGATGCCCTAGAATATTTTCATCAAGAAGTGAACCGCTGCCTGCAAATGTGCAACGACCCAACTAAACGAGCAAAGCTGGCGCAGCTGCTGGAACTGTCTCCAGAACTGAAGAGCGAGTTCATTTCAGCAACTGCTGGAAACCCGAAAGCCATGGCACTCAGCATCGCCTATATGTCAGACGATGACATGCCCGCTCGGCAGCTGATTCATGAGCTCGGAAAAGCAGGCTACTCACTATTAGATCTGTTTGATTTTCTATTTGGGCGCACATGGCACAGATGCAATGAAGACACCCGGAAGCTATGGCAGGCGCTATGCTTTTTCAGCAAGCCGCCAGATGAAAAAAGCCTGGCGGCAGCAGCCGGATTAGACGCTCGCCGTTTCCATTACGCAGTTGAACAAATGCGGTCTTTTGCTCTGATTCAGCCCGAACGAAGCAAAGGAAGTACACAGTACTTCGCCCATCAAACCGTTGTCGCCTACGGAGAACAGCACTTATCCGAAAATCAGAAGTATGAAAAAGAAGCCCGCAGCCGCTGGGCGCACTATTATATTCATTATGCAGAAACCCACTTAAAGCGGGAACAGCCAAACTCTATCTATTGGAGCTATCTCTTGGGACGTGATTTGGACCAAATCAAAAAAGAATGGCCAAACATCCTAAAGGTGATCAAATGGTCAAGTGAAACCGGACAAAATGAAATCTTAATTGAACTCATCACCCGCATCAGCCATTTTCTAAGCAGAATCAACCTGCCCCTGCGTATCGAATACGGACGCAAAGCCGCCAACGCAGCCCATCAATTAGGCAAACACACGCTAGAAGCGTTCTTCCGAATCGACACAGCAGGCTGGGCACTGATGGAAGTCAATGATTTAGACGGGGCACTTCAACAAATTGTAGACGGACTGAAGATTCTGGAACAATCAGACACTGAAGAGCAAGACGTTCACGATCTAAAGGTATGGGGACTCGCACTGCAATCGAGGCTGTTTTTAAAAGCCGGAAGTCATGAAAAAGCAGAAGCGATTTTAACCGAAATCAAAGATAAACCGATTTCCCCTGCGATTCAGCACAGAGTTCTATTGGTTCACGGAGATCTGAGCTTTGCGAAAGGTCATAATGAAGAAGCCATTCAATTATACGAAGCGGCAAATCAAATCAGTTCCATGTATGGGGGCGAAAAAACGATAGAAGCCTATTTCAATTTGGGTGTGGCTTACGTGAAGTGTGATCAGTTTGTAAAAGCAGAAGAAGCCTTTGAGCAGATGCTTTATGATAAACATAACGCGAATCAGGTTGAGCTGATTTATTATTATTATGGGATGGCGCAGCTGTTGTATCGTAAAGGAGATCATGCGGAAGCTATGGAATCTAATCAAAAGGCGATTCGTCTGATTGATTCGTGGGAGCCTGCGATTGGGATTCGGGGAGACGTGGAAGAACTGGGTAGAGTGATTGAAGGAAATGGTTAAATAATAAAGTAGTAGTTAGTAAGTGTGTGATGAAACATAGAGAAAATAATCTCATAGCTTCTTCTCTTCATTTCTATTTGCCAAGCCATATTCAGAATCTATTTCTCTTTAAAGTTAATACTTTATTGTTTCGATTTATTGAAATAAAAAAACGTCACAAAACAATCTCCAATTCCATTTGAATACACTGTTGCTATTATAAACACCACAGGCATCTAATTCTTATATTATACTAATAGGAACCGCCGCTATTTTCTTTTAGAAAAGTGAATTCGTGTTTGCCATAAACGAAGAGGAGACTGAAATTAGTTACGTTCAAACAGGGCAAAGCGTGAGAGATTCTTTTTTTGACATAACTCTATCCATTGCTTCTACTTTTAGATTCACATGGAGAAGCATTTTATAATTTTGAAGATAGATTTGATTTTTGTTTATAAAAAATTCCAAGTGGAATTTTTATCATAACAATAGTTCAAAATACTAAATTATTAGACCTTCACGCTCTTTTACAGTTAAAAGGCATAAACTTAAATTCTAAGGGAATTTTCTACAAAAGGGGGTGTACTATGACTGATAATATGACATCTGAACAACGGCGAAAAAATATGCAGGCCATACGCTCACAGTCAAAACTGGAAAATAAGGTTTCAAAAGAGCTATGGCACAGAGGCCTGCGTTTTCGTAAGAATGATCGTTCTCTGTTCGGAAAACCGGATATATCCATAAAAAAATACAAGACAGTCATCTTTATCGATTCGTGTTTCTGGCATGGATGTGAGGTACACGGAAACAGACCAAAAAGCAACCAGGAGTACTGGGACAAAAAGCTTGCACGGAATAAAAAACGCGACATAGAAGTCAAGAATTATTATGAAGAGTTGGGGTGGCATTATAAGAGATTCTGGGAGCACGAATTTAAGAAAGACTTTTGTAAAGCCGTGGATGAAATCGAAAGTTTTATCCGGGAAGCAAAAAAGAAGACTTCGTCATAGAAAGTCTTCTTTTTTGCTTATTATATATTAAACACTACCTGACCGCCGACTGCTTCTGTCTTCTGGTCTTTGCTGTTTTCTACTTCATTAATGGTTACTTTTCTTTGACCCCGAAGATTTTCAAGCTGGAGTTTTTTCGCAGGTTCCACCCATTTATATTCAATTCCTGCGAACGATTTTAAGATAGCTTCAAACACAATCTGTGCTCCTTTAGGCGGAACAGCCATACCGATCTGTTTTCTGACAGCTTCTTTACTTCCCTGGAATACAAAATCATCTGGGAATGTCTGCAGACGGGCACGCTCACGATTGGTCAGGGCGCGGAGCTCTTCCCAATGATACATATGGGTTCCGCCGCCACCGCTGCCGGTTACAGTATAAGCCGGCCGGTTAGGATCAAGCCGCTTATAAATAGAGCTTAACCGTGCTCCTTTTACATTCAGCTGCAGTTCTTCAGGAATGCCTGCATACCAGGCATTTTCACCAGGTGGAATATAGCTTAGCATTTCTTGTACTTTCTTTGTATGCTTAGGCATTTCATGGTTTGGTGCATCTTTGGGAATAGGCGGCTCTGTAATTGCTTCAGCAGAAGTAACATAGTCTGTAGATGAAAGGGTAGTGGGTGCCGGGACTTTAAACTCAACCCCTCTTGCTGCCCAGTAATTACTGATCCCTACAATGATGATCCGGTGCCGAGCCTGTGGAACGCCGTATTCTTCAAATTTATAAAGGTGAGGAGTTAACTTGTAACCACATTCTTCTAACTCTGTTAAAATTTTAATGAATGCTTTTCCTTCATTTGCACTTTGAAGACCTCCTACATTCTCGGCTACAAAAAACTTAGGCTGGTACTCTTTCAGCACTTTAACACCATATGAATAAAGCGGCCCATATGTTCCATTTAAACCTTGCTTCTCCCCAACATTGCTGTAATCATTACAGGGAAAGCCGAAAGCAAAACAGTCAATATTATCAAGAACCGTTTTATCACCTATTGGAAGCTTCTCCACCGGTCCACAATGAACAGAAGGATCATCAATATTTCCGCATATGTTAAGACGGAAAGTTTCACAGGCATTAGGATCGTAGTCATTTGCCCAAACGTGCTCTATACCCCATTCTTCTCCTGTTTCCGGGTGAACAAATCCAGCTTTTTTCGCACCAAGACTTAGTCCGCCAGGCCCGTTAAAGAGCTCTCCTTTTTTAAATATCATTTGAAACCTCTCCTTATAGCTGCAATTTCGAAACGAAAATATGTTCTTGCATACTAATACGCTATTCATTTTACACGTTTTTGTTAAAAAAAGCAGCCTCAAAGAATTGCTTTTTTGAAATGTTGATATTGATAAATGGAAAATGACTAGTTTTTATTCGTTACTTCAATAAGCTCAAATGGTCAACTAGCGAATCAAATTGGAATATTTTCTCGTGTAATGCTTCCAGATCCACATTGTATCATTTTCGAAATTCTGTACAAAGATTATCTTTCCGGTAAGGCGATGAGTGTTGCCGTACCCGCAGACTACTTAAAAACATCGGAAGTTCCTTATGGCGGCTCCTATCCTTCTGCTCTAGGATACTGGATCTCCTCGCTGGTTTCGTTCATGACATCATTTAACGCTTTTTCCGAGCAGTTGTACGTTGTGTTTTAACATATACAGCTATTACTGTACGATTAATACTGGTTGTAGCAACATGTTCAAGTCTGTTCTCAGCCAGTAAATTGGAAGCCCAATGTTGATCTTTGCATCGAGAGGCACACTTAAATAAACATCTTTATCTGTAAGTCCCTTCTTTTTAATAGAGGACTTAATACAATTCTTCAAATGTTTTAAATCGTTTGGGTAAAAAGGAGATGGCAAAACTTGGCGCTTCCAAGGTCTCTGCCCGCGTTCAAACACAAACCATCCTTTATTATCAGCTGGTGACAAGAAATCACTATGATTAGCCCACCCGGTAATTTCTCCTGAAATCTCTTGCACTTCCAAGATTTTCTGAGGGTTATTGCGCAAAGTTTGGCTAGTAGGCATAGATTCTGAAAAACGGATCATAACATAACAGTCTGAAAGAGGTTTGCCTGTACTAAGATCCTTGAATTTATGTTCCTCAACTAATAGCCACTGAGCTCGGTGAGAAGACCCTTTAATATCAATACGAGAAGATAATAGCTCTCCATCAACATAGATTGAAACATCGCCGTTGTCAGTGTGCAAAGGATCAGGATAGTGTGTAAAATTCAGCTGTACCTGAACGTTTTCGTATTGATCTTCAACTATCAATTTAAATAAACACTCTGCTAACTTGCCGGAAAGCTGATCAGCGATAAAGTCATTTCTTTTGCGAATTTCTTCAGTGCCAAATTGTTTTTGGCTTTGGCTTCTCTTCTCCCAGGCATCTAAGGCAAATTTATAGCAATAGCGAATTATTTCATTTTTAACAACAACCATTTTTCTGCCTCCAGTAAAATACTTTATTTTCTAGCATTATACAAACTATAATAGTTTTAAAATAATTCACTTCTGAATTATTTTAACTTTGAAGAATGTTGTAAATTTTTAAATAGTTAAATTGTTGATAAGCAGGTGATAACTGTATGAGCAGAGAAGAAAAAGATCCACATTTAACTCATCTAAAAGGATTAATAGAAATGTGTCTGAGCGCGAAGCTTCTACTGAATGAAATATTTGTCCCACTAAAAATGTTTCTTTCCGAAAACGAAATCAATACACAGCTCTCAAAAAGAACAGGCAAAATACCGAATTCTATTTACCGTGACAAAAACAACAGTGTTTCCTTTAACGTAACAATGTTTTTGCGATATTGGAGTGCAATGCTTGAGATATTTGAAGAAAATGAGAAAGACACAGATCGATTACCTAATTTAGCAGATTTGGTTGAAAAGTACAAAAAGCTAATTACTGCTATATCTCAAATAGAAGGTGAAATCAGTCTAGACGGAGCTGTCGAAAATCACTTAAGTGCCATTTCTGAAACTGTATTATTTTTTGAACAAAATCCGTTTTCAGGAAAAAAAAAGAAGCAGACTATATTAAACATCTTAAAGAAACGGCCAGATGTCCGTACTCACATAATGAACAAACGAATTGAAAGGATGACCAAAGTTGACTGAAAGAAAAGTATGGTTTATCACAAGACCAGAACGAGATCCACATTTTCACTCAAATGCGATTAAAGCATTGGCCGAGGCTACAGACAATTTTACGATAAAATGGCAGGGTAATCGTGATGCTCATAAGAGGTATGAAACAGTCTTGGCGTCAAAAGGATTAAAACGGAACAACATAAGCAACGACGGTTCTGGCGGACGTACCTGGTGCGCGATGCTGAAAACATTTGCTTATTGTTATATTAACATCGATGGATTTGTAAAGCCTACAAAAGCTGGCCATGCGTTAATTAACGGTATCAAAGAGTATGAGAACGTCAAAAAGCAAATTTTGACACTGCAAATTCCAAATGCTTATTTTATGGAGTCTGGCTTCAGACCAAAATTCACATCTAGTTTTCGGATCCGGCCAGCTAGATTTCTTATTAAACTTGTCCAGCGTGCGGACTTAAATTACCATCTTACCAAAGAAGAGATTACATATTTTGTACTGACAGCACAGCAGGACAAGGAACAAGATAAAGTCGCGGAACGGATTATCCAATATCGTAAATCCAGTACATTCGATAAAGAGCAGATGAAACAAGAAATCGCCGTTAATTATGACCACCGAGCAAGGAATGATCATGCAGCACGGGATTACTATCAAGCGCATTCAGATGTAGCACATACATTTATGCTTCTCTGCGAATATACTGCCCTTGTAGAATACCAAAGAAGAGAAGCTGTTTTAAAAACAAACCAGCATTTAGCGAATGAAGCCCTCAAGATCCTGGATTATTACGATGAACGTTATCCGTTTAATACTCGGTATTTGATTTCAATAGAACGTATGGCGCAAAACAACGGTTTAGACGTAGATAGCTACAAAGCGAGTAATTTTGGAGAAATGAAACCTGCTAATAATCAAGAGAAAAAGCAGAATAAAATTGAAGCAGTTTTAAACGCTATTCCAAATGCATCTGAATTAACAGAAGAAGAACTTTTCTCTCATTTCTTATCGACTTTTGGCCCGAAAGAAGCCAAAAAGATTGTGAAGAAATTGACCTTTCAAAAAACAGAGATATCAAGTATACCTTCAGCTTTCGTTGAAAAATATTTAGGTGAATTAACGCCTGCTGAATTCGAAAAAGAAACTTTGAAAATCTTTGAAGCGATTGGATTCGAAACGGTTTACCAGCCAAAGGTGAATGATAAACAAACGGAAATTGAAATCCTGTTGAAATATGAAGATAAGTGCGGGATTATTGATACAAAGTATTATCAGAATGGATTTGCTCTTTCTCAAAATCTGGCGAACTATATGGCATCTGAATATATCCTGAACTATCTTCAATACGAAGGAAAGCAGCTATCCTTTTATGGGTACGTTACATCAGAGAAGTTTTCAGGAGATAAGAAACTCAGCTCTATTACTTCACTTAGCAGAAAGCTTGTCGGAAGAGAGATCGAAGGCATTATGATAACACGGAAAGTCCTAATCGGTTTTCTGGATTACTGCGTTGAAAATGAGCTGACTAAAAATGAACGTGTTGAGCACTTTATCTCAAACATTCAAAATCGTGGTTTTAATAACCTTCAAGAATTCTTGAATAATTCTTGATGCTAGACTTAAAAGTAAGCTTGAGTTAAAAATCAACAAAAGAAAAGGAGCAATTCTATTGCTCCTTTTAGTATATGAGAGGGCTGTGTTTAATTATCAAAATTCATGATTATATTACCAATACCTCTTTCTTTTTAAACCCTTTCTTCTGAACCCATTTCAGAAAGAAACTTTCAGTTGCATCTTTACTTAAACAATCTAAAACTGTTACGCCACCTGAAAAATTAAGATATATCGCCAATTCCTTGATATTATTACTAATCATAATTTCAGGATAATCATTTTTATATTTAAATACAATATCTAACATGTTGATCAACCACTGCTTATTATCGCCTAGCTTTCGTTCTAGTAATGCTTGTGCAATATTTTGATTCGACAGTAAGAAATCTGTTAATTCATACGGATTGTCTCGTGTCCCATCATATGTTAAATAGCCGTACCACCATAAACGCGCTATTCCATTTCTAATAAGCTCCCGATTTGTGCTGGCAAAATATCTTTGTAGAGTTCCCCGGGCTGTTTCGGCTCTACTTAACCATCTGACAGCCATGTATTCCCGATAAATTACATGCGTTAAGTACGTCCAAATGCGTGGATCAACAGCTTGTGCAGGTGTCAAAGTTTTTAATGATTTGTGAATACGCTTAGCATTTTCGGCATCCGTTTTACTGACTTTATTGTCACTTCCGTCTGTTTCTAATTCGACTATCTGATATGAAATCCTAGACTCTAATAACCAGTTTTCCATTCTAGTAGTATCTTTTAGGTAAGAATCAACCCAATCCTCACCACTTTTGTAATAATTAACATTACTCATCATATTTTCGCGTAATTGCGTAACAGCATCTTCTTTCATGTATTTTAAATTCATACTGAATCCTCCTCGCTTGATGATATCCCTGCCATTAATTCATCAAAAAACTGTAATCCATTAGAAAGCGGATTACCTAACAGTTTTTGAGCAATTACAAGTGAACTTTCCATAATGTTATCCGGCTCACTTAATTTGATGCCTTCATCAAGCAGGCGAGCATTAATGACTTTAAACCATCTATGATCATTTTCTTTGTCATTTATGTAGTCCTTTATTGCCTCTAAATCATTGTCGAGGTTCATCAGTTCCCGGCGAATATTTTCAATTACTGACACTAAGGCAGGCAAAATAAATATAGATGAGGTAAGAGCTGCTAGATGCCCGTACTGATTTTGCAAAGGTTTAAGCTGTTTATATTTATCGAAATCTTGCTTGTTTAATGTTATTATAATCTTTTCACCATTGCTGTGAACATCAGCGTGCAGATTTTCAGCATTATAAACAATCGTGAAAACTGAAGGAACTTTAACTAGTGGGTCAATCTTCTTTTCAATATTAAATGTGTATTCTGATCCTTCTGCTAAAACATCTCCTGGAAAAACAGTAAATTTCGCAT
This sequence comes from Bacillus sp. V26, assembly GCF_034296245.1. Taxonomy (NCBI): domain Bacteria; kingdom Bacillati; phylum Bacillota; class Bacilli; order Caryophanales; family Bacillaceae; genus Bacillus; species Bacillus sp. V26. The sequence continues at coordinate 14,747 of NZ_JAXKQF010000007.1, read as the reverse complement.
CTTCATAGTCTTCATTAAATGCCAGGCTGTAATAATTATCAATTTGCTCTGTTGCTACAATAAAAGTAGATATGTCAACTTTTTTCTCAAGTAAAAAAGCCGGAATTGTAAGGTAATTTTCTGTAGAGCGAAATAGAAATATATTTCTGTATCTGGTAGTAGAACAAACGACTTTTACAGCAAATGTTACTTTTTCTTCATCTAAAAGAGCTTGAAGATTATCTTCATTCAAAAGAACATCACAATAAAGCTCATAGTTCATTCTGTTGATTCTTTTTGACACTTTAATATCAAATTCCGCTTTCGATGGATTAAAATCATCTGTATATGAAACTAATACTGGATGCGGATAATTTTTATTTGCCATTGAACGTTACTCCCATCGCTACACGTACTTTTTCTGTTAATTGAAATTCGATTCGGTTGTTACCAGCTGAAACCTTAACAGGGCCTATAACATTATCATAAATGGGCAACAGCTGATCTTGACCTGAAATTTTTGCTTTCGAAATTAGTGCAGGTAGATCGGAATCCTCACCCAGTATTTCAAGGCGCAATGAAAGCTCTCCCTCTTTTTTCACATTTAAATTAATTCGGTATAGATCACCAATTTCAGGATTCAAACAGAATAATTTATATCTGGAAACTTTAGCTTTCTGAATCTTTTCGTCAGATGGTTTCGGTTCTGGTCTTGGCGGTCTTGGAGGTGTTGGTTGCGGCTTCCCCGGGTAGGATAGATCTGTATTTGTTGAGCCAGGGATTTCTTTGGTGTTGCCTATTGTAGTAGAATTGTCATCATCCTTATCTTCCCAGTCACTTACTTTAACTGGTTTCTTTTTGCGTTTCGGGCTAATTTTAACTAACTTAGACTCTAAAGGCTGACCTCTGTCCCCTTCATCTGTCACTTGCTCGCTATCAAATTGCATTTCATCACTTTCATCAGGCAAAAATTGTGATAATTCATCAACGTCAAAAGATTCTGCTTCTTCAAATGGTGAAAGGGATTTTATTTTATCATTAATCCACTTATTCAGTTCTTTTAGAGCTGATTTAATAACCTTAACATCCTTCTTTCGTTTCAGCTCCCAGTCAGTGTGTGCAGGATTCTCAACTCTTTTTAACTCTTTATTAAAAGCGTCCCCCTTAATTAATAAAATGCCTGCGTATTTAATGGGAATTTGATAATTTTGCTTTTCTTTTATAACCATCCCGGTTTTACGCACCATAGCTACTTTTTTGTTGTATTTATTGTTAGTAGCTACATACAGCCGAACTTCTCCTAGACCTTCAAAGTCTTTTTCGATGAATGGCTCACTAATTGAAGTTAAAACTTCATAGTAGTTGATAACATTGCTTTTGGAGCCGTTATTCATCAAGCGTTCAATGTAATAATTAAGCGAAGCCTTATTAATTACATGTTGGCCAACTTTTACTTCAAGAGCATTTTCATAAATTGCAACAAAGAAACTGCTGATAACAGCCTCAATAATCTCATCTTCCCATGTATCTCTATATTCGAATCCTGCGACAAATAAGTCTGTGCCCGTTTCATCTCTAACAAAGATGTTATCAATGAGATTCATATCTTTAACAGGTTGGATTTTGTCAGTTTCACCATAAAACCCGGTTGCTTGGTGTGGTTCTCCGTCTTCACCGGTAAATGTAATAAGTTTTGCTACACCTTGAAAAGCTTTTTTGCCTTCTGAGTCCATTGTATTGTAGAAAACAACTTTTAAATTTGAACAGACAAAAGGAGCATGTTTTCCTATTCCAAACGCTCCGCCGGACGTCTCTTCTTTATCAGATTCTCCAACCACTTTAATTAAACGATGCCAGTCTGAACCTCTCAATTTGTCTGAACCACTCAAACCCTTTGTATTAAAATCACTAATCTTCATAAAATAAATCTCGTTTTCTTTAATAGCCTGTAATGCCTTTTCCATTTCTTTCTTTGTTTCTGAGCCATTTTTCGCTTCATCAATACACTGCTTTACAATCTTAATATATCCTTCTCTTCCTGGAAACTTCTCTTGTGGAAGTTTAAAAACTGAAAACTCTACACGTACTGGCTTACTATGATCATTCCAGGCATCTATAGAATTTTGTATTGGTTCTCTCGCTAGAGCTGGATAAGGGTTACCACGAAATGTTTCCATTCCAGGATCATTTTTCCCATTTTCTGTACCCCACCCAGTTTTAGGGAATTTCCAATTGATTTTCTTATTAGTTGTTTCCATTTGCCCACCACTACTTTCTAAATTTGAATGTACTGCAGTTTCTACTTTGTTCTTCTTTAAATCTATTTTTAAGCATTTTTATTTCTTGATCTAGAGTGTCAATTATTTGTTTAGCTTGTTCTTCTGAATATTCATAGTTGTTTTTATTTGATAAATTTCCAACTAAACGTAATTTCTTTATTACATCTGACATTCTTTTTTCTGCTAATCTCTCAAATCTCACTCTTTTATCTTCCATGATACACCTCTTAAAAACATTTAAAATATTTAAACAATTAAATATTATAATAATAATATGTTTTTTTCAATATATATATGAAAAAATAACCACATTTCTAATATACTGTTATTTTTTCTCGTTTGTTAACTATTAAAAATATACTAACAAGCTATTATACCCGTAAAGATTATGGAACTAACTGGTCATCCGCTTTACATAAAAAATAGAAAACCGTATCTGACCCTAACTATAATTGCAATATTAATTCCAAAACTCCCCTCTCCCATTAAGTTATATCTCGCTTTCTTTTAGTAAAGGCAGGAATAAGTTTTCAACAAATTATGAAGCGATCAGGTTATAACGATGGAGAAACGAATAAAAATGAATGCAAAGAAAAAAGAGGCTTCCCAAAAGTTCAAAGAACTAATGGAAAACCTCTAATTTAGACCCTTAGTTAAGAAAATGTTACCCTTTTGTTACCCCACGGTTAAACTCAGAGTATATAAGGATCTAGAAATCCCATTTTTAACGGGATTCAGGAAGCATGATTACATCATGCCGCCCATACCGCCCATGCCGCCCATGTCAGGCATTCCTGCGCCGCCGGCATTTTCTTCCGGTTTGTCAGCGACAACAGCTTCAGTTGTTAAGAGCATTGCTGCTACAGAAGCTGCGTTTTGCAGTGCAGAGCGTGTTACTTTCGTTGGGTCAACGATACCTTTTTCGATCATGTTTACCCATTCGCCAGTTGCAGCGTTGAAGCCTACGCCGATTTCTTCGTTTTTCAGGCGCTCAACGATGACAGATCCTTCAAGACCTGCATTGTGCGCGATTTGACGAATTGGCTCTTCAAGCGCGCGAAGCACGATGTTGATACCTGTTTGCGCATCACCTTCAGCTTCAACTGCAGCGACTTTGTTATATACGTTTACAAGCGCTGTACCACCGCCGGATACGATGCCTTCTTCAACAGCTGCGCGAGTTGAGTTCAGGGCGTCTTCGATGCGAAGTTTACGCTCTTTCAGCTCAGTTTCAGTCGCAGCGCCGACTTTGATGACAGCTACGCCGCCAGCAAGTTTAGCAAGACGCTCTTGTAATTTTTCTCTGTCGAACTCAGAAGTTGTTTCTTCCACTTGAGCGCGGATTTGAGTGACGCGTGCAGAAATTTTATCTGTTTCGCCAGCGCCTTCAACGATTGTTGTGTTTTCTTTTGTAACCACAACTTTAGAAGCGCGTCCCAATTGTCCGATTTCAGTAGATTTCAGGTCAAGGCCAAGATCTTCTGTGATGACTTCTCCGCCAGTAAGGACAGCGATGTCTTCAAGCATTGCTTTACGGCGGTCACCGAAGCCAGGAGCTTTAACAGCCACTGCGTTGAATGTGCCGCGAAGTTTATTCACAACAAGTGTTGCGAGAGCTTCACCTTCAACATCCTCAGCGATCAGAAGCAATGGTTTGCCTTGCTGAACAACCTGCTCAAGCACAGGAAGAATTTCTTGAATGTTTGTGATTTTTTTGTCTGTGATTAAGATGTAAGGATTGTCAAGAACCGCTTCCATCTTATCAGAATCAGTTACCATGTAAGGAGACGCATATCCGCGGTCGAATTGCATACCTTCAACAACTTCAAGCTCAGTTGTGAAGCCTTTAGACTCTTCGATTGTGATAACGCCGTCGTTGCCTACGCGCTCCATTGCTTCAGCGATAAGGCTTCCGACTTCCTCATCAGCAGCAGAGATCGCAGCAACCTGAGCGATAGATTCTTTGCCTTCGATTGGCTTAGAAATTTCTTTCAGGTTCTCGATCGCAACGTTTACAGCTTGTTCCATACCTTTACGCACGCCTACAGGGTTAGCGCCTGCTGTTACGTTTTTAAGGCCTTCGCGGATCATTGCTTGCGCAAGAACTGTCGCAGTTGTTGTACCGTCACCGGCAACGTCGTTTGTTTTGCTGGCTACTTCAGCTACAAGCTTAGCACCCATGTTTTCAAACGCGTCTTCAAGTTCGATTTCTTTAGCGATTGTTACACCGTCATTAGTGATTAACGGAGAACCGAATTTTTTCTCTAGAACCACGTTGCGTCCTTTTGGTCCTAAAGTTACTTTTACAGCATCAGCAAGTGCATCAACACCGCGAAGCATTGCGCGGCGAGCTTCTTCACTAAACTTAATATCTTTTGCCATGTGTACGAAACCTCCTCGAATTTTTAAGTATTTGTTTATTTAAGAATTAGCCGATAACAGCTAAAATGTCGCTTTCACGTAAGATTAAGTATTCAGTACCTTCGTATTTCACTTCAGTACCTGCGTATTTTGAGAAGATAATGCGGTCGCCCTCTTTTACTTCTAAAGCAACGCGCTCTCCGCTTTCTAACACGCGACCTGAACCAGCTGCCACGATTTTGCCTTCTTGCGGCTTTTCTTTTGCAGAATCCGGTAACACAATTCCGCTGGCAGTTTTTTCTTCAGATTCTACGAGTTCAATGACAACGCGATCACCTAATGGCTTTAACAATGTAATAACCTCCTCAATAGTATGAATATGTAATTTTAGCACTCAGCACTAAAGAGTGCTAACACAATTCTTATAATAAAGAATCTCACTTCCAATTTCAAGTGATAAGATAAAAAATTTTTCACGCTTACATCATTCTTTTCAGCTCAGATATCCCTTGGCTTTTTCACCCCCGATTCAATTATGTTACAATAGCTGTAGACAAAAGAAACCTATTTAACAAAGGAGTACATACCATTTGAGAAAACAGTATTGGTTTATTATTTTGACATATATCATCATGCAGTTTTCCGCAGTAATCGCGATTCCCTTGTTATTTAAATTCGGTTATGCGGGAGGACAGCCCACAAAAGAAAATCTGCTGTACGCGCAGGGATTATGGTCCGTCATCAGTTTTATTGCCTGTCTGATTGTTGTTTTGCTCATTCTCAGGACTGTGCCTAAAACTACGCTGCGAAACGAAAAGAAAGACACGGTCGGACTTTCGATCCTTTGGGCGATAGCCGGGTTTTTCATAGCCCTTTTCTCTCAAGGAATAGCCGGTTCTATTGAATATTATGTATTTGGCATCGGAAGAGAATCAGAAAATACAAAAGCCATCCTGGATGTGATTCAGGCAGTCCCGCTTATGATTATCGTTTCTTCTATCATCGGGCCTATATTAGAAGAAATCATCTTCAGAAAAATCATTTTCGGCGCGCTGTACGAAAAAACAAATTTCTTTATTGCCGGACTGATCAGCTCCATTATTTTCGGAATTGTTCACGCGGATTTAACGCACCTTCTGCTGTATACGGCAATGGGCTTTACCTTTGCATTTCTATATGCGAGAACCAAACGGATTTGGGTGCCGATTTTCGCCCATGTAATGATGAATACATTCGTCGTCATTATGCAGCTTGAGCCTGTTCAGAAATACCTTGAACAGCAAAGCACACAAATGCAATTGATTATTGGAGGATTATTTTCATGAGAAACCCGATAGTGTGGGGAATGATCTACTTTGCCGTAGGGTGCATCTTTACTTATCTCGCCGCAAGCTCGCCAGGCAGCATGTGGTCATTTTACTCCATCCTGCTGATGGTGTTCGCTGCATACAACATCAGCATTTCTTTTAAGATGTTCGCCTTTTCATTTAAAATAAAGAAGAACCAGAAATAAAGAAAATCCATTTCTCTCTATGAGAAATGGATTTTTTATGTTGGCTAAGAAGAAACGTCCTGATCGGCAGCACTGTTTTTCTGCGCTTTCCGATAGGCAGCCTTCGATATTAAAATACTGATTTCATACAAAATCAAGAGCGGAACAGTCACCATCATATGAGACAAAAGCTCAGGTGGTGTGATCAGAGCAGCAATCACAAGCAGCGTAAAGTACGCATACTTTCTGATTTTCGCTAAGAACATCGGTGTCACAATTCCAAGCCTTGTCAAAAACATAAGGATGACCGGCATTTGAAACAACAGTCCAAACGGAATCGTCAGCTGCAGAAGAAAATGAAAATATTCATTAATTCCAATCACCTGAGTGACATTCAAATCCTGAGATATCCGTTTCATAAAATCGACAACAAAAGGAAATAAAATATAATAGGAAAAAGATAAACCCGCTAAAAACAGCAAAATAGAGATCGGAATGTAGCTGAGCGTTACTTTGCGCTCCTTTTCATAGAGGCCCGGGCTCACAAAAGCCCAAAGCTGATAAAGAATAACCGGCGAAGTCAGGACAATCCCGATGATAAACGCAAACTGCATAAACACATAAAGCGGGTCTGTCAGATTAAACGCGTTGAGCGTGAGCTCCTTCGCTTCATCCGTTTCTTGCAGATACACTATAATCGGCTTCGCTAAAAAAAATCCCGCGATAAAGAAAACAACAAACGCCAGCGCCACAACCAGCAATCGTTTTCGAAGCTCCGCAATATGCTCCAGCAGCGACATTTGATTCACTTTCATTTGTGTCATCCTAACTTACTGATTCTCTTTCTTTTTTTCCTCATCATCACTCGCTAATCCTTTAGTAGCATTTTTGAATTCACGAAGTGTGTCTCCAGCCGCTTTTCCCAACTCAGGCAGCTTTTTGGGGCCAAAGATAATCAGAGCAACGATTGCGATAACAGCAAGGCTTCCAGGACCGATCGGCATATTTGGGCTCCTCCTTTCCGGTTACTCGATTTCCTCTAAAACAGAATAATGCTTCAAGAAATAAACCAGTGACTGAAGCTCTACAGCTAAATCTATATGATGAATTCGAATGTGTTCCGGCACATTCAAACGGGCCGGCGTAAAATTAAGAATACCCTTAATCCCTAACGCAACCAATCTGTCGGTAATCGACTGGGCCGCAACTGCGGGCACTGTCAGAATGGCAACTGATTCGCCTTTTACATGTTTTTCAAGATCATCAAGGTTAAAGACGGGCACACCGCCTACCTCAGTTCCTATTTTACTCTCATTTATATCAAAAGCCATAGAAATTTTTGTGTTATTATTTTTTGTGAAATTATAGTGAAGAAACGCTGTTCCTAAGTTTCCGACACCAATCAGGATAACGTCTGTCATTTCATCCTGATCCAGCGTTTTTCGGAAAAATGACAGCAAATAATCGACATTATATCCGTATCCTTTTTTGCCAAGAGCTCCAAAATAGGAAAAATCCCTGCGAATCGTGGCAGAATCAACCTTTACGGCATCGCTGAGTTCAGCGGATGATACACGCTGTTTTCCTGACGCATGCAGATTCTTTAAAAAGCGATAATAAAGCGGCAGCCGTTTTGCCGTCGCCTGCGGAATTTTTGATTGATCCTTATTCATTTTTGGTCCTCCAAATTATACTCGGATAGTTCTCTTTTAAAGTCACCGTTTTTCCCGCCTGTCTTTTCCAGCAAGCAGGTAGGGCCAATGACCATCCCCTTATCAAGCGCCTTGCACATATCGTAAACAGTAAGGGCACACACCGATGCAGAAGTTAGCGCTTCCATTTCCACACCTGTACTCCCTTTTGTTTTGACCTGTGCTTTTATATGAAGTATAACTTCTTTTTCTTTTATTTTCCAGTTAAACGAAATATCGACCCCGCTCAAGGATAGCGGATGGCACATCGGAATGATATTTGATGTTTGTTTCGCAGCCATAATGCCCGCCACCTGAGCGACAGCAAGTACATCTCCTTTGCCGATATCATGGCTTTTTATTTTCTCGTACACTTCACTCTTCATGTGTACGCTTGATACAGCCGCCGCAGTACGGACAGTCGAAGATTTTTCGCTGATATCCACCATCTGGGCTCTGCCCTGTTCATTAAAATGAGAAAATCCATTCATAGTAAAAACTCTCCTTAAACAGATCATACACTATTTTCTTCTCTATGTCTTATTCGGCCAATGTATTGTTTGCTGAGTTCTGGTTCATAAGCTACACTTAACTTATTATAGCAGAGGTGAAATAATATGATGATCTTACAAATTAATCAGCTTTCCAAATCATTTGGTGCTGATACTATTTTAAACAATATAAAGCTGGAAGTCAGAAACCGTGATCGCGTCGCAATTGTAGGAAGAAACGGCGCTGGGAAATCTACACTCCTTAAAATTATCGCAGGTCACCTTTCATATGAAAAGGGTGAAATGATCAAGCCGAAAGATATCACAATGGGCTATTTGGCCCAGCATACCGGCTTGGATTCTAAGCTTACCATAAAAGAAGAGCTGCTGACTGTTTTTGATCACTTAAAAGCGATGGAAAAAGAAATGCGAAACATAGAAGAAAAAATGGCGGCAGCTGACCCAAGTGAACTGGAAAGCATCATGAAAACCTACGACCGCCTGCAACAGGAATTTAAAGATAAAGGCGGCTATCAATATGAAGCAGATGTCAGATCTGTGCTGCACGGTCTCGGCTTCAGCCATTTTGACGATTCAACACAGGTGCAAAGCCTGAGCGGAGGTCAGAAAACAAGACTGGCCTTGGGTAAGCTTCTGTTAACACAGCCTGACCTTCTCATTCTAGATGAGCCGACCAACCATCTGGATATTGATACGCTGACCTGGCTTGAACATTATTTACAAGGCTATTCAGGCGCTATTCTGATTGTTTCTCACGACCGCTACTTTTTAGACAAAGTGGTGAACCAGGTGTACGAGGTATCAAGATCAGAAAGCAAAAAGTATCACGGCAACTACAGCGCTTATCTAGACCAAAAAGCTGCCCAATATGAAAAGGATCTTAAGCTGTATGAAAAACAGCAGGGTGAAATCGCCAAGCTGCAGGACTTTGTAGACCGAAATCTAGCGAGAGCCTCAACGACAAAAAGAGCACAAAGCCGCCGGAAACAGCTTGAACGGATGGACGTCATGTCAAAACCGCTCGGCGACGAAAAATCAGCAAATTTTCATTTCGACATTACAAAACAGAGCGGGAACGAGGTCCTGCGGGTTCAGGATCTGGCCATCAGCTATGAAAACCAGCCGCCGCTTCTGACAGATGTGTCGTTTAGGCTAACAAGAGGAGAAAGCGCCGCTCTTGTAGGTCCCAACGGAATCGGAAAATCAACCTTGCTGAAAACATTAATAAACACACTGAAGCCGGATCAAGGAACAATAGCGTACGGTTCAAATGTCAGTGTCGGTTACTATGACCAGGAACAGGCTGAGCTGACTTCCTCTAAACGCGTCATTGATGAGCTGTGGGACGAGTATCCCGAGCTTCAAGAGAAAGAAATCAGAACGTGCCTCGGAAATTTCTTATTCTCCGGGGATGATGTGCTTAAACCCGTCCATTCCCTAAGCGGGGGCGAAAAAGCAAGAGTGGCCCTGGCAAAGCTGATGCTGCAAAAAGCTAACTTTCTCATTCTTGATGAGCCGACGAACCATCTTGACTTAGACAGCAAAGAAGTTCTCGAAAACGCCTTGATCGATTATCCGGGCACATTGTTATTTGTCTCACATGACAGATATTTTATTAACAGAATCGCAACAAGGGTATATGAGCTTTCTCCAAACCATATTGAAGAATATCTCGGAGATTACGATTATTATACAGAGAAAAAAACACAGCAGCTGGAATTGGAGAAAATGAAACAGCAAGAGGAAACTGAAAAGGCAACGGCTGCAATGAAATCCGACTCTAAGCGTTCTTATGAGGAAGAAAAAGAATGGAAAAAGAAAGAACGCCAACGACTCAGACGCATAGAAGAAATTGAAACGACAGTTCAAACCATAGAAGAAAAAATCAGTCACAATGATGAATTACTTTGTGATCCGGAAGTATATCAGGACCACGAAAAGGTACAAGCCATCCACGCTGACAACGAGAAACTCAATCAAGAATTGGAAAACCTATTATCAGAATGGGAAGAACTATCCACAGAAGAAGATTAAAAAAGTCAAGCACCTCTTTTTTAGAGGTGCTTTTTATCCACAGAAAATAGCCTTATAAGCAAACGAAGAAAGCGGTTTATACACAGTATCCACAAAATATTCTGAATTTATCCACTTTATTAACAGCCTCTCAACCCCTTTATCCATCTATATCTCCATAATTACTCACAGATATGTGGATAAATTGAGAATTATCTGTTAATAACAATAAAAAAGCCTCACGCCATTATGTCGTGAGACCTTGGTAAGAAGTCAATTCAAGACCAGGCTGGCCATTCATATCATATGATCCGCGAATCCCTTTTTCAAAAGCAATTGTACCGGCCGCAGCAATCATTGCAGCATTATCCGTACATAAGGATAGCGGAGGAATGATGAGCGCCGTCCCCTCATGCTGGGAAAATTCCTTCTGTAACGCAGCTCTGAGTCCTCTGTTTGCAGCTACTCCGCCGGCCAAAAGAACCTGTTTGACACCATATTCCTTTGCAGCGCGTGCCGTTTTTGTCACTAAGACATCAATGACGCTATTCTGAAAACTGGCAGAAAGATCTTCCGGCGCAATTTCTTGTCCTTTTTGAGCCGCGTTATGAAGCGTATTGATCACAGCTGATTTCAGCCCGCTGAAGCTGAAATTATAAGAACCTTCTTCAAGCCATGCGCGAGGCAGAGGAATAGTGTCATTCCCTGATTCCGCAAGCTTGTCAATCTGCGGTCCGCCTGGATACGGGAGACCCATTGTTCTCGCCACTTTGTCATAAGCTTCCCCCGCTGCGTCATCGAGTGTTTCCCCGATTACTTCAAATGAACCGTGTTCTTTCATATAAACCAATTCCGTATGGCCGCCGGAAACGACCAATGCAAGCGCTGGAAAAACAATCTCTTCTACCAGACGGTTTGCGTAGATATGGCCCGCTATATGATGGACTCCAACTAACGGGATCTGATGCGCAAAGCTCAATGCTTTAGCGGCGTTTACCCCGATTAGCAGTGCTCCCACCAATCCCGGGCCTTCAGTAACTGCAATCGCATCTATGTCACGGTATGTCATGTCTGCTTTACGGAAAGCCTCTTCGATCACTAAAGTGATTTGCTCCACATGATGTCTTGATGCAATTTCCGGCACAACCCCTCCGAATCGTTTATGGCTTTCAATTTGAGAGGCCACAACGTTCGAGACGATTTCTGTTCCGTTTTTTACAATAGCTGCTGCCGTTTCATCGCAGCTCGTTTCGATTCCTAATATATAAAGATCTTTTTGCTCATTCATTTATCGTCACCCACATAATTAACGCATCTTCCCCGTTATCAGTATAATAGTTCTTTCTTATTCCGCCGGGCTGCATCCCGAACTTTTTATATAAACTTTGAGCAGGGTGATTGGAAACCCTCACTTCAAGCGAAAGCCGCCTCGCCTCTTTTTCTTTACAAAGCTCGAGAGCTGAACGAAAAAGTGCTTCTCCTAAAGACTGGCCCCTATACTCTGGTTTAATCGCTATATTTGTGATTTGGGCGTCGTCCATCACAATCCAAATTCCACAATAACCCGCGATACAATCGTTCTTTTCAATCACGAGATAGTGAGCATACGGATTTTCAAGCAATTCATGATAAAACGAATCCTTCGTCCAGGGAGACGTAAAGGAGGATGTTTCAATTTCGTATACGTGATCAACATCATCAAGCTGCATTTTTCTGACTGCTGCTTTTGTTTTCATCCTATCACCCTACTTTTGACTTTCAATCCATTTCGCTTCAGCTTCTGCAAGCCGTAAATAATCCGGCACAAGCCCGTGAATATCAGCAGCTTCCCTATCCGCACCCAAGTAAGCCAATTCGGAAGGGCGGGGATTATGCTGAGCCGCAGACCCTATGATTCCTTTTGTCCCTAATACATCCAGTATCGTCTCCTTGTGTATGGATGTATCATGTCCTAAAAACAAAACAGGGCGATCCTTCTCTTTTAGCATCTCCAGCCACTCTGTCAGCATCACATTTTGATCCGGCACAGCCTGTTCTAAAAGACCGTTTTTATGTTCATAAAGACCTGTATACACCTGTCCGCGTCTCGCATCAAATATAGGGCTGATCAGACCGTCAAAGTGACGTCCATTTGCCGCCAGCGCTTCAAGACTTGAAACAGCAGAAATCGGAATGTTTAAAGACCAGGCAAGTGTTTTGGCAATGGTTACACCGATTCTCACCCCTGTGTACGAGCCTGGACCTTTTGCGACAACAATTTTAGAAATATCCTGCGGGGTTATATCACAATCATTCAGCAAAGAATGAACAGCAGGCATCGCCCTCACAGAGTGATTCTTTTTTAAATATGTCATGTATTCTGCTATGACAGTGTTGTCCCGAAGCAGCGCTATGCCTAAAGTATAATTCGATGTATCAATTGCTAATATTGTCATGTCTACTTATCTCCTCACAAAGCATTTCATACCGATTCCCCACAGCTGTAAAGGTGATCTCTCTTTCATCATCACCAGCTCTTTTAATGACAATTTGCAGTCGCTCCTGCGGAAGCTGCTCTTCAATTAAATGTGCCCATTCCACTAAGCAGACACCTTGTCCATGAAAATATTCATCAAGTCCTAAGTCTTCACTCTCGTCTTCCATTCTGTATACATCCATATGATAAAGAGGAAGTGAACCATCGTTATATTCTTTTATGATCGTAAACGTCGGACTGTTTACAACACGTGTAATTCCGAGTCCTTCAGCAAAACCTTTTGTAAAGGTTGTTTTCCCAGCTCCTAAATCGCCCTCTAATGTCAGGACGTCCCCAGGCTTTGAAAACGATGCAGTCAGCTTAGCAATCGCTTTTGTTTCTTCAGGATTTACAGTTCTCCATTTTAATTGCTTCACACGAGTCACCCGTCTTATTTAAAATGATTATATCCTTTTTTCTCTAAAGTCATTGTTTCTTCATCTGTCTTTAATATGACATTGGATTCTGTCTTTTCTCGGACACATCCAATCTTTGTAATTGGCAGTTGAAGTCTGCTGCACTCCTGCTGTAACACTTCCCAGTCTTCCTTTGAGATCGTCCCAGTCAGCTCAAAATCCTCTCCGCCAAACAAAGCCCATTCCTTCCATTTGGAATTTAACTTAGGCATGTCCGGATGAACTGGAAGAAGGCTCTCGTCAATTTCTATTGAAACAGAGCTGGATTCAGCAATTTCATGCAATTCACTTGCCAATCCGTCACTAATATCATTAAGAGCCACACGCTGAGCGTTCGAGCATAGTCTGCCAACACTCACTCTTGGGTGAGGCCGTTTATGCCTATTGATAAAGTAATCTGTTTCAAATGATGTTTCCGGATGGGAGGACTCTTTTAGCAGCAATGAAAGTCCAGCGGCAGAAGAACCGATTTCACCAGTGACAAAGACAATATCATTCGGCTTTGCCAAACTGCGCAAACAGGCACGTCCCTTTTCAACTTCCCCAATCACAGTCACTGTGACGACTAGTTTATCAGAAGTAGAAACTGTATCACCGCCAATCAGGTCCATACAGTATAGTTTCGCCAGTTCATTCATTCCTTCATACATTGCCTTGATTTCTGATTCCGTCCATTTTGAAGGCACCGCAAGAGACACTAAATAAAACTTAGGAATACCTCCCATTGCGGCAATATCACTTATATTTATAGCCAACGCCTTATATCCAATGTCCTCCGGCGAAGAATAGCTCAATTTAAAATGCACGTCCTCTACCATTGTATCGACACATACAATTTCCTGCACACCGTTTTTAGCTGTGTAAAGAGCGGCATCGTCTCCAATTCCTACATCAACGGAAGAATGGTGAATGGTCCGGGGAGTAATACTATTAATTAAATCAAACTCATCCATTAACCAAACCTCCTTTTGGTCTGATTATGTTTTATATGTACTGTATCTAGTGTATCGGATTATGGTGAAATATCCAAGATATTGCCGATATAAAGAAAGCTTGGCTTTCATACCAAGCAAAAGATGTAATAAAAGAAAACACAAAAAAAACGAAAACATGATCGTTTCGTTTACAATAAATGGCGGTCCGGACGGGACTCGAACCCGCGACCTCCTGCGTGACAGGCAGGCATTCTAACCAACTGAACTACCGGACCATTTTAATTTGGTTGCACCCTTCGGGCGCTCCTTATTTTAAAGGATATATTTTTTGGTTGCGGGGGCAGGATTTGAACCTGCGACCTTCGGGTTATGAGCCCGACGAGCTACCGAACTGCTCCACCCCGCGATGATATAATTAAGATAAAACTGCTTGGCGGCGTCCTACTCTCACAGGGGGAAACCCCCGACTACCATCGGCGCTGAAGAGCTTAACTTCCGTGTTCGGCATGGGAACGGGTGTGACCTCTTCGCTATCGCCACCAAACAATTGAGAG
>NZ_JAXKQF010000006.1:0-242988 GCF_034296245.1 Bacillus sp. V26 | reverse complement strand
CGCCGCTAACATCAGGGAGCAAGCTCCCATCTGTCCGCTCGACTTGCATGTATTAGGCACGCCGCCAGCGTTCGTCCTGAGCCAGGATCAAACTCTCCGATAAAGTAGTTTGACTGACTACGCACATCGCTGTGCGATTTTATAATAAAACTTGAATTAACAGGTACGTTTTGTCTTGTTTAGTTTTCAAAGAACTTTGTACGCCTCTCTCGAAGCGACTACTTAATAGTAACATTTTTAGTTAACTAGGTCAACACTTTTTTAAAAATGTTTTCATCTAGTAATGTCTATGTCTTTTAAAAGACAACAGAAATGATTATACCATAAATCTTCTCACTGTAAAGGGGTTTTGATATAAAAAAAGCGCAGCGGTATAGCTGCGCTTTTTCTTAACTTTCTTCTGTCTCTTCTTGCTCATTTTCTTCATTATCATCGTTTTTCTCAACTAATGCGACTGTGGCCACATGCTCTTGTTCTGCCATTCTGATGAGACGTACACCTTGAGTTACGCGTCCGGTAGTTGAGATATCATTGATATCCATTCTGATCAGTACACCGCTGGCAGTAATAATCATCAGATCCTCTTCACCTTTGGTAGCTTTCACCGCTACTAAATGGCCGTTGTTCTCCGTGATTTTACATGTTTTCAGTCCTTTTCCGCCTCGGCTTTGAGTTCTGTATTCTTCAGCCGGAGTTCGTTTACCGTAACCTTTCTCGGTCACGATAAGGACATCAGATTCTTCCTCTAATATTTCCATGCCGACGACAATATCGTCGTCAGTAAGGGTGATGCCTTTTACGCCTGCCGCTGTTCTTCCCATTTCCCTAACATCTGTTTCAGAGAAACGAATCAGCAGGCCGTTTTTCGTTCCGATGATGATTTGTTTTGTGCCGTCAGTAAGCCGGACACCCATTAATTCATCATCTTCACGCAGGCTCAGCGCAATTAAGCCGTTGTTACGGATATTAGCAAACTGAGACAGTGAAGTGCGTTTTGAAACCCCATGTTTTGTTGTGAAGAAGAGATAGAGATCTTCTTCGAATGCGGTGACTGGAATTATTGCGTTAATCCATTCACCTTTTTCTACCTCCAACAGATTGATAATCGGGATTCCCTTAGCGGTTCTACCGTATTCAGGGATTTCATACCCTTTTGAACGATACACTTTCCCTTTGTTTGAGAAGAAGAGAATCGTGTCATGTGTTGAAGTAGAAATCAGATGTTCAACGAAATCATCTTCGTTTGTCCCCATTCCCTGAACGCCTTTTCCTCCGCGCTTTTGACTGCGGTAAGTCGAAGCAGGCAGACGTTTGATATATCCGTTATGCGTCAGAGTGACAACGATGTTTTCTCTTTCGATGAGATCTTCATCTTCGATTGTTTCAAGGCCGGCAGTAACAATCTCAGTGCGTCTTTCATCGTTGAAACGCTCTTTAATTTCTGTGAGCTCTTCACGGATGATCTCAAGCACTTTTTCTTCATTGGCCAAGATTTCTTTAAGCTCTGCAATTAATTTAATCAGGGATTGGTATTCTTCTTCAATCTTTTCTCGTTCCAATCCTGTTAAACGCTGAAGCCTCATGTCTAGAATAGCTTGGGCTTGTTTTTCGGTCAGCGAGAATTGTTCAATTAACCCTGTTCTCGCAATTTCAGCCGTTTGAGAGTTGCGGATAAGGGAAATAACTGCATCAAGATGATCCAGAGCAATCCTTAACCCTTCCAAGATATGCGCTCTCGCCTCCGCTTTACGCAATTCATAAGCAGTACGGCGTCTGATAACGACTTTTTGGTGATCTAGATAATGCACCAGGCATTGCTTTAAATTTAATACCTTCGGCTCACCGTCAACAAGCGCCAGCATGTTAATCCCGAAGGAAGTTTGCAGGGCCGTTTGTTTGTAAAGATTGTTCAGGATAACATGCGCATTGGCATCTCGTCTGATTTCAATGACAATCCGCATACCGTTCCGGTCAGATTCATCACGCAAATCAGTTATTCCTTCAATTTTCTTATCTCTGACAAGATCAGCAATCTTCTCAATTAGACGCGCTTTATTCACCTGGTAAGGGAGTTCTGTTACTAAAATTCTTTCTTTCCCTGACGAAGTTTCTTCAATTTCTGCTTTTGCCCGAATCGTAATAGAACCTCTTCCGGATTCATATGCCTTGCGAATTCCGCTTCTGCCTAAAATTTGTCCGGCAGTCGGGAAATCCGGTCCAGGAATGAATTCCATCAGCTCTTGGATTGTTATGTCCTTGTTCTCGCTTACGGCAAGCACTCCGTCAATAATTTCTCCAAGCTGGTGCGGCGGTATATTTGTAGCCATTCCGACTGCAATACCGGCTGCTCCATTTACAAGCAGGTTTGGGAATCTTGACGGCATGACAACAGGTTCTCTCTCTGAACCATCATAGTTATCTTGATAATCAATCGTGTCTTTTGTAATGTCTCGCAGAATTTCCATGGCGATCTTAGACATTCTGGCTTCGGTGTACCGCATCGCAGCGGCTGAGTCTCCGTCTACAGAACCAAAGTTTCCGTGACCGTCCACCAGCATATAACGGTAGTTGAAATCCTGCGCCATTCTGACCATAGATTCATATACCGCTGAATCACCGTGAGGATGGTATTTCCCGATAACTTCTCCGACGATACGAGCCGATTTTTTATACGGCTTGTCACTCGTCATGCCTAAATCATTCATCGCGTATAAAATCCGTCTGTGAACCGGTTTTAAACCGTCACGCACATCCGGCAGTGCCCGGGATACGATAACGCTCATCGCATAATCCAAAAAGGACGTGCGCATTTCCTGACTGATATTTATTTCACGAACTTTTGGTGTGTTTTGTTCACTCATTAAAAAACCTCCCTGAAGTATCACATGAAATTATGTGGGAGTAGATTGTCCATTATGATCTTCAATACGATTTCACTATTCTCCATTATATCAATAAACTTATACTTATACACATTAAATTACTAGAATATATAGGTTTTACAAGAATTCCTGCGTCCTGTCCTATTCAGAAAAAAGCCTTATTTCTTATTGGAAATAAGGCTTTGTATTATTAGATATCGAGATTTTTTACGTATCTCGCATTTGCTTCTATGAAATTTCTGCGCGGTTCTACTTTGTCTCCCATCAGCATTTCGAAAGTTTCATCCGCATCCATTGCATCCTCCAGAGTCACCTGCAGAAGCGTTCTTGAGCCCGGGTCCATTGTTGTCTCCCAAAGCTGGGTGGCATTCATTTCACCGAGACCTTTGTAACGCTGCAACCCAGGCTTAGGCGTTTGAGGAAGAGTTTGCAACAATTCCTCAAGCTGCTTGTCATTGTATGCATATTCAACACGTTTACCCTGCTGGACTTTGTAGAGCGGCGGCTGCGCGATGTACACGTAGCCGTTTTCGATAATCTGACGCATATATCTGTAAAAGAACGTCAACAGCAATGTTCTGATGTGCGCGCCGTCAACGTCGGCATCTGTCATAATGACGACTTTGTGATAACGGGCTTTTTCCAAGTTGAAATCTTCCCCGATACCTGTGCCGAGTGCAGTAATCATAGAACGAACTTCATTGTTAGAAAGAATTTTATCAAGCCTTGCTTTTTCAACGTTTAGGATTTTACCTCTTAGCGGCAAAATGGCTTGGAAATGTCTGTCACGTCCCTGTTTTGCAGAACCTCCGGCAGAGTCACCCTCTACGATATATAACTCGGAGATGCTCGGGTCTTTCGAAGAGCAGTCCGCTAATTTACCGGGAAGGTTTGAAATCTCCAAAGCGCTTTTGCGGCGCGTTAATTCACGCGCTTTTTTCGCAGCCATTCTTGCTCTAGCTGCCATTAAACCTTTGTCAACGATTTTTTTGGCCGCATCTGGATTTTCCAGCATAAATGTTTCCAACGCCGCAGAAAATAACGTATCTGTGATCGTCCGCGCCTCTGAGTTGCCCAGTTTTGTTTTCGTTTGGCCTTCGAACTGCGGATCCGGGTGTTTGATCGAGATAATCGCGGTAAGCCCTTCTCTCACATCATCTCCGCTTAAGTTTGGATCATTTTCTTTTATGAGTCCTTTTTTTCTGGCGTAATCATTGATGACACGAGTCAGCCCCGTTTTAAAACCGGCTTCGTGGGTACCGCCTTCGTACGTGTTGATATTGTTTGTAAATGAGTAAATATTGCTTGTGTAGCTGTCATTGTATTGCAGAGCGACTTCAACCGTAATGCCGTCCTTTTCGCCTTCAATATAAATCGGCTCTTCATGGACAACTTCTTTGGAGCGGTTTAAATACTCTACATAGCTTTTAATTCCGCCTTCGTAATGATACTCATTTTTGCGCTCTTGGCCTTCACGTTTATCTTCAATCGTGATGTTTACGCCTTTTGTCAAAAAGGCTAATTCGCGAACACGGTTAGCAAGCAGATCATATTCATACTCAGTTGTTTCCGTGAAGATTTCAGGATCTGGAACAAAGTGTGTAGTCGTTCCTGTATGATCCGTTTCGCCAATAACCTCAAGGTCAGAAACCGGGACACCGCGGTTATAGACTTGACGATGGATTTTTCCGTCACGGTGAACAGTCACATCAAGCTCTGTTGATAATGCGTTAACGACCGAGGCACCTACACCGTGCAAACCTCCGGACACTTTATATCCGCTTCCGTCAAATTTTCCGCCGGCGTGAAGCACAGTCATAATGACTTCAACGGCAGGACGACCCATTTTCTCATGAATACCGACTGGAATCCCGCGGCCATTATCAATTACCGTGATGCTGTTGTCTTTTTCAATTTGGATATTGATATCTGTACAATAACCGGCCAGGGCTTCGTCAATACTATTGTCGACAATTTCCCATACCAGATGGTGAAGACCTTTACTGTTAGTTGAACCGATGTACATCCCCGGTCTTTTACGAACAGCTTCCAATCCTTCTAGTACCTGTATCTGATTTTCATCATAACTATTTTGCTGCTGTTCCATAGCCACGTTATTCACCTACACTTTTCTTAAACAATGTATTCGTTATAAAAAATCACTAAGAATCTATTTCAACCATAAATTGCGCACGTTTTTTTAATGTGCTGGAAGATAAGGGAGAGTAATATATATTCTGAACCGTGACTACGATAGATTTGGGTGTGCCGTTTACGGAAGGCACCAGCTTGTGTTTCTGTTTTTCCAGAAATTCTTCAACAATTGGCGACATGTTGGCTTTAAAATCAAAAATGCCAATAATATCGCGTGTTGAAACCACAAAATCATCACCTAAATGAATATACAATTGCCCACCTCATTTCTTCACTTCACTAACGTACCGTTTTGCACACGGAACATTCCTGCTTGCCGTAAGGTTTCGTGATCAATGCCATCAACGCTTGTTGTTGTGACAAACGTTTGTACACGGCCCTGGATGGTATGAAGCAAGTGCGATTGGCGATAATCATCCAGCTCACTCAGCACATCATCCAATAGTAAAATGGGATATTCTCCGATTTCTTCATGGATCAGGTCAATCTCAGCCAGCTTAAGGGATAATGCCGTCGTCCGCTGCTGTCCTTGAGACCCATACGTCTGCACATCGCGTCCGTTCACATAGAAAAGAACATCATCCCGATGAGGGCCAGACAGCGTGACGCCGCGCTCTATTTCTTTTTCTCTTAATTTAGAAAACGCTTCTTGATAGCTATCTCCTATTTTCGACAAGTCTTCAGGATCTGATACCTCAAGCGCCGTATGGTACTTCAGCGTCAATTCCTCAAGCCCTCTTGAGATGCCCGAATGGATAGGCTGCGCCCATTTTTCGAGCTGTGCCGTGAACTGCAGACGTTTTACGACGACTTTTGCGGCAACTTCAATAAGCTGATCAGTCAGAACATCAAGCATTGTTCTGTCAGTTTGTTTTCTTGTTTGCAGCTGTTTCAAAAAATGATTTCGCTGGGAAAGAATCTTCTGGTAAAGAGAAAGGTCATACAGGTAGACAGGAGAAACTTGGCCGATTTCCATGTCAAGAAATCTCCGTCTCACTTGAGGGCTTCCCTTTACAAGGTTTAAATCTTCCGGCGCAAACATGATGGTGTTGAGGGCGCCGACATACTGGCTGAGCTTTTGCTGTTCGATATGATTGACCTTGCCCTTTTTACCCTTTTTGGAGATGACGAGCTGCATCGGGATCGCTCCGTTTTGCTTCATCACTCTTCCCTCTATTTTAGCATAGTCTTTGTCCCACCGGATAAGTTCTTTGTCATTTGAAGTCCGATGCGATTTTGCCATGGACAAGACATAGATCGCTTCCATGAGGTTTGTTTTCCCCTGAGCATTTTCTCCAATGATCACATTTACTTTATTTTCAAATTGAAGTTCAGCATGTTCATAGTTGCGGTAAGATGTCAGTTCTAAGTTCTGGATATACAATCAGTGTCACCCGCTTTAATTGACGACTTGAAATGAACCAAATCCTTCAATCTCTACCACATCTCCAACATACAGCTTTCTGCCGCGGCGATTGTCCGGCTCATTGTTCACAAGCACTTCATGCTCGCTCAAAAACCACTTTGCCATGCCGCCTGACTGAATCACATCGGCTAATTTCAGAAATTGCCCGAGTGTAATCATCTCTGTATCAATAGAAATCGGATTTGCCATTATATCGACCTCTTTCAAATATCACTAATATCTAATTGTACTAAAAAAAAACGAATTAGGGAAAGGGAAAACTTGACGGAGCAGATTACGAATAGAAAAGCTGCCGAGCAGGTCGGCAGCCGTATATCGGATTAATAGGTTCTGACAGGGAGGATAAGCTGTACGATTGTTTCATCATTCGGCGTGCGAATTAAGAAAGGTCTCATAGCTCCTGTAAAGCTTACACGTATCTCTGCTCCTTCAAGCACCTTTAATGCATCCAGCATATATTTTGGACTAAATGAGATATTTAATTCCTCACCCTCGATTTGATCTGCTAGAACCGCTTCCACCACTTTTCCGATTTCAGGTGAATTAGAAGAAATCTCAATTGATTCAGCAGGTTTTGCAGAAAGCTTCACCACGTTATTGCGTCCTTCTCTGGCTAATAGAGATGCACGATCAATCGCCTGAAGGAATTCTTTTGTGTTCACAATGATTTCTGTCTTGCTCTCTTGCGGGATAAGGCTGGTTGTATCCGGATAATTTCCATCCAGCAGGCGTGAGAAGAACAAGACGTTTTTTGCTTTAAACAGAACCTGGGTTTCTGTAATGACGATATCTACAAGTTCTTGGTTGTCATCCAAAATCTTGCTGAGTTCAGTTAAGCTCTTGCCCGGAATCACGACGTTATAGGATCTGTCTTCTGAAATATCAAGTTTTGCTTTTCTTAAGGCTAAACGGTGGCTATCCGTTGCAGTGCATAATAATTCACTTTTCTCCACTTTCCAGTTTACACCTGTCAAGATAGGGCGTGTTTCTGAGGTGGACACTGCAAACACTGTTTGTCTAATTAGATTTTTTAATAAATCCGTAGGAATTTGAATCGCATGATGCTCTTCAATCTGCGGCAAGTGCGGATACTCATCAGCATCAAGCCCATTTAGGTTAAATTCAGCTTTTCCAGAGCGGATAATCGTCAGATATTGATTTTGCACTTCGATTTCTACAGTTGCCATCGGGAGTTTTTTTACAATCTCACTAAAGAAGCGGGCTTGTAATACAATGCTGCCTGGCTGTCCAATCGTAACGATTTCTTTATCTCCTTCTTCTTTTGGAATAAAAGACTCGATGGAAATATCTGAATCGCTTCCAGTAAAAGATACCCCTTCATCTGAGGCAACGATCTTAATACCGGTCAAAATCGGAATTGTAGTTCTGGATGAAACTGCTTTTAATACATCTTGGACACTTTCAACAAGACGATCTTTTTGAATCGTAAATTTCATTTTTATCCTCCTAACGGATAATGTATTAATATATATTTTTTTAAAAAAAGTAGTAGAAGTAATAGTAGGGCTTGTGGATTTGTGGATAAGTTGTGAAAAAGACAGGAAACACAGCCTATCCACATGTGGACAGACTGTGCATGACTTCAGAAAAGTTATTCACACTTCTCCCGATTTATCCCCGGCCCTATTATTTAAGCTGTTCCTTTATTTCTTTTACATGCTGCTGAAGCTGTTCATCATCTGCCAGCAGTTTTGAAATTTTTTCATGCGCATGAATAACGGTTGTATGGTCACGTCCTCCGAATTCCTCTCCGATTTTAGGGAGAGAGGAGTCAGTCATTTCTCTCGATAAGTACATAGCGATTTGACGCGGGAATGCTACCGATTTTGTCCGTTTTTTTGCTTTGAAATCCTCAAGCTTAATATTGAATTGCTGGCCTACTACTCTCTGAATTTCTTTTATTGTAATCACTTTCGGTTTTGAGGAAGGAATAATATCTTTTAATGCCTCAGCGGCCAGATCGGCATTAATATCTTTATTAATTAAAGATGAATAAGCAACGACCCTGATTAACGCCCCTTCCAGCTCCCGAATGTTGCTGTCGATTTGATTTGCGATATAAAGCATAACCTCGTTCGGAATATCCAAGCCTTCCGCTTTAGCTTTTTTTCTTAAAATCGCAATTCTCGTTTCTAAATCAGGAGGCGTGATATCTGTAATCAGACCCCATTCAAAGCGTGAACGCAATCTGTCTTCAAGTGTCGGAATTTCTTTAGGCGGTCTATCACTTGAAATGACGATTTGTTTGCTTTCTTCGTGCAGCGTGTTAAAAGTATGGAAAAATTCTTCTTGCGTTTGTTCTTTCCCGGCTAAAAATTGAATATCATCTATCAAAAGTACATCAACATTTCGGTAGCGATTGCGGAAATCAACTGCTTTATTATCCCGAATAGAGTTGATGAACTCGTTAGTAAATTTCTCAGAAGACAGATAAACCACTTTGGCAGAAGGATTATGATCTATTACATAATGGCCGATCGCGTGCATTAAGTGTGTTTTCCCTAAGCCAACGCCCCCGTAGATAAATAAAGGGTTGTATGCTTTTGCAGGTGCTTCCGCTACTGCCAGGGAAGCTGCGTGAGCGAATCGGTTTCCAGATCCGATGACAAAAGTATCAAATGTATATTTTGGGTTGAGCATATTTTGAGGAAAATCAGACGTATCTTCTTTTACCGCTTTTTTGACTTGCGGTTTTGGCATAAAGTCTTCGACATCTTGATTTTGAGGAATGACAAACTTAATGCTCAATTCTTCCCCGGTTAATTCATATATAGTATCTGCAATGAGATGCAAGTATCTGGACTCCAGCCAGTCTCTGGCAAATTCATTAGGAGCGGTAATTGTCAATGTATCTCCTTGCAGTGAGTGGGCTTTCGTTGATTTCATCCAAGTCTCGAAACTCGGTTTGCTCAATTTTTTTTCGATTTGAGCAAGGGCTTGGTTCCACAGGTCTAATATATTTTCCATCTTCCGGCACGTCCCTCCTTTTCTAAGAAAATAACGTCTTTTTCTGTTATAGAACACAAAAAAAGAGCAAATGGCGGTAACCATTCGTACACATTAAATGTTGAAAACATATAATATAGTAGATAAATAGCTTTTCGACAAATTTCACAACTTGTGGACAACTTTCTACACATGCTGTGTGAAATCAATCCACAAGTTATCCACAGTTTGTGGATAATGAGTGAAAGCAAGATTAGTAATCAAGAGTTAAAACACAAATATAATACCAAATTAAACGAGAGCTTGCAATGGTTGTCACAATCTTATCCACAAAGCGGACAACCTGTTGAAAAAAATTGTCCACAGGGGTTGGCGGTGTGAAAATGTTGTCGATAACCTTTGTGGATATTGAAAAAAGGGAAAAAAGATATCCACATCGCGTATTTTCAGCTCAGAATGTTATTTGAATCAGGACTTTTTTTTCGTTAATTTCAGGAATCTGAAAAATAAGGTTTCGAAAGTTGAGAAGGTATGGTATCCTATTATGGTTGCAAGAAATAAAAGCACTAGTGAAGTTGACAATGAATAGGTAACGCAAATATAATAAGTAAGACTGTCTTTAACAGCTATTCCTCGAGGGAGGTGTCATAAATGAAAAGAACATTCCAACCGAATAACCGTAAACGCAGTAAAGTTCATGGCTTCAGAAGCCGTATGAGTTCAAAAAACGGTCGTCTAGTTTTAGCACGCCGTCGCCGCAAAGGCAGAAAAGTATTATCAGCTTAGGCCACTGAATAATGTCAGTGGTCTTTTTTCACTTTAAGGGAAAAGATATATGTGATGTGTATGAGCAGGGGGATCTCCCTGTCTCTGCGCATCTCATTTTCAAATAAAATTAAAAGTTTCTGCCAGCCAGTATCGGAGTGAGTCAATTTGAAGAAGCGAAATCGTTTAAAGAAAAATGAAGATTTTCAAAAAGTGTTCAAGCATGGTACATCAGTAGCGAATCGCCAGTTTGTCTTATATACGCTTGATCAGCCTGAAAACGATGAGCTGCGCGTTGGTCTTTCCGTCAGCAAAAAAATTGGCAATGCAGTAATGCGAAATCGGATAAAACGTTTGATCCGGCAAGCTTTTCTAGAAGAGAGAGACAGACTGAAGCAAAAGGATTACATTATTATTGCCAGAAAACCAGCAAGTCAGCTGACATTTGAGGAAACGAAAAAAAGTCTGCAGCATTTATTCAGGAAGGCCTCATTATATAAGAAAACTTCGTCAAAAAAGTAGATGCCACTGCTTTCTTAAAACTTTTAAAAGCGCTTCCTTTCTGGTTGATCAGAAAAAGACACCATTTAAAACTGAAAGATGCTAAAATACATACAAGTATGTTTTGTAATAAGAGAGTGTAAAGAATGATTATAGGAGGAAATGTTGTTGAAAAGGAGAATATGGTTGCTATTAAGTATGGTCGGCGTATTCATGCTATTGGCTGGATGCTCGAGTGTCAAAGAGCCGATCACTGCAGATAGTCCGCATTTTTGGGACAAGTACGTAGTATTTCCATTGTCTGAGCTCATTACGTATGTTGCGAAATTGACGGGAGACAACTATGGACTGTCAATTATTATTGTTACAATTTTAATCCGTTTATTAATTTTGCCGCTGATGATCAAGCAGCTGAGAAGCTCGAAAGCGATGCAGGCTTTACAGCCGGAAATGCAAAAGCTTAAAGAAAAATACAGCTCAAAGGATCAAAAAACGCAGCAAAAACTTCAGCAGGAAACAATGGCTTTATTTCAAAAGCATGGCGTCAACCCATTGGCAGGGTGTTTCCCGATTTTAATTCAAATGCCGATTTTAATCGGATTCTACCATGCGATCATGAGAACACAGGCGATTTCAGAGCACAGTTTCTTATGGTTTGACTTAGGAGAAAAAGATCCTTTCTATATTCTTCCGATTGTTGCCGGTGTTGCTACTTTCGTACAGCAAAAATTAATGATGGCGGGCAATGCGCAGCAAAATCCGCAAATGGCAATGATGCTTTGGATTATGCCGATTATGATCATTGTGTTTGCGATCAACTTCCCGGCGGCGCTTTCTCTTTATTGGGTAGTCGGTAACTTGTTTATGATTGCGCAAACTTTCCTCATTAAAGGGCCTGATATTAAAAAAGATCCTCAGCCACAAAAAGCCGGAGGAAAGAAAAAGTGAGGAATGTGACTGCTGCAGGGCGAAATGTCGATGAAGCAGTACAGTCCGGATTACGAGAACTGCAATTAACGAAGGATGAAGTTGAAATTACCGTTATTGAAGAGGGAAACAAAGGTTTTCTTGGTATATTCGGCAAAAAGCCGGCAATCGTGAAGCTGGCTGAAAAATTTGATCCAATTCAGGAAACAAAGATGTATCTTGAAAGAATTGCCGAATCCATTGCCGGAAAGTCTGATGTGACTGTAAAAGAAAGCAAAAAGGCAGTGAGTTTCCATATAACGGGTGAAAAAACGGCATTGTTAATTGGAAAAAGAGGACAAACCTTAAATGCACTTCAAACTTTGACCCAGCTTGTCCTTAATCGTTATTCAGATCAGTATTTAAATGTGACGGTAGATGCAGAAAACTACCGTTTGAAAAGGAAAGAGACGCTGAGTCAGCTGGCTGTGAGACTGGCAGACCAGGTTTTGAAAACGAAAAAAGATGTTCATTTAGAACCGATGCCGTCCAGTGAAAGAAAAATCATTCATGATGCTCTTTCCAGATATGCAAATCAGCAGATCGAAACGTATTCAATGGGTGAAGGCGAAAATCGCCACCTCGTTATTTCCCAGAAAAGATAACATAAAACCGAAGTCCGGTAAAAATCGGAGCTTCGGTTTTTTTGTATAGAAAAATCTATTTTTCCTTGTAATATCAAGCTTTTTCCGTTTAAGTTTTTCCTTTTTAGGTGTATCCTGTTGATAAAAAGGAAGTTCAGGAAATAAAATTAATTGTTATTCACATGTGGATAAGTTAAAGTAATAAGGAATGAATTTCTAAGTCTGTGGATAACACATCTTCCACTTCGAACCAAACTATGTTATCTTTTAGTTTTGGCATAATAAAATATTTTTTTATATAGATGAATGAGAGTATAGAAAAGAGAGGTGAACAACATGGATACAATTGCGGCCATTTCTACACCGATGGGAGAGGGTGCGATTGCTATTGTGCGGCTGAGCGGACCGGAAGCAATCCAGATCGCCGACAGAATGTATAAAGGGCCGAAAGGGAAAACGATCAGTTCGGTCGAATCACACACGATTCATTACGGCCATATTGTAGACAAACGTACGGATCGGGTCGTGGAGGAAGTAATGGTATCGGTGTTAAAAGCACCGAGAACTTTTACACGTGAAGATGTTATAGAAATAAACTGCCACGGGGGAATTGTGACAGTAAACCAAGTGCTCCAGCTCGCCTTAAGAGAGGGAGCGAGACTGGCGGAGCCTGGTGAATTCACGAAACGCGCGTTTTTAAATGGGCGAATCGACCTTTCACAGGCGGAAGCGGTGATGGACTTAATCAGAGCGAAAACGGATCGGGCAATGAACGTCGCTATGAATCAAATGGAAGGGCGTCTTTCTGCTTTGGTGCGCCGTTTGCGCGATGATATTTTAGAAACGCTGGCCCATGTTGAGGTAAATATAGATTATCCGGAGTATGATGATGTAGAAGAAATGACACATCAGCTTTTAGTTGAAAAGGCAAGCTCCGTTAAAAAAGAAATTGAGGCGCTGCTTAGAACGTCTGAGCAGGGTAAAATTTTGCGGGAAGGTCTTTCTACTGTCATTATCGGCCGTCCGAATGTCGGAAAGTCTTCTCTTCTTAACAGCCTGGTTCATGAGGCAAAAGCTATTGTTACCGATATTCCGGGTACGACACGGGATGTGATTGAGGAATACGTGAATGTAAGAGGTGTTCCGCTTCGTCTTGTTGATACTGCGGGTATTCGTGAAACAGAGGATATTGTTGAACGAATCGGTGTTGAACGCTCTCGTCAGGTTCTGAAGGAAGCGGACCTGATTTTACTTGTGCTTAATTATAGTGAAGAGCTTTCTGAAGAAGACGTGAAGCTTTTTGAAGCCGTTGAGGGAATGGACGTCATCGTCATTATGAATAAGACTGACCTCGAGGCGAAAATTGACATAGAACGTGTACGCGAGCTGGCCAATGGACGTCCTGTTGTAACGACATCTCTTCTAAAAGAAGAAGGCGTTAATGATTTGGAGGAAGCGATTCAATCGCTGTTTTATACAGGTGCTATTGAAAGCGGAGATTTAACGTATGTCAGCAATACACGCCATATTTCAATTTTACAGGAAGCAAAACGCGCCATTGAAGACGCGCTTAGCGGCATCGAACAGGATGTCCCGATCGACATGGTGCAGATTGATCTTACAAGATGCTGGGAGCTTCTGGGCGAAATTATTGGAGACGCTGTCCACGAAAGCTTAATTGATCAGCTCTTTTCACAGTTCTGTTTAGGAAAATAAATAAAGGAGGAACTAGAATCATGGGGTATGAAGCAGGCCAATACGATGTGATAGTGATTGGCGCCGGGCATGCCGGTGTTGAGGCTGCCCTCGCATCAGCACGTCAAGGCGCCAAAACGCTTGTCTTGACCATCAACTTAGATATGGTTGCGTTTATGCCATGTAATCCGTCTGTCGGCGGCCCTGCAAAAGGGATTGTCGTCCGCGAAATTGACGCGCTTGGCGGAGAAATGGGCAGAAATATTGATAAAACGCATATTCAAATGAGAATGCTGAATACAGGAAAAGGTCCTGCTGTCCGTGCGCTGCGTGCGCAAGCAGATAAATTCCAATATCAGCATGAAATGAAAAATACGCTTGAAAAAGAACCAAACTTAACGCTGCTGCAAGGAATTGTAGAGCGTCTGATCATTGAAGACGGCGAGTGCCGCGGTGTCATTACACAAACCGGTGCGAATTACCGCGCGAAAGCAGTTGTTATGACGACAGGAACATATTTGAGAGGACGTATCATTCTCGGTGATCTTTCTTACTCAAGCGGTCCGAACAACCAGCAGCCTTCTATTAAGCTTTCTGAGCATTTGGAAGAACTGGGCTTCGACCTTGTTCGTTTTAAAACAGGTACTCCGCCTCGCGTCAAAAGCGACACGATTGATTACAGCAAAACGGAAATTCAGCCTGGTGACGAAGTGCCTCGCGCTTTCTCATATGAAACGGTTGAATATATCACAGATCAGCTTCCTTGCTGGCTGACATATACGAGCCCTGAGACACATGAGATTATTGACAGCAACCTGCACCGCTCACCGATGTATTCCGGTATGATCAAAGGTACAGGTCCGAGATACTGCCCGTCAATTGAAGATAAAGTTGTTCGTTTTAATGATAAACCGCGTCATCAAATTTTCCTTGAGCCAGAAGGCAGAAATACGCAGGAAGTTTATGTTCAAGGTTTGTCTACTAGTCTTCCAGAGGACGTGCAGCAAAGAATGCTTGCAACGATTCCGGGTCTGGAAAACGTTCAAATGATGAGAGCCGGCTATGCGATTGAGTACGACGCAATTGTACCGACGCAGCTATGGCCGACGCTTGAAACGAAAAAAATTACAAATCTCTACACTGCCGGCCAAATTAACGGAACATCCGGTTATGAAGAAGCTGCAGGACAAGGGATTATGGCGGGAATCAATGCAGGACGAAAAGCGCTTGGAAAAGAAGAAGTGATTCTAAGCCGTTCTGACGCCTACATTGGTGTTCTCATTGATGACCTTGTGACGAAAGGGACAAATGAGCCATACCGTCTTTTGACATCTCGCGCGGAATACAGATTGCTTCTTCGTCATGACAATGCAGATCTGCGTCTGACAGAAATCGGCCACCGCATTGGATTGATTTCTGATGAGCGATTTGCGGCTTTTGAGAAGAAAAAAGCGGCGATCGAAGCGGAGAAAAAACGTCTGCATTCTGTGATTATCAAGCCGTCTCCAGAAAATCAAGAATATATCCGTTCTCTTGGCGGAAGCGAATTGAAAGATGGGGTACGCGGCACAGACTTGATGAAACGTCCTGAAATGAACTATGAAACTGTTACAAAACTGGCGCCGCCAGAAGTGCCGGTTCCGCAAGACGTGGCAGAACAAGTAGAAATTCAAGTGAAATATGAAGGGTATATTGAAAAATCCCTTCAGCAAGTGGAAAAACTGAAGAAGATGGAAAACAAAAAAATCCCTGATCGAATTGATTATGACGCAATTAAGGGGATTGCAACCGAGGCTCGTCAAAAGCTGAAAAACGTACGGCCTTTGTCTGTTGCCCAAGCTTCCCGTATTTCCGGTGTGAACCCGGCAGACATTTCAATTCTATTGGTATATTTAGAGCAGGGCCGCATTGCGAAGATAGCCGAGTAGAAAGGATGACGGCATGAATATTGAAGAATTCACTTCTGGACTGGCGGAAAAAGGGATCTCCCTTTCTCCTCGTCAGCTGGAGCAATTTGAGCTGTATTACGATATGCTGGTTGAGTGGAATGAAAAAATCAATCTGACTTCGATTACAGAGAAAAAAGAAGTGTATCTGAAGCATTTTTATGATTCCATTACAGCTGCATTTTATGTCGACTTCAATCAGATGAATACGATTTGTGATGTCGGAGCGGGAGCGGGTTTTCCGAGTCTGCCGATTAAAATATGTTTTCCGCACCTTCATGTCACAATCGTAGATTCACTAAACAAACGAATAACGTTTTTAGAAAAGCTGTCTGAAGCTTTACAATTGGAGAATACGACATTTTGCCATGACAGAGCTGAAACATTCGGACAACGGAAGGACGTAAGGGAAAGCTATGATATCGTGACAGCGCGAGCGGTTGCGAGACTCTCTGTTTTAAGTGAGCTTTGCCTGCCTCTGGTTAAGAAAAACGGTTTATTTGTTGCTTTAAAAGCCGCATCTGCTGAAGAAGAATTAAACGCCGGGAAAAAAGCAATCACAACGCTTGGAGGAGAACTTGAGAATACCCATTCCTTTAAGCTGCCTATTGAAGAAAGCGATCGTAATATTATGGTGATACGCAAGATCAAAAATACACCTAAGAAGTATCCAAGAAAACCGGGAACTCCTAATAAATCGCCAATTGAAGGGTAATTTAGACAGCCTGATATGACAATACCATCATATTTTCTTCAAAATTAATGACGGTACAGCAGGAAAAACCATGAGAAAATAGAATTATAAAAATGGCAGTTTTTAAAGGTGGTGTAGGTACATGAAGCATTCATTCTCTCGTTTCTTCGGGCTTGGTGAGAAGGAACAGGAACCGGAGATTGCTGAACATGAGACAAACAAAGAAGAGATTCTGGAAATACCGGTAAATGCTATCGTTCCCAACCGTTTTCAGCCACGCACCATTTTCTCAGATGAAAAAATCAAAGAGTTAGCAATGACCATTCATACACACGGCATTATTCAGCCGATTGTTGTCAGGCATACAGAAGAAGAAGGCCAATACGAACTCATTGCAGGTGAAAGACGCTGGAGAGCGGTGCAATCGCTCGAGTGGGAAAAGATTCCGGCCATTATTAAGGATTTTTCCGACACGGAAACCGCTTCTGTGGCGTTAATTGAAAATTTGCAACGTGAGGAATTGTCTTCGATTGAGGAAGCGCATGCCTACGCAAGGCTCCTTGAGCTTCATGATTTAACACAGGAAGCACTGGCGCAGCGTTTAGGAAAAGGGCAGTCAACGATTGCGAACAAGCTGCGGCTATTAAAGCTGCCTCAGCCGGTTCAAGACGCAATCATGGAGAAGAAAATCACAGAGCGTCATGCCAGAGCGCTGATTCCCCTGAAACAGCCTGAGCTCCAAGTCACACTGCTCACAGAGATAATTGAGAAAAGCTTAAATGTAAAGCAGACAGAAGACCGCGTGGTTAAAATGCTGGAGCAAGGCCAGAGAAAACCAAAGCCTAGACGCAAAGCGTTCAGCAGGGATACTAGAATTGCAATGAACACGATTCGCCAGTCACTGTCAATGGTTGAAGACAGCGGCGTAAAATTGAATACGGAAGAAGAGGAATTTGAAGAATATATTCAATTGACGATTCGCATACCAAAATAAAAGCTCTCCTGCTGTCCAGGAGAGCTTTTTCGCTAAAAGGGAATTAATTACTTTTAGTCACAATTGTTATATTAGAATTCTTTTCTTTGAGCTTGTGGATAAATTCTTCCGTGTTCTGTGGAGAAATGACTGCATGTCCCCAGCCTCCCCGATAATAAATCGTAATCGCACGCCGTGAGCCAATAAGCCGAAAACCTGACCACAGCTTCTTTTGCTGAATCACTTTGTCGATTTTTTCGTAAGGAATTTGATGTTTGATCAATCCGGCTTTAATGATCAAACGGTGCTCCTTCAATACATATTTCAGATCAATGAAACTCCAAATGATGAGCACATTGAAAAGAGTCAGCAGAACAAAAATGATCCAGCCGGATATCCTCATATTTCCCAGCACAAAAGGAACTATGGCATCTGCTTGTATCAGTAATATGAGAAACACAATCATAAGAGTAACGGGTGCATCTCTTTTTGTTTTGTAAACCATATGATCACCGTCCTGTTTGTACTTTCTGCATTGTAACTTCTTCTTTTTTTCTATTAGAAATCCCTTTTTTAAGTCAAAAAAACATATCAGTTTAAGAATTTATAAGAGAAAGCAATAAAGCGCTGATTAAATTTTTCAAATATTCCCTTCTGATAAAAAACAAAATGATGAAAAAAGTGAAACGCTTTAATCTTTTTTTGATAAAATAGAAACATGACAGTACATGTTCATGTGAAAGTAGGTGACATCGTGGGAAAAATCATAGCAATTACGAACCAAAAAGGCGGAGTCGGAAAAACAACGACGTCTGTCAACCTTGGAGCATGCTTAGCTTACATAGGGAAAAGGGTTCTGCTGGTAGATATTGATCCGCAGGGGAATGCAACGAGCGGATTGGGGATTGAAAAAGCCGATGTAGATCAGTGTGTGTACGATATTTTAGTAGATGATGCAGATGTAATAGATATTATTAAAGCGACTTCAGTAGAGAATTTGGATGTGATTCCTGCGACGATACAGCTTGCAGGAGCTGAGATCGAGCTGGTTCCGACAATTTCAAGAGAAGTGAGACTTAAGAGAGCGCTTGAAGCAGTGAAGCAGAATTATGATTATATTATTATTGATTGTCCTCCGTCATTGGGATTGCTGACAATTAACGCGTTGACTGCTTCAGATTCAGTTGTCATTCCTGTACAGTGCGAATACTATGCCTTGGAGGGACTGAGCCAATTATTAAATACAGTACGTCTTGTGCAAAAGCATTTGAATACTGATTTAATGATTGAAGGCGTATTGCTGACGATGCTTGATGCCCGGACAAATCTTGGCATTCAAGTGATTGAAGAGGTGAAAAAATACTTTAGAGATAAAGTATATCAGACTGTTATTCCGCGTAATGTCCGTCTGAGTGAGGCACCGAGTCACGGTAAACCCATCATTTTATACGATCCGCGGTCAAGAGGTGCGGAAGTATATTTAGATTTAGCAAAGGAAGTGGCTGCGAATGGCTAAAGGCCTTGGAAAAGGGATTAATGCGTTGTTTAATCAGGTTGATTTGTCTGAAGAGACAGTTGAGGAAATCAAAGTTACCGATTTACGCCCTAATCCTTATCAGCCAAGAAAACATTTTGACGATGAAGCTCTGGCCGAGCTCAAAGAATCTGTGCTGCAGCATGGCATTCTCCAGCCGCTTATCGTCAGAAAATCTTTAAAAGGCTATGATATTGTTGCGGGTGAACGGCGCTTTCGGGCGGCAAAGCTTGCAGGTTTAGAAACAGTTCCAGCGATTGTCCGTGAATTATCAGAGGCGTTAATGAGAGAAATTGCTTTACTGGAAAACCTTCAGCGTGAGGATTTATCACCGCTGGAAGAGGCTCAGGCTTATGACTCTTTGCTCAAACACTTAGATGTCACGCAAGAGCAGCTTGCAAAACGTCTCGGAAAAAGCAGACCGCATATTGCCAACCACTTAAGATTGCTGACACTGCCTGAGAACATTCAGCAGCTGATTGCGGAAGGCACGCTCTCTATGGGGCATGGCCGCACACTTCTTGGTTTGAAAAATAAAAACAAGCTTGAACCGCTTGTGCAAAAAGTGATTGCAGAACAGCTTAACGTTCGCCAGCTTGAGCAGCTGATTCAGCAATTAAATCAGAATGTTCCACGTGAAACAAAGAAAAAAGAGCCTGTGAAAGATGCGATTATCAAAGAACGGGAATCGTATCTCCAAAATTATTTTGGTACAACAGTAAATATTAAGAGACAAAAGAAAAAAGGCAAAATCGAAATTGAGTTTTTCTCCAACGAGGATCTTGAACGGATCTTAGAGCTTTTATCAGAACGAGAATCGTAATGAAAGAAAACCATCTCTATTGAAGATGGTTTTTTGTTTTATAATCGTCCTGTGAGTCTTTGCAGCGGATTAAGCCGTTCCTGCCTCCACTCTGTTCGATCTGTTAAACTCAGTCCTTCAGCAAGAACATTTGCCATATTCATGACCAAGTGAAGCCTTGTATTTTGTAAAACAAAGTACTCCATGAAACCGCTGACATTTACAATTCCATTCACATGGAGATCTCCTACCTCAGGAAGATCCTTCTGTACACCGGCACCTGGCTTTAGCGGGCCATCTCCGATCTGGAATGAACCTACGCTTTTCACACGCCCTAAGCAAGCATCAACTGCTACAACAAATGGGTTTTTATGTAATTTGTGGATTTCCATCAATTTATCCTTCATGTTTACAGCATGCACAGGATCAGACAGAGTGCCGTAGACGTGGAATCTGGTGAGCTGCATCTGTTTGAGTTTCATTCCTACGAGCGGGCCTAATGAGTCACCAGTTGAACGGTCTGTTCCGATACAAACCACAACAATCGGTCTGCCGGCAGCTTTACGTAAGGATGAAGAAAGAATCGTTTGTATTTGTTTTGCTGCAGCTGTATCTGTATGTGAAACATATTGCTTTACTCGTTCCTGAGAAGAAAAAAGCCCGCCTTTTCGATTCATAGGTTTCACTTCCTTGTTAGATATCGGAATTGCTAGGGATGTGTTTTTTTGGTATGTAAGGTTGTTTACATTATATCCAGCAGTTAGGTTTTTTATGCTTTGTGTCTGTTTACGGATTTTTGGATACAAAGAGGAGAAGATAGAGGTTGTTTACAAGTATTGTGCCGCAGCGCTTCAGGTGAAGCAAGATATGGTCTGCTGTTTTGGTAATGGAGGAATCATTAATATGCGGAACGCCTAATGAAGATTACGATAAGATCGGAATAACTGAATGATTGAACATGATATCTTGGTGAAGCAGCGTATAAAGGAATGGTAAAGAAAGCGGAGGATGGGATTCTATGTTTTGACTGCCTGTTTAGGCGGTCTTTTTTTATGTGTATTTTGTACTGTATTTTCACATTCAACCATTATTTTTTGTTTTCCTATGAAAATAGGCATTTTTGTTATTAGCGCTCTATATAGTAACAATAACGGAAACAAGCTGAACTCTGTACTTATGAGGTGATAATGTTGTGGAGAGCCGGAATGAGGTGGATGCTGCTTATATTAGGCAGCCTGATCGGCGCCGGATATGCAAGCGGCCAGGAGATATGGCAGTTCTTTGGCGCAGAAAGCGGACTGGCTATTGTGCTGTTTACAGTGATGTTCATTTTCTCGTCTTATATAGTGATGAAAATCAGTTTTAAGGTTCAATCCACTCACTTTCTTCCGGTTCTTGAACATTTAATGGGGCCGTGGCTGGCGAAAATTTATGATATTCTCATTGTCTTTTATTTATTTTCTACAACCATGGTGATGATCGCCGGAGGCGGAGTGACGCTGCAAATGTACAAGCTCCCTTTTTGGTGGGGAATTGCGCTGCTTTGCATCGTGACGGTGTGTTTGTTTTTCTGGGATGTGAAAGGGATTTTATCTGTGAATGGCATTTTAATTCCTATTTTAGTTGCCGGGCTGATGTATGCGTTATTTTCATTTCAGAGCACTCATCACCATACGTGGACGATAGATTTGAGCCGGCAGTATAACTGGCCTGCCAGCATTACGTTTACTTCTTTAAATATTCTTTCAGTTGTCGCGATTTTATCGTCTGTCGGGAAAGAAATGAAAGGGCTGGGGGAAGCTAAAATCGCCAGTGTGGCCAGCGGTCTTATTTTTGGCGTGATCTCTTTTGTATATAATGAAACGTTGGTAGAACTGGCTGGTTCCCTTTCTCAATTTGAAATTCCGCTGTTTGCCATTCTGGAGGGTGCCCCTTATCTTCTTTTTTTATGTATGACTGCGGTGCTGTGCCTTGCGATATATACGACGACGGTGGCTGGTTTATTTGGATTATCCAGCCGGCTGATGGCTTTTCTTCATATGCCGAGATGGATGATCGTATTGATTCTGTTAGTGTTGATGGTGCCTTTTACTTCTTTCGGTTTTTCCGATTTAATCGCTTTTTTATATCCTATTTATGGAATGCTGAATCTTTATCTATTAGTTTGTTTGCTGTTATACCCTATTTTAAGTAAATGGAAATAAGAGGATTCCTTTCTTTTTGGGTATGATGATTGCTCTAATGATCAGTTTTTTTGTACAATAGATTCAGCAGTTTATGAAGAGAGGTGAAGGGTCTTGGCGGATAAAGACTTTGGCCTGAATGATGTTGTAGAAATGAAGAAACCGCACCCATGCGGAGCAAACAGATGGAAAATTATACGTATGGGAATGGATATTCGGATTAAATGTGAGGGTTGCTCTCACAGCGTGATGATTCCGAGAAAAGAATTTGAAAGAAAAGTAAAAAAAGTACTGGTCAAGCATGAGGAGCCTACTTCATAAAAAGGCTGACACTCATGCTTTTTCATATAGAAGGTAAGGAGAAGACGGCGATGAGCAAAGTGCATCAGTCAGCATGCCCTCTGAATTGCTGGGACAGCTGCGGTTTTGTGGTGACTGTTGATGACGGAAAGGTAACAAAAGTGGACGGAGATCCAAACCATCCGATTACGGAAGGGAAAATCTGCGGCCGCGGCAGAATGTTAGAAACGAAAACAAATTCGCCTGATCGGCTTCGCTATCCGATGAAAAAACAAAATGGCGAGTTTGTGCGGATTTCTTGGGAGCAGGCTCTTGATGAAATTGCCGATAAACTTCGGGACATTAAGGAGACGTCAGAAACAACAGCAGTTTTGCACAGCCATGATTATGCCAATAACGGTTTGTTAAAAGCGCTAGATCAGCGTTTTTTTAATGCGTATGGCGGTGTGACTGAGATTGTCGGAAGCATTTGCTGGGGCTCGGGTATAGAGGCGCAAAGCTGGGATTTCGGCCGTTCGTATGGGCACGGGCCGCTTGATATTTACAACAGCAAACACGTCGTTGTGTGGGGCAGAAATGTATCAAGGACAAATATGCACCTTTATCACCGTTTGCAGCAGGTAAAGAAAAAGGGCGCAACGCTGACGGTGATTGATCCGATTTTTAATCCGACTGCAAAACTGGCTGACCGTTATATTTCTGTAAAGCCAGGAATGGATGGCTGGCTTGCCGCGGCTGTTTTGAAGGTTCTGATTGAGATGGGAAGAACGGATGAGGATTTTATTTCTCAGCATTCTGTCGGGTTTGATGATGTAAAAGAGCTTTTGAGCACGGTTTCTCTCGAGGAGTTTACTGCGAAAACAGAAACTACGATGGAAGAGATGGAGTTTCTTGCAGGTCTGTATGCGGATGGTCCGGTGTCTACTTTTATGGGGCTTGGTATGCAGCGGTATAAAAATGGCGGCGGGACGATTCGCTGGATTGATGCGCTTGTTGCGGCAAGCGGAAACGTTGGGATTAAAGGCGGCGGCGCAAATTTTGGCAATGTCCAGATTGGTGAAAGCTTTGCAAAAACGAAGCTGACGCTGCCGGAATTAAAAACGAAATCACGTTCTTTTTCAATGATGACACAGGCTGAAGAGGTTTTAACCGCTGATGATCCTGCGATCGAGATGATTATCGTGACATGCGGGAACCCGCTGACTCAGGTGCCAAACACAAATAAAGTTAGACAGGCGTTTGAAAAGGTTCCGGTGACTGTAGCGATTGATTCCATCATGACCGATACGGCAAAGCTGTGCGACTATGTTTTGCCGACTGCCACTGTTTTTGAAGAAGAGGATATTTATTATTCCAGTATGTACCATCATTATGTTCAGTATGGGAAGAAGCTGGTGGAACCGCAGGGTGAAGCGAAGTCAGACAGATGGATATGGTCAGAGCTTGCAAAGCGCCTTGAATTTGGAGAGCTTTTTGAACACAGTACTGAAGAACTTTTGGAGATGGGGCTTTCTTCATTGGAGGCAGACGGTGTAACGCTTGAGCACTTGAAAGAAAAAGGCCATCTGCCGCTTCCGGTTAAACAGGTGCCGTGGGATGACTTTACGTTTCTGACGCCAAGCGGAAAATTTGAGTTTACCTCTTCTTTAGCTGAAGAAAAAGGATTTAGCGGTGCACTTCAATTGGAAGTGCCTGAGGAGTCTATTTACCATAACGAAGAACTTGCCGAAAAATACCCTTACACGCTTTTGTCCATTCATCCGCAGCGCTCTAATCATTCACAGCATGTGCCGTTCATCGAGAAGCTTCAGCACATACAGGTTGATATTTCTTCAGATATAGCGGCTGAGCGGGATCTTCAGGATGGAGACGAGGTTGTCATTTTCAATGATCGGGGCCGTTTGAATGGTAAAGTTAAAGTGATGAAACAGGCTCATCCAAAGACGATAAATGTAGATGAAGGCATGTGGGCGGCTTTTGGCGGCTCCGTCAATACGCTGACAAATGATACAAATTCTGATAATGGAATGGGAAGTACGCTTTTTGACTGTTTAGTGGGCTTGAAAAAAGCATAATGAGAGGGTTCAGCAGGCTGAAAATGCTTTTTTGTCAGCTTGTCTTTTCCAGTGAACCTCCTTATAATTACTCTAGGTTCAAAATACGTTAATGCAATGACGGTTTTATATAGAGGAGATGAAAGAATGGCTTTAACAGCTGGAATTGTCGGTTTGCCGAACGTCGGGAAATCAACATTATTTAACGCAATTACACAGGCCGGTGCCGAATCAGCCAACTACCCGTTCTGTACAATTGATCCGAACGTGGGAATTGTAGAAGTACCGGACGATCGTCTGCGAAAGCTGACTGAGCTGGTCAAACCGAAGAAGACTGTGCCGACTGCTTTTGAATTCACTGATATTGCAGGAATCGTAAAAGGCGCGTCAAAAGGAGAAGGCCTTGGTAACAAATTCCTTTCTCATATTCGCCAAGTTGACGCGATCTGCCACGTTGTCCGTGCTTTTTCTGATGATAATATTACACACGTTTCCGGTAAAGTTGATCCGATTGATGATATCGAAACGATCAATCTTGAGCTGATTCTCGCTGATATGGAAACAGTTGAAAAGCGGATTACACGTGTCAGCAAGCTTGCAAAGCAAAAAGATAAAGAGGCTGTGTTTGAGTTTGACATTTTGTCTAAACTGAAAGAAGCGTTTGAAAATGAAAAGCCTGCTCGTTCTGTTGAGTTTACTGAAGAGCAGCAAAAGCTTGTAAAGCAGCTTCATTTGCTGACTTCAAAGCCTATTTTGTATGTTGCAAACGTAAGTGAAGAGGAAGTGGCTGATCCGTCTGGCAATGAATATGTAGCGAAGATTCGTGAATACGCTGCCGGCGAAAACGCAGAAGTCATCGTCGTTTGTGCGAAGATTGAATCCGAAATCGCTGAGCTTGAAGGCGATGAAAAGCAAATGTTCCTTGAAGAGCTGGGAATTGAAGAGTCGGGTCTTGATCAGTTGATTAAAGCATCTTACTCGCTGCTTGGGCTGGCAACATATTTCACAGCCGGTGAGCAGGAAGTCAGAGCTTGGACATTCAAAAAAGGCATGAAGGCCCCTGAATGCGCTGGAATTATTCATAGTGACTTTGAGCGCGGCTTCATTCGCGCTGAAACGGTTGCTTATGATGATCTTCTTGCGGGCGGCGGCATGGCAGGAGCGAAGGAAGCCGGAAAAGTCCGTCTTGAAGGAAAAGACTACGTGGTAAAAGACGGAGATGTTATTCATTTCCGATTTAATGTATAGGATGCAGTTGTAAAGGGACAAGAGCTTTGGTATAATATAAAATTGTGAGTAATAGAATTATTGCTCCTTGCCCATTACGGGCCGCTTAGTCCAAAAGGAGGTGCAAACAGATGAGAAAGTACGAAGTTATGTACATTATCCGCCCAAACATTGACGATGAGTCTAAAAAAGCAGTAATCGAGCGTTTCAGCAACGTTCTGACTTCTAACGGTGCGGAGATCACTGGAACAAAGGATTGGGGTAAACGTCGTCTTGCTTACGAAATCAACGATTTCCGCGACGGTTTCTACCAAATCGTAAACGTTCAAGCTGATGCTGCGGCAGTTCAAGAATTTGACCGTCTAGCTAAGATCAGTGACGATATCATTCGCCACATTGTTGTTAAAGAAGAAGAATAAGCAATTTTGAAATATATAATGGTAAAAGGTGGTCTTTCTTATGCTTAACCGAGTTGTATTAGTCGGAAGACTGACAAAAGACCCAGAGCTTCGTTATACGCCAAACGGTGCGGCTGTTGCCACGTTTACTCTTGCTGTGAATCGTACATTTACGAACCAGTCTGGAGAACGTGAGGCCGATTTCATTAATTGTGTCACTTGGAGAAGACAAGCCGAAAACGTTGCAAACTTCCTGAAAAAAGGAAGCCTTGCAGGCGTAGATGGCCGTTTACAAACAAGAAACTATGAAAACCAGCAAGGGCAGCGTGTCTTCGTGACCGAGGTCCAAGCTGAAAGTGTTCAATTTCTTGAGCCGAAAAGCGGCGGCGGTTCTGGTTCAGGTGGATACAACGAAGGAAACAGCGGCGGAGGCCAGTACTTTGGCGGAGGCCAAAATGATAATCCATTCGGGGGAAATCAAAACAACCAGAGACGCAATCAGGGGAACAGCTTTAATGATGACCCATTTGCCAACGACGGCAAGCCGATTGACATCTCGGATGATGATCTTCCATTCTAATGAGAATATCGCTAAATTGACAAAGAAAGGAGGGAAATGACAATGGCAGGAGGACGCAGAGGCGGTCGTGCGAAGCGCCGTAAAGTGTGTTATTTCACTTCTAACGGTATCACGCACATCGACTACAAAGATGTAGATCTTCTTAGAAAGTTTGTTTCTGAGCGCGGTAAAATTTTACCACGTCGTGTAACTGGAACAAACGCTAAATACCAACGTAAATTGACTGCAGCGATCAAACGCGCTCGTCAAATGGCTTTACTTCCATACGTAACTGGTGAGTAAGCTGATACGTAAAGAGCAAGGACCTTCGGGTTCTTGCTCTTTTTTATAGGGGGGATAAAAAATGAAGCTCATTTCTTGGAATGTGAATGGCCTGCGGGCTGTCATGAGAAAAATGGATTTCCTCTCTTACTTGAAAGAAGAGGATGCCGATGTTGTATGCCTGCAGGAAACAAAGATTCAGGATGGCCAAGTGGATCTTGAACCAGAAGGCTATCATGTATATTGGAACTATGCAGAGAAAAAAGGATATTCAGGTACGGCTGTTTTTTCAAAACAAAAGCCGCTGAACGTCATGTACGGAATCGGAATAGAAGAACATGATCAAGAGGGCAGAGTGATTACGCTGGAATTTGAAAACGTGTATGTGATGACCGTTTATACGCCTAATGCAAAAAGAGGGCTGGAACGCATTGATTACCGTTTGCAATGGGAAGAGGCTTTATTAGCGTTTATTCTCGAATTGGACAAGAAAAAACCGGTTATCCTGTGCGGTGATTTAAATGTGGCTCATCAGGAAATTGATTTGAAGAATCCAAAAGCAAACCGGAATAACGCGGGTTTTTCTGATCAAGAAAGAGGAGCATTCACTCGTTTTTTGGAAGCCGGCTTTATCGACTCATTCCGTTATTTATACCCTGATCTGGAAGGCGCTTATTCCTGGTGGTCGTATCGTGCAGGTGCCCGGGACAGAAATATCGGCTGGCGTCTGGATTACTTTGTTGTTTCTGAAAGTCTTAAGGGGCAGATTGAAAATGCCAAGATATCAGCACACGTCTTGGGCTCCGACCATTGCCCTGTTGAACTTACGATCAATATATGATGAGATAGCAGTAAGGATTGATACTTACTGCTTTTTTTATGATGAAAAAGGAGAAAGAGATGGCAAACATAAAAGAGATTGCGAGATTGGCGAATGTATCTGTTTCGACTGTGTCACGTGTACTGAATCATCATCCGTATGTGTCTGAAGAAAAAAGGAAGCTGGTGCATCAAGTCATGGAGGAATTAGACTACACACCGAATCGAACTGCGATTGATCTTATTCGCGGCAAGACTCAAACGATCGGTGTAATCCTGCCCTACAGCGATCACCCTTGCTTTGATAAAATCATAAACGGCATCACAAAGGCGGCATTTAGACATGAATATGCAACAACCCTCCTCCCTACCAACTATAACCCCGACATTGAAATCAAATATTTAGAGCTGTTAAGAATGAAAAAAATAGATGGCCTTATTATTACATCACGAGCCAATCACTGGGACAGTATGATAGCCTATCAAGAATATGGACCGATTATCGCTTGTGAGGATACTGGAGACATGGATATTCCTTGTGCTTACAATGACAGAAAAGCAGCCTACATAGAAAGCTTTCGATATCTAAAGAACCGCGGACATGAAAATATCGCTTTTACAAGCGTGAGAAGCGCCGACAAGAGCCCGAGTACGGCGGTTAAAGCAGCGGCTTATCAGGCCGTCTATGGAAGCCTGGAGGACCGCCATATGCTGACCGGCTGTAATCATATGGACGACGGAGAGCAGGCGGGTGCGTATTTCTATACAAGCGGCCGGGCTCCAACAGCTATTTATGCAAACAGTGATGAAGTGGCAGCGGGAATTTATGTATTTGCCAAAAAGAAAGACTGGGATGTTGAGATCATTGGAGAAGGAAATTCCTCTATCAGCCGTGCCCTCTGTTTCCCATCGCTTGATCTGAATCTTGAGCAGCTGGGCACCGCAGCATTTTCGTTATTTTTGCAGGAGCGTCCCAAAGATATAAAAATTCTCCACCAATTCATGAAAAAAGCTTGAACTGAAATGCATTTCATACCTTATAACTTCATTGAAAGACAAAGGAGGAGGAAGAAATGCGTATTGAGCACACGGCCATCTGGGTCAGCGATTTAGAGCGAATGAAGGCTTTTTATGAAACGTACTTTCATGGCAAAGCCAATTCTCTTTATCATAATGAGAAGAAAGATTTTATGTCGTATTTTATGACGTTTGATTCCGGAGCAAGGCTGGAAATCATGAAAAAAGGAGATGTGACTGATCAGCCGTCACAAACGATGACAGGCTGGGCGCATATCGCTTTTTCCACTGGAAGCAAAGAGAATGTTGATGAACTGACAGAAAGGTTAAAGCAGGACGGATTCGCTGTAGTTAGCGGCCCAAGGACGACGGGGGACGGCTACTATGAAAGTGTAATTGAAGATGAGGAAGGAAATCTAATAGAGATTACAATTTAAAATCTTGGAGTGACTTGAATGCTGACAGAAAAAGAAAAAATGGCAGCCGGAGAATTATACAATTCGGAAGACCGTGAATTATCACTAGAGCGTAAACATGCGAGAAATCTGATTAAACAATATAACGAATCACCAGAAGATGAGTCAGTGCGAACGGAAATTTTGAAAAATCTGCTGGGTTCGATCGGTGATCAAGTCACCATTTTGCTGACATTCCGCTGTGATTACGGCTATCACATTCATATGGGGGATCGTACATTTGTTAATTTTGACTGTGTCATTCTTGATGTTTGTGAAGTTCGTATAGGACGTGATTGTTTGATTGCTCCAGGGGTGCATATCTACACGGCAGGTCACCCTCTCGACCCGCTTGAAAGGAAGTCGGGGAAGGAGTTCGGTAAGCCCGTTACAATTGGGGATAATGTTTGGATTGGCGGGCGGGCAGTAATAAACCCGGGAGTGACGATCGGCGATAACGCGGTGATTGCTTCGGGTTCCGTAGTGACAAAGGATGTGCCTGCGAATACGGTTGTAGGGGGAAACCCTGCGAGAAAGCTGAAGGAATTGAATTGAAATCAGTGCGGTTAAACACCGCACTG
The DNA here is from genome assembly GCF_034296245.1 of Bacillus sp. V26. Taxonomy (NCBI): domain Bacteria; kingdom Bacillati; phylum Bacillota; class Bacilli; order Caryophanales; family Bacillaceae; genus Bacillus; species Bacillus sp. V26. The sequence continues at coordinate 213,224 of NZ_JAXKQF010000006.1, read as the reverse complement.
ACTTTTTATATCTGCTTGGCATTCGTATTGGGGCCGAAGCAGATTAATAAAATGGAGCATGCGAGCCAGCAGCCGCCTATAAAGAAAAAGACGCTGACATAGCCGAGCTGAACGGCAATAAAACCGACGAGCAATGATCCGAAGATGTTCGAAAAGCGCCCGAGCCCATAGGCTAAACCGCTGCCTGACGAGCGATACTCTGTTGGAAAAGGCTCAGATGTATACGCATATAAGTTTGATGTGAAAACCCGTTCCGTAATATTGACGATGAAACCAAACACGATAATCATGATTGGAATGAAGGTCATGCCATATAAAAGACCTGCGATGGCAGTCAGAAACGCACTGGCGGCCAATATCCATTTTCTCTGGAATTTTTCAGAAATCATTGAACCCAGCAATGCGCCGAGCGGAGCGCCGACCGAGTGCAATACGTTATACCATAATGTGTTTTCCATCGTGACCCCGTTGCTTTTCAGCAGGCTGGGAACCCAGGAGGCAAAGCCGTAGAATCCAAAGGTTTCAAAAATCCATACCGCGGATAACACAATGGTTATTTTAAGGTTTCTCCCCTTTAATAATCCCGCGTAACCCGCATGTTGAACTTGTCCGCTTGAGGTTTGCGGCGCCGGAGCAGGAAGCGGTCCTTTTTCTTTTTCAACGCTTGCTTCAAGCCTTTTCAGGATGGCATCGGCTTTTTCATATTCACCGCGATTTTCATGCCAGCGGGGTGATTCCTCCAGCCGCCGAATAAAGAAAAAATATATAAGGCCAACAGCGCCCCACACAAAGACAAGTCTCCATCCCCATGAGCCGAGCGGAATGACAAAGGCTGATACGATATTGGTGATCGGAACGCCGATCAATCCGATCATGGCACAGAAAGAAATATATTTTCCGCGAACACTGGACGGGAAAAATTCTGCTAAATAGCTATTGGTGATGACCATGGCAGCTGCGACGCCAAACCCAGTGAGGAAACGAAACGCCATTAAGGATGGGATGTCCCATGCCGCGGCATTGCATAAAGATGCGATTGAAAAAACGAAGACAAATAGGTTCAAGGCTTTTTTTCGGCCGATTCGATCTGAAAGCCGTCCCCCAAGTGATGCTCCCAAAAACATACCTAAAAACGAAGCAGCCGTTACATTGGCAATGGTTGAAAGCTGGATGCCCCAATGCTCGATCAGTGCCGGCGCAACATTGCTGAGGGTAAATAAATCCGCAAGATCAAAGAAGTAAACAATGCCGAGAGCGGTTAATACTTGGAAGTGGACACGTGAAATCGGGAGGCGGTCTAAACGGTTTGCCGCGTTTGAAAAAGGATGTGTATGTTTCTGTTTGACGCCCGTATTCATAAAAAACCCCCTTTTTTAATAGCGGGAGAAAGACTGAACATTCCCCTCTTGGCATTATTATAAGTATCTTGATTCATTGGAGACAGAGTTCAAATCACTAGATAGAAGAACTAAATTCACACTTTTCGCCTTAATTTTGCTTAAAAGATTTCCAAAACAGTAGATTAATAGACCAAATTATGCAAATATATAGTAATATTCTCGTTGAAAGGAAGAGTCATAGAAGGAATGAATTCATTTATCCGTCCTCTAGAAGGAAACAATACATTGTGGAGATATTTTTTCTCCTTTTTGGTGATGGTTGGCTTATTCTTTTTTGGAAGCATTGTTTATGTATTTATGATGTTATTGACTGCACTTTTAAGTCCACATATCGCGTTTGATGTGGATACAGGTATGTTAACCGATTCTTTGGCTGATCTGTTTTTAGCTCATATCGTTTATGTATTTGCGATCCCTGGGGTTTGGCTGGCTGTTCGATTTATCCTGAAACGCCCGTTTCGGTCCGTCATTACACCGCATGCAAAAATCAACTGGCGCAGCATTTTCTTTGGCTTTCTCGCTTATTTCTTGCTGATGGCTGTGGTTCAGGGGATTGATTATGCGATTCATCCGGCGAAATACACTTTTCAGGATTTTGACGCCTCACGTTTTCTGTGGCTGCTTGTGGCATCTCTGTTATTGGTGCCGCTCCAGACTTCTGCGGAAGAACTGTTTTTCAGGGGATTTTTATTGCAGGCTTTTGGAAAAGTGATAAAGAATCCTTTTGTATTGACGCTGATTGTCGGCGGTCTATTTGGGGTTGTACACTTTGGCAATCCTGAAATGAGTAATGGCGCTTTTTGGGCAGGCATTGAGTATGTAACAATTGGGATTCTTTTAACGTATTATACGGTCAAAACAGGCAGCCTTGAAATTTCACTTGGTGTGCATGCCGCAAATAATATGTTTTTATGTCTTTTTATGACTGAAAAAAATAGTGTATATGGAGATATTCCTTCCTTATTTGTCATCACACGGGGAAATCCGATGTGGGAGACTTTCTTTACGGTTGTCGTTAATCTTTTCTTTGCGTTTATCGTTGTACAATACCATAAGAGATCAAAAAGAAAGCAGCAAGGCGTTTAATCCCTGCTGCTTTTTAATGCTTGTAAGGCTTCTTCGATGTCTGTTGTCGGCTGCTGGCAGGCGAAATTTTCACAAATATACACGGTTGTTCGATCGTCTATGATGCGATAGTCAGCCGCGAATGGCGCAATGTCTTTGCACTGGTCGGGATGCTCTGCCACCAGGATGGAATCGTTTGGAATAAAGGCCTGTTGAAGCGCGCTTGTGATTTGTTTTCTGTCTGGATCGTCCGGGCGCCCAAAAATCACAATTTCCTTTTTAGGCGTCATATGTTTTAACACACTTTGCATAAAGAAAGAGTGGCCGCTCGGGTATGCCTCGATTTCAGGCTTGAACACGGAAAACATCGTTTCGGCTTTTTCAATCAGCGACAAATCGCCTGTGACTTGCCCGAGGCGCAGAAGCTGAACGGCTGCCACGCTGTTTCCTGATGGCACGGCGCCATCGTACACTTCTTTTTCTCTGACAATTAACGCTTCTGCGTCGTGTCCGGTAAAGTAGAACCCCCCATGCTCCTCGTCCCAAAACAAATCGATCATATCGTCTGACAGCTTCTTCGCTTTTTCTAAATAGGATAGATCAAACGAGGCTTCATAGAGGTCGAGATAAGCCCATAAGAGAAAGGCATAATCGTCGATAAATCCTTTGTTTTTCACTTCGCCGTCACGATACCGAACCATCACCCGGCCGTCGATGATTACATTGTTTTCAATAAAGGTGATCGCGTCTTCAGCCAAGGTGAGGTATTGGGGTTTCTGGAATACCTTTGCCGCTTTAGCGAGACCCGCAATCATTAGTGCGTTCCATGACGTCAGCACCTTATCATCAACATGCGGATATGTTCTTTCTTCACGCGTCTTTAACAGCTTCAGTCTTGCATCTTCAAGCTTGCGGCTGAGCTCTTCCTCGGTTAAGCCGCTATCCGCTTTGATTTGTTCCCGCTTGGTGTGAATGAGGTTGGGAATGTTTTTGCCCTCAAAGTTGCCTTTTTCTGTGATGTCATACACGTTGCAATACAGCGTGCCGAGATCCTCTCCGAGCGTCTTCAAGATCTCTTCTTTTGACCACACGTAGTACTTTCCTTCTTCGCCTTCTGTATCCGCGTCTAAAGCAGAGAAAAAGCTCCCGTCTTTATGGGTCATTTCCCGTTGAATGAACGTAATGATCTGCTCACAAATCTTTTTATAACGGCTGTTTTGCGTGACTTGATAAGCTTCAGTATAAGCTGTCAGCAGGAGCGCATTGTCATACAGCATTTTTTCAAAGTGAGGGACGAGCCACTCATCATCGGTCGAATAGCGGGCAAACCCATAGCCGATATGGTCATAAATGCCTCCATTTGCCATGCTGTCCAGTGTTTTCGTAACGTTGTACAAAGCGTTTTCCTGCCCCGTCGTGTGATAATAACGGAGCAAATACATGAGCATATGAGGCATAGGAAATTTCGGCGCCTGTCCAAAGCCGCCGTAGATTGTATCGAAACCGTTGGCAAGCTGCTGGAATGTCCGGTGGATCGCTGATTCGCTTAACCCCTCACTTGTTTTAGCTGCTGTTTTGGTCTGTAAATGTTTAGCGGCGTTTTCTGCAATATCCTCGACATGCTCACGATCGTTTGCAAACGTTTCTGAAAGATGCTCAAGCACGTCAACAAAACCCGGACGGTTATATTTACTCGTCTTCGGAAAATATGTACCCGCGTAAAACGGCTTCTGATCAGGCGTGATAAACACATTCAGCGGCCAGCCGCCCTGTCCGGTCATCAGCTGGCAGATTCTCATATAAACAGAATCAACATCAGGGCGCTCTTCCCGATCCACTTTAATCGCAACAAAACGTTCGTTAAGAAGGCGGGCGATTTCCTCATCCTCGAAGCTTTCATGAGCCATGACGTGACACCAATGACATGTCGAATAGCCGATGCTGACGAGAACCGGCTTGTTTTCGCGTTTTGCTTTTTCGAAGGCTTCTTCTCCCCAAGGGTACCAGTCTACGGGGTTGTGGGCGTGTTGAAGTAAGTATGGTGATTTCTCAGCGATTAATCTATTGGGCTTATTGTTAGTGGGCATTGGATCACCTTCTTTCTAAATGTTTTTTAAAGTATTCTCTTTCCTCTATTTAATATACCAGATAGTTAAGGCCCGTCATGATTTGTCTGTGTGGTATTCCATCATGAAAACCAAGGGCTATAAACTCTAGATAGATCCATTATTTCACCTTTGAACTGTAAAGATGGGTCTTCAATCGTAATTCTTTAACACGATTGCTGAATTATGTCCGCCGAAACCAAAAGAATTTGATAGCCCATATTTCAATGGAAGATGTCTCGCTTCTGATACAACATCTAAGTCACAATCTGGATCTTGATTCTCTACATTAATAGTTGGAGGAATCATTCCTTGTCTCAAACTTTCCACTAAAGCAATTGCTTCTACTCCACCAGCAGCACCAAGCATGTGCCCAGTCATTGACTTGTTTGCAGTTGTTGGAAGTTTACGTGAATGTTCACCAAATAATTTCTTAATAGCTAGAACTTCAGAACGGTCACCTACTTGTGTACTTGTTGCATGAGCACTAATAACATCAATTTCACCTGTTGATATATTTGCACTTCTCAATGCTTTTTTCATTGCTAAGTAGGCACCCTTACCTTCTGGGTGTGATGCTACCATATGATGAGCATCTGAACTAGCTCCATACCCTACTACTTCACATAATATCGGCGCATCTCTAAGAATAGCGTTTTCTAATGATTCTAATACTAAGATACCTGCGCCTTCACTCATAACAAAACCATCTCTATCTGTATCGAACGGACGGCTGGCTCGACTTGGATCTTGGTTTCTTGTAGATAGTGCATGAGCGTTTCCAAAACTAGCCAAAGATAACTGTGTGATTGCTGCTTCTGCTCCACCGGCAAATATAATATCTGCCTCATTATTTCGGATCGCATTGAAAGCTTCACCAATAGAGGTGTTCCCGATTGAACAGGCCGTTACTGGTGACAATGACGGGCCTTGTGCCTCTAATCTAATACTTATTTGAGCCGCAGCTGCATTTGAAATCATCATTGGAACAAGACTAGGGCTTACTCTCGCGGGACCTCGTTTATTTAATACATTCACATTATCAACAAGTGATTGAATGCCTCCAATTCCTGAACCAACATATACCCCTAAACGTTCAAGATCAACCTTATCTAACTGTAATTGTGAATGTTCTAATGCCTGTTCGGCTGCTGCTAAGGCAAACTGACTAAAACGATCTAATCGTTTTGCTTCTTTCCTCCCCAATATTCCATCTGCATCAAAATCACGAACGATTCCAGCTATCTTTGTTTTATAATCAGCAGTATCAAAAGAATCAATAAGCGATATTCCCGATTGTCCTTTAACTAGTTGATTCCAAAAGCTATTTACATCATTTCCTAGTGGAGAAATAATTCCCATTCCAGTAATGACTACTCTTTTCATGATCATTCCCTCCTTGTTTTTTAAATAACTTTAACTTTTGTGTTATCCTATTACAAGTTGTTGTTTATCCTAGTATAATTAACACTATTTTAAAAGGAGATTTTAATGAAACCAGAAACAAGACTTCAAGCTTTATCAGAGTTTCTAAAGAACCAACGTTCGAAAATTACCCCTCAAATGGTTGGTTTACCTGTAGGAACCCGCAGAAGAACACCAGGATTAAGAAGAGAAGAAGTGGCTCAACTAGCCGGTGTAAGTCTTACATGGTATACATGGTTAGAACAAGGAAGAGATATAAAAGTGTCTACTTCGGTATTAGATGCTATTTCCCGAGCATTACAATTAAATAACGATGAAAGGAGATATTTGTATGCTCTAGCGTTAGAGGAAGGAGTGAAACAACCCTTTATAAATGAGAATGAGAAGGAAATCAGTCCGGCTTTGGTAAAAATGTTGCAGGAACTTCGTTATTGCCCAACGATTATATCAGATAGAAGAAGCCACATTGTTGGGTGGAATAAAGCAGCAGCTAATGTATTTTTGGATTTTGAACAAATCATCCCGGCAGAAAGGAATATAATACGCTTACTATTCGCAAGAAAGGAATTTAAAAGTTTAGCAGTGAATTGGGAGCATTTTGTTAGGGGATATATTGCAATATTTAGAACGTATTATGGACAGTATGTGGCTGATGACTGGTATGAGCAATTTATACAAGAAATGGAACAGGCATATCCTGAGTTTCATAAAATTTGGAATGAAAATGAGATAAGCTCTGCTCCTGAAGTATTAATTGAGTTTCGTCATGCTAAGGTAGGTAAAATGTTGTTTAATCTTACTTCATTACAAGTGCATGGAGATACTGATTTAAGATGCAGCGTCTATACTCCAGTTGAGAATACTGAAACTGAGCTTAAGTTAAAACGTTTAATTGAAAGCTAGCTATGATAAATTCATTTCCTAATGTGCATAAATGACAATGTTCTTTAGAATAGCCAAGATTAGCTATACCCAATAGATACGAGAACCGGCTTGTTTTCGCGTTTTGCCTTTTCGAAGGCTTCTTATCCCCAAGGGTACCAGTCAACTGGGTTGTGGACGTGTTGAAGTAAGTATGGTGATTTCTCAGCGATTAATCTATTGGGTTTATTGTTATTTGGCACGGGATCACCTTCTCTCTGTGATGGTTTTAAAAAATGATCATGTTTTTAACATAAGTGGAGATAAAATACCCTTTTCATTTTTATGATTAAAAGAGATACTGATTAATTGTCAGTCTGACTTTTTAGATTAGAAAATAATTTCCGCGATACATATTTTGATAAAACCTAAATATTTAATAGGAATCGAATAAGTTCCTCTGAATTATATCTAACTTGCCCCTTCATTTAATTTGATATAAAAGAAAATGCATCTTTAATAAAGAGTTTTTCTTTTTCATTTAACGGATCAAGAATATTGAGTTGATCTTTCTTATTAAAATTGATCACATTATCTTTTGAGTTTTTCATTTTTAAAAGCGTTTTTCTATTAAGTGCTACAAAATCTTTTATAAAAAGTTGTGCTTCCTCTGATTGAGGGCTTACATTTTCAATCACAAGGCTTTTCAACTTTGTAAATACTGAAAAATATTCTTTGTCTAAGTCTAATCTTTCATTGCTTCTAAAGTTGTAAATTGAATTTTCAATTTGATTCAGTTCATCTAAGTTTTCTTCTTCCCAAAGGATAGAATGAATAATAAAACAAAAGATACTTGTATAGACTTTTTGTTGGTTTTCTAATATAGCAAACATATGGTTTAGTTGATCAATTGTGTGTTGTATTTTCTCTTGTTCTGCGAGGAGCTGCTTTTTTTTAAACATGATTGTATGCGTGATATCTCGTTTTTCAATTTGTTCGGCGACTAAAAAGTCTGAAATATCCTTGAGGGAAAAACCTATAAATTTTAATGACTGAATTTGTTGCAGCCTTTGGAGTTCTTTAAAACTATATAATCGATGTCCACCTTCATTATAATCACTCGGCTGAAGTAATCCGATTTTGTCATAGTATCTAAGAGTACGGATTGTTACACCAGTTCGCTTGGCTAATTGCCCAATTGTTAAAAAGTTATTCGACATATTATGCTCCTTTTGCTGCAATCTTTTTGTTTTTGATATATTGAATTGCAGGATACTGGTAAGGTTTTTGTATAGCTATGCAAATCATAGCAAACAAAATAATCATTGTTTCAATTGCTAATATAACGTACTTGACCCAAGGTGGTAAAAAACTGCTGCTTATAAAGAAGGGGATTAAAGTTAAATGGAAGTTTAGTGCTTTTCTGCTTGCTTCACGATAAAATATGTTCTTCTTTCGATGTGAAAAAAACATAACGAGTGGAGGTAATACACCTAGAGCTAAAGAAATTCCTAACATCATCTGCACTAATAAAATTTCCTTTTTTGTGGTTTTCTTCATAAAAATCACCTTTCCTTTTAAACTTCAATTTTAGTTTAAAAGGTGACGTGAGGAGAGGATCAATAAAGAATAAATAATTTTTACGTCGATGCAAATTTTTATAAAGCGCGGACTATTGATTATTGGTTATGGTTATTCTAACGAACATGGCACCTTGGACATGTCTTATGATGTAGATACACGCAATATAAATGATCTAAGCACATATACTTGCCTTAGATGGATATCCAACTAAAAAAACGGCTATCATCTTTCCAGTAGAGAAGCTGGGTTAATTATTTCAGGTATTTTTTAGTATTAAAATTATTACATAAATGATATAAAGATTATCTTCTCTTAATTTGCAGAATGAAAAGCAGACGCTGCATTATAAAAAAACATACCAAATAAAGAATATGGTATGTTTTTATTTTCTGTATATATAATTTGAAAAATCCTTATAGTTACTCATCATGTGTGCGATTACTTTAATTATTTGCTTCCATAAAGAACCTTCAATTCCTCTTCATTGATCGTAAAACTTAGTCTTTTTTTAAGATCGGTATCCAAATTTCACTTTTAAAAGAAGGGGATGTTATATCTTTATGCTCGTTCCACAGTATTTCTGGACCTTCTATTTGTTCATAATTTGACGATGGAAACCATTCAGAATAAATGCGTCCCCATACTTCTTGCAGCGTATCCGGAAATGGTCCGGTTGCTTCGAATACAGCCCATGTTGAGGCAGGAACTTCAAGCTGTGAGAGGTTATTTGGACACTGTTTCGTTGTGGCTGCGCCAATATAGTGATCAAGCTCTCCTTTCTCCTCTGTCCGGCCTTCAGAAAAGTTCGTGGAAGCACTAATGAGTCCCACAGGCGCTACATTAGAAAGCTTTTTAAGTGTATTTATTGCTTCTTCATCTAAACTTTCCCACATGGATGCAATTTCCGGATTAACCCCTTTGAAAATAAGAGGAACTCTTTTTTTAATGCCAACGATGCGAAATGCTTCTTTTTCTTCAATGCGATAGTTCATTTCACTTCCTCCTTTGATTGATAACTGGAAGGTCATACGTGGATAAGCTTTAAGTGAATGGCCATTACGTCTGGCTTTTGATGGTTTTATGCCATGCAAATTTTGGAATGCCCGTGCAAAAGAATCTGGGGAGTTATACCCGTACTTTATTGCAATGTCAATCACTTTTACATTGCTTTCTTTAAGCTCAAAAGCTGCAAGAGTAAGACGTCTGCGACGAATATATTCGGATAATGAAATACCAGAAAGGAAGGAAAACATCCTTTTAAAATGATATTCAGAGCAGAATGCAAGCTTTGCTACTTCTTTAACATCAATATCATTAGTGAGGTTTTCTTCAATATACGTTAATGCTTTATTCATACTTTTAAGCAAATCCATTTATTTGACCTCCTTTAACAAAAGAATAACAGGGGTGAAATGTTTCTACCCGACATTCCGTGCACAGTTTTGCAGGTTAATTGTAGATTAAGGATTTAAAATGGTAATCCAAATACATGAATAATTAAAATGACAATAGGCGGAATCAACAGTGATGGCAGGAGGTTCAAAGTTTTAAATTTTTTAATTCCCAGAATACTTAACCCTGAACTAAGGATTAATACACCGCCGACAATTGTGATTTCATTAATAAGGTCTGTATTTAATGCGCTTTCCATTAATTTTGCAAATAAATATATTGAGCCTTGCCAGGTAAATAATACAACCGCTGATGCTGCTATTCCAAAACCAAATGTGGAAGCGAGAACAATGGAAGTGATCCCATCTAATATACCGTTTGTTAGGAGATAAGTATAATCTTCATGCAGAGCAGCGTTAACAGGGCCTAATATTGACAACGAGCCTATACAATATAATAAGATTGCAGTTGATAAACCTTCGGCTAAATTGCTTTTAGAGAACTTGTTGACTAAATTGTTAAATCTTAATTCTAGATTTATGCTCTGACCAATCAATCCCCCAATAGCTAAACTGACAATAAAAAGAATGGGGTAATTACTAGAAGGCAAATGCTGTGTAAAGGCGTTGATCCCTAGTCCAACTGCGGCGAATCCCATTGCCTGCATAAGTATTTCTTGGTACTCATCTTTCATTCCTTTTTTGAATATACCTCCAATTAAGCTTCCTGCAATGATCATAACTGTGTTAAAAATTGTTCCAAACATAGGCTATCTCCTCCAATAATAGTTCCTTTCAAAAAAATAAACCCTCAAGTTACTTGAGGGTCAAGTGTATGTAACAGCCATTAGTTAAATTTATTTGATTGGCAAAAGTATTTCAGTCACATAATTGTCTGGATTATTAGTTACCCCATAATCAATCAGTGTTATTTCGATTGAGTCGCCAGCCAATTCATAATGATGCTTTTTCATATATGTAAGTAACATTTCGTAGTATTGTGCTGCTTCTGAATGTGATCCTTTAAATCTAATTTGCAGATATTCTCTTGAGGGGAAAGTGATTTCAGGTGAATGTATTTCATCTTCATCTTCCAGAACCATAAATATACTGGAATATCGGTCAAACTGATTTGATTTTATATTTGTTGCTGAAATGGATAATCCTACTTTCCCTAAAAATAGATCTTTGTGGACTTTAAACTTAGTTCTCAATTCTGTTACCGGATACTCAATATCTTGACCAAGAATAAATTCATGTTGTAAATACGCCACACGCAGTTCAGGAAGTTTGATTTTTGAAATTTCTTCTAGCGGCATATTAACTGCGTCTTCCATTTGTTTAATGCGGCGAGAGATCTTTCTCTCAATGCGTGCCAATTCCCTCTTTTTTCGGTCAATTTCAGTTTGCTGGTCTTTCAGCAAGTGAATCAGAGTATCTACCTCAAGCGAATCATAAAAATCAAGTAGTTTATTTATTGGCAAACCTAATGTCCTCAGGTACTTGATTGTACTCAATCTTTCAAATTGTTGTGTAGAATAATATCTGTAGTTATTATGTTCGTCTGTAAATTCTGGTTTTAAGAGACCGATTTCATCATAATACCTAAGAGTAGGTATGTTTACATTGAATAACTTAGATACTTCTCCAATAGAGAAAAATTCCTTCATCCTAACAACCTCTCCGTTATTAAAGCGTGTTTAGTGACTGTTTATGTACATCCACATTATATATGATGCAGTAACCCTAAAGGTAAAGTTTTCCCTTACATAGACGGCCATAACCAAGTTTGAGTTGATAAATATTATATGTATTCTTTATTTGATTTGAGGTGAATACAGATGTTACATTGCGAACGTGGCACTAATGACAAGTCGAATAGCCGATGCTGACGAGAACCGGCTTGTTTTCACGTTTCGCTTTTTCAAATGCTTTCTATCTCCGAGGGAACCAATCAATGAAAATCGTTCATAAAGTGCGGACTGCAAATTACTGGTTTTGGTTATTCTAACGAACATGGCACCAATACATGTCAGGACTTAGCTATTTATATCGTTTCAGGGGCAATGGTTCGCAACATGATATGTTCTGTCTGTGTATTGAAGGTAAATATTGTGTTTGAGTTTGAAATGTTATCTATCATTATTTTCAAACCTTCTAACCATTTTCAATAACTCCGTAATCAATATATATCTATCCTTTGGAAAGAAGCTGCTTCGAACAAAAGTAAGGATAGCCAAAGATAATGAGTGGAGCTGCTAATGCAAGTAGTAACCAAGAACCTGATTGAGTGTCTTTGATGACTCCTATGAATATACAAGTACCGATGAGAAGGTACAATAAAACACCAAAAAACCAATACATACCTTGTTCCTCTTTTCTCTATAGGTTTTCTTTATTCTTTAAGGGGGCATTTTGCAGAGCCCTTCTGCTTTACTTCTTTGAGGATTTTAATGTATGAGGGGTCCGATTTTTAATTGTTTTTTCAGCCCTGATTCCTTTTCTTTGTAAGTTTATAATGATGAGATCAATTGGTTTCAATAAATTGCAATCCTCCCATATGAAAGTAACTCTCCATATATTTTAATTTTAAAATTGAATATAGAAAACGTACATAAGGGCATATCCTTATGTACGTTGGGGCATTTTTAAACTTTTGTTCATCTTGCGTTTTCTTCTTGCCTTGCTGGCCGATAAATGAAATGCCTGCCGGCTCTTATGATAAGATGACAAATATGACTGGATTGTTCCTATTTTTATTGTGGATCCTTTGTGATGATACTGTCAAAGGAAAGGAAGTGAAGCAATATGTTTCGAAGAAAGCCTTTTGATAAAAACTACTTTTCACGAGATAGGCGAGCATTAAATATGCTTGCTCTCAGAGTGCCAGGCTTAGCTTTTATTCTCATGATATATATAGCCTCTATCGTGCTGCAATTTTTTATTGGGAGCTGGCCCATTTTATTGCTTCATGTGTTTACAGTATTGACCGCCATTTTTGCATTGCTGCATTGGCATTCATATCGCTGGGTTAAGAAAAAGGTCATTCTATATTTTGTGCTGCAAGGTTTGATCACTTTTACAATGGCTAATATCATGACTGGCTTCTTAGTGCTGATTATTATTGGCCTTTATGCATTTTTGATTGGACAGATTGCAGGAATAGCAGACAGAAGAAGGACTTTCCTCATACTGTATTTACTGCTTCTGCTGTCAATCAATGCAACACATCAGATTCACAAAGGTGAATATTTGCATTTTCTTGTCATTGCCGTACCTATTATGATCGTGATTATTACTTATGCCGCTACATTATTTGCCCAAGTCGATGAAAAGATAAAAGCGCAGCTGACTCTTGAAAGGCTGGGGCTGGCTCATCAGCAGGTCGAACAGCTGACGCTGCAAAACGAAAGGCAGCGTATGGCCCGGGACTTACACGATACGCTTGCTCAAGGGCTGGTCAGTTTAAATATGCAGCTGGATGCTATTAATGTTCATATATCGAAAGGTAACACAGATAGAGCAAAAGAAATCATTCAACAATCTATGAATAGAGTGAAAAGCACATTAGCTGATGCACGTTCAGCTATTGACAATCTTCGCAGCAAATCAGAAGAAATCGATTCTTTAAAAGAAAGAATTACCTTACAAATGGATCATTTTAAAGATGCAACAGGTCTGTCTTGTTTTTTAGACTACAGATTAACTCAATTGCCTGATGTTCGTACTGCTGAAAATTGTTATTACATCATAGGAGAATGCCTTACAAATGCAGCAAAACATGCAGAAGCAGAAACGATATGGGTATCAATTTGGGATGAGAAAGGAAACCTCCATTTAACCGTCAGAGACAATGGAAAAGGCTTTGATGTTGAAAAAGGCAGGAAAAAGAGAGGACATTATGGACTTCTTGGTATACAAGAACGTGTCAGAGCAATGAAAGGCCAATTCAATATAAAGAGTAAAAAATCAATAGGCACACAAATCGAGATAATCTTGTCAAATCAGGGAGAGATTGAAGATGAATAAGGTTTTAATCGTTGATGATCATCTGGTTGTGAGAGAAGGTCTCAAGCTGTTAATTGAGACGAATGATAACTACACAATAATCGGAGAGGCGGAAAATGGAAAAAAGGCGGTTTATCTTACAGATGAATTAAACCCAGATATCATTCTTATGGATTTATACATGCCAGAAATGAGTGGGTTAGAAGCGATTAAACAAATAAAAGAAAAACACAGCATACCCATTATTATTTTGACTACTTATAATGAGGATCACTTGATGATTGAGGGGATTGAATTAGGAGCGAAAGGATATCTGTTGAAGGATACGAGCTCAGAAACCCTATTTCATACAATGGATGCAGCAGTAAGAGGAGAAGTGCTGCTGCAGCCTGATATTCTTAAACGTTTTCAAGAAATTCAATTGGAAAGAATGAAGAAACCAAGCAGCGATACTCAGTTAACGGAAAAGGAAATAGTTGTTCTAAAGGCAATTGCAAAAGGATTCAAAAGCAAAGCGATAGCCTTTGATTTAGGAATCTCAGAGAGAACCGTGAAGTCAAGACTGACGTCCATTTATAATAAATTGGGAGCGGATTCTAGAACAGAAGCAGTCGCGATTGCCATGCAGAGAGGTATTTTAACTTTAGATATATAACACAAGGTTATTTAAAAGTTGCCCAAACGTACATGCCTGAATGTACGTTTTTTTCATTTCCTTATGAATTACAATTAGGAAGAATATTATCAAGCAATGTGTTGAAAGGAGATTATGATGTCAAGAATGTTATATAAATTAGGCGGCTGGGTCGCTCGCCATCGTATTAAAGTAATATGTGCGTGGATCGTTGTGTTGATTGCAACGATAGGGGCAGCCGGCATATTAAAACCCAGTTTTTCTGAGAATATGTCAATACCTGACACGCCTTCGGAAAAAGCAATGAAGGTGATCAATAAAGAATTTCCTCATGGTCCTGATAAAGGGAGCATACGGGTCATATTCGGTGCTAAGGATGGGGAGAAACTTACTGCCAAATCAGCAAAAGAAGCAATAGAGAATACATTAAAGGAAATGAATAAAGACGATTCCATTGATTCGATTGCAAGTCCTTTTCATGCAGGAACGATCGCAAAAGATGGGACAGTGGCTTATGCTGATATCAAATACAAATCATCAGCAGATGATATAAAAGATTACTCTATAAAACATGTGAAAGATAGTTTGTCCATTGCTGATGATGAAGGATTACAAACGGAGTTAAGCGGAGATATACCAGGAGCCGAGATGGAGATAGGCGGTGTATCAGAAATAGTCGGTATTGTCTTGGCTTTTGTTGTTCTAGCTATTACATTTGGCTCTTTATTAATAGCAGGCTTACCGATTTTAACTGCACTTATTGGTTTAGGTGTAAGCATTGGGCTGACTTTGATTGGAACACAAGTGTTTGATATTGCCTCCGTCAGTCTTTCATTAGCCGGAATGATTGGCCTTGCAGTTGGTATTGATTATGCTTTGTTTATTTTTTCGAAACACCGCCAGTTTTTAGGTGAAGGTATACAAAAAAATGAATCAATTGCGAGAGCTACGGGAACAGCTGGGAGTGCTGTCGTTTTTGCCGGACTCACAGTTATTGTTGCACTTTGCGGATTGACTGTAGTTAATATTCCTTTTATGTCCGCAATGGGGCTAACAGCAGGGCTCAGTGTGTTCATGGCTGTTTTAGCTTCAATTACATTAGTGCCTGCCGTTTTATCAATAGCAGGGAAACGCATGATTCCGAAAGCAAACAAGAAAAAAGAATTACAAAGCGCTGAAACAAATTTCTGGGGACGCTTTGTCACAAAGAACCCTATTCTTCTAAGTGTATTTAGTATTCTCATCTTGCTAGTCATTAGTATTCCATCTATGCATTTGGAGCTAGGTTTACCTGATGCAGGAATGAAAGCTAAGGATAATCCCGAGCGCCGGACTTATGACTTGCTTGCCAAAGGTTTTGGAGAAGGGTTTAATGGCAAATTAACGATAGTGGCGGATGCCACAAGTGTTCCAGAAAATAAAACTGAAGCATTCGCAGATGCAGTAAAAGAAATTAAGGATTTAGACCATGTAGCAAGTGTTACTCCTGCAATGCCTAATGCAAAAGGCGATTTTGCTATTATTACGGTTGTTCCTACAACAGGTCCAAACGATAAAGCTACTAAGAATTTGGTGCAAGATGTACGCAGCTTAGCAGATCAAAACGGAGTAGATTTACTCGTAACTGGATCGACGGCAGTGAATATAGATATTTCAGATCGTCTTAATGATGCAATACCAGTATTTGCTGTACTCATTGTTGGTTTTGCGTTTATATTGCTGACAATCGTATTCCGTTCGCTGCTAGTACCTCTTGTTGCTGTAGCAGGTTTCATATTAACAATGACAGCAACTCTTGGGGTTTGTGTATTTGTGTTACAGGATGGAAATCTAATTGATTTGTTCAATATACCTGAAAAAGGGCCGATTCTCGCGTTTTTGCCAATTTTAACGATTGGTATTCTTTTTGGCTTAGCAATGGATTATCAGGTATTCCTTGTAAGCAGAATGCGTGAAGAATATGTGAAAACAAAGAATCCAGTACAAGCGATTCAAGCTGGATTAAAACACAGTGGACCTGTTGTCACCGCAGCCGGGCTAATCATGATATTTGTTTTTGCAGGATTTATCTTTGCTGGTGAAGCTTCTATCAAAGCAAATGGATTAGCTCTTTCCTTTGGTGTATTGTTTGACGCATTTATTGTAAGAATGACGCTCATTCCAAGTATCATGAAGTTGATGGGGAATGCAGCTTGGTATTTACCAAAATGGTTAGACAAAATCATTCCGAATGTAGATATAGAGGGTCATCATCTAACAAAGGAGATACAGCCCGAGATAGACAATGAACAAAAACACCGAATCAGTATGTAGCAATATAGGCTCGTTCTCATAACATGTAAGGATGTAGCTCCTCTTTTTTTAAAGGGAATACAACTAATGGCAAAGTATTAGAGGTTAAAGTTTATGGGCAATAATCAACAAAAGAAAAACATATAGAACGAGAGAAATAAAATTTATTTAAGAGTGGACTGAAAGGTCTACTCTTTTTTCATTCCGTCATCTGAATGAAGAAATGGTTATTTGAATAGACATGGCACCAAGTGCATGGCGGTTACAGAACTGATTTGAGTAGAAATAAGAAGGAGTGATATTCGTTAAACTTCAGGTAATAGTACACCTAGCCCATTTTAAAGTTTTCGCCCTTGGTCTTAAAATATATAAAACACAAGATGAATTCTAAATTCTTTACCGATCGTTCTCAAGTTTGATATACTTAAAACATGTTAGGTCTAACTGATTTTCTTCTCAAATGAGAATGATCGTTCTTTAATTATTTAAGAGTAGGGAGAGATGAATGATATAAAGTTATTGTGCCCTAGTGCATCAATGATTCTCAGTACTTTATCAGTGTTAATAGATGATACGTTATAAGGTGGGATTACATGGCTAGAAATAAAGAATTTGATGAAACATTAGCATTAAGAAAAGCGATGGAGCTTTTCTGGGAACAGGGTTATGAAAAAACATCCATGCAAGATTTGGTGGACCATATGGGGGTTCACCGCAGAAGTATCTATGATACTTTTGGTGACAAACATACTTTATTTATGAGAGCTTTAAGTCACTTTGTAGAAGTAATGGAAATGAGAATGAAGAATGAGGTGAAAGCTGATTTAACGGTTAAGCAGACTATAAGAAAAATATTTGAAATGGTTATTAATCCAGAAGAAAATCTGCCAAAAGGATGTTTAGCTGTTAATACAGCAGTTGAATTATCCCTGCTAGATGAAGAAGTAGCTAAGAAAATTAAAGAGATTTTTATAAATACAGAAGCCTTATTATTTGATCTGCTAAAACATGGTCAAGAAAAAGGAGAAATTCCTAAACACTATAACATCAAAGGGCTTTCTCAATTCATTCATAATTCACTCGTAGGGGTACGAGTATTAGCAAAAACGACAAATGATAAGGAAAAATTTGAAGCTATTATCGGTTTGACTTTGTCAACGCTAGACTAAGATATATTTGTGATATGGAGAATTAAAAAAATATCTTTTTGAGGAGAGAATCATATGAAGTACACAGTTATTACAGGAGCAAGCTCAGGCATAGGATATGAGACAGCATTAGCGTTTGCTGCTCGCGGCAAAAACTTAATTATTGTAGCTAGAAGATTAGATAAATTAGAAGAGCTTAAATCAACAATTCACACTATTAATCCTGATTTGGATGTTATTATTCGTACAAGTGACTTATCTGTCACAGATCAGGCATATACACTGTATGACAATTTAAAGGAATATCAAATTGAGACTTGGATTAATAATGCCGGGCTTGGTGAATCCTCTTCTGTCACAGATCAGAATTTAGATAAAGTGGAAACCATGTTGCGTGTCAACGTAGAATCCTTAACGATTCTTTCTACACTATTTGTACGTGATTATTCTGATGTAGAAGGAACTCAGTTAATTAACGTATCATCAGCACTCGGGTATGCAATTGCTGTTGGCAGTATTACGTATTCTGCATCTAAATACTTTGTGAGTGCATTTACAGAAGGGCTTGCAAAAGAACTGGAACGCAAAGGTGCGAAAATGAAGGTGAAAGTTTTAGCACCAGCAATCACGGAAACAGAATTCATGAAAAATGCATTTGATACGAAAGAATTTGATTACAAAACAAATATCCCGATGTACCACACAGTTGAGCAAGTGGCGAGTTTTATGATGGAGCTTTATGATCGTAATCAAGCAGTAGGTATTGTAGATGAAAACTATGAATTTAAATTAAGAGATCAAATCTATCCGATTCTTGAGATGTAATATTTAACCTATATAACGATACTCTATATCACTGCCACTTGGAGGATGAGAAACATTTATTTACAGAAGCGGTTCTAAAAAATTTAAGCATTTAAGAATGATCGTTCTAAAAATGACTAATGTTAATGAATAAATAGGAAATGTAGTTAACTCATTATTGTTTAGGTGGCGGGTTAAAATAGGAATAAGATTCCCCTCCGCCTAAACGATTATACAAAAAGGCAAAACCCTATATGTAATATGATAGAGGATGCTGATAAAAAATGAAAACACTCATGAAAGCAGCTCAGATCACCAAGTATTCAAAAAATATCCATGCCAAAGTCAATGACATTCCAATTCCAGAAATCGATGAAAACGAAGTCTTGGTAAAGGTCAAAGCTGCGGCAGTCAATCCACTCGAAATGTTAATTATTACAGGCAGCGTGAAACTGATTCAAGATTATGAATTCCCATTAACGCTTGGTAATGAATTGACAGGAGTTATCGAAAAAGTCGGAAAAAATGTGACGGAATTTCACGTAGGAGATGCCATCTATACACGTCTCCCGCTCGAAAAAATTGGTGCTTTTGCGGAATATGCCGCAATTGACGCTGCTGCAATTGCACCCATGCCAAAAAATTTGTCTTACGTGGAAGCCGCTGCTGCACCACTGGCTGGACTCACAGCGTATCAAGGTCTGCATGAAGAACTTGAGGCACAGTCAGGTAAATCTGTCTTCATTCCAGGTGGATCAGGCAGCTTTGGTCAAATGGCTGTACCAATCGCAAAGGCAATGGGCCTACATGTCATTGTTAGTGGCAGCTCAGAAGCGCGCGAACGCACTTTGGAAATGGGTGCAGACCAATATTTGGATTATAAAATAGAAAACTATGTTGACTTGTTGTCGAATGTGGATTACGTGATTGATACACTGGGACCTAAAGAATTTGACAGTGAATTGAGTATCATCAAACCGGGCGGAAGATTGCTCTCTCTCCGTACAGGACCAAATAAACGTTTCGGGAAACACCAAAATTCCCCGCTATGGAAACAAATGTTATTTTCCCTTGCTGGTGCAAATTATGACCGCAAAGCTAAGAAACAAAACGTGGAATACCATTTTCTTTTCGTTCGTTCTGATGGCGCACAACTTAAAGAGATTACAAAAATCATTGAAGAAAACAACATTGTTCCAGCAATTCATCCAACACGATTTACCATAGACAACGTAAATGAAGCGCTAGAACTGGTCGCAAATGGACGACCAAAAGGGAAAGTGATTATTCAATTTTAAGGGGAATATGAGGAAAGCAGTCAAAAAGTTGAGATCATTTATGTAAAGGGTTTTGAAACAAACCGCGTGTTCTGCTGATTAAGAAATGGAAAAGATAAAAAGCCAGGTCAGATCATAGAAAAACTTCAGCAAGCCGGAGTCCTGTCTCAGTAATGGTAAGACATGGAGAACTACCATTTCAAAAATGTTGGAATGAAATTGAGACAGGTGCTTACTCTAACAGACATATCACCAATGACACGTTATTACACGTAGCCACTACTGAGAAATTTAACATAACAAAAACAGCAGACTTCTTCAGGAATCTGCTGTTTTGATCACATGATCAAATTATTCGATAGAGTGATAGATAAGATCGAAATTACAACACTGAGAAAATTTAAAACTATCCCCAGACAAACAACTATTAGTAAAAGACAAATTAAAACCTTAAACGTTTATATTTCATCTACTATTCTTGAGATAAATAATTGAAATTCGTTTCTTTACATTCAGGAAGGTTTTTGTCAATTTTTAAAGTGGACAATAACTCTTGAACATATTCACGAATAGCTAGCATATCAAATGGGAAATTGAAATTAAATTCCTCTGTAACAGTTAAAGTGTCCATTACATATGAACAATTATGTTTCATACCCAATAGATCATCATTAAAACGTAGCACAGCTTGAAATGATGAATCAGGTAGCTCAAAGTGAGAAATCAAATAAACATTAATATTGTTACCTTCTTCAGAATCTGGCAATCTTTCATCAACGTATAATAAAAAAGCACATCTCTCATCATCGTTTAATTCTACTTGAAAGAATTCAAAATCTCTTAATCTCAATAAACGTTTAAATCTCGTATTTAAAATTCTCATTTTCAATATCTCCGTTTTTATTTTAAGCTGTTACTAACGATTTCCATTGAAACATAGAAGAGGTATAATACGCAATTTCCCATTAAAAGGTTTATTGAGTCATGTTTCCGAACGAAAGGTTTTTCCTATTTCTTTTCCTAAACCAAAATAGTGTCTGAAATTATAAATAAGCGGACTCCATTTTGAAGGGTCAATGTGGTTGTCGTTCAATATAATCTTTTCCTCGGCATGAAAATGTAAAGCTTGTGTTTCCACAATCGCAAATGATGGTTCGTAATCTGGTATCCGAATATGTTTCACTTCTGCTTCTATTTGGATAGGGCACTCTTTAATTCTTGTTGGTGCTACTGTCATTGATGGTAAAGGTGTTAACCCTGCCGCTTCGTATTTCTCTTTTTTGTAAGTAAACCCGAGCTGTTTCTTCAAAGGCGGGATATTCTTTTTTCCGCTAAAAGACGAAATTCTTTCAACGTTTTTCCATAAATCGGGGCTGGGCAAGTTAATGACACATTCTTTGTGTCTCTTTATATTTTCAATAGCTTTTCCTCCTAGTCCTACTCCCAGAACAATATAGTTTCCAAGCGCCCAAGAGGAAGACATCGGACTAATATTGGTGGTTCCATCTTCATTCAAAGTGGAAAGAAGGAATGTTGACGTGCCATAGTACATAATGTTTGGTTTGATTTCTTTAAAATGAAGGGTGTCTTGTTTTTCACTGTTCAACGCTTAATGCCTCCTAATCATTATTTATTCATATTGTAAAGGTTTAACATTTCAACTATCATCGAAATATGAATGTAAGGAGGAGAATGATGAATCCTAATATTGCAAAGGTTGCTTCGTTACTATCTGACCCCACGCGTTCTTCTATTCTTTTGAGCCTTATGGATGGAAGAATACACCCTGCTGGAGAGCTTGCATATTTCGCTAAAATCAAGCCTCAAACTGCAAGCTTTCACCTGCAAAAATTACTTGAAGCACAGCTCATCAGTGTAGAGAAGCATGGAAGACATCGGTATTATAAATTGGCTAGCGCCGATGCTGCAAAAGTGATCGAACAATTGCTCAGTATTTCGCCTGATTCAAAAGTGAAGTCTTTCAATGATTCAAAAGAAAAAAGTGATTTACACTTTGCCCGTACCTGTTATGATCATCTGGCTGGTTATATCGGCGTGCAAGTGACACATTCATTAGTCGAGCAGGGCTTCTTACGAAAAACGGATTTACACTTTGAGGTGACTTCAGAAGGCTCTTTGTTTTTAAAGGATTTTGGAGTCGACGAAGAAAAACAAAGAAATAAGAGGAGAGCTTTTGCGCTTTGCTGTTTAGATTGGAGCGAGCGGCAGCATCATTTAGCAGGCGCTTTGGGACATGCATTATTAGACAGGATGCTAGAACAACAATGGATTGTGCGTATGCCTAAAACTAGAGCTATTAAGGTTACACAAAGCGGAAAAGCTGCATTTGAGAAATACTTTAAATTGAGTATCTAAGATGTGAATAGAAAATTTTACCGTTGAAGGGCTCAAACAATAAAAAAATGGCCATTGCCGGCGGCAGAGGCTTTTGCTGAACTTGTTTTATATTCGTTTGGTGAATCTGAACAGGAGTCTCTCGTTGGTATGTCCGGTGAATAGACAGGATGTTGGAAAAGGAGGAGTTGGTATGCTCACTCCTTTTGATATTCGTCATCCATCAAACTGCGGCTGAAACCTTGGGTTTTACAAACTTTATGAAAATGCCCCGGACTAAAGGGCCCATTATGAATAATTGCAATGGATAGGCTAAGATAAAGTTTTTCAGAACGATCATAAGGTAAGCGCTGAATAGGCTGTTCTCGTTAAGTCCATTCGATAAAGCTGCCGTGATTAATCCGAAAACAGACATACAAAGTACCATACCAACCACCATACAAGTCGACATGGCAAGAACCATATATAATTTCTTAGACTTGTCGAACGGCATTTTGAATGTCATTTTTCTTGCGAGCGGTCCGACTAAAAGTAAATCTAACAGTAACGCTACAATAAATCCAATGATCATCTCAAAAGCTGTAACCCATGAAAAATTACGAATGGCTCCGTTGATCACTGCATTGTAAATCGACATGACGCAGACCATCCCAAAGCACATCATCACGCCAAAGATAAGGCCTTCTTTTTTATTTGCTGGCATACAATCAATCCTTCTCTCAATAATCGGTGATTAGTATACCAATGAATCACACATGCTCATAAGTGACAAATTTGTGAACAATTTATTGGCCGGAATCGCCTTCTTTTGTCATCAGCACATGCGGAATGCCATCCAATATAAATTCCTCTGATGCTGTCTGATAGCCGAGCTTTTCATAAAAGCCTGCTGCCTGTGTCTGACCGTGCAGTTTACATGTATAAATGCTTTTTTCTTTTACAATACGTTCTAACTCATCGACAATCACTTTCCCTAACCCGAATTTGCGATAGGGCTTCAGAATACAGATTCTTTCCAGTTTGCCTGCGTGATCAACGATACGCACACGCGCTGTGCCGACCGGCTGTTGTTCATGGTAAACCAGAATGTGCTCGCAATCTCCATGGAGTGTATCGAATTCATCGAACTCGTCGGAAACTGGACAGCCTTGTTCCTCAACAAATACTGTCTTTCTGATGTCAAACGCTGTATGTAAATCATGTTCTGTCGTTATTCTCTTCACATTCATGATTGATCCTCCTCTTTATCAGAAAAATGGCTGATGACATACTGTTTAAAGGTCTCTGCCACCGGGGATAAAAATCTCCCTTCTATCCAGGCGATTCCTATGACGCGCTGACATTCCGGCCAGCTGACCCGAATCTTTGTGATTTTGCTTTGGTCTAACCCTTTAAGATCGGGCAGAATGGATATGCCAAGACCGGCTGCCACAAAACCTGCCGCGGTGGCTGCTTCTTCACCCTCAAACATAATGTTCGGTTGAATGTCCGCTTTCTCAAACAATTCATCAACCGTCATGCGAAGCGCATATCCTTTTTTCAATAAAATGAAACGCTCATCCGCGACTTCAGTCAGGGCAATGCTTTCGCGATGAGATAACGGATGGTTGTTTGGCACAAATACAAACAGTTCTTCGCTCCATAATTGTATCCAGCGGATCAGTTTTTCAGGCTTGATGGAGGCAAGGAGACAGAGATCCAAATCTCCGGATTTTAATCGTTCAAGCAGCCAATATGAATGGTTTTGCTTCAGCTGGAAGGTAATGTCCGGATATTTCTGCTGAAAGCTGCCGATTAAATCGGGAACCAGCGTTGTTCCTAATGTATGTAAAAAACCGAGAGACACTTCGCCTTGGTCAGGCTGCAACAAAGCCTGGATTTCTTCTTTCCCTTCGGTATACTCCTTCATCATGGCATGAACGCGTCTTAAAAATATTTCTCCGTATTTGTTTAGTTTAATCGAACGTCCTTGCCTGTCGAATAGCGGGACGCCTAAATGGTTTTCGAGTCTGGCGATTGAGCGTGAAAGCGCAGGCTGTGTGATCGACAGACTTTGTGCCGCCTTCGTGACGTGCTGCATGCGGGCCAGTGTTTGAAAATATTCAAGTTGTTCCCATTCCAAATCGTCATCCCCTCCTACATTACATTTAAGCATGAAATGGATATTTATTATGCATTATACAACATATATCAACGGTGCTAAGATAAATGTATAAACAGACTCGAGGATGTTTGAAATCGCAAGAATTAAAGGATGGGTGTTTATGGAGTGCAGTCTTCAACAAAATGGTGAGGGGCAGATAAAGTCCCGATGACATACATTCAAAAAGGCACACCGGCTTTTCGGAAAATTACGTTTGCTTTCTTTGCCGCGGGTTTTAATACATTTGCCATTCTGTATTGTGTACAGCCGCTTATGGAGGAATTTACGCGGGAGTTTCATGTGACACCTACAACAGCGAGTCTTTCTTTATCTGCTACAACAATGCTCTTAGCTGTCAGCATGCTTGTTTTCGGTTCGTTGTCAGAGGTATGGGGACGTAAGCCAATTATGGCTGTATCCATGCTGGCCGCATCCGTTCTCTGTCTGGCGTCGGCCTTCAGCCCGAATTTTCATACGCTGCTCGTATTGAGAACCATTCAAGGGATTGCGCTCGCTGGCCTCCCTTCGATTGCGATGGCTTATCTTGGAGAAGAAATTGAACCCGGAAGCCTGGGGTCGGCGATGGGGCTGTATATCAGCGGAAACGCGATCGGCGCCGTTTTTGGAAGGATTGTTTCAGGGCTCTTGAGTGAGTACTTTACTTGGCATATAGCGATGGGGTCAATTGGTGTGATTAGTTTGATAGCAAGTATGATATTTTTTATGAATTTGCCTCAATCGACCCATTTTACGCCGAGAAAACTTGAGATCGGGCAGTTGGGAATGTCTTTAATCAGCCACTTGAAGGACCGGAAACTGTTAAGCTTGTTCTTCATTGGTTTTTTGCTTCTCGGAAGCAATGTTGCATTGTTCAACTACATTGCGTATGTGCTGTTAGCGCCGCCGTATTCCTTTAACAAAGCGATTGTCAGCTGGATATTTATTGTGATGATTGTCGGGATTTTCAGCTCGTCTTTTATTGGAAGAATGGTCGATCAATACGGTTATCATAAAATACTGATGATGAATATTTTTATCGTGATCACAGGTGCATTATTAACGTTAAACGGCGTATTAGCAGTAAAAATTTTGGGGATTGCCCTTTTTACCTTTGGTTTCTTTGGAGGGCATTCAGTCGCCAGCAGCTGGGTTGGACGGAGAGCCCTGCATAACAAGGCGCAGGCCTCATCGCTTTATTTGTTCTTTTATTACGCAGGTTCAAGTATTTGCGGAACAGTCGGCGGCGTGTTTTGGTCTGCTTTTCATTGGCTGGGTGTCGTCGGTATGATCACGTTCATGCTGCTATTTGCCTTCGTGCTGTCGGTATTTCTGGCAAGGAGTGAAAACGTGTCGGGCAGCGCGCTATGACTGATTTAACATGTCCTGAGGTGCAGGCAGTAAATTGAAATGATGGTAACAAAAAAAGGACCTCTGGCAGGTCCTTTTCTTATTGGCTGTTGTTCCAATGGGCCGGGATCTTTAAAGTAGGCGGAAGCTTTGTGCGAGGATTGCCTTTTGCAGCGTTCACTTGTGCCTGCGTTAGAAAAATGCTTCCTGTCAGGTCAGCTCCGCTTAAATCAGCATCTCTGAGATCAGAGCCGATGAAATCTGTCATTCTCAGATCAGAATGTCTCAGGTCGGCTGCTATGAGCAGTGCTCCTCTGAAGTTTGCTCCTCGTAGATCAAGCCCTTTCAGTTTCGCGCCGATCAGGGCGCTTCCCCGGCTGATTTTTTTCGGGAGTTTTTGATTGCGGGCTTGGGCACGCACCAGCTCGCTCGTTTTTAACAGCCATTCATTAACCTCAGCTCTATGCTCAGGCACATGTAGGTTCAGCAGGTTTTCCGCACTGAGCCTGGTGAGTTTGTCCGTCTTTTCGAAACAAGCCCGCAACTTACGATGAATCGGCTTGGCTGCCTCTATAGAAAGAGCTTCATGTAAATACCAAAGCATCTCATGCAGCTGCTGCATAATTGGAAAAACGTCAAACATCTCTTTCGCGGATTCCGGGTTGTTTCGCCAATCCTTTCCCTCATAAGTAATTTGGGATACCTTTTGACCGGCGCCAAAGCATTCATAAGCTGAGCAGCCTTGAAATCCTTTTTCTCTAAGAGCTTCATGTATGGCACATTGATAGTTTGATTGTAAGTTGCGGCAAGGCGTTCCGCCATCTTTATCAAAAGCAAAATCGGCCGATTTCGCATAAGGCAAGGCAACACAGCACAGGCCAAAACAATGTTGGCAATCTGCGCTTATCTCATGCTGTCTATTGTCATGTAATGTGAATTCCACAGACAATATCGTTCACCCCTTCACTCGGGAACTTTGTCAAATATAGGTTTTGTTCGTACTATTTGCATTATATAGGAAATAGGTATACTTTTCATTTTATTTTTTCATGATCAACCCCTCAAACAATGTATAATATATCCAACCGTGACGATGGGGAGGGAACCTTTTGGAACAGCAAATTAAAGAGATCATTTCTGCTTGTGATGTGGCAATCCGGAACGAAGATTTTGATACACTAATGAATTACTATACAGAGGATGCCATTTTAGTTGTGAAGCCTGGCATGATCGCACGCGGTAAAGAAGAAATCAAAAAAGCGTTTATTGCGATCGCAAATTATTTCAATAATCAGCTTGTCC
The DNA here is from genome assembly GCF_034296245.1 of Bacillus sp. V26. Classification (NCBI taxonomy): domain Bacteria; kingdom Bacillati; phylum Bacillota; class Bacilli; order Caryophanales; family Bacillaceae; genus Bacillus; species Bacillus sp. V26. The sequence goes on along the minus strand of NZ_JAXKQF010000006.1, from coordinate 186,083 downwards.
CGACGCAAGGGGAAATGGTCATTTTGGAAGCAGGCGACACTGCTCTGGTCCTTTCTCAAACGCTGCTTGAATCGGATAAAAAGGATTCCGAGTATGCGATGGAAAGAAGGGCGACCTATGTGTTTAAGAAGAATATGCAAGGTGAGTGGCTTTGTGCAATTGATAATTCATATGGTACGGATTTAATTTAGTTTATAGTGCTTAGACATTCTGAAACAAGACGGGCTGCATGTGATCTGCTGTGTACTTTTCCTGCATATAATGATTCATGAAGGTGAATAGGAAAGGGTGAATTCAATTGAATCCATACAACAGCAGAATGGCACCTTATTGGGTTTATCATCGCGGAGAATCAACGCTTTACCAGTATCCATATATCTATAGGCAGCCCGGTTTCTCGCGCGTCATTATTACTGCAGCGCGGGGTGATGTGACGGGAGATGGAGTCGCTGATGAAGTCTTCCTTACTGGCAATCAAACGTCAGGCAGTCCGCTATGGAGAAATATCACTTTGGTGATACGTGACGGCAAAACACATCAGGAACGGCAAATCCAGCTTCATAACAATATCGGATACAATCCGTCACTTTTTCTGGCTGATGTGACAGGCAATCAAACGGAAGATGTGGCTGTTGTAATCGATACCGGGGGAAGCGGAGGCTCTATATATGCGTATGTATTTGCCTATATGAACCGGCAGTTCAGGCAGATTTTCAATTCGGATTCTTTTAATGATGAATTCAAGTACAGTGTGAGCTATCTAAATCAATATAAAGCGAGCGTGTTCAGTCAACGCCAGCATGAACAATATATACTTGATCTTACCTACAAAGGCAGAGACTATTTGAATGAAATTTATACGAATCAGGGTGTTTTAAAAGCGCCGATAGAAGGCTGGGTTAATCCTTTATCCGGCTTGTATCCGGTTGATTTCAACAGAGACGGCGTATACGAATTGCTGGCGTATCAGCGGATCGCCGGAAGGTATAACGCCGACTCATTGGGATATGTTCAAACCGTATTGAAATGGAACGGGCGGAATTTTGGCGTTGACCGGCAGAATGTATCGATTGTTGGCGGTGCCGCAACTTGAGTAGAGAGAATGCGTTTTCTCCCTATAGAGTGGCAAAGACTCACGCTACAGGTGTTCTGCAACGACGGTCAGATAATAAGATAAACCGGTTTGCTGCTCTTCTAACATTCCTCGATGAAAATCATCCTGCATAAAAAATCGCGTTTGTTTTACGTAATCTTCTTTGCTTGTCGGATGCCCGTTTTGATTCAGGAACGTAATATGATTCATGACATGCTCTTGCACGGCAGGGTCATGATACGTCACGCCGCTTCTTAAAAAATCAGCCATTCCATCAAGAAAATGTTTTGCCTCTATCGCCATTTTGTTCATTTCATCTACATTGATAGCGTGGGTATCTACTTCAAAATCGTAATGCTCTTTTAAATGGTCATTTTGTTCCGCTAAAGATTGTTTCCATTCGTCAGCGGTTTCAAATCCTATAAACATTACCTTATGATCCATGTTCTCACCTTTTCTTGTGTATTCTAAAGACATATTGACCGTTTGAACGAAGTGCTGGTACTTTTTAATTTTCTTTTCAAATAGCTTTTTTTGCTTTTCTAATGTGCCAGTTCTGTCAGCATCCTCATCTAATAACCTTTTTATTTCTGACAAAGGAATATCTAATTCTTTGTAAAAAAGGATTTCCTGCAGTCTTTTTAGCTCGTCGGCACAATAGTACCGATATCCGGCTTCGCTGATTTCTTTTGGGACCAGCAAGCCGATTTTGTGGTAGTGATAAAGCGTTTTGATTGTCACGTTCGCAATGTGCGACAGTTCTTTTACTGTTACCTTCACAGCTCAATTCCTCCTTCCTCTATCACTATGAGGCCTTACCTTTGGTTGGAGTCAAGAATAAAAATGATGTTATGTTTACCCGGAGAGAATGGGATATAGCCCCCGAGAAAGCTGTTATATGATTAAAGAAAAGAGTGCTTGCACACAAGCACTCTTTACTCCAACTTAATTCTTTTCACATCTCCTAGCACAAACACGTAAAAAATCAGCCCGAGCAGCAATACAAAACCGGCAACCAGAAAGCTGAGTGTAAAGGAACCAGTCACATCAAACAAATATCCCGTGAGTGAAGCGGCGATTATGCCTCCGAATAGGTTATTTGCCAAGTTTACCATGGAACTCAGCATGGAAACGGAGCCAATCGGGGCCAGTTCTGCGGAGATGGACCAGCCGACCGGAGCCGTTGCAGAAACGCCGGCGAGGCCGATTGAAATGCAGATAATCGCGACGGTGATATTATTCGTCAAAATGGAGCCTAAAAAGAAAAAGCCGAAGCTCATCCCTACAATGATCACGGTTCGGTACACCTTGGTGTTGGAATAGCCTTTTTTGATAAGGTAATCGACGAGCCAGCCGCCGACCACAATGCCGGAAATGGTTGAGATCAGCCACGGCACGGCGGTGAATAAACCGGATGACATGAGATCCATTCCGTATGTATGCTTAAAGAAAGTCGGTAGCCATGTAAGCAGCAGGTTGAATGTATAGCCGTACCCCGTAAATCCGATCATTAAGCCCCATACTTTACGATTAGTGAAAAGCTTTTTTAAAAGCGGACCCGTTTTGTAAGGGATTTGCTCTGTTGTGATTGTATTGTGTTTCTGAATATAGTTTAATTCGCTTTTGGAAATGCGTTTGTGCCGTTCGGGCTGCTCATAGTACTGCCAGAAAAAGATGGTAAACAGCACATTGATGCATCCGATCGTTAAAAAGGCGACCCGCCAGTCAAAGGTTGTGACGAGAAATGCGACCAGCGGCGCTCCGATTACGTTTGAAAATTTGGCGGCTGAATCAAACAGTGAGTTCGCCAGACCCCGTTCGCTTGGCGGAAACCATAGAGCGGTTGCTTTGGAAGCGGCGGGGAACGCCGATGCGCTAGTCAGCCCAATGAGAAAACGGAACACATATAAGAGCAGTTTTCCTTGTAAAAAAGCGAGAATGATCGTTAAAATGCTCCAAACCGTCATTCCGATTCTTGTGACCCAGGCCACGCCAAACCTGTCCAATAAACTACCGACGGGCAGCTGCATCAGTGTGTACGAATATGTGTAAATCGAAAACACAATGCCGAGTTCAGTTGCTGTGAGGTGAAACGAATCTTGTATCGCCGGGGCAGCTACAGAAATGGCCACTCGATCAAAATAATTAAGAATGATAATGCCGCTCAGTAACGAAGATATATACCATCTGGTATGCCCGGGCCGTTTCACGCGCTCTTGACTCATGATGAAAACCTCCTCTGTCATAGCATGATCTCCGGATGTAAATACCATTCAAATTTTAAATACCACAGCTCTCTTTTATGTAAACGGACAGCAGGAATTTGACTGGAAAAGCCCATTGCTTTAGAATGAAAGTAATAAAAATGAACACTCCAAAGGGGAGTAGCTTTCACAGTAAAGTCGTCATTACGGGACTAGGTGTCCTCGGCTTTGCTGGCAATTTGATTGTTAGCGAGACCTTTGCCAAATCTGATTTGGTGAAGGTCTTTTTGTTTTTCTGAACTTCACCAAATCGGTGGAGTTTTTTCATTTTTATCAAAAAAGGGAGAGGAGATTCACGATGTCTAAGCTGAAGAAATGGCTGAAACGTGAAGTGGTGAAGAAGGGGCTGCCATTAGCGAAAGAGAAATTGATTCCGATCTTAAAAGAAAAAATGAAGAAGAAACGATAAGGGGGCAAACAATGAAGAAAATGGTTCTGACGGTTTTGGCCGGCGCGGGTCTTTTGGGGGCAGGCGGATGCGGAATACTGGATCAGGTGAATGACGGGCTGGATTATACAAATGAAGCGTCAGCTTATGTGGAAAAGGTGAAGACGTTTGCAGAGGAAGCGCCTGCATTGGCTGAGGAAGCTGTAAATGACACTGAGGCGAAAGAAAAACTAGAGACACAGCTTGAGTCTATTCAAAAGGCAGCGGCTGATTTTAATGAATTAACACCGCCTGATGCCGCAGCGGAGCTTCACAACACCCTGCAGGAGCATAACGACACATTGCAAAAAAGTGCGGAAGACGTCTTGCAGCAAGTGGAAGAAGGAAAGGTATCGCTTGAGGAATTGGAGCAATCCGAATTGGTCCAAAACGCTAAGCAAATGACTGATGTGATGGGGCAAATTGAAAAGCTAGGCGAATAAGAAAAAGCATCCCGGGAGCGGGATGCTTTTTTACTATTCTGCAATCGCGTCTGTTAACACAGGAACGACTTGTTTTTTACGAGAAACAACGCCTTTAAGAAGGGCTGTATTGTTTTCTAATGTGACGTTGAATGCTTTTTCCACTTTGTCCGCTTCGTTACCGATTGCAAGTGCAAGTGAATCGTTTTCTAAGATGTCTGTGATCACAAGAAGGAACAGATCAAGGTTCTTCTCAGCCACAACTTTAGAAATCACTGCTTCTAACTCAGCTTGGCGCTTTCTCACATCTTCAATATCCACTGTGTTGACTTGTGCGATTTCGACTTTTTTGCTGCCGAGTGTGAATTCTTTTGCATCAAGAGAAATCAGCTCTTCAACTGTTTTTTTGCTTAAATCAGCGCCGGCTTTCAGCATGTTTAAGCCGTATTCTTCAGCATCTACGCCAGCGATTTCAGCAAGTTCTTTTGCTGCCGCTACGTCTTGATCAGTGCAAGTTGGAGATTTGAATAACAGAGAGTCAGAAATGATAGCAGACAGCATAAGGCCGGCAATTTCTTTCTCGATTGTTACGTTATTTTCTTTGTACATTTTGTTTAAGATTGTAGCAGTACAGCCGACAGGCTCAGCACGATAGTAAAGCGGCTCAGCTGTTTCGAAGTTTGCGATTCTGTGATGGTCGATGACTTCAAGAACCTGAACGTCTTCAATATCCTTGATGCTTTGCTGGCGTTCGTTGTGGTCAACAAGGATAACGCCGTTCACTTCGTTTGCAGCTGTTTCTACAAGACGAGGGCTTTCTTGTTTGAAGTAATCTAGCGCGTATTGTGTTTCGCCGTTGACTTGTCCAAGTCTGACAGGCTCAGCGTTGAAACCGAGTTTGTTTTTTAAATCAGCGTAAGCAATAGCAGAGCAAATCGTATCTGTGTCTGGATTTTGGTGTCCGAAAATAAGTATTTTTTCCATGATAACTCCTTATCCTTTTTTAAGTAGTGTAAACATTCTTTTTATAGTTTAACACGTCTTGCTGCGGGTGTAATCATGCAAACCCTTAAAAATTGATGTGAATAAAAAGCATTTTTTTTGAGTGGAAGAGGAAAGGTGTGTAAAATGCTGGGTAGGTCAGTTGCAAAATGATCTGTAGTATCAAAAAAGGTACTATTGGAGGGTCGAACATGAGCCGAAAAAACAATATTTATCCGAACAAAGAAGGCTGTCCAGTTGAATTTACACTAGATGTCATTGGCGGAAAGTGGAAAGGAATCCTTTTTTATCACATGATAGATGGCAAGAAACGGTTCAATGAGTTTCGCAAAATCTGCCCGAGTATTACCCAACGAATGCTGACCCTGCAGCTTCGGGAGCTTGAAGCGGATGGCATTGTTCATCGCGAAGTTTATCACCAGGTGCCGCCCAAGGTTGAGTATTCTCTGACAGAATTCGGGCGAACGCTTGAGCCGATTGTATTGCAAATGAAAGAATGGGGCGACGCCAACCGAGAAGTACTGGAGGCGCGTCGTTCGAACAGTTTATTAAAAGAACAGCAGAAGTAGCAGCAAAGGGAGAGCCTTTGCTGCTTCTTTTATTTCATCGAAATGGCTTTATTGGCGTTTCTGACGTCATTTTTTAACAGATCAGAAAGGTTGTAAGATGGGTAGTATCCATGCTGATACATGTATTGATAAACCTGCGCATGCAACTTAATGGCAGCGTTTAGCTGTTTGACAAGTACGGTTCTTAATTGAGGTGTTGCTGTTTCTGTAATGGCGATGGCATAGCTGCGGACAGATGTTTTGGCAAAGCCGAGCAGGTCACCGCTGTAAAATGGGTTATCAGCGCGCTCTTCTTCTTCATCATCGCGAGGCATCGGCGCCTGAGGGAAGAACGGGAGAAGCTCTCTTAAGTTTTGCTCAACGGCCTGAATGGACACGCTATAAAGCTGTCTGAGCTGAGGGTCTCTAACTTCTCTAATCATTTTCTTCAGTTTAATGAGCCCGTTTGCCTGAAAAGCAACCAGCTCATGCATCTCTAATGTTTCATGCCAAGCCAACGTTCTGCGTTCATCCATGTAACAAATCTCCTTTATCAATCAGATTCTGTATCAGCATATGCCCAACGTTCAATGTTGTTCATGATGTTTTGAAGTTTTTAAAAAGGGAAATTCACCTTATATAGGATACGGGTTGAGAACATCCAAAAAGAGGTGAAACACGATGTGGGACATGATAAAGAACTTTTTCTTGTTTAGCAGCGGCGTTCTGCAAGCAACAACCCTTTTACTTGTGATTTTAATATTTGTGTATGTCAGAAAAACGAAGAAGAAAAACAAAGAATCTTCTGGTTTTATGGATGATAAAGAATAAGAAGTGAGGGGCATTCTTTTAAAGAATGTCTTTTCGTTTGCAATGTTTCACATGAAACATTGGCGTCATTTTACTTGCGATTTGGACTTATGTTAAAATATAAAAGTAATTTTAGAGATGATATGAAAACATTGGTGCAAAACATGTTGCGGCGATGAAAAAAAGAGCAGTCGTTTATGCTGCTCTTTTCTATTCGTATGTTCAGTATGATACGAGGTGACTAAGTGAAACAAACAAGAGCATTAATGGAAGGTGCTATTTTAATCAGTTTGTTTGCGATCATCACACTGTTGGTCGTTTATGTTCCATTGATTGGAACAATTCTGTTATTTGCGCTGCCGCTGCCTATGATCCTTTATACGATCAGACACGGATTGAAATTAGGATTATGGATGGGCGCTGTCAGTCTTCCTGTTGTCTTTATTGTCGGGTCCTTTAACGGACTGATTGTAGCTTTTATGTCAGCTTGTGCGGGCATTGCCATGGGGCATTTTTTCAAAAAAAGAGAACCCGGTCATGCTATTATTTCGGGTGCCCTGATTTATATGCTTTGTATCGTGTTCTATTTTGTGATAAGCATTCAGTTTTTGGGTATCAATATCATTGATGAAGCAATGACACAATACCGGCAATCACTCGATATCGTTGAATCTGTTTTGAAACAATCGGGTAATGCTGAAGAGCTTGAGAAACAAATGAAACTGATGGAAGAACAATTGAGTACGGTTCAATATCTTTTTCCAACAGCTATCGTGATGGTAGGAGCCATTTTTTCTTTCCTCAGTTACCTTATCGCTAAGCCGCTCTTGAGGCGATTCTCCCCCGATATTCCTAGTCTAAAGCCTTTTAGAGAGTTGAAGTTTCCGCAAAGTGTTGTGGTACTGTATTTGTTGATTGTCATTCTTTCATTTCTGCCTTTAGAAAAAGGCCAAATGCTGTACTCTATCGCTTTAAATGGGGAGTTTATACTCGGGTTTCTTATTTTTATCCAGGGTTTATCATTTATCTTTTTCTATTGCCATAAGAAAAAATATCCGAAGGCAGTCGCCGTCATTGCAGTCATTCTTTGTTTTCTGCATCCGATTTTTATGGCAGCCATTCGCATTTTAGGCGTTATGGACATGGGCTTTAACATAAGGAATAAGGTGAAGTGAATATGAGTTGTACTCACATGGTGGGGAGTGATAGAAATGCCAAGCTTTTATGAAAAACCGTTGTTTCGGTATCCCATCTATGCATTGATTGCTTTGTCAATCATTACAATCCTCATCAGCTTTTATTTTAACTGGATCATAGGAACCGTCGAAGTGTTGCTGCTTGCAGTTATACTGTTTTTTATAAAACGCGCGGATTCTCTTATTCGAAAAGAGATAGACGCTTATATTTCTACGCTATCCTACAGGTTGAAAAAAGTCGGTGAAGAGGCATTGATGGAAATGCCGATCGGCATCATGCTTTTTAATGATCAATACTATATAGAATGGGCAAATCCGTTTCTCTCTTCTTGCTTTAATGAAAGTACTTTAGTGGGGAGATCACTTTATGATACTTGTGAATCAGTTGTGCCGCTCATCAAACAAGAGGTAGAATCGGAAACGGTTACATTGAATGACCGAAAATTTAAAGTGGTCATCAAACGGGATGAGCGTCTGCTTTATTTCTTCGATGTGACGGAACAGATACAGATTGAAAAGCAATATGAAAATGAAAGAACTGTGCTGGCCTATATTTTCCTTGATAACTATGATGATGTGACGCAAGGATTAGACGACCAGACGAGAAGCACGATGAACAGCCAAGTGACATCTTTGCTCAACGCTTGGGCGCAAGAGTATGGAATATTCCTGAAAAGGACTTCATCAGAACGTTTCATCGCTGTGCTTAATGAACACATTTTAACCGAACTTGAAAATTCGAAGTTTTCGATTCTGGATGAGGTACGGGAAAAAACTTCATTTGACGGCGTTGCGCTGACCTTAAGCGTTGGTGTCGGAGCTTCGGTCTCATCGCTGAAAGAGCTTGGCGATTTGGCGCAATCCAGTCTGGACTTAGCGCTGGGCCGCGGCGGAGACCAGGTAGCCATTAAGCTGCCAAACGGAAAAGTGAAGTTTTACGGCGGTAAAACGAACCCGATGGAGAAGCGAACAAGGGTGCGCGCCCGCGTGATTTCTCATGCTTTAAAAGAAATCGTTTCTGAAAGCAGCAATGTGATTATCATGGGACACAAATTCCCCGACATGGATTCTATCGGCGCGGCGATCGGGATATTAAAGGTGTCACAGGCAAATAACAAAGATGGATTTATTGTGATTGATCCGAATCAAATCGGTTCAAGTGTGCAGCGCTTGATTGAGGAAATTAAAAAATATGAAGATCTGTGGTCCAGGTTTATTACGCCTGAAGAAGCGATGGAAATTGCCAATGACGACACGCTGCTTGTCATCGTGGATACACATAAGCCGTCGCTTGTCATGGAAGAACGGCTGGTAAACAAAATTGAACATATTGTGGTCATCGACCATCACCGCAGAGGCGAAGAATTTATCAGAGACCCGCTGCTCGTCTATATGGAGCCGTACGCTTCATCAACAGCGGAATTGGTGACAGAGCTGCTAGAGTATCAGCCGAAGCGCTTAAAAATCAATATGATTGAAGCAACCGCCCTATTAGCTGGTATAATAGTGGATACAAAGAGCTTTTCACTCCGCACTGGCTCGCGGACCTTTGATGCAGCTTCATATTTAAGAGCGAAAGGCGCCGATACGGTGCTTGTGCAGAAGTTCCTCAAAGAAACCGTTGATTCCTATATTAAACGGGCGAAGCTGATCCAGCATACGGCCCTCTATAAAGAGAACATCGCGATTGCGTCTCTGCCTGAGAATGAGGATGAATATTTCGATCAAGTACTGATTGCGCAGGCTGCGGATTCACTGCTGTCGATGAGCGAGGTTGAGGCTTCATTTGCGGTAGCTAGACGTGATGAACAAACTGTTTGTATCAGTGCGCGGTCTCTTGGCGATGTGAATGTTCAGATCATCATGGAGGCGCTGGAAGGCGGAGGACATTTAACAAATGCGGCGACTCAGTTATCCGGCATTTCAGTAACAGAAGCGCTGGAGCGGCTGAAAGGCGCCATAGATGAGTATTTTGAGGGAGGCGTACAAAGATGAAGGTTATTTTCTTACAGGATGTAAAAGGAAAAGGAAAAAAAGGTGAAGTGAAAAACGTAGCAGACGGTTATGCGCATAACTTTCTGATTAAAAAAGGCCTCGCGGTTGAAGCGAACGCGTCAAACATCAGTGTACTAAACGGTCAAAAGCAGAAAGAGAAAAAAGAAGCTATCGCAGAGCTTGAGCAGGCAAAGAGCTTAAAAGAAACATTAGAAAAACTGACTGTTGAGCTCAGCGCAAAATCAGGTGAAGGCGGCCGTTTGTTCGGCTCTGTCACAAGCAAGCAAATTACTGAACAGCTTCAAAAAGACCATAACATCAAAGTGGATAAGCGGAAGCTGGAACTGCCGGACGGCATCCGTGCGTTAGGATATACAAACGTTCCTGTGAAATTGCATCCTGAAGTGCAGGCTGTGTTAAAGGTACATGTGAAAGAAGAAGCTTAATAGAAAAGAGGCTTGGATTGATCCAAGCCTCTTTTTTTATTCTGCGAGATAAAGGGTTTGCTGGCTTTCTCCGCCTGGTCCACGTTTCATGCCTTGCTGGCTGCTTGTGCTGCTCGAGGAACTGCTGTACTCGTCAGAAGATATAACTTGGCCGTGTTTCTTTATCCAAGAAACGAGTTCAGTATTGCCTGAGTTAGCTTCTGACAGCAGGAAGTATTTCACTTTGCCCTCATTGACCAGTTTTTTCAGCTCAGAGACAGTCAGAATCGGATCTGTGCCGTTGAAGCCGCCGAGTGCCATGACAGATTCATCTGTATTGATGATATATGGCGCAGCCGTTACGGTTGTCAACGCAGCAAATAAATACTCTTCGCCAGTATTATGCTCTCTCAGATAAGACAGGAGACCGGTGTCCATTTCTGAGGAGAACATGTTTCCTCCGTTTGCCGAGCTTTTAAGCTGCGGGCCGGATTCAGGAAGAACGCTGTTGCCCCCGTATAAAAGCGGCGTTGCTGACCAGTAGATTGGTGCGAGCAGCAGCACACATAAGCTGACTATGGTTAGCTGTTTGCCAAAAGGATGACTGGGTTTGAGCATGAGCAGAGCAATGGTGATGCCGAGTCCAGCGAGTCCAAGTACATACATCCAACCACTGCCGATTTGGCTTGTATAAGCACTCAAAATATACACTTGGAATGCGGCTGTGATGAAGACGGCCGCTGGCAGCAGGCAGCTTGACCAATCTTTATTGTTTTTGTATAAGCGATACATTGTATACCATCCAATACCGGAAAGTGCGGCAATCGGCGGTGCCAGCATAATCAAGTAATACTGGTGGAAGAATCCCGCGATGCTGAAGAAACCTGCCACAGGTACGAGCCATGCTGTCCAGAATATCGTTTCCTTCATTTCCGTAGCCTGACCGCGGCGATCACGGTACCAGCTGACAATTACACCTAATAACCCGATCAATGCGAATGGAAGCATCCAGCTGATCTGGCCGGAAAGAGCAGATTGGAAGAGACGAAGCGGTCCTGCATCACCTGTGCCGAACATGTTCATGCTTTTTCCGCCGCCACCGCCGGGTCCTCCATTTCCTGGTCCGCCTGTTGGAGGTGTGCCGCCCCCTCCATTGGAAGTGCCGTTTTGTCCAGAAGGCGGCTGAGGTGCATTGCCCCCGAAGGAACCGGTGCTGTTTTGATTTCCATCTGCCTTGCTGTTTCCGTTCTGAGATGAAGAGGTTCCGTCAGAGGACTCATTGTGATTTGGCGCTTGCATCGTGCCATTATTCTGCATGTTACCGCCGCCTGCGCCATTCATATCACTGCGTGCAAGGCCGGTGGTTTGCCCAAGCAGCCGCTCTGTGCCGTTATATCCGAAGGCGAGTTCTAACACAGAGTTTGTCTGGCTGCTTCCGATATATGGCCGGCTGGAGGAGGATGTTGAATCCACAATAACCGCCCATGAGAGCGATATACCGGTTAGGAGGATAAGAGACAGAATCAGCGATCCTGTTTTTTTCTTTAGCGAAATCCGAGAAGCAATCAGGTAGAATAACACAAATGCAGGCAATACCATAAAGGCTTGCATCATTTTCATATTAAATGCAAGGCCGATCAGGCCAAAAGCTGTCAGGAGCCAAACAAGCTTGCCTTGTTTGACCGCCCGAAGCAGGCATGATGAACCGAGCAATAAGGTAAAGACAAGCATGCTGTCAATGTTGTTTGTCCGGCTGACGGCGACTGCGATCGGTGTCAGCGCCATGACAAGCGCGGCGGCGCGGGCCGCTCCAATGCCAAATGTCGGTTTGATCATTCTGTACAGAAGGAATACCGATCCAACCCCGGCGAGAGCCTGAGGAATGATGACACTCCACGTATGAACACCAAAGATCAGCGCGAAGATCGTTTGAATCCATAACACAACTGGCGGCTTATCCACTGTTACAAATCCGGAAGGGTCAAATGATGCATAGAAGAAATTGTGGAAGCTTTGCGTCATGCTTTTCACCGCTGCCAGATAGTATTGGTTCGCGGCGTCATCCTGCCAAATGTGATAGGTGTTGAGAAAAGCCGCTGCAAGCAAAATAACAATAAGGACTGTGTCGAAACGTTTGGTTTTCATCGTTTTTCACCTCTTTATGATGTCTTATTGTAAAAAACAAATATGAAAAACTTATGAATAAACCATAAAGATTCAAAGAATGTCTGACAGTTTTTCGATAAAAAAAGAGGCGGAGACATCTTCCCCGCCCTTTTTCTACGCTGAATTTCTCTTTCTCTCTGTCTGAAGGACGTATCGATCGCGTCCAGCCCCAAGTCCTGCTGTTCCCATGACGATTAAAGCAGCAATAAGAAGCACAATCGGCATTGTCCATGAATGTGCCTGATCAAAGAGATACCCGACAAAGATCGGCCCGACGGCAGCAAGAAGGTAGCCAAATGACTGTGACATGCCCGACAGCGCTGCAGCCTGATACGCATTTTCACTGCGGAGCCCAATGAGAGTGAGTGCCAGACTAATGCTGGAGCCTTGTCCGATACCGATAATCACCATCCAGATGGCAAGCATAGCATGGCTGCCGCCCGTTAATAATCCGCATAGACCGATCAGATAGACTGCGGTCAGCGCTGCAACGATCCCGCGCTGATGTTTCACGCGGTCAGCTAAAACCGGTGTCAGAAAAGTGGAAGGCAGACTCGCAAATTGCATGAGTGATACAAGCCATCCGGCGGTTGACGTATCAATCCCGTGTGAACGGAGAATCTCAGGAAACCAGGCAATACTGCTGTAAAATAAAAATGATTGCAGGCCCATGAAGATGGTGACGAACCATGCCACTTTGGAAGCCCAAATCGGACTGGTTTTAAGCTGCGGCGTCTGGTTGGACGCATCCCGATGGCGAAGCTGAGGTATCCAAATCAGCAAGGCTAGAAATGCCAAGCCTCCCCATAAAAGAAATCCCTGTTTCCATCCGCCATCCAACTGGGACGCTAAAGGAACGCTGATACCTGATGCTAAAGCAGCGAATATATTCATAGATGTCGTATACAGGCTGATCATGATCCCTGGCTTTTCAGGGTATTTATGTTTGATTAAGCTTGGCAAAAGTACGTTTCCGATCGCAATTCCGATTCCGATGAGTGCCGTTCCGAAAAACAAAGCGGGGGTATAGCCGGCAGATCGAATCAAAACACCGATAAACAGTATCAGGAGACCAAGCCATAAGGTTCGCTCATTTCCGAGACGCCGTCCGAGCTTAGGCGCGAGCGGAGAAAGAACGGCAAACGAAAGCAGCGGCAGTGCGGTCAAAAAACCGGCTGCCCCATTGGACATGTGCAGCTCGGTCCTGATGGAGCTGATGACCGGCCCGACTGAAGTGATTGCGGGTCTTAAGTTAAACGCGATAAAGATAATACCGGCAATCAGCCAAAACGATTGGATTTTTTTATTTTGTGGATGTGGCAAAGCAGTTACTCCTCTTTTCTAACATATACTTAATATCATTCCGATACATGTAAGCAAGTATGCGAGTGCAGGTTATGATTTGTCCTCTTTCTGCAATTCAGCCATTTGGGCAAGCAGAATATGTTGAGGCATATGCATGATCTGTTCAAGCGGCAGATTCAAAGACTCTGCAAGCTTTTGTGCAGTTTCAGCAGAAATTTGCAAAGGTCTCACAAAGATCCCTCCTCTCTTTTGTCCATTGTACAAGAATCAGATGTGAAACGTAAGAAGATATCACAAAGGGATGGTGCATTCGGAAAATGCCCCTTATAAAAGAGATAAGGAGGGTTCATCATGAACAAACCGTTATCATTATTAAAACAAATGCTGTATGAGCATCAGATAGACACAGAGAAAGCTGTCACATTGGAAGAATATATTGCATTGCGGCATAAGCTTCAGGAGCTGATGGGGAAATTTGCTTCCTTTGAAGAGTGGGAACTGTATCAAAAGGCGGCGGATCTCATGATGCGTATTGGATTCAAATGGATGGAATAGCGTGTCGCACCCGCTAAAAAAAGCCCCGCGGCAGCGAAGGCTTTCAGTTTGTTAGAAAGAGAATTCATCTTCCACATTTTTATGCTGGTCATAAATCACAAGCTTTGCCGGGCTGTTCTCTTTGGCTACCTGCTTCGCTTTTTCAATAGCGGCGTCTTTTGAGGTGTATAAAGCTGTAGGCGCCACATTCTCCACTTTGATAAACCAGCCGTCCGCATCGACGTTGGGTGTTACGGCGTATTTTTTCAGCATCATTCATTCCTCCCTCAAGATTTATCAATTTTTTTCCCAGCCTGGCACTGTCCGAAACTATCCAATCTGCTGACTGAAAAAAATGGGAAACAAAGAATTTTTCTATTTTTTTTCTGGATAAATGGTAAAATGGAGTTTGGAGATTTTTTAATGAGAGGACGGTGCTTAGCATGACAGACCTTCTGAATGATCGGCTGCCGCCGCAAAATATAGAAGCCGAACAAGCCGTGTTAGGCGCTATTTTTTTACAGCCGTCTGCTTTAACACTGGCTTCAGAGGTATTGATTCCAGATGATTTCTATAGAATGTCCCACCAAAAAATTTATAATGCGATGCTGGTGCTCGGAGACCGCGGTGAACCGGTTGATTTAGTTACGGTAACGTCAGAGCTTGCCAACACGGACCTGCTGGAAGAAGTGGGAGGCATATCGTATCTGACTGATATCGCAAACTCGGTGCCGACAGCGGCTAACATAGAATATTACGCAAAGATCGTGGAGGAAAAATCAATTCTTCGCCGGTTAATCAGAACAGCGACAACCATCGCTCAGGACGGATATACCCGCGAGGACGAGGTCGAAGATTTACTCAGTGAAGCGGAAAAAACGATTATGGAAGTGGCGCAGCGTAAAAATACAAGCGCCTTCCAAAATATCAAGGATGTCCTTGTTCAGACGTATGACAACATCGAACAGCTTCACAATCGAAAAGGCGATATTACCGGGATTCCGACAGGATTTTCTGAGCTTGATCGGATGACTGCCGGATTCCAGCGCAATGACTTAATTATTGTGGCTGCCCGTCCGTCAGTAGGGAAAACGGCCTTTGCCTTGAATATCGCACAAAACGTAGCGACGAAGACCGACGAGAGTGTAGCCATTTTCAGTCTTGAGATGGGTGCCGAGCAGCTCGTTATGCGTATGCTTTGTGCCGAGGGAAATATCAATGCCCAAAACCTTCGTACAGGAAATCTGACAGAAGAAGATTGGGGCAAGCTGACGATGGCGATGGGAAGCCTGTCTAACAGCGGGATTTATATCGATGATACACCCGGTATCCGTGTCAGTGAAATCCGCGCCAAATGCCGCCGTTTGAAGCAGGAAAGCGGTCTTGGCATGATTTTGATCGATTACTTGCAATTGATCCAGGGAAGCGGACGTTCAAAGGATAACCGTCAGCAGGAAGTATCAGAAATTTCCCGTGAACTGAAATCGATCGCCAGGGAGCTTCAAGTCCCTGTTATCGCGCTTTCTCAGCTTTCACGTGGCGTTGAGCAGCGTCAGGACAAACGTCCGATGATGTCTGACATCCGTGAATCAGGAAGTATCGAGCAGGATGCGGATATTGTCGCGTTCCTTTATCGTGATGACTACTATGACAAAGAATCTGAGAACAAAAACATTATCGAAATCATTATTGCCAAACAGCGTAATGGCCCGGTAGGAACCGTGTCTCTTGCGTTCGTAAAAGAATACAATAAATTCGTCAACCTGGAACGGCGTTTTGATGACGCAGGTGTTCCGCCTGGCGCGTAAACCCCAAGAGCTTCTTCTTGGGGTTTTTTCATCCAAAAGACTGAAGAGGAACCAGCCACTTAGCGGATGTAAAAATGAAAGCGTTTTAATAAAATGAGACAAAAAGGAGAGGGTAACAATGAGACATCGTTTTTCACAATTTCATGCCGCACAAATTCGGATAGCAAGACCGACGGGCCGGCTTGATCAGATCATTCGCTTTTATGAAGAAGGGCTGGGCTTAAAACGAATTGGTGAATTTCATCAGCATAATGGGTTTGACGGAGTCATGTTTGGCCTCCCGCATACCGATTACCACTTGGAATTCACCCAGCATGAAGAGGAAAGAACAGCCCCCGTTCCCCACCCAGACAGCCTGCTCGTCTTTTATGTGCCGAGCGAAGAAGAAATCAAAGCCATCACTGCAAAATTAAAAAGCATGGGCTACCAGGAGGCTGAACCTGAGAACCCGTACTGGAGTCATGGAGGGGTGACGATAGAGGATCCAGACGGCTGGCGGATCGTGTTCATGAACACAAAAGGGATTTCAGGCAAGTGATTCTTTCTTCTGCTAAAGGATAAAAGTTTCATGAACTTTTCAAGGCAAATCTTTAAGAAAACGCTTCTAAAGTCAATTAAAGCGAACAAATTTGGATTTACAAGAATTTAATGTTCGGATTTACAATTGACTTTCTGTTTCTTCACTGATAAACTTGATTTGTTTGAATAGAATCGTTTTTGAAAGGTTAACGGAGGTGCACGGACATGTCTTCAGTAGTTGTAGTAGGTACGCAATGGGGCGATGAAGGGAAAGGCAAAATCACAGATTTCCTGTCAGAAAATGCAGAAGTGATCGCCCGTTATCAAGGCGGAAATAACGCAGGGCACACAATCAAGTTTGACGGAGTCACATACAAGCTTCACTTAATCCCGTCTGGAATTTTCTATAAAGATAAGACGTGTGTGATCGGAAACGGAATGGTTGTAGATCCAAAAGCATTAGTCACAGAGCTTGCGTATCTTCATGAGCGCAACGTCAGTACAGATAACCTGAGAATCAGCAACAGAGCTCACGTGATTCTGCCGTATCATTTGAAGTTGGATGAAGTGGAAGAAGAGCGAAAAGGAGCAAACAAGATCGGCACAACGAAAAAAGGAATCGGCCCTGCTTATATGGATAAAGCAGCCCGTATCGGCATTCGTATCGCGGATCTTTTGGATCGTGACGCGTTTGCGGAGAAACTCGAACGCAATCTTGAAGAAAAAAACCGTCTGCTTGAGAAAATGTACGAGACAGAAGGATTTAAAATAGAAGATATCTTAGATGAGTATTATGAATACGGACAGCAGATTAAGAAATATGTCTGCGATACATCCGTTGTTTTAAATGATGCGCTAGATGAAGGACGCCGCGTGTTATTTGAAGGCGCACAAGGGGTTATGCTTGATATCGATCAAGGAACATACCCGTTTGTTACGTCATCTAACCCGGTTGCCGGCGGTGTCACCATCGGTTCAGGTGTCGGCCCGACAAAAATCCAGCACGTAGTCGGTGTCTCAAAAGCCTATACGACCCGTGTCGGCGATGGTCCTTTCCCGACTGAGCTGAAAGACGAAATCGGCGATCAAATCCGTGAAGTCGGACGTGAATACGGAACAACAACAGGCCGCCCGCGCCGTGTCGGCTGGTTTGACAGTGTCGTTGTCCGCCACGCCCGCCGTGTCAGCGGAATCACAGATCTTTCATTGAACTCAATTGATGTGTTAACAGGTATTGAAACACTGAAAATTTGTGTGGCTTACCGTTACAAAGGAGAAGTCATCGAAGAGTTCCCTGCAAGCCTTAAAGCACTTGCAGAATGTGAACCGGTTTATGAAGAAATGCCAGGCTGGACTGAGGATATCACAGGTGCGAAGAGCCTTAGCGAGCTTCCGGAAAACGCGCGCCACTATCTTGAGCGTGTGTCTCAGCTGACAGGCATTCCACTTTCTATTTTCTCTGTCGGTCCAGACCGTTCACAGACAAATGTCCTTCGCAGCGTGTACCGTGCGAACTAAGCAGAATACCCGCAAGCCCCTGTTTTCAGGGGCTTGTTTTTTGTTTGAAAACTGCAGATAAGTTGGTCTGAGAAAAAAATATGAAAAAAAACCAAAAAAGTTATTGCCACTTCTATTTGTTCGTGATATTATAAATCTCGTTGTTACGGAAACTGCTTCAATAGAGTACAAGATGAGAACTTGATCCAAGTCGTTTGCTCTATGAAAAATCCGGCATCTTAAGAGCCATTAGCTCAGTTGGTAGAGCATCTGACTTTTAATCAGAGGGTCGAAGGTTCGAGTCCTTCATGGCTCACCATTTTTGTGAAGGCCCGTTGGTCAAGCGGTTAAGACACCGCCCTTTCACGGCGGTAACACGGGTTCGAATCCCGTACGGGTCATTGATTTACTTTAGCGTTATTGCTAAATTCCTTATTTGTCTGCGAGAGTTGACACGACAACTCTCCAGACAAATTACTGTAAGGTCCGGTAGTTCAGTTGGTTAGAATGCCTGCCTGTCACGCAGGAGGTCGCGGGTTCGAGTCCCGTCCGGACCGCCATTTTACTTTACTTAGTAGAGAAAAATAAATCATTTGGCTCGGTAGCTCAGTTGGTAGAGCAACGGACTGAAAATCCGTGTGTCGGCGGTTCGATTCCGTCCCGAGCCACTTACCAAACGCATCTGCAATCGTAGGTGCGTTTTTTCTTTATAAAAAGGATAAACATGCGGAGTGTTATAATGGAAGAAAAAGGGAGAACCGGCCCTGCGGCCGGTTCAAAGAAGAAGACGTCAATGAAAAGACGCACGCAGGTGAGGGGAGGTTTCATTTAAATTATCTTTTTTAAGAAAAGTTGAAAAACATGACAAAAGATAGACAACTGGTGGATGAAGGTGAAAAATGTGTTTTTTTCTAAACCTTTATTTTTTTTATCTTTTGACCTTAAACCGTTATAATAGACAAGGACCCATTGTTCTATTTGGGCCATAAGTGATGTAACGAATGTGATATAGATGAAATGAAGACCATTCGGCAGGAGGAAATCAAAAATGATGGATAAAAAGATCCTTGTAGTAGATGATGAAAAACCGATTGCAGATATATTAGAATTTAACTTAAGAAAAGAGGGCTATGAAGTGCATTGCGCCTATGACGGAAATGAAGCCGTTGAAATGGTGGAAGAGCTTCAGCCTGATTTAATTCTTTTAGATATTATGCTTCCGAATAAAGACGGCGTTGAAGTATGCCGTGAAGTCAGAAAGAAATACGATATGCCTATCATTATGCTGACGGCTAAGGATTCAGAAATTGATAAGGTCATCGGGCTTGAAATCGGCGCGGATGACTATGTTACGAAACCATTCAGCACACGAGAGCTTTTAGCCCGTGTGAAAGCGAACTTGCGCCGCCAGCTGACAACAGCGCCAGCGGAGGAAGAATCATCTTCCAACGATATTCATATCGGCTCCCTCGTCATCTTCCCTGACGCGTATGTAGTGTCAAAACGGGATGAAACGATCGAATTAACCCATCGTGAGTTCGAGTTGCTGCATTACCTGGCAAAACACATCGGACAAGTCATGACTCGAGAGCACTTGCTGCAAACAGTATGGGGCTACGATTACTTTGGGGATGTCAGAACGGTTGACGTAACAGTGCGCCGCCTTCGTGAAAAAATTGAGGACAACCCGAGCCATCCAAATTGGATTGTCACACGCCGCGGCGTCGGTTATTACTTGAGAAACCCAGAACAGGACTAATGCCCAATGAATAAGGTTGGTTTTTTTCGGTCGATCCAATTTAAGATTACCTTGATTTATGTGCTTTTGATTATCATCGCGATGCAAGTCATTGGTGTGTATTTTGTCAATCAGGTAGAGAAGTCGCTGATTACCTCTTATGAACAATCGCTTAATCAGCGAATCGACAACCTTTCTTATTATATTGAGCAGGAATATAAGAGTGATAATGACAGCACCGTCATTAAGGATGATGTCAGCCGTATTTTGAATGACTTCACGAAGAGTGATGAGATTCGGGAAATTAGTTTTGTTGATAAAAGCTATGAAGTGGTTGGCTCTTCAAGGCCATATGGAGAAGAAGTTGCAGGGAAACAAACGACGGATCTCATTTTTAAAAGAATTTTTTCTACTAAACAGTCTTATTCTAGAAAATATTATGACCCGAAAAGCAAAATAAGAGTCCTCATTTCCGCAAAGCCCGTTACGACTGAAAACCAAGAGGTTGTCGGAGCGATTTATGTAGTAGCGAGCATGGAAGATGTCTTTGGCCAAATGAAGACCATCAACACGATACTGGCCTCCGGCACTGGTTTGGCCCTCGTTTTGACAGCCCTCCTCGGTATTTTTCTGGCCAGAACCATTACCCACCCGCTTTCAGATATGAGGAAGCAGGCAATGGAGCTTGCGAAAGGGAATTTCTCCAGGAAGGTTAGAAAGTACGGACATGATGAAATTGGACAGCTCGCCACAACGTTTAATCACTTAACGAGAGAGCTTGAAGATGCTCAGGCAATGACAGAGGGTGAACGCAGAAAGCTTTCCTCTGTTATTGCCTATATGACGGATGGCGTTATTGCCACAAACCGAAACGGCGCGATTATTCTCTTGAACAGCCCGGCGCTGGAGCTGCTGAACGTTTCACGTGAAACAGCCTTAGAAATGCCGATTACAAGCTTGCTGGGGATTCAAGAGAATTATACTTTTGAAGATTTAGTCGAACAGCAGGACTCTATGCTGCTCGAAATTGAGCGCGACGATGAATTGACAGTGCTTCGTGTCAATTTCTCCGTGATTCAAAGGGAGCATGGCAAAATCGACGGTTTAATTGCTGTCATTTACGATGTAACCGAGCAGGAGAAAATTGACCAGGAGCGCAGAGAGTTTGTAGCGAATGTATCACACGAGCTGCGGACGCCGCTTACGACCATGCGCAGTTATTTAGAGGCGTTAGCTGAAGGCGCGTGGGAAAATAAGGACATTGCACCGCGTTTCTTAATGGTGACACAGAATGAAACAGAGCGGATGATTCGGCTTGTAAACGATTTGCTTCAGCTTTCTAAGTT
Source organism: Bacillus sp. V26 (assembly GCF_034296245.1). NCBI lineage: Bacteria > Bacillati > Bacillota > Bacilli > Caryophanales > Bacillaceae > Bacillus > Bacillus sp. V26. Next base: position 164,988 of record NZ_JAXKQF010000006.1, on the reverse strand, counting down.
TGACAGCAAGGATTATCAATTTAATCGTGAGTGGATTCAAATCGTCCGATTTATGTCGCTCATCATTGATCGTTTTGAAATGACGAAGGAACAGCATGTGGAATTTATCCGCAATCTGCCGGACAGAAACCTGTATGTGGAGATTGACCAGGATAAAATTACGCAGGTGCTCGATAATATTATTTCCAACGCTTTAAAATACTCACCTGAAGGCGGACATGTCACCTTCTCGATTGACGTAAATGAAGAGGAAGAACTTCTCTATATCAGCGTTAAGGATGAAGGGATCGGGATTCCGAAAAAGGATGTCGAAAAAGTCTTTGACCGCTTCTACAGGGTTGATAAAGCGAGAACGAGAAAGCTCGGCGGGACCGGTCTGGGGCTTGCTATTGCCAGGGAAATGGTTCAGGCACACGGCGGAGATATTTGGGCAGACAGTGTAGAAGGAAAAGGCACAACGATAACTTTTACTCTTCCATATAAAGAGGAACAAGAGGATGATTGGGATGAAGCGTGAAAATATAAAAACAATATTACTTACGGTACTCGTCGTCATCAGTCTTGTTTTTACATGGAGCATATGGACATTTCAGCCTAATTTTTCTGAAGACTCGTCATCAGCAGAGTCTACGGTGCGTGAGAAGCATAAAATTGAAAAAAATACCCAAAAGCTGTCTGAAACGGTAAAACCGCGGGAAATGTTTATTCATGATGACGGTGCTCATTATAAGGTCGATGATGAAACGCTTTATGATGAAGTCTGGTCAGATTTGCCACATTGGGATGTAAAAGGCATTAAAGATATATCGGATCAATATGATAAGGCCGGATTTAAGAGCTGGTTTTATGGAAGAGGCGGTTCTGCTGCCAAGCTTGATCTGCAATTCAGTGACACGATACCTATTGATATTATTCAAACGCTGTTTAAATGGTCCAATCAATCGTTTGAATACAGCTCGTTTGATCATATTATGATCCCATTCGATGAAACAAAAACGAATAAGAAGATTTATTTGGTATCTTACAGCAAGCAGCTTATTCTGGAAGTGACGGTTGAATCAGCAAACTACCGGAATATCATGAACGATTTAAAAAACAAAGAATCAAATATGCCTGCGTACAGCTTGTTCTCGATCGGCACAAAGAAAGAGTTTTTGCTTCCGAACAAATCGCTTACGATGGATAAAAAGGAATTTGTTACGGAATCAATTAAAACAAACACTTTTAAACAAGCGCTGTTCAGCGATCCGAGCATTGTAAGAGAAGATTCGAATTATAATAACAGAAATGTACTGACGGACGGCATCAGCCGTTTAGATGTCAGCCTGACCCAGCGGCAGGTTCAATTCCAGCAGCGTAATTTAGTGCAGAGCACTTCGTATCAAACAGGTGAATTAATCAAAAAGAGCCAGAAGTACCTAGAGGATACAGGAAGCTGGACGGATCACTATCAATTTTTTAATATCAACGACAGCCAGCAGCTGAGCTTCTATATCTTTATGGATCAGCTCCCGGTCATTAACAGCATGTCTAAACCGTTTGGCGGAACTTCGGCAATCACCGTCCAATGGGCCAATGACGATATTCTCAGCTATAAACGGCCGAACTACAGTCTTGGAACGAATCCGATTAAAACAAGTGAGACACAGCTGATGAGCGGCAGGGAAGTGAGGGCCCTTCTGTCCAAACAAACGGCGTATGATACGGACAAAATTGATCAGATTTTCCCTGCGTATCAGATGATTTCAACATCAACCAACGATGATCCTCTTGTTGAGCTTGAACCGGTTTGGACTATGAAAATAAACGGAAAAATGGTGCCGATTACGAAGGAATTATTGACGAAGGAGGGGGCAGACAATGGAGTGGAATAAGACAAAAACAATCTTCATCGTTGCCTTCCTCATTTTAGATATTTTCTTAGGCTATCAGTTTTTTGAGAAGCGATCTAATAGTAAAGAATATGAAGTCATTAAAAATGATGTAGAGCATGACATGAAGGCAGACCATATCACGTATGAAGGTCTGGATAAAGAAGCGATAGAAGGCTATCGGATCACAGCGAATCAAAAAGTCTTCACGAAGGATGATATTGAATCACTCAAGGATCAAAAGCCTATGATGGATATGCCTAGTGATGATCATAAAGTAACGAACCTAAAGATGAAGTTTACGAGCCCGATAGCCCTTTCAAAGAAAAACATAGAGGACGATGCACAGGCGCTTGTGTCTTCTAAAATTCAAGATGGTGAAAAATATAAGCTTTGGAAGGTGGATAAATCTAAAAAAGAAATCATTTACTTCCAAACGTATGAAGGCCATTACATTTATCAGAAGACTGACAACTCCTCTAATATGATCGGACAAGTAATTTTGCACTTAAACGATAAAAACGAGGTTGTGTCATACGAGCAGTCGACGCTTGAAACCTTTAAACAGATTCAGAAGGAAAACTTAATTACTGAGCTTGATGCGGTTGAATTATTGTACTATCAAAATCAATTAAAAGAATACTGCACCATAAAGAGTGTGAAATTCGGCTATGTGGCGCAATATCCGCTGACAAGCACGCAGGTGCTGGCTCCGGTATGGAGAGTTACGGTGGAGTATGATAAAAAAGTGAACGGCGAGAAAAAGAAAGTGCAAGAGTATTTTACTGTGAATGCTTTGGAGAGTACGATTTTAGATACAGATCAATCAAAATAATGGAGTGAACTGAAATGAGCTTGCAATTTAGCGTTCTTGCGAGCGGGAGTACGGGAAATGCGTTTTACCTGGAAACAGAGGATCACGCGTTTTTAGTGGACGCCGGTTTGAGCGGGAAAGCCATGGATGGATTAATGGCGCAAATCGGACGTAAGCTGGATGATGTGGACGGCATTTTTGTGACGCATGAGCATAGTGACCATATTAAAGGCCTCGGCGTTATCGCCAGAAAGTACAAGCTTCCGATCTATGCGAACGAGAAGACGTGGAAGGCGATGGAGAACCAGATCGGCAAAATTGATACCGATCAAAAGTTTGAGTTTCCGATGGAGACGGTGAAGTCGTTTGGCGGACTTGATGTAGAATCGTTTGGCGTCTCTCATGATGCGGCAGAGCCCATGTTTTATGTGTTTCATTGTAATGGGCGCAAGCTCGCGTTAATGACAGATACAGGGTATGTCAGCGACCGGATGAAGGGCATTATCCGCTCGGCGAATGTGTTCGTTTTTGAAAGCAATCATGATGTCGGCATGCTGCAAATGGGAAGATACCCTTGGAGCATTAAGCGGCGGATTTTAAGTGACGTCGGGCACGTTTCAAATGAAGATGCTGCGTTGGCGATGACGGATGTCATCGGCGACGAGACGTCTCGTATCTACCTCGCTCATTTGAGTCAGGACAACAATATGAAAGAGCTGGCCAGAATGTCGGTCCAGCAGACATTGGCTTCTAAAGGATTTGTGACAGGCGAAACATTTGATTTGTTTGATACCGATCCGAAAAAGGCTACTCCGCTTTGCGCTGTATAATTTTTTCTTGTGTAACATGACTATTATAGGAGTTTCTAATCCACAATATAACCATATCAACGTTCTCTGAAAGGATGGAATATGGTGGATTACGAGCGTGAGGAAGAACATAATACTCCTGAACAGCCGAAGAGAAGCAAAAAAGGTTATTTTCTTTCAAGCCTGATTGGGGTGATTGTCGGCGCTGTATTGATGGCGTTTATTATGCCGTACCTTTCAAATGAGGGGTTTGATACGGGCGAGGCGGATCAGCAGCAGACCAACGGCCGGGAATCAATTCGAACAGTGAATGTCAGTGTGAACAACGCTGTCACTCAGATTGTCAGCAATGTGTCGCCGGCTGTTGTCGGTGTCGTAAACATTCAAAAAACAGATATTTGGGGAGAAAGCGGTGAGGCTGGGAGCGGCTCAGGCGTCATCTATAAGAAAAATGACCACTCTGCTTATGTCGTGACCAACCATCATGTGATCGAGGGCGCTTCCCAAATTGAAATCAGTTTAAAAGACGGTTCGCGTGTGTCTGCTGAGCTTGTCGGCAGCGACCAGCTGATGGATCTTGCCGTTTTGCGGGTGAAAAGCGATAAAATCAAAGCTGTCGCTGATTTTGGCAATTCAGATAAAGTAAAATCTGGGGAACCGGTAATTGCGATCGGCAATCCGTTAGGCCTTGAATTTGCAGGCTCTGTCACACAGGGCGTCATATCGGGAACAGAGAGGGCGATTCCGGTTGATTCCAATGATGACGGTCAGCCTGACTGGAATGCAGAGGTGCTGCAAACCGATGCAGCCATTAACCCGGGGAACAGCGGCGGAGCTTTGTTGAATATGGACGGAAAAGTCATTGGCATCAATTCAATGAAAATCGCGGAGTCAGCGGTTGAAGGGATTGGCCTGTCCATTCCATCTAAGCTTGTGATCCCGGTGATAGAGGATATAGAGAAATACGGCAAAGTGAAACGTCCGTTCCTTGGTATTGAAATGAAATCGTTAAATGATATCGCAAGCTACCATTGGGACGAAACGCTGAAGCTTCCTAAACATGTGACCAACGGAGCTGTGATAATGGGTGTAGATGCCTTATCACCTGCCGGAAAAGCGGGACTCAAGGAGCTGGATGTCATCACTGAATTTGACGGGCAAAAAATAAATGATATTGTGGATCTTCGGAAGCGGCTTTATCAGAAAAGAGTCGGTGATCGGGTGAAGGTGACGTTTTACCGCGGCGGAAAAGAAAAATCCGTTGAAGTGAAGCTGTCCTCCGCAGATCAGTTAGGAAGTTAATACAAGCAGTCTGGCACTGATGCCAGGCTGTTTTTTTATGCAAAAAAACGGAACGGGATCACGCCCGTTCCATTTCAAAAAAAAGATCGAATATGAAGAAAATACAAGATGGATGTTACACGTGAAACAGCGTGTAAGGGCTTGTCAGCTTTCCATTTTCAGCGTTTATTTTAATGGTTTGTTCTGTATGATTACTGGTTGTTATTTTAATGATGTACATAGGTTTATTTTGCGTGCAGAGAAAACTTCTTCAGCCGGTATTGCAGGCTTTGTCTGCTGATGCCGAGCTCCTGAGCGGTTTTTGAAATGTTATGGCCGTGTTTTCTAAGGATGTTTTCGATCACATATTTTTCAAAGCTCTCCATTTTTTCTTTCAAATCAGCGGCGGGCTGATGCCCTGCGGGTTCCGGCTTCGAGATGTCTGCCGGCTTGATTTTCATGCGGTATTGATATGGCAGATGGTTGGCCGTAATCGTTTGTTCATCTGTCATGAAATTCATCGCGCCCTCGATCATATGCTCAAGCTCGCGAATATTTCCCGGCCAATCGTAGGATAAGAAAAATTGCTTCACATCTTCACTGATATGTTCGACATTCATTTGAAACAGGTGGTTGTTTTTCTGGATGAACTCTGACGCGAGAAGCAAAATGTCCTCTTTGCGTTCCCGAAGCGGCGGGATGATCAGTGTCACGACGCTCAGCCTGTAATACAAGTCCTTGCGCATTCGTTCTCCCGCAATGGCATCAATCGGGTCTTCGTTCATCGTGGCGATAATGCGCACGTCAATCGGTGTATCCTTGGTCGAACCAATGCGTCTGATTTTCCGTTCTTGCAGGGCGCGCAGCAATTTTGCCTGCAAGCTCAAATTCAGTGAGTTGATTTCATCTAACAGAAGTGTGCCGCCATGGGCTTGCTCAAACAGGCCAGGCTGGTCAACGGCACCTGTAAACGCGCCTTTTTTCGTACCGAACAGGATGCTTTCCACCAGGCTGTCAGGCAAAGCCGCACAGTTTTGAGAAATAAACGGGCCGCTTGATCGGTCGCTGCCGTTATGGATACTTTGTGCGAACAGTTCTTTTCCCGTCCCGGTTTCACCTGCGAGAAGAACCGATGAAGACGTGCGGGTCGCCCGCTTGGCGTTTTCGATGACATCCTGAATCGCCGGACTGGTGCCGAGAATGCTGTCAAATGTGTAAGTCGCGTTTCCTTTTTTATGCATATTCTCTCTGATCAGGCGTTCCAGCTTTGTCACGTCCTTGGCAATTTCGACAGCCCCTTTGATGTTGCCGTCTTGGACGATCGGATATGTATGATTGATTGTCGTGATTTCCTGGCCTTTATTGTTGAAATAGCTCTGCTTTACATTTTTGATCGTTTTGCCTTCCTGGAGGGCTTGCACAAGTGTGCTGTCCTGCTGCTTCGAAAACATAAATACATCCATCAGGTTTTTATTTAAGACGTCCTGCTTCTCCATATCTTCAATTTGCATCATTTTGTTGTTATAAACAATCGTGTTTCCATGCTCGTCCACGACGTGCAGGCCGACATCAATTTCATCCAAAATGCTCTGAAACACTACTGTGAGGAATTCGCTGTCTTTCACCAAGTATAAACCTCCCTCATTTATTTTCTTAATATTGCTTCTATTTTATAAAAGAATAGAGAGGATATGCAAAAGAATTTTGCACTTTATGAAAATTTCGCGCGAAATATCTGAATATTTTTGCACCCTTCCCTCGAATACTGTAGAAAATACACGAATGTGCGAGTTGGCACGAAACTTGCATTTATAAAAAGGGAAAGCAGGATATAGTGTTGAAACAGAAAACAAGGGGGAATTCAAATATGCCAGCTTTATCAAAATCCAAAGAAATTATTGATCAGACGTCTCATTACGGTGCCAACAATTATCATCCGCTGCCAATTGTTATTTCTGAAGCGCTGGGTGCTTGGGTAAAGGACCCGGAAGGCAATGAATATATGGATATGCTGAGTGCTTATTCTGCGGTGAACCAGGGGCACAGACATCCGAAGATCATTCAGGCGTTAAAGGATCAGGCTGATAAAATCACGCTGACGTCTCGCGCGTTTCACAACGATCAGCTCGGACCGTTTTACGAAAAGGCGGCTAAGCTGACGGGCAAAGAAATGATTCTGCCAATGAATACGGGGGCTGAAGCGGTTGAGTCTGCGGTGAAAGCAGCGAGACGCTGGGCTTATGAAGTAAAGGGCGTGGCGGACAATCAGGCGGAGATCATTGCGTGCGTTGGAAATTTCCATGGCCGGACGATGCTGGCGGTTTCTCTTTCTTCTGAAGAAGAGTATAAAAGAGGGTTCGGCCCGATGCTTCCGGGAATCAAACTAATCCCTTACGGAGATGCGGAAGCGCTGCGCCAGGCGATTACGCCAAACACAGCGGCATTCTTATTTGAACCGATTCAAGGTGAAGCGGGCATTGTGATTCCGCCTGAAGGATTTTTGCAGGAAGCGGCGGCGATTTGTAAGGAAGAGAATGTGCTGTTGATTGCCGATGAAATTCAGACGGGTCTCGGACGTACAGGCAAGACATTCGCTTGTGACTGGGATGGCATTAATCCTGATATGTACATTTTGGGGAAAGCGCTTGGCGGCGGTGTGTTCCCGATCTCATGCATTGCGGCGGACCGGGACGTTTTAGGCGTGTTTAACCCGGGCTCACACGGCTCCACATTTGGCGGAAATCCGCTGGCATGTGCGGTGTCCATCGCCTCACTGGAAGTGCTGGAAGATGAAAAGCTGGCGGAGCGTTCTCTTGAGCTTGGAGAGTATTTTAAACAAGAGCTGGAGAGCGTTGATAACCCAATCATTAAAGAAGTCCGCGGCAGAGGGCTGTTTATCGGTGTGGAACTGACGGAAGCGGCGCGTCCATATTGTGAGCGTTTAAAAGATGAAGGACTTTTATGCAAGGAAACGCATGATACCGTCATTCGTTTTGCACCGCCATTAATCATTTCCAAAAAGGATTTGGATTGGGCGATTGAAAAAATTAAGCATGTGCTGCAAAAGGCATAAATCCGCATCATGGCGGGATATTCACTTCGTTTGTATAAATTTACAACAGAAAAATTAGCACTCCCTATTTGCTCAGCTACAGTATTTTAGTATAATGTATCTTTATGAGAAGAAGTGAATTTTATATTAAATAGATAGAGACTCTTTGGACAGCAAACTGGGATACGCATCACGATAGATGTTCCAGCTTAGATCCAATACAAGTTGCTGAAGGGGTGCAGAATGTGAATACGAACCAAGATAACGGAAATCAGCTCCAGCGGACAATGAAATCTCGCCACTTGTTTATGATTTCATTGGGCGGAGTGATCGGAACCGGTTTCTTCCTGGGAACCGGGTTTACCATTAACCAAGCGGGACCGCTCGGCGCGGTTCTGTCTTATTTAGTGGGCGGCTTTATCATGTTTTTGACCATGCTCTGCTTAGGGGAGCTTGCGGTCGCCTTTCCTGTATCGGGGTCCTTCCAGACCTATGCGACAAAATTTATCAGCCCGGCCTTCGGATTTGCGTTCGGCTGGCTGTACTGGCTCGGCTGGGCAGTTACATGCGCAATAGAATTTTTGTCAGCGGGGCAGCTGATGCTCCGCTGGTTTCCGCACGTTGATGTCTGGATTTGGTGTCTGGTCTTTGCGGCCCTAATGTTTACCTTAAATGCAATAACCGCGAAAGCCTTTGCAGAATCTGAATTTTGGTTTTCCGGCATTAAAATATTGATTATCCTTTTATTTATTATTCTCGGCGGAGCCGCTATGTTCGGCTTCATTGACCTAAAAGGCGGAGAGCAAGCGCCGTTTCTGACGCATTTTTATGAAGATGGGTTATTCCCGAACGGCATAAAGGCAATATTGATAACGATGATTACCGTGAACTTCGCATTCCAGGGAACTGAGCTGATCGGGGTTGCAGCCGGAGAAAGTGAAAACCCTGAAAAAACGATTCCGCGGTCCATCAAACAGACAGTATGGAGAACACTTGTCTTCTTTGTTCTTTCAATCATTGTCATTGCCGGCATGATTCCGTGGAAACAGGCGGGTGTTGTGGAAAGTCCGTTTGTTGCCGTATTTGAGCAAATCGGAATTCCATATGCCGCTGATATTATGAACTTTGTTATTTTAATCGCGCTGCTATCCGTTGCGAATTCAGGTTTATACGCATCGACTCGTATCCTGTACGCGATGGCGAATGAAGGACAGGCCTTCAAAGCGCTCGGCAAAACAAATAAAAGAGGTGTGCCGCTGAACGCGTTAATTGTAACGATGGCTGTAGCCTGCCTGTCGCTTCTGTCAAAAGTAGCGGCGGCCGAAACCGTGTATATGGTGCTTCTATCCTTGGCGGGCATGAGCGCACAGGTCGGCTGGATCGCGATTTCACTTTCCCAAATCAGGTTCAGACGCAAATATATCCGTGAAGGCGGCAAGATAGAAGATCTAAAATTTAAAACACCGCTATACCCGGTGCTTCCGCTGATCGGCCTGACGTTAAATACAGTCGTTCTCATCAGTCTCGCGTTTGATCCGGAGCAGCGTATCGCGCTGTATTGCGGAGTGCCGTTTATGGTCATTTGCTACATCATTTATCATGTTGTCATTAAAAAACGCAAGCAGGCAAATCGTCAGCTAGAGCTTTAAAAACGTTGTCCGCAAGTCATCTTTGTTAGAACCCGCATAGGACATTATCTTATATGTTGAGGTGGAATCACAGATGGATAAAACGATTTCGGTTATTGGAATGCCAATGGATTTAGGACAAGCACGACGCGGAGTGGATATGGGCCCGAGTGCCATCCGGTATGCCCATTTGATTGAGAGGCTGTCAGAAATGGGTTATACGGTTGAAGATCTCGGTGACATTCCGATCAGCCGTGAAAAGATCAAAAACGATGAAGAACTGAAAAACCTAAATTCCGTGCTGGCAGGAAACGAAAAGCTCGCTCAAAAGGTGAACACCGTCATTGAAGAGAAAAAATTCCCGCTTGTCCTGGGCGGCGATCACAGTATCGCGATCGGCACGCTCGCAGGTACAGCGAAGCATTACGATAAGCTCGGCGTCATCTGGTATGACGCGCACGGTGACCTGAATACACTAGAAACATCACCTTCAGGCAATATTCACGGCATGCCGCTGGCCGTCAGCCTCGGCATCGGACACGAGTCACTGGTGAACCTTGAAGGGTATGCGCCTAAAATCAAACCGGAAAATGTCGTCATTATCGGCGCCCGGTCACTTGATGAAGGAGAGCGCCAGTATATTAAGGAAAGCGGCATGAAGGTGTACACCATGCACGAAATCGACCGCCTCGGCATGACAAAGGTGATCGAAGAAACCCTCGATTATTTATCAGACTGCGACGGCGTCCATCTCAGCCTCGATCTGGACGGACTTGATCCAAACGACGCACCGGGTGTCGGAACCCCTGTCGTCGGCGGCATCAGTTACCGCGAAAGCCACCTGGCTATGGAAATGCTGTATGACGCAGGCATCATTACCTCAGCTGAATTTGTTGAGGTCAACCCGATTCTTGATCACGAAAACAAGACTGGCCAAACAGCAGTAGAGCTCGTAGAATCCCTGCTAGGGAAGAAATTGCTGTAGACATGTGAAAACCCCCGCATCCCAGCGGGGGTTTTCTTTATTATCCAATCATTTTCTCAGCGACTTTCATCTCTTGTGAGTGTGATTGGTGATCTGCAATAAACCAGCCGGATAAAATCACTGCTGCAACGCCTGCGCCAATTAGAAACTTTTTCATTTACATAACCTCCGTTTGTTTAATGAGTTCTTCAATCTGTAACGCTTCATAAAAAAAGTGGGCAGCTTCTTTATAAAGCTCATTTTCCCTATACCGTTCGCCAGCCAAAATGGAAAGTTCTCTTACACTGTCGTATTCTCTCTCCGACATCAACACACCCATATGTTCTTTGCATAAGTGAAACGTTTCCGCATGACCTCCTTCTGCGTAAATGGCATATAAAATATCGATTTTTGCCTCACATATCTTATTCGGCTCAGTATTGAATTTTTCCTTCAATTTTTGGTAATAAGCTAGGGCATGTTCTTTCTTTTCAATCTTAAACAGCTCTCGTATCAGCAAGTAAACAGAATGATAGTAATAGGCAGATCGGGCGTACTCTTCGTTCTGTAAAGCCTCTTCTAATGTTGAGATGGCCTTGTCTGATTTGCCGCTTTGAGCATGGAGAAGCCCAAAGTTATGTAAAAGCTGGGCTTCAAAAAAATAGTCCTGTAATTCTCTCGTCATGCGAATGGCTTCATCCAAATAGGTTTCCGCCTCTTCAAACTGGTTCATCTCGGTAAAATTGCCTGACATCGTAATTAATGCGGAGGCGAGTTTCTTTTTGTAATCCGTTTCTTCTCTGAACGTTTTGACCGCTTGCCTTGTATGGTTGAGAGACACAATATTTTGTCCCAGCTTATAATAGAGCTTGCCGACCTTCAGATGAAATTCGGCTTTTTCGATCGGATCGGGGATGTTGCTGAGATACTGCTCCGCTTCTTTATAGAGCCCGATGGCAATTTCATAATTATTTTTATAGGCTTCATACATGCCTTCAAACAGAAAAAAGTAATATTTCAGCATGTCTGACGTAGCATTCATATGAGGAGACTCCTCATGCTCAAAGCCCAGCCCTCTCGCTTCATGAAGCAATACTTTATGGCGCAATTCTAATAAGGAGAAGTAGGCAAGCACCTCCTGATCCTCTTCCATATCATCCAATAAAGGCTTCACTTCTTCAAAGATACGGGCGGACTCTTCAACTTCATGTTTCTTGATCGCAAGGTACCAATCGTTGAGCATGTTAGCGATTTCTGCGGGTGCAATCTTATTCATTTGAAACTCCCTTCTCTATTCATTTATCAATCTATTTGCTTATCTTGATAGTAACACCTCTTTCTATTTTATGTAAAATCCTCTAGTCAATAAATAAAGGAGAGGCGATATGACCATCACGCTAACCCCCATGCAGATCGAAGAATTTCGATCCTATCTGACATACACGACTAAGCATTATGCAAAAGAAAAGGTAAAGGCAGGATCGTGGCTCCCTGATGAAGCCATGCTTTTGTCCAAACAGACTTTTTCTGATTTGCTGCCGAATGGGCTGCAAACGCATCATCACCATTTGTGGAGTATCATCCTGAACGGAAAGGAAACGGCTGGCTGGCTCTGGATTCACGCAGAACCGGAACACCCGCAGCAGGAAGCGTTTATTTACGATTTCGGGCTGTATGAATCATATCGGGGAAAAGGTTTCGCGAAGCAAGCCTTGAACGCACTGGATGAGATGGCGGGAAACATGGGCATTCGAAAGCTGTCTCTTCACGTATTTGCTCATAATGAGACGGCAAGGCAGCTGTATGAGCGGGCTGGATTTCAGGAGACTGATGTAATCATGAGTAAGAAGCTCTAGGCCTGGGGAAGGCCTTTTTTTGTGAGATAACCTTCCTGTAAATGATTTCTAAAAATTCTGTAAATCACCTAGATACCTTCCACACTTCCCTAATATAATGTTGATAAAGGAAATCATCTTTCCTAACACACATGAAAAGAGGAGATGTTATGAGTATTAAGGGAAAAATGTTTATTGGTTTGGTAGCGCTTACAATGTGCAGCAGCCTGTTTATTTCTCCCGCCAAAGCTGTGAAGGCCACGAACTATGCTGAAGAAATCGCAGCGCTTCAGCCAGGCACGACCCCAGAAGAAATCACAAAATCCGCCAGCCAGATTGCCAAACAGCAGCGCGTAAAGACCGATGTCATTCTCAAACAGTTTTACAATGAAATCACCGCCGATAAAGCAGAAGGAGACCAGCTCGCCAAGGAAAGCGGCATGTCCATGATGGGCGGCTCATCCGGTACGAAAAAACTTCCCACAAGCTCGAAAGGAAACATCTACTACACCAACTCCTACACAGCCTACTACAACCATGGCCACGTCGGTATGTACTCCGCCGCTGACAAAATTGTTGAATCTGTTCCAAGCGACGGCGTCAGACAAATTGCTTATAACGCCAGAGACGTGGAAGACAACTCCATCGTACAGACAGTCAATGTCACTTCTTCACAAAAAACATCCGCTGCCGACTGGGCGGTATCGAAAGTCGGCGACTCATACTCGTTTAACTTCGTCAATAACAGAAATACCGGCCATGACGGCGCCAAAAACTGCTCCAAGCTCCTGTGGTCCGCATTTTTGCTCAAGGCCGGCATTGATATCGACAGCAATAAAGGGTTAGGCGTTTACCCGCGCGACATCACAAGTTCTTCCTATACGACAACCGTCATGACGATCCATTAAGGAGCGGATATGAAAAAGTGGATGATCACCATCGCCTTGCTGATGCTCGCAGGAATCGCATTAGTTGTCTTCGTTTCTCCTCTAAAAAGCCATAAAGCCGTGAGTCAGCAGGATCTCCGAGACCCTGATTTTCTGGACGGCAAGGACATTCTGCTGTATGTCTCAACCTCTGCGGATCAGGATGCATTCGGCGGCGGGAAAAGCTATGCCCTGTTTATCAGCAAAGACGGGTCTCTGTCTTCATTTAAGATGAAGGGCCTTGAGCTGGGTTCCGCCAAGGTTCATGACGACAGTGTGATGCTGGAGGATAAAAACACGATTTTCACGATCAAAGATGGACTGCACTCCCATAAAAGAGCCTATCAGCATACAGGCGACAGCGCGGGCTTTCTGCAAAATACGAACGGTTTTTATACCCTCTACAACTCCGGCTATGACAAAAAGGGAGACGGATACCGCTCAGAGCTGTACCGCCAGATGGACGGAGAGTGGAAAAAAGACGTCATCCCCTACTACATCCGAGCCTCGGGTTTTCACGATGGCGCCATTTACGCACTTGTCCCGACAGACGACGAGAAAGGCTATCAGCTCCTTCAGATTCAAGCCGATCAAAAGAAGCTCACATATCAAACCATCACTGAATGGCAGTATCGGGAAGGAGCCTCAATCGAATCTCAGCTTGCTGCGGACGATCAAGCTGTATATGTGATGGTTCGGGGGCAAAAAGCCAGCAATCTCTATCAAATGGTGAAAATTAATAAGAAAAACGGTAACGTGGAGCTTTACGATATCGTCGAATACAAAAACGACGAGCAAACCATATACAGCTCTATGCCGTTCAGCTTCAAAAAAAGCTTTTTCCCGTATCAGGGGTCCCTGTATTTCATTGACGGCTTCGGAAAGGTATACAAGATCGATGCAAAGACAGGAAAAAGCCGGATTGCTTTCGCCCTTTCCCCAGAAAAAATGAAGGCCGATTTCAAAGAAATCACACAAAAAGGCAGCAGCCTCTATTTGTTCACATACACCTACAACCAGCCTGCATACATTGAACAATACAGCCTGAAAACCGGAAAGAAAGTGAAGGAAAAAGAGATCGGGAAGGTAAAGGAGATCGTGGCGCCGAAGAGTCATTTGAAGCTGTATGATTTTGAGGTGATGAAAGAGTTTTAGGCGGCAAGTATTGTCACATTATTTCTCAGGAAATACGAAAAAGAGACTTGCAGGAAGTCTCTTTTTCTGTTGTTTAATTTGATACATATCCTTGATAGAATGCTGTCCAGCCTCCATCTGAACGTGGCTCGAAATTATAAAGTTCCAATGTTCCTTTATAACCGCCACTTGAGTAGTTATAATAGTCGGGAATATCGTTGTAACTAGAAAGCCCCCAGTAAGTCACTTTATAACCCGTCACATATTTGATATCCTGTGCTTTGACTTCCTGTGTAGAGACTTCGGCCGCAGAAGCCGGACTAGCAAAAGTGCCCCCAACACCTAGTGAAATTCCCAAAGCTAATGTACCAATCACAATTTTTTTAAACATTTTTTACCCTCCCATTTTTTTGAAATCGAATATAAAATTCAAGAGATTTCATGGGATTTCCTTCTATTTAAAATTAATTTTGTGTTAAAATTGTGAATTATTGTAAAATAAATATGGTGAAGGAGGAATCGCATGCTTACCAAACGGGTCATTCTTCTGGCAGTTATCATCAGTCTGATTTCAGCGGCTACGATGTTCCTGTTACACGGAGGTAAAGCAGATTGGTTCGACATCATCGGAACCATTATCGGCTGCTTTCTTGGCATATTTGTTGTTGTAAGAATACAGAAAAAGCAGGCGTGAAAAAGGGAAAGGGTCATGCCGAACCGAAGTCATGTTCAAGGACCAAGAGTCCAAAAAGACATGAATGGGAGGAATGGCGTTGACAGGAAACAAAGCGGTTGTGTACAAAGGCAAAGGAAACGTGGCGGTGGAGGATATCGGCTATCCGGAGTTAATCTTGAGGGACGGGCCCGGCGTTCCGAAGGCGAATGTAAACCGGAAATGTGAGCACGGGGCTATTTTGAAGGTAATTACCACAAACATTTGCGGAAGCGATCAGCACATGGTCAGAGGCCGCACGACGGCGCCTGAAGGCTTGGTGCTCGGGCATGAAATTACGGGAGAAGTCATTGAAACGGGGCGGGACGTTGAATTTATCAAAAAAGGCGACATTGTATCAGTGCCCTTCAACATTGCCTGCGGACGCTGTGTGATGTGCAGAACGCAGAAAACGCATGTGTGCCTGAATGTCAATCCGGACCGGCCGGGATCGGCTTACGGTTACGTCGATATGGGCGGCTGGGTCGGCGGGCAGTCGGAATACGTCATGGTGCCGTACGCCGATTTTCAGCTGTTGGTCTTCCCGGATAAAGAACAGGCGTTAGATAAAATTCTTGATTTAACCATGCTGTCTGACATTTTTCCGACCGGATTTCACGGGGCATATACAGCGGGTGTGCAAACAGGGTCGACCGTCTATATCGCAGGAGCGGGACCTGTCGGCTTAGCCGCCGCGCACTCCGCCCAGCTCCTTGGCGCTTCCACAGTGATTGTAGGCGATTTGAATGAAGACAGACTGGCACAGGCCAGAAGCTTTGGCTGTGAAACGGTCAACGTGCAAAAACACGACCGCCTCGGCGAACAAATTGAACAAATACTAGGTGAACCAACCGTTGATGCCGCAGTGGACTGTGTCGGCTTTGAAGCATCCGGACACGGCAGCCAAGGAGAAGCGCCGGCCGCCGTACTGAACTCGATCATGGATGTCACCCAGGTCGGCGGAAGTCTCGGTATTCCAGGCTTATACGTGACCGAAGATCCCGGTGCAAAGGATGCGGACGCCAAAACAGGCTCTTTAAAAATCCGCTTTGGACTCGGCTGGGCCAAAGCCCACACCTTCGTCACCGGGCAAACACCCGCTATGACATACAACCGCAACTTGATGAAAGCGATCCTGAGCGGCAGGGCGCAAATCGCAAAAGCCGTCAACGCCACTGTGATTTCTCTGGACGATGCGCCAAACGGCTACAGCGACTTTGACAAAGGAGCGGCCAAAAAATTCGTCATCGACCCGCACGGGATGCTGAAGTAAAAGAAAAAGCCGGACGTTCTCATAACGCCGGCTTTATTGCTGATAATCGGTTTCTTCAAAGCGATCTCCTGATTCGTCCTGGACAATTAAATCCCCTTCGATTTTATCCAGACCAATCAGAATATAAGGGTTTTTCTCTTTTGCTTTGGGAGCTGGTTTTCGCTTCACAGTTACAATCGTTTCTTTAGGTGAATATTTGACGCCTGACACCTCAAGCTTCATTTCTTTCTCGCTGCTTCCGAGAGAAACCACAACCATTTTTTTGCCTTCTGAAATAGTGAAGACTTGATACCCTTTTACGTCATCATGTGTTTGAAGATCATTTGCATACAATTCTAGCTCTGAACTGTCTTCACCGATCCTTCTCTAACACCCAATAAGACGGCTGACATCCAGCAAGCAGTAACATGATCACAAAAAGCCAAACCCACTTGAAGCGCAAATGCAGACCTCCCCAAACATCGATTACCTCCAAATTAACATACGAGCGAAATAGAGTCATCAACAGCTTGTTTGTCGATTTGTGGATAAAACCCAGCCCGAAGCACTACTAACATGTGAATAAATAGGTTATATTGGGAAGAGAATATTTGCAAAAATGCAAGAAACCATCGGAGGATTTGAACATGAAACAAACGTATTATTCCTGTGAAGAACACATCGAAACCGTGCTGGATATGTACATAGACGACCACGAGCTGCCGCCCGAAATCAGAAAAATCGAACATACTAACAGTTTATCCACAGCCTGTGAATTATGTGGAGACCCCGCAGTATATATAGTGGGGAACGAATGATCTTACACAAAATACAGAAAAGATATCCACAATTGTGGACAACATATATGAATAACTTGTTTTTAAAGTGGGGATGACCTGTGAATATCAATATTGTGACAATCGGAAAACTAAAAGAAAAATACCTCAAGCAAGGCATTGAAGAATACACGAAACGACTTTCGGCCTACGCAAAAATCGACATCATCGAACTCCCGGACGAAAAAGCGCCGGAAAACCTAAGCGACCAGGACATGAAAATCATAAAAGACAAAGAAGGCGACCGCATCCTATCAAAAATCAGCCCCGACGCCCACGTCATCGCCCTCGCCATCGAAGGAAAAATGAAAACATCCGAAGAACTAGCCGATACAATAGATAAGCTGGCTACTTATGGAAAAAGCAAAGTCACCTTCGTCATCGGCGGATCACTCGGATTGAGTGACGCGGTGATGAAGCGAGCGGACGAGAAGCTATCGTTCTCGAAAATGACGTTTCCTCATCAGTTAATGCGTCTTATTCTGGTGGAACAAATTTATCGGGCTTTTCGGATTAATCGTGGGGAGCCGTACCATAAATAGAGTTGAAGATAGGGTGGATATTTTATTACCATTAGAAGGTAAAATGTGGGATCTTAAGTGTTTCCATAAAATCAAATGAAGTTCAACTTTGTCTATATGGCATTCTAGACTTGATGATCTGTATACTTATGGGAATTCACCCCAAACGAAATTGAACTATTTCAGGTGAATAACTTTTGTATCTGATTTGTTATTTCCATTGTTAGGTACCATACCTTGTTCAAATGCTACTTAATAGAAGTGGTAGTATAATTGGCTTTGTTTGAACGATGATTTACTTTTCCTTCAAGCTTGGACAAGACTCCAAAGATCATCTGAGCATAATTAATATTAGTTATATATGAAAGGAGTATGGCAATGACAGAGGAAACGGAAATTAGTAAATTTGATAATGGTGGAGCAGAAGCTATTAAAGGGTTCAATTTTCAAAAGGCAAATTTAATATTACTATCAGTAAATAATTACCAAAAGGATAATTTTAAGATTTATATTGAGGCCGAAGATGATATTGTCGTCAGTTATGAAAATTACAAAGCATTTATACAAGTAAAAAAACAAGTACATACTTTTAAGACCATTACAAAGAAAGAAATGAAAAAAATAAATGATCCAAGTGGAAAGAGTAAGAAGAAAATCAGTGTACCTTCACCTTCTATCTTGGAAAAAAATTTAAGTTCAGGTACAGAGGAAAATACATTTAAGCTTATTGTCAAAGATGTAGGTCAAAAAGATAAAAAGCAATTAAAAATTAAAAGACCGGGTTCGATATGCTCTGAATTACATGTATTAAATGATACAGCAAAAGAAACACTTATCAAGTCACTACCGGATGAATTAGTAAAGAAAATAGAAAACTTTTATTTTTTTGTTTCTCCAGTCCATGAAGATCTTAATGAAGCAGAAAAATATTTGATAGGTTGTCTAACGGCTGTAGGTGTATCAGTTGATGATAAAAGAGGAAGATTAATTATTGCAGAATTGTCTTTAACAATAGATCAAAAAGCTCAATACGTTATTACTAACGAGGTCGATAAAGAGCTTAAATTAATGGACAAGGACTACTTCTCTAGAATTCTACAAACAAGTGAATCTTTAAATAGATTTGATAACGTTTTAAATTCACTTGATTACAATATGATAATAAAAAAGCACATAAAGAAAGAAAAATTAAAAATTGAGTTAAATAAAATTGAATTAAAAGAGGATATTAAGAATGCTATAAATGAATATATTGAGAATCAAAATGATGCCCTTAAAATTTCCGATAAAGAAATAATAGAGTACGTGGTGAATGAATTTAAGTCAACTAAAATTGAAGATATAACTTTAATCGCAGTTGCAATTGAGAGTTTATGTGAGTTAGGGGATGAATTATAGGTGATTATTAATAAAATTATAATTTATGATTATATAGAGAAAAGAATTAGAGAGTTTGTCTTTACACCTAATACTAATATATTTGTAAGCAGACTTAATAGCGTTGGGAAGTCTAGTTTAATAAAGTCTATATATCATTGTCTAGGTTACAGTATAAAAATATGGCCAAGTAATTGGGATATAAATAATATGATGTTTCAAGTAACAGTAACTAATAATGATAGAAAACACCTAATAACTCGTCATAAAAACTTATTCTATATCGATGGTAGGGAACAAATTCTCAACGAAAAGGAATATTCATCTTGGCTTCAGGACTTTTTAAAAATCCATATAAAAATTAAAAATAAGAAAACTAAAACTTTATCTGATGTGTATGCAAGTGAAATATTATTGCCCTTTTATATAGATCAGGATAAATCTTGGAATGGTTATGTATATACTAAAACTGCAGACTCATTTGCTAGGTATAACAATACAGTCAAGAATGTATTTGATTTTTATTTTAATGTAGCTAACAAATATATGACAGATTTAGAGATTAAAAAGAGTAGTATTGAAACTGAAATAAGTAATAATCAGAAAAAGATAGAGGCACTTAGTCTCTTGAGTAAAGAACAAACTGAATTTTCAAATCCGAAGAATGTGATTTATGTAGAAGCTAGTAATGAGGAACATATTGATAAATATCTAAGTTTTATTAATGAGTTGAATATAGCTGTAGCAGAAATAGAAAATAAAATCATTGAACTAGATACAAAGATTAGTGAACATAGAAGAGAAATTAAAGAGTTTAATAAGTTAAAAAAATCATATGATAAAAAATTTGCGGATATTAAATATTCTTGTATCCATTGTAATTCTAAATTGACTCAAGAACAATCATTGACGAGACTTAAAATCAGAAATAATCAGTATGAAGTCATTGAGCAAATTGATAAAGGTAAACAACAGATAGAAATGTATGAAAAAGAAAGGGAACAAGTGATTTCGGAGAAAAATAAAGTTCTCGATAAAATTAAAGAAACAGAAAGAGAATTACGAGAAACTAACGAGTATACCAAAATAGATGCCTATATAAATGATAGGGTCAATCAAGAAATAACTAATAACTATATTACTGTTGAACAAAAACTTGTTAATGAAATATATCAAAAGGACATGAACATAAGAGAGTTAAACAGAGTTATTTCTACAGAAAGAAAAATCGGAAATAAAAAAAAATCAAAGATTAGAAAGAAATACCAGGAATTATTAAATGAATACGAAAGGTACTTTCATGACATCAAGTTAGATGATATTAAGTTTTATAGCTTTAAAGAGATTTCAGGTAGTGGGGTGGCTGCAAACAAAAAAATGTTAGCTTTATATACCCTTTATTCCAATTTAGTAAGTGATTTTTCGGTAGTTCAAGCGCCATTCGCTATGGACTCTTTTATTAAAAATGAAACTGCCGAAGAATTGAAGAAACAAATGTTTGATTTTTTATCAAAACATTATTTGTCATTGAACGGACAAATTTTCTTTTCAATAATTAAAGAAAATGTTAAATATTTAGACAAAAATGTGGAATATAATTTTATTAATCTAGAAAAACCTATTTTGGAGGAAGTAAGTACCCCAAATAAAGACTTAGTTAAATATTTTGAAATAATTGATAAACATTAGCGTGCTTTCTTTCATAATATATATTCAATAACAGAAAGATTAATCTACTATATGAAAATAATAATAAATATAAAACAGAGTGCGTAAATTAACGTTATTGCACTCTGAATTTACAACAAAAATATAACAGATAACGAGTTAGTTATTTGGTCCTCCTCAAATTATTTATAAAGCATAATGTTTTGTGCAAATGCAAAAAATTATTATGTTTTATTTTTTCGCTCTAAGCGTATGGCTATAACATCACCACTAGATAATAGGTGCTTCTTAGATATTCAAGAGAACATTGTCATATTAATGGTCATTGACCATGCTGTATTCAAGAAAGAATTTTTAAGAGAAAAGTTGAAAGTATTTTTATAAATATCAAGGAGAGTAAAAATGTATAAAAATGGTGATGTATTATATAACAAAGTTGAAACAAGCCCTATTGGTAGTGGAGGAAATGCAAAGGTTTTTAAAGCTAAAACAACTAATGGAGAAATATTAGCTTTAAAGGAATTAAAAACTGGTGGGCGTAACTTTAATAAGAAGAAAGAACGCTTTAATTTAGAAATTAAAATAGTAAAAAAGATTCAGAGTGAATTAAATGGAATAATTCCAATAATAGATTTTGCATTACCTGATGAAGAAGGAAAATATTGGTATACTATGCCGATTGCACAACCATTAAATAAAAAGTTACCTAAAGAAGCGAGAATTGAAGAAATTGCTGAGTGTATAATTCAATTGGCAAATGTAATGTCTAAAATTCATGATAGAGATATTGTACATAGAGATATAAAACCAAGTAATATTTATTGGTACAATGGTAACTATTGTTTCGGAGATTTTGGCTTAGTAGATTACCCTGATAAAGAGAATCTAACCGCTACTAGAGAATCAGTTGGTCCGAGGAATACCATAGCACCAGAAATGAAAAATGATGCCAAAAATTCTGATGGGAAAAAAGCAGATGTGTATTCTTTAGCGAAAACTTTGTGGATGCTATTAACTAAGAGTCCTTATGGATTCGAAGGCACTTATGACGAATCCAGTAACATCATGGGATTAAATAGGTTTTTCCCAAATCAACATCTAGTCGAATTAAACTCCTTATTATATGACTCTACTAGGGAAGAACCAGAGTTAAGACCCCTAATGAGAGAATTTTCTGGAAGATTATCAGAATGGCTATCAGTAAGGGCTGATTTTGAAAAAAGTAATTTAAGCCAGTGGAGGTATATTCAAAATAAACTCTTTAAGGATTTTATTCCAGATACAGCTATTTGGACAGATATCAATGACATAGTTAATGTATTAAATTTACTAGGATCAATGCCAAGTTTAAATCATATGTTTATACCTACTGGTGGAGGTCTTGATTTAAGAAACGTTAGACTTTCATATGAAGATGGATGTATTGAAATAGATGCAATGGAGAAATATGTTTTAAAACCAAAAAGATTAATTGTGGAAAATATAGCGAAGGATTATATTTGGAGTTATTTTCGATTAGAACTAGCTGAATTAAAGCCTATTTTTCCAGATGAAGTAAATAGGGATTATGAACGTTTGACAGATGATTCACAAGGAAATTATTTGTCATGGATATGTGGTAACTATGGCTACTATGAAGATGGAACCCCTTTACCGGAAAACTATAAAATGGTTAGCCGTTATCTAAAAGGCAGTTTTGTGATGTTTTCTAAATCGTCTATTTATAATGAAATCACTGGTACATATGATGCGAGACATAACAAATTTAATTCAGAACAATTCAGAAAATATGTTGAATTTTTAAGAGTTACATTTTTAAGCATTCCTGAAGAACTCTTTTTTGAGTTGTGTAATAAGGACCCTTTTGAAATAGAAGATAAAGATATGGAAAACAGGAAAGTTAATGAATTTCGAAGAAGAAGAAATATAGAAAAAATTTCTAAAAAATTTATTGCTGAAAATATTACAAAACTTAATTTTCATTCTTTATTTATAAATAGTCCTAGTGTAAATGGAATTATTGCTTATCTTTTTAAGTATATAGTAAATGGCAATAAATTGTGGGATAGAAAAGAGTTTTATCTAAATAAAGATGGAAGATTCAAAAGTAATATTCAAAAAAATGATGATAATTTATATATAATTTATTCTGAAGAAGATGCAGTAACTTTTATGGAGCAATGCAATCAGTTTCTTAAAAAGGAATGTCAAAATAATGGTATAGAATATATTAATGATTTTCGAGCATTAAATGTAGAAGGCAAGAGAATAGGTCCTCCAGAGCATCTTTTTACAAGAGCTGAATTAAAAAAACTATTGATTAATGGAAATGATCATGTGAACAATACACTAGTTGTAAATAATAAAGGTTATTTGGAGTTGTTAGAGAATCATAGTTTCAATGATTTTGAACTTATAAAATATCCAGTAAGACATGAAGGATTTCAAGCTTTCAATAATTACGTAGGGAAATACTCTAATCTATATCATTTTGAAGAAACATATATAACTTCTTTGCAAGGCTGGCTAATGTACTTACAAAGAGGAGGGACAGTTTATTTAGATTATGTTAGAGAAAATAGAGACGAAAAATTATTATTAAAAGAGATTCTTTCATTCTACAAGTAGGTGTTTGGAAAATAGGTATAGCTTTAATACCCCCATGATTAAAAAGTGAGAGAAGAATATGATGTTGTAGTTTATTATTATGGAAATACCTTTAGAGTGCGAAAATAGATATTATTGAACTCTTAAATTAATTGGTTATATAAAAATCATACAATAAAACCAGTAAAATACTTCCGTAAATAGGATGAACAAGACAAAGGAGTACACCAAAATGGAACACTTTCTGAGGAAAGTTTAATATAAAGCCAATTATTCTCAGCACTTGAACAACTGGCTTTCTTATTGGCATTGTAAAGACTGAGTGTACCTTAGAATATTTCATTTATAGTGATTATCACCAAATTATCGTGTGGATAAAGATATCGTCTAAGTTTTAAAAAATGTAACGTTCAAGTGGATTAATAGGTTATTATTTCGATTTCTAGGATTTTTGTTTGTGTCATAAAACGTCCTCCTAAATTTGTACGGGGCTTATTTATGTACTATTATTGAGCAAAGAATCTCAGCAATTTACAGAGTTAAATTAAACACTGAAAACCATAAAAAAGAGCCCAGAGAAAGTCATCTCTGAACCCTATACCCTCACTTCATATACCGATACTCCCGCAAACTCTCCAAAATCGCAACTTCCTGCAACAACTCCTCACCCACATTCGTTTCCTTCACTTTCTTCCGCTCTAGCTCTTTATCAACTAATCGTTTCACCGTTAAGACGTCGGTTCCGGTGCTTAGGACTTCTGCCTTGGAGTTGAAGTGTTTATGGGCGACGAGCTGCATGCCGTAGGAGTTGTATAGCAGCGTGTAGCCGGCGATGCCTGTTGTGGATTGGTAGGCTTTGGAGAAGCCGCCGTCGATGACGATCATTTTTCCGTTTGCTTTGATTGGGTCTTCTCCTTCGATTTCTTTTACGGGTGTATGGCCGTTGATGATATGGCCATGATCTGGATTGAGGCCGAATTCTGCCAGGATGTTTCGGCAGGTTGCCTCGTCCTCGCGTAAATAATAATACGGGTTTTTCTTTTCTTTATGCGTTTCCTTCTCTTTAATGAAATACCGCTCAAATGTCGTCATGGCGCGTTTTCCGAAGAGGGAAGAGTACTCGCCTGTCCATAAATACCAAGCCATATCTGTCGCAAGATCATCGGTTTCTTCCGGGTGGGCAAACGCTTCCCGCAAGAACCGTTCAAATACATCGAGCAGCTCACGGCCCGCATACGGTTTATCCTCAATCATCATCGTTTCCATATTGCCGTTTTCATCGACAGGAATACAGCCGTGAATCAACAGGTTGCCGTTATATTTTAAATAAAGGCTCCCTTTTTTCATCATAAAATTCATATGACGGCCCAGCTTTTCGGAATGCTGGACAGAGAATAGCAGCTTGTCTATGACTTCTGCTTCTTCTTCTAATAGCTGATCTGGCTGTTCGGGATTAATTGTCGCAAAGCAGGTGTTTTCCAGCTGATATGTTTTTCCGTGCAGCGTGATTTCATTTTTATCGTAATCAATTTTCTCTAGTAACAAGCGTTCTTCCATATTAAAGTTCGGCCGTCTCTTGATAATCGGGCTCTCAAGCTTGAATTGGATCATGGCAATCGCTTGATGGATTTTTGTGATTTGCTTAATCTCATCCTCAGGCCTGTTGTCGTCTGCTTTTGGACGGAACGCTGGATTATCGTCATAGTATTTTTCGGCCAAGTTCAGCAGCGGTCTTAAATTGATGCCGTACACGTCTTCAATAATATCCAGGTTGTCATAGCGGGCACAGATACGGATAATATTGGCCAGGCACACTTTGGAACCGGAGTAGGCGCCGATCCAAAGGACATCGTGATTTCCCCACTGAATATCGACAGAATGATAATTGATTAGCTCCTCCATAATCCGATCCGGCTTCGGGCCGCGGTCGTAAATATCGCCGACCACATGCAGATGGTCGACCACCAATCGCTGAATGCTGTAGGCAAGACCGGTGATCAATTTATCGGCTTGGCCAAGCGCAATGATCTGATCTATGATTTCGGAGTAATATTGCTCCTTGTTGCCAGCTTGTTCTGTTTTGTATAGCAGCTCCTCCGTAATATAAGCAAACTGGGCAGGCAGTGCTTTACGCAGTTTGGAGCGGGTATACTTCGAGGAGCAATAAGAAACGAGCTTAATCATTCGGTTAATCGTTTCTTTATACCACTCGTTTAATGCTTCTTTCTCATCAAAGTCATGTTTGATTAACTTCAGTTTGTCTTCCGGATAATAGACCAATGCTGCTAAGTCATCAATTTCTTTATCGTAAATGACACCACTGAAAATGTCGCGTATCTTCTCTTTTACTCGTCCCGAACCATTACGCAGCACGTGCTGGAATGCCTGATACTCCCCGTGCAAATCACTGACAAAATGCTCGGTGCCTTTTGGCAGGTTCAGTATCGCTTTCAAATTAATGATTTCCGTTACCACTTTTTCTTCACAATCGTATTTTTGTGCGAGTAGATCTAAATACTTGCTTTCCAAAACTGTCCATCCCCTTTTTAGAATAAACCCCTATTTATGAGCGTGTGCATATCAGGTTAATTTAAAAGTATGTCATTATTTCATCATTGGACCTTTATATGATAGTACCTCATAAGTCCTTTTTGAGACAAACAAAACAGAAAAATGCGGCGCTTAAGGCATCAAAATATACCCTCCGCAGACAGCTCATCAACCTGTTGATAAGTGATTAAACTTCTATTAAAATAAAAGGTTAGCTGATAGTTATTTCTATCGGAAACTTAATACGTAGCAGGCTATGATTGCTGTGGGTGCACTACAGCAGGAGCAGCTTCTGGAGAGACCGCGGATTTTTCGCGGCGCCGAAGGGTTCACAATCTCAGGCAAAAGGACAGAAGAGTACTGAATATGTATTTGGCATGCTGTTGATTATCAGCGGAGCAAATATAATTTGATATTCTTATGACCATGAGATTGGAGGGCATCCAATCTCTTTTTTTACTGGCTTTATTTTCTCCTCGTTGTTCTGTCAGCAGGTGCTCTTTTAAGTAAATTGATACCGGAAGAAGCGTTTGGCATCGTGACCACCATCAGCGCGATTTGTTTCATTTTGGTGTGGGGCGTGATTCTTGTCTGCCATACCAGATACAGGAAAACCCGTCCGGACTTACACGCAAGCTCGTCTTTCAAGGCGCCGTTCGCGCCGTTTATCAATTACGCCGTGCTGGCGCTGTTTGCCGTCATTCTGGTTATAATGCTGTTTGCGGATGCGACGCGCCCGGCTTTGCTGCTGACGCCGCTGTGGTTTATTGGACTGTTTCTTATCTATCGGGCGAGAGGGAGCAAGAAAAGAAGGATCTAACATTATGCTGAGCGTTCACTTGTTGGAATTGGTGAAAGCATATGTTACGGCGAGCCACATTTAAAAGGAGCATTTTTAAGGTCAACCATCGGAATGCTCCTTTGAATGTGGATAAGATCATATCTCCCCAATATCCTTAAATATTGCTCACGCTTTCCACATCAGAATATTCTATAAGAATATCATCCTTCCTCACTATACTTACTCCCATCACTACATCTGTTTTCTGGATGTGCCGAATACGTCATTTTGTGACCTATTTGTATTAATAGTTTAGGTCAGGTGTGACCCATTGATTATTACCTAACAATATTATCCTTAAACATAATAGTTCTGATAACATGGTGAATGTTATCTTTATAAAGTTCCTTTTCCGTTTTCGGCATCATTTTTTGGCATATTGTACTGCTTTCTGTTGTCCACTCATAACTTCATTGATGATCAATTTTCTCAATCAAAAAATCACTACGGTTAGTGTATATAGTCAGATTAAGATGAAAAGGGTTTTACTAGAAAAATATAGCACAATGTACTTTTTTCTTTTATTATAACTAGAAAGGGAAACATTGGAGATGGTCATACGATAAATTCAATGTCTTAACTGTCGTCATATGACAAAAAACGTTTTTACCCAGGAAAAGCGGTTAAAATAAATATAAAACAGGACATTAATTTGTGGTTAATTTCAAGAAGACAACAAAAGTATTAGATGCAATAACTATTGCGACAGAAGAAGATTATAAGAGCTCAAATCATGGGAAAAACATAGCTAAAACCAAAGCCCTTCATTGTTTATTGCGTTTTTATCCCAACGGGAAGGAGTGGAATCCGAGTGACCATGGTTTTTATTTTTTGAAGTGCTCAAAGGGATCCGCGACTTTCACCGTTACAATTGCCAGCGGTTTGGCCATTTTAATCCGATCGGATCTGTTAATGAATAACGGCACTATACTTAAGTAAATGGCTAACAATGCGGCAGTCCGCATTGTTCAGCACATTGAAGAGATCGATACAAAGGTGGACGAATCTGTTAAATGTGTCAGATCCACGCATTATCGGGTAGTTGGGTTTTGTGAGTATAATCAATTATTAGCGGCCGTTGTTTTTGAAGTGATACAACAACTTGCCTACCATCGAAAAGGATTTTTTGAATTCCGAAGAATATGATAAATCATGATGAAGCGCTGAATATTTATATGGTGCGTCTCTCCGCCATCGGTAGTGACATAGATCATATGGACAAGGATAATCATGATGCAGATATGACATTAGCGAATAAAATGGGGATTTATTCAAATCTCTATTAGGTTAGATAAGGTTAAAAAGGAGGCTACGAAATTGAAATCCCCCAGTTCTATATTGATTTCTGAAGGGTTATTAGCAACTGCAGCTATGTCTAAATTTATTGATCGGTTAATGAAAAAAAAGGATTATTCCAAATTAGTTGTCATCATTTGTAATCTTTTATTTAGTGCCTTTATATCTTTATTTCCTTCATCACTAATCTCATTTATAATTAGCATGTTTAATCATCAGTTTCTTTTAGAATTTAAAACGTATTATCTCTTCTTTATGGTGATTTTTATTTTGATGATATCAGCAAATCTATTTACTGAACAAATTAATATACCCATGATACTTTTGCGAATTACATTTTATATTAAGTTAAAATATAAATCTGCTAGTAAAAATTATGTAATAGCTCTAGTGACAACTCTAATATTGTGCTGGCTAGGAAAGCAGTTGTTTAATATTCTCTTTTCAGCGTTAAACAGATATGGGGTTCAAGAAGAAATTGCAGGTATAATGAGTATTATTTTAGCTGTAGGGATAACTATATCTGGTTATTATACATTCCCAACAAAGAAACAAGTTAGAGATATTAATGAACTATTGTTTTCTCCTTTTTTTATAATAATATCAATTGGTATGAGTTATGTTGTAAGTGAGAGAAATATGATAACAAACTTTGCTGAGGGAAATAGAGAAATATCAGCTTATATATTGGCAGTGTTTATGTTAACAGCTATTAACCAAATAATAAATTATCTAAAAAAGTTATTTGAAAAGATGCATGAATCTCCAGAAAATAAAGAAACGATTGATCCGATTGATTTATATATAAGTTCAGCATGTAGTAAATATGTTAGTCGAAGGAAACAGTTTAAAAAACAGTTGGGATTATTGAAAGTTAAGATAATTAAATTATGTACTTTTATAAGAAAGAATTATAAAAACAAAAGGTTTTATATAAAAACCACGGCAATATTAGCCTTATTTATAGCATCATACTTTATATTGAAGAAAGTTAATATATTTCTATCTGAGTTTAAAATCCCGGAATATATAATAAATTTTTTGTCCCCATTGTTCATTATAGGGGGGTTCTTGTATATACTTTTTAAAATGATATGCTTAACCATTTTTAAACTGAGAGGAGCACCGAAAGAAAAATTTGTTGTGTTGAAGTGTTTTAGTATATTGTTATTTTTTCTAAGTGCATTTTTATATATTATAACTGATTATATATTAGGTGGTAACTCTCATCATCTTACTAATATTAGTGCTGTATTATTTGGTGTAGCATCAATTCTTTATGCAGTTAGCTATTTAGTTGAATGGTTAATAAGTGCTAGAGGAAGAGTATAGGAAGATTAATTAAATATAATAAAAGGAGTTTTCTAATTGATATTTTTAAAAAATTATTAGACGCAGATAGCTTTTTGTAAAAGCTGGAGATACGATATTATATGATTTCCTTGAATACTGCGGACTTGTCGCTCGAAAAGCTTGCGGCTAAAGATGCGTATCAAAGCCGGCAAAAAATAATACTTGTTCAAACTGTTCGCTGCCAGCTTCAATATGTGTTGAAAGTCGCACATAAGATGTGGGCCATATTAGATGAGATAGGAATGCTTGATCACGAAAGTGAAGTCCTCGGGCGATACGATAAAAGACGGTATGCCAGAGAAGGCGATCGACGATCTGACTGAGAAGATAGATGAACAGTTATCAAATGAGAGTATGCGCAAGCATGATTCAAAACTCATTGAGTCCATAAAAGTCTAATCATTAAAAAACCGGTGTACTGTCATTCAGTACACCGGTTTTATCTTTACATCTACTTGATGGTAGAATTATTTTTTTACATAACAATAAGAACCTTCCGGCGTACTAGACCAACCATAGAGTACATTTGTATTGTGGAAAACAAACAGCAACGACTGATGGAATGCATGCTGATAATAAAGAGGACGTCTTTACACCAATATGGAAGGGAAAGGAATCGGCTGTTATGAGTTGACGGAGTTTTAATAATAACATTTTTCCTCAAATGTTTGACTGGCCATATCCGTACATTTTGATCATATGTTTGTCGTCCATGATGTGAAGCCTTATTTATATGAGCTATTATAAAAAAAGCGCTATCCTGCCGTGTAAGCAGGGTAGCGCTTTTAAACATTAACATTAATTCCGGATCAAATAATCAAACGCGCCGAGAGCGGCAGTTGCTCCTGATCCCATTGAAATAATGATTTGGTTGTAAGGACCGTCTGTGCAGTCGCCGGCAGCGAATAAGCCTGGGACGCTTGTAGCGCCATTTTTGTCGACTACGATTTCGCCGATGCGGTTGCGTTCAACGGTTTCGTCTAACCATTCTGTGTTTGGCACGAGACCGATTTGGACGAATACACCTTGGAGTTCAACGTGTTTTTCTTCGCCTGTTTCGCGGTCTGTGTATGTGATGCCGTTTACGCTCTGATCGCCTGTGATTTCTTTTGTTTGTGCATTTTTGAGTACAGTGACGTTTGGCAGGCTGTAGAGACGTTTTTGCAAGACTTCGTCTGCCTTCAGTTCCGGCGCGAACTCTAGCACAGTGACGTGATTGACAATACCTGCAAGATCAATCGCTGCTTCGATACCAGAGTTTCCGCCGCCGATAACGGCTACGTCTTTGCCTTCAAACAATGGGCCATCACAATGCGGGCAGTAAGCGACACCTTTGTTTTTGAACTCTTGTTCACCAGGTACGTTGACATTGCGCCAGCGGGCACCTGTTGAAAGGATGACTGTTTTACTTTTTAGGACAGCACCATTTTCGAGTTCAAGTTCGAACAGATCTTTTTTCTCAAGTCGTTTGGCGCGCTGAAGGTTCATGACATCAATATCATATTCCTTCACGTGCTCTTCAAGACTTGCAGCAAGCTTCGGTCCTTCAGTTGCTTTTACGCTGATGAAGTTTTCGATGCTCATGGTGTCGAGAACCTGTCCGCCGAAGCGTTCAGCGACAACACCTGTGCGGATTCCTTTACGTGCCGTATAAATGGCAGCACTTGCGCCGGCAGGTCCGCCGCCGACAACAAGAACGTCGTAAGGATCTTTGTCAGCGAACTCAGATGCATCTGCGCCGCTGCCCATTTTCGCAAGAATCTCTTCGAGGGTCATACGGCCGCTTCCGAAGGATTCGCCGTTTAGGTAAACCGTTGGCACTGCCATAATGTTTTTGCTTTCAACTTCTGATTTGTATGCCGCACCGTCAATCATAGTGTGCGTGATGTTCGGGTTCAGCACGCTCATCATGTTTAAAGCTTGTACAACATCAGGACAGTTGTGGCATGTCAGGCTGATATAAGATTCAAAGTGGTATTCACCGCTGATCTTCTTCACCTGATCAATGACTTTCTGATCTACCTTAGGCGGTCTGCCGCTCACTTGCAGCAATGCCAACACTAAAGAAGTGAATTCGTGTCCAAGAGGAATACCGGCGAAAGTGACGCCAGTGTCTTCTCCGGCTCGGTTCACACTGAAGCTTGGCGTTCTGTTCAATTCAGCTTTTTCAACAGTGATTTTAGATGACATGGAAGCCAGCTCATCAACGAGAGCCAGCATGTCCTTAGAAGTGTCATCTTCACCTGCACTCACTTTGAGAACAATGTCGTTCTCAATTAGCTGCATGTATTGATTTAATTGTGCTTTGATATTTGGATCAAGTACCAATTGAATGCACTCCTTAGATTTTACCTACTAGATCAAGGCTAGGTGTAAGCGTTTCGCCGCCTTCTTCCCATTTAGCCGGGCAAACTTCACCTGGGTTTTGACGAACGTATTGTGCTGCTTTTACTTTGCTGATCAGGTTGCTTGCGTCACGGCCGATACCGCCTGCATTGATTTCAACAGTTTGGATCACGCCATCTGGATCGATGATGAATGTTCCGCGGTCAGCAAGACCAGATTCTTCGTCAAGAACATCGAAGTTGCGAGAGATCGTTTGAGATGGGTCACCGATCATTGCGTAAGTGATTTTGCCGATTTTTTCAGAGCTGTCATGCCAGCCTTTGTGTACGAAGTGAGTATCTGTAGAGATAGAGTACACTTCAACACCTAATTCTTTAAGTGCAGCGTATTGGTTTTGAAGATCTTCAAGCTCAGTTGGGCATACGAAAGAGAAATCTGCTGGGTAGAAGCAGAATACGCTCCATTGACCTTTTAGAGATTCGTTTGTTACATCGATGAATTCACCGTTTTTGAATGCTTTTGCTTCGAATGGTTGTACTTCTTTACCGATTAAAGACATAATGTTATTCCTCCTAAAAATGGTTTAGAAAGCAATAGTGCTTTCAATAATAATTCTAATTATATATGAATTATTAATTAATATATATTTTTTGTCAAGACAAAACCCCTTAATTATTTTCTCTTTTTCCTTTCATCGTGTAGGAAAGTGCTGGTGTTATCAGCATAAATTGCTCTTTGACAAATATTCAAATTTTATATGTCTGATTCTCAATTAGTTGTGATTTGTGAGTTTATCCTATAAAAAAAGCTGGCAGCTGGTATAAAAGCTCCAGCTGTCAGCCTTATCTATTAGTTTGCATCATCAGACCAATTGGTATGGAAAACGCCATCCATATCTGTCCGCTCGTACGTATGGGCGCCGAAATAATCGCGCTGCGCTTGTAATAGGTTGGCATTGGAACGCCCTGTACGGTAGCCGTCGTAGTAAGAGAGCGCGGTGCTTAAGCATGGGAACGCGCTTCCGGCGCTGATTCCCTCGCAAACGACTTTTCGCATGCCTGTCTGATAAGCTTTAAGCTTTTCTGAAAAATAAGGTGCAATCAGCAGGTTTGAGAGATCTGGCTGCTCTTTGAATGCCTCGCTGATAACGTTCAGGAAATCCGCGCGGATGATGCAGCCGCCGCGGAAAATCAAAGCGATGTCTTTAAGCGGCAGGTTCCATCCGTAAAGCTCAGATGACATTTTATATTGAGCAAAGCCTTGTGCGTAGGCGCATACTTTTCCCATGTATAAGGCTTGTCTGACGTATTCAATCCAGAGATCCTTATCGTAATGTTTTTCCTCTGTTTCCGGACCGGCTAACAATTGTTCAGCCGCCATACGTTCTTCTTTTAAGGACGACAGGTAGCGGGCAAACAAGGACTCGGTGATAATAGCGGATGGAATGCCGTTATCAATAGCTTGCATGCTTGTCCATTTTCCTGTGCCTTTCTGGCCGGTTTTATCAAGAATGACATCGATCAGCGGCTGACCTGTATGTTCGTCCTTTTTCCGTAAAATCTCCGCTGTAATCTCTATTAAATAGCTTTTCAGCTCACCTTGATTCCACGTTTCAAAGATGCTGGCGATTTCTTCGAGCGGCAGACGAAGCGTTTCTCTAAGAAATGTATAGGCTTCAGCAATCAGCTGCATATCTGCATACTCAATGCCGTTGTGCACCATTTTTGTAAAGTGCCCTGCCCCTTTTGGTCCGATGTAGACACAGCATGGGTCTTCTCCGACTTGTGCGGCGATTTTGGTCAGGATCGGAGCGGCTTTTTCATAGACGTCTCGATCTCCGCCCGGCATGATGGAAGGCCCTTTTAATGCGCCGACTTCACCGCCGGAAATGCCGATTCCCAAGTAGCCGATTCCTTTTTCCTTCAGCTCGTCATATCTTCTTTCTGTGTCTTCGTAGTGGGAGTTTCCTCCGTCCATGATGACGTCTCCTTCTTCAAGCAAAGGCATTAACGAATGGATGACGGAATCGACCGGTTTTCCCGCTGTGACCATCAGAAAGATTTTTCTGGGTGTTTCTAGTGATTGAACAAAATCTTGAAGCTCGTAGTACGGGCTCAGCGATTGTCCATCCAGCTTTTTCACAAGCTGGTCCGTTAAATCTCTGGTGTAATTATAGACGGCGACTTTTTCGCCTTTATTTTCCATGTTTAAGGCGATATTGCTTCCCATTACGCCTAAGCCTATGACACCAATTGTATTGAACATGTGTGTTACATCTCCTTCATTAATTTCATACAACTAAACTTAACAATAATATAAATCCTAGTCCAGCAACGGAGATAATTGTTTCCAGCAAGGTCCATGTGGCAAAGGTTTCTTTCATGCTTAATCCAAAGTATTCTTTGAACATCCAGAAGCCGGCATCGTTGACGTGTGAAGCGATGACGCTTCCTGCACCTGTTGCGAGCACCACTAATGCAAGGCTGGCATCGGACTGTCCCAGCAATGGAATGACGAGCCCCGTCGTGCTTAATGCGGCAACGGTTGCTGATCCTAAGGAGATGCGCAGGATCGCTGCGATGAGCCATGCCAGCAGAATCGGCGATAATGCCGTTTCTCTGAATAAATCCGCTACGTAGTCGCCGACACCGCCGTTGATTAGCACTTGTTTAAAGGCGCCGCCTCCCCCGATGATCAACAGCATCATGCCAATTTGCGAGATGGCTGTTGAACAAGAGTCCATGACGGTTTTGATGGGAATGTTGCGTGCGATCCCCATTGTGTAAACAGCGACGAGCAGCGAGATGATCATGGCAGTCGATGCATTCCCGATCAAACGGATGAAAGCCAGAAGACCGTTATCCGCAAATCCTATTGTTTCCTGAAGCAAATCAATGATGGTTGCAATCGACATAATGATAATCGGAAGCATTGCTGTAAACACACTGATTCCAAATCCTGGTGTTTCTTCAAGTTTGAATGTTTTTTGTGTGCCGAGTGACGAGATATTTCCGTTTTTCGCAAATGATGCAGGAACGATTTTTTTCGCGAACTTTGTAAATATTGGCCCTGCAATCAGGACTGTCGGAACAGCAACAATGAAGCCGTACAGCAGTACTTCCCCGATATTTGCGCCGTATTCTCCGGCAATTGCTGTCGGTCCCGGGTGCGGCGGCAGGAACCCGTGTGTGACGGATAATGCTGCGACCATCGGAATACCGAGATATAAAATAGAAATCTTCAATTCTCTTGAAATTGCGAATACGATCGGGATTAATAGAACCAATCCTACTTCAAAGAACAACGCGATTCCGATAATAAAGGAAGCAATCACAACAGCCCACTGTATATTTTTCTCGCCGAATTTGTTGACGAGCGTCATTGCTATACGCTGTGCGCCGCCTGAGTCAGCAATCAGCTTGCCCAGCATCGCACCGAGTCCGAAGATGAGTGCGATGTGGCCAAGTGTCCCCCCTATACCTTCTTCAATGGAGCTGACAACTTTATCAAACGGCATCCCAAGTGCCAGTGCCACGCCGAATGATACAACTAAT
Organism: Bacillus sp. V26; assembly: GCF_034296245.1. NCBI lineage: Bacteria > Bacillati > Bacillota > Bacilli > Caryophanales > Bacillaceae > Bacillus > Bacillus sp. V26. The sequence goes on along the minus strand of NZ_JAXKQF010000006.1, from coordinate 129,761 downwards.
AAGGAAATAAATGTATTTAATTTCAAGCCCATAATCAAAAATAGTAATGCTAAGATCCCAAGTGCAACAATGATTAATGGCATGATAATGCCCTCCCCTTCATGTCATGTGCTATTTGTGTGTAATTAGGCTTCTTTGATAATTTGCAATTTGGGTATATTGATTTTCTAATGATCTCGATAGATTGATGAATATCGGCATTAATGTTCTATATTCTTTGGCTGAGTCTTCGATTGGCGTATGTCTGTACGTACTGCCGATCATGTCGGACACGGCTTCGAACGAGTCGATTTTTCCTGTCGCATACAGGCCTAAAATGCAGGCGCCGAGACATGAGCTTTCGTAGCTTTCAGGAACGACGACTTCAGATTCAAATATGTCCGACATCATTTGCCGCCAAACCTCTGATCTTGCAAAGCCGCCAGTCGCTTGAATTCGGGTGACCGGTCCGTCCATGCATTCTGTTAGCGCCAGGAACACAGTGTACAGATTGTAAATGACCCCTTCTAATGCTGCACGTATCATATGTTCTTTTTTATGTGACATGGTCAGGCCGAAAAATGAGCCGCGTACATCCGGGTTCCATAACGGAGCGCGTTCCCCGGCAAGATACGGGTGGAACAGCAGGCCGTCAGAACCCGGTCTGACGCGTTCAGCAATCTTCGTCAGCACGTCATATGGGTCAATTCCCAGTCTTGTTGCTGTTTCAATTTCTGACGAAGCAAATTCATCTCTGATCCAGCGAAGAACGATGCCTCCATTGTTCACCGGACCGCCGATGACCCAATGCTTGTCCGTTAACGCGTAGCAGAAAATTCTCCCCTTTTCATCGGTTTGCGGCTGGTCGATAATGGTTCGGATAGCGCCGCTCGTTCCGATTGTAACGGCGATTTCTCCTTTTTTAATGGCATTAACACCGAGATTGGACAGTACGCCGTCGCTCGCGCCGATGACAAAAGGTGTTTCCGGATCGATCCCCATCTGGATCGCTAATTCCGGGCTGCAGTGCTGAAAGATCTCGGTTGTCGGCACGAGTTTGGATAAGTGATCCGGCGTGATCCCTGCGATGTGTAACGCTTCTTCGTCCCAATTCAAGCTTTTGAGGTTCATCATGCCAGTCGCTGATGCTAAGGAATAGTCGATGACATATTCATCAAACAGCTGTTTAAAGATGTATTCTTTAATGCCGATATATTTTTTTGTCTTGGAAGCGATTTCTTTCCGTTCGTTTGTGATCCAGGCAATTTTGCTTAACGGTGACATGGGATGAATGGGTGTTCCTGTTCGTTTGTAGACCTCATGCCCGTTGAGTTCATCTTTAATCTTATGCGCCCAGCCCTCGCTTCGATTGTCTGCCCACGTGATGCATGGTGTCAGAGGCTGATCATTTTCGCCCATGGCAATGACGCTGTGCATGGCGCTGCTGAAGGAAATAAATGAGATCTGTTTTTCTGGGTGCTGTTTCGTGATTTTTGCAGTTGTATGGATAACAGCCTGAAAAATCAATTCCGGGTTTTGTTCAGCCGTTGAGATGTCTGGCGTATGGAGCGGGTAGCCGATGCTTTCTTTCTGTACCACGTCTCCGTTTTCAGTGAATAATACAGCCTTTGTGCTGGTCGTACCGATATCGATTCCTAACATATAACTAGTCATTTTTGTGTTCAGCTCCTTTTGCCAGCATTTGTTGTGAGAGCCAGAGGTCCTCTACTTTTTCTTGTACATCGTCAAAATTCTGGTGCAGAGACTGAATCATCAGCGCCCTGTCCTTTGTTTTGATTGCTTGAATATAAAGCTCATGGTTATCCAGAATCCTTGAGAAATCTTCGTACTTTTCCTTTAACCGTACCCGCATTGATAAAAGAATAAAGCTTTCCATTACGGGTTTTAGATTGTTCCAGATCATCTGAATGTATGAGTGATCAATGGCGCGGATAATCGTTTCATGGAATAACACATCCTGAAATGAAAACTCGTCCGCGTCCTCGTATTTGATGGAGACTTTCATTATTTCTAGAATCTTGCTGAGATCTTTGACTAAAGGCTCAATGTCGATTTTGACAAGCCGTTCAAAGACAAACGTTTCTAATAATAAACGCACGTCATATATTTCTGCGATTTCCTTTTCAGTTAACCCAATCACAACCGCTCCCATTCGTTCTAAGCGGATAATTTTTTCGGAAGCCAGTATTTTTAACGCTTCGCGAACCGGCGAACGGCTTACTGAAAACTCAGCCGCGATTGTATTTTCTGATAGAATGGTACCGCTTTCAATCGTGCCTGAAATAATCCGCATTCTCAGCTCGCATGCGACGCGAACGCCGGTTGACGCTTTTGAAAGCCATTTTGCGGGATACAACAGGTCCTTGGAGTCTAGCATACGCTCACCTTCTTCACTAAGGAGTATACTTGTATACAAGTATGATAACGCGAATATTTTATTAATGCAAACACTTTCATTTCTAATTTTTAATAAAATTTTTCCTGATAAATTGGTATATATCTCCAAAAGTAATTGTGGTAAATTGAAGAAAAGACAGTGTGAATCATCACTTTTTGAAAGAGGCGATTGGATGAAAATCATTATTGCACCAGATTCTTTTAAGGAAAGCTTATCAGCGTTAGAGGCGGCTCACGCCATAGAAAGAGGCTTCAAAACAGTTTTCCCGAATGCTGAATATCGGAAGCTGCCGATGGCGGACGGCGGTGAGGGAACGGTACAGTCATTAATCGATGCCACGGGCGGAACCATAACAGAGCAGATTGTCACGGGTCCGCTGGGGGAACAGGTAAAAGCGTTTTTTGGCCTAATGGGAGACGGAAATACGGCTGTGATTGAGATGGCTGCCGCATCGGGATTGCATCTTGTGCCAGCAGAGAAGAGGGATCCGCTTGCCACTTCTACTAGAGGAACGGGAGAATTAATCGCAGCGGCTCTTGATGCGGGTGCAGAGCATTTGATCATCGGAATCGGCGGAAGCGCCACAAACGATGGCGGAGCCGGGATGGTTCAGGCGCTGGGCGGAAGGCTTCTTGATGAATCAGGTCATGAGATCGGTCCCGGAGGCGGTGCGCTTTCTCAGCTCGCCTCAATAGATGTGTCAGGACTAGATCCCAGATTACGAAATGTAAAAATCGAAGTCGCCTGCGACGTGGATAACCCGTTAACAGGGCCAAGAGGGGCTTCCGCTGTTTTCGGTCCTCAAAAAGGCGCCACGCCTGACATGGTGCGTATACTTGACCAGAACCTGTCTCACTTTGCGGATGTGGCAGAAACAACGCTTGAAACAAGCTTCAGGGAAACAGAGGGCGCCGGTGCAGCAGGCGGTCTCGGTTGGAGTCTGCTTACTTTTCTCCGTGCTGATTTGAAAAGAGGCATTGATATTGTCCTCGATGCGGTCCTGTTTGAAAGTGAGGTTCAGGATGCAGATCTTGTGATTACCGGCGAAGGGCGGATTGACAGCCAGACAGTTTACGGCAAGACGCCGATTGGCGTGGCCAAAGCGGCTAAGGCATACGATGTGCCTGTCATTGGACTTGCGGGATCAGTTTCGCGAGACAGTGATGCGGTCTATGCACACGGGATGGATGCCCTTTTCAGCATCGTGCCGGGAGCCGTGCCCCTTGCAGACGCACTTGAGCATGCAGCCGAGAATATGGAAAGAACGGCAAGAAATATTGCGGCATCTTTAAAACTGGCGAAAACGATGGATCTGATATAAAGCCGGTCAAGCACATGCCCGTGCATATTCACCCTCCTTTCTGGGTACAGACAGGTAACAAGCACAACCTAGAAGGAGGACGCAGATATGACTGTACAAGAAATCAAAGGCAAACTAGTAAAAGGGATTGCGCCGAATGTAAAACCCGAAGCCTTATTAAATGATAAACGAAAAGTATTTTTGTTTGGTTCCCCGAGTTACACAAACATCGGAGACCAAGCGATTGCGTATGCGGAAGAGAAATTTATTAAAAATCATTTTCCGTACTATGAATATATTGAAATTATGGACTACGCGACGGACGAAGGCATCGAATTGGTGAAGGAGATCATCCGTGAAGACGATATTGTCTGCTTTACCGGCGGAGGAAATCTGGGCAACCTTTACCTTGATATTGAGGAGGACAGAAGGAAGGTCTTTGCAGCGTTTAAAGACTATAAATCCATTTCTCTTCCGCAATCCGTCTATTTTGAAGATACAGAGGACGGAAACAAAGAAAAGAAAAAAACACAGGATGCGTACCATCAAAATCCAAATTTAACGATTGCCGCGCGGGAGACACAGACGCTCGATGTTGTGAAAGAAACCTTCAATTCAGATGTCATTTTTACACCGGATATGGTGCTGTCTTTGGATATCGTACCGAAAGAGCTTGAACGGGACGGCGTTCTTTTTATTTTAAGAGCGGACAAGGAGAAGGTAACCGATGAAGATTTTATTTCACACATGATGAAATGGGCAGAAAAAACAACCTACGCGGAGCGTACAGACACGGTGCTTGATACGGTCGATATGATTGATTACGAGGATCGGGAAAAGCATTTCATGGAAATGCTCGACCGCATTGGTTCCAGTCAATTGGTTGTGACAGACCGCCTTCACGCTATGATCTTTTCGATTATCACAAAAACGCCATGCCTCGTCTTTGGAAATAGCTACGGCAAAGCTAAACATTCATACCGGGATTGGCTTGAAAGCTTAAACTTCATTGAATACACAGATAAAAATGATATTGAGGAATTAGAGCAAATGATTGACCGCCTGCTTCAAGCAGAGCCGAATGACGTTGATTTGTCTAAGGACTTTCAGCCGCTGATTGATTTCTTTAGATCGTAATGGGAAAAAGCAGACTGGGAACAGTCTGCTTTTTTCTGTGCTAATGATCGTTTTCCAGACGCACAGTTTCATTCGTGATTCGTTCTCGCTGCGCCACTTCGTCGGAGATGATATCTTCTTTATTTTAAGCTATATTGACTCTTTACCTTATAAGCCAATGGAATTGATTACACTCGAAACATCAGAATGAACTTTATCAAATGAAAGGTGATCTTTCATTTTATCAGTGACACTATCTATTGCTTTTCCAGACATATGATGGTTGAGGATTTCTCGATTTGTCTTTATAGCCTGCTCGGCATCTGTAATGTTTTCAAGGATCGAAGACAAATTCTTACGGTCTTCCTGAAATGCATAGCTTAATTGTTTTTTGATTGAATTCATCAACGCCAATTTTTGTTCTTGTCTCTTCTTCTCTTTGAACGCCGCCAATTGTTCAGGTGTCATTTCAGAGGTATTTACATTAGTGTTTGAAAAAATCGAAGTGCTTGAATGCTGACTCATCACTCTTTGCATAAAACGGTCAGCATCTGTTGGTTTCTTATTCATAAAATCCATGTTTCTTTCTCTCCTTATGAAATCCCCATTCGACTGGCCGCTGCCAGATCTGCATCATGATACGCATGTCCCATATGTCCGAGATCATCTGCAATCATCTGTAGAAAGTGTTGCAGATTGAGCGCTGCATCTACTGCCTGATCATATTTTTCTTTTGAGTAAAAAAGGTGGTGCGGTTTGTTCATTTTGATCTTATTGATCAGATCATCGACATCGGAAACTGATAATTCATCATAGGCGCCAAAACCAACCATTCGTGTATGCATATTCCTGACATCCTCAATTGAATCCTTTACTTTGTCATCAATTCTTTCAATCTGGCGTATCATTTTTGACCATTCCGTTTCGGCAATATGTTTCAACTGAGTACTTGTATTCATTAATACATGTGATTTGATAAGAATCGAAACACTTGTATTGGCCTTCACATTCGTTGATTTCATTTGGTTTAGCATCGTTAATGCAAAGTCAGGGTTGTTCTTTAAAACATCATCCACAGTTTGGGCAGAGCCATCTGAATGGAAGCTGTATCGATCCAAGCCGTGACTTCCCATCAAGGCTTCAGCAAATAGTGTGATATCAAGAGATTGATTGCCATAATGTTTCAGTCCAAGACCCAGCATTTTCACTTCATCAGGGAGGCTATTATTCTGTACACCATTGGGCAAAGCTTCGTCATACATCACTTTTACTTTGCCTACTTCAGCAGCATCCCGATTCAGCAAGGATAATCCATCATTTAAATTAATATATTCTGTTAAACGGCTGCGAAACTCTCCCTTTAACGCCTGGGCTTTTACATCCTCAGGCAGGTTTTCATATATGTTAGGATTCTCGAAAGTGACACCGCGGTCTATAAAGTCATTCATAACGACTGCATAGCTTGCATTAGATCCGCCTAATGAGTGACCGGTGACTTGAATGTCAGCATTTTTAAAGTCTTTATGTATTTTTTTTGCATATTGATCTGCCTGAATGGCCTGGTTATCTGTTCCATCATCAAACGGCTTTTTGCCAACTAGATAACTAGTATCCATGTGAAGCCAATCTTGGATGATTTCATTTGCATATTCAGAGAAACCTGTTACTGAGTCAAAAGAAGACCCATCTTCTTCAGCTGGAATATTGATCCCTTTTTTCTCTAGTTCTTTAATGAGCTCTTCTCTTTTTCCACGCTGATTTGTTTCCTTAATCGTTTCTTTTAATTGGTTAGTGCTGATAGGTTCAGATCCGCGGTATGCAATGATGGCGTTTTGGATTTTTTCAGGGTGTTTGCCTTCATGAGAATTACGGTAATCCTCACGAGAAACAAGAGTAAGAGCGTTAAGGCCCTTTTCTGTTTTTTTATAATCGATAACGTATAGCTTTTGCCTGTTACTAGTATATATAATCTCACCAATATGATAGTTTTGAATATCGTAGGCAGCACTCGATATACGGTTATAATCCTCATCCGTAATTTTTATAGACTTATTCTTAGCCAATTACGCCACTCCTAATCTTTGTACATATCTTGTATAATAAAATAAAAAGGATGAATTGCCAATGATAACCATGAGGAAAATGATAAGTGCAGGTGCGATTATAATAATTTTAATTGCAGGTGCCTTATACTTTTATTTTGATAAAACCAATGAAAAAGAAACAACTGGAGGCAACAAAAATATGAACAGTGAAGAAAAGAGCGATCGAGAAAAAGCGGAAGAATATGCTGAAAAAATGAAGACTAAAGTAGAAGAGACATTAAAGAAAGAAGACATTCATCATTTTATAAAAACGATAACCTTTGAAAAAGAAATAGAAATAAACCCGATGGGGAGAATCATTATAGATGGCTATGTAAACGGGGACCCAGAAAAGTTTCATTTTTCTGCTGATTTAATCTATCATTCTAACAAGGTTGATGGCATGAGTTTCTCTAAAGACTTAGCGGATCGATTTGAAAACTGGGATGATTTTGATAAAGAGGTTAAAGAAGACTTTTTAAATAGTTTGACGAAAGAAGAACGGGAACAATATTTAAAAGACATTGGAGAATTAAAATAAACAGGCGAAATGCCTGTTTATTTTGATCGGTTTACTTTCTCCTCTTTGCCATTTTCCAAGACGCCAGTTCGGCATCAGCAGCGTAAAATAGATATGGAAAAAGACTGCCCGCTGAAGGCAGTCTTTTTTTGTTAAATATGAAACAGCCAGACGACGAGCGGCCCAAAGAATGAGCCGAGTACCGCACAAAGCGTCATTGAGACCGAACTCATGGATACGGCCAGTTCACCATATTCAAATGCTTTTGAGGTGCCGAGTGCATGGGAGGCGCTGCCTAATGCGATACCTTTTCCGAGTGAACTGCGTATGCGAAGCCATTTTAGGACAAGCGGCCCGAGGATGACGCCTGAAAAGCCCGCGATCATGACAAATACGACTGTCATGGAAGGAACACCGCCAAGGCCGGCGGCAATTTGGATAGCGACTGGGGTTGTGATCGACTTCGGCAGAATGGACAATACGAGATCATGATTGACCCCGAATGCTTCTGCGAAAATGAGTCCGCTGATCATCCCCATACACAAACCGACCAGCACACCGCCTATAATGGGAATACTGTATTTCATAATAATGTGCCGTTGTTTATAAAGCGGATATGCCAGTGCCACAACAGCTGGCCCAAGCAAAGAATTGATCCATTTTCCTCCGATCATATAGCCTTCATACGAAATATGGAACATCACCAAACACGCGACAATCAAAATTGTCGTTGTCAGAACAGGGATAAGAAATGGAAAAGGGAATCGCTTGTAGAGCTGTACCATCGCTAAGTAAGCCGCAACTGTCAAAAGAATTATAATGATTGCGATACATGCTTGCTGCATTTCTTTTTCTCCTTTCGTTTGTTGGCTCTTTTTTCCAGAACCTGGCTGGCGGCTCCTGCTGCAATGATCGTGAAGATGGTGCTCAAAACGACTGTAATCAGCAACATCAACCCATTTAATGAAACGAGAGATGGATACTTCATCACCCCGGTCATAGCCGGAATGAATAACAATGGCAGAAAGGACAATAAAAACCCGGCTCCGTCTTCAATAATGGCAACCGGCACAATACGGAGGGCTAAGCAGATCAGCAGCAATACCAAGCCGACTATGCTTCCTGATATCGGTAAATGAAACAGATGCTGAAGTGCTTCTCCGATGATAAAAAACACATATAATATCAACACTTGCAAAATTATTCGAATGACTTTCACAGCAAGTACTGCTCTCTATTAGAACAGCTTCCTCCTTTCTGGTTGACTTCCTTTTGGTTTGTTCTGAGGAATGACTTTACTTTCTTTTTATATGGTTGTACTATACAAGTAAATAAATAGATTTTATCATCCAACACTTATTCATACAGATCTTATACATTTGTATTATACAAGTATATAGAATGATGTCAATGTCAAACATCGGAATGGGGAGCGAAAGCCATTGCAAAAACAGAATCCAGTCGAATTGATTGAATATGAGCTGACCACGTTTATCAGGAGAGCTGTTTATCTAGATCAATCAGAGAAAAGAACAGGGAATTTGGAGAGATCCTCTTACTTATTATTGAGACAATTGGATGAGTTTGGACCCGCTCGTGTAAAAGAGCTGGCGGAGTCGTTTAAGCTTGATATTTCTACTCTTTCCAGACAAGCTGCAGCTTTAGAGGCCAAGGAGCTCATTTATCGTTTTACCGATCCTTCCGATAGAAGAGTCAGTCTGTTTACCATTACAAAACTCGGCAAACAAGCATTAAAGGCAGATCAGCAGATGCGCTTAGAACGTTATGAACAGATGCTGAAAGAGTGGTCAATACATGAAAAAGAGATGTTTGGCGAACTTCTGCAGCGTATGAACAAGGCCTTTGTCGATTAACATCAAAAAACCCATGCGTTATGTTACATCTGCATGGGTTTTTATGGTGTGCAATCATATGATGGAAGGTCTCATTTGGTGCGTTTAACGGCAGCCCAGACACAAGCAAGCCCGACAGCCGCAGCCGCAGTTACCGCCGGGCGCTTTGTGGCCTTTACATAATAGCTTCTTGACCGAAGCCACCCTTTATTTGGCCCCCTGTCATGCATGCCGTAGCCCGCATAGTAAAGCGCGCTTTCTTCACGCGGTTTGGACGGTCTTTCCGCATGCTGGCTGCAGTACATGATTTTTTCCATCAGCCTGTCGGTCAGCCGGGGAAAGAGTGCACCCAGCATGGCGATGGCTTTTGCCTGCGAGCCGATGTACATGTCGCGTTTCGGATGTTCAGCGGCAAACAGAATGGCTTCGGCTGCAGCTTCCGGCGGGTAGATCATAGAGCGGTAATGAGCCGGCTGTTTGTCCAGGTAGCTTCTGGCGTGTTCGTTGTAAGGCGTGTCGATTCTGCCTGGATGGATGAGTGTGACCGAGACGGGTGCCTGTTCTTTTTCAAGCTCCATTCGGATGCTTTCTGTCCATCCGTGAAGCGCGAATTTCGCAGACGCGTAGGTGGATTGAATAACGGTTCCTCTGTCGCCGAACAGGCTTCCTACATTGATGAGAGCACCCGGACCGCCTCTGCTTGTAAAGTGTTTGACGGCTGCCCTTGTTCCATAGACCGGACCCCAGAAATTGGTGTCAAACACGCGCTTCATGTCTTCGGTGGTAACATCCATGGCGTGTCCGAAAACCGAAACAGCGGCGTTGTTAACCCATGTGTCAAAGCGGCCGAATGTGCTGATCGCGGTTTCTGCGATGCGGTTGACGTCTTCTTCTTTTCCCACATCCGCTTTTACATAGATGGCTTCGTGCCCTTTTTTCTTTACTTCATCAACGAGCTCCTGAAGGGCGTCTTCATTTCGGGCTGCTGCGACGACTTTTGCTCCTTTTTCAGCCGCCATTCTCGCGGTGACGAGGCCGATTCCGCTTGTAGCACCGGTAATGACGATGACTTGATCCTTTACTTTTTTCAGTTTGAGCTTCGTTTTCGGGTTTTGCTGTTTTTCAAGCTGTTCCGTATTGGTGACCGTATCATCAGTTGTCATCGAGAATCCCCTCCTAGACATGTTTGTCTACATTTACCCCTTCCAGGAGGTTCTTACCCCTTTTGACAATCCCATGGTTCTTTTTTATATTATATAAGTCGCTCTACCATACCTAGGAGGGAATGTTTCAATGACTAGCAGAGGAGATTCACGTGAAAAAATCCTTCACACAGCGTCACGTCTGTTCCAGCTGCAAGGATATCACGCGACGGGCTTAAACCAGATTGTGAAAGAAAGCGGTGCTCCTAAGGGATCGCTTTATCACTTTTTTCCGAATGGCAAAGAAGAATTAGCAATTGAAGCGGTTACATATACGGGTAAGATCGTTGAACATGTGATACAGAAAAGCATGGATGAATCCTCTGATCCTGTTGAAGCGATTCAGCGTTTTATCAAAAAAACCGCCAGCCAGTTTGACAATACGGAAAGCATTCAAGGGATTCCAGTCGGCTTGCTGGCGAGTGAAACGGCGTTAATCAGCGAGCCGCTGCGCACGGTTTGCATGGAGGTATTTAAAAGCTGGGAAGCGGTTTTCGCCAGAAAATTAATGGAAAACGGATTTGCAGAAGAAGAAGCAAGCCAGCTGGGAATGCTGATCAATTCGATGATTGAAGGCGGCATTATGCTTTCTTTAACGAATAAAGACAAAACGCCCCTTCTTCTCATTGCCGAACAAATTCCAGTATTGGTGAGGAAAAAAGGGTAGCATTTTGTTATCCTTTCCCCTACAATTATATAGAACGGTCTAGTCGGAAACCCATAATATATAGACTGGTCTAAATTGGAGGACGTAACATGAAAACGTTAAGTAAATATTCATTGCCCAAAGAAAAAGTGCCTTACTTGCTTCGCAGCGGAGAGGGAGAGCGCTATTTGTTCGGCAGACAGGTCGCGACAGTGCTGGCAAACGGAAAGAGCACGGGAGATTTGTTCGAGATCGTGCTGCTTTCTGGGGGAAAAGGAGATGCCTTTCCGCTTCATATTCACAAAAATACGCATGAAGGGCTTCTTGTTCTGGACGGTAAGCTTGAACTGACGCTTGATGGAGAACATCATCTTTTAGTAGCTGGTGATTATGCGAACATTCCGGCCGGAACGCCGCACAGCTACCGGATGCATAGCCACAGAACACGGCTGGTGTCTTACACAATGAAAGGGAACGTCGCACATATGTATTCCGTGCTTGGAACGCCGTATGATCACGCTGAGCATCCGCCGCACGTAAGCGAAGAGGTATCAAAAGAGCGTTTTGCAAAAGCGGCTGAGGCGGCGGACATTATATTTGCGGAGGATGAAAACCGTGCCGGTGCTCCAAAACTAGTGGAGAATACAGAACTTCCGGCTGGCGTTGTTCCATACGTGCTTGAGTCCGGAGAAGGAGACCGCCTATTGACGGGCGATCAGCTTCACCGCATTGTGGCTGCGCAAAAGAATACGGACGGGCAATTTATTGTTGTATCATCTGAAGGCCCTAAAGGCGATCGCATCGTTGATCATTACCATGAGCATCATACAGAAACTTTCTATTGCCTTGAAGGGCAAATGACGATGTGGGCCGATGGTGAAGAAATTCAGCTTAATCCTGGAGATTTCCTGCATGTTCCTGCCAACACTGTACACTCATATCGCTTGGATTCTCACTATACAAAAATGGTGGGAGTATTGGTTCCGGGCCTATTCGAGCCGTTTTTCCGCACGTTAGGAGATCCGTATGAGGGGCATATCTTCCCGAGTGAGCCTCAAGCTTTGCGATTCGACCGTGTCTTGCAGAATATCGAAACATTAGATTTAAAGGTCATGAAACCATAATATCTCCGGGTTTCCTGTGAAGCCTGGTTTTTTATTGTGAAGGTGACGAGATTGTAAGGTTTTTCCTTTTCGCTGCCACCTAAATCGATGTTTCTTCGCTTCTTTTTTTCATACGCTTGAGGTATAGAAAAAAGGAGCGTGATCCATATGGCTTCATTACAGCCGACTCTGACAAATGAGCGGATTGGTGTGCTTGACGTGTTAAGAGGAATTGCCATTTTCGGCATCCTATTTGTGAATTTGGCGCACTTCAGTTATCCGGATATGTATTTGTCTATGCTTGGAAAGAATAATTTTTTCACGGAAAAGTGGTCTGGTGCAGACTTTGCTGCAGCAGAAATATTGAAATTTTTGATTCAAACCAAATGTATTTTACTGTTTTCATTTTTATTTGGGTTTGGCATGGTGGTGATGATGGAGAGAGCGTTAAGCAAAGGAAAACGTTTTGTCCCGCTTTATATCAGAAGATTATTGGCACTCTTCATCTTTGGAACCATTCATGCTTTTTTGATATGGGACGGGGATATCTTAACGGAATACGCCCTGCTTGGTTTGGTTTTACTTTTGTTCAGAAAAGCAAAGCCGAAAACACTGTTGATATGGGCAGTCTCTTTGTATCTCCTGTTTTCTCTTCCGTTCATTTTGGCAAGCTTTCATCAAGCAAACGGACAAGAATGGGCACAAGCAGCCATTCAGCAAGCGAAGCAGGCGCTGCATGCTTACGGAAACGGCAGCCTGAAAGACATTGCGGAACAGCGAATCCACGATCGGCTCGTTTATATGTCAATGAATGGCATGCTGACCTATAATCCGCTGAATTTCTTTTTTGCCTCCATCCCATATTTCAGTATGTTTTTGCTGGGAGCCGCGGCGGCAAAATCAAGATTTTTGCATCAGCCGGAAAAGCACCGCAAAGCGTTAAAAAGAGTATGGCTGTCTGGGCTGGTCATTGGCATCAGCGCTCATATATTGTACAGTGTGACCGAAATGGAAGTATTTTTGCTGGTTGGTGCGCCTTTTCTTATGTTTTTCTACGTCACAACGATTGTGTATCTTTATCATAAGACAAGACTGGCTAAGCCGCTGCAATACTTTTCCGCAGTCGGGAGAATGGCATTTACTAACTATCTCATGCAATCAATCATTTGTACGTGGATTTTCTATCACTACGGGTTAGGGTTATACGGAAAAGTATATCCGGCTGCGGGCGTGCTGATCACGATCGCGGTATGTGCCCTTCAAATGATCATCAGCCATCTTTGGCTGCGGGCATTCCGAATGGGGCCGTTTGAGTGGCTTTGGAGGAGCCTTACGTATATGAAGTGGCAGCCGATCTTGAAGAAATCATAGATAAATAAAAGTCTAGACTCATAATTGACGTCTAGACTTTTTCATGTTTTCAATTATTTATATACAACCCGTGTACGGCAAATGATGTCATGAAGGCCCTTTTTCTCTCCGAATGCCACCATGATAAAACCGATATAAAAGATAATTCCAGATAATATGTACGCAAAGTAACGGCCGATTGCCTGCCCGATAGACACGCGTCCGCCTTGTTCATTGACTACTTTCAGCCCGAGAATTTTCTTGCCGAGCGTGCCTTGCATTTTAGAAGCTGTAAGCAGACCGTAATATAACACACTGATGACGATCATAATCAGCATGGTTGGCAAAAATGCCAGCGTTAAGTATTTCACCATATATTCGTCTTTTGTCATGTATGGGTCTGTTGCGATGGATCCAGCGATAAATACGGAATTGATAATAAATAGAATAATATAGCTAGGAACAGATACAATAATGCCATCAATCAAATAAGCTAAAACACGAATCCAAAATCCTGCCGGTTTTTCCATGTATATTTCTCTCTCCTTTGAATTAATCTGGAACAGTATACGTTGTAAAAAAAGCTTTTGCAATATGATATGGTGATAAAATCCTGATATTACTGAAAAATGAGTCTTTTATCCTTTCTTTTCTACTATATAAAACTACCACGGACGGTGAAAAAACATGCCTTATACATTAAAAGAAGTCATGGAGCAGTGCCAAATGACTGAGGATGCGGTTCGTTATTATGAGAAAATCGGCTTGCTTCCGACGGTTAAACGAAAAGCGAACGGCCATCGGGTGTTTAGTGAGGATGACAAGAAACGTCTGCTGTTCATCAGATGTTTGAAGAAAACGGGCATGTCTTTAGAGGAAATGAAGCCGTTCCTCAGCCTGCAGGAACAGACAGATCGCTTGGATAATACTCAGCGCGAGCTGCTGATAAATTACCAGGAGAAATTGAAACAGAAGCAAAGTGAGCTGCAGCAGGTGTGGGAGCTGATCGAAGCGAAGCTGGAGAGCGGGGAAGGGTTTGGCCCTCCGCATCATATCAAAAAATAGGTATTGACCTGGTGTTAACACCAGGTTTTAGCATAAAACACAACCCTGAAAGCAGGGGAATGCATATCTAGGGGAGTGTTTTATACATGAACAGAGTAACGATTGGAAAAACAGGACTGAGTGCTTTCAGCATTGGATTAGGTGCAGGTGTTGTCGGCAATACAATGATGTATCCCAATGTGACGGAAGCGATGGGGAAAAATCTTATTCACGCCGCATTTGATGAAGGCATTGATTTTGTTGATACAGCTTATTTATATGGCTTGGGCAGGTCTGAGGAGCTGATTGGCGAGGCGGTGAACCAGCGCGGCAATCGTGAGAAAGTCGTCATTTCAACGAAACTTTCTCCGTCTCCAGAGTATGTGAACGGGACTGTTAAGACCGACATTCGCCCGTCAGCACTGCGCAAGGCTGCGGAAGACGCACTTGTCCGATTGAAAACGGATTATATCGACATCCTGTTTCTGCATTTTCCAGACAGCAGGACCCCGTTAGGTGAAGCTGCAAACGCACTGGCCGATTTAAGAAAGGAAGGCAAAATAAGAGCCATTGGCGCATCAAACCTGGACTTCCGCCAGCTGCAAGAGTTTAATGCTGGCGGCCATCTTGACGTGTTTCAAACCGAGTATTCTTTACTTGCTCGACATGCGGAGGAGCACATCCTTCCATACTGCATGGAAAAAGAAATTTCTGTTATCCCGTTTTATCCGCTGGCCGCGGGACTGCTTGCCGGACGGTACAAAGCGGATGATGTTTTTACTGACGCATCAAGAGCAAATCACCCGCTTTTTCAGTGTGATGCGTATCTGAAAAACCTTAAGAAGGTGGAGAAATTAAAGCGGTTTGCTGAACAAAAACAAGCGGAGCCGGCACAGGTCGCTTTGTCATGGCTGCTGCATCAGCCTGGGATTGATTTGATCATCCCTGGAGCCACTAGGCCTGGCCAGCTCAAGACGAATATCAAAACAGCAAATCTTCATTTATCAAAAGATGAACTAAAACAAATGGATCAGATATTCAGTTCTTAACGTTTTTTCCAGATATACTCTATTTCAAATGAATGGAGTATATCTTTTTTTATGGGTGTTTTTAGAAAACCCATCGATTTCTATTAGATTTTACCTTATGATAATAAAGGTTAATATTTCTATTTTAGGAGGTGCCAATTGATCATGTCCAGAAAAAATAGCGTGATGATCGTGACTGCGATTTCTGCGTTCCTTTTTTGCGTGATGATTGCTGCGGCTTCACTTTCTCCGCTGGCAGACACGGGGTCCTCAGCCAATCAGTTCAACTCTATCGGTATGTGGTCGGCAATTGGTATGATACTTGTTTTCTATCTCATTCCAATCCTCATTTACATGCTGGGTGTGGATGCAATGAGATTTGTGATGGCGGCGCTTTGCGGCATGGGTTTGCTGATTCACTTATCTACTGCCGCCATTGTGCTGATGGTCAGTATATTCGGTGATCATCCGCTCTCTGATGTAATCACTGTGATGGGGCTCTGTCTCGCTTCAGCGGCTGTAAACATCATTTGGTTTTTTGCAGCGTTTCGTTCTGCGCCAAAGAAGCCTGTCACAAGGGATTTGCATAATTAACCAGTTGTCGTTAATGTAAGATTTTTAGTTAATTATATTTGTTAAGTGTGTGTATCACGTATTGGAAATCACAGAAAAACTATAAAGTGATTTCGTATGAAAGCTTTGGTTGGTGGATGCTACAATAGCTCAAACGGTTTCTCCAGTTCAGGACCATAACGGACACATTTATATCGGCTCAGGAAGCGGAGAATAGTTTTCAATTAGCAAAGGTGGAAACATGAACTAGTCGTTTAACACAGAAAGTCCGGTCAGAACGACGCTGATTGACCGCGAAGGAAGGATTATTTCGGATCTGATGATATGTAGATCGATGCAGCGAACGCAAACGGCAACGAATGACGGTCCTATTAAACCGAAAGCGACGCAGTTCTTTACCTCTGCTTGCTGATGATGGGGCGATTTATATTGAAAGCTAGGCGAAACCGATGGCTTTAGGGGAAACGTAAGTATATTCTTAAAAAAAGACATTTTCTTTCTAAGGAAAATGCCTTTTTTATATTAATTAGTAATCATATAGCTTAGGTAAATCTTATATAGTGTAATTTATTTTCCAAAAAACCAATCAGGTAAAGTTAGTTTTGAATTTTTATCTAATATACGAATATATTGCTGGCTTAAAATATAATAATAAATAGAATCCTCAAAGGTTGTAGTTAGTCTATTTTTAAAATCAATTACAGCCCTTTGTAGATTTTTTTCTTCTCTCGATATTATATCTTCTATAGAGTTGCTGGTATAGTATTTATATTCCTCAGTAAATTGTTCAACCGATAAATCTCCGATCTTTAACATGTTTACCTTATTAAAAAAGTCAAATAAATAACTATATTTATCGAATGAATTATTAGCAAGTGCTAATAAGAAATTACGGTCAATAAGGAATTGATCTAACATTACCTTACCAAAGGGATTGAGGTGTAATTTCCATCTTTCATAAGATGAAGATTTATTAACTTTAAAATATGTTTGAGTAAGAAATTCATTATTCATTGACTCTAAACAATTTTCAATTTTTTTAAGTTCCTCATTAAATGAGTTGAAGTCTTTGAGTTGCTCCATGTCACTGTTATGCTTAAGACTCCAATTAGAGTTTTCACGGGTTTTTAATTCACCATTTGCAAAGTAAAAATTTGAAGATGATAATGTTTCGCAGAAACAACTTGTTAAATAATCTATTCTTGATTCTAAGTAATTAATATTTTTTTCAGCTAAATATAAACATTTGCTTAAAGAAGTAGATATAATGATTTGATACTTTATAACCTGTTCATATTTTTCATCTTGTATTTTTCTTTTTGCTTTTGATCTTAAAAGATTGGTCCTAAACATTATTAGTGTAAAAATTGATATTAAAAGTGCCAAAAAACCAGTGATTGCATTTATTGTTTTGTAATCTATAGTTTTTATAAAAGCCCAAGATTTTCGCCAAGATAAAATGTCAGATATTTGGTTGAGCATAGTGGGATTATGAATTGAGAATATAGTTATCCAAATAAGTACATTAATAAGTGAAAATCCAAACAGTGTTTTTAAAAAAGATATTATTATATTATAAATACCAATAGGGCTGAAGGCTTCGGATCTTTTTAAAGAGTTATTATCGTTAAATTCATACGTCAATACATGTGGAGATATAAGAAACAAAAATTTATCTATTAGATAGTAGAATTCTGAAATAACTCTAATTACTTTAATTTTCTTATGCCTGATCATTCTCTTGTAAAGTCTACTTAGAAATTTAAATCTGAGTTCGGATAAACCTAGTTGAATAAACGCTAGTATAATAGTAAGTAATATCAACAAAAAAATGTACTCTAGGAGAAGTGAAAATATAAAAGATTTTGTTTGAGATTCAATAAAAGAGAAAGATTTGACAAAAAAATTATAAATAAACTTACCTGAATAAAAGTCTTTCGAGTCCATTATTTTCCACATTTTTAATAATTGAGTTCCTCCTAAAATGTATTTTGAAGGATTTCTTAAACTAAAAACTTATTAATTTATCGCTGGATATAAAAGTATAAATACGTATAAAATATACATAAATGTAATTGAGAATTCAATAGTTTAAGATTAAAATCCACCTTAATAGACAAACTATGTGCCTTTTTTGAGTGAATACTAATCAAAATATCAAAAAATGTTAATTGAGAAAAACTTTCCTTTTGTATCTATACATTTAAAAGTGAATGACTGCAGTTCTTTCAATTTTAATTCAAGTTGCTGTCGATATTCAAAGAAAAAGAGCACTAGTTTTATATTGTTCTTTAATTAGCTGGTTTTATTCAAACAAATAAGTTCAGGCGCTTCCCGGGAGGAGCGCCTTTTGATTATCTAATTATTGAACTGCTTGAATAAACACACCTTTTTCATGAGAAAACTCTTTAAATCCGTATACCCCATGGTAAGAGCCGATTCCGCTTGTATTTACGCCGCCGAATGGCAGGTTGACGTCACTGAAATGAACGACGACATCATTGATCGCTGCATTTCCTGATGTGGTGTGCTGAAGGACGTTGTCAATCAGGTCTTGGTTGTGGCTGAATACATAAAGCGCTAGCGGTTTATCGCGGTCATTTACGTAATCAATGACCTCATCGATGTCTTCATAGTTCATCATCGGCAGGATCGGTGCAAAGATTTCTTCCTGCATGATTTTCATATCTGGCGTAACGTTTTTCAAAACGGTTGGCGAGATCGTACGGTCGCTTGCATCAAATACGCCGCCGAACACGACTTCCGCGCCTTTCTCGATGGCATCATCGTATAACGCTTTGACGCGGTTAAAGTTGCGGTCATTGACAATTTGCGTAAATTTGTTTCGATCCGGCGTGTAATCATCTTCCATAAATCCTGCGTTGACAATGGTTTGTAAAATGCCTGCGAACTTGTCCTGCACGTCTTTTTTAATGAAGATATAATCCGGTGCGATGCAGGTTTGGCCGGCATTTACGAACTTGCCGACAGCAATTTTTTTCGCTGCGTCCATTAAGTCGTATTCACTGTCGATGATGGTCGGACTCTTGCCGCCAAGCTCAAGCGTGACAGATGCCAAGTGTTTGGCGGCGGCTGTCATGACGATTTTTCCGACATTTGTGCTTCCGGTGAAGAAAATGTGGTCGAACGGCTGATCAAGAAGCTCAGTGGCCACTTCAACCTCTCCTTCAAAAATGGCAACTTCTTTTTCGTCAAAAGCATCTCGGATGACTTTTGCAGCAATGTTGCTCGTGTTCATTGTAAAGTCTGACAGCTTCACAATGGCGCTGTTTCCTGCAGCGATAGAAGCGGCAAGCGGCGCCATCGTCAGCATAAACGGGTAGTTCCACGGACCGAGTATAAGCGTAACGCCTTTAGGCTCGTACATAAGGATTCCGTTGGCATCAGAGCTTAAGGATGAACCGACTTCTTTGGGTGCCATCCATGTTTCCAGGTTGTTCATATTATCTCTGATCGCTTTTTTTGTACCCTCGATTTCCGCTTTTTTGACCTCGTGATATGGCTTCCGCACGTCTTTGCGGATCGCTTCGATGATTTCCTCTTCATGTGCAATGACGGAATCCAAAAAGCGCTGAAGCTTTTCTTTACGCTGTTCCGCTGTTGAAGCGCGCAGCACTTTTTGCTGTTTTTTCTGAAGCTGGAAGACGCGCTGAATGTCGTCTTTTACTTGCTGTTCCATTGTAAAATCCCCCTCATTTGCTTTCTGCTTATCTCGGAACTATTATAAAGTGGTATCTTTTCTATAAGAAAGACAACGGAGAATCATCTATACGTTACCGTACATATATCGAACATCTGTCTAAGTTTGGAGGTGACTCTTTTGCCGGAATTTGCTGAGGCTCAAATCAAACAGGCGCTTCTGGATTTATTAGAAAAAAGGGATATTCGACAGATTACAATGAAAGAAATTGCTGAACACGCACAAGTGAGCCGCGGGACGCTCTATCTTTATTACGAGGATAAGTTTTCAATCATTGAGGATTTGATGAGTGACATGCAGGAAGGATTGAGCGAAGCGCTCTACGAAGCCTTCAAGCACATGGATACACTTCATCTCAGCCAAAAGAGGCAAACAGTGCATCCGACATTGTCTTTTGTTCATCAGCATCAATCTTTTTTTTCAGCAATGATGGTCAGAGACAACGTACCGTATCACAATTTCCACCGGTTTTTTAAAGATGTGTTTCAGCAGGATGTCATGCTGTCTCCGATTCATGTGAATTTGACGCCGATGGAGCAGGAGATTTACGGACATTACAGGGCTTTGTATACGTATGCGATTATTTTGTACTGGCTGAATGAGGATGCGTCTGCATCTCCGCAAGCCATCAGCCACAAGGTATGGGACCTCGTTTCTCAGAAACGGTTTTATTGGCTGTTTGGGCAGGCTGCTGAAGCGGAGCCGGAGGAGAATAAGCAAATTGACCGGCGTGTTGTCCGCACGAGACAGGCGCTGCAAGAGGCTTTGCTGGACGTATTGGCGGAGAAAAAAGACTATTCGGCGGTGACCATTTCGGATATCACCAGAAAAAGCAACATCCGCAGGGCGACCTTTTATGATCACTATGCCAATAAAGATGAACTGTTACAAGCGATGATTCATCAATCGTGTGCAGATATGATTGATCGGCTGACGGTGAGTGCCAGTCCGGATGAGCTTTCTTTAGCGGAAGCTGAGACGGCGCTTGCCAGCCTGCTTTCTGCATTATCGGAACGCTCGCCCATTGTCCGGTTTCTCAATCCTGAATGGGGAATTCCTCATGTGATACCCAGCATGTTCAAAGCGCTGGAATCTTTTTACCTGCACCAGCAGCTTGATATCCGCGCGGGGAAGAAACTTTATGCTTATTATGTTTCCGCTATGATTATCGGTTTGATGTTGTATCGGCTGGATGAGGGAAAGGCGCACGATCCGAGGGTGCTGGCCAGGGAGTTTTTGCAGTTTTTGGATGTGAAGAAGTATAAGATTATATTGCTTTGAACAACAAAAAAGAGAGGGGCTGAATCCCCTCTCTTATTTCGTTTCTTCCTTCCATTTCTCATCAATCAACATCTTGCCAGGCCATGTATACGCCATGATGCCGCCGTCTGCGGTGATGTCTTCGCCTGTGACGTATGAGCTGTCGTCAGATGCGAGGAACAGCGCCACCGTCGCCATTTCCTTCGGTTTGCCGAGACGGCCGAGCGGCGTGATCCATTTGTTGGCTTCGCGGAATTTCTCGCCCATTTCCTGTTCCTTGGTGCCAGCTAATTTGTCAATAAGCGGCGTTTCAATCGTACCCGGTGAGATGGAATTGACCCGGATGCCGCTTCTTGCGTAATCAATTGCCATCGCTCTTGTCAGGTTTGTGATTCCGCCTTTTGCGGCGTTATAGCCGGAGCGGTCAAGGTCCGCAGCCCTGCCTGACATGGAGGAGGTGTTGATAATGGAGCCTCCCTTTTCGAGCATGAGCGGGATCAGATATTTGCTGCAAAGAAACGTGCCGCGCAGATCGACTGCGATAATGCGGTCAAACAGATCTACGGGATATTCGTGCACTTTTCCGCCTTCCTGATCGACGCCGGCGTTGTTAAAGAGAATATCAATCGTTCCGTACGCGTCTTTGAGTTGATCAGCAAATTGCTTCACGTTTTCTTCATCTGACACATCAAGGTAAAAAGCCTCAGCTTGTCCTCCGTTTTGTCTGATCGCTTCGACTGTCTCTAACATTTGATCTTCATTCATATCGCCGACAATCACACGCGCGCCTTCATTGGCAAAAACCTCTGCCGTTGCTTGTCCAATGCCTGTCGCAGCACCTGTGATCACAGCGGTTTTGTTATCAAGTCTTCCCATAACACGAATCCTCCTTTTTCTAGTTGTCTTCCCGCTGTGTGCAGTGATAAACATGTGAGAAAAGTAATACCTGTATATGTTAAAATGAACTAGAAATTGTTGGGAGGTTTTATGTGTTTTGAAGATACAGCATAAGAAGGAACTCAAATTTTATTGTCTCATTACGATTCCGGCTGCGTTTGCTGTGCTGACTGTCATCTCTTTTTTATTGCAAGAGATTACGTTTCCGGTGACAGCTAGCGCATTTCTGAATGCTTCATGGCATAATCTATTGTTTCTGATACCGTTCTGTTTGTTTTTCTATCCGGTGCATATTTGGATGAAGCGGGAGTTTAGCCGATGGAATGATGCAGGACAAAAGAGAGGCTGATCCTCTCTTTTTCGTATCAGACTGTCTAGAAAAAATAGTGAAAACACACCCAACTAATGTTAAATTTACATATATATGCATCTATCAATCTTTGATGAAAACCGTATTGACATGAGTCATCATATATGATAAATAGATGCTGAAAAGAGTTTACATAACATCACAAAGCATGAAAAAGGAGCGAGCTGAATGGCCAAAAAAGAGTTTAAAGCAGAGTCCAAACGACTGCTGGATATGATGATTAACTCCATTTACACTCAAAAAGAAATCTTTCTTCGCGAGTTAATTTCCAATGCGAGTGACGCGATTGACAAAATCTATTACAAAGCGCTGACAGATGATGCGCTAACCTTCGATAAAGACAATTACTACATAAAAGTCGCGGCTGACAAAGGCGCGAGAACACTGACCATTACGGATACAGGGATTGGAATGACAAAGGACGAGCTTGAACAGCACCTCGGTACGATTGCGAAAAGCGGCTCTCTTGCGTTTAAAAAAGAAAACGAACTGAAGGACGGCCATGACATCATCGGGCAATTCGGTGTCGGATTTTATGCGGCGTTTATGGTTGCCGATGTGGTGACCGTTATCAGTAAGGCGCTCGGCAGCGAAGAAGCGTATAAATGGGAATCTGCTGGCGCAGACGGCTATACAATTGAGCCGTGTGAAAAGGATTCTGTCGGCACAGACATTATCCTGAAGATCAAAGAGAACACGGAAGATGAGAGCTATGATGAGTTTTTAGAAGAATATCGTTTAAAAGCGATCATCAAAAAGTACTCTGACTTCATTCGCTACCCGATCAAAATGGATACAACGGTTAATAAGCCGAAGGAAGGCAGCGACAATGAATTTGAAGAGGTGCAGGAGGAACAGACGGTTAACAGCATGGTGCCGATCTGGAGAAAAAACAAGAGCGAGCTGACAGATGAGGACTATGAAACGTTCTATTCTGAAAAGCATTACGGATTTGATAAACCGCTCACTCATGTCCATATCAGTGTTGACGGTGCCGTGCGCTACAACGCCATTTTATTTATTCCTGAAAACATGCCGTTTGACTATTATTCTAAGGAATATGAGAAAGGCTTGGAGCTCTATTCCAACGGCGTGCTCATCATGAACAAATGCGCGGATCTGCTTCCGGACCACTTCAGTTTTGTGAAGGGTATGGTTGATTCTGAGGACCTGTCGCTGAACATTTCCAGAGAAATGCTGCAGCATGACCGCCAGCTGAAGCTGATTGCGAAAAACATCAGCAAAAAGATCAAAAGCGAGCTGCAGAGCCTGCTGAAAAAAGACAGAGAAAAATATGAGACCTTCTACAAATCGTTCGGCAGACAGCTGAAGTTCGGCGTGTACAATGATTTTGGCGCGAATAAAGATCAATTGAAGGATCTCTTATTATTCTACTCTTCCAAAGAGAAAAAACTGGTCAGCCTGGACGAGTACGTATCCAGAATGCCTGAAGAGCAGAAATATATTTACTACGCGACCGGTGATTCATATGATCGCATTGAAAAACTGCCGCAAACGGAAATGGTAGCGGACAAAGGCTATGAAATTCTTTACTTTACAGAGGACATCGATGAATTTGCGATCAAAATGCTCGCTTCATATCAAGAAAAAGAGTTCAAATCTGTTTCAAGCGGCGATCTTGGCATCGATTCAGAAGAGGATCAAAAGCAGTCTGAAGAAGAGGAAAGCAAGTACAAGGATCTGTTTGAGGAAATGAAAAATATTCTGTCTGACAAAGTGAAAAACGTCAGAGTATCGAAACGCCTCAAATCTCATCCGGTCTGCCTTGCAGCTGACGGTGAAGTGACAATCGAGATGGAAAAAATCTTAAATGCGATGCCGGACAGCCAAAATGTAAAAGCGGACAAAGTGCTGGAAATCAATCCGAATCACGAGGTATTCAACACGCTGCAGAACGCTTTCGAACAAGATAAAGAGAAACTAAGCCTGTACACAAATCTCCTGTACAACCAGGCGCTTCTGATCGAAGGTCTGCCGATTCAGGACCCTGTGGAATTTACGAACAATATGTGCAAGGTGATGGTGTAATCATAAAAAAGGAATCGTCCCGATGAGACGATTCCTTTTTCTATTTATGACGTCCGTTCATTGAGCATACGGCTTTGTCCGTTGTTCTTTCTTTTAAAACGTTTTTTCAGGCTTGCTTCAATTTCTTCTAAGCTTCTCCCTTTGGTTTCAGGAACCATGTAAAGGGCGAAGAAAAATGAGAGAAGACAAATGACTGAAAAAATTGTAAACACCCATGCAATGCCCATGGCGCTGAGCATCAGCGGGAAGACCAGCGACACGATCAGGTTGGTTGCCGATAACACCAAAGTGGTAAAGCCCGTCGCGGCTCCACGCGCTTTGGATGGGAAGAGCTCAGGCATCAGAACCCATACAACTGGACCCCATGTCGCCTGGTAGAATACGATATAAACTCCGAGAAAAACGACGGTCAGCCAAGCTGTTGATGTTGAGAGCCCCAGCGTCAGGAGCACAGCCGATAGTGCGGCCAAGCTCAGCGTAATACCGACGCTTCCCCAGATCAGCAGCTTTTTGCGGCCGATGCGGTCAATTAAAATCATAGCTGTAATACACATGATGACGTTGAGTACGCCGATTCCCATTGTGCCGAGCACCGATGCAGATGTGCCGAGACCGGCCTTAGTGAAAATGGTTGGCGCGTAGTAGATAACCGTGTTAATCCCGACAGCCTGCTGGAAAACGGCGAGGCCGACGCCAATGAGAAGCATAGGGCGAATCCATTTGGCTTTTAGCAAGCCGAGTGTTGTTTCTTTTTTCTCTGCTTCCCCTTGTTTCATATCTGCCAGTTCACGTTCAATATCTTCTTGATCATGAGTGATTTTCATGATGTGTTTCGCTTCATCTTCACGCCCGCGCTTCACGAGCCATCTTGGTGATTCAGGCATAAATGCGATCCCGATTAATAAAAGCACGGCAGGCACCGCAGCCAGCCCCACCATCCAGCGCCACGCTTCAAACGGTGTGAATAGATAGTTTACGATATATGCAAGTAAAATACCGGTGACAATCATTAAATTGTTCATCGTGCCGAGAGTTCCGCGGATTTTTGTCGGTGCCATTTCGGAAAGATATACAGGCACCAGCGCCGTTGAACCGCCTACAGCCAAGCCGAGAATGACCCGAGACGCGATCAGCATGGTAATGGTTTGAGAAAATGCACAAGCAAGCGCCCCGACGATAAAAATGATAGATAAAACAAATACGACTTTTCTCCTGCCCCAGCGATCGGAGCACGTGCCGCTTAAGGCGGAACCGAAAATCGCGCCGAGGAGCAGCATGCTGACAACCAATCCTTCTGTCAGTGTTGTTAAAGGGATATCATTGTTGATAAACAGCAGCGCTCCCGAGATGACGCCCGTATCATAACCGTAAAGCAGCCCCCCTAAAGCGCCGAAAAAGTAGATCATATATTTCCTTGTGTTTGTCTTCACAAATGTTCCTCCTCAGTCTTTGAGCCAATGAGTATGTACGATGTAACAAAGTTAATAGATTAGTACCCTTCTCCTAATCAATTTGAAACATTTGTTTGAAAAAAGATTGATTTCACAAAAGGAAATTCAAAGCCAAAACGAGGGATATTGACGGTTTTTACGCAAGTTATTGATCACGAGAGCGATGATCACGATGATGGCAGATCCAATGAAAACGGGAAACAGTAAATAACTCCAAGCATACGCCCCTTGAATGACCACAATGGGATCTGCGCCGGCAGGAGGATGAGTGGTTTTGGTCAGCATCATGAAAAAGATGGCAAGCCCTGTCCCCAATGCAAAAGTCCAGGGATGAGCCCCGAATATATGAAGGACAGCCAGCCCGGTAAGTGCAGATATAAAATGCCCGCCAATCACATTTCTCGGCTGTGATAAAGGTGCATTCCAAGCGCTGAATACCAGCACGCAGCTCGCTCCAAAAGGGGCCATTAACCATGGGCTTGATGTATAAGAGGTCAATACTGCAAGCGCCAGAATGGTGATGAATCCTCCTAAAAATCCCGTGACGGCGTCCTTTCCGTGTACCTGTAAAGGTGTTTTTCCTTTTCCTTGCATTTTCAAAAAGAAGTTGTTTTCCAAATTTATCCCTCCCAGTATGTATAGGATAATAGCTATAAACTAACCTGTCAATTTTATTTTTAACGGTTAGTTTTAACTTCGATAAAAAAACCGTTCTCTGGGGAACGGTTTTTTACTCATTATTGATTTTTTTATGATGGCGTGAGACTTTTTGTCTGTTGCCGCATATCTTCATGGAGCACCATTTTCGCCTTCCTGTTTTATCAAGAAAAAGCAAAATGCACTTTTCGTTTGCGCACCGTTTCAGCTGTTGGATTTCTTTTGTATGAATCAGCCATAATGCATCGTAAGCGATAAGCGATAAAATAGAATCATCTGGTTTTCCATTCGGAATGCGGGCAAGTTTGTCATCTAGGATTTGATAAGAAAAAGGAGCGGCGGCGATTTGATCTTGCAGGAAAGCGATAAAAGCTAGAGAAGGTTTACTGCCTTCTGCGATACTCTCAAAATGTTCTCTCAGCTCAGCGCGGAATTGATGAATCCGTTGCAATTGTTCTTGGACTTGCTGCAGCGTAAAAGACTTGAGAAAAGGAGCAGTTTCTCCCATTATTTCAAACCATGCCATCAGATCTTTTTCTGACTGGATGAGATCGTGCCGTTTATCATAGCTTATGATTTCAGTATTAACGAGATCGAGAGAAAGGTTTTGTGTGATAAGAGGGAATTGAGCATTTGCCATTGTAATCATTCCTTTCAAAATCATTGTAAGCGCCAAAACCTTTTTCACGCAAGGATATGAGTAAAAGGAGGCTTTTTCCCATTTTATCTGTCAGGCAGTCTGCTGATCATTAGGGATGGTGCTCCTCCCATTACCGGAAACAGCCGTTTCTGTACCTGCATTTCAAAAAACATCATAAAAAACCTTACTCGCCCGGAGTAAGGTTCTGATTAGGACATTTTTATTCTTCACCCGCGTTGACGAAAACCAAGGCGGAGAATCCTTTTTTCTTATCAAATTGCAATTCAACGACGGTAACGTCTGGATTGAAGTTGTGGTATTCCTCTAAGAACTGAATAATGCCTTCTGAAATGTCATCTGACTCAAGCTGCTTGTGATGCAGGCCATATTTGGCTTCAGCGAAGAATCCTGTACGCTTGTTGTAAGACAGCTCTTTTACTTCAACGTCCTCAGGGTAAATCTCTTCTTCATTAGAAATATACACACAAATCCCGTCTACAATTTCTTGCTCATTTAATACCAATTTCATGACCTAAAAGCTCCTTCTGTACGTCTTCGGTGTTTTAAATGCGCGAATCAGTGCGATGACAATGATTAAAATAATGATCAAAGCGATGACATCAACGATCCAGGCAATGGGTGAAGCGCCATAAGAAACATAGCCCGGGCCCCCGACTGGATGATAGGTGTAACCCCAAGGGTGCATCATGCTGATCATGAACATACTCGTTGTGAATCCGCTATAATAGCCAAACCATCCTGATGGCGAGAATCCGGCATTGTAATAATGATTCACTGAAACATAACGTCCGCCAACATAAGCTTTAGATGTTTTTCCGCTGTATGTCTTTCCGCTTACTTTTGATGTGGCGCCGGAAAACGTGCCTGACGATGTTTTAGAGCTTGATGAGCTTGTCTTTTCGGAAGATTTCTTTTTCAGTGAAATCGATGATGATGAATCATCAGACGTTTTGGACTTTTTGCTTGAAGAGCTTGATCCTGAACCGTAGCTTGATTTCGGGCTGGATTTATAGCTTCCGCTGTATGACGAGCTTGAACTTCGGCTGCTGTGACTGGATGAGGAGCGGCCGCTAAAACTTTTTGCATGAGAAATGGTTGTTGGCAGCAGTACACCTAAAGCAACGGTTACTGCAACTAAGGCTTTTACATATTTCAGTTTCATTCTGTTTCCTCCGTAGACCGCAACGGCCCGTTATTTCTGGTTTGAATCATATCAATCTTTCATATCATGTTTAGCTTTTTCAATCACTTTCTTTCTGAGATAAACTACCTTTATTTTATCGGATTCATGGCTCTTTTTGTAAGTTTTGTATCAAAATCAAACCAATTTATGGGCAAAAAAAACAGCCTTCCCCATGGAGAAGGCTGTTTTTTTCTTATGCGAACAGCTTATCAATAAACGAAATATCCTCTTGAGAAAGCGTTACATCAGCTGTTTTGATGTTATCAATCAGCTGATCGGCCCGTTTTGCTCCAGGGATTAAAATATCAATTTCCGGTCTTGCCAAATACCAAGCCAATACGATGTGAGGGATGTCCACGTTGTGCTTTTCAGCAATCGGCGCCAGTTTGTTGACCTTTCTGATATTTTCTTTGAAACGCTCGCCCTTGAAGTGTTCCTGTTCGTTTCGCAGGTCTCCTTCAGGGAACGTCGTATCTTCCGTATATTTTCCGGCCAGTAATCCTGATACAAGCGGGAAGTAAGGGATGAATGAAATATTGTGTTCCTTCGTATACGGGAAGAAGGTTGTTTCCGCTTCACGGTTTAACAGGTTGTATTCACCTTGAAGCACATCGACCAAAAAGTCTCTGTTGGCTTCCTTCAGCTGTTCCAGAGAGAAATTGGAGACACCGATGGAACGGATTTTTCCGGCTTGCTTCATTTCATTCAGTGCGTTAACCGCTTCATCCTTCGGCGTATGTTCATCCGGAAAGTGAATGTAGAACAGATCGATATAATCGGTATTCAAACGTTTCAGGCTTTCATCAACTGATTTTTTCAGAAACTCAGGCGAATTATCAAAAACAAAGTCATTTCCTTCTTTTCTGTGCGCGGCTTTTGTGGCAATGACGACATCTTCACGATTGAACTCGCGCAGCACTTCACCAATTAGCTCTTCCGAACGGCCGATGCCATAAATATAAGCAGTGTCTAACATGGTCACGCCATTACGAATGGCCTCGCGAACCAATTCTTTTCCGGTTTCTTCATTCAGATTCGGGTAGAGGTTATGTCCACCTACAGCATTTGTTCCTAATCCGATAGGGAATACCTGCAAATCTGATTTTCCGAGCGTTGCTTTTTTCATGATCTACCTCCTGGAATAAAATTGATGAAAGACTCTCAACACTATTGTAAACGTTAGGCCAGATGAATGCCGATTTGGTGCTCATGGCAGTACTGCGTGTACTCGTCATCTAACGGCTGAGAGGTCACAATACAGTGCAGTCTGTCAAAGGGCGCATAGGTGAGCAGCGTTGATTTTCCGAATTTTGAATGGTCGGCCAATAAATACACTTCTTTCGCTTTTTCAGAAATCCTCTTTTTAATGTCATACTCGAGCAGATCCGAATTGGTCAGTCCGTGTGTCAGTGTTGTTCCGGTTGCAGACATAAAGGCTTTATTGATATTGTACTTCTCCAAAGTGCCCGGATCATCCATGCCGACAAAGGAGCGTGTTTTTCTCTTATAGTTGTTTCCGATAATGATTAAGTTGATATTCTTCATAGCAGATGCCGCATTGATAATATCCAAGCTGTTGGTTAAAATGGTGACATTTTTGTTCGGATCAAGCGTATCGAGAATCGATTTGGTCGTTGTTCCTGAGTCAATGAAGATTAAGTCATGGTCTTCAATAAACCGGGAAGCATAATGGGCAATTTTTGTTTTCTCATCTTGGTGCTGGATGGTGCGATTCTCAAAAGGAACAAGTGCGGTTTTCTCAATTGATGTTACGCCGCCGTATACTTTTTCGATCGCACCCTTTTCCGTCAGCTTGTTGATATCGCGTCTGACTGTGTTTTTCGACACATTGAAAACCTGGCACAGCTCATCTAAGGAAACAGTGCCATGCGATAAAATGTACTCCTCCATTTCCTGTATCCGCATCAATTTCATACAAAAAACTCCTTCTTGAATCTTAAAGTAATGTAAATATATAATAAAAACCAAAAGTTAATCAATAGTTGCTTAAAAAATGATAACATTGGTATGTATCTTTTGCAAGATTCGCCGGACTTCCAGGCGGTCTCTTGCATTACTGAAAGATTAGTATAATAAAAATAATGAAAAAATGTAGTGTTTATGATTGACTTATGGGTATTATACGATTAAAATATAACCAAGAAATGACCAAGAAGTAACCTGTTGTGTGTGATTTCAGTGATGATATGGTTGCTTACATAAAAAGTGTATCTAACCATTGATTTTTTGTTTTTTTGAAAGCGTTTAATTGTTATCTTATGAATCTATCCTGAACCATCCATACAAGTGTATGTGTTTACTAATGAAGGAGGCAATAAGAATGGCAGAAATCAGAAAATTAAAAAACTATATCAACGGTGAATGGGTTGAAAGCAAAACGGATCAATATGAAGACGTTTTCAATCCGGCTACGAAAGAAGTGCTGTGCCAAGTGCCGATTTCTACAAAAGAAGATATTGATTACGCGGCTCAAACAGCAGGTGAGGCATTTAAAACATGGTCGAAAGTGGCGGTTCCGCGCCGTGCGAGAATTCTATTTAACTTCCAGCAGCTGCTGTCTCAGCATAAAGAAGAACTTGCTCATCTGATTACCATCGAAAACGGCAAAAACACAAAAGAAGCTCTGGGAGAAGTGGGACGCGGGATTGAAAACGTTGAGTTCGCAGCCGGCGCGCCTTCTCTGATGATGGGTGACTCACTTGCTTCTATTGCGACGGATGTGGAAGCGGCCAACTACCGCTACCCGATTGGAGTTGTCGGCGGAATCGCACCATTTAACTTCCCGATGATGGTTCCTTGCTGGATGTTCCCAATGGCCATTGCACTCGGCAACACATTTATTTTAAAGCCGTCTGAGCGTACGCCGCTGTTAACGGAGAAATTGGTTGAGCTTTTTGAAAAAGCAGGCCTTCCAAAAGGTGTTTTCAACGTCGTATACGGTGCGCATGACGTTGTGAATGGCATCCTCGAGCATCCTGAAATTAAAGCGATTTCATTCGTAGGCTCAAAGCCGGTCGGTGAATACGTCTACAAAAAAGGAAGCGAAAATTTAAAACGCGTTCAATCTCTGACAGGCGCCAAAAACCACACGATTGTCCTGAATGACGCGAATCTCGAAGACACGATCACAAACATCATCGGAGCAGCCTTCGGTTCAGCCGGAGAACGCTGCATGGCTTGTGCGGTTGTGACAGTTGAAGAAGGTATCGCTGATGAATTCATGGCGAAGCTCCAAGAAAAAGCCGCTGAGATTAAAATCGGAAACGGCCTTGATGACGGCGTATTCTTGGGACCGGTTATTCGTGAGGACAACAAGAAACGCACGCTCAGCTACATTGAAAAAGGGCTGGAAGAAGGCGCGAGACTCGTTTGTGACGGACGTGAAAATGTGTCTGACGACGGCTACTTTGTCGGCCCGACAATCTTCGATAATGTCACAACAGAGATGACGATCTGGAAAGACGAAATCTTTGCTCCTGTCCTATCCGTCATTCGTGTGAAAAACCTGAAAGAAGCCATTGAGATTGCCAACAAGTCTGAATTTGCGAATGGCGCCTGCCTGTTCACATCCAATTCGAATGCCATCCGCTACTTCCGTGAAAATATTGACGCGGGAATGCTCGGCATCAACCTGGGTGTGCCGGCACCGATGGCGTTCTTCCCATTCTCCGGCTGGAAGTCTTCATTCTTCGGAACGCTGCACGCGAACGGTAAGGACAGCGTTGACTTCTACACGCGTAAAAAAGTAGTGACAGCAAGATACCCGGCACCTGATTTCAACTAAACGACGAACAGCCGAACGGCGTGTCTCTGCGCTGTTCGGACTCATTCTTACCATAGAAAGAGGAGGGCTTAACCATGAGTCATTTGTTGCGTAAGCCGCAGTCGAATGAAGTATCAAAAGGCGTCAAACTTGTGCATGAAGTAACGAAATCAAACTCAGATCTTACCTATGTAGAGTTTAAAGTGTTAGAACTCGCATCCGGTTCAAGCTATACAGAAGAATTGAAAAAACAAGAAATCTGCATTGTGGCAGTGACGGGAAAAATCACAGTGACGGATCATGAATCTACGTTTGAACATATCGGTACGCGTGAAAGCGTATTTGAGAGAAAACCGACAGACAGCGTCTATATCTCCAATGACCGTGCCTTTGAGATTACGGCAGAGCGTGATGCGAGAGTGGCGCTTTGCTATTCGCCATCAGAGAAACAGCTTCCGACAAAGCTGATCAAGGCGGAAGACAACGGGATTGAACATCGCGGAAAGTTTTCCAACAAACGGACCGTTCACAACATTCTTCCGGATTCAGATCCTTCAGCTAACAGCCTCTTAGTGGTTGAAGTGTATACAGACAGCGGAAACTGGTCCAGCTACCCGCCTCATAAACACGATCAAGACAACCTGCCGGAGGAGTCCTTCTTGGAAGAAACCTACTACCATGAATTAGATCCGGGCCAAGGCTTTGTATTTCAGCGCGTTTACACAGATGACCGCTCCATTGACGAGACAATGACTGTAGAAAATGAAAACGTTGTCATCGTTCCTGCGGGATATCACCCGGTAGGTGTGCCGGACGGATATACGTCCTACTATTTAAATGTCATGGCAGGACCGACACGAAAATGGAAGTTTCATAATGATCCGGCTCATGAGTGGATTTTAGAACGCTAACAAGTGAGGAGTGGCTGTTTACGATGAAGTATACATTCAATGAAGAGAAGGACTTTGATATTGTTGCCATTGGCCGGGCGTGTATTGATCTGAACGCGGTTGAATACAATCGCCCAATGGAAGAAACGATGACATTTTCGAAATACGTCGGCGGTTCGCCTGCGAATATCGCGATCGGCAGCTCAAAGCTCGGCTTAAAAGCGGGCTTTATCGGCAAAATTCCAGATGACCAGCATGGCAGATTCATAGAGTCCTATATGAGAAAAACCGGCGTAGACACAACGCAAATGGTCGTTGATAAGGAAGGGCATAAAGCCGGTCTCGCATTTACTGAAATTCTGAGCCCGGAAGAATGCAGCATCTTAATGTACCGCGATGACGTGGCCGATCTTTATCTTGAGCCTTCAGAGGTAAGCGAGGACTACATCGCAAATGCGAAAATGCTGCTCGTTTCCGGGACAGCGCTCGCCAAAAGCCCGTCACGGGAAGCGGTGTTAAAAGCTGTTCAATATGCGAAAAAGCACCAGGTAAAAGTCGTGTTCGAACTGGATTATCGCCCATATACATGGCAGTCAGCCGATGAAACAGCTGTTTACTATTCTTTGGTCGCTGAGCAGTCCGATATCGTCATCGGAACACGAGATGAATTCGATGTCATGGAAAACCGCACAGGCGGCAGCAATGAAGAGTCTGTCGATTCTTTATTTGATCATTCAGCCGACCTCGTCGTCATCAAGCATGGCGTAGAAGGCTCGTACGCATACAGCAAATCCGGCGAAATCTTCCGCGCCCAAGCGTACAAGACAAAAGTGCTGAAAACCTTCGGAGCCGGTGATTCATATGCTTCGGCCTTTATCTACGGACTTGTCAGCGGCAAAGACATTGAAACGGCATTGAAATACGGAAGCGCCTCAGCCTCCATTGTTGTCAGCAAGCACAGCTCATCGGAAGCCATGCCGACGGCGGATGAAATCGCTCAGCTTATTGAAGCACAGTCATAATTGAAAAAGATCGAGTAAAGGTGGGATCGTTTGTGGGGAAGAAAATTCGCTTAACAACAGCACAAGCGCTGATTACATTCTTAAACCAGCAGTACATCCATGTTGATGGCAAGGAAGAGCCTTTCGTAGAAGGGATTTTCACGATTTTCGGTCATGGAAATGTTTTAGGGATTGGGCAGGCGCTTGAGCAGGATGCTGGCCATTTAAAAGTGTACCAAGGGAAAAATGAACAGGGAATGGCGCATGCCGCAATGGCGTACAGCAAGCAAATGCTGAGAAGAAAAATTTACGCGGTCTCAACATCTGTCGGACCGGGAGCGGCCAACTTAGTGGCGGCAGCCGGCACTGCATTGGCAAATAATATTCCTGTTCTCTTCATTCCGGCAGATACATTTGCGACAAGACAGCCCGACCCTGTACTGCAGCAAATGGAGCAAGAGTACAGTGCGGCGGTTACAACAAACGATGCATTGAAGCCTGTATCGAGATACTGGGATCGCATTACACGCCCTGAGCAGCTGATGAGCAGCTTGCTTCGCGCTTTTGAAGTCATGACTGATCCGGCAAAAGCGGGTCCGGCGACCATTTGCATTTCTCAGGATGTGGAAGGCGAAGCGTACGATTTCGATGAAAGTTTCTTCGTCAAACGGGTTCACTATATTGATCGCATGCAGCCGAGCGAGCGTGAGCTTCTAGGTGCGGCGGAGCTGATTAAAGCCAGCAAAAACCCTGTGATCCTCGTAGGCGGAGGCGCGAAATATTCCGGTGCGCGCGATGAATTAATCGCCATTTCTGAGGCCTGTGACATTCCGCTGGTTGAAACACAGGCAGGCAAATCGACTGTGGAAGCTGATTTTCCGAACAACTTGGGCGGAATGGGCATCACAGGAACACTCGCGGCAAATAAGGCGGCCCGCCAGGCTGATTTGATTATCGGTATCGGCACAAGATATACGGATTTTGCGACATCCTCTAAGACCGCTTTTGATTTTGATAAAGCGAAGTTTCTGAACATCAATGTCAGCCGAATGCAGGCGTATAAACTCGATGCGTTCCAAGTGGTGGCGGATGCGAAAGTGACGCTTGGCAAACTGCACGGCCTGCTTGAAGGCTATAAGAGTGAATTCGGCTCAACGATTCAAGAGCTGAAGAACGAATGGCTCGCTGAACGCGAACGCCTCAGCAAAGTGACGTTTAAACGGGAAGACTTTGATCCGGAAATCAAACATCATTTCTCTCAAGAGGTTCTAAATGAATACGCTGACGCGTTGAATACTGAGCTTCCGCAAACAACGGCATTGCTGACGATTAACGAGACTATTCCTGAAGACAGCGTGATTATCTGTTCGGCAGGCTCTCTTCCGGGAGATTTGCAGCGTTTGTGGCACTCCAATGTCCCGAATACGTATCACCTGGAATACGGATATTCCTGCATGGGCTATGAAGTGTCCGGCACACTGGGGCTTAAATTGGCTCACCCAGACAGAGAAGTGTATACGATTGTCGGAGACGGCAGCTTCCTGATGCTTCATTCCGAACTGATCACAGCGATTCAGTATAACAAGAAGATCAATGTGCTGCTTTTTGACAACTCAGGATTCGGATGTATCAACAACCTGCAAATGGACCACGGGAGCGGCAGCTACTACTGTGAGTTCCGCACAGATGACAACCAAATCTTGAATATCGATTACGCGAAAGTCGCTGAGGGTTACGGCGCGAAAACGTACCGTGCTAACACAGTAGAAGAGTTAAAAGCGGCGTTAGAGGATGCGAAGAAACAAGACGTATCAACGTTGATTGAAATGAAAGTGCTGCCAAAAACAATGACTGACGGCTATGACAGCTGGTGGAATGTCGGAGTGGCTGAGGTATCTGAACAAGAAAGCGTTCAAAAAGCATATGAAGCAAAAGAGAACATGCTCGAATCTGCTAAGCAGTATTAGAGGGGAGGCATCATGATGGGCAAACATGAAATCCTGTGGGGGATCGCTCCCATTGGGTGGCGGAATGATGATATGCCTGAAATCGGAGCGGGAAATACACTTCAGCATTTGTTAAGTGATATTGTTGTCGCGCGTTTTCAAGGTACGGAGGTCGGGGGCTTTTTCCCCGAGCCTTCCATTCTTAATAAAGAGCTTAAGCTTCGGAATTTACGCATTGCGGGAAAATGGTTCAGCAGTTTTATTTTGCGTGACGGACTTGGTGAAGCGGCGAAGGCATTTACCCTGCATTGTGAGTATTTGCAGCAAGTCAATGCGGATGTCGCAGTTGTCTCTGAACAAACCTACAGCGTGCAAAGTCTGGAGAAAAACGTGTTCACAGAGAAGCCGCATTTTACTGATGAGGAGTGGGAACGGCTTTGCGAAGGGCTGAATCACCTGGGCACAATTGCTGACCAGCATGGCTTGAAGCTTGTCTATCATCACCATCTCGGCACCGGTGTCCAAACAGCGGAAGAAGTGGACCGCCTGATGTCAGGAACAGATCCTGCGCATGTACACCTCCTCTATGATACAGGCCATGCATATATTTCTGACGGTGACTACTTGGGAATGCTGAAGAAGCATATCAACCGCATTAAGCACGTGCACTTTAAAGATGCTCGCCTGAATGTCATGGAACAATGCAGGCTTGAAGGGAAATCGTTTCAGCAATCGTTTTTAAAAGGCATGTTTACGGTTCCCGGTGACGGCTGCATTGATTTTAGAGACGTATATCAGCTGCTGTTAAAACACAATTATTCCGGATGGATTGTCATTGAAGCTGAACAGGACCCCGATGTCGCAAACCCGCTTGAGTATGCATTGATCGCGAGAAACTATATTGATGAGCAGTTGCTGGATCTGGCGTAATGGGGACTGGATATATGGGCAATACCAATGCAGATTCGGCCTTCAATAAACGGACAATCGCGGCAGCATTGGCTAACTACATTGATGCCGGTTCGATTGTGGCTGGATCTGCTGGTTTATCGTTATGGGTCAGTTACCTGAAGCTGTCAGATACCCAAATCGGATTGCTCGGCGCGTTGAGCGCGAATGCCATCTCTGCCGCTGTCGGCGCTTTGCTTGGGGGATTTTTGGCGGATAAAGTCGGGCGAAAAGCTGTTTATACGAACAGCATGCTGATTTATGCGCTGGGGATTTGTTTCGTCCTGTTTAGTGTTAACTTCCCCATGCTGTTAAGCGGTTACATGATTATCGGGCTATCAGTTGGCGCAGATATCACCGCCTCATGGACGATCATCGCGGAAAACGCGCCTAAGAAAAACCGGGCCCGCCACTGCGGCGTGGCACAGGTTGCGTGGGCCGCAGGGGCAGTCGCTGTTCTGCTTCTCTCTGTGTTGGTCGGTGATTTAGGTCTGTTGGGAAATAAAATTGTGTTTGCTCATCTGCTGGTGATTGCGCTGATTACGTACGTCCTCAGAATCAGGCTTCCTGAGTCAGACGCGTGGCAGCAGAAAAATAAGCCCGCAGACATACAGGTGGCAGAGAAGCCGGCTGTACTACACAAAACCTCATATTTTGATTTGCTCAAGCCTAAGTATGTAAAAAGCATCCTGTTTTTAATGGGTGTGTACTTGGTTTGGAACTTAGCCGCCGGCGTTATGGGCTTCTTTATGCCTTACATTTATCAGCAGGTCGGCGGGGTATCTGCCAACATGGCAATCCTTTTGCAAATGGGTCTGTTTATCTTTACCGGCTTTGGGGTCGCTCTGATTTTTATGCCCTTTGCAGATCAATATAGAAAAACGGTTTTTGGAATCGCTGCTTTTATGGCCGTCATCGGCTGGACGCTGTTTCTGCTCCCGGTTGAAGGAATACCGGTCCTGCTTCTGTTTATCGTGGTGATGGGGATCAATAACGGAGCCGGCCAGCAGGCGAACTATCAATTATGGGCCAGCGAAATTTTTCCTACTCAATACCGTGCTTCCGCCCAAGGACTGATGTTTTTTCTTGTTCGTATCTCAATAGGGATTTGGAGTCTGTTTGTCCCAATGATTATCAGCCATTTCGGCATTGGAACGATGGCTGCAATTCTCCTCGGGTGTGTGACGGCCAGCATGATGATCGGGCTTCTTTTCGCGCCGAATACATCTGGCAAGTCGCTTGAACAAATTCAAGAGGAACTCTACGGATCGCCTCACAATCATGTAAAGCAAGGCAAAGAAAGCAAAATGATGTAACAAACAGAGGGAGTGGCTGTCAATGAGTTTACGTATTGGTGTTATTGGAACTGGAGCAATCGGAAAAGAACATATTAACCGCATCACAAACAAACTGTCCGGCGCAGAAATTGTAGCTGTAACGGATGTGAATCAAGAAGCCGCACAGAACGTCGTCGAGCACTACCAATTAAACGCAGCAGTATATCCTGATGATGACAGCCTTCTGGCAGATGAAAATGTAGACGCTGTCTTAGTGACTAGCTGGGGGCCTGCGCATGAATCGAGTGTGCTGAAAGCCATTAAAGCCCAGAAATATGTGTTCTGTGAAAAGCCGCTCGCGACAACGGCTGAAGGATGCATGCGCATCGTCGAAGAGGAAATGAAAACGGGGAAACGCCTTGTTCAAGTCGGCTTTATGCGCCGTTATGACAGCGGTTACGTACAGCTGAAAGAGGCGCTCGACAACAATGTCATCGGCGAGCCGCTCATGATTCACTGCGCGCACCGCAACCCGAGTGTAGCTGATAACTATACAACGGATATGGCCGT
Source organism: Bacillus sp. V26 (assembly GCF_034296245.1). NCBI lineage: Bacteria > Bacillati > Bacillota > Bacilli > Caryophanales > Bacillaceae > Bacillus > Bacillus sp. V26. The sequence continues at coordinate 90,879 of NZ_JAXKQF010000006.1, read as the reverse complement.
AGTCGACACGCTTGTTCATGAAATTGATGTGCTGCACTGGCTCGTCAATGATGACTACGAGTCCGTTCAAGTCATCTATCCGAAAAAATCAAAAAATGCCCTGCCGCACTTAAAAGATCCGCAAATCGTAGTCATTGAAACAAAAGGCGGTATCGTCATCAATGCTGAAATCTATGTGAACTGTAAATACGGCTATGACATTCAATGTGAGATCGTCGGAGAAGACGGCATCATCAAGCTTCCTGAACCATCAAGCATCAGCATGAGAAAAGAAGGCAAATTCAGCACAAATATTCTGATGGATTGGCAGAGACGCTTTGTGGATGCGTACGATGTGGAAATCCAAGACTTCATTGATTCGATCCAGAAAAAAGGTGAAGTCAGCGGGCCGACGGCATGGGACGGCTATATTGCTGCCGTTACGACTGATGCGTGTGTAAAAGCCCAGGAATCTGGACAAAAAGAAAAGGTTGAATTGAAGGAAAAACCGGAATTCTATCAATCCTTTACAACAGTGGAAAACTAGGAATATGGAGGAGTGAAAAAAATGAAATTAGCATTGGATCCATCGATGTATCGAGATGATTTAACGTTGGAGGAAATGGTCTATAAAACGGCGGAGCTTGGCTATGAATATATTGAACTTTCCCCGCGCGAGGATTTTTGTCCATTCTATAAATATCCGAAAGTCGATTCAGCAAAGATCAAACAATTAAAGCGGCTTTTAAGGGATACAGGTGTTAAGCTTTCATCACTCCTTCCGCTTTACCACTGGGCGGGTCCTGAAGAAGACCGCCGCCAGGCTGCGGTGCGCAACTGGAAAAGGGCGATCGAAATTGCGGTTGAACTTGAAGTGGATTTGATGAACAGTGAATTCAGCGGTTCAAAATATGATCCTTTAACAAGCGAAGAAAAATTTATCAAATCCATGGATGAGCTTCTGCCAGTCTTTGAAAAAGAAGGCATTAAACTCAATCTTCAAGCCCATCCGTACGATTTTATCGAAACGCACAAAGGTGCGATGGATATGATCCGCGCGCTCGACAAGGACTGGATCAACCTTGTCTACTCGACTGCGCATACGTTCTTCTATGATGACGGAAAAGGCGATATCGCGACAATGTTTGACGAAGCCGGCGACCGTCTCACACATGTTTTATTTGCAGATACCTTTAATCATAAAGCGGCTCACGGCCTGCGCTATATCGTCAATCCGCCTGACGCGAAAGTAACGGTTCACCAGCATTTGGACATTGGTCAAGGCGAGGTTGATTTTGATACGATTTTCAGAAAGCTGAGAGAGATGAAGTTCGACGGAATTGCGACGAATGCCGTGTTTGCTTGGGTAGACGAAAGAGCGGATGAATCAAGCCGATTTATGCTTAAAAAAATGAAAGAAGAATTAGGTCTGGCATAAGCTGAGCATGGAGTTCGGCGGGATATGGCGAACAGCCTCCCTGCCGAACTCCCTTCATATCTAAAACGCAGATGGGGGAGTCTGACATGAAACTGTGTTTCAATGAAGCAACAACATTGGAAAACTCAAATCTTAAACAGGATGTAGAGCTATGCGAAAAGCATGGCTATGATTATATTGAAATCCGCACAATGGATAAGCTGCCGGAGTACTTAAAAGACCATTCATTGGCCGATCTTGCGGAATACTTTCAAACCCATCACATTAAACCGCTTGCCTTAAACGCACTCGTTTTCTTCAATAACCGTGATGAAAAGGGCTATCAGGAGATCATTGCTGAATTTAAGGGCATGATGGAAACCTGCAAAACCCTCGGTGTGCAATATGTGGTGGCCGTTCCGCTTGTGACGGAGCAGAAAATCTTAAAAGAAGAGATCAAAAAGAGCTGTGTAGAGGTGCTGACTGAGCTTTCTGATATCGCCGAACCGTACGGCGTAAAAATCGCCCTTGAGTTTGTCGGCCATCCGCAATGTACGGTCAATACATTTGAACAGGCGTATGACATCATCAATACTGTTAGCCGCGACAATGTCGGGCTTGTCTTTGACAGCTTCCACTTCCATGCGATGGGATCAAATATTGAAAGCTTAAAGCAGGCGGACGGGAAGAAAATCTTTATTTATCATATTGACGATACGGAAGATTTCCCAATCGGCTTTTTAACGGATGAAGATCGCGTATGGCCCGGCCAAGGGGCGATTGACTTGGATGCCCACTTATCAGCCCTCAAGGAAATAGGCTTCTCTGAGGTGGTATCCGTTGAGCTGTTCCGGCCTGAATACTATAAGCTCAGTGCGGAAGAAACGATTCAAACAGCGAAAGAAACTACAATTGATGCGGTATCAAAATATTTCAGCATGTAATTGATAAAGGAGGGGTGAACATGGCTTTTGTATCGATGAAAGAGCTTCTTGAAGATGCAAAGCGGGAGCAATACGCGATCGGACAGTTTAATATCAACGGCCTGCAGTGGACGAAGGCGATTTTGCAGGCGGCGCAAAAGGAGCGATCACCAGTCATCGCCGCGGCTTCCGATCGCCTTGTCGACTATTTAGGCGGATTTAAAACGATTGCCGCCATGGTCGGCGCGTTAATGGAGGAAATGGCGATTACCGTTCCCGTGGTGCTTCATCTTGATCACGGAAGCAGTGCGGAACGCTGCAGACAGGCCATTGATGCCGGATTCAGCTCAGTGATGATTGACGGCTCTCATCAGCCGATTGACGAGAATATCGCGATGACAAAAGAAGTCACCGATTATGCCGCAAAGTACGGTGTGTCAGTAGAAGCCGAAGTCGGCACGGTCGGAGGAATGGAAGACGGGCTGTTCGGCGGGGTCCGCTATGCCGATATCACGGAATGTGAGCGGATCGTCAAAGAAACCAATATCGACGCGCTAGCCGCTGCCCTCGGCTCTGTACACGGCAAATATCAGGGTGAGCCGAATCTCGGATTTAAGGAAATGGAGGCTATCTCCCGCATGACTGATATTCCCCTCGTTCTTCACGGGGCATCCGGGATTCCGCGGGATCAGATCAAAAAAGCCATCACGCTCGGCCACGCGAAGATCAATATCAATACGGAATGTATGGTAGCCTGGACAAACGAAACACGCCGCATGTTTCAGGAAAACAGCGATCTGTACGAACCGCGCGGCTATATGAAACCCGGCATTGGAGCCGTGGAAGAGACAGTGCGAAGCAAAATGAGAGAGTTCGGATCAGCCGGTAAAGCAGCTAAGCAGCAGGTCGGCTGAAGAGACCTGAAACCGCCGAGATGGCGGTTTTTTTGTGCGGTGTTGCGTCCGTACCCCCGAAACGATTATGATGATGGCAGCAGTGTAAGAAACGGGAGTGGTTCAGTTTGAATAAAATCATGATTGTGGAAGATAGTGAAGACATTCGCGGACTATTGCAGAATTATCTTGAAAAATACGGATACCAAACTGTGGTCGCCGGGGATTTCACGGCTGTTCTTGATGTCTTTTTGCGAGAAAAGCCTGATGTGGTGCTGCTTGATATCAACCTACCGTCCTATGACGGCTATTATTGGTGCCGCCAGATCCGCCAGCACTCCACAAGCCCGATCATTTTCATTTCAGCCAGAAGCGGGGAAATGGATCAGGTGATGGCGATTGAAAACGGCGGAGACGATTATATCGAAAAACCGTTTTCCTACGATATTGTGCTGGCGAAAATCAAAAGCCAGATCCGCAGGGCATACGGAGAGTACGCCGCAAAACAGGGGGAGAAAGTGGTTGAATATACCGGCGTGCAGCTCTTTGTGGAACGGTTTGAACTGCGTTTTCAGGATGAAAAAAGCGAGCTTTCTAAAAAAGAAAGTAAGCTTTTGGAAGTGCTGCTGGAGCGGGGAGAAAAGGTGACGGGAAGAGACCGGCTCATGGAAAAAGCGTGGGACACCGACATTTTCGTCGATGATAATACACTTAACGTGTATATCACGCGGCTCAGAAAAAAACTGCGGGAGCTGAATGCGCCTGTTTCTATTGAATCGGTGCGGGGCGAAGGCTACCAGCTGAGGGCGCAGTCATGAAGCTGTTTCTCCGGTCTCATGCAGTGCTGATTCTGCTTTTTCTTCTTCAAGGGCTGTTTGTCTTCTTTTATTACTGGTTTGCGGGTCTTCATTCTTTTTCTCACTTGTTTTACATATTGGGCGTGCAGCTTCTTATTTTGGCGGGTTATCTTGCCTATCGCTGGTACAAAGACCGCGGCGTGTATCATTGGCTCAGTTCAGGACAGGAAGGGACGGACATCCCGTATCTCGGTTCTTCAGTGTTTTGTTCAGAGCTGTATGAAAAGCAGATGGAGCTGACCCGGCTTCAGCACCAGAAGCTCCATGAGACCGAAGCCAAGCTTGACGCGCGGGTGACGTATATGAATCAATGGGTGCATCAAGTAAAGACGCCGCTGTCGGTCATTAATTTAATCATTCAGGAAGAGGATGAGCCCGTTTTTGAACAAATCAAAAAAGAAGTCCGGCAGATTGAGTTCGGGCTGGAGACGCTTCTTTATTCTTCAAGGCTCGACCTGTTTGAACGGGATTTTAAAATTGAAGCGGTTTCCCTGTCCGAGCTTCTTCAATCAGTTATTCAAAGCTATAAACGATTTTTTATTCAATATCGCGTTTATCCGAAAATGAACGTTTGCGATGATCGTCAGATTTACACCGATGCAAAATGGCTCAAATTTGCGATCGGCCAAGTGGTCACAAATGCGGTCAAGTATTCAGCGGGCAAGAGTGACAGACTTGAGCTGAATGTCTTCCGCGATGAAGACAGGACGGTGCTTGAAGTCAAAGATTACGGCGTCGGGATTCCCTCGCAAGACATCAAGCGGGTGTTTGACCCTTATTACACCGGTGAAAACGGGCGGCGTTACCAAGAATCTACGGGAATCGGCCTCCATCTCGTCAAAGAAATTACAAGTAAGCTCAATCATACTGTGGACATCAGCTCGTCTCCCGGTGAAGGGACATCAGTTCGATTTTCATTTCTTACAAAAATGTAAGGCTGCGTTAAGAAAACAACATAGCCCGCTTTGTTTCCCCTTGATAACATGGATTTATGTCAAGGGGATTTTTATGTTGAACGCCCCGGCACTACATGAAAGCAGCCCAGATCAACAAGAATAAAACCATAAGGAGGATTCTCATGGCGAATATGCTTGAAGTCAAACATATAAATAAAACTTATAAAGGACAAGTATCCTATCAAGCCTTAAAGCAAATTTCATTTTCAATAGAAGAAGGCGAGTTTACGGCGGTGATGGGGCCGTCCGGGTCCGGAAAAACAACGCTTTTGAATATCATTTCAACGATCGACCGTCCGGATTCAGGCGATATCCTGATTCACGGAGAAAACCCGCATCGCCTGAAGCGGACAAAGCTCGCTCATTTCCGCCGCAAGCAGCTCGGATTTGTGTTTCAGGATTTCAACCTTCTGGACACGCTGACAATCGGTGAAAATATCATGCTGCCGTTAACGCTTGAAAAAGAAGCACCATCTGTAATGGAAGAAAAACTGCAAGGCATCGCGGCAAAGCTCGGTATCGAAGACCTGCTCAACAAACGGACGTTTGAAGTGTCCGGAGGCCAGCGCCAGCGGGCCGCCATCGCAAGAGCGGTCATTCATAAGCCGTCACTCATCCTGGCCGATGAACCGACGGGAAACCTTGATTCCAAAGCGTCAAAAGACGTCATGGAAACGATGCAGAGCCTGAATCAGGATGATCATGTCACGGCTTTGATGGTGACCCACGATCCTGTTGCGGCAAGCTACTGCCGCCGCGTCATCTTTATAAAAGACGGTGAACTGTTTAATGAGATTTACCGCGGGGAAAACCGCCAAGTATTTTATGAACAAATTCTCGATGTGCTGTCTATGCTGGGGGGAAACGCAAATGACCTTTCTTCAGTTCGCTTATAAAAACGTCACGAGAAACAAAAGGGCTTATCTTGCATTCTTTTTAAGCAGTGCCTTTTCCGTTTTGATCTTCTTTACCTTTGCGATGTTCCTGTTTCATCCGGCATTAAAGGAAGGCTATCTAAATAACATCGCCAAAAAAGGCCTAACCGCCGCGGAATGGATGATCTTTGTTTTTTCTTTCTTATTTGTTCTGTATTCGGTTAATGCATTTTTGAAATCAACAAATAAAGAATTCGGCATCCTGCTCATGCAGGGCATCACGCCGGGGCAGCTGAGAAAGCTCATTACTGCGGAAAACATGATCATCGGCGTCATGTCAATTGCAGCCGGCATAATCGGAGGATTCATTTTTTCAAAGACGTTCTTTACGGTCGGCGCTTATATTTTAGAAATGGACGCGCTGCCTTTGTATATGCCTTGGAAAGCGCTCGGTATTACGGCCGGCGGATTTCTGCTCTTATTTTTCTTTTTATCGCAGTTTACGATCCTTTTTGTCAGATCAAATACGGTTATCAAATTAATAAAGGGCACTGACAAGATTAAGCCGGAGCCTAAGCCGTCCGTGCTTCTGTCCTTATTCGGCATCGCCTGTCTTTGCGGCGGGTACGGCATGGTTCTTAAAGGCAATGTCCACGGGGCCGAACCGTTTATCATTTTACTGCTCACCGTCATCGGAACATATTTCTTTTTCAGCCAAAGCAGCATATGGATTCTGCGCGCGCTGAAGAAGTGGAAAACCTTTTATCTGCGCGGGAAAAATGTCATTTGGGTTTCTGACCTTGTCTATCGTTTAAAAGACAACGCCCGCCTGTTCTTTATTGTCAGCATTATTTCCGCGGTTGCGTTTACGGCTACGGGTGTGCTCGCGATGTACAAATCGACCGTCGGGGCGGAAGAGTCCGCTTATGAGATGGAGTATATATCTTACAGCGGCAATCCAAAAGAAGAGACTCATTTGAAAAAAATTGACCATGAACTGAAAACACACGGTTTTACGTATAAGAAAGACGAAATAAATGTTTCTTATGTTCGCTATCAGGAAGGAGAAACTGTTCCCCCTGTTTACATGATCAGCGAATCGGATGTATCAAAATACTTCCATGTCAAGCTGAACGGCCTGAAAAATGATGAGGCTATCTTTTTCCCGGGCACGTATGACCGAAATTTCAAAAACGAAGCGCCGGATCAGCTGAAGCTGCTGAACCAAAAAGGCAAGCTGTCCGGACAAAAACTGTCAGTAATTGAAGTTAAAAAACCGCTGATCTCATTGAACGCCATCATCGCGGTGAACGATAAAACCTTTGATCAGCTCAAATCACTCGGTGATAAAGCGTCATTATACGGCTACAGCTATGATCATTGGAAAGACAGTCTTGGGATCAGCCAATCCTTGAAAAATGAGATTTACGGCAACTATATTGATGTGCATTCTGATTTTATGGCAAAAGCCGGCACCTACTATGATACGGTGCAGCTGCCGAGCTTGAGTTTATTCATCGGCCTGTTTATCGCGATCGTCTTCTTTGTCGCGGCAGCAAGTTTCTTATATTTCAGGCTGTTCACCGATTTAGAAGAAGATCGGGAGCGCTACCGTTCGCTGGCCAAAATCGGTTTGAGTGAGCGTGAGATGTCACAAAGCGTGACGATACAATTGGCGATTCTCTTTTTCTTTCCATTTGTCATTGCTGTTATGCATACGCTGTTTGCCTTGAGAACATTGGCCGTGGATGGCTATTCCGATGTAGCGGGACCGCTCAGTCTCACCATCGGAGGGTTTTTCCTTTTTCAGCTTCTATTCTTCCTCGCGGTGCGGTCAAGCTATTTGAAAAAAATGAACAAGTAAGGGGAGGGTAAAGATGAAAAAAGCATTGGCAATCCTGGTCGTTTTGGCGGCTGCTGCCGTAATATGCGGGCTTCTCTTTTTTCATAACGATGTTACAGACAGATTTAATCCGTTTATTCACCAGCAAGATGTCTATGTGCAGATTGATCGAGATGGTAAACATCTTAGCCCAGGCGGTACTGAGTATACATTAGACGGATATCACGCATCCGGAAAAAAAGAAGAAGTGACCTTTTTCGCCGGTAAAGACCTTCGGAAGAACGCATATTTGAAGGTGAAGGCAAAAGGAAAGTATGTCGAGACTTGGGAAGAAGTCAGGTTTGAAGATATGCCGCACTCCGTACAGTCAGCATTAAAGTGAATCATAAAAAATGGCACAGTGTCATAACTGTGCCATTTTCTTTATTTTTTATTTTCTTCGGCCCGTTTGATCAGCATGTCGGTGATGATATCCACCTGTTTGCTGACGGAAATCGGATCGTACGGATAGAAGGTGTCGAAATCATTCATAAACACACGGTTATGTTTCACAGCGTCTAGGTTTTTCCAAATGGAGGATTCCTTCAGCTTGTCGAGTGTTTTGCTTTCGCCTTTCGGATTGTAGTCCGTAATGAACATATAATCTGCGGCATACTCAGGAATCACTTCTTGAGAGAGCTGTTTCATCTCGCCTTTTTTGATGACATCTTGTTCAATCTTTTCAGGCGCTTTTAACCCAAGCGCGTTGTATACAGCTTGGCCGCCGCGACCGCCATTGTCATTGAAGACCCAGAATTCGCCCTTGTCCGTGTTTTCATAAATGCCGAAGGTCGCATCTTTGTCGATGACGCCGGCTATTTTCTTTTTGGCTGCTTCCGCTTTTTTGTTAAAGTCAGCCATAAATGCTTTTGCTTTATCCTTGGCGCCCGCAATATCTCCGAACATTGCTACGGTATCTTCGACGTTTTTCGCGGTGTTATAAGGAACGACAACGGTTGGAGCGATTTTCTTTAATTTATCGACATTCTCTTCATTCATGACAACAATTAAGTCAGGCTGAAGCTCCATTACTTTCTCAACGCTGATCGGATCACCGACATCCTTTACATCTTTCAGCTTTGATTTTAAAAATGGATTATCAAATGACCATGAGCCCGAGCCGACCACATTTGCCCCGACAGACAGCAATTCCCCAGCATAAAAATCAGTGACGATGCGTTTCGGATGTTCAGGAATTTGGACGTTGCCTTTTGTTGATTTGTATGTTCTCATTTCTGTCTTTTCGGAAGCTGAATCACCTGAGCTTCCTTTCGAAGCCGTGCCGCTGCAAGCACTGACAAACATGAGAAGCAGCACCAGCATGCCCGCGAGCAATGTGTTCTTTTTCATCAAGAACCCTCCAATATGTATTTTGATTCATTAGTAATGATTATCATTATCAATTAATAATATAGCAAGAAACCTGTTCTCCGTCTATCACTATTTTTAAGGGCGAAAAGTTTTTCCTGTTTATGGGTGACGAGGTATGATTAATCGATTATTATAGGTAAATAGGAGGAGGAAAATATGGAAATCACAAAAAGAGGTGCCGCATGGGAATGGCTGCATAGCTGGTGGATGCTGTTTATTTTCATGCCTTTTGCCATTACCAGTTTTTTTGCCTTTTTATTTATTGGCATTAAAGTTAGAAATAAAAAGTGGATCATGTACGGAATCATTTATTTTTTCGTATTTGCGTTTGCTTTCGTGCTGCCTGATCCGCCCGGATTGCTTATTGTGCTCCCGTTGTGGGCTGTGACGATTATTCACGGTTTTAAAGTGCGTCCGCTGTATCTGATTCAGCTGGATGTCTACAAAGACAATGTGGAGGCACGGGCCTTTGCTGAGGCAAGAAGTGAAGCCGAGAGCAGATTTCATGCGCCGAAACAGTCTATTCAAGATATACATATTCGCAAAGAACGGTAAGAAAAAAGCTCAACACTAAACATTGTGTTGAGCTTTTTATATGCTACTGCTGATAGGACTGCTGCTGGAATGGCGTTTGTTGACCGAATGGAAGTGTAGACACATTCGTATTCATCATGCTGGATTGCCCAGTAAGTTCCTGCTGCATTTGGTTGCACATGTTGACAACCTGCTGACATTTTTGAATGGCTGTGTCATGTCCGTGCAGCGCTTGCTGAATGGTATGTGCAGCTTGTTGTTCGTGGTTTAGAATCTGTTGCAGCATTTGGATGTTTTGCTGCTCCTGATGAAGCATTTGACGATATTGGTTGCTGCTTTGCTGTGTTTGCTGAATAAGCTGCTGAGCTGTCTGGCGGCACTGGTTCAGCTGCTGCAGGCTGTGTTGCGTATTGTGCATAAATGACCCCTCCGTATGTTCAATTGACATTTGTCGGTATTATCATGCGACCCGAACCAAAAGAAATTCTGCAAAAGGGGAACTACAATTATTTTCCTTCCCCCCTCTATCTTTGAATGAAATCGGCAAAGATTGTATACTTGTAAAAACCCTTTTTATGTAAATGTCCCGCTCTGCACATAAGAATAGCGGAAAACGAAACTCCGAAATCTGGAGAATCGTATTCCGCTTTTTTCTTTTCTTGCTTCAGAAACCGCCTTCGCCCGCAGTAAATGGGATATTTAATCTGTTTTCTACCGCGCGGAGGCGCTGATTGAGCCGGTTTAAGCGGCGTGTATGGCGTTCAACAGTCTGGCTTAGCTGATTGACCTGATCGGCCATTCTTGCAATTTCCCGGTTTTGACGGCGATCCTCATTCGACAGACGGGTTAATTCTCTTGTCTGCTGTTCGTTTTGCCGTTCAAGAGCAGCGATTCTTCTTTCCAATGCCGGCTGTCTGTCCGTCTGGTATGGCTGGTATACATCCTGCTGCGGATATGGATTGTATTCATATTGGCTATAGTAGGGTTCCTGCTGAGGGAGCTGCGGGCTGTAATATTGATAAGGGTTCATGTAATCAATCTCCTTAAAAAGTAATGTGGGTGAATTCCTTATAATCTATGTAGTCATTGGCACAGTGCCACGGCATTCGCCTAAAAAAGTAAGAAAGGACGGTGATGACGCTGAGCAGAAAAGGACCTGTTATTGTGTTCCTGTCTGCTGTATGTCTCATCATTTCGGGCTGTCAGCAGCCAAAAGACGAGACGCCGTTTTATTACGGAACTTGGGATGAGGGCATTATCCCCGGTCCCATGGATGGCGTGAAATCAGCAACGGTCACATTTACCAAAGACAAGGTGCTGGAGACGGAGGTGATTGAAGGGAGAGGAGAGGTGCAGCTGCCCTTTATGGAATACAAGGTAATATCTCAAAGCGCTGACGGTTCCATTGAGATCCAGTACCTTGGCTCCTATTATCCGCTCAAAAGCAAACTGAAAAGAGGGAAAGACGGGACGTTGATATGGGAGCAAAATGGTCAGGAAAAAACGATGACAAGAATCGAGTCAAAGGCCCGCAAGGAGGAGAAACATGAGAAATAAAAAAGCGGAAAGACTGGTGTTAACAGGCCTTATTTTACATATTATTCAGTGGTTGTTGGTATTATGGGCTTTTCTCAAAATCAAACATTTATTTAGTGACTATACGATCTACAATCCGAATGTCATAAACGGAACGATGCAGTCGTTATCGTTTATGCAAATGCTGCGTTCTATGATGTACTCGGGCGCCATGGTGAATTATGTTCTGTTTTTTGTGATTGCATTGCTTATCTATTGTTTAGTGCTTCATGCGGTCATGATTGTTCTGGAAATGGCTGCTTATGTGATGATCAGACGGAATCCTTCATCTTCATGGGCATATTTTTTGACGGCGGCGGGTGTGAAGCTTGCAATCTTAAATATCACGGGTATTCCATTTTTAGCTGCCGGCTTCCTGCTGATGAAACAGAAACAAGCAGAAACCGGCGAAAAGGGAGCAGAACCAAAGCGAAAGCCGCGCACGCGGATCCGGAGACAAGGCAGACGTCTAAACAGAAACAGGAGAAAATCATCGCTTTCAGTTGAATATCAAAAAGAAAAAACGATATGATGGGACTATAGCCTGAAAACGACACGAAGGAGATGCAGGATGTACAAATTAATAGCAATTGATATGGACGGAACACTTTTAAATGATCATCATGAAGTGACGGCGGAGGTCCGCGACGCGCTGCATGCCGCAAAAGCGGAAGGGGTAAAAATTGTTCTTTGCACCGGCCGGCCTATCGGAGGTGTTCGGAGATACTTAGATGAACTCAATTTAATTGAGGAAGGCGACTACGTCATTGCCTATAATGGGGCGCTTGTTCAAAATACGCATACAAAAGAAGTGGTGACGGAATTGTCTCTAGGATATGATGATTTGGCATCATTATATGATCTGAGCTTAGAGCTGAAGACACCGATGCACTTCTTCGACTCAGCCAACCTGTATACGCCTAACCGTGATATCAGCGAATTTACCGTATATGAGTCGTACGTGACACAGGTGCCGCTTCATTACCGCAAGATTGAGGAAATGCCTAAAGACATTCTCATTCCGAAAGTGATGTTTATTGATCAACCAGAGCACTTAAGCCGCGTCATTACATCGATACCGAAAAATGTGAGAGAAAAGTATACGATGGTCAGAAGCGCTCCTTTCTTTTACGAAATTCTGCATCCGGAAGCAAGCAAAGGAAACGCTGTGCGTCAGCTGGCGAATCTGCTCGGAATCAAGCAGGCTGAAGTCATGAGCATAGGCGACAACGGCAACGATCTGACAATGATCGAATGGGCCGGCTGCGGCGTTGCCATGGCAAACGCCATTCCGGAAGTGCTTGAGGCCGCAAACTTTCAAACGCGCTCCAATAATGAACATGGCGTTGCGCATGCGATTCACGAGCTTGTTTTGGCTAAATAAAAAATCCAGCCTTTTAAAGGCTGGATTTTTTCGTTTTATTGATATAATGTCAATTCTTTGACGAATCGATTTGACTTTCGTTATGCTGATAAAACCAATTCGTTCACAATATGTATGATATTAATCTGAATTGAAAAGGGGACTGATCAGATGTGCACAAGTCTTACATTGGAAACTGCTGACTGTAAACATGTATTAGCGAGAACAATGGATTTTGCATTTCAGCTGGGGACAGAGGTTATTCTCTATCCGCGCCGTTACAGTTGGAGTAGTGAAGCTGACGGAAAGGCCCATCAGACACAGTACGCGTTTATCGGTATGGGGAGAAAACTTGGTAATATTTTATTTGCAGACGGCGTTAATGAAAACGGTTTATCGTGTGCTGCATTGTATTTTCCGGGCTATGCGGAGTACGAAAAAACGATACGGGAAGACACCGTACACATTGCCCCGCATGAGTTTGTGACATGGGCGCTGTCAGTCTGTAAGTCTTTGGATGACGTGAAAGAAAAGATTCGATCTTTAACGATTGTAGAGAAAAAATTAGATCTATTGGATACGGTTTTACCGCTTCACTGGATATTGTCAGACCGGACGGGACGCAGCCTGACGATAGAACCGAGAGCAGATGGCCTCAAAGTCTATGACAATCAGCCTGGTGTCATGACGAACAGCCCCGACTTTATATGGCATGTAACCAATCTGCAGCAATATACAGGAATCAGACCGAAGCAATTAGAGAGCAAAGAGCTGGGCGGATTAGCCCTTTCCGCTTTTGGCCAAGGCTTAGGAACTGTAGGCCTGCCGGGGGATTATACACCGCCTTCCCGGTTTGTCAGAGCTGTTTATTTGAAAGAACACCTAGAGCCGGCAGCCGATGAAACGAAAGGTGTAACAGCCGCTCTTCAAATTTTGGCAAATATGACCATACCCAAGGGCGCAGTGATAACGGAAAAAGACGAAATTCATTATACGCAATATACTTCCGTGATGTGTAACGACACGGGAAACTACTATTTCCACCACTATGACAATCGGCAAATCCAAAAAGTAAATTTATTTCATGAAGACCTTGACTGTTTGGAGCCTAAAGTGTTTTCCGCTAAAGCAGAAGAAAGTATTCACGAGCTTAATTAATTCACATCAATCAGCTGATTCCGGTTTGAATCCGGAGTCAGCTGTTTTTTTATACGATCGTTACGGCGTCTGAGTGGATAGGCAGTTTGCTAAAAGCGAAAGAAAAGGCAAGGAAATGGCGAAATCGTATATCCATTTTTTGAATAAAAACTTAGTCTTTGCTTCATCAGACTCAGTTTTCTTGCCGATATAGAGGTTATTGCACTAGTTGAATGAACCAATGCCGTTCCCTTATGGTCACGCAAGGGTCTTTTCAGCTTAAATAGAAAAAATTAATCTCAACTCATTGACAAACTCGCCATACAAATGTACATTTTGATTTATTCATATTAAACGACTAGGAATATAGGAGTTTATTTTTCGGACTTTTCAGCCTAAAACATTATAAAAGGAGTAACGTCATGACAAGCAAAAAGAAGCAAATCAAATTAGGAGTTTTTCTTGCGGGGACCGGACATCATGTTGCGTCTTGGCGGCATCCGGACGCGCCTGCGGATGCGAGTATGAACTTGGATTATTTTAAAGAGCTGGCGAGAACAGCGGAGCGGGGCAAGCTGGATATGCTGTTTTTAGCAGACAGCCTGTCAATCGACAGCAAATCGCATCCGAATGTGCTTACAAGGTTTGAGCCATTTACTTTGCTTTCAGCTCTGGCGCAGGTGACTTCAAGAATTGGCCTGACAGCGACAGCTTCTACTACTTATAGCGAGCCGTTTCATATTGCCAGACAATTCGCCTCACTGGATCACCTGTCCAACGGCCGTGCCGGATGGAATGTCGTGACCTCATCCATTGAGTCAACAGCGCAGAATTTCAGCGGGGAAAAGCATCTCGAACACCACTTGCGCTATCAGCGGGCAGAAGAATTTGTCGAGGCCGTAAAAGGGCTTTGGGATTCATGGGAAGAGGACGCCTTTATCCGCAATAAAGAAACAGGTGAATTCTTCGATAAAGAAAAAATGCACGAGCTCAACCACAAAGGAAATTATTTCTCAGTCCGCGGGCCTCTGAACGTTTCAAGAACGCCGCAGGGCCAGCCGGTCATTATTCAGGCGGGCTCATCAGGGGATGGGAAAGCGCTGGCTGCCAAAACGGCTGAAGTGATTTTCACGGCGCAAAACCATTTGGAATCGGCACAGGAATTTTATCAATCAATTAAAAAGCAGGCAGCCGAGTTTGGCCGCGATCCTGAGAAAATCGCGATCATGCCGGGCATTTTTCCGGTCATCGCAGACACTGAAGAAGAGGCGCAGGCTAAATATCAAGAGCTTCAAGATTTAATCATTCCATCTGTCGGTCTGCAAATCCTTCAGAATTATTTAGGCGGAATTGATTTGTCTGCATATCCGCTTGACGGGCCGCTGCCAAAGCTTGACGCGAATGCATCCAATGCGGTGAAGAGCCGATTTAAGCTTGTTCAAGAAATGGCTGAACGAGACAATATGACAATACGAGAGCTTTACAAATACGTTGCAGGCTCCAGAGGCCATCACATTTTTGTCGGAACGCCGGAACAGCTTGCCGACAAGATGCAGGAATGGGTCGATCATAAAGCTTGTGACGGATTTAATATCATGCCTCCGCTTCTTCCAGAAGGAATTGAACTGTTCGTTGACAAAGTGGTTCCGATTTTACAGGAGCGCGGCGTGTTCAGAAAAGAATATGAAGGCACAACATTGAGAGAGCATTTTGGTTTAGAAAAACCGGTAAACCGTTATGCGAAGTAAGGAGGAACGCTCGATGAAGACGCAATATCGCCTCGCAGCTGAACGTGATGCCGAACAGCTTCTCGAGCTGACATGGCGCGCCTATGAACCGATTCGAAAGCTCGGCATTCGTTTTGCCGCGGCCCACGCGGATCTGGATCTGGTCTTAAACAATATCCGAAAAAACGCCTGTTACGTCATGGAAGAAGACGGGCGGATCATCGCGACCATCTCCTTGCGAATGCCTTGGGGACAGCAGCCTGGACCATATGGCGTTCCTCATATCTGGTGGTTCGCTGTTGATCCTGAAACCGGGCAAAAGGGAGTCGGGACAAAGCTGCTTCAATGGCTTGAGCAGACCATCCTGCGCGATACGTTAAAGGTTCCGTTTGTATCGCTAGGAACAGCGGATAAGCACCCGTGGCTGATCGAGATGTATGAAAGAAAAGGATATGTCCGAGCAGGCGAGAAGGATCTGGGCAAAGGACATATGACAGTCTATATGAAAAAACAACTGCGACATGACCTATAAAAGATAAAAGGCGGGAAAATCAAATGAAAATGAAAAAATGGACTGTGCTGTTAGTTGCTGCGTTATTAGCCGTGCTATCAGCTTGCGGCAATGGAAACAGCAGCAGTAAAGAGGATGACAACGTACTTCATGTGGGTGCGACCGGACAGAGCTACCCGTTCGCTTATAAAGAAGACGGAAAGCTGACAGGTTTTGATGTAGAAGTAATGGAAGCTGTTGCAAAGAAAATCGGCATGAAACTGGACTGGAAGCTGCTCGAATTCAGCGGTCTGATGGGAGAGCTTCAAACAGGCAAGCTTGACACCATTTCCAATCAGGTAGCGGTGACAGATGAACGCAAGGAAATGTACAACTTCACAGAACCGTACTCTTATGCAGGAACACAGATTGTCGTCAAAAAAGACAACAACGACATCAAATCAGCAGACGATTTAAAAGGAAAGACAGTAGCTGCTGTTTTAGGTTCAAATCACGCGAAAAATCTTGAAAGCAAAGATCCTGACAAAAAAATCAATATCAAAACATACGAAACACAAGAAGGCACCCTGAAGGATGTCGCATACGGACGTGTGGACGCTTACGTAAACAGCCGAAGTGTGCTGATCGCGCAAATTAAGAAAACAGGCTTGCCGTTGAAGCTAGCCGGAGATCCGATTGTGTACGAACAAGTCGCATTCCCATTTGCCAAGGATGACGCGCACGACAAGACCCGTAAAAAAGTCAATAAAGCGCTCGATGAACTGCGCAAAGACGGAACGCTTAAAAAGCTTTCAGAAAAATATTTTAACGAAGATATCACAGCAGAACAGAAGCATTAAGAAACGGCGGTGAACCACCAGAATGAATACGATTGATTGGGAATTCATGATCTCAGCATTCCCGACTTTAATTCAGGCCCTTCCGATTACATTGTTTATGGCTGTAGCAGCTATGATTTTTGCGATTATCGGAGGACTTATTCTCGCACTCATTACAAAAAACAAAATTCCAGTGCTTCATCAGCTGTCAAAGCTGTATATCTCATTTTTCCGGGGCGTGCCGACACTTGTGCAGCTGTTCTTAATTTATTACGGGCTGCCGCAGCTGTTTCCGGAGATGAGCAAGATGACAGCTCTCACAGCTGCCATTATCGGTTTAAGTTTAAAAAACGCCGCCTATTTGGCAGAAATCTTCCGCGCCGCCCTTAACTCTGTTGATGAAGGGCAGCTGGAGGCGTGCCTGTCTGTCGGTATGACGAAACTTCAGGCTTACAGACGAATTATCCTTCCGCAAGCAGTCAGAAATGCGATACCGGCAACGGGTAATACATTTATCGGCCTCCTAAAAGAAACCTCATTGGCATTTACTTTGGGTGTCATGGAGATGTTTGCGCAAGGCAAGATGTATGCATCAGGAAATCTGAAGTATTTTGAAACCTATTTGGCGGTTGCGATTGTCTACTGGGTTCTTACAATCATTTACAGCATCCTGCAGGACTTGTTTGAACGCGCCATGAGCAAGCCATACCGGACTTAGAGGTGAAATCAGTTGATAAAAGTAAAAAATATTCGCAAAGCGTTTAAAGATCTGGTCGTGCTGGACGGAATCGACCTTGAAGTAAAACGCGGAGAAGTGGTGGCGATCATCGGTCCGTCCGGTTCCGGAAAATCAACGCTTCTTCGGTGCTTGAATCTATTGGAGCGCCCTAATCAAGGCATCATTGAAATTGGAGAAGCCAAACTGAACGCGGAAAAGTTTACACGCAAGGAAGCGTACCAGCTCCGTCAGCAAACGGCCATGGTCTTCCAAAATTACAATCTGTTTAAAAATAAAACCGCCCTGCAAAACATTACTGAGGCTTTAATCACGGCTCAAAGAAAATCACGAGATGAAGCGAACCGTATTGGGATGGAGATTCTGAGGCAGGTTGGTTTAGAGCATAAAGCTGACAGCTACCCGATCACAATGTCCGGCGGCCAGCAGCAGCGAATCGGCATCGCGCGGGCACTTGCGGTTAATCCGCATGCGATTTTGCTGGATGAACCGACTTCGGCGCTTGACCCGGAGCTCGTGGCGGGTGTGCTTCAGGTCATCAAATCGATTGCGGAAAAACAAACAACAATGATCATCGTCACCCACGAAATGGCATTTGCAAGAGAGGTTGCCGATAAAGTGATTTTTATGGCAGACGGCCATATTATCGAGCAGGGAACGCCTGAGGAACTGTTTGACCATCCGAAAAACGAACGGACGAAACGATTTATCAAGCAGGTGGGAGAGCCTGCAGAGCTTATATAGAAGGGAAGAAGAAGAATGGCCGAAGAAACGTTTCATACACGTTTAATCAATATGCGGCGTGACCTTCATGCACACCCTGAACTTTCATTTGAAGAGTTTGAAACGACAAAAAAAATCCGCCGCTGGCTCGAGGAAGAACATATAGAGATTCTTGATGTTCCTCAATTAGAAACAGGTGTAATTGCGGAAATCAAAGGGGAGTCAGACGGACCTGTGATCGCGATACGAGCGGACATTGATGCGCTCCCGATCCAAGAACAAACGAACCTGCCGTTTGCCTCTAAGATTGACGGCGCGATGCATGCGTGCGGGCATGACTTTCATACAGCTTCCATTATCGGCACAGCCATTTTGCTGAATAAAAGAAGAGACGAGCTGAAAGGCACGGTCCGCTTGATCTTTCAGCCAGCGGAAGAAATCGCCGCAGGAGCAAGGAAAGTCATAGAAGCAGGCGTGCTGGACGATGTTTCCGCCATTTTTGGCATGCACAATAAGCCTGATTTGCCTGTCGGCACCATTGGGATAAAGGAAGGTCCGCTCATGGCAAGCGTAGACCGGTTTGAGATTGTTGTGAAAGGAAAAGGCGGACACGCCGGCATTCCCAATAACAGCATTGATCCCATAGCAGCGGCAGGCCAAATGGTCAGCGGTCTGCAATCTGTGGTCAGCCGCAACATCAGCTCACTGCAAAACGCGGTCGTCAGTATCACAAGATTACAGGCAGGCAGTTCATGGAACGTGATTCCGGACCAGGCTGAAATGGAGGGCACCGTTCGCACCTTCCAAAAAGAAGCGAGAAAGGCCGTTCCGGAGCATATGAAACGAGTGGCTGAAGGAATCGCCGCGGGCTACGGGGCACAGGCCGAATTCCGGTGGTTTCCTTATTTGCCGTCCGTTCAGAATGACGGCACGTTTTTGAACGCGGCGTCAGAAGCTGCGGCCCGGCTTGGCTATCAAACGGTTCATGCGGAGCAATCTCCGGGCGGAGAAGACTTCGCTCTGTATCAAGAGAAGATCCCGGGATTTTTTGTGTGGATGGGAACGAACGGTACAGAGGAGTGGCATCACCCGGCGTTTACATTGGATGAAGACGCACTACAAGTTGCATCCAGCTACTTTGCTGAGCTGGCTGTTATTGTACTGGGGTCAATCAAATGATCCAAACAGAACTGACAGCAGGTCTTGCAGAGGCTGTGAGAACGTCACAGCCTGAGAACGCCACTGACGCGATGCGTGAAGCCAAAAAGGGATTGCTCGATTTTACAGCCGCATCATTTGCCGGAAGAGAAGAAAACGGCATTCAAAAGCTTTTGCATCTGATCGAAGAGGAAGGCGGCACGCCACTTGTCCCTATTATCGGACAAGGGAAAAAGGCAGCGCCATTACAATCTGCGCTGCTCAATGGATTTATCGCCCATGCTTTGGATTTCGATGATGTCCATTCCGATGTAAGGGGACATCCGAGTGCAGTTATTTTGCCGGCACTCATTGCTTCAGCTGCCGCTCGAGAAAGTGACGAGCGGCTTCTTGGCGCTTATATTGTCGGTGTGGAAGTAATGGCAAGGCTTGGGGAGTCGATTGGCAGCCCGCACTATGAAAAAGGCTGGCACAATACGGGAACGCTCGGAGCCATAGCCGCCGCCTGTGCTGTAGGGTACGCGGAGGAGCTCACTCAAGAAGAACTGGAAATAGCAATCGGTTTTGCCGCAACGCAGTCTGCCGGAATGAGGGTGCAATTCGGTACAGAAATGAAACCGCTGCACGCAGGGCTGGCAGCTCAATCAGGCTTGCTTGCTGTTAAACTGGCCCAATCTGATGTTGGAGGCTCTCGTACGGCACTGGATGGAGAAAAAGGTTTCTTCAGCCTATACGGTGATTTAGACAAGGCTCAAACCACGCTGTTAAGCCATTGGGGCAAACCATGGAGAATCGTGAAGCCAGGTTTATGGTTTAAAATCTATCCATTTTGTTCTGCGGCGCACCACGCGGCAGATGCCATTCGCGAGCTTATCTCTCAGGAAGCCATTTCTGCTGACAATACAGAACGGATTGAAGTCGTTTTTCCGCCTGGCGGAGATGCTGCATTAACGGCAAGATCACCAAAAACAGGAGAGGAAGGCCGCTTCAGCGTTGAATATGTCATTGCCCTTGCCCTGCACGGAAAGAAGCTGATTGCTGAACATTTCAACAGCGAGCCCATACCAAATCATATGCAGGCCGCAATGCGTCATATTCAGCGTGTGTATGACAATCGCATTCAGCCGGCCTCTCAAGCGGTTCCGAAAGGCCGTTTCACCATTGTTCGGGCGTTTTTATCAGATGGACGCATATGTGAAGCGCGGGTGGACTGCCCGAAGGGAGCTCCCGGAAACGGTCTGTCTGAAGAAGATGTAAAAGAAAAATTAAAATCAGCGCTGCCAAGTGATGTGCAAAAAGCATCGCATATCATAGAGGCCATTGAGCGCGCTGACATGAAAGGATTTTTATCGCGTTTAGATTAGAATCCGCCTCTCATCCCCTCCTTCAGATGATATGATAAAGCCAAATCATACGTTTGAAAAAGGAGAAAGGCCATGACGGTGAATGATGCGGTTGTATGTATTCTGGCAGTCTTTTTATTAGTGGGAGCAGCCGATTATTGCTTGGGAAACAGGTGGGGGCTTGGCGAGCGGTTTGCGGATGGCTTTAAGGCCATGGGGCCGCTTGCGCTGTCAATGGTCGGGATTGTGTCGCTGGCGCCAGTGCTTGCGGCCATACTGATTCCCGTCGTGTCTCCGGTCTATGCCGCCATTGGCGCAGACCCTTCCTCCTTTGCCAACACCATTTTGGCCATTGATATGGGAGGCTATGCGCTGGCAGAAGAAATGGCGAAAGATCCGGACGCCGGCTTGTTTTCATGGGTATTTCTGGGGACGATGATGGGGCCGGCGATCGTGTTCACCATTCCCGTCGCTCTTGGCATGATTGAAAAACAGGATCACCCGTATTTTGCAAAAGGCATTTTAATCGGACTGTGCACTGTGCCGATCGGATGCTTCGCAGGCGGGTTAGCTGCGGGATTTGAGATGGGATTGATCCTGAAAAACATTCTGATTCCAAGTCTTTTTTCTGCGGTTATCGCTTTTGGACTATGGCGCAGCACCGACAAGACAATCCGCGTATTTCACGTTTTCGGGAAGGCTGTCAGTATTGTTGCGATCATTGGGCTTGTTGCTGTCTCGATTGAAACAATGACAGGCTTTGTATTAATACCTGGCCTCGAAAAGATTGAAACAGGCATACAAACCGTAGGCACCATCGCGGTTGTATTGGCGGGCGCTTTTCCGCTGACAGCTTTTATTACAAAAGCTTTTGAGAAACCGCTCCATACATTAGGCAGGCTGTTACACTTAGATCAGGCAGCGACAGCGGGAATGGTTGCTTCTTTGGCACATCTTATCCCCATGCTCGCCTTATTAAAAGACATGACGCCGAGAGGAAAGGTTATCAATGTCGCGTTTGCGGTCAGCGCAGCCTTTGTGCTCGGCAGCCATCTCGGCTTTGTGACGGGAATGAAGAAGGAAATGGCGGCGGCCATGATCATCGGGAAATTAACTGGCGGCATCACAGCTGTCGCGGCAGCTGCTTGGACGACACCCGCCTATACGGCCAAAAAGCAAAGACACGATTCTCTTGAAGGATAGTCTGTTTCAACTCTCCTCATTCGGGAAATGATACAGTAACGTTTCCGGAAAGAGGGTTGGGCACATGGATGCGAAGGACCAGTGCATCTCTAAAATAAAACAGGAAACCAAGCCTTGGATACAGCGATTCGGAAGGCTTGGTTATTTTACATTCGGCGGCGTTTTTATCTTGCTCGGGATTCTGGCATTGATGACGGCTGCCGGAGCTGGCAGCGGGGCAAAGGATTCAAGCGGAGCGCTCCAAACCTTATCACGCATGCCATACGGATCGATTCTGCTTTTCTTCATCGGGATTGGACTCATCGGGTATGTCATATGGATGGTGCTGAGTGCGATTAAGGATACAGAGGGCCATGGCACGGGAAGACGGGGCCTGTCGCGAAGAACAGGAAATTTATTCAGCGCCGCCATATACGCATCGATTGCGTGGAATGCCCTTCGGTTTGTCTTTGATCAAGGGAGTGGCAGCACTTCTGAACAGACGTGGTCCGCTTATGTATTGGCGCAGCCGTTTGGCCAGTGGCTGACGGGACTCACAGGAGCGGGATTTATCCTATTTGCGATGGTTCAATTCATGAAAGGTATCCGGGCTTCTTTTATGAGAGAATTCGATATGTCAAAAATGAGCAAAGAGATGATATGTATTGCAAAAAACACAGGACGCGCAGGCAACATCGCCCGTGCCATTATTTTCTCAGCCATCGGCTTCTTTCTCATAAAAACCGCTCTCACCTCTGATCCGGACGACACAAGAGGCTTTGACGGGGCGCTCGCCGAACTCGCGCAGCAGCCGCATGGCAGAGTGATTCTGATCTTTTTGGCGTGCGGGCTTGTGTTATATGGAATATACGCCATCATGAAAGGCATTTATCAATATATGAAGTGGGAAAAATAAGCTCTGGGCAGATCTGTGCCAGAGCGTTTTTCAGTTTCTTGCAAATCAGGTGGATGAAAGCTGTTGCCAGCCTGTATAATAAAAGCAAATCAAAAGCAGGTTCACCATGAACTGATCCAAGGGAGGTGCGGAATGGATCGGGAAAAACAACAATTAAGCATAGAAGCGGCAAGGCTTTATTATCAGTCTGACTACAGTCAGCAGCAAATCGCAGAGCAGCTCAGCATTTCAAGGCCGACCGTTTCCCGATTGCTGCAATACGCAAAAGAAAAAGGATTTGTCCAAATTCGCGTGATGGACCCTTTTGAGGATTTAGATGCGCTCGGTTCCATGCTGGAAGAGAAATACGGGCTTCTCGAAGCGCACGTTGTGTTTTCTCCGACACCGGACTATGCAGCAATCACACATGACTTGAGCCGTTACGGTGCAGAATATATGCATGAAACGGTAAAAGACGGCGACATCGTCGGCGTCAGCTGGGGAACCACCATGTATCAGATCGCGCAAAACATGCAGCCAAAGCAGGTAAAAGGCGTAGAGGTCGTCCAGCTGAAAGGCGGCATCAGCCATTCCCGGGTAAACACCTATTCAGCTGAAACGATTCAGCTGTTTGCAGAGGCTTTTCAAACGATGCCGCGCTATCTTCCGCTTCCCGTCGTGTTTGATAATGCGGATGTGAAGAAAATGGTGGAGAAAGACCGTCATATCGAGCGGATCATTGAGATGGGCAAGCAGGCGAATATCGCTCTTTTCACGGTGGGAACAGTCCGTGACGAAGCGCTGTTATTCCGGCTCGGCTATTTTAACGAAGAAGAGAAAGCGTTGCTGAAACATCAGGCTGTCGGAGATATCTGTTCGCGTTTCTTTGACGAGGAAGGGAAGATTTGCAGCACCGCCATCAATGACCGGACCATCGGCGTCGAGCTTGAGGATCTGAGGCTGAAGGAACGCTCTATACTAGTGGCCGGCGGAAGCCGAAAAGTGTCCTCCATCCATGGTGCGTTAACAGGAAAATATGCCAATGTGTTAATCATTGACCAGCATACCGCAAGGGCACTTGTTAATGATTTGTGACACCTTCAGACCGTTCGCTGAACAAAATTTCAATTACCAATTTACATATGTTCAAAAGTCGGGTATGCTAAAAAATATCTTAACAAAAAAGGAAGTGTGCGAAGGATGACATTAGCCAATAAAATTGATCATACAGCTTTGAAACCGCATACACAAAAAGCGGATATTTTGAAATTAATAGAAGAAGCGAAAACATACAAATTCGCTTCTGTATGTGTAAACCCGACATGGGTGCAGCTGGCTGCAAAAGAGCTTGAGGGCACAGGAGTTGACGTATGTACAGTCATCGGCTTCCCGCTCGGCGCCAACACAACAGAAACAAAAGCGTTCGAAACGAAGGATGCGATTTCAAAAGGCGCCACTGAAGTGGACATGGTCATTAACATCGCTGCTTTGAAAGACAAAGAAGATGACGTGGTGGAAGCGGATATTCGCGGTGTGGTGGAAGCTGCAGCCGGAAAAGCGCTTGTCAAAGTCATTATTGAAACATGCCTGCTGACAGATGAAGAAAAAGAGCGTGCATGCCGTTTAGCGGTTTCTGCGGGAGCGGATTTCGTGAAAACTTCAACAGGCTTCTCAACAGGCGGCGCAACGAAGGAAGATATCGCTTTAATGCGCAAAACAGTAGGTCCTGATATCGGCGTAAAAGCATCCGGGGGTATCAGAACGAAAGAAGATGTAGACACAATG
The DNA here is from genome assembly GCF_034296245.1 of Bacillus sp. V26. Taxonomy (NCBI): domain Bacteria; kingdom Bacillati; phylum Bacillota; class Bacilli; order Caryophanales; family Bacillaceae; genus Bacillus; species Bacillus sp. V26. The sequence continues at coordinate 66,239 of NZ_JAXKQF010000006.1, read as the reverse complement.
ATCGAAGCAGGTGCGAGCCGCATTGGCGCAAGCGCAGGCGTTTCCATTGTAAAAGGAGAGAACGGAGCCGGCGGAGACGATTATTAAGAAGCAGACGGAAGGCACATCGCTTTCCGTGCCCTTCTTTTCTTTCCGGGGAAATAATAATGTAAGCGAATACAAATAAAGGAGAAACACATATGAAGTATTTGATTGGGATTATCGGTTTAATCGTGTTTTTAGGCCTTGCGTGGATCGCGAGCAGCGGCAAAAAAAGAATTAAGATCCGCCCAATTATTGTCATGCTCATTTTGCAGTTTATTCTCGGTTACATTCTCCTCAATACGGGGATCGGGAATTTTCTCGTAGGAGGATTTGCACAAGGATTCAGCTACCTGCTTGGCTATGCGGCAGAAGGAATCAACTTTGTGTTTGGCGGTTTGGTGAATGCGGATCAATCGACATTCTTTATGAACGTTCTCTTGCCGATTGTATTTATTTCAGCACTCATCGGGATTCTGCAAAAATGGAAGATCCTCCCGTTTATTATTAAATACATCGGCCTTGCCCTCAGCAAGGTTAACGGGATGGGAAGACTGGAGTCGTACAATGCTGTTGCATCTGCGATTTTAGGGCAATCAGAAGTATTTATCTCCTTAAAGAAAGAACTCGGTTTACTGTCACAGCAGCGGTTGTACACGCTTTGCGCTTCTGCGATGTCAACCGTATCCATGTCAATCGTCGGCGCTTACATGACGATGCTGAAGCCTGAATACGTCGTAACGGCTCTTGTATTGAACTTATTTGGCGGTTTTATCATTGCCTCTATTATTAATCCTTACGAGGTCGCTAAAGATGAGGATATGCTTCGTGTAGAAAATGAAGAAAAACAATCCTTCTTCGAAGTGCTCGGAGAATACATCTTAGATGGTTTCAAAGTAGCGGTTGTTGTCGCAGCGATGCTGATCGGATTTGTCGCGATTATTGCTTTGATCAATGGTATTTTTAACGCTGTACTCGGTATTTCCTTCCAAGACCTGCTTGGATATGTGTTTGCTCCATTCGCTTTTCTTGTTGGTATTCCATGGAATGAAGCTGTTAACGCCGGAAGCATTATGGCAACAAAAATGGTATCGAACGAATTTGTCGCCATGACGTCTCTTTCGCAAAACGGTTTTCATTTCAGCGGCCGTACAACAGCGATTGTATCAGTATTCCTCGTTTCGTTCGCGAATTTCTCTTCCATCGGTATCATTGCCGGTGCTGTAAAGGGTCTGAATGAAAAGCAAGGAAACGTCGTTGCTCGCTTCGGTCTGAAATTATTATACGGTGCCACGCTTGTCAGCTTTTTAACAGCGGCAGTTGTAGGTCTGATTTACTGAACATAATCGAAAAGGATCGGTGACTATAATGAGAATGGTAGATATTATCATCAAAAAACAAAACGGAAAAGAACTCACCACAGAAGAAATCCAGTTTTTCGTGAACGGCTATACGGACGGAAGCATTCCTGATTATCAGGCAAGCGCGCTTGCCATGGCGATTTTCTTCCAGGATATGAGTGATCGTGAACGGGCGGACTTAACAATGGCTATGGTGAACTCCGGTGAAACGATTGATCTTTCTGCCATCGAAGGAATTAAAGTGGATAAACATTCAACCGGCGGCGTCGGCGACACGACAACACTCGTGCTTGCACCGCTTGTCGCGGCTCTTGATGTGCCGGTTGCCAAAATGTCCGGCCGCGGCCTCGGCCATACAGGCGGAACAATTGATAAATTAGAGGCGATCGACGGGTTTCACGTGGAACTGTCAAAGGAAGAATTTATTAAGCTTGTGAACCGCGACAAGGTTGCCGTCATTGGCCAAAGCGGCAACTTAACGCCGGCGGATAAAAAACTGTACGCCCTGCGAGATGTAACGGGTACGGTGAATTCCATCCCGCTTATCGCTAGCTCCATTATGAGCAAAAAAATCGCTGCCGGAGCAGACGCGATCGTGCTTGACGTGAAAACGGGAGCGGGCGCCTTCATGAAAACAGAGGAAGATGCGGCTGAACTCGCGAAAGCAATGGTACGAATCGGCAACAAGGTCGGCCGCCAAACGATGGCTGTCATCTCCGACATGTCCCAGCCGCTCGGCTTTGCGATTGGAAATGCGCTTGAAGTGAAAGAAGCGATTGACACGCTCAGAGGCGAAGGCCCTGAAGACCTGCACGAGCTTGTCTTAACACTCGGCAGCCAGATGGTCGTGCTTGCGAAAAAAGCAGGTACATTAGACGAAGCAAGAGCAAAGCTTGAAGAGGTCATGAAAAACGGCAAAGCGCTTGAGAAATTCAAAGATTTCTTGAAAAACCAAGGCGGTGACAGCTCGATTGTTGATGACCCGTCTAAGCTTCCGCAAGCGGCTTATCACATTGATGTGCCAGCCAAAGAAGCGGGTGTCGTCTCCGAAATTGTCGCAGACGAAATCGGCGTCGCAGCCATGCTGTTAGGTGCTGGGCGCGCCACAAAAGAAGACGAAATCGATTTAGCCGTCGGCATCATGCTCCGCAAAAAGGTCGGCGACAAGGTAGAAAAAGGCGAACCACTCGTTACGCTCTATGCCAACCGGGAAAATGTCGATGAAGTCATCGCGAAAGTATATGACAATATCCGTATCGCAGCGGAGGCGAAGGCGCCAAAGCTGATTCATACGTTAATTACAGAATAAAAATAAAGCACATCCCATCCTGAGTGGGGTGTGCTGTTTTGATTAAAGGATGTGATCAACCTGATATTCCTCTTGTCCGATTTTTTTTGCTTTCGTAAGGTTTCTTCTGAAATAGTAGATGAGATAGCATAGAATGATACAAGGAATTCCGCAGAAGAGAGCGATTCTTTGATTGGGATCAAAAGCGAGACCGATACAAGAAGCTGAACATAATAAAAGAGCGGCTATAGGCATAAGAGGATAAAGCGGTGTGCGAAATGTCAGATCTTTCACATTCCCCCCTTTTTTAAGAAATCTCTTTCGGAACAAGAGTTGAGACAGCGCAATGCTCATCCAGACCACGACCCCTGCAAATCCAGCAATCGCTACCATCACCACATAAACAGTTCCCGGCGCCACAATACTGGAAACGAGAGATAAACAAGATACAGCCATACTGATGATTAAGGCATGTAGCGGAATGCCTTTAGATGTGACTTTTTTAAAACGAGAGCTGATCATGTTTTCATTTGCCAACGACCACAGCATACGGGTTGAGGCATATAGGCCTGAATTGGCAACGGACAGCAAGGCTGTTAATATAACAAAATTCATAATATCTGCGGCGTACGGGATTCCGATTTCTGCAAATACTGCTACAAAGGGGCTTTCGATTACTCCTGCTTCTTTCCATGAAATCAGTCCGGATAATACGAAGACGGCACCGATGAAAAAAATGACTGTCCGCCATGCGACATTACGGATGGAGCGCGGAATATCCTTTTGAGGATTTGCGGATTCTCCTGCTGTGACTCCGATTAATTCTGTTCCGGAAAAGGCAAAACTCACAGATATCATGGCGATAAATACAGCGAGAAAGCCGTTCGGAAACAATCCTCCATGACCTGTGAAATTTGAAAACATAGGGGCATCAGCCGTCCCGTTTAAAGAGATCAAGCCAAACATGGCGGCGCCTCCTAAAATGATAAATAAAATGATGGTGACAATCTTCACGCTCGAAAACCAAAATTCAGTTTCCGCAAATAATTTGACTGAAAATGCGTTGCATACGAAAAGGAGAGCTGCAAAAATCGCACTCCACATCCATACGCTGCTGTCAGGAAACCAGCGCTGCATGAGAATACCGGATGCGGTAAACTCAGAACCTACCGTCACCACCCAATTCACCCAGTACATGATGCCGACCATAAAACCGGTAGATGGCCCGATGAATGTTGTGGCGTATTTTTGAAAGGAACCGGTCACCGGCATGGCGACCGACAATTCACCGAGACATTGCATGACGAGGTACATCATCAATCCGCCGATTAAATAAGCGAGTATTGTACCGCCGGGACCGGCTTGGCTGAGTGTATAGCCCGTACTGAGGAAAAGTCCTGTTCCGATGACGCCTCCCAATGAAATCATAAATAAGTGCCTGCTTTTCATTGTCCGTTTTAGCTGATGGCCGCTTTTCTCTTGAAGACCCACCGTTTCGTCCTCCTTTTAGCTGCCGTTGATCAGGCAGATGAGTTTTCTTGTAACCAAAATACAACCTGCCGGAAGATCACTTGAATCGGAAGCGTTTCATTCCTTTTAATGCGTGTAACAGAACGTGAGCTGCGGCTCTGCTTGTCATATCCCGAAAATCGAGGGTGGGATCAACTTCAACGATTTCGATCCCTGCGACATTGGGCTCTTGTGCGATGTACTTGATTGATTCGAGTAATTCGTCTGTATAGAGGCCGCCCGGGCCAATCGCTGGACAGCCGGGTGCATGGGACTGGTCTAAGACATCCATATCAACAGATATAAAAATGAAGTCTGTTCTTGTTTGAACGGCAGACAGGATCTCTTTAATGGTCGGGATCAGTCCTTTTTCACGAATCATTCCCATCGTGCGGATGTCCACGTGATGATTTTTCGCGTATGTTTCATAGGCCAAGCTGTTGCTGAATTCTCTGATACCCAGTTGAATCAAATGCTGGCGTTCTATGATCTCTTCATCCAAAAGGCGGCGGAAGGGGGTGCCGTTTGTCGGCCCTCCGTCCTCCGTGTTCCGCACATCATGATGGGCATCAAATTGAATAACGGCTGTCGTTCCTTTCGTTTGCGCAATCGCTTTTATGGTGGAGTAGCTGATGGAGTTATCTCCCCCAAGTATGAGCGGTACCCAATCTGGGTGATCTGAAAGCAGAGCATGCATGGTTTGGAAGATTTGATCATGTGATTTCACGATATCAGTCACATGAATATCGACATCCCCCAGATCATAAAGAAAATCTGATACGACATGTTCCCCAAGCTCCGCAGAATAAGCCGATGAATGCTTTAGAGCCTGGCGGATTGTTCCGGGGGCAAAGGAAGCGCCGGAATGACTGATGGATGATTTTGACAGGGGGACACCTATCAGCGCCGGCCCCTTAATGCCTTGGCCGTCCCATTTTGCGATCAGGTCACTCATTTTTGTCACATCCCGGTCTTTAAACGAAGAGCCTGCCTCTCTGAGAAAAGGGTATTTATCCAAGAATGGCTCCCTCCCTGTTGACAACAAATGTCCCCTTTTTCATGACTTGATGTACATGATTGACGCCGTAGTGATACGGAATATACATGTAATTCGAGGCTTGCCAAATGACAAGATCTGCTGAGCGGCCAGCTTTGAGCTGCCCTGCTTCTTCGCCTTTTCCTATGGCATATGCGGCGTTGACTGTGACTGCATGCCATATTTCTTCTGCGGTCATTTTCAGATGAAGCGCGGCAATCGACATGATCAGCTGAATATTTTCAGTTGGGGAGCTGCCCGGGTTAAAGTCCGTTGCCAGGCTGACACGTACACCCGCATCAATCATGTCTCTTGCCCTGGCATATGTGTGTTTGCCGAGATAAAATGTTGTGCCCGGCAAGAGGACGGCGATGGTTCCTGATTCAGCCATTTGCTGTATGCCTTCATCAGAGGCGCCCACCAAATGATCGGCTGAGACAGCTCTTAGCTCAGCCGCTAATTCAGCTCCTCCAAGAGGGTCAATTTCATCAGCGTGGATTTTTAATCCGAATCCCGCCTCAGCCGCTTTTTTTAAGTAACGTCGGGATTGACTGACTGTAAAAACGCCTGTTTCTGTAAAAATATCTGCAAAGGCTGCGAGCTCTTCCTCTTTTATTTCTGGCAAGAGATTCAGCATGCGATCTAAAAATTCATCGGGGCTGTCCTTATCTTCAGGAGGAATGGCATGAGCTCCCATGAAAGTGGAGACAAGGTCAATGGGCTGGCTCTCGTGCAGTTTTTTCACGACGCGCAATTGTTTCAGCTCTGTATCTTTATCTAAGCCGTAGCCGCTCTTCACTTCAGCCGTGGTCGTGCCGTATGACAGCATTCTTTGCAGATGAAAACGGCCTTTTTGCAGCAGCTCTTCTTCTGAGGCGGCCCGGGTGTCTTTGACAGTGGACAAAATACCGCCGCCCTGCGCGAGAATATCTAAATAAGAGATGCCCTGGAGTTTAAGATTCATCTCCTTTTCCCGAGATCCGCCAAATACAAGATGGGTATGCGGATCGACGAGGCCCGGCGTTACAAGCCGTCCCGAACAATCAATGATGTCGTCTGCCTCGTAACCGGCTTCGGCCCCTTTTTTTCCGGCGAACACAATCTTCTGTTCGTGGATTCCAACCACAGCGTCTTCGATCACATGAAGATCCTGCATGCTTTTGCCCGCGCGTGGGCCGCTGCTTTCCATCGTCAAAAGCTGACCGATGTTGATGAGAATCGTATCAATTTGTTTCGGCATGTTATCACTCCCTTATTTTTGCATCGGCACGATAATGTCCTGTTTCTTCGCTACTTCAACGGCACGTTCATAACCCGCATCCGCATGGCGGATAATGCCCATCCCCGGATCGCTCGTTAAGACCCTGGCGAGCCGTTCGTCAGCCAGCTCACTTCCATCGGCAACTGCGACCATACCGGCATGCAAGGAATAGCCCATTCCGACGCCGCCGCCATGGTGGAAGGAAACCCAGCTCGCACCCGCCGCCGTGTTGACAAGTGCATTGAGCACAGCCCAATCGCCGACAGCGTCACTTCCGTCCTTCATCGCTTCAGTTTCCCGGTTTGGAGAGGCGACAGACCCGCAGTCCAAATGATCTCTCCCAATCACGACAGGCGCTTTTAGCTCCCCGTTTCGGACCAATTCGTTAATGGCAAGGCCCATCTTTTTTCGTTCTCCATATCCAAGCCAGCAAATGCGGGACGGCAAGCCTTGGAACGTGACTTTTTCCTGTGCCATATCGATCCAGCGGTGAAGGGCCTTGTTTGCCGGGAACAGTTCTTTTAATAACGCATCCGTACGGTAAATATCTGCCGGATCACCGGAAAGTGCCGCCCAGCGGAATGGTCCTTTTCCTTCACAGAATAAGGGACGGATGTAAGCAGGGACAAACCCCGGAAAATCGAAGGCATTCTCCAGCCCTTCATCCTTTGCAACTTGCCGGATATTGTTGCCGTAATCAAATACAATTGAGCCCTTTTGTTGAAATGCCAGCATGGCTTCCACATGTTTTTTCATGCTTTGTTTCGCAAGGCGCACATAAAGGTTTGGATTGTCTTGGCGCAAACGATCAGCTTCCTCAAGTGAATAGCCCTCGGGAACATAACCGATTAATGGGTCATGGGCAGACGTCTGATCCGTCACAATATCGATTTTGACGCCTCGGTTCAAAAGTGTGTGGTGAACCTCAGCCGCGTTTCCGAGAAGAGCAATGGATAGAGGTTTTCCTGCCAGCTTTGCCTCTTCAGCCCACGCTAAGGCTTCCTCAATCGAGGCTGTTTTTCGATCGCAGTATCTTGTTTCGATCCGCTTGTCGATACGTTTTTCATCAACCTCGACGGCAATGACGACTCCTTCATTCATCGTGACAGAGAGCGGCTGGGCGCCTCCCATTCCGCCGAGACCGGCTGTCAGCGTCAATGTTCCTTTTAAGCTTCCTCCGAAGTGCTGTCTCGCAAGCTCAGCGAAAGTTTCATAGGTTCCTTGCAATATGCCCTGTGAGCCAATGTAAATCCAGCTGCCTGCCGTCATCTGTCCGTACATCATTAACCCTTTTTTCTCAAGCTCGTGGAAATGCTCCCAGTTCGCCCACTTTGGAACAAGAACAGAGTTTGCTAAAAGCACGCGCGGCGCCTGCGGGTGCGTACGGAACATGCCAACGGGCTTTCCGGATTGCACGAGCAGTGTCTCATCATGTTTTAGTGTTTTCAGAGAATGCTCAATGGCGTGAAAAGCGTCCCAATCCCGTGCGGCTTTGCCAATCCCGCCGTATACGATTAGGTCCTCGGGCTTCTCGGCGACATCTGGGTCAAGGTTGTTGCGAAGCATCCGAAGCACCGCCTCTTGTTCCCACCCTAAACATTCAAGCTCTGTCCCCCGGTTGGCACGGATTGATTTTTTCACATTAGTCATATGTTCATCCCCCTCAATTCTTCGTTCTGTTGATATGGTAATAAAGATTCCTTCTTCAGCCAGGCAGTCAAGCGTTCGATGTCATAGGAAAAAACGCGGTCCTGCTGAATAGACGGCACGACTTTTCTCATTTCTTGAAAAAGCTGTTTGGTGTAGGACGCTGCATGTTCTATGCCTCTGTATTCAACAGCCTGCAATGCGCAAATCGCTTCAATCGCAATGACTCTCCTTGTATTTGCGATCACCTGATAAGCATGCCGAGCGGCGATGGTTCCCATGCTGACATGGTCTTCTTGGTTGGCGGATGACGGAATAGAATCCACACTTGCGGGATGGGCCAGTGTTTTATTTTCAGAAACAAGCGAGGCAGCGGCATACTGCATGATCATTGCACCGGATTGCAGACCGGGATGAGGGCTTAGGAATGGCGGCAGGTCATTCAGCTGCGGGTTCACAAGGCGCTCGATCCTGCGCTCTGCGATATTCGCAAGCTCTGATACTGCGATTTTTAGAAAATCCATGGCAAAGGCGATCGGCTGCCCGTGAAAGTTTCCGCCAGAGATGACTTTGTCACCGTCATTGAAAATAAGAGGATTGTCTGTAGCTGCATTCATCTCAATCTCTAATTTTTCCTTCACGTAGCCTAACGTCTGCCAGGTCGCACCGTGCACTTGCGGAATACAGCGCAATGAATAGGCATCCTGGACCCGCAGTTCTCCTTGAGAGGTCGTCAGGCTGCTGTCAGATAGATAAAAACGGATTCGTTCTGCGACATCGATCTGCTCCTGATAGCCGCGGGCGGAGTGAATATCCTCGTCAAACGCATCGATAATTCCGTGGAGCCCTTCAATCGTTAAGCTGGCAATGCGCTCTGTTTGATAGGCTAGTTTTTCCGCTTCAATGTATGCAACCACACCCATAGCAGTCATGGCCTGAGTCCCATTAATCAAGGCAAGCCCTTCCTTGGATGTCAGCGCTACCGGCTGAATGCCGGCTTTTTTCAAGCCTTTCATTGCCGGCATCCTTTCTCCCTCAAAAAAGACTTCTCCTTGCCCGATCAGCGCAAGCGCCAGATGGGAGAGTGGCGCCAGATCTCCGCTTGCACCAAGTGATCCCTGCTGGGGAATGACAGGATGGACACGTTTATTTAAAAAAGCAAGCAATTGCTCAATCAGCTCAGCACGCACACCGGAAAACCCTTTTAACAGCGCATTGGCGCGCAAAAGCAGCATTGCCCTGGAAACACACTCAGGAAAAGGATCGCCGACTCCGCAGGCATGAGAAAGAATTAAATTCAGCTGCAGCGCCGCCGAGTCTTCCTTCTGAATCAGGACATCACTGAATTTGCCAAATCCGGTGGTAATGCCGTATATTGTCTTTTCTTCGTGAACAATCCGCTCCACTGCGGCTCTGCTTTTTTTCACACGCTCCATACTTTCTTCGGAAGCCGCTGTCTCTTCAAAATCAAACAGCACTCGCGCGACGTCGGCTGTTGTCAATGAAGAACCGTCTAATGTCACCATAAGCCCAACTCCTTTGTCTTTACTTTGGTAAAGCGCCCATACAAAAAGGGGCTATGCTGTGAAATTCTGATTTCACGCATAGCCCCCTATCGTCTAAGATCTATGGGCTGTTTCATATGTGATTAATTCCAACGCCGAATGTTTCATGCTCAAGTCCTTTAATCGGCGCCCCGATTGTTCCGTAAAGCGAGACAGCAATCCAATCGCCTTCCGCTTCGCTTTCATAAGGATTTCCCCTCAAAACGGCGAACCTCAGGCCAACCGTCCGAAGCAGTGATCCAAGCAGCATTTCCCCTCTGGTCACGCCATGCAAAGCCTCCATCGTCGCATGGTAAAGCGCATGTGACTCACGGTAACCCTCGGATTGAATGACCCCGCTCTTTTTGGAAGCGGTTTCAATTGCGGCTACTACTTTATGCGCGTCCATTGATCCTACCTTGCCGAGACAGACTTTCCATCCATCTCGCTCCAGTTCCTCGACCTGTGTACTTTCCTCAGCTTCATGAAGCAGCAGAAGAACAGACAACCGGCCAATACGGCGCTCTTTGTGCAGTGTCATATGAATCACTCAATTCCTAAAAATTCTGATAACTATTAACTGAGTATTATATTAATTGTTTCAGCAATAGAAGTCAAAAGGTTTTTTACAGTCTTTAACAAGTTAGATTGGTATTGTGATATCGTGACGCAGAAATCTAGCACATTGCACACCATAGCCAGACAGGTGTGCGGGCGGCTGCTGTCGTACTCTAGAAATGAGTTCATATAGAAGGGGAGCGAAGTGCAGTGAAGAGCTTACATTGGGGAATCATCGGCCTTGGCGCAATCGCCTCAGATTTCGCCAAAGCGCTGAGAGAAGTAAACGGAACGGTCTATGCTGCAGGGTCACGAAGCTTCGATAAAGCCAAAGCGTTCGCCAAGGAGCATCATGTGGAAAAAGCCTATGGCAGCTATGAAGAACTGCTGCTAGATGAGAATGTTGATATTGTCTACATTGCCACTCCGCATTCAAACCACTATGAATATATGATGAAAAGCCTTCAGCATCACAAGCATGTTCTTTGTGAGAAGGCCATTACCGTCAATGCGAGACAGCTAAAGGAGATCATCGGTTTGGCTAAAGAAAAACAGCTTATTGTATCTGAAGCGATGACCATCTACCATATGCCGCTGTATAAAAAACTCCGGGAGATCGTAAAGGCGGGTCGCATCGGGCCCCTTAAAATGGTTCAAGTCTCCTTTGGAACGTGCAAGCCATACGACGTGACAAACCGGTTCTTTAATCAGGAACTGGCTGGCGGCGCACTCTTAGACACAGGAGCCTATGCGCTCTCGTTCGCAAGATATTTTCTCACGAGCCAGCCGAATGAGATCCTCAGCACGGCCAAGCCGGCTGATACAGTGTAGACGAGCAGTCAGGCATCATCTTAAAAAACACCGACAATGAAATGGCCGTCATATCGCTGACCATGCGCGCAAAAATGCCAAAAAGAGGCGTAGTCGCTGGAGAAAACGGCTTTATCACAGTCGACGATTTTACAAGGCCGGACAAAGCACTCATTACGTACGCCAATGGAAAAACAGAGATGATTGAAGAAGGAGAAACCGCAAAAGGGTTGAACTATGAAGTAGAGGATATGCAAAATGCAGTCCTGCATCAAACAGGCAGCCAAACCATCAGTCTCTCCCTGGATGTCATGAGCATCATGGACAATGTAAGACAACAGTGGGGAATCACCTACCCGTTTGAATATGAAAACATCCGGCCTTCCTAAAGGGCTGGTGTTCCTTCATGAAATGTAAGCGCTTAAAAATTTAATAAAAAAGAGAGGCGAACTGTACAGATGTTCAACCGATTGTTTCGTGTATGTTTTCTTGCTGCTCTTCTCATGGCTTTCACCCTGCCCAATGCTACCCATGCACAAAAGGCAGAAAAACCCGTCTTTAAAGAAGTCAGCGTCCATGATCCTTCCATCATTGAGACGAACGGCACCTTTTATGTTTTCGGATCTCATTTAGCTTCAGCGAAAACAAATGACCTCATGCAATGGCAGCAGCTGACTGGCAGTGTCAGCAACAATAACCCTCTTATTCCCAATGTCTATGAAGAATTAAAAGATACCTTCGAATGGGCGCAATCCGATACCCTGTGGGCGGCTGATGTCGCGCAGCTGGCGGACGGCAAATACTATATGTACTACAATGCCTGCCGCGGTGACTCACCAAGATCCGCCATGGGAGTGGCCGTCGCTGACAACATCGAAGGGCCCTATAAAAACAAGGGCATCTTTTTGAAATCAGGCATGGAAGGCACAAGCAATGACGGAACACCGTATGACGCAACAAAACACCCGAACGTCGTAGACCCGCACACCTTTTTTGATAAAAACGGCAAGCTGTGGATGGTGTACGGTTCATATTCAGGCGGCATTTTCATCCTGGAAATGAATCCGAAAACTGGCTTCCCGCTCCCTGGACAGGGGTACGGCAAAAAACTGCTCGGCGGCAACCACAGCAGAATCGAAGGCCCATATATCCTCTACAATCCAGACACCAACTACTACTACTTATACCTATCATATGGCGGCCTAGACGCAATAGGCGGCTACAACATCCGTGTCGCCCGCTCCAAAAAACCAGATGGCCCGTATTATGACGCTGAGGGCAACCCAATGATTAATGTCCAAGGCAAAGAAGGCACATTCTTCGATGACCGCTCCATTGAGCCGTACGGCGTCAAACTCATGGGCAGCTATTCATTTGAAACAGAAACTGAAAAAGGAGCCGGATACGTCTCACCGGGCCACAACTCAGCCTATTATGACGATAAAACCGGCCGTTCTTATTTATTCTTCCACACCCGTTTTCCGGGCAGAGGTGAAGAACACGAAGTCAGAGTCCACCAGATGTTCATGAACAAAGACGGATGGCCGGTAGCAGCGCCATATCGATATGCAGGTGAAACCTTGAAAAAAGTAAAACAAAAGGACTTAACAGGAACATACAAACTCATCCAGCACGGAAAAGACATCTCAGCCGACATCAAAAAAACCATCAACATTCAGCTCAACAAAGACCACACCATTTCCGGGGAAATGACCGGAACGTGGAAGAAAACTGGAAATGACGCAGCCGACATCACGCTAGCCGGCAAGATGTATAATGGCGTATTTTTACGCCAGTGGGATTCGGTGAGAGAGAAGAACGTGATGACCTTTAGTGTGTTGAATGGCAGCGGTGAGGCTATTTGGGGATCTAAATAAGATAGAGAAGGCGCCTTCGTAGGAAGGCGTTTTTTATCGTCTTTATTGACTATAAGCAATAGTCCAACGGAAGAAAAAAATAGAATGATAAATGAGGTTAAAGACCTAAATGAAAAGTCCTCCTTGTGCTTATTATCCCCGCTATAAAATTGCAGATATCGAATTTATAGCAATTTAGAACCGGTGTAACTCTTTTCAAGACAAACCCTTTTACCTATTTATCCAATATGACCCATCATGTAATATGAAAATAGTCTGTATTGTCAATAATTGACACAGTTTGATAGAAACACGAGGTGTTGCGGCATGCATAGTGAAATGTTGTTACATTCGGTAAAAGCCGACTTACATGAAAAACAGGAACAGATCCATCAGTTAAAACGAGTGCTGCACGAAATCAGGCAAATCAAACACGAATTTTCCGAGGCCCAGCATCTCATTCATCGGCCTCATCTTAACCGAGAGGCATGGAGAGGAACACATGCGGAGCGATTTGAAGATATTCGTGAAGGAATGAACAAAGCATATCGTCAAATCAAAAGTGAACAGGTCAGCGAAATCATTGAAAGCATCGAAGGAAAAATCTACTCATTAGAGGGCGACGTCTATTCCATCAGACGCCAAATCACGAGAATAGAGCATGAAATAGAGAAGGAAAAACATAAAAAGTGAGGTGAGCACAATTGGCACAGGAAATCAAAATGGTCTATGGCACAGTGAAGCAAGGGCTTTCTCAGCTCAAGAATTCAGCTGAACTCAAGTCCTCCGTGCCCGGCCATCTCTCAGGCAGAAATCATTTAAACGTTGTGAAGTCCATCGAGCAATTAAATGAGGACATCAAAGAGCTCACTGAAGCATATGCGTCCGTTCTGGCCAAGCATATCGCACAAACGGAAAGCGCGGTAAACGCCATGAAGGAAACAGACGAGAACCTATCATCTTCCATGAAATAAAGCACGGGAGGACACAAGATTGAAAACATTAGATGTCCACGCTCTTCACGAGGGCATTCAGCATACGATTGAGAAACTGGACAAGCAAAAACAGCAGCTGGAGAAGCTGGAAAAAAGCGTTGAGCATCTGGCAGGCATGAAGGATGCGTTAAAAGGAAAAGGCGGAGATGCCATTCGGACCTTCTACGAGGAGTGCCACAAGCCTTTTCTCCTTTTCTTTGGCATGTTTATCGACGAATACAAAAAAGTGCTGAAACAAACACAGCATGCGATTTCCTCTGTAGAATCTGACTCCCACGGCATGATTGCAGAGGCTTTTCTCTCACACGATGCCAGACACGGGATCAAGCATGCACGAGAAGTGACAGAGCAGCTCACTGACGCCGTGAATCGGCAAACATCAGCCATCGGCCACATCGTCAGCCTGCCGACAGTCAATGACTCCTTTTTTCGGTTGGAAACAGAACAGGCTGAGCGACTGATTTCGGACACCCTGAATAAGCTCTTTCAATTTGACGGCCAGCAAACCCAAGCACTAGAAACGCCAAAATCAGATTTACAAACGATGAAAAAATATATAGACCAGCTCGAAACCATGTACACAGGGCCAAAGATTGAGATCACAGGCTACAAAAGCGGCTCTATCTTGAAATCGCAGGAAGAAGAAAACATCAACCAAACCTTCGGCGCCATCAATCCGCAAATGAAATAGCCGGATGATTCACCGATGGAGATGATGCTGAAGAAACTGGAGAAACATAAGCAATCAAACGTTGATTCTGTGATAATGGATGACAAACAACAAAAGATCGAGCGTGAGATTTATGGTGATGACAGTAACTTGACGGTACTGCAGAAAGAAGCAGCAGCCCACCCGAAAGTCTATGGAGACATACGGGTGATAAATGATAAACTATATAATCATAAAGGATTAAAAAAGATAGATACGATAGAAGTGATTGACGAACTAACTCGTGATACTGCAAGCATCGACTACGTCGGCGGCAAATATTATGTATATGAAAACGGCCAAATTGTGAGAGAACTCTACGCTGGAGGGAAAAAGCGGCTAGAAGAAGTGTCTTACATTCCAGAGGATAAAGTAGGCGGAGCTAAGCCAATTGATTCGTTTCTTGCCGGAACTCAATATGAATTTATTGAGTGGGTAAGCCCTCAGGGTGCTGTTAAAAAGTTGGCGGTCCGAGGCGGGAAGCGTGTTGTTACAGATGTGGCTAAACATATTGCGGAGAAGGAAAGTAAGGGTGAAGTTAATAAGGCTGCTTCAAAGGGTGCGAGTGAAGGTAGGAAATTGGTATCTTCAAAGACGGTTATTAGCTCAGATATGGAAGCGAAAATATTGGAAGGACAACGTAAAGTTCCAAAAAATATTTTAATAGGTGGACATTCCTCAAGTATAAACAACGCTAATGATAATTTCGCAGTGGAAGTACTATCTACTAATGCAGATGGGACGAAAAATGTTATGTTTACTAAGCAATTTGTAGATGGTAATATTTCTAAAATTAAAAAGAGTACATTATTTCCGGAATCGTGGAATGATGATCAGATTCTTAAGAGTATTATAGAGGTTGGAAATACACCACCTATATCTACAAGGTTGAGGGATAGATCAACTTGGCATAGAGCATCAAAAAATGGAGTGGAAATAGATGTTATCAAAAATGGTGACGATGTAACTAGTGGTTACCCAACAGGAAAGGTAAATGCGCCTCGTCCATCAGGTTTTTGAGATGTAAATTGAAAGGTGATAAAAAATGTATAGAGAATTGGATAATCTTTTATCTGCTGAAACAACTGAGGACTCATGGTACGATGATGGTTGTATAATTGCAAGTGATATATTGTCAGATTTTAGAGCAGATGATTGGGGAAAATTAAAAAACGAAGCACTTACTAAACCTTTGGAATGGCAAAAAAAACTGGCATACTGTATGGATAATAATGGAAGTTCACATGAATTTTCAATATTACTATCACTACTTAGTATTGATAATGAAGAGCTATTTGAGGTATGCATAGATTCTCTAAGAAGCTTTGTGACTCCCGAGAGTAAACAAATGATACTGAATGATCCATTCATACTTCAGCGAATAAATGATAAGTTGCCAAAAGCAAGTGCCCCAGTAAAGAAAATACTTGAAGACTTCCTTGAGAAGGTTCATTCTTAATATTTTGTTATAGAATTGTTTATGCAACAAAGCTTAAAAATAAATGATAACTTTTTAAAGCTTATTCTCACACAGTGATGTGGAGTGGAATAAGCTTTTCCTATTGTAGAAAATCAGCTCCTAATTTTAAATATTACGTTAAAGAGGTGGAAAAGTATCAGGTGAACCAGAATGGAAGAGATAGAAGGATGTATTCAGTTGAGATAATCAAGAAAAATGAATTTGAATGTAACTGGATTATTGTTTATTGGTAGGCGGTTTAAGTTAATTTCTTCACAAAAAGTTACAAGTTATGCGGTTAATTATCTAGGGAATAAACTTAATATTAAAGATGAAAATATCCTTGAATTGGCATGGGAACAAACTGAAGAAAAAGCAGATGCTTTATTAGAACAAATAGTATCTGACAGTCTTCTGGAGCCATGAATAGAGAATATCATTAATGGTTATGCATTGTTTTGAAGGATATATATAATTATTCTTCTGATGATATTATGTTTAGCGACATTGAAAACATTTTTTCTATTTTTAATAAACCTGAACATATGCACAATTTTTTTAGAAATGTATCGGATGCATTTTATTACCCTTCTGATTCGAAATATACAGTAAAAGAACTACTGAAAGAATTTCTGGAAACTGAGAGGGAAATAATTCTCTTTAAAGTACGATTGGAAAATACTCATTGTCTTGCTTGTGTTAAAAGCACGCCACCCAACGGTGAGTAATAAATAGCGGAGATAGTTTAATTGCTCAAGTATAAATATACGATTGAATATAATGATGATTATGATGAAGCCATTTTAAATTTGGAAAATGAAGAACCACTTAAAAATGGATACCTCATTAGTAATTTGTTAGGAGCTGATATATTTAGCGATTTTAATAGCATAAAAGAAGAGATTGAGCATTTAATAAAAGTATTAGCTGGAAAATTACCAATATACGAAAGTGGAGGGAATGTAAATATAATTAGTTCTGATAAACATAAAACTGTGGTTGAAGATATTTTCGCAGACGAAGAAGAAGATAGTATATGCACAATAGAGACTGTGGAATATACCAAGATCATTTTAATCTGGGCAAAAGAAAATATTAAGTACAAAAATAAACGAGGTATTTTATCAACAGAGGAAGCTGATGAAAGAATAGAATGGATAAAAGAAAAGTGCAGTGAATTAAATTTTACAGAGTGATAATTGCAAATTCTCTTACCGAGTTTTTAAGAAAAATAGAAAAGAACGATCAGTATTATCTTGATTTATTAGATAATGAATGATTTAAACATTTAGCATAAAATGAAATATCTATAAAGGATATTAATCCTATTATCTTTCCCTAAAAGGAGCAAGATGACATGTTATCGATCAATAAACAAGAGGACCCTGTTTTTCAGTTTTTGGCTGGAACATTCCATCAGGATATTGAATCTCCCGATGATGCTTTACAAGAGTTATTAACAGAGGAAAGTAAGGAATATTTGGAGGATGCTATTGTCTTTTTAACGGATTTTATAGAAAGTGAGCATTCAGATAATGAGAAAAATGATTACATTCAATCTTGCGCAGATGGCGTGTATTTTCCTGCGTTTAATTTAGAACCAATTGATTGGCTAAAAAATGTAATAGTGCAAATAAAGAAGTCTTTAAATAAAATTTAAACGATAACGATTCTTAACCTTGATTGGAAAAAATGCCTTTCAAGGTTTTTTAATAACAATAACATTTTAGTGAAGTTAATAATAAGTTTAAATCTTTATTATTACCTTTGTACTAGAATCGATACTCTTAGTCAATACTAAAAATGAAAGCGTTGACATCCTATAAATCTAGTGCTAAAGTATACCTACAAACAAATCAGCGACCCGTCAGGATTGTTACTGCGAAAGCAGGCAAAACCTAAATGGTACAGGTGCAGGAGGAGACTCTCGCAATCTGTGTCATTTAGGTTTTTTTTATTCTCATTTTGGAGGTGATGCGGCATTAAATACAAAAAAAGCTGGAGAAAGGCGGCCACCTTTCATCCAGCCGGTTCCCCCAAAAAAAGGAGGTATACACATGGATTATGATAAATTATCGAGAGACATATTACAACTCGCAGGCGGTGAAGAAAACGTTCAGCGCGTGATTCATTGCATGACGAGACTGCGTTTTAATCTTTATGACAATTCGAAAGCGGATCGGAGTCAATTGGAGCAGCTGCCGGGTGTGATGGGCACCAATATCAGCGGCGAGCAGTTTCAAATTATCATCGGAAATGATGTGCCGAAGGTGTATCAGGCGATTTTGCAAAGAAGCAGCCTCAGTGATGAAAAGAGCACCGGGGCATCTGGCCAGAAAAAGAATGTGCTGAGTGCGGTCTTTGATGTGATTTCTGGTGTGTTTACACCGATCCTGCCCGCGATTGCTGGTGCAGGTATGATCAAAGGGCTCGTTGCGTTAGCGGTCACATTCGGCTGGGTGGCGGAGAAGAGCCAGGTGCATGTCATTCTGTCAGTTGTTGGTGACGGTGCGTTCTACTTTCTTCC
Source organism: Bacillus sp. V26 (assembly GCF_034296245.1). Taxonomy (NCBI): domain Bacteria; kingdom Bacillati; phylum Bacillota; class Bacilli; order Caryophanales; family Bacillaceae; genus Bacillus; species Bacillus sp. V26. Next base: position 47,658 of record NZ_JAXKQF010000006.1, on the reverse strand, counting down.
GCTCCTGCTTGCGATGAGTGCGGCGAGAAAGTTTGGAAGCAATCCGTATGTAGCGGCGGCGATAGCAGCGGCGATTCTGCATCCGGATTTGACGGCGCTACTTGGTTCGGGGAAACCGATATCCTTTATCGGGCTCCCTGTAACCGCTGCCACTTATTCATCAACGGTCATCCCGATTTTGCTTGCGATTTGGATCGCATCGTATGTGGAAAAGTGGATTGACCGAATCACGCATTCTTCTCTCAAATTGATTGTCGTCCCGACCCTGACATTGTTGATCGTCGTGCCGCTGACATTGATTACAGTGGGTCCGCTGGGTGCTATTTTAGGAGAATACTTGTCTGTCGGCGTAAACTATTTATTTGATCATGCCGGGCTTGTGGCGATGATTTTGCTTGCGGGAACGTTCTCTTTGATCATTATGACGGGCATGCATTATGCATTGGTGCCGATTATGATTAACAACATCGCGCAAAACGGCCACGATTATTTGCTGCCTGCCATGTTTTTGGCGAATATGGGACAGGCCGGCGCATCTTTTGCGGTTTTTCTTCGCTCCAGAAACAAGAAATTTAAATCGCTTGCGCTTACCACAAGTGTGACGGCGCTGATGGGGATTACAGAACCCGCGATGTACGGCGTTAATATGCGATTGAAAAAACCGTTTGCGGCCGCTTTGCTTGGCGGTGCGGCTGGCGGCGCATTTTACGGCGTTACGGGTGTTGCTTCCTATATTGTCGGAGGCAACGCAGGGCTGCCGAGTATCCCGGTCTTTATCGGCCCAACGTTTATCTACGCGATAATCGGTCTTGTGATTGCGTTTGTTGCGGGAACAGCGGCAGCTTATCTTATTGGATTCGAGGATGTACCGTCTGAAAGTGATCAGCAGCCTTCTGTGACAAATGGCCATGAGGGCAGCGGAGAAATCATTCACAGCCCGATTAAGGGAGAAGTGAAAGCATTAAGTGAAGTCAATGATGGAGTGTTTTCTGCCGGGATCATGGGAAAAGGGTTTGCCATTGAGCCTGAAGAAGGAGAAGTTGTTTCACCTGTTCATGGAAGCGTTACCACCGTTTTTAAAACAAAGCACGCCATTGGCATTACGAGTGATCAGGGAGCTGAGATCCTCATACACATTGGATTGGACACTGTCAAACTGGAGGGCCAATGGTTCACGGCTCATGTCAAAGAAGGCGACAAGGTCGCGCCTGGAGATCCGCTCGTTTCCTTTGATCTGGAACAGATTAAAGCAGCTGGATATGACGTGATCACCCCGGTTATCGTCACTAACACAGACCAATATTCATTTTCGCCGGTAAAAGAAATCGGCAGGGTGCAAACAAAAGAAGCGCTGCTTGCTTTATCTTAAAAAATAAACTGATGAGGTGAACTGTAATGAGTGCAAATGCAAAACGATTTCCAGAAGGGTTTTTATGGGGCGGCGCGGTTGCTGCCAACCAAGTTGAGGGTGCTTATAACGAGGGCGGCAAGGGACTTTCGACAGCTGATGTATCACCGAACGGCATCATGTCTCCATTTGATGAATCGATGACTTCTTTAAATCTGTATCATACCGGAATTGATTTTTATCATCGTTATAAAGAGGATATTGCCTTATTTGCAGAAATGGGTTTCAAAGCGTTCCGCACTTCGATTGCGTGGACAAGAATTTTTCCGAATGGCGATGAAGAGGAGCCAAATGAAGAAGGCCTCAAATTTTATGATGATTTGTTTGATGAGTTGTTAAAGCATCATATTGAGCCAGTCGTGACCATCTCTCATTATGAAATGCCGCTCGGTCTTGTGAAACATTATGGCGGCTGGAAGAACCGCAAAGTCATAGAGTTTTATGAACGCTATGCCAGAACTGTTTTCAAACGCTATCAACACAAAGTGAAGTACTGGATGACATTCAACGAAATTAATGTGGTGCTCCATGCGCCGTTTACAGGCGGCGGTCTTGTTTTTGAAGAAGGAGAAAACCAATTGAACGCGATGTACCAGGCAGCGCACCACCAGTTTGTCGCCAGCGCCCTTGCCGTCAAAGCGGGACATGAGATCATTCCCGACTCGAAAATTGGCTGTATGATCGCCGCGACGACAACCTATCCGATGACTTCTAAGCCGGAGGATGTTTTCGCGGCAATGGAGAATGAGCGCAAAACACTTTTCTTCTCAGATGTTCAGGCACGAGGCGCATACCCGGGATATATGAAACGCTATCTGGCCGAAAACAATATTACGATTGAAATGGCTGAAGGCGATGAGGAATTGTTGAAAAAACATACGGTCGATTACATCGGATTTAGCTACTACATGTCCATGGCGGCGAGCACCGATCCTGAAGATCTTGCGAAATCAGGGGGCAATCTGCTGGGCGGTGTGAAAAATCCATATCTCAAATCATCAGAATGGGGCTGGCAGATTGACCCGAAAGGCTTGCGCATCACGCTCAACACGTTATACGACCGCTATCAGAAGCCGCTGTTTATCGTGGAAAACGGCCTTGGCGCGGCAGATAAAGTTGAGGAGGACGGCTCCATTCACGATGATTACAGAATTGACTATCTGCGGGATCACTTAATGGAAGCGCGCGAAGCGATTGCTGACGGCGTTGAGCTGATCGGATACACATCATGGGGACCGATTGACCTTGTCAGCGCGTCCACTGCCGAAATGAAAAAACGCTATGGCTACATTTATGTTGATCGAGACAATGAGGGGAACGGAACATTGAATCGCATCAAGAAAAAAAGCTTCGGCTGGTATCAGCAGGTCATTGCCACAAACGGAGAAAGTCTCTGACAACTTTATGAAAAAACATACACCGCAATTGACAATAACAGACAGCAGGCGGACAATAAAAGAGAAAGATGAACCACCCACAGTCCGAAAGGCGGGAAGCGTATGTTTAACAAAATGTTAGTTGCGATTGACGGGTCAGAAATGAGTGCAAAAGCCCTTGATGCCGCAGTGCATCTGGCAAAAGAACAGCAGGCAGAACTAAGCATCCTTCATGTGGGGAGAGAAGCCGTCGTAGCGACTTCTTCTCTGACCGGGATTGTCTATGTACCAGAACATTTTATTGATGAAATCAGGCAAGAAGTGAAAAAAGAAGGCTTACACATCCTTGAGAACGCGAAAGCGAAAGCGGCCGAGAGCGGCGTTCAAGCCGACATCATTTACGCACAGGGAGAGCCGGCATACGAAATTTTAAATAACGCAAAAGAGAAAGGCGTCAGCCTGATCGTAGTCGGAAGCCGGGGCATCAGCGGCCTGAAAGAAATGATGCTTGGAAGCGTCAGCCATAAAGTGTCTCAATTATCAACTTGTCCTGTATTAATTGTCCGATAGATAAGAAGAAAAAAGCGCCTACAAGGCGCTTTTTTTATGTATAGATTCGTAAAATAACTCTGGGTGATTTATGGAACTGCTTCCTTTATAATAGTATCAATATGTAAAAAAGAGGATTTTCTCTTATATCTGCTAGATAGCTATACTGGGGGGCATTTGATGCAGCACAATCTCATATTACAAAAACAAAAATCTACAGCCGTGCTGAAAATGGTCATCTCCATGGTGATTTTCGGTTCTATCGGCTTTTTCTCTGAGCATACCAATTTGCAGTCATTTGAATTGGTCTTTGTCCGCTGCCTGTGCGCGACGCTATTTTTAAGCTTTTGCTGGCTGGCGTCCGGTCAGCATAAAACTGAAAAGTGGAGCAAGAGAGACGTGCTGCAAACATTGGCGTGCGGTTTCTTTCTCGTATTCAACTGGGTCTTCTTATTTAAGTCTTTTGAAGAAACGTCAGTTACAATTGCTATCTCTGTATACCACCTTGCACCTGTGCTTGTTCTTCTCCTGGGGAGTATTATCTATAGAGAAAAATTAAATGTGATCTCCGTCAGCTCCATTATCATCTGCTTTCTTGGAACGGCGCTGATTTCCGGGATTAACGGCAGCACTTCATTGACACAGCTGATGGGATCAGGAATCATTTGGGCAGTTCTCGCCGCACTGTTTTATGCGTTCACCACTTTATTGGGAAAAGGCATTCAAAACCACAGCCCTTACACGACCACCTTCCTGCAAACCGGTTTAGGGGTTATCATCCTGATTCCGTTTATTCACTTCGGCGCTTTTGCAAACCTGTCTCAGGGAAACTGGATCATGGTCGTCTCCACTGGTATTATTCATACAGGTATTGTGTATTTGCTGTTTTTTGACAGTTTGCGATTTTTATCAACGAAATTTATTTCGGTCATTGTCTTCCTCGACCCCGCTGTCGCGATCGTGCTCGATACCGTGTTTACGGGATTCCGGCCGGATCTTTTTCAGACACTCGGCATTGCAATGATCTTTGCGGGTATGGCTTTGACGCTTGTCAGGAGGCAGGGGAAGGCGGATGCAGCTGAAGAAAAGGATTTAGAACAATTTCAATCATGATAGAAAAAAGTGTAAAGGCCTTAAATGGGCCTTTTTTTGGTTTTTTGGGTCTTTTTGCTCTATTTAAATCTTAAAATAAGATAAATTTTCTAGAAAAATATTGTAATAATATTTCAGTGACGTTAACATTGTTGAGTAAATATTACTTTTATTACAAAAGGAGAGAGAAAATGAAAAAAAGAAAGAGGCGGAACGTTAAGAGATTCATTGCCGTATTTTTAGTGTTGGCGCTAATGATTTCATTATTGCCAGTAGATGTACTGGCAAAAACTTCAGAAGAAGAGTCCGGAAATCGTGTCGCAACTGCTGATCCGGAAGAAACCCTTCAGAATGATCAAACAGAGAAAGCTGTACCATTTAATGAGAAGGATATAAACAAAGAGGGAGAAATCACCTCAGAAAGAACGGAAAACACAAAGCTTTATTATGAAGGGGACGGTGTTTATAAACAGGAAGTATACCTTGATCCTATTCATACAAAGGAAACATCGAATGCAGACTGGGAGGAGATTTCTCCTGAATTAAAAGAAACGACAAGCAAACAAGTTGAAACTGAAAATGCTGTTTTGAATTCAGATTTTCAAAAGCAAATGAAGAACGGACTTTATGCGACTTTTGAGCACAATGATCACAAGCTTACATATTCACTTGTAGAAGCAAAAGGTCCAAATAAAACTTCACTTACTCCGAAAGATACTCCAGCAGATTATAAGACTGATGGTAATGAGATTGTTTATCCGGATGTTTTTCCGAACATTGATCTTCAGACTTTCACATTCAACGAAAACATAAAAGAAGATTTAGTCCTTCATCAGTATGATGGATACAACACATTTACATTTCAGGTGAAAACCGATTTGCAGGCAAAAGAACAAGAGGATGGATCCATAGATTTTTCTGATGAAAAAGGAAAAGTTGTTTTTTCTGTGCCTAAACCTTTTATGACTGATTCAAAACTGGATGAACTTTCCGGCGAGGTGGGGCGTTCAGAAAAAGTCACCTATAAGCTGGAAAAGAATAAAGAAGGGTATTTGCTTCATCTCACGGCAGACGAGAACTGGCTGAAAGACCCTGAACGCGTGTATCCAGTGTCTATCGACCCGTCAACGTCTTTATCTGTTTCATCAGATACGTTTGTCATGAGTGCCTACCCGACGACCAACTATTCGGCATCTTCACAGAAATGGGATGCTAATCTGAAGGCCTATGTGCTGAAAACGGGTTATTACGACAAAACAACAGGCACCAATTATGCGTTTATGAAATTTAACAATTTAAAACCGATTCAAAATATGACAGTCAGCAAAGCTACATTAAAAACATACGTAGCCCATTCCTATTATGGAACAAAGGCAACTGGTCTTTGGCTGGATACAGTCAACAGCAATTATGATCATGCAAAAGTAACATGGAACACCAAACCGGCATCTAAAAATATCGGAAAAGCCGACGTCCATAAAGGACAGTGGGCGAGTTACGATGTGACCGCCGCTGTAAAGTCATGGAACTCCGGCGGGGCCAATTATGGATTTAAGCTTCATGCAAACGGAAACGGTAAGGAATATTGGAAAAAACTAATTTCCTCAGCGAACTCAAACAATAAGCCTTATATTGAAGTGACATACACCATCCCGAAGGCGAGCACACCTGCTTTTAAGGCATACAATAACGGGAACGGCACTGGTTTTTTCAATATCAGCTGGAAAAAGGCCGAGGGTGCAAAAGGCTATAAGGTATGGATTTATAATGGTAAAGAATATCAAGCGATCTCAGTCGGCAACACGACATCCTGGAGCACAAAAGGGAAAAACATTTGGCCGACAAGTGCAGAAATTTCATCCGGTAAGTACAAGCTTCACCTTGATGGAAAAGGCGGAACTGAATTAGCGCTAAATCCATCTCCAGTGTATAAGAACTCCGGCGGAAGCTATGCCACAAGCAAAAACTATTGGATCGGGGTCAGCGCGATTTTTGATCAGGGAGAAGGGGCGATGTCCGCACCGGCAAAGCCCGTTATCCCTAATATAGGGAAAGCACAAGCACCGTCAACAAAGGGATTTAATAATGGTAATGCCACAGGATACTTCGATCTTTCTTGGAAAGCTGTTTCCGGTGCAACTGGCTATAAAGTTCAGGTGTTCAATGGGAAAGGCTTTGAAACACTTGATCTCGGAAATCAGACGTCTTGGACCACCAAGGGGAAAAAGATCTGGCCGACAAGTGCAGAAATTAAAGCGGGAAAATATGCTCTTCACCTAAAGGATGGAAGCGGAGCAGAGCTGCCGATCAATCCCGGACCAACCTATAAAAACGCCGGTGGGGATGCAGCCAAAAAAAATTACTCATTTAAAATAATCGCCTATAACAAAGACGGCGAAGCCATTGCATCACCGGCTGCCAACCCGACACTTCCTGATATCGCTAAACCAAAGAACTTATCCGGTTATGTGTATACAAACACAAAATCAAGCCAAACCGGTTATGTGAATTTGATATGGGAAAAGGTTCAAAAAGCGAAAGGCTATAAAATTAATATTTATAACGGCAAAGAATATCAGTCCTATGATGTTGGGGACGTGGATCATTGGACAACCCAAAATAAAAACATTTGGCCGACTTCTGAGGAAATAAAAGCCGGAAGCTACAAGCTGCATACAGACGGAAAAGGCCGTGAATTGGCACTTGACCCGTCACCTGTCTATAACAATGCAAATGGAAATTACAAAGGGAAGAAGAATTATTCCTTCACTCTTTCCGCCTATGATGCGAATGGTGAAACGATCCCGACAGCACCCTTTAACCCAACGTTCCATGAAGGCGCAGAATTCCTTGGAACAGAAGAATACTGGTCTATCATTGATATCCCAAGCGGCCAGTTAAATGGTGCGACAGGAAATGTCATCGTGAATGAAGAAGATCTGTCAATTGACGGGCGCGGACCGGGACTTGGCTTATCAAGAACCTACAACAGTCTTGACAGCTCTGATCACTTATTTGGACAAGGCTGGTATGCTGATGCAGAAACATCTGTCATCTCGACGGACGGCGGGGCAATGTATATTGATGAAGACGCTACTACACATCGCTTTACTAAAAAAGCCGATGGCACGTATCAGCCGCCGACCGGTGTCTATCTTGAATTAACAGAAACAGCTGATCAGTTCATATTAAAAACAAAGGATCAAACAAACGCTTATTTCAATAAAAAAGGCGGCAAGCTTCAAAAGGTAGTGGATGGCCACAACAATGCAACTGTCTACACTTACAATGACAAAAATCAACTGACAGCCATTACAGATGCATCGGGCCGCAAGCTCACATTCACATATGATGAAAATGGCCATGTGACTTCCACCACCGGACCTAAGGATAAGAAAGTCACCTACTCATATGAAAATGATTTGCTGAAGAAAGTCACGGATACAGATGGGACTGTCACAAGCTATGACTATGATGGCGAAGGACGCCTTGTCAAACAATATTCAGCCAACAGTACCGAAGCAAAGCCTGTCTTTACCGAATATCAGTATAACGGGCACCGTCTCGATAAAGCGATCAATGCTAAGAAAGAAACATATGTCTATAGCTATGATGCTGATAAAAAGACGCTTCTCATGACACAGCCGAATGGCCGGAAAGTACAGTACGGCTATAATGAAGCTGGAAATCCGATTCAGGTCATTGATGATGCGGAAGGGTTAAAAATTACAACGAATACAAAGTATGAAGGCAACAATGTCGTAGAAGATGTAGATCCAAACGACGTCGGAACAGGAAAAGCAACGGAAAGCTATCAATATGACAAAGATGGCAACGTTACGTCTGTTAAAGACGCATATGGAACTGAGACATACGAATACAACAAAAACAACGATGTCACAAAGATGAAGGATACCGAGGGCAATGTCACGGATATAGCCTATGACGGACTGGATGCTGTATCCGAAACCGATCAGAGCGGAAAATCATCTTCAGCAGCCGTTTATGATAAATACGGAAATCAGATTCAATCCAGCAAAGAGTTATCAGCCTCAACCAATATCCTGAAAGATGGAAGCTTTGAAGCGCAAAAATCCGGCTGGAATCTGACCGCATCTAGAGACAGCGGGAAAATCTCAGTCATCGCCGATAAAAGCGGGGTTCTTTCCGGATCAAAGGCATTGGAAGTCTTGAGCCAATCAACGTCTGCCGGAACAGATCTCGGGTATTCGTCAGCGACACAAACAGTGGAACTGGAGCCGAATACAACCTATACATTAAGCGGGAAAATCAAAACAGATCTAGTGAAATCAAGAGCCTACTTTAACATTGATTTGCGAGACAAAGATCAAAAACGAATTCAATGGATTCACAATGAATACAGTGCACTTGCCGGGAAAAATGACTGGACAAAACGGCAAATCACTTTTACGACTCCAGCAAATGCAGGAAAAGCTGTTGTGTATATGGAAGTCGATCATAGAGATAAAGATGGCAAAGGAAAAGCATGGTTTGATGAAGTCCAGCTGGAAAAAGGCGAAGTATCGTCAAGCTATAACCCAGTTCAAAACAGCAGTTTCACATCAGCAACGGAAAACTGGAGCGCAAGCGGGGCATCCGTTGATTCTGAAGAAGGCTTTAATGATGAAGTATCATTAAAAGCTGCCCGGACCAGTGCGTCCCAAGCCGGATCAGTAACAAAACAAACCGTTGTCTTAGGGCAAAGTGCAAACGACAAACCGGTTTATCTCACACTGACAGGCATGTCGAAAGCAAGCAGTGTCAAGTTCACAGATGAAAAAGACTATTCTTTGCAGGCTAATGTCACTTATGCGGACGGAAGCACAGGCGTATACAATGCGAAATTCCCTTCTGGAACACAGGAATGGAACCGCGCAGCTGTTGTTATACCAAAAACAAAGCCGATTAATAAAGTCGATACCAGCATACTGTTCCAAAAGAGCGCGACAGGAACAGCGTGGTTTGATGATATCCGTCTGATTGAAGGAAGCCTTCTAACAAAAAGCACGTATGACAGCAATGGCAACTATGTGACCAAGGAAGAAGATGAACTAGGATACTCTACTTCAACTGATTACGATGAAACTGGTAAGAAAACGGCTGAAACTGATGCAAAAGGTGAAAAAACAACCTATACGTATGATCAGGCAGACCAATTGACAAACATGACGCTCTCCAACGGCACGTCTATCCTTCACAGCTATGATAAGGAAGGCAATGAGGTAAGCAAAACCATTCGGGCGGGAGCAGATCAAACCTATCAATACGAATATGATGTCATGGGCAAGCTTGTGAAAACAACTGACCCTCTGGGCAATGTGCTAGCAAGTGAATATGATGCCAACAGCAACCTGACCAAAACCATTTCACCGAATGGCAACGAAGTGTCTCTTTCTTATGATGGAACAGACCGGGTGAAATCAAAATCGTATAACGGTACAGAAAAATACAATTTCTCGTATGACAAAAATGGAAATGAAACGTCGGTCGTCAATAAAGAGCAGAACACCACAAAGAAACGGACATTTGACAACAAAAACCGCTTAACCGAACTGACAGACCGCGGAGGCAGCCAAACTTGGACGTATCCTAGTGACTCCGATAAGCTGAAAACCTTCTCGTGGACTCATGGGGACCAAAAAGGAACGAATCAATTTACGTATAACAAACTGGATCAAATGGTTGAGATGAAAGACAGCACATCTGCATATTCATTTGATTATGACGAAAATGGCAACGTCCAAACCTTTATTACGGGCAACGGCGGCGGAACAAGTTTTTCATATGACGAAAGAAACCTAGTAAGCTCGCTGCATATCGGCGACAAAAACGGCGGAAGCATTCTGACGGAAAGCTATGAATACGATGCAAACGGCAACCGCACAACGATAAACAGCTCAGCAAGCGGCAAGGTGAAATATGAGTATGGAAAGCTGAATCAGCTTATCAAGGAAACCCATGAAGACGGTACTGTCATTGAATACACATATGACGGATTCGGGAACCGGAAAACCGTTACAACTGTAAAAGACGGTTCAAGTAAAACGGTGAACGCTTCCTTCAACATCATGAACCAGCTGACAAAAGTCAATGATGAAAGCATGTCTTACGATAAAAACGGCAACCGCACATCCGACGGCAAATTCACATACACGTGGGATGCGGAGGATAACCTGACTGCCGTTACAAAAAAAGGCCAAGACAAGCCTTTCGCAACATACAAATATGACGAAAAAGGAAACAGAATCCAAAAAAACGTCAACGGAAAAATCACGAACTACTTCTATGACGGAGACAGCCTGAACGTCTTGTATGAAACAGACGCGGACAACAAAGTCACAAAATCGTACACATACGGTGACAGCGGCCAGCTGTTATCCTACACGGAGAATGGCAAGAAATATTTCTATCACTACAACGCACACGGAGACGTCATCGCGATCTCAGACAGCACCGGAAAAACCGTTGCCACATATCAATACGACGCATGGGGAAATCCAACAAAAACCGAAGCAAGTGATGAAGTAAAAGACAACCGCTACCGCTACGCAGGCTACCAATACGACGAAGAAACCGGCCTGTACTATCTCATGGCCCGCTACTACGAGCCAAGAAACGGCGTGTTCTTATCGCTCGACCCGGACCCGGGCAGTGACGGAGATTCATTGGATCAGAATGGGTATACTTATGGAAATAATAACCCGGTGATGAATGTTGATCCGGATGGGCATTGGGTATGGCTTGTAGTAAATGCCGGATTTGCAGCCTATGATGGGTATAAGGCATATAAATCAGGTAAAGGGTGGAAAGGCGCTGCTTGGGCAGCTGCTTCTAACTTTGGGCCTGGGAAGATATTTAAGGGTGCTAAGAGGGCTTATAGTTTTGCTAATAAGGCAAAAAGAGGTTGGTTTAATAAAGAGTCTTGGCATCATATAAAAGATAGACACGGTCCAAAGCGCTCCGATAAAAAATATGGAAAAAAGGGGAAATTCAAGAGTAACAGAGCTTTAAAACGAACAACAAGAAGTACATTAAGATCAGGGAAAGCACGTAAAGGACAATATGGACGTACAGTTTACGAAAAGACTTTTAAAAGATATGTTGGAGTGAATGGTAATAAAAGAAAAACTAAACGTGTTCGAGTTATAAGAGATAGGAATGGGAGAATAGTAACAAGTTTTCCATATTAAGTTGTAATAGAGCTGCTTTTAAAGGCAGTTCTTAACGTACTAGAGACTAGGGGGATATAATGAAAAAATTAATAATGAACAAGATAAAAAAGGAAGTAAATGAAGGTTGTTTTTTTCATGTGGATAATCATGAACGCATGTACATCGGGAAAAAGGATAAAACAGGAATTATAATTTCGATCTTTGATTTGTCCGGCGATATCCGGAGATTTGAAATCAATGAACAAATTCTGTGCGAGGATATTATATTGTTTCAACAGAGTTCGGATGACCGTTATGTATTTGTTTACTCTAAGCTGCATGAGTATAAAGTTAAGGTGTTTTCAGCAGATGGAAAAGAACAAAGTGTATTTTCTCTGCCTTCAGGGGTTTCCTGCTGTCTTTTGGATGAAAAACAAAACCTATGGGCCGGTTTAAGTGATGAAGGTATTTATGATGACGAAAACCCCAGTGAACAAAGTTTGCTGTGCTTCACTTTAGACGGACAATTAAAGGAAACTCACATTGATCAACAGCTTTCAGAAATATATGCGCCCGTGGTAGATGACTGCTATGCACTTGCAGAAAAAGATGGACTGATATACATGCTGTACTACTCTTATACAGTCATTGCCGCATTTGATGAGACGGACGTGAGACGAGTGTGGATTGTTTCTGATAAAGAATATTCTGGAGTATATGACCAGCTTGCAATTTCAGATGACGGGTTTTGGATATGCAAAGATGAACATTCACTGTCCCTCATTCCGGCTGATGTCAGTCTGCCGATACAAGAGGTGAAGTGCTGTGGTCCAGACGGGCGGGAGCTCTCGGTACAACAGCTGAAACTGACAAGTAATGCTATTTATGCAATATCAGACTCGGGGATCTATAAGAGGGATATCAGAGGGGGAAAAGCAAATGAATGAAACATCGTTTTGGCAGCTTATTGACCAAGCTGGGAGTCAGGAAGAACCTAATGAGTGGCTGCGTGAGTTTTAAATAGTTGAAAAAAAAGCTTGTATCAATAAGCGATACAAGCTTTTTTAGAACAAATCTAAACATGAACGACAACGAAAACAAGAGAATGATGAATCAATTTAAAAGAACTTGAGAAATTGTCGGCGGAGAGAATGCGTCTATGTGAAGTTAGGCCTGGTGTTGTCATTGAAATCCCTTTACGGCAAATCAATCAGTTTACATATGCAATGTGGTAAAAGGAGATTTAGCAACAGATAAAAATGATGATCTTCTCATTCAGTATTTTGATATTTTTACAGATCAACGCTTAAGTAAAAAAAGACATTTCTCTCATGATGGCAGAAAGGCAAAGAACCCTATTTGTTGCGAATACAGGACTTACAGGCTTTCTTAAGGGGAACTGGAAGGTTGTTTCCAAGGTGCCGATAGATCTGGTGAAGAAATTTGATCATTCTGCTATAACATTTGTCATGTATGAAGATGGAAAATACCTCATTAGCCATGACGATTCATTAGCGGCAGAGAGTGAATTAATAGAAGTTGACGAAAAACACGGGAAGACCTTTAGCAATCCGATTGGGCTATTTGGTCATTTGAGTATTGAGGATGTACTTAATCAATATTTCAAGGGAACTTCGATGGAGGAATTGATCAAGTATGAGTTGTAAAAAGGGACTTTTATTGGGGGTGAGGTACATATGAGCAGGTATTGTCTGGAATATGCGAATTCTGATCTTTTTCTTTTAAATGATTTTTTAAAACAATTCCCTCTCCCTATCACTGAGTATAATTGGGTAATTGGCGATATTTTGAATATGATGGATTTATCGGAGGATAAGAATCATTGGAACGATATCATCGGCGAGCGTGAAGACTATCTGTTTATCACAGGTGAGGAATTTCATCGTATATTAAATGAATTTGAGATTTATGTGATATTTTCTATTTTAACTGCTGTGCCTAAAGAGACGATACCGTATGATTTAACACAAGTTCCGTTTGTTGATGGGAATGCTGACTTTTATGAAGATGATTATATCTCCCCTGTGAAAGAATGTGTTTTTGAAGTCGGTTTTTTTGATTCAACCGATATTATATTTACAGTGACCGATAAAAATATAGAAAGACTGATGAAGGATGCTTTTCCTAATTTGAAGCCTTACTGTGAGTATAGAGTATAGGAGATATCAACGGAGGAATCAAAATTGGCAGATGAGTTTAGTATTTCTGGAGTTTCTCCTTTTATGTTTCAGCATATCAAGAAATGGCGTCTTTATCAGGAAGCAGATAATGTTCTTGGTACCATTTATACGATTCAGTTATCAGCTGTTTATCATTCCCGTTCAATTATTGTCACATTCAAAGACGTTTCAGCTGTTACGATACGAGATATGGAAACCCTAAGGATCTGTCTGATGGGTTTCTTAATATTAGAACGCAGCCGCAAGGTATGTACCTTGTGGAAGAATGGGAAGAGCAGACGTTCCGCTTTTGCTGTCGGCAATATGAGGTGGCGGCAGCTGAATAGGGGAGGAGAGTCGGCGTGTTTGAAAAACTGAGAAAGAGACAGCAGGAGCTTGAAGAAAAGCCGTATCCTGATGAATTGTACGGCTTTGAAGCGGAAATATATGAGTTTTTTATGCTTGTTGCTGGCAGTTTGGGTTATGTGCTGGCGAATAAAAGGATGCCCCGGCATCAGCGGTATTCGTTGGAGAAAGGCTTTTTTGAGCTGTATCCTGACATCCCGCCGGATATGATCAAAAACGATACTGATTTGTATCATCATATTCTTTTGTATGAGCAAGTCAGACAAGAGATTTGCGCTGCGCGCTATCCAACTGATAAGGAGGATTTTATGGAAAAAACCTCTATAAGCAGTATTGGCAATTTGGACATGATCGAGCGTAAGCCTGACCAAACCGTTATGTCATGCGAACTTGAAGATGCTGAGTCTTTTAATCGTTTTTGGCAGGGGCTTGCCTATGAGCGAATCATGATACAGGTGATAACGAGTGGTTCATTTATAGAAGACCTGTCAGAGTTTTTCAAAGGCTATGCTTACAAAGTGACGAAGCTGGCGAAAAGGCAATTTTATTTCCAATGCGTATTACATGAAGCAGGCCGGAGCATTGCAGATTTTCTCTTTCTGTTAGCTTCTATCAATGATGATGTTTTTCTGATCACTGCCCCTCAACCGGATAAAAACTATTTTTCCGAAGGCAAACTCCAGTGCCTGACGGACTCGGGCGAACGGATCATGTGGTTTGAATACGATGCTGCGGACATCTATATGGTTGGCGGTAACTAAAAATAGGGGGAATTCATTTGAATATCACACAATACGAGAAATTGAAACAGCATCTTTCTCACACGGATACAGGTCTATTTACATTAAACGAGTTTTCTTTCTATATGAAAGAAGATGATCGTTATATTCATATTCCTGTGTTTGAATTAAAACTATCTGCTCAAACCTGTGACATTCATTTACGGTTTGAAGACATCAGTGCATCGAGACTGGATGATCTTGAATCCATAGATAGGATTGAATTGGAGATTTTACCGACGGACGACCAATGGGAAAGGCTCCGTTATTATGTGTATGACGAAGAAAGCCAAATAAGCTTCTATTGTGGTGGATGGGATGTAATCAAGTGTGACAAGAAGTCACACTGATTTTCCCCACTTTCCAAGCGTTCTTGCTTTTGTTGCCGCATATGTCACGAGAAACGGAAAAGTCACAACCAGGAAAGCCAAAGGCACCCAATTTGATAACCCGATCAAATAATGGAGTGCAATTGACAAGAGAGTCAGGAAACTCAAGGTGCAGGTGACGTTTCGAACGTCTTTTTCGCTTCTTTTATATTTCTCTCTCATGGTGGATTGATCACTGTATATCGGCGAAGTCCCAGGCTCAGCCGAAAAGATATGCATACCTCGTGAAGAGCAAACACGTTCCCACCCGGCCGCTTCAAACATCTCGGTGTATTCCGCCAAGCTTTCTTCCTCAACATCATGATAATCAATACTGTAGATCAACTTCCGCGGCGCAGCTTTTTTAAGCTTATACCCCATAAACGCAAATGAATCGAGCACCCAGCCTTTGCTGGCCATATCGCTGAGTTTCTTCATATCTTTTTCTTCTGAAAAAGCCAAGCCTTCGGACATCATATATTTTTTCTGTTTCATGATGAATCCCCTTTCAATTGCTGAAAAGCGCGTTCGCCGTGTTCAGCCATCACTTTTCTGCGCTGAATTTCTTTTTTGAGTAATTCTTGGCCGTGCAGGGTTGTCTGGTACACTTTGCGGCGCGGGTTGTCGTTGTTGACAAGCTCTATGATCTCTTCCTGCAATAATTTCTTTAACAATGTATATAAGGTAGCTGGGCCGATCGTAAAGGAGTCATCGGTCATGTCCTCAATCTCCTGCATGATCGAATATCCGTGTTTTGGCTCCAGCAAGGTTAAGACAATATAATAGGCTGGATCGGTGAGCTGATCCATTTCCTGCGGACGTTGCTTTGGCAAGCGGTCACCTCATTTCTTATATCAATTAATGATATATCAATTATTGATATAATAGAATCTTCCTTTTCTTTTGTCAATGCAATTTTTTTTCTGCGTTCAGTTATCATAAAGAAACAATCACCGAGTATGGATTAATGAATGCGTTTTCATAGAGGGGGATTCTTCATGAAAAAATGGATAACGGCGGGTTTTGTGATGATGTTGATGTTAGGTTTCAGCGGGGCGGACAGTTTGAAGGCGTCTGAGCCGAAGGTGTATCAGTTTGACTTTGGGAGCGGTTCGGCTGAGCCTGATTACATTGGTGTCAGGGCGTCTGACCGTTATAACCCATCAAAGGCCTACGGTTTTCAAACGCCGGAACATATGAAGGATGTGGCGGCATCCGGGACGGGCGTGAAAAGTGATGCGGTTCAATTTTTGGCGTATGGGACGAAAAGCGACAACACGTTTAATGTGGATCTTCCGAATGGTCTTTATGAGGTGAAGGTGACGCTGGGCAATACGGCGAGGGCAAGTGTGGCGGCGGAGGGTGTGTATCAGGTCATCAATATGACGGGAGACGGTGCGGAGGATACGTTCCAAATTCCTGTCACCGACGGGCAGCTGAATCTGCTGGTGACTGAAGGCAAGGCGGGTACTGCTTTTACGCTCAGTGCCCTGAAGATCAAGAAATTGTCTGATCAGCCTGTGACGAATCGAACGATCTATATCGGCGGCGATTCGACGGTGTGCAATTATTATCCGCTCCACAGCAGCGAGCAGGCCGGCTGGGGGCAAATGCTGCCTCACTATGTCGACAAGCATACCTTTCAAGTGAGAAACATGGCGTCAGGCGGGCAGATTGCGAGAGGGTTTCGAAATGACGGACAGCTTGAGGCGATCTTGAAGTACATTAAACCGGGAGATTACTTTATTTTGCAGCTCGGCATTAACGATACAAACCCGAAGCATAATGAATCTGAAGCTGAGTTTAAGGACATCATGCGTGATATGATCCGCCAGGTGAAAGCGAAGGGCGCGGACGTGATTCTTTCAACACCGCAAGGCCGGGCGACAGACTTTACTTCTGAAGGCATCCATTCCTCTGTAAACCGGTGGTACAGGGCTTCTATTTTGGCTTTGGCCGAAGAAGAACAAACAAGGCTTATTGACCTGAATGTCCTCAGTTCATCTTACTTTACATCGATCGGTCCGGAAAAAACGCTCGCGCTTTATATGGATGGCGATACGCTTCATCCGAACCGATCGGGGGCCGATGCACTGGCGCGATTGGCCGTTCAGGAACTAAAAAGACAGGGAATTGATGGCTTCTAAAACGTCATTTTTCGGCAAAACACATACGCCGCCGGAAATTAGAGTATAATGAGAACATCTGCAAGAGACAGGAGTTTATACATGAGTCATTTTAAAAACTATCAAATCAGTCACGACATTTTACGAGCATTGGAAGGACTGGGGTATACAGAACCGACCGAGGTGCAGCGAAACGTGATTCCGGCAGCTCTTGAACGAAAAGATCTTGTCGTCAAATCACAGACGGGAAGCGGGAAAACGGCTGCGTTTGGCATTCCTCTCTGCGAGCTGGCGGATTGGGACGAAAACAAACCGCAGGCACTGGTGCTGACGCCGACTCGTGAGCTTGCCGTGCAAGTAAAAGAGGATATCACGAACATCGGAAGATTTAAACGAATTAAAGCGACAGCTGTCTTTGGAAAATCATCTTTTGATAAACAAAAAGCCGAGCTGAAGCAAAAAAGCCATATCGTTGTCGGCACACCGGGACGCGTCCTGGATCATATTGAAAAAGGCACGCTGCCGCTGGATCGCCTATCCTATCTGGTCATTGATGAAGCGGATGAGATGCTGAATATGGGCTTCATCGATCAGGTGGAGGCGATTATCAAGCATCTGCCGACTGAGCGTACGACGATGCTGTTTTCAGCTACGCTGCCGGAGGATATCGAGAAGCTGAGCCGTCAATATATGCAAAACCCAGAGCATATCGAAATCAAAGCGGCCGGCCTTACCACAAGGAATATTGAACATGCGGTGATTCAAGTCAGAGAAGAGCATAAATTTTCTTTGCTGAAGGATGTACTCATCACTGAGAACCCGGACAGCTGCATCATTTTCTGCCGGACGAAAGAGCATGTGAATCAGCTGACTGATGAATTGGATGACTTAGGATATCCATGCGATAAAATTCACGGCGGGATGATTCAGGAAGACCGTTTTGACGTCATGAATGAATTTAAAAGAGGCGAGTACCGTTATTTAGTTGCGACAGACGTCGCCGCGCGGGGGATCGATATCGAAAATATCGCCCTTGTCATCAACTATGATTTGCCACTTGAGAAAGAAAGCTACGTACACCGTACAGGACGGACAGGGCGAGCCGGAAATCAGGGAAAAGCGATTTCATTTGTGGCGCCGTTTGAAAAGCGGTTCCTGACTGAAATAGAAGACTATATCGGATTCGGGATTCAAAAATTAGAAGCCCCATCCCAAGAGGATGTCGCAAAAAAGAAACCGGATTTTCTCGCTAAACTGAAAGACCGTCCGGCGATCAAAAAAGACAAGAGCGAAGAGCTGAATAAAGACATTATGAAGCTGTATTTTAACGGCGGAAAGAAAAAGAAAATCAGAGCCGTTGATTTTGTCGGAACGATCGCTAAAATCGACGGGGTTTCTGCTGATGACATTGGCATCATTACGATCATGGATAACGCCTCGTACGTGGAAATTTTAAACGGAAAAGGCCCTCATGTTCTCAAAGCTATGAAGAATACAACCGTCAAAGGGAAAAAGCTTAAGGTGAATAAAGCGAATAAATAAAAAAACGGCCTGCTCCAGTCAAAGGGGCAGGTCATTTTCGTGATGGCTGACATTGGTGCTGTTTTCTTCCGGCACAAAGGCAAGAATCACAATGCCGATCACAAACAAAATGATCAGGCTGAACACCGCGGTCGATGATTTTCCGGTCAGCTGGGCGGTAACGGCGATGAGCAGCGGCCCCATAATCGAGGCGAATTTTCCGAAAATGTTATAGAAGCCGAAGAATTCATTTGCATGGTGTTTCGGGACGAGCTTGGCGAAATAGGAGCGGCTTAATGCTTGAATGCCGCCCTGCGAGGTGGCGACAAGCATGGCTAGAATCCAGAAATCAAGCGTCGTTTCCAGAAAATACGCATATACGCAGACAATCATATACATGACGATGCCAACGTACAGCATTGTTTTCCCCGTGAAGCGCTCCGCCAGTCTTCCGTATAAAATGGCAAACGGCGCGGCGACGACCTGAGTGACAAACAGGATGATCAGGAGACTTGTGGAGCTGATGCCCAAATCTGACCCGTAGGAGGTCGACATCGTAATAATGGTGCCGACTCCATCGATATAAAAGAAATAAGCGAGCAGAAAGAGAAACAGCGCCCGGTACTGCCGGATCCGTTTCATCGTTTGTCCGAGGCGTTTAAAGCTGTTGGCTATGATGCGGGGTTCTTTTTTGATGTAATAGCGCTGATGAACGTGTCTCAGCATCGGAATGGTAAACAGCCCCCACCAAGCGGCCGTTATAAAAAAGGACAGCTGGCTTGCGCCAGACACAGACATCGGAATCGTTTCTGCCTGTGCGAGCAGGATGACGGCGATGCTGAGGATAAATGGGATCGTGCTGCCGATATAGCCTAAGCCAAAGCCGCGGGCGGAGACGAGATTCATTCGCTCCTCAGGCGTGACGTCAACGAGGAAGGCGTCGTAGAATACATTGGCGCCGGAAAAACCGACAGCCGATATGGTGTAGAACAGCAGCAAAAGCAGCCAATGTTCACTTGGAATAAAGGCAAGCGCCGCGGTGCTTGCGACACCCGCTGACACAAAGAAGCCGAAGAACTTTTTTTTGCAGCCTTCATAGTCGGCGATGGTTCCTAAAATCGGGCCGAGCATGGCGAGAATAAAGGTAGAAATCGCTATCGTATAACCTAAATAAGCAGTTGATTGAGCAGCGCTGACACCGCCTTCCGCAGCGGCTGATTTATAAAACAACGGAAATACCGCGGTTGTGATGACAATGGAATAAGCAGAGTTTGCCCAGTCATATACAACCCAGCTGTTTTCTTGTTTCGTAAAACGTTTCATCTGCAGAGCCCCTCCCCAGTAACGATACTTCTATTGTACGAGAAACCGCATAGAAAAGGATGGAACCGCGGTCAATTTTTACAAAATGTTTATGTTCTATAAAGGTCAAATAATACTTTTGGTTTATTGCTGACACAATCATATATCTGGTACGATTTAACTATATTTTGCCGCATTTTCCAGAAGAGTTTCAGCAGAGAGGAGACAGAGCATGAGGCGAATAGGCTTGTTGATAAGCCTGCTGGTCGCTGTTCTTGCGATGAGCGCATGTGAAAGCGAAAGCAATGTTCAGAACGCCGCCCATCATGATCAAAAGACGATCAAACAAAGCATGATAAAATCACTAGGCAGCAAGAAAAAGCAAGACTTTCAGACCCTATCAAACGATATGCAGCTGGCGGTTGTTTTCAGTTCTATGATATACGTAAGCGAGACGTTTGATTATGGGATCGGCAACCCTGAATATTTCATTCGCAGCAGCATGACAGAAGAGGAAGCAGATATAGCGAAGAAAAATCTTGAATCAATTAAACTCGAAAACGGCCGGCTCAAAAAACAAAACAGCGAGGCATTCGCAATGCTTCAAAAAACCCGCAATCAAGAAAAGAGCCGCAATGAGAATCAGCAGCTTAAAGACAATAGAGACACCTTTTTTGAGATTACCGGCAGCATGATCGCGCTCATCAATCAGGTCACCCCGAAAAACGCTAAACAAACAAGAAAACAGCTGGATCAGCTGATAAAACAATATACGAAATACAATGCCGAGAGCATCAACTTAATGAATGGCATAGTCAAGAAGCAGGGGGCAGATAAGGAATCCTTTGAACGCCATCTTGAGGCGCTGCTTCAGAAACAGAGCGGGCAGACGGTGCTGAGTGAAGTATATTGACCGATCGCTGCTCTTTCCCTGAAGATATTGACCTAGTACAAAAAGAATGTACAATCAAGGTGTAGTCTGTTCTTAGCTGATTGGAGGGACATGTCATGAAGATTGCGAAGGTGATCAACAATAACGTGATCAGTGTGGTCAATGAACAAGGGAACGAATTGGTCATCATGGGCAGAGGGCTCGCGTTCCAAAAAAAGTCCGGCGACGAGGTCGATGAAGCACGCATTGAGAAGGTGTTCACTCTCGATAACAAGGATGTATCAGAGAAATTTAAAACCCTTTTGTATGAAATACCGCTTGAGTGTATGGAAGTGTGTGAGGACATTATCAGCTATGCGAAATTACAGCTTGGCAAAAAGCTGAACGACAGCATCTACGTGTCGCTGACCGATCATATTAACTTTGCCATACAGCGCAATAAAAAGGGTCTTGATATCAAAAATGCTTTGCTGTGGGAAACCAAACGGCTGTACAAAGATGAGTTTGCGATCGGCAAAGAAGCGCTGCACATGGTGAAAAACAAGACAGGTGTTTCCCTTCCGGAGGATGAAGCAGGTTTTATTGCCCTCCATATCGTGAATGCCGAACTCAATGAAGAGATGCCCAATATCATTAACATTACAAAAGTCATGCAAGAGATTTTAAGTATTGTAAAATATCATTTTAATATTGAATTTGATGAAGAATCGCTGCATTATTACCGGTTTGTCACTCACCTGAAGTTTTTCGCGCAGCGTCTTTTTAACGGAACCTACCTGGAAAGCCAGGACGATTTTTTGCTGGAAACGGTGAAAGAAAAATATCATCGCGCGTATGACTGCACGAAGAAAATCAAAGCGTATATGGAACACGAATATGAACACAAACTCACCAGGGACGAGCTGCTGTACTTAACGATTCATATTGAAAGGGTCGTCAAACAAACATGATGAAAGCGTTGACATTTTTATTTTCGTGTGTTAATTTCTTCTTACATCAATATATTATGATTTTAGGATTGTTACTGATAAGCAGGCAAAACCTAAATTACGATGAGTGCGGAAGACCTCTGTCTGCGCTGGTGGTAATTTAGGTTTTTATTTTTTTCAGGGGATGGTGATGGAGCAAAATTGAAGAAAAATCGAATGATGAAGTTTTATAGGATTGTTACTGGTCAGCAGGCAAAACCTAAACTACTTGTTCCTATTGTGGCAGGGGTAGTTTAGGTTTTTTATTTTTCAGCGGAAGGGATGAGGGGAAATGGGGATTCAGGCAGCAGCCAGAGACATTTTACAATTGGTCGGCGGGGAAGAAAATGTGCGTTCACTTGTACATTGTGCGACGCGCTTGCGTTTTACGCTGAACGACCGCTCAAAAGCAGACAAAGAAAAAATAGAAGCTTTAGACGATGTCGTGACTGTTGTGGAAAGCGGCGGACAGTTTCAGGTGGTCATCGGTAATCATGTTTCCGAGGTGTATCGCGAGATTGGAAAGATATCAAGTGTACTGCAGGATGACCAAACAGAGCGTTCTGCTCAGAAAGGGAATCTGTTCGGCCGGCTGGTTGATATCGTATCGAGCATTTTTACGCCTTTGCTTGGCGTGATGGCGGGAGCGGGAATTTTAAAGGGCCTGCTTATGATTTGCACAAATGCCGGCTGGCTCAAAACTGAGGATACAACTTACACGATTTTGTACGCCGCCGCGGACAGCCTGTTTTATTTTCTGCCATTGCTGCTTGCCATTACAGCTGCCCGAAAATTCGGCGCAAACGTGTTTGTTTCTGTCACAGTTGCGGGGGCGCTCATCTATCCAACCATTATTGAACTGAAGAATGGCAATGCGGATACCGATTTTTTTGGCATTCCTGTTGTTTTAATGAATTACACATCAACCGTTATACCGATCATCCTGGCGATTTTCGTGATGAGCTGCATGGAGAAGTTTCTAAACAGGCTGATTCATGACAGTGTAAAAACCTTCATCACGCCGCTGATCTGTTTAGTGACGGTCGTGCCGCTCACATTAATCGTGTTCGGGCCGATTGGCGTAAATGCCGGGAATGGCATCGCGGCTGTGATTCTGGCGATCTTTCATTTTAATCCGATGCTGGCCGGTGCCGTGATCGCAGCCCTTTGGCAGATCCTTGTTATCTTCGGCATTCACTGGGGCATCGTGCCGGTTATTTTAAACAATATCGCGGTTAACGGGCAGGATTCTATCAAACCGGCTACAGCAGCTGCTGTGTTTGCCCAAACAGGTGCCGCCATCGGGGTCATGTTAAAAACGAAAAATAAAAAATTGAAGGCGCTTGCGGGCTCCGCCGCTGTCACCGGAATTTTCGGCATTACGGAACCTGCCGTTTATGGGGTGACGCTCAGACTGAAAAAACCTTTTGTATGCGGTGTCATCAGTGCGGCTGTTGGCGGGGCGATTATCGGGCAGGCTCACAGTGTGGCCATCGCTTCAGGTGCGCCGGGTCTATTGACCATCCCAATTTTCTACGGACAGGGGTTTGCAGGCTTTATCTTAGGAATCTCGGTATCTTTTATTCTCTCAATCATCCTAACGTACATTGTCGGATTTGAAGATCCCGCGGAAAAAGCAGATGCCAAAAAGGAGCCGCCAGCACCTGCCACACACCATGAGCAGATCAGCAGTCCATTAGAAGGAAGCGTGATTCCGTTAGCGGAAGTGAAGGATAAGGTGTTCGCATCGGAGACGCTTGGAAAGGGGATTGCGATTTTGCCGGAGAAAGGCCGGCTGGTGGCTCCGGCAGATGGCGTGATAACGACTGTTTTCCCGACTGGCCATGCATTCGGCATGATCACCCATCAGGAAACAGAAATCCTGATTCACCTCGGATTTGATACGGTGAAGCTGGAAGGAAAACACTTTTATCCTAAAGTGGTGCAGGGGCAAGCCGTCAAACAAGGCGATCTGCTGGCTGAATTTGATTTAGAGGAGTTAATAAAGGCAGGGTTTGATATGAACACGCCGATCATCATCACAAACACAGATCAATATACCGACGTCATTCAAACGGATCAAAAGCAAGTCAAAACAGAAGAAAGAATTCTTTCTTTAATCTAAAACATTGGAGGAACAGACGATGAACTATAACAAACTTGCGGCATTTCCGGAGAACTTTTTGTGGGGAGCATCAACTTCTGCTTATCAGGTTGAAGGCGCGTGGAACGAAGATGGAAAGGGACCTTCAGTGATTGACGCCCGCGACAGCTATCCTGAGGGAACGACTGATTTTAAGGTAGCCAGCGATCATTATCACCGTTATAAAGAAGACGTTGCGCTGTTTGCTGAAATGGGCTTTAAAGCATACCGTTTTTCTATCGCCTGGACGCGCATTATTCCTGATGGCGACGGAGACATCAATCCAAAGGGGATTGAATTTTACAGCAATCTGATTGATGAGCTGCTCAAATATAAGATTGAACCGATCGTCACGATGTATCACTTTGATCTGCCGAATGCATTGCAGGAAAAAGGAGGCTGGTCAAAGCGATCTGCAATTGACGCTTTTGAACGGTATTCGAAGGTGCTGTTTGAACACTTCGGTGACCGTGTCAAGTACTGGCTGACAATCAATGAACAAAACATGATGATCCTGCATGGAAGTGCGCTGGGCACACTTGATCCGAATCTGAAAAACCCGAAAAAAGAACTGTATCAGCAAAATCACCACATGCTGGTGGCACAGGCGAAGGCTATGAATCTATGCCATGAGATGCTGCCGGAAGCCAAGATCGGGCCAGCTCCAAACATTGCGCTGATTTACCCGGCATCTTCAAAACCGGAAGATGTTGTCGCAGCCTTCAACTACAATGCAATTCGCAACTGGCTCTATTTAGATATGGCGGTTCACGGGCGTTATAACACGACAGCTTGGGCATATATGAAAGAAAAAGGCTATACGCCAGTCATTGAAGATGGCGATATGGAGATTCTGCGATCTGCGCAGCCTGATTTTATCGCATTTAACTACTACACGTCTCAAACGGCGGAAGCAAGCAAAGGCGACGGCTCGGACGAAACAGCGCGCGGCGGAGACCAGCATTTGAAAACGGGGGAAGACGGCGTCTACCGCGGCAGCGCCAACCCGAACCTGAAGAAAAACGATTTCGGCTGGGAAATTGATCCGGTTGGATTCCGTTCCACACTTCGTGAAATCTATGACCGCTACCAGCTGCCATTGATCATCACAGAAAACGGGCTAGGCGCTTTCGATCAACTCGAAGAAAATGATACGGTTAATGACGATTACCGGATTGATTATGTAAAGCAGCACATTGAACAAATTCAATGGGCGATTACAGACGGCGTTGACGTATTCGGCTATTCACCGTGGTCTGCGATTGACTTAATTTCCACTCACCAGGGCTGTTCTAAACGCTACGGCTTCATCTATGTCAATCGGGATGAATTCGACCTGAAAGACCTGCGCCGTATTCGCAAGAAAAGCTTTTATTGGTATAAAGAGCTGATTGCTTCGAATGGCGGGGCATTGAACCGATAGAAAAAATAAACAATTTATGAAAATAAATATATTTATGTAAATGATCCGAGCTCCTTGCCGATATGTATAGTATAAAATTGGAAAGGGGTTTGTATATGAAGAACAAAAAAATTGTTTCACTGCCTTTTTTGTGTACTGTGTTGCTTGTTGTTTTTAGTTTATGTATGAGTTCAAATGCTGCCTCAGCGCAAAGTGTATTAAAAGATAAACCAATCATGGAGCAGCAGGAAAAACTGAAAAAACAAAAGGAAACTGAGGGCGTTTCATTAAATCAAGCGAAGCAAGTCAGCCTTAAAACGGACAATAAAACAGAAAAGATGAAAGTGAAGAAGCCTTCGAATGAGAATGTTTTTAAAACAAGTTCCATGTACAACTCCGATGACCAGGTTTTCAATACAACCTCTGTCCTTGATGAAAATAATCCTGATGATATGTACTTTTTCAGTACTTCGTCAGATCGAACCCTTATCACAAGAATTCTTTCAGACAACAGCGATTACCATCTGAAATTGTATGTTGTCAATTGGGATACAGGAGAAGCCCAGCCGTCTAATATATCAATGGCAGCAGGGAACTTAGTGCTTTTAAAAGAGCTTCCCGCTGGCGATTATATGATCCGGGTTTACTCTGAAGGAACGACGGGAGATTCATATAACATTCAGTTAAATGCGAAAAACCCTTCAAATTATTCAAGTGTAAAATCGGTAACGTCTAATTTACAAGCCTTTGTTGCTGAGTATGGAGACGGTTCCGTTTATGCTAATGGTACACTGCTGTACAATTCTAATACGAAAACATCTTCATTAGACTGGGAAAGAGAATATTATTTTTCCTATGGAGGCGGGTATAATCAGCGCACCCATTCCATTTCTGATGTGAAGGTTAAAAATATTTCTGACCCTGTCACTTATCGTTCGAGTTATGCAAGTTCAAGCTCAGCCATCATGGTTTACTTAGACACAGGCACGCTTTTTATGCATCATGTATCAGCTTATCAGACCGGGGTAGGTTATGATGATTCTTTCCTTGATACGTTAGGTAAAAAAACACCTAGAAGGCTGGATGCGGATGATCAGAACTATGGGGACCATATATTAATCGTTGATCTGAAAACCGGCAAAGCGATAGACTTTTTCAGTGTTTTAAATTACTACTATGCTTCAGGTGCTGAAAGCTTGCCTGTCATAAAATATATCAATTAAATGACCAAAAAAGGATTTCCGGCAGCGGAAATCCTTTTCTCACATTAAAACGAAATAATCCCAATCAGCAGTGCCGCAATCGTCATCACAATGGTTGTTCCCACTGCCCATTTGATCGTGAATTTTTGATGGTCGCCAAAGCTGACGCCCGCCATTCCGACCAATAAATAAGTGGAAGGAACGAGAGGACTGAGCAAATGCACAGGCTGGCCCAGCAAAGAGGCTCTGCCGATTTCTGCGGCATCTATTCCGTAAGCAGCGGCGGCTTCTGTGATGATCGGCAGAACACCGAAGTAAAAGGCGTCATTCGACATAAAAAAGGTAAATGGCATGCTGACGATGGCTGTAATCAAGGGCAGATGCGGGCCCATGGCGTCAGGGATGAGTGATACGAGAGAATGCGCCATCGCGTCTACCATTTTTGTGCCCGACAAAATGCCTGTGAAAATGCCGGCGGCAAACACCATGGAGACAACGTTTAACGCATTTCCTGCATGCGCTGAGATCCGCTTTTGCTGCTCTTTTACATTTGGATAATTCACCATCAAGGCGATAGCAAATGCGATCATAAAAAGAACAGGAAGCGGGAGCAGGCTGGTGATCAAAGCGGCCATCAGCACGACAGTCAGCAGCAGGTTAAACCACTGGAGAGCGGGGCGTTTGAGCGGCGCTGTATCCGGATCGGACGTGTGCTGGTGTTCAATTGAAATGACGCCGAGCCGTTTCCGTTCTTTTTTTCCAAGAATATAGGCTGCGGCAAGCACCCAAAGAATGCCGGCGGTCATAGCAGGAATCAGCGGAGTGAAGACTTCTGACGTGTCCAATTTTAGAGAAGCCAACACCCTTGCAGTCGGCCCTCCCCACGGAATAATATTCATGACTCCCGATCCGAGCATTGCAATTCCCGCCAACACCAGCCTGTTCATGCCGAGCCGTTTGTATAGCGGAAGCATCGCAGCAATGGTAATCATGTACGTTGTTGTCCCATCTCCGTCCAGCGAAATGGTCATCGTCAGCACCGCTGTGCCGACAGCGATTTTTAATGGATCTCCTTTGACAAGGGATAAGATTTTGGCAATGAGCGGATCGAACAAACCTGAATCAATCATGATGCCGAAATACAGGATCGCAAATAGTAGCATGATGCCTGTCGGAGCGAGGCCTGTTACACCCTGAAGCATCATATCGCCCAGGTCTTTGCCGAATCCGCTGATCAGGGCAAACACAACAGGAACGACAATCAAGGCAATAAGAGCGGAAAGCCGGTTAGACATAATAAGATACATGAAGACAATGATCATCACAAAACCAAGTATGGCAAGCACGATATGACCTCCCCCATTCAACAGCACAATTTTAGTAAGCGCTTCCACCTTTCAGGAAGGCTTATTTCAAATATTTATGACCTCATGTTGACAAGTAGACCTAAAAACCTAGAGAGCAGATGAGCAGTTTATATGCAGATCGCCACGGGTAAATGTGCTGTAGAATGTTTATTTTTTGAGATCTGGAATAGGAAAAGGGGGAGCAGACATGAGTGATGATCAAAACAAACGAGTCAATGAACACTCAAAAGACGAGCAGCTCGAACCGTACAGGGTCGATAACAGCGGAAAGAAAATGACGACAAACCAAGGTGTACGGGTGTCTGAGGACGAACATTCGTTAAAAGCCGGAGTTCGCGGCCCGACGTTGATGGAGGATTTTCACTTTCGGGAGAAGATGACCCATTTTGACCATGAGAGAATCCCTGAACGGATCGTGCATGCGCGCGGTTATGGCGTGCATGGCTTTTTTCAGGTTTACGAGCCGATGACAGAGTTCACCCGGGCGAAATTTCTTCAGGACCCTTCGGTGAAGACACCGGTATTTGTCCGGTTTTCAACAGTTGCGGGCTCCAAAGGCTCCGCTGACACGGTGCGAGACGCCAGAGGCTTTGCGACGAAATTCTATACCGAAGAAGGAAACTATGATCTAGTAGGCAATAATATTCCGGTGTTCTTTATTCAGGATGCGATCAAGTTCCCGGATTTGGTGCATGCGTTTAAGCCTGAGCCGCACAATGAAATGCCTCAGGCCGCGACAGCTCATGATACATTTTGGGACTTTGTCGCCAATAATCCAGAGTCGGCTCACATGGTGATGTGGACGATGTCTGACAGAGGCATTCCCCGCAGTTACCGGATGATGGAGGGCTTTGGCGTTCACACGTTCCGTTTTGTGAACGAACAAGGAAAGGCGCGTTTCGTGAAATTCCATTGGAAGCCAGTGCTCGGCGTACATTCTCTCGTATGGGATGAAGCGCAGAAAATTGCCGGAAAAGACCCTGATTTCCACCGCCGCGACCTGTGGGAAACGATTGAAAACGGCGGCATTGTTGAATATGAGCTAGGCGTGCAGATGATAGATGAAGAAGATGAATTCAAATTTGATTTTGATATTCTTGATCCGACGAAGCTTTGGCCGGAAGAGCTTGTGCCGGTGAAAATCATTGGGAAAATGACACTGAACCGCAATCAGGATAATGTATTTGCTGAAACTGAGCAAGTCGCATTCCACCCGGGAAATGTGGTGCCGGGCATCGACTTCACAAATGATCCGCTGCTGCAGGGACGGCTTTTCTCTTATACGGATACACAGCTGATCCGTCTTGGCGGCCCGAACTTCCACGAGATTCCGATTAACCGCCCGGTATGTCCGTTCCATAACAACCAGTACGACGGTTATCACCGGATGACCATCAACAAGGGGCCGGTCGCTTATCATAAAAACTCTTTGCAGAACAATGACCCGTCTCCTGCGTCAGCCGAAGAAGGCGGTTACGTCCACTATCAGGAGAAAGTAGAGGGCAGAAAAATCCGCCAGCGGAGCGACAGTTTCAATAATTACTACTCACAGGCAAAACTGTTCTGGAACAGCATGTCACCGGTTGAGAAAAAGCACATCATTTCCGCCTTTTGCTTCGAGGTCGGGAAGGTCAAAAGCAAAGATGTGCAGCGGCAGGTCGTAGATGTCTTCAGCAACGTAGATACTGTCCTGGCAGAAGAAATCGCCAAAGGAGTAGGTGTGGCGCCGCCGGCGAAACGCAAAGCATCAAAAGAAATCCTTACCTCACCTGCGTTAAGCCAAGCCCGTACAGTGAAAACAGCGTCAACGAGAAAAGTCGCGGTTCTCGCCGGCAATGGTTTTGATGAAAAAAAACTGCAAACAGTGCTGGATGCCTTAAAACAAGAAGGGATCACAGCGGATATCATCAGTCAAACGCTGGGGTACATCACAAGCGGCGCCGGACAGCAGCTTGAAGTCAGCGGCACATTCCTGACGACAGACTCTGTTCTGTATGACGCGGTTTATGCCGCAGGAGGACCTGAATTAAAAGAAGATAAACAAGCGATGGCGTTTATCAGAGAAGCCTACAATCACTATAAGGCCGTCGGCGCGGCAAACGAAGGAGTTGACCTCCTCAAATCAGCTGTCGGCACAACAGAGGGCCCGGGCGTTGTGACAGCAAAAGACGAAGATGATTACACCGGCTTCAGCAAAGCGTTTATCGAAGCAGTTGCCGCCCACCGCCATTGGGATAGACGAATTTGATTCGCTCCTGTATCTTAGAGGAAGATACTTTTCATAAGGAGCATGACATATGAACGAAAAACAGCTCGCAGAGGCTTACGAGCGCGACGAAAATATGATGATATTAGTGTTCGCCCAGTGGTGTGTGAACCATGATCTTGATCCGTTGGAGCTGTATGCCAAAGCATATCCGCAGCAAAAGCTGAATGAAAGCCTGAAAAAAACAGTGGAAGAACTGATCGTGCCGAAGAACGAGTCAGAACACATACCTGACCAGACCGTCATTGCGGTGTTGGAGATGTTTGGGAATATTGATTTGGCACAAGCGGTTCACGAAGTGATTGCCGGGCGTAAATAGTAAAAAAGAGACAATATATTGTCTCTTTTTTATTGGGGAAAATCGAGCAGATAGCCCTAGAAACTTCTTTTCGCTTCATCAGTCTATAAAAGTGTGCGTTGCAGAAAAAAGGGAATGATAAACAAAGAAGATCAAAAAGGAGGAGATTGTATGAAATGGAACAAATTGATGAAATTCGCCGTAGCTGCTGCTGTTTTGCTTTTTAGTGTATTTGCATATGCGGCCCCATCTTTAAAAGCAGTGCAAGCGAAAACGCCGACTGTCAGCAGCCATACGTACAAAAAGATCAAGGAATTAAAGTATCCTCAGGTTCATCACATCGGGAATGCCGCATTTGAAAAGAACATCAATCAAGAGCTGAAAGCCTATATTGAACAATCGTATCAGGAATACCTGAAAAACAAAAAAGCAGGCGAACAGCAGGGCTTCACCGCGGAATATCAAACATCCTTCAGCGTCAAATATAATGCGGCGGGCAAGCTTAGCATTCAAACGCTCAATTATATCTATTCAGGCGGCGCCCATGGTTTAACGTCTGTTCAGTTCTTCAACTATGACTTGAAAACACAAAAGCGGGTGACATTGAATCAGATTCTGAATACCAAAACAAAAGTCAGCAAAACGAAAGATTACCTATACAGCTATATCAAAAAACATGACACGCTGTTTTTCCCTGATGTAAAGAAAGAGGATATTACCCTTAACCAAGACACAACGTTTTACTTTACGAAAAACGGGATCGCCATCGTCTTCGGCCAATATGACTTAGGACCATATGCAGCCGGAATCCGGGATGTGCAGGTGCCTTCCTCTATTTATCAATAATCAAAAGAGCCATATCCTTAAAAGGGATATGGCTCAATGTTTCTACCACACAAACAGGCCGACAATCGCAGCACTTAGTAAAGATACCGCAATTCCGCTGACGAGCAGCTTCCACACGTTTCTCCCGATCACGGTTGACTTTTCGCCGTCAAGGATCGAGTTATACGTTCCGTAAATCATGCCGACTGTACTAAAGTTGGCAAATGACGTCAGGAATGTCGTCGCTACCGCAACTGTGTGAGGCGGGAGTGTTTTCAGATTGTTTTTCAAGTCAAGCATCGCAACAAACTCGTTCGTCGCCAATTTCATTCCCATCAGCTGCGCGACATACATCGCGTCGTGTACCGGCAGCCCAAGCAGAAATGCGAACGGACTGAAGAGATAAGCAAAAATGGTCTGGATGGTCAGGCCGTGTACGAAAACACCAAGAATGCCATTGACTGCTGACGTTAACGCCACATATCCAATCACCATTGCCAAAATAACGATCACCATGTTCATGCCGACAAGCATACTGTTAGAAATCGTAGAGAAAAAGTCTTTCTTCTCTTCTTTAGGCGGCGTATAAATGATGTCTTCATCCTCCGGCACATGGACAGGATTCAGCAGGTTTGCGATAATCAGCGCGTTTAAGCAGTTTAAAGGAATTGCTGTAAACACGTATGTCGCCGGAACCATTGACAGGTAAGATCCAATAATGGAGCCGCTGATGCTGCTCATGCTCATTAAGCCGAATGTGAGCAGGCGGTTGTTGTTTAATACTGTGAGCTGCTGGCGAATGACTGCCAGAGCTTCTGTATTTCCCAAGAACATCATTTGAATAGAGAAAAAGCTTTCTAATTTCGGCAAGCGGGAAGCCTTTGAGATCACCCAGCCGATTTTATCAATCAGCCATGGCAAAATGCCGAAATATGTTAAGATGTCAAAGAAAGTGACGATGAAAATAATTGGAAGAAGTGCGCTGAAGAAAAAGTCTACCGTTTCATTTGCCATCACAGAAGGGAAGGCAAACGCGATCCCGTCACTGGCACAAGCAATCAGCCAAGTGAAGAAATTTCCAATTTGTCCGATGGCCCAGCTGCCGACTTTTGTTCCCAGCATAAACCAAGTAATCAAAAGCTCCAAAACAATTAACGTAATAATCGGACGCCACTGGATTTTCTTTTTCTGCGGGGAGCATAGGAACACAACTGCCATAATCACAATGAGACCGACAAGGTTTAATAAAAAGTACATGATAGCAACTCCTATGAGGTTTATTATGGAAATGAAAAAAGCCCTTATCCTTCACAAATTCTGGAAGTGCAGAAAGTGTGAAAAATAAGAGCAAACAGAAAAGAACTTGTCCTTTTCAACTCGTTCAAATTTATTCAAACTTTCTTGTAGTCTAGTTTTTTACGGTTACTAGGTAGAAACAATCAGACCTTATTACTGATTATATACAAGAATGTCTTTTTTCTAAGATGATAGCAGTATTTTATCCTTTCACTTTTTGAAAATCAACCTTTTTAACTATTTTCAAAATAATAAATTTATATTTCGAAGTCGAGAAAATAAAGGAAAATTATATTGGATTGCTATGCTGAAATTGTGATTAGGAATGAAGCATTTCATCATCACAGGCACGTCAAGAGGAATTGGTGAAGAAATGAATACATGCTGACAATCGGCTGTACTGTATGTCAAGGCACTTTAATTAAAGGCTGATCAAACAATATGAAACGGAGGAGATGATACAAATACCTGCAGATCAATTACACCTATGGTGATCACCTCCATTTTATGAAGCGCACAAAGCACATCAAAACGGATAAGCGCATCATGAATATCTCGTCAGCTTCAGCTAAATATCTGCTGCCTTCACAAGCTGCAGCAGCACGTCAAAAGCGGGGCAGGATTCATTTTCTAAAAGGATCAGTCTGGAGCAGGCGGATCAGCTGTATCCCGGATTGATTGATACCCGGCTGCAAACTGAAATAAGATCGGTTCGTAAAGAGGATTTTCCTGATGCTGATCAATTCATTCAGTTCGAGAAAGAAGGAAGATTGCAGTCTGCTTATTAATTGACCTTCTGAACAGTGAGGAGTTCGGGCAGCCGCCTCTCGGTGAGAATCTTGTTCCTATTTCTGGATGATTGTTGTATCATAATAGCGGGGAAACCCTCTATGCAGCAAAAAGGAGTTCTTTTTTATGATTATTCAATTCATTCGTTATAGATAATGACAGGTATAGACGACTTTCCAGACCTGGCCAAAAAGTGAGATAAGCCCAGGTTTATTTGTCTATGCCTTTTTCATTTATTTAAAAACGAATGAATGAGGTGTTTTTTGTGTCAAACATAAAGAAGCATGCTGCTTATATGAATCAATTTGTCTTTCAATTTCGATGCCCGATTTGCGATTCTTCTATGAAAGTCACATCATGGAAAAGTTTGATTTGTTTAACGAGCGGGCACACGTTTGATATATCCCGGCATGGGTACGTAAATTTCCTGACAAAGCCGGTCAAAAGCAGCTATCGGGCGGGGCTTTTCGAAGCAAGAAGCCGGCTGATGGCAGAGTATCATTTTTTTGCACCGCTTCATCAGGCAATAGCTGACTTGATCAGTGACCGGAAGTCTGAAAAAGAGACGTTAACCATTTTAGACTGCGGATGCGGTGAGGGGACCCACTTGAAAGCGGTTTGCGATCTGCTTCAAGAGAAGAAAACAGTTCACGGAATTGGGATTGATATTGCCAAGGATGGCATTTTACGGGCTTCAAAAAATAGTGGCGGAAAGCTGTGGGCCGTAGCTGATGTAGCTAATGCGCCCTTTCAAGACCGGCAATTTGATGTCATTCTATCGATTTTCTCACCTTCAAATTATGCAGAGTTTCACAGACTGCTGAAAAAAGATGGTTTGGTTATAAAGGTTGTTCCTCAAAAGGATTATTTAACAGAACTAAGGCAGGTTTTATACGCAGATTCAGAAAGACGAACCTATTCCAATACACCTGCAATTGAGCGCTTTACCACATATTTTCAGCTCGATCATCTGATGAGGATGCGCTATGCCAAAACGCTTCATCAGCAAGGCATAGAATGGCTTCTGAACATGACACCGTTAGCCTGGTCCGCATCGGCTGAAAACATCAACCAGTTTAGAAAAATGGAATCGGCTCAGCTGACAGTTGATGTCGATGTATTAATCGGAACGAAATGAGTGAAAGAGGAAAGCTCCAAAAAGGAGCTTTCCTTTCTTGTTTTCCGCAAAAACGGAAATTTCCACCAGGTTGGAATAGTTATCTCGCATTTTCCGTAAATATGGAAAGGGAAAGGCTTGAAATGGTGTTCTGGCAACTGGCACAGAACTTGCATTAGAAATGAAGGAGAGGGAGGGGATATTTTGTAAACGCTTTCCTTTTCTCGGACAAGCGGAAAAGAGGGATGTTTGTGGACATTATTATTATTCTTTTGGCTTTGGGTTTGCTGATGTTTGTCGCCTATCGGGGATTTTCAGTCATTTTGTTTGCTCCGATTTGCGCCTTATTTGCTGTGCTGCTGACAGATCCAAGCTTTGTGCTTCCTTTTTTCTCAACCATATTTATGGAAAAGATGGCGGGGTTTATTAAGCTGTACTTTCCAGTATTTCTGCTTGGCGCCATTTTCGGAAAGGTTGTCGAGATGTCCGGCTTGGCGGCTTCCATTGCGAAGACAATTGTCAGACTGGTCGGGGCGAAACGAGCAACACTCGCTATCGTATTGATGGGCGCCATTTTAACCTACAGCGGAGTCAGCCTGTTTGTTGTCGTCTTTGCTGTATACCCCTTTGCGAAAAATATGTTCAAAGAAGCTGACATCCCGAAGCGCCTCATACCGGGAACGATTGCTCTCGGGGCATTTACCTTTACAATGGACGCACTGCCGGGTACACCGCAAATCCAAAATGTGATACCTACGACGTTTTTCAAAACAGACATTTACGCCGCCCCTTGGCTTGGTATGATCGGTGCGGTGTTTGTGCTGGCGGCGGGTATGTTCTACTTGGAATCGAGGCGAAAAAAAGCAGAGAAAACGGGCGAAGGCTACGCCGGTTTTCAATCGGAGATTTCTGCCGCGCATGAGCCATCTGATCTTGCCCCGGAAAGCTCGCCGGTCTTAGAGCCTGACACCAGAAAGGTCCGGCACGCACTCGCTTTTGTTCCTCTTATTCTCGTTGGTGTGATGAACAAATGTTTCACCACGTTCCTTCCCAAGTGGTATCCGAATGAATTTGATTTTTCCGCCATAGGATTGGGAGAGTTCGGAAAACTTGATATCTCCTCCGCGGTTGCCATTTGGTCAGTGGAGCTGGCCCTCCTGATCGGAATCATCGCAACCATTTTGTTTGATTGGAGAAAAGTGTTTGGACAGCTAAAGGAAGGGCTGAATGAAGGGATCGGCGGCGCTTTGCTTGCATCGATGAATACAGGCGCCGAGTATGGTTTCGGCGGCATCATTGCTGCGCTGCCGGGGTTTCATAAGCTGAGCAGCGGCATTTCACATACGTTTACGGATCCGCTTGTAAACGGAGCTGTGACGACAACAACGCTGGCAGGGATCACCGGATCGGCCTCAGGAGGAATGGGAATCGCGTTAAGCGCGATGTCTGATCAATATTTGAAAGCGATTCAGACCTATCACATACCGCCTGAAGTGATGCACCGGGTCATTTCGATGGCGTCAGGAGGCATGGATACGCTTCCGCATAATGGGGCGGTGATCACCCTGCTGGCTGTGACGGGTCTGACCCATCGCCAATCGTATCGGGATATTTTTGCGATTACTCTCATCAAAACCGCCGCCGTATTTGTGATTATCGCGATTTACAGTTTGACGGGCCTTGTATAGGACAAAACGAAAGGGGAATCAGATATGGGAAAAGTGCTGTCATCGAGTAAGGAAGCCGCAGAACTCATTCGGGAGGGGGATACACTGATCGCGGGCGGATTCGGCCTGTGCGGAATTCCCGAGCAGCTCATTCTGGCGATAAGGGATAAAGGGGTAAAAGATTTAACCGTCGTCAGCAATAATTGCGGAGTTGATGATTGGGGGCTCGGCCTGCTGCTGGCAAACAAGCAAATCAAAAAAATGATCGCCTCCTACGTCGGCGAAAACAAAATTTTTGAAAAGCAATTTTTAAGCGGAGAATTGGAAGTGGAATTGGTTCCCCAAGGGACACTCGCTGAAAGAATCCGAGCAGGAGGAGCAGGCATACCGGGATTTTATACAGCCACAGGCGTCGGAACCACCATCGCTGACGGGAAAGAGCATAAAACCTTTGACGGACGCACATATGTGTTAGAAAAAGGAATTACTGGGGACGTCGCCATTGTAAAAGCGTGGAAAGCGGACACCATGGGAAATTTAGTTTTTCGGAAAACGGCAAGAAACTTCAATCCGGTTGCCGCCATGGCGGGAAAGATCACAATTGCCGAGGCAGAAGAAATTGTTGAGGCGGGAGAGCTCGATCCCGATCACATCCACACGCCTGGTATTTACGTACAGCATGTTGTGCTCGGCACACATGAAAAGCGGATTGAAAAACGAACCGTTCGGCAAGCGAAGGGAAAGGAGGCGGCACAATGAAGGAAGCCAGAAAACGAATGGTCAAACGTGCTGTAAAGGAAATAAAAGACGGTATGAACGTCAATCTTGGGATAGGGATGCCGACACTTGTCGCAAATGAGATACCGGAGGGCGTGCATGTGATGCTTCAATCAGAAAACGGTTTGCTCGGGATCGGCCCGTACCCGCTGGAAGGAACGGAAGACCCGGATCTGATAAATGCGGGGAAAGAAACGATCACCGCCGTAACAGGCGCATCCTATTTTGACAGCGCGGAATCCTTTGCGATGATACGAGGCGGGCATATCGACCTGGCCATCCTTGGGGGCATGGAGGTTTCTGAGCAAGGGGATTTGGCGAACTGGATGATTCCGGGCAAAATGGTGAAGGGAATGGGCGGCGCTATGGACTTGGTCAACGGGGCTAAGCGAATCATCGTCATCATGGAGCACGTCAATAAACATGGGGAATCGAAGGTGAAAAAACAATGCTCCCTCCCGCTGACAGGACAGAAAGTCGTTCATCGGCTGATTACTGATTTAGCTGTTTTTGATTTTGATAAGGGACATATGACACTGACTGAGCTCCAGGACGGCGTCACGCTGGAAGAGGTATATGAGAAAACTGAAGCTGACTTCGCCGTAAGCCAGTCGGTTATCCGGCAAAAATCTTGAGCAGGAAGGTGTATAACATGAAAAAACAAGTCGCTCTTGTGACAGGCGCAGCTGGCGGAATCGGATTTGAAATCGCAAAGGAATTCGCCCGGGAAGGCGCCGATGTCATTATTTCAGATGTAAATCCAAAAGCGTGCGGGGAGGCCGCCGCCAAGCTGAACGAGGAAGGCTTTAGCGCCACGGGCATTCCATGTGACGTAACAAAGGAAGAGCAAATCGCTGATATCGTCCATACTATCAAGACCCGATACGGACGTTTAGATACTTTGGTGAATAACGCAGGCATACAGCATGTCGCGCCGATTGAAGAGTTTCCGACAGAACGGTTTGAACAGCTTATTCGCGTCATGCTGACCGCGCCATTCATCGCGATGAAACATGTCTTTCCCCTTATGAAAAAACAGCAGTTCGGCAGGATCATCAATATCGCGTCTGTGAACGGACTGGTGGGGTTTGCGGGAAAAGCCGCTTATAACAGCGCAAAGCATGGCGTCATTGGGCTGACAAAGGTGGGGGCGCTGGAAGGCGCGCCCCACGGGATTACGGTGAATGCACTCTGCCCGGGATATGTGGACACACAGCTTGTCCGCAATCAGCTGAGCGATCTTTCTAAAACAAGAAATGTTCCCTATGAATCGGTACTGGAAGAGGTGATTTTTCCGCTTGTGCCGCAAAAACGTCTTCTATCGGTGAAAGAAATTGCTGATTATGCCGTATTTTTGGCGAGTGAAAAGGCGAAAGGCGTCACAGGGCAGGCGGTCGTGCTGGATGGAGGCTATACAGCTCAATAATAGATTCTTGTATTCATAGGAGGCTCTCGTTTATCATAAGGTTGAAAGCGATTACAAAATGTGACGGGAGCGACAGGGAGATGAAACATTCTATTAAAAGATTACCCTTTGAATGGCTGGATGAAATCATCAACCTTGCGGCGGAATGTATTGTTGTGGTTGATCATGAGGGGAACATTCTCTATATCAATCAGGCGTACTGTGACTTTCTTAAAAAAACAGAAGAAGAAGCGATAGGAAAACCCGTTCAGGACGTGATTGAAAACTCGAGAATGCACATCGTGGCGAAGACGGGGCGGACAGAGGCTGCCGCTATTCACCCGATTAACGGCAGCGAAATGATCGCCAACCGGTATCCGCTCTATGTGAACCGGCAGCTTGTAGGAGCGGTCGGAACCGTTATGTTCCGCAATCCGCAGGAATGGATGGATTATTCAAGAAAAATTAAACCCCTCCTCAATGAACTCAATTACTACAAAAATAGATACGAAAAAGAGCTTTTCAGTAAATACCACTTTGGCGACTTGATCGGAAACAGCCCTCTCTTTATGGAAGCCAAACGGCTGGCTGAACGGGTATCTGACAGCCAATCGGCCGTTTTGCTTTTAGGAGAATCAGGCACGGGAAAAGAGCTGTTTGCCCACGCCATCCATCAGAACAGCCGCCGCAGGTATGCTCCCTTTCTGCGCGTCAACTGCGCCTCGATCCCAGAGCATTTATTTGAATCAGAAATGTTCGGATACGAAGACGGCGCTTTTACGGGGGCAAAAAAAGGCGGGAAAAAAGGAAAATTCGAACTTGCGCATCAAGGAACCATTTTCCTTGATGAGATAGGTGATATGCCGCTGCATATGCAAAGCAAAATCCTTCGCGTACTGCAGGAGAAAGAGATAGAGCGGATTGGCGGAAGAAGCCCGGTCCCAATAGATGTACGAGTGATTGCGGCGACACACCGAAACCTCGAAGAAATGGTCCGGGAAGGAGACTTCCGGCAAGACCTCTATTACCGACTGAATGTGATCAACATTCAAATCCCGTCCCTAAGAGAGCGCATAGAGGATGTAGTGCCGATTGCAGGGCTTCTATTAAAAAAACTTGAACGGAAATTTGGCTTTGATGGCTTGGAGCTTTCTAAAGAAGCAATTGCAGTGCTTCAGAGCTATTCTTGGCCGGGCAACATACGAGAATTAGAAAATGTCCTAGAACGGGCTGTCAACGTCCTCGACGGCAAACGAATCGAACCGAAACACCTGAATCTCACTCCTGAAGATCAACCCATCCAAAGAACAATCAAAATCCGGGAATATCAATCTATACAGCCATTAAAAGAGACAATCGCTGAGGCGGAAAAAAACGCGATCATCGAGGCGCTTGGCGCAGCAGACGGCAATAAAATAAAGGCAGCAAAGCTATTAGGCATAGGAAAAACAAGCTTATATGAAAAATGCAAAGCCTATCAAATTGAGCAGGCATAAAAAAACACACTTGCCCCGCCAGGGAATCAAGTGTGTTTTTCTGTTCTTTATTTCCAAACATCGTTAGCGATTTCAACAACATGGCGCAGCTTCGCCCATTGCTGTTCCTCGGTCAGCTTGTTGCCTTCCTCAGTTGAAGCGAATCCGCATTGCGGGCTCAGGCACAACTGATCTAGGCTGACATAACGGGACGCCTCTTCGATACGGCGTTTCACGTCATCAGGATGTTCAAGCTCACCGAATTTAGATGTCACCAAGCCTAGGACAAGCTGAAGATCAGAGCGTTTCACATAACGAAGCGGTTCGAATCCGCCTGAGCGTGAATCATCATACTCTAAGAAAAGCCCATCCAGATTCAAGCCGTCAAAAATGGTTTCCGCCGCCGCATCATAACCGCCTTCAGCTGTCCAAGTAGACTGGAAGTTGCCGCGGCAAATATGCATGGTAATGGTCATATCATCCGGACGGTCGGCAATTGCGTCATTGATTGACTTCGCAAACAGCTGGCGAAGCTCGTCAGGCGTTGTTCCGAATGCTTCCACTTGTTTCAAGCCTTTTTCAGATAAGAAAACAGCCCATGCCGTATCATCAAGCTGGAGATAGCGGCAGCCTCTGTCATAAAACGCTTGAATCGCTTTTTTATACGCTTTTGATACATCATGCTGGAAAAGAGCATAATCGTTTTTGTATGCATCCTTTTCCAATCTGCCGCGGAAAAAGAGCATATTCGGACTCGGAATTGTCATTTTTGGCGTTGCATCACCAGCGATGCCATGTAAAAATGAGTAATCTTCGAGCATTGGGTGATTTGAGAAATCAATATCGCCTGTCACTTTGATGCCGCGTGCTTTTGTCTGCACATTATGGAACTGGATACCTTGTTCAGGTATAAACGGCTCAACGCCATCCAGATTTTCAAGGAAATCAAAATGCCACCATGCTCTGCGGAATTCCCCGTCTGTCACGACGTTCAGGCCGGTTTCTTTTTGTTTTTCCACAATGCGGATGATTTCATCGTTTTCAATCTGGCGAAGCTGTTCGGCAGTGATTTCGCCGGCCGCCTTTTGCAGCCGCGCTTTTTTGACGGGCTCAGATCTCAGCAGGCTTCCGACTTGATCCGCGCGAAACGGCGTTTTTTTTCTCTGAAGCGATTGTTTTTGTTCTGCGGGTGTTGTTTGCTGTGACATGTTGTTCATTCCTTCTTTCCATTCGAATATAAAAAAGCTCTTCCTTTGGATAAGGAAGAGCTTGCGTGAACAATCTCAACCTTATCTTCTAGAGCAAAAATCTGCTCTAAAGGATTTAGCACCATTCTGTTAAACAGCGGTTGCCGGGTATCGCAGGGCCAGTCCCTCCACCTCTCTTGATAAGGAAAACCTTTTTATGAAATTTTCTGATAGTATCTATTATTCACACATTTCTCTTTTCTGTCAATGATAGATTATTTCCACACATCGTTGGCGATGTCGACGACATGGCGCAGCTTTGCCCATTGCTGCTCCTCTGTCAAAAGATTGCCTTCTTCTGTAGAGGCGAAACCGCACTGCGGGCTGAGGCACAGCTGATCCAGGCTGACAAAACGCGCAGCTTCATTGATTCGGCGTTTCACATCATCAGGATTTTCGAGCTCGCCGTATTTCGATGTGATCAAGCCAAGCACAATTTGCAGATCCTTGCGTTTCACGAAACGGAGCGGGTCAAAGTTTCCGGAGCGGTCATCATCGTATTCCAGGAACAAGCCGTCAAGGTCTAAACCGTCAAGAATCGTTTCCGCTACAGCGTCATAGCCTCCTGATGCGGCCCAAGTCGAGCGGAAGTTGCCGCGGCAAATGTGCATCGTGATTGCTAAATCATCAGGGCGGTCTGCCACTGCATCGTTAATCGTTTTGGCAAACAAGGCAGGCAATGTTTCTGGATCGCCGCCGAGCGCCCGGACAACCTCTCTGCCTTTTTCCTCAAAGAAAAGAGACCATGACGTATCATCCAGCTGAAGATAGCGGCATCCAGCGTCATAAAAGGCTTTAATTGCTTTTTTGTACGCTTGGGCCAGATCATGAAAGTATTCCTCTTGATCGTCATAAATCCCTTTATCCGCCTTTTCACCGAAAAACAGCATATTCGGGCTCGGAATCGTCAGCTTTGGTGTCGCGTCACCGGCAATCTCATGTAAAAATTGATAATCGGCAAGCGCTGGGTGGCTCGTAAAATCAAGTTTTCCCGTCACTTTGATGCTGCGTGCTTTTGTTTTCGCGTTATGGAACTGAATTCCTTCAGCCGGGATGAACGGTTCCACTCCGTCGAGCCCTTCCAGGAAATCGTAATGCCACCAAGAACGGCGGAATTCTCCGTCTGTTACCACATCGAGACCGATTTCTTTTTGTTTTTCCACAATGCGGGTGATTTCTTGATTTTCAATATCACGAAGCTGTTCCGCTGTGATCTCGCCGGCCGCTTGTTTTTGCCGCGCCTCTTTTACTGGGGCGGATCGTAATAAACTGCCGACATGATCGGCGCGGAAAGGGGCTTTCTTCTGTTTTTCTGATTTCTGTGCTGCAAGGTTTACTTGTTGAGCCATATCATTCGCCTCTTTTCTAAAATGTTTGCTGCATGAAAAAAGCTCTTCCTTTGTGTAAGGAAGAGCTTGAACGATCAAATCTCCGCCTCATCTGCAAGAACGCGATGTTCTTAAGGATTTAGCACCATTCTGTATAAAACAGCGGTTGCCGGGTATCATAGGGCCAGTCCCTCCACCTCTCTTGATAAGGTAAATCTTCTTATTGGATTTTCAATTATCTTAATATTATTATTTTTGCATGAATTGTCAACACTTTTTAGAAAATACTTTCATCTTCATCGTCATATAATACCATATCCAGCACGATAGCGATGGCCGTGCAAATCAGCACATCTTCCTCGTTTGCAATCTGTAAATGATAGGAATCACCCCAGCTGAGCCACTTTTTACTCACTGACATTCGGACATTCTCCCCGTCTGTCAGCTGGAATTCATCCTTCCACAAGTCACCGTCAATTTCCCAGTTGAGCTTAGAAATTTCAAATTTTGGTTTGAAAAATGTTAGTCTCTTCGTCACCTCACAAACTGTTTCCCCGCCAATTGAAATCACATATCGCGGCAATAAAGACATTACTTTTTGTTCTATAGAAACGAGTGTTTTTCCGGATGAATCTGTCATTTGCAGCGAGTCCCCTAACGAAAAGAACCGGCCCTCGACCTTGAATGTCTCTTGTTCATCCCGGTCATAAATGTGAAATGCATCTTTAAACGAGAACATCTTTTGTTTCATAAAAAATTCGATCATTGCTGAAGTCTCCTTTTGATTTGCCTTGTAAGGGATTACGGACAGGGGGGCAAAAAGGTTTCAAGTTCGAAATCTA
Source organism: Bacillus sp. V26 (assembly GCF_034296245.1). Classification (NCBI taxonomy): domain Bacteria; kingdom Bacillati; phylum Bacillota; class Bacilli; order Caryophanales; family Bacillaceae; genus Bacillus; species Bacillus sp. V26. The sequence continues at coordinate 4,113 of NZ_JAXKQF010000006.1, read as the reverse complement.
GTAACCAGAAACGCGCTGGCCGTTTTTTACGAGTAATTAATGTTTCTAAATTAAAAAAAGGCTGCATCGTTCAGCAGCCTTTCTTTTGAAATATAGTATTAGGAAAGATGCATCCGGCGTTTTTGGCGGATGGCGTCAAGGTCGATTAGGTTATTATGATGAGGAACGGGTGCAGGAAGAGGGCTTGTCTTTTGCGGTTTTCGTCTATTGTCTTTGCTGAATGAAAAGAGAAGATAGCCACATAATGCGATGATAATAAATAGGATCATTTTACATACCTCCCAAAAAAAGTTTTGGTATTCTCTATTGTACGGATAAAACGTCTAAAAGTATTCAAAAAATTCTAAATCCACTAATAATAAGTGCGTATCCCTCAAAAATCCTTTTCGCCGATGACCTGAAAATAGTCTTACATTAAGCTGGTGTTTTTCCTTTTGATTGGTTCTATAGTTACTATCGACGTTAAAATGAATTCCTTTATATAACTTTTAACCTAATTTTACGTAATTCAAATTAACTATATATGGATAATGTGTTCTTCTTTGTTTGATGTATACCCTATTTTGAGGAATTGAACACAAAAAACCCAAATTACGGAGCATTTGGGCGGAAATTTGGAATGGTTGGCTGATTTGAGGGGAGTCCGGCGAAGGGTCAGAAAAAGCGTTTGAACATTCTTCTTATTTTTTTAAATGGGTTTGATCGTTTTGTTTGCATTTTGAGCGGGCGGGAAATCATCCATTTTTTGAACAGGCTTTTTGCGGCAATTGTGTTCTTCATCTTTGCATTTCCTCCTCATCCGTTGATAGTTGTTTTACGGACAGAGCTTTTAAAATGTTTCATTTTCACGCAAAAAAACCAGTCCTTTTTTGGACTGGTTTCTCAGCTTATGCCTGTTCTTCAAATAGCTTTGCAATCTCAACGATGACATTTACGGCTTTGACCATGTTGTCGGCTGAGATGTATTCAAATTTTCCGTGGAAGTTTTCCCCGCCGGTAAAGATGTTCGGCGTTGGGAGTCCCATATAGGAAAGCTGCGAACCGTCCGTGCCGCCGCGTATCGGAGAGATTTTCGGTTCGATGCCGAGGTTTTCCATCGCTTGTTTGGCAATGTTGACGATTTCGATGACAGGCTCAATTTTTTCTCTCATGTTGTAGTATTGATCGTTCATATCAAGCTGAATGCGATTTTGTCCGTATGCGTTCTGGAGCTCTTCAACGATGCGCTGCATGGTTTCTTTTCTGTTTTGGAAGATGTTTTTGTCAAAGTCTCTGATAATGTAGTGGAGTTTGGTCTCTTCTACATCTCCCTGAATGGAAAGCAGGTGATAGAAGCCTTCGTAGCCCTCTGTATATTCAGGTGCCTCATCTGCCGGCAGCATGCTGTTCAGCTTCATTGCGATCTTCGCAGAGTTGACCATTTTGCCCTTTGCCGTGCCGGGATGTACATTGTTGCCTTTGATCGTGATTTTCGCCGCGGCAGCATTGAAGCTTTCATATTCAAGCTCACCGAGCGGGCCGCCGTCAACGGTATAGGCAAAGGAGGCATTGAATCGCCCAACATCAAATTTGTGCGGGCCTCTGCCGATTTCTTCATCAGGTGTAAATGCAACTCTGATGGTGCCGTGCTTGATTTCAGGATGTTTGATGAGATAATCCATGGCTGTCATGATTTCGGCGATGCCAGCCTTATTGTCAGCGCCGAGAAGAGTTGTACCGTCTGTGGTGATCAGGGTGTGGCCTTTGTAGCCCGACAGTTCAGGGAATTGATCAGGCGATAGGATGACCTGCAGCTTTTCGTTGAGCGTGATGTCTTTTCCATCGTAGCTTTCAACGATTTGCGGATTCACATTTTTGCCGGTAAAGTCTGTGGCGGTGTCGACGTGGGCGAGAAAGCCGATCGTCGGCACGTCTTTGTCAGTATTGGAAGGAAGGGTTGCCATGACATAGCCGTTTTCATCAATGGCTGCGTCTTCCATGCCGATTGACTTTAATTCCTCAACAAGCATGTTTCCTAACGTCAATTGGCCGGGTGTGGAAGGGCAGGTGTCGACTGATTCATCGGACTGCGTGTCGACTTTTACGTATGTAGTAAACCGTTCAATGATGTCTTGTTTCATTTCCAATCATCTCCTTTGTTTTATTCTACCATGCCGGGATGAGAGATATCTATTTCACAATGCCGTTTCGAATGGCAAAAACGACTGCCTGAGTCCGGTCTTGGGCATTGCATTTTTGCAGATTCGATGCACGTGGGTTTTGACGGTGCTTTCACTGACAAAAAGCTTGTCGGCAATATCCTCATTTCTCAAGCCATAGGCCATTTGCTGAAGAACCTCAAGCTCTCTTTTGGTAAACGGCTCTGCCAGCTCTTCAGCATGAGGCTGTTGCTTTGGGCGGAATGTCTCACTGATGATTTTAGCGGCTGTGACTGTGCGGAAAATCGCTTCGCCTCTGAAGGCAGTCCGAATGGCGTCTATCAGTTCTTCAGGAAGCGTGTCCTTCAGCAGATAACCGACTGCTCCTGCGCGGATGCCGTCAAAGGTCGTTAAAATGACGATCTTTGTATCTGGGTATGGACATAATGTCTTTGGCCGCTTCGATGCCTGAGCAGAACGGCATTTGGGCATGACAGCCAACAGCGGGCAGTTTCCCGGGCTTTACAGTTCTTTCCCGGTACATCGATATAATAATAAGAATAAATACAATAAAAATATATGGGCAGTTCTATAAAAAATAAAAGGGCATATTCTCGCTGAAAGATATATTGAATTAATCGCAAGGGTTTAAGATGAAATATGAAAAAACCATTAATAAACGATTAAACTTCTTAAAAATGGATGTAGCCCGGTTCTAAACACTATATAATAAAATCAGGTCATTTTTTAGGAGGGTTTACATCATGGCAATACTTGTTACAGGCGGCGCCGGATACATTGGAAGCCACACATGTGTGGAATTATTGAACAACGGCTATGAGATTGTCGTTCTTGATAATTTGTCCAACAGTTCAGCTGAGGCGCTGAATCGTGTCAAAGAGATTACGGGAAAAGAGTTAACGTTCTATGAAGCGGATCTATTGGATCGGGAAGCGGTAGATTCGGTTTTTGCAGAAAATGAGATTGAGGCTGTGATTCATTTTGCGGGGTTAAAAGCAGTCGGAGAGTCTGTTGCGATTCCGCTCAAATATTATCATAACAATCTCACGGGAACCTTTATTTTATGTGAAATCATGGGGAAATACGGCGTTAAGAAAATCGTATTCAGTTCTTCCGCAACGGTATACGGCGTACCGGAAACATCACCGATTACGGAAGACTTTCCATTAGGTGCAACAAACCCTTATGGACAGACGAAGCTCATGCTTGAACAAATTTTGCGTGATGTGCATACTGCTGACAATGAGTGGAGCGTTGCCCTGCTGCGCTACTTTAATCCATTCGGCGCGCATCCGAGCGGACGAATCGGTGAAGATCCGAACGGCATTCCAAATAACCTCATGCCATATGTGGCGCAGGTAGCCGTCGGCAAGCTGGAGCAGTTAAGCGTATTCGGAAATGATTATCCGACCAAAGACGGGACAGGCGTGCGCGATTATATTCATGTCGTCGATCTCGCAGAAGGCCACGTCAAAGCGCTGGAAAAAGTATTGAACTCCACCGGAGCTGATGCATACAACCTCGGAACAGGCACGGGCTACAGTGTGCTTGAAATGGTCAAAGCCTTTGAAAAAGTATCAGGGAAAGAGGTTCCTTATCAATTTGCGGACCGCCGCCCCGGAGACATTGCAACCTGCTTCGCAGATCCTGCAAAAGCCAAGAGGGAACTGGGCTGGGAAGCAAAAAGAGGCCTTGAAGAAATGTGTGCCGATTCTTGGAGATGGCAGTCTTCTAATGTGAATGGGTATAAGAGTATGGAATAAGAATGGAGGCCTTCTCAACAGAGAAGGCCTTTTTTAGAGAAAAAGGGTGCCTGTTAAGGCACCCTCAGCTTGTAGAGAAAACGATGTTTTTTCTACAAGCTTTTTTGTTTCTTTAGATGCTTATTGTATTTTAGATACAGAAAAAGGCTCCCACATATCTATCCCTGCTTGGATAGGTATGTGGCAATCTT
>NZ_JAXKQF010000005.1:0-302550 GCF_034296245.1 Bacillus sp. V26 | reverse complement strand
AATACATTTATTATTATAACAACATTCGTATTCAAACGAAACTAAACAGCCAATCACCGATAAGCTATCGGCAATTGGCTGTATAAAAGGTGTTTTGATCCCTGTCTCAAAAACAGGGGTCAGTCCCTAAATGACGGGCTTTTCTTTTATGAATGTACGGCTTGCTTACGCAAGACGTCTTTTTTCACTTTGCCGAGATTATTTTTCGGAAGTTCCTTTACGAATTCGATTTCAGGAATTTTGTAAGCGGACAAGCGTTCTTTACAGAATGCAATGACATCCGCTTCTGTTATTTCCTGAGCGCCGTTAGTGACGATAAAGGCTTTTGGTTTTTCTCCGTACAGCGGGTCTGGTATCCCGACCACTGCTGTTTCGAGGATGCCCGGGATCTGCTGGATGACTTCTTCAACCTGATCAGGATAGACATTGTCGCCTCCGTAAATAATGACATCCTTGTAGCGTCCGGTGATGAAGATAAAGCCGTCCTCATCCACGTAGCCTGAATCTCCGGTTCTGAACCAGCCGTTTTGCAGCACTTTTGCTGTCGCTTCAGGGTTTTCCTCATAACCTTTAAATAAGAATGGGCTGTGCACAACGATTTCTCCGATTTCACCTTGCGGCAGCTCTTCTCTCGTCTCAGGATCTTCTACCTTGACTTGAACATCAGCAACGGGTTTACCGGCAGAGGCCGCTTTATCCATTCCCATTTCAGGAACCCATGTGCTGATTCCCCAAGCTTCTGTGCTTCCGTAACCGTGAGCGAGCTGGATGCCGATATCAAGATACCGCTGAATCAGGCTGCTAGGCACTTTTGTTCCGCCTGTCATCAAAATGATGAGCGAGGACAGATCGGTTTGATGTTCTTCCCACGCCTCAAGCAAATAAGTGTAAAACACAGGAAGGGCCATAATCGTTTGAATTTTTTCTTCTTCAATGACCTTCAGCATACGAACGGGATCTTGATCCTTTGTAAAAATAAACGTGGTTCCCGCAAACGTTCCAAGCATGATACAAATAAGCGCGCTTGTATGATAAATCGGGTGGCACGCAAGAAAACGCAGATTTTTCATTCGTGCGCTTGAGCTATTTGACTTTGATACGTAATTGTATATACCGCCATGGGTGATCATGCATCTTTTCGGATTTCCTGTTGTCCCTGACGTAAACATCAGAAGCGCTGTATCATCCGGAGAAACCGTTTCTGCTTCCGGTAAATGATCAGGTCCTGCAAAAAGCGCTTCAAACACTGGAGACGTCTCATACGCTGTTCCTGTTTCCATGATCAAACGGACAGAAGACAGCTCAGGCAGCACTTCATCCATTATCTCTTTAAATTCCGTTCCGTAAAACAATGCTTTCGGTTTACTTGCTTTTAAAATGCCTGTCATCTCGTATGGTTTCAGCTGCCAGCTGACGGGCACTACAACGGCCCCGATTTCAAGTGCGGCAAACATAATGGTTGATGCGGGATGGCCATTTTTGCAAAGCAAAGCCACATGGTCGCCTTTTTGAATTCCTTTTTGAAGCAGAGCATTCGCCAGCTGATTGATCCGTTTGTGATATGCTGCATATGTCAGTGTGTGGGCTCCGCTTTTTACAGCTTCTATTTCTTCGCTATCCGGCATGTCATGCAGAATCAGATGCTGTAATGTTTCCATATTGTCATCTCCTATATTCTCTTGAATCTTCAATAATTTGTTAGATTGTCTTCCTTACCTCACCCATTTTAACCCAAAAAAGATAACTTGTAAAACTATTTCATTTTGGAATTATTCCATTACAGAATGATAAAATAGTCCCGCATTTTTTTATTTTGTGCTGCATCCATACAAAAACACACGCCTTTTTTTGGCGTGTGAAATGGGTGATTACGGGATGTTTTTTTCTTTCATCCATGTGAAAAAGATGCGGTTTAAACGCTGATACAGTTCTCGTTCCCCTTCCTCCTGAAAGCCCGCCATGCTTTCTCCGCTTTCAATAATGGCAGAGCTGATCGCACTCAAAATCTCTGATCCTTCAGCTGATAATGTGGCCGGCGCCATCATGACGAGAATTCTTGTCATATCGAGGGTATTTCCGTCCATGCCATTGACTTCAAAAGATGTGCTGAGGTCATACATTTTGAAAAAAGGCAGGACGATATGATCATTTTTGAGATGATAAAGCGCCATGTTTGTACCCGGTATGCCCAATCCCCCTTGTTTTTCGCGTTCCGCAAGGCAATCCGCCGCTTTTTTCGGATCTCGGATGAGGCCATCCTTTTTCAGCTGTTGAAAAAGCTCAAACAGCAGCATGCCGTGATCCGGCTTTGTTTTCATTTCAGTGAGTGAAAAATGGCGCAAGACGTCTTGAATCACCGTCATGTATCGTCCCACGCTTTCCGCCGTTGCCAGCATGTCAGGGATGTCGGCTTGCCGCGTTTCTTCCTTCGGGCTTCTTTTTTTCTCAAGAATGAGCGGGATTTTCCGCTTGATATACTGCTTTACCTGGTTTGCGTCTTCCTCATTTAAAAGCGGGCTGACCATAATATAGTCGATGTTTTGATAAGGGATCGGCACAGTGGACACAATCATATCATAGGCATGAGTGTCGCGGTCCTTCAGCTCGATCAGTGATGACATATCAAACGATTCAATTTCAGGCAGCTCTTTCTTCAATCTCGACGCAAGCATTTTCGAAGAACCGATTCCGCTTGAGCAGACAACAAGCGCTTTCACTTTTGCTTCTTCTTTTTTGATTTCAAGCGCTGAACCGAAGTGAAGAACGATAAAGGCGATTTCATCATCAGAAAAGGACATGTCCGGGAAAAATTTTTCGACGCCCTCTTCTATCGCCATATACAGCAGAAAATAATCACGCTTGATTTGTTCCTTCATTGGATTATAGATGTCGATGTTTTCTTTCATGCGGCTGATGGCCGGCTCCAAATGGGCAATCAAGCCTTCATATAAAGAGTAGTTTTTCGTCAGATCCATTCTGATTTTTTCTGAAATAAAAGCGATCAGCCGTTTTGTTTGCATGGCTGTTTCAAGCTCTATTTCCTGCGCTCTGTATTCTGTTTTGTATTTGCGGTTGGCGCTTCGCAGATGGATCGTAATATAGCCGACCTCCGCTTCCGGGATCGTCACGCCGAAAGCACGTTCAAGCTCGCCCGCGATTTCCAGAGCGGAGCTGTATTCTTTAGCACTCTTGAGTTCATCAAGCTCGCTCTCTTCCATGCTGATCGTCTCGCCAAGTTTAATGCGTTCGATCGCAAACGTCAGATGAACGACAAGCGCTATATAGGAGCTGTCAGATAGAGAAAATGCGATTTTTTCTTTCAGCTGGAATAAAATCCGCTCCATTTTTAACAGCTCGCCTTTGCTTACAACCCCGAACATCTTCTCGGAGGAATCGGCTTTTCCTTTAATGTTTAATTCAACCGCTTCCAAAAACATTTGGATATCGAGGCGGTTCACAATCAGATTGCCGACAATTTTTCGTTTCGCGTTCTCTGGCCCCATGAGCTGGATGCCAAAGCCTCTTTTTCGGATCAGTGTTAACCCGAACGGAGAAATCCATTTCTCCAGCTCATCTAAATCGTAGCTGACCGTAGCATTGGTGACCTGCAGATCATGAGCGAGCGTGTACAGTTTCACCGGTTCTTGAGACTCTAATAGCGAACAGAGAATCAGCAATTTTCGTTCGTCGGCGCTGTATTCATGCTGTTCATGTGACAGCTCGGTGAGCAGCTTTTGTTTATCTTCGGGACTTCCTACCGCCTTCAAGCCTTTGCCGGGCTGTTTATCGAGCTTGAGCCCCACAGTCTCCATCAGCGGCTTGATTGATTTCAGCTCCCTGTGAATGGTTCTGGTGCTCACTTCCATCAGCTCAGCCAGCTCCGTTACGGTTACATATCGGTTCAGTAATAATAAATGCTTTAAAAGCTTTTGTTCTCTTGCAGTCATATACATAAAAAGGCCTCCAGACATTCGTGATGTGCGGATGAAGTCGCATGGAGATATAGGAAGAGGAAAAAAAGGGGTTTTCTTTATTAATATAAAACGCTTTCAAACAGGATTCAATCACTTATAAATGGGAATTTGGCACTAAGCGGTGTGACAATATTGAAAAAGCATCAGCCGTTATGCTGATGCTTTTTCTTTATGGTATATCGTGGCCTTGTACGGCTGTATAAATACGGAACCACTGATCCTGATCAAGCTTATACGCCAAGGCGTTTACCGCGGCGGAAATACGCTCGCGTTTTCCGCTTCCGACAATCGGCATGATGCCGGCCGGATGCGTGAACAGCCATGCGTACATCACCTCGTCCAATGAGGCAGCACCGATTTCAGCCTGAACAGTTTCAAGCGCCGTGCGAATGCGCCGATCTTTTTCCGTGTTTCCGGCGAATACTTTACCGCCTGCAAGCGGCGACCAGGCCATCGGAGAAATCCGTTTTTCCTGACACAGGTTCAATGTGCCGTCCTGAATATTTTCTAATTCATATGCGGAAAGCTCAATCTGATTGGTGACAAGCTTTTCAGGCAGATACGATTCCAGCATCCGATATTGATGGCCTTTAAAGTTCGACACACCGAAATATCTGACCTTCCCGGAGCTTTTCAGCGCATGAAACGCCTCAGCCACTCCTTCCGGGTCCATGAGCGGGTCCGGTCTGTGAATCAGCAGCACATCGATATAATCCGTTCTGAGATTCAAAAGCGACTGTTCAACAGACGCGAGAATGTGTGTTTTGCTTGTATTATAATGGTGCGATCTGTGAGCAGGGCGTTCAGGTGATTCAAGAACGATGCCGCATTTTGTGACCAGCTCTATGTTTTCCCTTAATCCGGGTGAAAGAGCAAGAGCATTTCCAAAACCTTTCTCGCACGTGTAGCCCCCGTAAATATCCGCATGATCAAAGGTGGTAATGCCTTGATCGACACACCACTCAATGAGACTGAGCAGCTCAGCGTCTGAATAGTTCCATTCATTCAGACGCCAAAGCCCGTGTATCACTCTTGAAAATTGAAGATCCTCCGCCAAATGAATACGCTGCATGCAAAATCCCTCTTTTCTTTATAAACCGGGTTTTTGCCCCTTACTAGATCATTCGGTCTCAGACGCCCTTTTTCCTTTCACTCCCGTTAAAAAGGTTTTATTTCGATTGAAATTGCTTTTTTGCTTTTTCGACTACGTAGTGGCTGCCGCCGTGATCTTGAACATTTTGAATCATCATCGCGACAAGCAGGTCTTTGTTTTTATAGTCATAGCCGACGAACCAGCCATTTTCGGTGCCGTCTTTATCATCCTTTGATTTTTTCAGCTCGGCTGTTCCCGTTTTTCCAGCCACAGTGATTCCTTTTACGACAGGCTGATACGCTGACCCGCGCTCATCTTCGACTACGCCTTTCAACCCTTTTGTAATATCGGCGGCTCCTTCTTTTGTGAGCACTTGTTTGTGCCAGACATCAGCGGTTTGTGAGTCTTTCTTGATAAGCGTCGGTTTCACGAGGTCTCCATTATCGACAAATGGCGTGTAAGCTGCCGCTAGGTGAAGCGGAGACATCTGCATTTGTCCCTGTCCGTAGCCTGTATCCGCAAGCAAAATGTCTGAGTCAAGCTTGTCGTTTGCGATTGACGATTGCTGGACAGGGAATTCAAATGGAATATCCTCTGCAAACCCAAATGTTTTCATGCCTTTTGTAAAGGTATCCGCTCCCATATCAAGCGCGTTTTGCGCAAAGTAAATATTGTCTGACGTGATCAGGGCATGTTCCAAATCCACTTGCTCTAAGCTGTCAGACACTCGTGTAACAGAATAGCCGCCCCAGCTTGAATCTTTCTGCCACTGTTTCCCTTTGATAGTTTTCTTCTCTGCGGCTTTAAGCGTGCCGTTTTTCAGGCCGATAGCAGCAGCGATCGGTTTAATCGTGGATCCTGGTGCATATGTTTTGTTGAATTTCGCAGAAAACGGATTGTTTTTGTCTTCGTTTAGTTTTTTCCATTCTTTATCGCTCCATCCGAAGATAAATCCGTTTGGATCGTAAGAAGGCGCGCTGACAAGAGCCAGTGTTTCACCTGTCTGCGGCTGCAGTGCGACTGCCGCCCCGCTGTCATCCTTCAGCTCGTCATAAAGCTTTGTTTGCGTTTTGATATCAATTGTGAGATGTAGATCCTCACCGTCTTTCGCTTTCGTTTCAGCGATGACTTCGCCGGTTTGCGGAACGTAGATTTTCCATCCTGTTTTGCCTCTGAGCTTGTCTTCATACACATTTTCAAGACCTGCGATTCCGATGTTTGACGTATCGCTGTATGTTCCGTCTTTCTTTTTCTTCAGTTCTTCCGCCGTAATCGCGCGAACGTAGCCTGTCAGATGGGCTGTTTTTTCGCCATACGGATAATAGCGCGAGCTGACATTTGTTCTTGTGACGCCTTTTAATGCCGTCACTTCAGACACCAACTTTTCTTCGTCCGGTTTTACTTTTTTGACCGGCACGAATGAATCATCTTTGACCCAGCTTTGTTTCAGCTTCTGGTTGATGTCATCTTCAGTTACATCCAGTTTTTTCGCGAGCTCTTTTATGACTTTCTCTTTTTTATCGCCAAGTTCTCCGGGAATAATTCCGATTTCCGGAACATCTGTGTTGACGGCTAAGCCTTTCCCGTTTTTATCGTAGATTTGGCCGCGTTTCGGTTCAATGCTGGCGATTTGAACGGTTTTGTCATCAGCCAGCTGCTTGAAAATAAACGATGGGTCCCAATCTATATTCCATGACTCCTCGTCATCTGTTTTTTCTTTTTTCAGCACAGCGGTATTTTTAAAGCTGACTTTGCCCGCATTTGTGTCCATGCTGACTTTGTATGGGATGTGCTTCATCGTTTTATTGTCTTTATCATCCTCATCCACTTTTCCCGCAGTGACTTTCAGATTTTTTACGCCTGCCTGCTCATAGATGGTTTTATATCTGCTGACGAAATCCTTTTTGGAGATTTCTTTTTTTACATCTTTGGTCAGGCTTTGATACATGTCATCGAATTGCTGATCGTTCCACTGTTTTACGAATGCTTCCATTCGGTCCTCTGGTGAATCTGTTTTGGAGCATCCGATTAATCCGATCAGCCCGATACATAGAAATAATAGTAGAATACACTTTTTACACATGACTTTCCCCTGCCTTCCACTTGTTATTTTCTCTTAAATGAATTAGTACGTGCAAGATTTTTTTGAAAATGAAGGAAAAGGTTCATCGTTTTTGCAGAAATCTCCTTTCGTTTCCTGTAAACTATTTGAAAAGAGGAAAGAAGGGATCACATGGTCAGAGAAGCAGCTATGCTTCATATTAAAGAGGGGCTTGAACAAGAATTTGAGGACGCGTTCCGGCTGGCGGCGCCGATCATTGCCGGAATGAAGGGCTATATCACACATTCTTTATCAAAATGTATGGAAGAAACACATAAGTACCTGCTGCTCGTAGAGTGGGAAACGCTTGAGGACCACACTGAAGGCTTTCGCAGGTCTTCCGAGTACAAAGAGTGGAAAGCCTTGCTGCACCGGTTCTATACGCCGTTCCCGACGGTTGAGCATTTTCTCGATGTATCATAGATTTATATCATATAAAGCGTAAAACCGATGAGAGAAACAGACCAAACGAAAACGGCAGTATAGATGTTAAATGCTCCTGAGCTGTCGTTTTCTTTTTTGCGTTCTTCAAGCCCCTGAATAAACATGACAGCGCCCAGGAAAACGAGCATGACCGATTGGATAACAGAGGTGTGTTCCGTATAGTTAAAAGCGATAAGCGCCAGTATGATAATGATAACCGCAAAAGACATTTTAAAAATGCGAAACAAAAGGACCATCCTTCCTTATATACGAAATATTGAGCGTTATGCCTATATTTGCCTTTGCCCTCCATTATTCTAGCGCACTTTTTTTGTATATAGAACATGAGACGGGGAAATTTAAGTTTCTTTTAATATTTGAATTCATATAAAAAACGCGCCAGTGATCAGGCGCGTTTTCTATGAAACTGATAATTCTCGATAACCTATTCCTCGGAGCACTTCGGCCATTGCCTGATAGCCATTGCTATTCGGATGGACACCGTCGAAAGACAGGTACTCCTGCTCTTTCCCTTTAAAGACACTGTAAACATCAGCGATTTTAACATGAGGTGCTGTTGCCAGCGTTTTCAAATGCGAATTAAATGAAGTAATCCATTGATCAGCAATGCCAATGCTGGGAAACGGGTTGTATAAATTAAAAACACGGATGGCGTAAGGTGATGGATCTGACCCTTTGATATTGGCGATTTGGGCAATCATCTTTTCAAAATTCTCATGACAATGCGCGGACGCACGGCTGAAAATCGTTTCATCCTGAGAAGATTGATAGGATAATACAGATTCAATGAGATCATTTCCGCACCCTGTGATCGTAATCATATCAGCGGCTTGAATTTGTTTTTGAACATAGGGATATGACAGGAGCCTGAGGATTTCCTCTGTATCAAGACCGGATTTGGCGAAAACCGATACGGCTGTTTTTGATTTCAGATCGGCTGCCATCATGTCTCTGAAGCGCTGGACAAATCCTGCAGAAAACAGCCCAGAGCCTCTCCCCGTCGTTAAAGAATCTCCGAGCGCTGTATACTGAAGCACCATGATCTTTCCTCCACTCATGAACGTCGATACGTTAATGTACGCAGCAGAGAAAAGATCGGCTACTTATGGATACCCTATTTTTCTGGAAATCTGCAAAGCGGCTTGTTTTACCCTTTCCGTTAAATACGGCAGCCTGTCTTCTGTAAATCTCGCTTCAAACCCTGCAATACTGATGCCGGCCGCCACCTGGTGATGATGGTTAAAAATCGGCGCGCCAATAGCGGCCGTATAGTTTTCGAGTTCTGAATAGCTGACGGTATAGCCGTTTTGCACCGAGGTCTCAATCGCCTCAAGAAGCTTTGACGGATCTGTAATGGTCCCTGAACCGATCGGAATGAGCTCTGTCTGTTTGATGTACGCTTCAATTTCTTCACGGGGCAGAAAGGACAAAATGCTCCGGGCACATGCCCCGGCATACAGAGGAGAACGCCGGCCGATTGCAGTGTACAGGCGAACGGTCTGTGTCCCTTCAATCTTCTCCACGTAGATCGCTTCATTTCCGTCCCTCATGATCAAATGAACGGCTTCATCTACTTCACGGCAAAGCTCTTCCATCACAGGCTTGGCTATTTTTCTGATATCGAGTCTGTCCGCGACAAGCTGTCCGAATTCCAAAAACACCAGTCCAAGCGTATAAACGCCGGATGGGTCTCGATTGAGGAACCCCATTTCTTCCAGTGAGCTGACCATTCGGTGAACAGAGGTTTTCGGCATTCCTGACAGGGAAACGAGTTCGCTTAAAGTCAGGCTTGGTTCATGCAAAAACAAATTGAGCAGCGCCATAGATTTCACTACGGTTTTGTTTTTATTCTGCATCATTCCATCCCCTTTGTTATGTCAGCCATTCCATTTTCATTCTTGTTTTCAGTTCTTTTAGATGCGCTTCCCGTTCAATGAAAAGCGCTTCCGCTTCCTGAAGGGATACAGGCTCAAATTGGACGTGCTCACCCGGCATGATTTGCGAGGCAATCGGAAGATCAGCTGAAATGATGTGAGCGATCCTCGGATAACCTCCCGTCGTCTGCCGGTCTGCAAGCAGGATAATCGGATTGCCGTCAGGCGGCACCTGAACTGTTCCAAATGTAACCGCCTCTGACACCATCTCAAGCGGCGCCTTCAATTCAAGCGGTTCCCCTTTGAGCCTGTAGCCCATACGATCGGACTGCGGAGTGACACGAAACGTTTCTTCGTAAAACCGCGTTTGCGATTCTTCTGTGAAAAAAGAGAATTGTTTTCCTTCCAGCACTCGGATCACCGGATTCTTTTTTAACGGCAGAAATCTGTATCGGCTGACTGACCAGTTCGGCGCCGCAAACCCTCGCTGGCCAAGGTGTTGGCTCAAGCGGGAGACGATGGTTTTCGAAAGAGATGACATCTCTCCGATCGGCAGTTCATCTTCCTTCTGAAGCGCTCTTCCGCGAAATCCGCCGATGCCCGCTCTGACATACGTGCTTTTGCTTTCCATCACAGCAGGAACATTGAAGCCGCCGGCTGTCGCCAAATAAGCGCGGCTGCCGAGTTTGCAGGGGCCGAAGGTGACCGTGCTGTTTCCCTTAACGAGCACAGGTTTCCAAAGAGGCGCTTCCTCATCATTCACACGCAGGGTAAAGTCCGCTCCTGTTACGGCAATCAGCATTGGTTCTGACACATAAAGCGACGGGCCGGGACCCATCAGCGTAATTTCAAGACCGGCTTCTTTTTCGCTGTTTCCGATCAGCAGATTGGCAATTCGAAGCGACACCGTGTCCATGGCGCCGCTTGCCAGCACGCCGTATTTTTGATACCCCGTTCTGCCTATATCCTGAACCGTTGTGAGCAGTCCGGGCTTTAACACTTTCATGCTCAATTGGACTCCTCCTTATAGGCGTGATAGTCATCCTCTGAGATGCGGACAAATGTAACAATATCTCCTGCTCTTAATAACGTTGGCGGGTTTTCCTGCGGCCGGAATAGAGCCAGCGGCGTTTTGCCGATCAGCTGCCAGCCGCCCGGTGTCGAAATCGGATAAACGCCTGTTTGCAGTCCCGCAATTCCGACTGAACCGGCAGGAATCGATGGTCTTGGCGATGATTTCCTTGGAGCTGCAATGCGTTTGGACATCCCGCCTAGGAAAGGAAACCCCGGTGCAAAGCCCAGCATATACACCACATATTCGCCGCCTGTATGAATCTCAATGACTTCTTCGGGTGTGAGATGATTGATCTTCGCCACCTCTTCTAAATCAGGCCCGAAATCACCGCCATAGCAGACGGGAATTTCAACGACGCGGCGGCTGCTTTCATAATCAGCCGTTAATTCTCCGAGCCGCTCATGAACATCGCGTTTCACCTTCTCAAAAGGCGAGCTGATGCCTTGAGGCAAATGCTTATACACTTCATACATATCATAAAATACGGTAAGACTCGTAAAAGCCGGGATACATTCAATGAATCCCGGAAACGGCTGTTCTTCTATATAAGCGGCAGCGGCATGGACAAGACCGTTTACTTGCTCGCTTATTTCTTCTCCAAATCGGATCATCATTGCAGAATCACCGAGCTGTTCGATTTGTAATCGTTCAGTCATCTTTCTCACCTCGTTTATTTCTCGTTCATCAGGAGGACGAGAGGTTACAGCACCGCAAGCGACTCGTCTCGAATATCTGTGATGAGCATATGCCCCGGCGCATGTGTGATGACCATTTCAGGTTTTACATTCATAGCCACAGCTTGCGGAGTTACCCCGCATGCCCAAAATAGAGGAACCTCGCCTTCACGAACAGAAACGGCATCTCCGAAATCTGGATTGCTCAAATCCTGTATGCCGATCGCTTTTGGATTGCCGATATGAATCGGTCCTCCGTGCACAGCCGGAAAACGCGAGGTCACCTGTGCGGCGCGTACAGCGAGCCGTTCAGGAACCGGTCTCATACTGACAACCAACTGTCCATGAAACGGCCCCGCCGGAACACAATCTATATTCGTTTTGTACATTGGAACGTTCGTCCCCTCGTCGATATGCCTGACGGGTATTCCATTATTGATCAGCGCTTGTTCAAAAGAGAAACTGCATCCGATCAGAAAGCCGACAAAATCGTCCTCCCAGTATGGCGTAATATCAGATACCTCATCTGTCAAAACACCGTGCCTGTATACACGGTATTTTGGAAAATCCGTTCTGATATCCGCATCGGGCGCTGCAAGCGACGGCACAGGCGAACCGGATTCCGTCACATCCAGCACCGGACAGGGTTTTGGATTCCGCTGGCAAAACAGCAGAAAGTCAAATGCCAGATCTTTTTTCAAAATCACAAGGTTCGCTTGAGCATAGCCGCCGGACATTCCGGCGGTCGGGCCGTTTATTTTCCCCTCTCGTATAAACGCGCGCACATCTCTTGGCGCCATCTTGTTTAAATGATCCACTCTTATCAGCCCCACAATTGAGGTAGTTGTGTAAATAACGTGTAGACGCCCATAATCGCCATGACGATGACAACCAGTGCACCTGAGCCTGTCAGCCAAAGCGGATGCTTATAATCACCGACAATGTTTTTCTTATATGCGGCAATAAGCAGCGTTCCAAGCGCAATCGGCAGAATCAAACCGTTCAGAGATCCGACAAGCACGAGAATTTTCGCCGGCTGGCCGATGGTGACGAAGGCTAATGTAGAAACGACAATAAATCCGATAATAATGCCGCGTGAATTCTTTTCAATTTTTGGAGAAAAGGTTTTAAAAAATGAAACAGATGTATAAGCGGCCCCGATAACAGACGTAATGGCCGCTGACCACATGATCAATCCGAAGATTTTATAACCGACATTTCCCGCTGCCAGCTGGAACACAGAGGCCGCCGGGTTGCTTTCGTCAATGTGCAGGCCTTTTGAAACAACGCCGAGCACAGCTAAGAAAAGGGCGATCCGCATGATGGATGTAATTAAAATGCCGATAACTGAGCTTTTTGTCACCTGGGGGATGGATTCCTTGCCTTTAATCCCTGCATCAAGCAAACGATGTCCGCCGGCAAATGTGATATATCCCCCGACGGTTCCGCCGACTAATGTGACTATTGCAAATATACTGATATGTTCAGGGACAAACGTGTTAGCCACAGCCTGTCCGACCGGCGGCGCTGTGGTGACAGCAACAAAGACAGTTAAAATAATCATGACAAAACCCGCGATTTGCGTAAAACGGTCCATCGCTTTTCCTGCTTCCTTGATGACAAAAATCAGAATCGCGATGACGGCACTGATTAAGGCGCCTGTTTCTGGTGTAATGCCGAACAAGACTTGAAGTCCGAGCCCAGCCCCTCCGATATTCCCGATATTAAAGGCAAGTCCTCCAAGCACGACGAGAATTGCAATAAAATATCCCAGTCCGGGAAGCACCATATTCGCAATCTCCTGGCCCCTTTTTCCTGAGACCGCAATGATGCGCCATACGTTGGTTTGAGCGAAGATATCCAAAATAATAGAAATGAAAATAACAAAACCGAAGCTTGCTGCGAGTGTGTTTGTGAATGTTGCGGTTTGTGTCAGGAATCCCGGGCCGATTGCTGATGTCGCCATTAAGAAGGCGGCCCCCATCAGCAATGACCAGCTGCCCGTTTTTTTCCCTGCTGTTTTTTTCTGCTGCTCCATCTATTTTCCTCCTTCTGATTACTTCTGCGCTGAAATAGCAGTCACTTCGATTCCGGCCGCTTTGAGCTCTTTTCTGATTTTTTGCGCAAATGTCAGCGCGTGGGCACCGTCTCCATGAATGCAAACTGTATCTGCTTTTAATGACACATCATGTCCTTGCTGAGATTTGACCGTCCCTTCTTTCACCATTTTGATCACCTGAGTGACGGCGGCATCATCGCTTTCAATGAGTGCGTCCGGCTGAGAACGCGGTGTCAGCGTGCCGTCCGCTTGGTATGTTCTGTCGGCGAACACTTCACTTGCTGTTTGAAGCCCGATCCGTTCTCCTGCTTTTACAAGCTCGCTCTCAGCAAGACCGAAAAGAATCAGTCCTGGATCGACCTTGTAGACAGCTTTTGCAATGGCGTCCGATAGCTTCTGATCGACTGCGGCCATATTGTACAAAGCGCCGTGCGGCTTGACGTGCTGCATGTGAAGTCCTTCCGCTTTTAAAAATCCTGACAAGGCGCCAATTTGATAAACCACAAGATCATATGCTTCCTCTGGAGAAATCGCTATATTTCGGCGGCCGAAGCCGAGCAAATCCGGGAGTCCCGGGTGAGCGCCGATTTTTACGCCTTTTTCAGCAGCAAGGGCAACTGTTTTCCGCATGACACTTGGATCCCCTGCATGAAATCCGCATGCGACATTCGCTGAAGTGACAAACGCTAAAATATCTTGATCAAGACCTATCGTATAGGCTCCGAAGCTTTCCCCTAAATCACAATTTAAATCAACTTGAAACACAGAATCCCTCCTGCCAAGCAAACGATTGCTTTATGTATTTTATTGTTCCGAAATTCGGAACGACTATTCCGAATTTTTGAACTTTATTTCATTATATTCAATCATATCAGTTTGTGAAATAACTTTGTTAGAAAACCTACCATGGTCCTAGAAGAAAATCTCCCTGATAAAAAAAGAAAAGAGTCCTTATCTCAGGACTCTTTTCTTATAGTACCCAATGGCGTATCGCTTTAGCGACGCCATCTTCTATATTTGTATCAGTGATCCAATCAGCCGTTTCCTTCACGACGTCTTGGGCATTGCCCATCGCTACGCCCAGCCCGGCTTCTTTGATCATCGCGATATCATTCAGGCTGTCGCCCATCGCCATGACATTTTCCATCGTAAAGCCGAGTTTTTCAGAAACCTTCGCAAGGGCTGCGGCTTTGTTGATGCCGAGCGCGTTGACCTCGATGTTTGTCGGGCTTGAGTTTGTGATTTCGAGCTCTTTATTTTTTCTGAGCTCCGCCAGCACTTCGTTTCGGATGTCGTCATCTTCTATGTCAAATCCGAATTTAAGCCATTCATGATCAGTGATGTTTTCCGGGAACTCGCCTCTCCACACTTTGTTAACAGTTGAAGCCCAGAAATTAGTGTTGTGCTTATTTCGCAAATCCCACATCATTTTGATGTGATCCGTGTGGAGCAGCTTGCGTTCCACTAAATTAAAATTCGAGTCCCAGATTTCACTTCCGTTAGCCGTGATTAAAAAAGACGACAGCTTCAGCGACTCAGCCAGCTCCCGGCACGTCATCAGCGTCCGGCCCGTACTGATGACCACGTAAACGCCTTTATCCTCCGCTTCACGAATCGCGTTGCGGTTTTCGTCTGAAATCAGCTGCTCGTCATTCAGCAGTGTTCCGTCCATATCAATAGCAATCAGCTTGATATTCACATCTTCTCTTTGAACAGACATATATGTACCTCTCTTTATCTTTTAGTTGTTCTGGTTCTATTCTAATACATTATACCCAGCGGAACAAAACAGCCATTTCACATGTTTCAAGTGGAGACATTAGAGGAAAACAAATGGTGAGGTGATAAAACATGAAAGAGAGAAAACAGCAGAACCGCCCTAATGAAAACCCCGAACATAATGACTTGACCGATCCGATACCGAATGAAGAGCTGAAGGAAAACATGAATGATGAAAAACAAAAGCGGCAGCAACGAGATGACTCACAAAGCGAACGGGATTACGATACGAAATAATAGAACCCCTCACAAATCGTAGTGAAGGGTTTTTTTCATTTTTCAATATAGATGCCGATTTCAGCTTCAGCAACAGGCTGCCCGCCCACTGACGCCTTGGCATGTCCAAACACAAACCCGCGCCGGTTACGCGTGACTTCAAACGTAAGATCAAGCCGGTCGCCGGGTATGGCCGCGCCCAGCTTTTCCGCTTTCTTCACGGAAGACAATAAGCCCAAGCTGTTCTCATCTGTAATTCCTGTAAAAGCCGCGGTTTGCGCAAGTGCTTCAATCACAAGTGAAAACGGCATTTCTGTTTGCGTGTCAGTGATAAAACCAGTCGTTCTCACTGACCAGCTTATAAGCAGCCGCATGCTTGCCGGGCTCACTTTCCGTCACGCCGTCAATCAATAAAAATGGGTAGCGGTGAGGCAGCATATATGGTTTCATCATTCCTCCACCCTTTCTTTCATTTCATCAAGCATTATCTCTTTTTTGCGTATGTATTCATTTTGCTACTCTTATCTCACTGAACGGATAAAAGACAAGAGACTCCGTACCAATGATATCTTCATCAGAAGGCATCCCCATTCCGTTTCTGCTGTCCACCGAATTGAGACGGTTATCTCCCATTACAAAATATTTGCCGGCAGGAACATCAGCTTCAAAATCACTCGTGAGATTTTCCCCTGACGCTTGCATTTCTTGTTTATGTTCCTTTAGATACGGTTCGTCGATTTTCTTACCGTTTATGTATAGCTGATCATCCTTCATGATAATTGAGTCGCCAGGCAAACCGATTAACCGTTTTATAAATGAACGGCCGCTCTTTTCGTCATGAATCACGATGATGTCGCCTCTATGAAACCCGCCTGTATATTTGGCTGCTTTGTCAACCAACATTCGTTCTGAGTCTTTTAGCGTCGGAGCCATTGATGAACCTTCAACGAGATAGGGCATATAAAACGCCATTCTGATCATGAAAATGAAAGCTAGAATACATGCAGTACTGAGTACAATCCATTTGGTTTTTGATTTTTTCTTTAATGTGATCGTTTTTGCGTTCAACTTCTTCCACCTGATACTTTCCTAAGAATTCCATGTCATTATACAACATTTGGATCTTCTTGGTTAGTGATCTGTTGAAATTTGTGTAAACGGCCGGGGCAACCATTCGTCCCGGCCTGCATGTTTATAAGTTTCTTAAACGCACACAAATTTCGTCAGTGACCTCTTCCGTCGTGCTTTGTCCGCCAATGTCGCGTGTTTTAATGCCGTCAGCCGTGACTCGTTCCATCACATTGAGGATCTTTGCCCCCAGTTCTTCCTCTCCGAAATGGTCAAGCATCAGCTTCGCTGTCCAAATCTGGCCGATTGGGTTGGCAAGACCTTTGCCGGCAATATCCGGAGCTGAGCCATGAACCGGTTCGAACATGGATGGGTACTTGCCGGACGGGTTAATGTTCGCAGACGGCGCAATGCCAATGCTTCCCATCAGGCTCGAGCTGATGTCGGTTAAAATATCACCGAACAGGTTGCTCGCCACAATGACATCAAACGTTTCCGGACGCGTCACAAAAAAAGCGGCCAACGCATCAATATGCTGGGATGACGTTTCAATCTCGCTGTAATCAGCAGCAGTCTGCTGAAAGACTTCATCCCAAAACGGCATCGCGTGATAAATTCCGTTGGACTTTGTTGCGCTTGTTACATGGCCGCTCCGTTTTTTCGCCAATTCGAAGGCAAAACGCATGACACGTTCTGTTGCTTTTCTCGTAAACACGGCATTTTGGATGGCGATTTCATCGTCACCCCTGTGAATGCGTCCGCCGACTTCACTGTATTCACCTTCACTGTTCTCGCGAATCACCACTAGATCAAAATCGTTCGGATGCCGCAGCGGCGACGTGATGCCGGCCATTTGTTTGGCCGGTCTCATATTAATAGAAAGCTCAAGCTCTCTCCGGATCTTCAGCAGCAGCCCCCATAACGAAATATGGTCGGGAACCAGTTTCGGATTTCCGATCGCTCCCAAGAAAACCGCTTCAAATTGAGTAAGCGTATGTATTCCGTTCTCAGGCATCATTTCGCCGTGCTCCATGTAATAGTCACAGCTCCATGGAAATGACGTAAATGAGAATGACAACCCTCCGTGAACCTCAGCTGCTGTGTGAAGCACTTTCTCAGCAGCGGCTACAACTTCTTTTCCTACTCCGTCTCCCGGTATTGCCGCAATCTCGAATTGTTTCATCGCCATTCTCCTCCCCCCCTGTTATCGTAAGCGTTTTCTATTATACTAGATTGCGAGATGGTAAAAAAAGCCCGTGACGTATAGTCACGGGTCCGGTTATTGATTCAGTTTTTTTAAAATGATGGCATGCAGCGGTTCATGAGACGGAATACCGCACACCTCGTGAAGCACTCCGCTGTATCCTTTTTCCGCGATCAGCGCTTGCAGCTCGACCGCTTCCGGATCACCGGCAAAGTCGAATCGCAGTGCCGCAGCAATGCCTTCAGCCAGCGCATTCGGCTCTTTGATTTTCTTCGCCGGACCTACAAGCCTGTCATTTTCTCCAAGCTTTCTGAGCGGCGATCTCGCCACACGGGTCACATCGTCGGTGATAAATTCATTTTCAAAGCGGCCGATGATTTTTTTAATATATTGCTCGTGTTCTGATTGCTTAAAATGATACGTTTTGATGAGATAATCACCGGTTTCAAGCAGCGCTGAGTGAACAACACGGCGGATTTCCGGATGATCGATCGCTTCTTTTATCGTTTTTAATCCGCGCTGATAGCCGACATAGGCCGTTACAGCATGGCCCGTATTAACGGTAAACAGCTTTCGTTCGATGTACGGCGTTAAATCATCAACAAACAGCGCCCCTTTTATTGCCGGTGTTTCCCCTATAAAGCCTGATTCGTCGATGACCCATTCAAAGAACGGCTCAACCGACACTTTGAGCGGATCTTCATGATGCTGAATCGGCACGATCCGGTCAACCGCGGAATTTGGGAATCCGACAGTGTTGCCGACAGCCTCCTCCTCCGCCTCTGTTAAGTGGCTGTATACTTCTTTTTTTAAGAAGCTGCTTCCGCCAATCATATTTTCACAGGCAATGATATTCAGTGTGTCGGCAGAGCTTCTTCGTCTTAAGCCTTCTGCGATAGACGGTGCAATCAGCTTTAATACATTCGGGCCGACAGCCGTCGTGATGAGCGCCGCCTCATTGATCAGCCGATACAGCTCCTCCGGCTGGCTGCCGCTGTTGATGGCGCTGACCGGGCCGATCACCTCTGACGAACGTCCTTCTTCTGCGAGTTCAACAGTGTATGCCCGTTTATCATTAAGGCGGCCGACCATCGTGTCATTTACATCCGCAAACACCACTTCATAGCCGGAGTGGTGAAGCAGCGCACCGATAAAGCCCCTCCCGATATTTCCCGCACCGAAATGTAAGGCAATCATGCTAGTTCACCTCGTTGAAAATCGCGATCAAATCTTCTTCGCTTTTCGCAGAAATCAGGCGTTCAATGTTTTCTTCTTCTGAGCAGATGATGGCGATGTTAGACAAAATGTCTAAATGCTCGTTATTTTTTCCGGCAATGCCGAATACGACTTTGGCTGTGTTTCCTTCTCCATACTCTACTCCGTCAGGAATTTGAATGATTGAAATCCCTGAGTGAAGCACTTCGCTTTTGGCATCTTCTGTGCCGTGGGGGATGGCAATAAAATTCCCCATAAAGGTAGATGATGTTTCTTCCCGTTCAAACATTTTTTCAATATAATCGTCTGTCACGTAGCCGTTGTCAATCAGCGTTTGGCCCGCCAATCTGATCGCTTCTTCTTTTGTTGCAACCGTTTGATTGAGTTTGATGTTTTCTTTTGCGAGTACTTGCATGAGTATCACTCTCTTTCTATGAGATTACTTTTTTAGCTTTTCAATAAGCTCGTCATATTTCGGACTGTTTAAGAAGTTCTCCACTGATATGTGCGTCGCATTTGGCAGCTTTGCCTTTGCTCGATCTGTTAAGTCTTTGTGGGTAATGACAATATCCGCATCGCTCGGCAGATTGTTAATCGCCGTGTTGGTCACGCTGATATCCAGGTCAGCTTTTTTGACTTTGTTTCTTAAAATCGAAGCCCCCATCGCGCTCGAGCCCATTCCGGCGTCACATGCGAAAATAATTTTATTGACGCTTTCAGGAGACAGTTCAGACGCTTCCTCAGCTTTTGCTTGTTCTGCCTCTAAAGCAGCGGCAGCTTGGCTTTTCTTCCCCTTCATGGACTGCATTTTTTCTGTTGCCGCTGCGAGATCTTCTTCGCTTGCTTTTGAAGATTTCAGGATCACTGCTGATACGATGAACGAAACGGCTGCAGCGACCAATACGCCTGCCAGCACTCCGAAGTATCCGCCTCTTGGCGTCATGGCCATCAATGCGATAATGCTGCCTGGTGACGATGCTGCAACTAGACCGGCGTTAAAGATAGAGAACGTTAGGAGCCCGCTTGCTCCGCCTGCAATCGCGGCCAGAATCAATGCCGGCTTCATTAAAATGTACGGGAAGTAAATTTCGTGAATCCCCCCGAAGAAATGAATGATTGCCGCTCCAGGAGCCGTTGATTTTGAAGATCCTTTTCCAAAGAACATATACGCGAGCAAAATGCCGAGCCCCGGTCCAGGGTTTGCTTCTACTAAAAACAGAATTGACTTTCCGGTATTGGCTGCCTGCTCGATTCCAATCGGGCTTAAGATACCGTGGTTGATCGCGTTATTTAGGAACAAGACCTTCGCCGGTTCCACGAAAACGCTTGCAACAGGCAGCAGGTTAGCGTGTACAATGACCTCTACACCGGCTGCCAGTAATTTATTTAACGTCAGAACGACTGGGCCGATCGCATAAAACGCGAGAATCGTTAAAGCCGCGCCGACAATTCCTGCCGTAAAGTTGTTAATCAGCATCTCAAAGCCTTGCTTTACTTTGTCCTTGAATAATTTATCAGTTTGCTTAATGAGATATCCGCCCAGCGGCCCCATTATCATCGCGCCTAGAAACATCGGAATATCCGATCCGACAATTACCCCGATTGCCGCCGTCGCACCGACGACTCCGCCGCGGTGGTCGTAAATCATTTTTCCGCCTGTATACGCTATCAAAAGCGGCAGTAAATACGTAATCATCGGGCTGACCAGCGTATTCAGCTGCTCATTCGGAAACCATCCCGCCGGAATAAACAAAGCGGTAATGATGCCCCACGCGATAAACGCGCCGATATTCGGCATGATCATTCCGCTCAAATAACTGCCAAAGCGCTGAACTTTCACTTTCATGCCGCCTTGCTGCTGTTCTTGCTGCATATATAAACCCTCCCTGTTTTGTTTGTCGCTAAAAGAATGATAATGTCAGAGAATGATGCTTCCCTTTGACTCTATATTAAAACGCTTACAGTGTGTGCACAATTGAAAGTAAAGAGGACTTTGGCACATGGGTGTGACAATTTTTTAAAAATAAAAAGGCTCCTGTTTTAGGAGCCTTTTCTCTTTCCTCTATAAATAATCTTGCCGTTTTGAATCACATACTTCGCGATCATCCGTTCACTCACAATAAATACAGGATAGGCGCACACAAGCGCAAAAACAGCCATCGGCACATGCTGAACGGCCGGAACCATTGAGCCTGCCGCATTGCGAAGGAGCATCAAAAGATAAATAAGCAGCACAATGAGTGCCA
The DNA here is from genome assembly GCF_034296245.1 of Bacillus sp. V26. Lineage (NCBI taxonomy): Bacteria > Bacillati > Bacillota > Bacilli > Caryophanales > Bacillaceae > Bacillus > Bacillus sp. V26. The sequence continues at coordinate 281,528 of NZ_JAXKQF010000005.1, read as the reverse complement.
AAGACACAATCATAATCGGAGCTGATACTTTATATTCGTAAAGCCGTTCCCGGCAGTGTCCGCAGCGAAATTGGCACGGGACATTTGACGATCTGACCATGTCGCCTGTCAAAGGTTTGCCGCAGTTCGGGCATACTGTTTCTTTCATATGGTATTTTCACTCTCCATTCATATGTCCATTATACCAGAGACCATTCTGTTTCGTTTTGTTACTGTTCAACACATTTTCACATTTTTTATCATCAGCATACTTGTCTCGGTCTTTGAAATCCTCTACGCTTAAGAAGATCTTAATGAAGGGGATGTATGAATGCTTCCGATTAATAGACAGCAGCACATACTTGAGTGGCTGAAAAAAGAAGGCGCGCTCAGAATTTCTGATATCAGTCAACGGTTCGGTGTGTCAGAAATGACAGTATACAGAGATGTCAATCAGCTTGTCCAATCAAACCAGGTGATAAAAACGGCCGGCGGCATCACGCTCCCAGCCCGTGCGCTTCAGGCTGATCACACGTGCAGCTATTGCCTAAAGCCGGCCAATCACGCTTATTCGGTCCAGCTGATCACGGTGACACAAGACATTGAACAGCTGTGCTGCGCACATTGCGCGTTTTTGCGGTATGCAGATAAAACGGAAGAGGTTTCTCATTTGATTTGCAAAGACTTTCTGTTACAAACTACGGTCAGTGCCGCTTCGGCTTATTTTGTTGTAAACGCTGAATTAAATCTGCACTGCTGCCAGCCGCAGGCCATACCGTTTGCGACTCTTGACCATGCTGAACGTTTTCAAAAAGGCTTTGGCGGAGCCGTCCGCACCTTCGATCAAGCGCTGGAAGACATGCTGAGAGACAGAAAAAAGCACTGCACCTGCACCAAGAAATAACACAATATAATTAGCGGAAGGTGGTGTCTGAGTAATGCAACGAAACAGATGGTGGATCATACTTCTGCTTTTTCTTGTTTTCCTGCCGAAAACAAGCTTTGCTCACGCCTATATTGTCAAATCTTCGCCCGGAGAAAACAGTGAATTAAAAAGCGCTCCCGCACAGGTGGAAATTGAATTTAATGAACCGGTTGAAGAGGGCTTTCACTACATTAAAGTCTATAATTCAGACGGCGACCGGGTGGATACGGACAAAACAGAAATCAAAAAAGACAACAATCACATCATGACCGTGAAGCTGAAAAAGAATCTGCCTCATGACGTGTACAGAGCGGAATGGAATGCCGTTTCGGCAGACGGGCACCCTGTTTCCGGCGTCATCCCGTTCAGCATCGGAAAAGCGGATGGAGGGTTCAGCAGCCAGAAAACATCAGGCTCAGCCCTGAATCCGGGAACAGCAGCAGACCGCGCCATTCTGTATGCAGCCTTTTCTCTGTTTATCGGGACCGTTTTCTTCCATCTCTTCTGGTATAAAGGGGACGGAAAAAAACTCGCCAAACGGACGAAGCGTTTGCTTGTCATCTCAGTCACTGTGCTGGGGCTGGCGCTCCTGCTTCAGCTTCCGATACAGACAAAAGCGAATGCAGGCGGCGGCTGGGGCAATGCCTTTCAGCCGGGGTACATGAAGGAGACGCTGTTTGAAACCGCGGGAGGCACAATTTGGATGATTCAGGCCGTGCTGTATGTACTGCTTGTCCTGTCTGCCATCCCAGTGTTACGCAAAAAGCGTTTTGCGTCCTTCGCCTATTGGACGGCGCCGCTTATTTTCTTTTTCGGTCTCCTGCTTGCCAAAGCGTTTACCGGACATGCCGCTGTTGTTGAAGAAAAGACAGTCGGTATCCTGATGGATTTCCTTCATTTATCGGCCGCCTCCATCTGGATCGGCGGAATAGCGGCCATCGTTTTACTGCTGTCACAGGAGTGGAGACAGCCGGACAAAACGCTTGCTTGGGAGACGGTGAAACGGTTCTCTCCATGGGCGCTCACAGCAGTCGGTGTCATTTTGTTCTCGGGCTTGCTCAATGGATTTTTCATCATTCGGTCAATGGATTCACTGTTCCATACGGCGTATGGCCAAGCCTTGTTAGTCAAAAGCGGACTGTTTGTTTTGATGCTGATTCTGGGCGGTATTCATTTTCTGCTCACCAGAAAACGGCAGGGGTCCAAAATCACCCGCACGCTAAAAGCGGAATGGGCAATCGGCATCGCCGTCCTGATCACAGCTGCCATATTTACAAGTCTGCCAAGTCCGCCTGAGCCTGCACCGGAACCGTTTTATCAAACCAAAGCGATTGAAAACGGGCAAAGTGTTTCTCTCAGCATCAGCCCGAACCAGCCCGGCAAAAACGAATTTGAACTCAGGGTGACCGATCATAGCGGAGACCCAGTAAAAAACATTCAGCAAATCACCTTGACCGTTTATAAAACGGGACTGTCAGGCAATAAAAACAAAAGCACGTTTCAATTAAAGGAAAAAACAGATGGCATCTTCCAGACTGAAAACCTGTCCATTAATGAAAAGGGAAACTGGAAGATCAAAGTCCACGGACTGACCGGCGACTTTAACGAAATCAATATCATGTTTACAAAGACAAATTAAAGGAGTGTTTGAGTTGTTGAAAAAAATCGCATTCACACTATGTCCAGCTGTTATCGGCTCTCTTTTATTCTTTACGGCCCCTGCCAGCGCGCACGTGTCTGTAAAACCGGCTGAATCCGCCGCAGGCTCATGGGAGACCTACACAATGAAGGTTCCTTCCGAAAAAAACCAGCCGACAACAAAGGTTGTTTTAAAAATGCCAAAGAATGTGGAGTTCCAGCAATACGAACCGGTTCCGGGCTGGAAGGTGTCTACTGCCAAACACGACGACAAATCAGTGTCCGTGACGTGGGAAGCCACTGACGGGGGCATTCAGGAAGGCCAGTTCCAGCAGTTTACCTTTGTTGCCAAAAACCCTGATAAAGCAGAGGAAGCCGCTTGGGATGCTTATCAATATTACAAAGACGGCAGCATTGTTGAATGGACAGGCGATGAAGATGCGGATACGCCTCATGCCATCACAAAAATCACCGCAGCCAAAGAAGTAACAGATGAGCATGGCGCCACTCAAACGAAAGATGATTCTGCTTCTGCAGACTCAGGTTCATCGGCTCTTGATATCACAGCGATTGTGCTGTCTGCGGCAGCCATTATTTTATCTGTTGCAGCTCTTGTAAAGAAAAAGCGCGACTAAACAAAAAGCGATCCAGATGAGTTCTGGGTCGCTTTTTTTGATTTATCCGCGTCCTGCCTGGAAGGAAGGGTATTGTGTCATACCGCCGTCCGCGAATAACGTAATGCCTGTGACGTAGCTGGCTTCCTTCGAAGCAAGCCAGGCTGCCACTGCCGCAATTTCCTCCGGTTCACCGATATATCCCATCGGAATCATGCTTTCTACATCTGCTCTCTGCTTAGGATCAGCAAATTTTTCAGCATTGATCGGCGTGTTGATCGCGCCTGGCCCGATATTGTTGACACGAATGCCTTTCGGCGCATATTCCAGCGCCAATGTTTCTGTCATCAGCTTGATTCCGCCTTTACTTGCCGCATAGTGAACAAATAATGGCCACGGAATCACTTCATGTACGCTCGACATATTAATGACATTTCCTTTTATATTGTTTTCAACAAAATATTTAATCGCTTCACGGCTTCCTAAAAAGGCGCCCGTTAAGTTCGTGCTGATGACTTTTTCCCAATCCTTGAGCGGCATTTCATGAGACGGCACGGGATTTTCAAGACCTGCATTATTAATCATAATATCGAGTGTGCCGAACTCTTTAATCGCTGTTTGAACGATGTTTTTCACATCTTCCTCTTTCGTTACGTCTCCTTGGACGACAATGGCTTCACCGCCCGCCTTGATGACCTCTTCTTTTACCTCGTTTGGATCCTGTTTATTACTGTAATAGTTGATGACCACTTTCGCCTGCTCCTTGCCGAAGCGAATGGCCATTGCCTTTCCTAATCCTGAAGCAGCTCCTGTGATAGCGACGACTTTTCCTTTTAAATCCGGATACATATTCATCCTCCTTAACTGTTATGAATTCGTTTTGGCGATTCCTAAAAATACGGCAGCCGCAATAATCAGTGCAATCCCGATCGCAATCGCAATCAGCTGGCGTTTTGATTTCTTTTCACGCAGGATGAAAATACCGCCAAGTGTCGAGATGACAATTCCCATTTGAGAGAGAGAAAAGCTTGTGGCAACGCCGACTTTCGGCTGAGAAATAAACAAAAACATATTTCCCCCTGCCCAGATTAAGCCCGGGAGAATATTTCGGATGGCATACTTATTAAAGGGCTTGTGCTTATAGGTTAAAATGACCCCTCCAATGACCATCCCGATCGCCTGCGGCAACAGGGCGGACCATCCAGATACATTAAATAATCTTGCGACAACGACATAAATCAAATAACCCAATGTCGAGACCAGAAGGATTAAAATGCCCTTTTTTAAGTTGCTCGGCTCTCCATCTTTTTTGTCTTTCTTATCTTCTAATGACGTGAGAACGATACCGACAATAATAAAGATAAGAGCGAGGACTCCAAGTGTAATCGAAATCGGTGTTGACCACTCTCGGAAAACAATGACGCCGAACAGTGAGGTGGAAACAAGCTGCATCCCTGTGGAAATCGGCATCGTTTTGGACACACCCATTAACTGAATGCTTTTGAGCTGGTTGCTCTGCCCAAGTGACCAAAATAAGCCTGATATAATTCCAACGATAAAAATGCGCATGGACAAGACGGGTTGGACAAACAAATAAATAACGATAGAAACAATTAACGCCCCGATCGTCGTTCCCAGTGTTTGGCTGTACGGCCCGCCGCCTAATTTAACATTGAAGAGAACAATGCTCCCCCAAAACAAAGCCGGGAGAAGAGCCAAAAATAAATCCATTGTTGGGGAACCTTCTTTCAAAATGTATTTGCTGTTATTTTGGCTGGAATTGACGAGATTATCCATAAGGAAACAAATTTCTTAACGATCTTTAACAATTGAATGAAAATTTTTCAAAAACAATTAAATAATAAATATATAGCTACACTGGAAAGAACTAAGAGTTAGCAACAAATCCCAATATAACTTAAAGTGAGACTAACCAATAATTCATTATTCAAGCTTATTTACATAAAAATAATGAAATATATTGTAAATTTATACGCCAAATGTTATTATATCTTTTGGATGAAATAGTTACCATTTTCACATATTGAATTCCTGTAAAATATATCTTATTGAATATTGTTTAAGGATTAATATATATAAGAGTCAAATTTTTTGAAAAGAGGCTTGTTATAGAATGATAAGTATCTCCTTAGTTTTTCGTTTACTCTTGGCAAATATATTTATAAGTACGAGTTTTTCAAAGATAATGAAGTTCTCAGATTTTAAAAAGACTGTATTTTCCTTTACTAAGATTAATAACCCACGAGTAATTTTAACTTCCTCTATATTTGTCATTACAGCAGAGTTGATTTTATCATTTTTATTATTTTTTCAATCAACGAAATGGATTGGGGCACTTGGACTATCAATTTTACTATTAGTATTTACAATATTAATTTCATTTAATTTAAAGAAAAAAAATATTATAAAATGTAGTTGTGGAGGAGTTCTTGGGAGCAATTTCATTGGAAGAAAAACCATTCTCAGAAATTTAAGCTTAATGCTCTTATCTTTCGCTATACTTATTATTCCCACCGGAACAAATACAGTAAATGTATACAATTTCATCTTTCTAGAGCTAGGAATCGTTTTTTTATTTACAGGTCTTATTATTGCTCGTAACATCCATAATTTATTAAATGAAAAGTGGGATTTAAATGCAGATTGAATTAATTTTTAATCTTATAATAATGCTTTTATTAATTATAATTTTGTATCTCATGTGGAAGATTACTAATCTACTACAAAAAAGTGAAACTGGGTTATCACTCAAGAAAAAAATAGAACTTCAAGAGGTAGCGGATCAAGGAATTAAAAAAGGAGATATTCTTCCTGAATTTACAATTATTAATCCTGTAAATCACAAAGAAACTGTCATTCCTTCAAACACCTTACAAGGTAGCTTTCTGTTATTAACTGCAGTTGGCTGTGGTGAATGTCAAAAGCTGCTAGAAGATCTTTCTATTTATAACTTGAAAAACATAAATGAAAATATAGTTATATTATCATTTATGCCTCCAGAAGCTAATGTTATTCCTGATATAGATAGAAATAAACATTTTAGTGCACTAGAAGAATTGCCAGAAATAACTCACTATATTAGCTGTGTTGATACTCTTGAACAGTTGAAATTCAATCAATTTCCATTAATTATGGCTATCGATTATGAAGGTCGATCGTTAGGTACGTATCATGGGAATATTGATGTCTTACGTGATTTAGCAACTTGGAATAAATTGTGAGTTCATTTTCAACTGAAAGGGGGTGAATACAATGGCATGTAAAACAAAAAATAGATGTGTTTATAACTTCTCAAAATGTAACCATCTAGTAGGTTCTTCATATTACCGTTATACTGAAGTTTGGGGTTGCAAAAAAGGGGAATCAGTAATTGTTGCTTCTCCTAAATGTTCAGCCAAACCTTGCGTCAAAGCATAATAAAAAAAGAAAGACTTTTAAAGTCTTTCTTTTTTTATTTATTTAATCAGTAAAAATGCCACATTGATAAATATTAATTAGAATTAATAAACCATGAAACTTTTGTTTAAAGAGGTTAAAAAATGTTTAGAAACGTTTTTAAAGTCATTAAAATTTATACTCATATATCAAAACTCAGTTTGATTATTCTCCTTTTGTTCTCTGTTATGCTTTCTATACTCCCTATCTATTCACTTACAGTGACTGAGGAGATAGGCAATAACATTTCAAAATCAACTGATTTTTCAAAAATTATCTGGTTATTGATTTTTCAAGCATTCTTATATATTAGCATTCAGATACTTTCTTTGATCAATAGCATCATCGAAAATAATTTAGATTACAAATTTACGTACCATTTTGAATTAAAATTAATTAATAAAGTAGGTAAGATTAAGACTTCCACTTTAGATAATTCCACAATATATAATGATATCCTACAAGTATCCCAAATAATCCCTTTGATGGGGACTCGTTTATTAATTGATATTATAGAGCTATTTAAAGGTATTTTATCCATAACTGGATTAATTGTAATCCTTAAGAATTTGCACTGGTCGATCGTTACTTTATTAGTAATTATCAGCGTCATTAATTTTCTTATGTCAAGGTTGTATAATAAAGAAGAACTAGCCATTTTGAATAAAACCAGTGAAATAAAAAGAAAAAAAGATACAATTTGGGATCTGTTAAAAAACAGAGAATCAGTTGTTCAAATAAAAATGTTTCAAGTTGGTGATTATTTAATAAACAAGTGGAGTAAATATTACTGGAAAGCAGTAAATCCTGAACGGAGGCTTAACAATAAACGGGAATTTCTAGTTCAAATTTTAATGATTGGTACTCAAATTTTGCAATTGGTTATTCTAATCATTTTCATTATTTCAAATTGGCCTAATATACCCATTGGAACATTTATGTTGCTAATTCAAGCAATATCACAATTCCAAGGCTTTTCTCATCAGATAGTCGGTTCTTTAACAAACTTGCATCAAACTATAATTTACCTTCCTCTATATTTCAATATATTAAATAAAGAAGAGGAAGAACCGACTGGCACTAAGAAAATTAATTTCGATAAATTAGAACATAGTATTCGTGTAAAAGATTTAAGTTTTAGATACTCTAACTCAGAATCCTACTCTTTAAAACATGTCAATTTAGAAATATTTAAAGGAGAAAAAGTTGCAGTTGTTGGGTTTAATGGGTCTGGCAAAACGACTTTAATTAAATGTTTAATAGGGCTATATGATAATTATGATGGGAGTATATATTATGACAGTAGAGAAATACAAGAATATAATCAAGACACAATACGAAAGCAAATAGGCTGGTTAGCTCAGGACTTTATAGAATATCCATACTCTCTAGAGGAAAATATATATTTAGGGGATATGAGGAAAAGAGATCCTGATTTAACTTATTCTTTAGAAAAAAGCTTAGTTAATGAATTTGCAAAAAAATTACCGTTAAAACTAAAAACGGTGCTTGATCCTTCTTTTGAAGAGGGGATTGATTTATCTGGTGGACAATGGCAAAAAGTTGCTTTAGCTAGATTATATTATCGGGATTCTAATTTAATGGTTATGGATGAACCCACATCTGCAATAGACCCCATATCAGAAAATAAAATTTATAAGAATTTGTTTAAAGAAGACAAAGATAAAACCATTATTATACTAACTCATCGTTTAAATGTATGTACTTTAGTTGACAAAGTAATAGTCATGAAAGATGGTAAAATAACTGACATTGGATCACATAAAGAGCTAATCAAATCAAGCTCATATTACAATAAATTGTATACATCTCAAACTCAAGATGGGTACCTTAAGTTATGACGATCAATTTCTGTTGTCTTAGAAGCATTGTTTAAATAAAGATAATTTTCTCGTGTCTTTATTTTTACCTCGTTATTCTATATTCAAATATGAAAATTAATTAAACAAAAGCCTTTGATTTTACGACAAAGGCTTTTGTTTTCGCTTTTTATTCGCACATTCATAACATTTTTATAGTTTAATATTTATAAACCGATGGACATATATTTTGTTTCAAGGTATGGTTCGATACCTTCTGAACCGCCTTCACGGCCGATTCCGCTTTCTTTCATTCCGCCGAAAGGAGCTTGAACCGCAGACGGTCCTCCGTCATTCCAGCCGATAATTCCGTATTCAAGGTTCTCGGAAATATAAATGCCGCGGCGGTAATTTTCTGTGAAGAAGTAAGCAGCCAAGCCGTACGGTGTATCGTTGGCAAGCTCAATTGCTTCATCAATATCTGTAAAAGTGACGATTGGCGCAACAGGGCCGAATGTTTCCTCGTGCATGATATTCATGGACGTATCGACGTCAGCGAGCACTGTCGGATTGACAAAGTAGCAGCCTTTATCATCGTTTCGTTCATAAGTGCCCCCAGCGACAACCTTCGCTCCTTTTTCAACCGCATCATCAATTTGGCTGACGATTTTTTCAAAGCCCCTTTTGTTGATAATCGGACCGACGTTTACGCCTTCCTCAAGTCCATTTCCTACCTTCAGCTTCGATACTTGCTCGCTCAGTTTCGCAGCAAATTCATCTTTGATGGATTCATGGACGATGAGCCGGTTGGCGCATACGCAAGTCTGACCCGCGTTTCGGTATTTAGACACCATTGCCTGTTCAACAGCAAGATCAATGTTTGCATCTTCATCCACAATCAGCGGGGCATGTCCGCCGAGCTCCATGGATACGTGTTTCACAGTATCGGCGCTGTTTTTCATCAGGATTTTCCCTACAGGTGTTGATCCTGTAAAGGTGATTTTGCGGATTTTCGAACTGCTTGTAAAAACATTTCCGATCTCCTCGCCATCACCGATGACAACCTGAAGCACGTCTTTTGGAATACCTGCTTCGTATGCGAGGCGTGCAAGTTCATAGGCTGACAGCGGTGTATCAGGCGCCGGCTTGATAATAAACGTACAGCCGGCAGCAAGAGCAGGCGCCGCTTTACGTGTAATCATCGCATTTGGGAAATTCCAAGGCGTAATCGCGGCAACTGGGCCGACTGCCTGGCGCGTCACGACAATTCGTTTTCCGGTTGTCGGAGCCGGAACGGTTCTTCCGTATACACGCTTCGCTTCCTCTGCGAACCATTCGATATAACCGGCGCCGTACAGCACCTCTCCGACAGCTTCCTGGTACGGTTTTCCGTTTTCCTTCGTAATTAAATCTGCAAGTTCTTCTTTATGTTCAACGATTAGCTCATACCACTTTTTCAAAAGAGACGCTCTTTCGTTCGCTGATGTTTTAGACCATGATTTAAACGCTTGATGTGAACGTTCAATGGCTTCTTCTACTTCTTTGGCTGATTGCTGAGGAATCGTTTTGATCGCCTCGCCTGTAGCCGGGTTGTAGACCGTTAATTGATCTGGCATATTGAACATTCCTTTCTATTCTTGGATTTACTTAAAATGATAGCAGACCCGTGTGCGGTCTTTCCAATGATTAAGCTCGCAGACCTGCTTCCACAATGTGGAGCCCTTCATTCAGAAGGTCATCTGAAATAACCAGCGGCGTCAGGAAGCGGATGATATTGCCGTTGATTCCGGCTGTCAGCAGCAGCAATCCGTTTTGATTCGCGTACGCTGCGATGGCTGCCGCTTTCGCTTTATCAGGTTCACGTGTTTCAGGGTCTTTCACGATCTCGATTGCTGCCATTGCCCCAAGTCTGCGGATGTCACCGATAAACGGGTATTCTGTTTGCCATTCAAGCGCTTTTTCTTCAATGATCCTGCCGATTTCCTCAGAACGTTCATTCAAGCCTTCTTCTTCAATAATGTCCAAAACAGCCAATGCCACCGCGCACCCAAGCGGACTTCCCGCATACGTGCCGCCGAGCTCTCCGGGCGCCGCCGCATCAAGCATTTCCGCGCGTCCGATCACACCGCTTAACGGCAGCCCAGCCGCAAGAGATTTCGAAACCGTGATCAGATCTGGGACGACATCAAAGTGCTCGATCGCGAAATAAGTGCCCGTTCTGGCAAATCCGGTTTGAATTTCATCGGCTACAAAGACGATGCCGTGTTCTTTACAGAAGGAAGCGACGTGCTGCACAAACCGTTTAGAAGGAATAATGAATCCGCCTTCTCCCTGCACCGGCTCCATCACAACACACGCTACCGTTTCAGGAGCAACTGCTGCGATAAAGAAGTCATCGAACGCTTGAATGACCATATCGTCATATGCATCATCACTCAGTCCGGCAGGCTTCTGATAATAATACGGAAACGGCGCCTGGTATACCTCTGATGCAAATGGGCCGAAACCGAATTTGTACGGCTTTACCTTGCTTGTCATGCTCATTGTCATATTCGTGCGTCCGTGGAACCCGCGTGTAAACGAGACAACGCCTTGGCGCTTGGTATACTTTCTGGCGATTTTCACAGCGTTTTCCACCGCTTCCGCTCCGGAATTGAGGAAAATCGCTTTTTTCTCATGAGTGCCCGGCGCAATGCCGCAAAGCTTTTCAGCTAATTCAATATAAGACGGATACATCATGACGTTAAAGCCCGGATGGATCAGCTCCTCCGCCTGCCGCTTCACAGCTTCTACCACCTTCGGATGCGAGTGTCCGACGTTTAAAGTTCCAATAGCGCCCGCAAAATCAATAAATCTCCGGCCGTCCAAATCATACAGCTCTGCTCCCTCTCCTTTTACCGCCAGGCTGCGGTTTCCGTTGCTCACACCTTTTGAGACAAATTGGTCCCGTTTTTGCTGCCACTCTGCTGTAGTGAAAGTTGATGCCGTTGTTTGACTCATGTAAATCCCCCCACTGTCATTATTTTCTTACCATTCTGACTTCTTTTTGGTATGATGAAAAGTACCAATTATAACTTTTTGATGGTACCAGAAGGAGACACCGCAATGGACATCACAATCACTCTCGATCGCTCAGAAAAAGCGGATTATATCTATCAGCAGATTTATCAAAAGCTGAAAAACGAAATCCTCAGCCGTAATCTGCTGCCCCACTCGAAGGTTCCCTCCAAACGAGAGCTGGCTGAAAAGCTGAAGGTTAGCGTAAACTCTGTGAATTCAGCCTATCAGCAGCTGCTCGCCGAAGGGTATTTGTACGCTGAAGAAAGAAAGGGTTTTTTCGTGGAACAGCTGGACACATTCTTCTCTGAGGAACAGCCCTCATCTTCACTGCCGGATGATCTGAAAGAGGTTCATATCGATCAAAGCGATTGGATATCTTTTTCTCATATGAGTGCCGATACAGATCATTTTCCAATGAAAAGCTGGTTTCGCTGTGAGCAAAAAGCGGCTGCCCGCTCATACCGCACGCTCGGCGACATGTCTCATCCGCAAGGCATATATGAGGTAAGAGCTGCCATTACAAGGCTTATCTCTCTGACGCGGGGCGTGAAATGCCGGCCGGAACAAATCGTCATCGGGGCGGGCACCCAGGTGCTGATGCAGCTGCTGACTGAGCTTTTGCCCCAGGATGCGGTGTATGCGATGGAGGAGCCTGGTTACAGGCGAATGTACCAGCTTTTGCAACATGCCGGAAAACAGGTGAAGACGATTATGCTTGATGAAAAAGGGATATCCATTTCTGAAATCATCAGACAGAAGCCTGATGTATTAATCACTACCCCTTCGCATCAATTCCCTGCCGGAACAATTATGCCTGTATCCCGGAGAATTCAGCTGCTGAACTGGGCAGCGGAGCAGCCGAGCCGCTATATTATTGAGGATGATTATGACAGCGAATTTAAATATGATGTAGACAGTATCCCGGCGCTCCAAAGCCTCGACCGCTTTCAAAACGTCATCTATATGGGCACCTTTTCAAAATCACTTCTCCCCGGATTGCGGGTCAGCTACATGGTTCTGCCGCCGAAGCTGTTACGGGTATACAAAAAGCGGGGCTATGACCTGCAGACATGCTCGTCGCTCACCCAGCTCGCCCTGCAGGAATTTATCGAGTCCGGAGAATATCAGAAGCATATAAAAAAAATGAAGCAGCATTATAAAGAAAAGAGAGAACGCCTCATCAGTGCATTAGAATCAGAGTTTGGAGGGGAGATTACGGTAAAAGGGGCAAATGCGGGACTGCATTTCGTCACTGAATTTTACACCTGCCGCACAGAACAAGAGATACTCGCGCATGCCGCCGCCCAGCAGCTTGAAATCTTCGGGATGAGCCGGTTTCGCTTAAAAGAAAGCCGTCCGCAGCCGGACAAGCCCGCGCTTATTATCGGCTTTGCACGGCTGAGGGAAGAGGACATTCAGGAAGGTGTGCAAAGACTTCGCCGCGCTGTTTATGGACATAAAAAAATCCCCGGTTCAGGGGATTGATTTACCAGCGCTCCTGGTCCACATTCAGCACTGCTTCAAGCAGGCCCGGAAATGCCCTTTCAAGATCTTCTGTGCGAAGCGAATAATAACGGCGCTTTCCTTCTATGCGTACTTGAGCGATGCCCGATTCTCTTAATACTTTAAAATGGTGGGACAAGGTCGACTTTGCAACCTGTACATCAGCACAGGTGCTGCACGTTTTCTCTTTTGCTTCGGCCAATTGCTTCACCAGCTCTAAACGAAGCGGATCACTCAGTGCGTGAAGAACCTTTGTCAGCTGCAATGTTTCTGTTTCTGGATGGTTTGGAATGTTCATGACACAAATGTATCACACAACAATTAGAATGACAATTTTACTATTTGAGGGTTTTTCCTTTACCTGATTTTGATTACATGGTACATTTAGTTCGATCAAATTCGAACAATAAATTTTAAAGACAAACGGAGGAGATTTACATGATCGTATTACAAGCTTATATCAAAGTAAAACCCGAAAAACGCGAAGAATTCTTGAGCGAGGCACAATCACTGGTTCAACATTCAAGAGCCGAGGAAGGCAACGCCCAATACGACCTTTTTGAAAAAGTAGGCGAAGAAAATACATTTGTCATGCTTGAAAAATGGAAAGATGAAGCCGCTATGAAATTTCATAATGAAACAGACCATTTCCAAGGATTTGTGGCAAAAGGCAAAGAATTGCTGAGCGCTCCTCTTGATGTTGTACGCACAGAGCTCAGCGAGTAAGGAAAGGATGTCTCACATGAACGAAGTAATCAAATCATTAACAGATCACCGCTCCATCCGCAGCTATACGGACGAGCCGGTGTCAGAAGAGCAGCTGGACCACATTATGCAAGCGGTGCAATCAGCCCCTTCTTCTATCAACGGGCAGCAAGTAACCGTCATCGCGATTCAGGATAAAGAACGCAAAAAGAAAATCTCCGAACTGGCAGGCGGACAGCCTTGGATTGACCAAGCTCCGGTTTTCCTGCTTTTCTGCACAGACTTCAACCGGGCAAAAATTGCGCTTGAAGATCTGCATGACTTCAACATGGAAATCACAAACGGGTTAGAATCCGTTCTTGTCGGCGCTGTAGATGCCGGCATCGCACTTGGCACAGCGACGGCAGCGGCTGAATCACTCGGACTTGGCACTGTTCCGATCGGCGCGGTTCGCGGAAATCCAAATGAACTGATCGAGCTGCTTCAGCTTCCGAAATACGTGTTCCCTGTATCGGGTCTTGTCATCGGCCATCCTGCTGATCGTTCAGCGAAAAAACCTCGTCTTCCAAAGGCAGCGGTTTATCACAAAGAAACGTATCTGCAGCAGGACGAGCTGACATCACACATTCAGTCATATGATGAACAAATGTCCGAATACATGAAAAACCGGACCAACGGAAAAGAAACACGAAACTGGTCACAAAGCATCGCCTCATACTATGAGCGCCTGTACTATCCGCATATTCGTGAAATGCTCGAAACACAAGGATTTAAAGTTGAAAAATAAGCCTCACCCGGCCTGTCGGAATTCCGGCAGGCCCCTTTTATTGTCCGGATAAAATCCATTGACTTTCATTTTGTTTATTTGGTAAAATTTTATCAATGTTACTCATTGGTTTTCTGTGAACCAATGGGTTTTCTATTGTTCAAGAAAGAAGGAAGCCATGAGATGCTTGATAAAAAAACAGAGATCTTGTTAGCCGCGCGGAAGCTTTTTTCTGAAAAGGATTTTACGTCGGTTTCCATGCAGGCAATCGCAGAAGAATGTAAGATATCAAAAGCTTCGATATATAAGCTGTTTCAATCGAAGGAAGATTTGCTTTTGGAGCTGCTGACGTTTAACCAGAAGCAAATGGTGGCCGCGGCATCAGGACTGCAGGAAAATACCGCGCTGACACCGGAGGAGCGTTTGATTCAAAAGGTCAAAATGGAGCTGGAAGGATTCAGGCGGAATCAGCAGTTTTTTAATATGCTGACCTACGGAAACCCCAAGCTGCACAATGACCGTGTAAAACAGCATATCCATCAAACCAGATCAACGATTATCTGCTGGCACCGCGATTCGCTGATCCAGGCGTATGGAGAAACCATTCTCCCGTTTGTATGGGATTTGGTGATCATTCTTCACGGCATGATGCGTGAGTTTTTAATGCTGATCAAAATAGAGGAAAAACCGCTTGAGCTTGACCCGATTGCAGCGTTTATCATCAGCACCCTCAATCAGATTGTCAAAAACAGAGAAACACGGCAGTCCCTGCTTCCGCCTGAGGCCATCGAGCTTTATATCCAATCGGCGTCCTCCTACCAGCCAAAGGATAAATCACTCCTGTTATCAGAAAGCCTGAAAGAATTACATAAAGGCATCTCTTCCCTGCCCGCCGCGGATTATGATATCGATGAGCTGACATCCGCTGCAGCCATGCTGGAAGAGGAAGCAAAAAAGGAAGCGCCCCGCGCCTTTTTACTGAAATCACTGATTGGCTATCTGGAACAAACCGGTGTTTTAACACAGCAAATTTCTATGTTAAAAACACTGTTAATTACTTAAAGAAAAGAAGGGATCTTATTGGACACAAGTATTGAAAAAAAACCGTTTAACCGTTCTGTCATTGTCGGCATTTTGTTAGCCGGGGCGTTTGTCGCCATTTTGAACCAGACACTGTTAATTACCGCTCTCCCCCATATCATGAGGGATTTTCATATAGATGCAAACCAAGCCCAATGGCTGACGACTTCATTTATGTTAACGAACGGTATTTTAATTCCGATTACTGCGTTTTTAATTGAAAAATTCACGAGCCGTACGCTTCTCATTACGGCGATGAGTATTTTCACTGCCGGAACAATCGTCGGCACGTTTGCCCCGAACTTTCCGGTTCTGCTGGCGGCCCGTATCATTCAGGCAGCCGGAGCCGGCATTATGATGCCGCTCATGCAGACAGTATTTTTAACCATCTTTCCGATTGAAAAGCGCGGCCAGGCTATGGGTATGGTCGGATTGGTCATCTCCTTCGCGCCTGCGATCGGACCGACTCTTTCAGGATGGGCAGTAGAAGCTTTCTCGTGGAGATCATTGTTTTATATCATTCTTCCGTTTGCCGTGATCGATTTGCTTCTCGCTATCATTCTTATGAAAAACGTGACGACATTAAGAAAAACACAGATTGATATTTTATCAGTTATCCTGTCGACACTTGGATTTGGCGGGCTGCTCTATGGCTTCTCAAGCGTCGGCTCTTACGGATGGACCAGCTCAACGGTTCTGATTTCACTGCTTGTGGGCGTGATCGCGCTGCTCTTATTTATTACAAGACAGATGAAGCTTGAAAAACCGATGCTGGAATTCCGCGTATTTACGTTTGGTATCTTCAGCTTAACAACCCTGCTGGGAACCCTTGTCTTTGCTTTATTAATTGGTACGGAAACAATTCTGCCGCTGTATACACAAAACGTCAGAGACGTCACAGCCTTTGATACAGGGCTTATGCTTCTTCCGGGAGCCATTGTGATGGGCTTCATGTCACCGATTATCGGAAGAATTTTTGACCGTGTCGGCGGAAGAGGCCTGGCGATTGCAGGTTTCTGTATCATCTTCCTGACATCACTTCCGTTTATGCAGCTGACTGATCATACGTCACTGGCTTGGATTGTCGTTTTATATACCGTTCGTCTCTTAGGGACAGCGATGATTATGATGCCTGTGACAACAGCCGGAATCAATGCGCTGCCGCGCCACTTGATTCCGCACGGAACAGCAATGAACAATACGGTTCGCCAAGTCGGCGGATCCATCGGGACTGCTCTTCTGGTATCCGTGATGAGCAACCAGGCGGCACATGCAGGAACCGCAAATGTAAAACACGCCGCTCTGCACGGCATGAACGCCGCTTTTATCGTGGCAGCCTGCATCGCGCTTGCCGGCTTACTTCTATCCTTTACATTAAAGAAACCTCAGCGCCCTGCCGAACAGCAGCCGGCACGCTGATCCTATAAAAAAAGAGCCCCGCTTTGAGAGCGGAGGCTCTTTTTGGTTTTACTTCTCTAACCCGTCTTTCACTTCTTTAATCATTTGCGTCATTGACTCAAGTCCGCCTCCTGATAAGTACCAAGTAGCTGAATCAAGGTAAACGACATGATTATTTTTCACGGCGTTTACGTTTTTCACATAGTCGTTTTCAACGACTTGTTTTGTAGATGATGTTTCTCCGATTGCTGTACCGCGGTCAATAACAAACAGGTAATCAGGGTTTGTTTTTGAAATGTACTCATATGAAACGCTTTGTCCGTGAGTAGATGCTTTGATATTTTTATCAGCCGGTGTCACGCCGAATACGTCGTGGATCAGCCCGTATCTTGATTTAGATCCAAAGGCGCTGATTTTTCCGTCATTTGCAAGGATGACAAGACCATTTTTGTTTTGCTTTTCAGCTGTTTTCTTAAGATCTGCAATTGAGTTATCAATTGTTGCGAGCTCGTCTTTTACTTCATCTTCTTTATCAAAGATTTTACCGATTGTTTGTGCATCTGATTTAAATGATTCCATGTAGTTCGCTGTGTCTACGCCAAGGTAAATCGTCGGTGCAATATTAGAGAATTCTTTGTAGGACTCAGATTGTCTGCCAGAGATAATGATCAAGTCAGGGTCTAAATCTGCTACTTTTTCAAAGTCTGGCTCTTTTAAGCTTCCAACATCAGCATATTTGTCATCTTTGAATTTGGACAGATATTTAGGAAGGGCTTGTTTCGGCAGGCCTGCTACTTTATCATCAAGACCTAATTTATCTAATGTATCTAAGCTTCCTAAATCAAATACAACGACTTTTTTAGGGTTCTTTGTCACTTTTGTGCCGTTTTTGTCCAGCTGGTGTTTCACCGTCATTTGTTCTTTCTTCGTGTCAGAATCTTTACTGCTTGAGCTTTGGTTTCCGCAAGCGGAAATGACAACAGCGGTCACCAATGCGATGAATAGAATTGCAAACTTTTTCATGCTCTTCACCTCTTCTGTATATTAAGAAAAATAAACACCTATTCTTTGGTTATCAATCGTCTGAATCGGGATGGTCATATCGTAGATTTCTTCGAGCACAGAGGTTTCAATCATCTCCTCCGGCGGCCCCTCTTTTACGATTCGGCCGTTTTTCAAAGCAACGATATGATCGGAGTAGACGGAAGCAAAGTTGATATCGTGAATGACGATCACGATTGTTTTTCCAAGCTCCTCTACCAGCCTCTTCAGAAGCTTCATAATTTCAACTGAATGTTTCATATCCAGGTTGTTCAGCGGTTCATCCAGAAAAATGTAATCGGTGTCCTGGGCAATGACCATTGCGATAAATGCCCTTTGGCACTGTCCGCCGCTCAGCTGATCCAAGTACTTATCCTGAATCTCCTCCAGCTTCATATAACTGAGCGCCTGGTTGATATGATCCCAGTCTTCCTCTGTCAGCCGGCCCTGTGAATAAGGGAATCTGCCAAAACTGACAAGGTCTTTGATGGTCAGTCTGATATTGATTTGGTTCGCCTGCTTTAAAATACTCATTTTTTTGGCAAGCTCTTTGCTGTCGCAGGTTCCGATCTCTTCTCCGTCTATGAAAATCTCACCGGAGTCCTTTTTGATCAGGCGGCTCATAATAGACAGCAGCGTACTTTTGCCGGCGCCGTTAGGACCGATAAACGAGGTGATTTTGCCTTTTTGAATCGTGACTGACGTCTCTTCAAGGACAACTTTCCCTCCATATTGTTTGCTTACATTTTTGACCTCTACCATGATTTATTCTCCTTTAACAGCAAGTAGATAAAATAAATCCCGCCGGCAAAATTAATAATAACGCTCAGCGTCGTTGAGAAGGTGAATACTTTCTCAACCACAAACTGTCCCCCGACTAACGCAATAATGCTGATTAAAACAGAACCTGCGATTAAGTATGAATGCTTATATGTTTTCAGAAATTCTCTCGCCAGGTTGACGACGAGAAGCCCCAAGAACATAATCGGGCCGACAAGCGCGGTAGAAACAGAAACAAGGATCGCGATCACGATCAGCATCTGTTTGACAACTTTGTCGTAGTTAATGCCCAAATTGACGGCGTGTTCACGGCCGAGTGACAGCACGTCAAAAAATTTCGTGAAACGCCAGACATAGATACCGGTCAGCAGGAAGATGATGAAGGCGAGCCATAACAAATCAGTGTTGATGTTGTTAAAGCTGGCAAACATTTTGTCCTGCACAACCTGAAACTCATTCGGATCAATCAGCATCTGCATAAAGGAAGACAGGCTGCTGAACAGCGTGCCGAACACGATTCCGATGAGCAGAAGAAAGAAGATATTTTTCCCCTCACCTTTGAACATGATCTGATAGAGAACAAAAGAAAACAGCACCATCAGCAAAACAGAGATAATGAAGTTGATGTTTTTATTCATGATTACGATATTGATAGAACCGAACAAAAAGATGATGACGGTCTGAATCAGCATATAGAGAGAATCAAGGCCTAAAATGCTGGGCGTCAGGATGCGGTTATTCGAGATCGTTTGGAAGATCATCGTCGAAAACGCAATCGCTCCGCCTGTCAGCATAATGGCAGCGACTTTTTTGATTCTTCTCGGCAGTGTGTAATCCCAATTGCCTAAGTCATAAAACAGAAACAAACCGATACATACAACGGCTATACCAACGAGCAACGCAATTTTCATCTGGTTACGCATACGCTTTTCTCCTTAACAGCATAAACAGGAAAATGCCGCTGCCGATGATTCCGACCATCAGACCAATCGAGATTTCATATGGGAAGATAATGACTCTGCCCAATATATCGCAAAACAGAACAAAAACCGCTCCGAGCAGCGCAGTGTGCGGCAGGCTGTTTTTCAGGTTGTCTCCCCTGTAAATCGATACAATGTTCGGGATGATTAAACCGAGGAACGGAAGCATACCGACAGTCAAAATGACAAGTGACGTAATCAGGGATACGATAATGAGCCCGATGTTCACAACCCGTTTATACTTGAGGCCGAGGTTGACAGAAAAGCTTTCTCCCATACCCGCCACTGTAAATTTATCCGCATAAACATAGGCAATGATGACAAGCGGAATACTTAGGTAAAGAAGCTCATATCTCCCTTTCACAACTAAGGAGAAATCCCCCTGAAGCCATGATGACACGTTCTGGATCAGGTCATATTTATACGCGATAAACGTCGCGATTGAGCTGACAATATTCCCGAGCATTAAACCGACTAGCGGAATAAAGATGGTGTCGTTAAACTTGATTCTTTCAAGAATTTTCATAAACAGAAAATTGCCGACTAAAGCAAAGACAAAAGCAATCAGCATTTTCATTAAAGGACTTGCCGATGTAAACAGAAGCAAGGATATTAAGATTCCCAGCCTCGCCCAGTCCATCGTGCCGGCCGTTGTCGGTGACACGAATTTGTTTCTGGTGATCTGCTGCATAATCAGCCCGCAGATGCTCATGCTCATGCCCGCGATTAGAATGCTGATCAGCCGCGGCAAACGGCTGGCAAAGAGCGTTGACGCCTCTTCTTTGCTTAAATCAAAGAGATCAAGCGGCGACAGATCTTCTACGCCGATAAATACAGAAGTGACTGCTAATATGATAAGTAGAAAAAATAAGTAACGTAGCTTCATGCTGCCTCCTTACATCCTCACAGCAAAAAGAACGTATCTCCTACTCCGCAAGGACTCAAAACAATATGGCCATATAGTAATTGATTATCATTATCATTTACATATTACCATTTTTCTAGTGTTAGTCAATATTCTTTAAAAATATTAACTTCGTTATCTATTCAATTTTACTCATAATTCAAACCATTTTCCATCACAAATCGTTAGTCTGTTTACCATATTTCTCTTCACTATGCTTCAGCTTCGTCATCAGACCTGACATAATTCCTCCCTGAAAATACAAATGTTCATTGCACAAAGAAATTTCTCCTTGATTTACAGAACTGAAAGAGGGATAATAAATACTAAATTTGTGTGAAAATTTTAAACATTAGGAGATGTAAACATGAAGGTCGTTAAATTCGGAGGCAGCTCACTCGCTTCAGGCGCACAGCTTGAAAAGGTGTTTCAAATCGTAACCTCAGATCCCGCACGCAAAGCTGTAGTGGTTTCGGCTCCGGGCAAACGCTATTCCGAGGATACGAAAGTGACTGATCTCTTAATCGCATGTGCTGAACAGTATTTATCATCCGGCAGCGCCCCTGAACTGGCGGAAGCGGTCGTTGAACGGTATACTCTGATCGCAAATGAGCTACAGCTTGAGCCGTGTATTATAGAAAAAATCCGTGATGATTTGTTTATGCTTTTAGAAGGAGATAAAAGCAATCCCGTACAATATTTGGACGCAGTCAAAGCAAGCGGTGAGGATAACAACGCTAAGCTGATTGCCGCTTATTTCCGCCACAAAGGCGTGAAAGCGGAATATGTGAACCCGAAGGATGCCGGCCTTTTTGTAACAAAAGAACCCGGCAACGCGCAGGTGCTGCCTGAATCGTATCAAAATCTCTTTCAGCTGAGAGAGCGTGAAGGCCTCATCATATTCCCCGGCTTTTTCGGGTTCAGCAAGGATGGCGATGTGATGACTTTCTCACGGAGCGGTTCTGATATTACAGGCTCCATTTTGGCCAACGGTCTTCAGGCCGATCTGTACGAAAACTTTACTGATGTAGATGCTGTGTATTCTGTTAATCCTTCTATTGTTGAGAACCCGAAGGAAATCCACGAGCTGACATACAGAGAGATGCGCGAGCTGTCGTACGCAGGCTTTTCAGTGTTTCATGATGAAGCGCTCATTCCGGCCTTCAGAGCGGGCATTCCCGTGCAGATCAAAAATACGAACAACCCGTCGGCAAACGGGACACGCGTCGTCAGCAAACGCGATAACACAAACGGTCCTGTCGTCGGCATTGCCAGCGATACCGGCTTTTGCAGCATTTATATCAGCAAGTATTTAATGAACAGAGAAATCGGGTTTGGCCGCAGAGCCCTTCAAATCCTCGAAGAACACGGTTTGACGTATGAGCATGTTCCATCGGGAATTGATGACATGACGATCATCTTAAGACAGGGCCAAATGGATGCTTCGGCCGAACGAAGCGTAATGAAGCAGATTAAAGAGAACCTTCATGCCGATGAAGTCATTGTCGAGCACAATCTGGCGCTGATTATGGTTGTAGGAGAAGCAATGCGCCATAATGTCGGCACAACGGCAAGAGCAGCCAAAGCCTTATCAGAGGCGAAAGTGAATATCGAAATGATTAACCAAGGATCTTCTGAAGTGAGCATGATGTTCGGCGTAAAGGAAGCCGAAGAAAGAAAAGCCGTCCAAGCATTATACCGGGAGTTTTTCGCGGGTGTGCTTGTCTCTTAATCTATACATAAAAGCGGGCGGCAGGGCCCGCTTTTTATATTGCCCGACTTGATAGCCGAATTGTTCATTTTTTGCCTTGTCCACTATTATCCCTATCAATCCGGCCGTGTCCGCATATTTTGTAGTATCCATCATAGGGAGGTGAAGCCTTATGTCAGGATACGCTAACGGCGGCGGTTACGGCATCGGTTCTTTCGCTTTGATCGTTGTATTGTTTATTCTATTGATTATCGTAGGTACTGCATTTACAAGAGGCTTCTAAGTCTGCAGTACAGCGCCGTAAGACAATATCATTGTCATGCGGCGTTTTTTAGTTGTTTTCTTTATTTTTCAATCTATATCCTGAAAGCCCTGTCCGCCGCGTTTATGCAGCATATCATAAAGTAATCTCACAAGGAGGTGGCACAGATGTCTGGTTACGGAAACTCTTTTGCTTTGATTGTTGTGTTATTTATCCTCTTAATTATCGTGGGAGCTGCGTTTTTTAACGGAGGCTTCTAAAAAAAAAGAAATCTCCATGAATCAGGCGGCGCCGTAAGGGCCATATCCTGCGTTGCTGTTTCTTTAAAAGAAAACCCCTTCTCTTATTGAGAAGGGGCCTGGTTCTTACGTCATTCCTCTTTCTGTGACATGAAAGTCGGATGCTTCAGCATGTTCAGAGACGCCAACCGCTGTAAAAACAGCTGCTGCAGCCAAACAAATAACAAATAACTTAGATTTCAATTTCATACAAACCTTCACTCCTTTGTATTTGTTTTCTTGCCTCTTCAACTCTAAGAAAGTAGGAAGCAGACAGTTCAAACCATTTTTGTTCATAGTAATATTTTGCTACTTCTAGGCCTAAATCCTCTATATCAGCATACATATTTTTATTTTTTAAATATCGGAAACATCGTTCGATTCCTTCTGTATTGGGCTGTGCCTGATATAGGGATTGTAAAAACTCAAATTTTACCGCGTAGTCTGCATCGTCTGTTTCTTTAGCATATTCATAGCCCCTCTTGTGATATTCCGAGGCCTTCTCATGTTTTCCGCGTTTATAATAAATAAGTGTTATTAAAAAATATGCTTGAGGCAGAGAATTGGTGATTCTGCTGTTTTCAAAAGTGGAAACCGCTTTCTCAAAATGTTCAATGGCAGGGTCGAGAAGGTCTTGATTGTAATAACACAGCCCTAAATTATAAAATGCTCTTCCGACCAATTGGGCTTTTTGTTCCGCTTCCGCCATCTCCAGCGCCAATTTGAAATGCCGTGCGGCTTGTTCAAAATTTCTCTCATCCATGAGGTTAACCCCGAACACAAAATGGCATTGGATAATCCGAACATTATAGGTTTCCTGCTCTACATAAATTTCATATGCATTTTTGATATGAATCAATGAAAAGTACGTTTGCTTCATATAATAATAAGCTTCCGCGATTTTAAAATAAAATTCAGCCCGTTCAATATGATCGGAAACAAAAGAAAGTTTTTTCTCCGCCTGTTTGTAATATGTAATGGCAGAAATAAATTCCCGCTTATCAAACTCATACATTCCGCGGAAAAAATTCACATAATAATCGAGAAGCCCTTTCAGATCAGCTTGGTTGCTGTCTATATTTCGTGATAATTCAGACAGGCTTGGCTGGTCTTCGATATTTAATTTCTCCAGCGGCTCGAGATAATCAAGCATAAGCTGGTGGCGAAATTCCATTAGTGAGTAATATAACAGCAAGTTGGAATCATGCTGCATGTGTTTCAGTTCCTGCTGGATTTCAGCTTTTAGCACTTCGGCATCCGGCACGCTGAAGGTCCGGATATATTTGTACCACTCGTTAATTTTTTGACCGACCGCTGAAGAAGGAATTACCCCGCTCTTCATTCCTTCACCCTCTCCCATCAAAAACTGTTTATGTCATATTTTATCATGTTTACAGACTGTCCTAACCCGAAAAACACGCAATCTTTATTTCGGGAGCACGCAATAAAAAAAGCAATACCGAAGCGATGTTAGAAAGAAGAAGGCGGCAGCATCTGACGATATGCCGCCGCCTTACGTGATTTATTGCTGTTTTGCAGGTAAGGGAAGGCGGATAATGAATGTTGTGCCTTTCCCTTGTTCACTCTTAATGTCTATTGTGCCTTGATGCATTTCAACAAGCTGCTTGACGATGGAGAGGCCGAGGCCGTATTCTCCGTACGCCGTGTTCGTTCTTGAAATATCAGCTTTGTAGAACCGCTCCCAAATATGCTCGATATCCTCTTTTGAAATGCCGATTCCCGTATCTTCAATTTCGATAATGGTCTCTTTATATCCTTCTGTTCCCCGCAGCCAAATGTCACCTTGATGCGTAAATTGGATGCTGTTTTTCGTAATGTTCACGAGGATTTGAATTAACCGGTCATAGTCGGCATGAACGATCACGCTGTCCTCCACCTGAATCATCAGCTTATTTTGCTTTTCTTCCGCCTGCTGTTCAAGGTGCTCTTTCATGATTTCGAATACCTCAATCAGCGGAACGTCAAGCTTGTTCAGGGTGATTTGCTGTGATCTGATTTTTTCGTAATCGAGATTTTCTTTTACGAGACGCAGCATTCGCTTCGTTTCCTCACTGATGAGCGAGAAGCATTTTTCTTTATTCTCCTCTGGAATCGTATTGCTGTTCAGCCCTTCAACCAAACCGTTAATGGTTGTCAGCGGCGTTCTTAATTCATGGGATACATCGGCAATAAACTGCCTTCTCCGCTTCTCAAGCCGGTCGATTTCATCCCTCGACTGCTTTAATTTTTTCGCCATGATATTAAAGTCAGACGCCAGCACCCCGATTTCATCCCGGTAGCCGTTTTCCAAGTGGATGTCATAGTCGCCGGAAGCTACTTTATCCGTTGCTTCTCTCAGCTTTTGAATGCGTTTCACATGGAATTTGGAAAGCAGCCAGCTGACGAGAATGGTAATGACAAGCGTGCTGATTATCGCGTAAAACATATAGAGATTGACCTGATTAATCATTTGCTCTACGCCGCTGATTGGAGAAATCAGCAGTACCGCGCCTTTAAATTCATTGTTAACAAAAATCGGCTGTGCAACAAGGGAAACCTCATCGTTAAAACGGCCATCCGCTCTGTTCATGACCACCTGCCCTTTTTTCAGCTTCTCCCACTCCGCTTTCTTCAGCTTTTCCCGTGGGTGAAAGTCTTCAGGGTGAAAATAAGGCCGCTGTGCTTCATTAAAGATGATAAACTGCGTCTTTCTTGTGCGTAATATATCCTGATATGGGTACAGCCGGCGCATATCAACCTGGCCGGTTTGAAATTCGCTTGCAATCTGCACCGCATATGACGTCAGTTCCTCTACTTTATTTTGGTAGGCAAACTCTTTCACGAAGTGAGAAAAAAGAGAAATAATGATAACAAATGCTAAAATTAATATGCTGACATGGCTCAGCAGCAGCTGATATAAATATTTAATCCTCATCAAATTTATACCCTACTCCCCATACAGTATATAGGAAAGGCCTGTCCTCACTTGCAAGCTTTTTCCGCAGCCGTTTAATATGAACATCGACAGTCCGTTCGTCTCCGTAGAACTGATAGCCCCATACCTGCTCAAGCAGCTGCTCTCTGGAAAACACCTGCCGCGGGTTCTGCACAAGGTAATAAAGCAGGTCAAATTCCTTAGGCGTGAGGTTTTCAACAGGCTCCCCATTTAAAAATACTTCTCTCGTCTTTTTATTAATTTTAAAGCATTCCGATTCAATCGTATCTTCTTCCGCTGCCGCCTTGCCCGTCGCCTGATATCTTCTGTTCACGGCTTTGATGCGGGCAACCAATGTCAGCGGGCTGAATGGCTTCGTCACATAATCGTCCGCACCCATCTCAAAGCCGATCACCTGATCTGATTCGGTGTCTCTGGCAGTCAGCATGATAATCGGAACTGTGCTTGTCTCTCTTATTTTTCTGCAGATGGTTACGCCGTCCATAGACGGAAGCATAATATCCAGAATCACCAAATCCCAATTCTCTTCCGCAAAGCGCTGATACCCCTCTAAACCGTCATGAACAAATTCAGCTTCAAAACCTTCCTTAAAAAAGAACATCTCTGTCATCGTACAAACACTAACGTTATCTTCTATCATTAAAATTTTCATTGGATCCTCCGATTGTTTTGATGCTTTTTTATATAATAGCACCATTTTATACAGAAGATTTTTGGTTTAACAATTGTTAGTTTTTATTTCATCAACTAGAAATAGATTGTTCATATTTTTTTCATACCTTTGGACTACTATAAATTTATCAACAAGCGGGCCAGCCTCACAGGCGGTCTTATCCATAAAAATACCTATACGGAGGAACATAAATGAATTTTATCAAACGGGCTTTTTGGAACATGAAGGCCAAAAAAGGAAAAACGTTTTTGCAGTTATTTGTGTTTACAGTGATTTGTATATTTGTTCTGTCTGGCCTCACGATCCAGTCAGCAGCTCAAAAATCCAGCGACCTTGCCAGACAGGAGCTGGGCGGAAGCGTTACGCTTCAAGTTGACCGCCAAAAACAAATGGAGAAGCAGCAGGACAGCGGTGAAAAACGCAGCTTCGAATCTACACCGATAAAAGTGTCTGATGCCAATAAGCTGACAGCGCTTGATCATGTGAAGAGCTACAACTTCATTACGTCAGCTTCAGCCAACGCCGGAAACTTCGATGCGATTGAAAGCTCAAGCTCTAGTGATTCGAGCACAGACTCAAGCTCAAGCGATACAAAAGGCGCTCCAATGCAAGGCGGAAAACAAATGGTTCAAGCCGATCTTTCGATTGAAGGTGTCATCAGCACGTCGCTGTTAGAGGAATTCTCTGACGGAGATTCAAAAATCACAGACGGGCGCGCGATTACAAAATCTGATGTCGGCAAAAACGTCACAGTGATCAATGAAACATTAGCAGAAGAAAATAATGTAAGCGTTGGGGATTCCATCACAATAGAATCAGCAACAGACGAAGATACAACAGTCAAACTGAAGATTGTCGGTATTTATAAAACAACGTCTTCAGGCGATGACCAAGCCCAGAATTTCTCATTCTTAAATCCTTACAATAAGCTTTACACACCTTACACAGCAACAGCGGCTCTGAAAGGTGACGATTATAAAAACACGATTGATTCCGCTGTTTATGATATGGACGATGCTGAACATATTGATGCATTCGTAAAAGCAGCGAAGAAAACGTCAATTGACTTTGATACGTTTACATTAAATACAAACGATCAGCTTTACCAGCAAATGGTCGGCCCGATCGAAAATGTAGCATCTTTCTCTAAAAACGTTGTGTACCTTGTATCAGTGGCAGGCGCTGTCATTCTTGGCCTCATTGTCATGATGTCAATCAGAGAGCGCAAATATGAGATGGGTGTATTAATGGCTATCGGTGAAAAACGGTGGAAGCTGATTGGCCAGTTCTTAACTGAGATTATGATCGTGGCTGTTGTGACCATCGGCATTGCATCAGTGACTGGAAATCTGGTCGCCAACCAGCTCGGCAATCAGCTCTTATCCCAGCAGATCAGTTCATCAACAACTGATTCAACACAAACCGCAAGCGGGCAAATGCCCGGGGGCGGCATGGGTCACGGAATGTTCGGCCAAAGCTCTTCAAACGCGGACGTCATTGATTCACTGAATGTGGCAGTTTCGATGAACGATATGCTTGTTCTCGGCGGAATCGGAATGTTAATCGCTGTCATTGCAACGCTGCTGCCGTCTATTTCAGTACTGCGGCTCCACCCGAAAACAATCTTGACTAAACAGGAATAGAAAGAGGCGAAACGAATGAGCTTATTAGAATTTCAACAAGTCAGCTACTGGTATAAGGACAAAAGCCAGCCCTTGTTTCAGGATATCAATATCAGCTTTGAAAAAGGTAAATTTCATACAATTGTCGGCACCTCAGGGACAGGAAAAACGACCTTCCTGTCTCTGGCAGGCGGACTTGACGCACCTAAAGAAGGACATATCCTTTATGGCGGAAAAGCTGTTTCCAAAATCGGATTAACGAATTTCAGAAATAAATACGTATCAATTGTCTTTCAGGCGTACAACCTGCTTCCATATATGACAGCTCTGCAAAATGTGACAACCGCCATGGAAATCACAGGTTCAAAGGAAAAGAATAAAGAAGCATATGCGTTGGAGATGCTGGAGAAGGTCGGCATCAATGAAAAACAAGCCCGGCAAAAGGTGCTGACATTAAGCGGCGGACAGCAGCAGCGTGTTTCCATTACAAGAGCGTTTTGCTGTGACACGGACTTGATCGTAGCCGATGAACCGACCGGAAACCTTGACGAGGATACGTCGAAAGAAATTGTGCGGCTCTTTCAGGATTTGGCGCATAAAGAAAATAAATGCATCATCATGGTGACGCATGATGAACAAATTGCAAGGGTATCTGACATTACCATCAGACTTTCACGAGGAAGCTTTACTGTGACGGAAAACGCCGCAGTCGTATAACAAAAACGCGCCTCTGCCAGTGCAGACAGGGGCGCAACCTATATCCCCCTTTTATATAGAAGTGAACGTAAAAAGAGCGGCGGCTGCATCCCCCCGCTCTTTTTATTGTTTCTGTTTTTCAGCCTGCTTTGATTTCTCTCTTCTCTTCTTTTTCCAAACAGCGAGGATAAACAGAAATAATGGAAACAGCACTTGAAAGGGCAAATGAATGTACAGAGGCACTACTTTCAGCCCTTCATTTAAATGCTCTGAAAAATTGGTGGCAATTGTGATGGAAAGGATGAGTATGCCCAGTCCCATTGGATATGCCAACTGTGAAGGATTTTTTTCCTTAAAAAGAGTGGACGCACCCACCACCACCGCATACAGATAGAGGCTGACTTTGAAGAAGCCGCCGATAATCAGTGCCAGCATAAAAAAGATATCAAGCCGATCCAGAAATTCTTCCACTTTGATTGTCTGAATCGTACTTAAAAGCGGAAACTGCGATCGCAATGTCAGATCAACATCAAGCACACTGATATTAATCGCTACAGTAAGCGCCACAACCAATCCGCTGATGACCATAGCGAGCATCCCCACTTTTTTGACATTCTTGCGATCATTGAGATTAGGGAAGATCATTACAAATAAAACAATTTCACCGAACGGAACGTACATGGTTTGTGTAAAAACAGAATGAATAACAGGGAAAATCCCGTCTGCTAAAACCGGTTTTAAATTTTTTAGATCTATGGAACCCGATACAATGATCAGCACGAGACCGAGCGCACCCAATAGATACATTGCCCCGAAGAGAAGCTCACCCGCCCGCGCCAGCACTTCAATTCCTTTTCTGACGGCATATATGCTGACCACCATTAGTAAAGCATTCACGATGATAATCGGAGTATCATGGTAAGCAAACGTCAGCAGCATTTCTCCGAAATCACGCAGCACCCGGGCGGCAATATATGCAAAATACAAGATATAAAGAAACGAAAAGAACCAGCTCAGCTTTTTGCCGAGCATATCATCCATGTATTCTTTCGGGGAGAACTCGGGATAGCATTGATAGATCCCCTGATACAAGTAAAAAAGAAATAAACCAACTGCACAGCCTAATAGCACTGCTATCCAGGCATCCCGGCCCGCCATCGTTCCCGGTGTAATCAATAAGGAGCTGCCCAGCTCAAAAATGATCATCATGACAAACAGCTGCCTAATGCTGATTTTGGCTTTTTCCATCTGTCACTACTCCTTTCTTGATCTATTCATGATTAAGCTGGTTTCTGAGCGGGTTATTTCGCAGCCCCGTTCTTCTGATATACGTCTCCGCCTTCACATCGACAGGCAGATCAGGCAAATATTCTTTGTCCCATGTATCCCTCATTTTTTTCCACTGCTTCGGATACTTCCTGTATATCGTGTCTCCGAATCCGATAAAGTCGATTTTATGTTCCTTTATCTTTTCAACTGCATGGTTGATTTCCTTTTCCAGCTGTTTATTGAGTGCTTTTTCGATATCGGCTAACACCTTTGGGTCAGACAAATGAAATGGATACTTTACTGCGTCTATTATGCCTTCAACCGTCACGTGAACATGAATGCGGGGACGGCCGTTTCGTATTTCCGGGTTAAGCTTTGTTGTCTGATGCGTGACCTGTAAGCTTACCGCATCTTTTGTCTTGTCCCAATCGGCATTAATAAACGTATGCTGGATTTGATTCTTAAGCCAGACAACCCCAACTTTGTCCTTATCTTCAATCCAATATTTTAAATGGCCTCTTTTATCGAATACCGCCAAACCGTCCGCCTGAAGAATGGCTTGCGGGTCAGTCGCCTGTGTGTTTTCCAGGCTGACTCCTTTTTTATCGTCCCCGATCATCCTGTATCCGGGGATCACCGGTGCTTCTGTGGTGAGGGCAAGTGTTTTCAAGACATCTTGGATATTGGTTTTAATCACCCGCCCATATTGCGCTTGCGTGAAGTCGAGTGTTTTATTGACTTTATTGGACGGTATTTTATCAATCGGCGTAAGCGTTTTGACAATATTTTCGGCTTTCGTTTTATGAGCGATGACAATCGTTGCCGTGGTCCTGAATTCCGTATCGCGGTCAAGGTTATCTAACACAAAATTCAAACCTTCCTCTCTCGCCAGCTTTTCACTGATCACGACCAGATTGGTATGGGCAAAATAAAGCCGCCTGGATACTTTCATAGAGGCTTTTCTGAGCGCTTCCGTCATGTTGTCGCCTACTATGGAATAGACGGATATAGGCGGCCTGTCTCCCGCGCCGCCGCCCTGAAGCCCTCCGGCGACGTTTCCGGGATTAATGATCTGAAAGTGCAGTACGTAATTCCCTTCATTTGTCCGATCAATGCCGATTGCCGAAATAATCGCAAGATCTGTCAGCTCACGCTTATCCCAGCATCCGGGCAGCACAATGATGCTCAAAAGCATGATAACGGCTAGTACACGTTTACGTATCATCTTGATCTCCTTCTCTCAACTCTTTGTTCACCATTCCGCGTGAACCATCCGGCTGAGGACGCTGGTCTTTCCCCTGACGGACCTTATCTTTTTTGCTGATGGATTCAGGCCTTTTCTGATCGGCCCACCAAGGAACACGGAACAGCGTGTCCTTCACGCCTTGTGAAGAAAAGGGCGCAAGCGGCGACATATAAGGAACACCAAAGGAACGCAGACTGCATAAATGAACAAACATCATAATAATCCCTAATACCAGCCCGTAAAAACCCATTACGGCAGAAGCAATGATAAACATAAACCGAATGAGGCGGGCAGATATCGCCATGGCAAACGCCGGCGTTGCGAAGCTGGCAATGGCCGTTATGGCAACGATGATGACCATAGCCGGAGACACGATACCAGCCTGAACAGCAGCTTGGCCGATAACAAGCGCGCCTACAATCGAAACAGCCGATCCTACAACCCTCGGCAGTCGGACCCCAGCTTCCCTGAGAATCTCAAAAGCAACCTCCATTGTGATGGCTTCAACAACGGCCGGAAACGGAACGATTTCCCGCTGGGCAGCAATGACGATTAGCAGCTGTGTCGGAATCATTTCCTGATGAAACGTCGTGGCTGCCACATAAACAGCCGGTGCGACAAGTGAAATAAAAAAGATAAATATCCGCAGAATCCGTATACTTGTCGCAATGTCAAAGCGTGAATAATAATCTTCAACCGACTGAAAAAATTGAATAAATAAGGCTGGGGCAATCAGAACAAACGGTGTTCCGTCCACAACGATTGCAAATCTTCCTTCTAATAGATTTCCTGCGACGACGTCAGGGCGTTCCGTGTGATACATGGTCGGAAACGTCGTAAACGTTTCGTCTTCGATCAGCTGCTCGATGTATCCGGATTCTAAAATACTGTCAATGTCTATTTTTTTCAGGCGCTGCCTCACTTCCTTCAGCACCTTTTCATCACAAATGCCGTGAATGTACATCAGCGCGATATCCGTATTTGTCACAGAACCGATTTTCATTTTTTCGACCCATACATTGGGATTTTTAATGTATCGCCGAATCATGGAAATATTGGTTTGCAAGGACTCTGTAAACCCTTGGCGCGGGCCCCGGAATGACACCTGGGTGCTCGGCTCTTGTATGGAACGGTGCTCTCCCCCCTGGGTGCTGCAGATAAGCGCCTCATCAGACCCGTCCGCAAAAACCAGCGCATTTCCAAGCATCAATTCAGTGAACAGCTTCTCCCAGCTCTTTTCAGCTTTTACTCCGCCCAGCGGAAGCGTTTTTTCAAGGATCTGCTTGATCGCATGGGCGTTTTGGATGGTTTGATCCTGAATCAAAGGCTCGATTAACGATTCATGTATCGTGTTATTATCGACCAAACCCGCGATATAAATAATGGCCAGGTGAACTTCATCCTGTTCCCCTGCTTTCACTTCCCGAATAATAACATCAGAGCTGCTTCCGACTTTCTTCTTCATGTCCGCCACATTTTTCGCCAAACTTGAAGAAGCCAGAATCGGCCCTTCTTCTCTCTTCTGCTGATTCTTATCTTCTTGTTTCTGGCTGTCTTTCGTTTCGGTATTTTTCTTTTGCTTAAAAAATGACGGCATACACAAAATACCTTTCCTTATCGTTTTCTCATATTCTTCCTGTTAGCCTTAAGATTATGCATGTGACTGGCGAGCGGGTATAACTCTCTCATAAAGATAGACACTAAAAGCGGAGGGTGATGAAGGATGAAAATATTAGGCATAACGGCTGTTTTATTAATTTGTTTGTTGGTGATTTCAGTTTTCATGGACATGCTTCAAGGATTCAGTTTGGGAAAAGCCATTTATAATAATATGTCCAGCTTCAAGATGACATCGTTTGCGGAATGGATGATGCTTTTATTTTTTGTTTTGTTATTGGTGAGAGAGATATTCGTGATCTATAAATCGAACAAAAAAAGCCCCTAGAGCGAGGCGCTTTTGTTCAGACGATAATATTTCCATTTACCTTATCTCCGCTGTTGTTGGTGATGGTTCCTTTGATGATTCGATTTCCGATGATGGTGGAATTGGTTGAGGTGTCCGTTTGAATGGCCACCGCTGTGCTTGCGGAGAGGTTATTGATGGTGTTCCCTGAAATGATAGAGCCTGAGGAGCCGTTGAGATAAATCACAATCGGTCTGCCGGCTGTTCTATTGACTGAAAGAGTGTTATCAAAAATGTCATGAACGCCGGTACTGATATAGATGGTCACTAAAAGAGGAGATCTTTCAAAGTGGTTTCCGATAATAGAGGTTTTTGCACTTGTCGTACAGTAAATCGGGTAATTTTTAAAGTTTTTAAATGTATTGTTTTTAATAATGGCGCCAGCATTGTTTGTGACAGAAACGGCATACGATTCAAGGGCCGCTTCAAACGCGTCGGGGTTAAGCGTATTTCCTTCGATCAACGCGCTTCCTTGAGCGATCCAAATGCCGCGGCTGAATTTTCTCAGCACATTGTCTTTAATGATCATATCGCCTCCTGAAATGTTCACCCCGTCGATGACTTGAATAAGACAGTTATTCAGAAATGCGGTATTATCAGACAGCACCGCTCGAAGGCCGGTACTGCGCCTTGTTTCAGAAAGTCCGTTTTGAATCTGGTTGCCGTCTACCTTTACGTCGGAAGATTGATAAACCAATATCCCTGTGTTTTCAAAATTGCTGATTTTGTTGTTCGTGACAAGAACGCTCTTTCCTCTGACATCAATTCCGGTTGAAAATCCGGTAATGAGGTTGCCGGCGATCACTGCATCACTGCTTTCTTTTCCTTGTGAAACACCCAATCCGGTAATCCCGACTCTAGGCGCCGCAGCCGCGTCTTCCGCCCTTCTGAGAATATTCCCCTTAATGACCGTTTGAGTGCCGTACCCATAGCTGATCGTATTGTCTGAGTGGTTTCCTTCTATTGAAATGCCGTACCCATTAAAATTGGTCACAGAACTTGAAACGTTTCCATTAAAATAGTTATTTCGAATTGAGACATTGAGCGGTTCCTCATAATCAATATTTCCTTCACCATATCCTTCAATATCAATTCCGAATTTCGGCGCTGTTCCATTTCCCGTTCCGGCACCTTCAATCACGCAGCCCTCCACCGTAACTGTGTCACATCCGGTAATCGAAATGTTATTTCTCCTCGATCGCCGAACCTTACAGCGGCGGATGGTAATGTGCTCTGATGTTCGATAATCGTTATTTGTCTTTAAGCCCCGCGGACTGATAATGATCCCATCTCCAGTAAAATCAGAAATATTAACATCATCAACGACAACATTCGAACACCCTTCAATACAAATGCCGAAGCCCCATTCATGGGTTGACCTTATCCCCGCGGACGCATACGTATGCTCGTCGCGCTCGCCGATAATTTGTCCACCGGAAATGGTTATATTCTCTTGCTTGCCTACATAAAATGCAGAATACCCCCAGGAGCTGTTCGGAATGACTTTGATGATACACTCAGAGTCCATGACGATATTAAGATTGCCGGGAACAATAATCCCAGCGTTGCGAAACACCTGGTTCGCATCCCCTCCAAGCGTCCCGTCAATTAAATATGTTCCTTTCGGGAACCAGACTGTATGGTACCCCTTTGAAGCAGCCGCGCTTAGGCACTGATTAATCAGTTCTGTCGAATCCGTTTTGCCGTCCCCTGAAATACCGAAATCTGCTGCATTCAAGATGAATTCAGCCAATGATCCAACCTCCTCCCGCATGATTGTTACCATGATATTCGCGGCAGCCCGATCTGCTTGTACATTTCTCTAAAATTTTATTAAAAAAGTATAAAGAAATACTATCGTTAGAAAATGTAACAAAATGAGACATAAGAAACAGGAAAAACTCACTATTTTCTACCTTTATAGTTTTTCCATTCTGGAACTTCTTGAAATGAGTATAATTTATATTGACACAAGTATTATATAAGAATATGATTTTTATAATACACTTTTTTAAGAAAGGGTTTGGCTGACATGGCTTCGATTGATAACGAAAGTATCATTAAAAGCGTCCCGCAAAAAGGGTTCTTTGGTCACCCGCGAGGACTATTTACACTATTTTTCACCGAATTTTGGGAGCGTTTCTCTTACTATGGAATGAGAGCAATCTTGCTTTACTATTTGTATACAGAGACGGTAAACGGAGGGCTTGGCTTTGACAAAGGCACTGCGGTTGCCATTATGTCGATTTACGGATCACTCGTATACATGTCCACTATTATTGGCGGATGGCTCGCTGATCGGGTATTCGGTACCGCAAACACCGTGTTTTACGGCGGCATATTTATTATGTTCGGCCACATTGCACTCGCCTATCCGGGCAGCGCGATAGCATTCTATATCAGCATGGTGCTTATCATTATCGGAACAGGCTTATTAAAACCAAACGTTTCGAGCGTCGTTGGAGATCTTTACACGAAAGAAGACCCGCGCCGCGACTCAGGTTTCAGTATTTTCTACATGGGGATTAACCTCGGCGGTTTACTCGCGCCGTTAATTGTCGGAACACTCGGACAGAAGTACAACTATCATCTCGGCTTCGGAGCTGCCGCGGTCGGAATGCTTCTTGGACTTATCGTATTTGCTTTGACAAGAAAGAAAAACCTCGGGCCTGCAGGTTCAAATGTCCCGAATCCGCTGTCTAAAAAATCTGCAATTGGCACCGGAATCGGTGTTATCATTGTGGCGATCGCAGTGATGATCTCTGTACAAACAGGCGTGCTGACGATCAACCGTTTCATCGACCTTGTAAGTATTCTCGGTATTTTGATTCCTGTTATTTATTTCATCATCATGTTTACAAGCAAAAAAGCGGACAAAACAGAAAAATCTCGTCTTGCTGCTTACGTTCCTTTGTTTATCGGTGCTGTCATGTTCTGGGCCATTCAGGAACAAGGAGCGACCATTCTTGCGGTATACGCTGATGAACGCATAAGACTTTCATTGGGCGGAATAGAACTTCAGTCATCTTGGTTCCAATCATTAAACCCCTTGTTTATCGTCATTTTCGCACCAATTTTCGCATGGCTTTGGATGAAGCTTGGCAAACGCCAGCCGTCTACACCAGTTAAATTCTCAATCGGAATTATTTTAGCCGGATTGTCATTTATCATTATGGTATTCCCGGCTATGCAAGGGAAAGAAGCACTCGTAAGCCCGCTGTGGCTCGTTCTCAGCTTCCTGCTTGTCGTGCTTGGAGAGCTGTGCCTGTCTCCAGTCGGTTTATCCGTGACAACGAAACTGGCGCCAGCTGCATTCTCTGCACAGACAATGAGTATGTGGTTTCTGACTAACGCAGCAGCCCAGGCAATCAATGCCCAAGTAGCCGGGTTGTTTGATAAAATACCTGAAACAACTTACTTCGGTACCATCGGCTTGATTTCTATCATACTCGGCGGCATTCTGCTGCTGATCTCACCGATCATCAAACGTGCGATGAAAGGTATCTTATAATAAAGAAAATCCCGCAGATCAGCCCTGCGGGATTTTTATTTTTCTATCCATTCCATTAAGCTTTGCCCGAAGGTCTGCGGTTCCTCCAGCATCGGCTGGTGCCCGCTCTTTTCAAAGATGACCTTCTTCACATGCGGATATATACCGTCAACGGCATCCCACAACGA
Organism: Bacillus sp. V26; assembly: GCF_034296245.1. Lineage (NCBI taxonomy): Bacteria > Bacillati > Bacillota > Bacilli > Caryophanales > Bacillaceae > Bacillus > Bacillus sp. V26. The sequence goes on along the minus strand of NZ_JAXKQF010000005.1, from coordinate 244,525 downwards.
TACAGGAGCAACCAAATAGTCATATCTGCCTAAACCGATATAGACAGGAACATGAACGTCTGCTAACCGCTGTATGAGGTTCATCTGCGCGAATGTATGTCCCCATAATTCATCTATGATCGGCATATTGGTGTCAACACCTTCCCATAAAGCTGCCGCATTCGGCCTCTCTTTATAAAAGCTTTTCGCTTCAGCTCGAATGCACATGTGCACGAAACGCCTTTCAGGATCTTTTTCTATGTCACCTGCTAAACTTGCAATATCTTTTTCGAAGCGTTTCTTTCTCTCGGGGCTGGCTGTTTCCCTAAAAAACGCTTCACTGTCCCGCTGTCTCTTTTGACTGTTATCAGGCGCTGAATTGAGGAGCACGGCCTTTCGCACATGCTCAGGGTACTTTCTGGCGTATTCTAATGCCATAAACGCGTGCCCAGAATGTCCCATGATGATAACATCCTTAAGCTGAAGATGGCGTCTTATCGCTTCAATATCGTCCAAAACTGCATCCAGGCTTTGATCTTCCGGCCGCAGCGCCCGCGCCGGCTTGGCAAAACCCCTGTGATCGGCAAATATCCATTGATATTTCTGTTTGATATCCTGATGAAATAGACGCGGGTAGTAAACCGCACTGCCGATTACGAGAATCGGCGCGCCCTCTCCTTCAATACAATAAGATAAATCAAAACCGTCTAAATGACAGATCCCCTTTGTGACCATTCCTCACGCCCCCTTTATCTTTATATGGTTCATTATACTAATAAAAGCCTGACGCATGGCGTCAGGCTTTTTCATTTATCGTTTTAATTCCTCAAGCGTTGCTTCCCATCTGTTCAGCACCTCTTCAGCATTGTGAAGCTGTATCCTGACCCCGGAAGTTATATCAGCGTACTTTGCAACATCCTCCTTAGCTGAAGCGATACGGCAGGCAAAGCGTTCCCTGTCATAGACCGCATCGTTCAGCGGCGGGAGCGGCTCACATTGCAGTTTCACGTAATGAGCGGCTCCTTTCCACCATGCAGTAAGCTGGGCTTGTCCCGTGCGAAGGATATTTCCCGCGGTCTCTGTGTTTTTCCACAGGGCGATCCGGATATCCGTCCGATTCAGAGCGATGATTTCTCCGGCGCTGATCATAGCGGCATGCGGCCAGCCGTCCTCCGATACCGTGTGCAGAACGAAGGCTTCATGCTGCTTTTCTTTCAAACGTTCCCCGTCAAGCAGCTCAAAGAGACGGTCTGATAGTCGGTTCACGCCGATCAGGCCTTTCGTTCCGGAACAGCGGGAACTTCAACCGCTGTTTCTGTTTCTTTTGGATCGATTTTAAAGGCCGGATTATATTTTTGCGGATTTGTAATACTTTCCGGTTCACATGATCTCCATGTAAAAAAACATGTTTGGCATTGATAGACTTCCCATGCTCCTTCTACAGGCGATTTACTCATGACTTCTCCTTTTTTTGAATCACATCGAGGACATGTATGCATGTCGAATCATCCTTTCCTTATTTATTCATCAAGTCCATTAGTTTTTGTTCCCATTCTTTTGTTGTTAATGGAGAATCAAGCGGCTGTGAATAATGGCCTCTTGTTTCCGGCGCAACAGGTGTTGTGGCATCAAGAATCATTTTGTGCGTGATTCCTGATGGATTGGATCCCGGGTCAAGCGGCAGGACAGATAAATCCGGTATAATGACCGCATCGTGTTTCGGGTGCATTTTTGTAGAGAGCGCCCACATGACCTGCGGCAGGTTGAATGGATCGACATCCTCGTCAACAACGATAACCATTTTGCAGTAGCCTAGTCCGTGCGGGGTTGTGAGCGCGCGCATGCCGACCGCTTTCGCAAATCCGCCATAGCGGTTTTTTGTTGATACAATCGCGATTAAACCATGTGTGTACATGGCGTTCACAGCCACAATTTCATTCGGATACGCTTCTTTTAACTGCTGATACAGCGGCACACAAGTATTAATGCCGATCATGTAATCACATTCTGTCCACGGCATGCCTAAGTATAAATGTTCAAAAATCGGGTTGTTTCTGTGATACACGCGGTTAATTTTGATAATCGGCATGCTGCGTCCGCCGGAATAGTGCCCTGTAAATTCACCGAATGGCCCTTCATATTCACGTTCTCCGGCAATGATTTCTCCCTCGAGCACAACTTCTGCTCCCCATGGAATATCAAGGTCAGACAGCTTTGATTTTACGATGCGGTACGGTTCTCCTTGGATTGCTCCCGCCATTTCGTATTCGGATTGATCATAGAGAAGCGGAGTGGATGCCGCGGTTGTAATGACCGGTTCACATCCGAGCGCAATCGTGACCGGAAGATTGATGCCGCGTTCTTCGGCTTGGCGCAGATGGATTGCAATATCATGCTGCGGCACAGGCTGAATACCGAGGCGGTCTTTTCCCTTTACCTGCATTCTGTATATGCCGACATTCTGTTTGCCGAAGTTGTCAGGGTCCTCAAGGTCGCGGGAGATGACGCATGCTTTGTCTAAATAGTAACCGCCGTCTCCTTGGTTAATCCTGAAAAGAGGCAGGATATCGAACAAATTGATGTCCTCTGTGATTTCATTTTCATGAAATGGCGCTGTTTCTTCGCGTTTGACAGGCATCGGAAACTGTTCATATCGCTTCGCAAATTCAAAAAACTGTTCTTTCACCGGTGTATCTTTCGGCAGTCCCAGCATCATCGCGTGGTTCGGCCAAGAGCCGATGACATTCATCGCGATTTGCGCATTGTTGTAGCCGTAAATATTGTTAAATAACAGTGCAGGGCTTTTATCGCCGAGGTTGCTGGCTGCCCGTGCAGCTGCTCCCAGATCAGGCTCAGGCTTTACCTCTTCATTCACCGTTAACAATTGTCCCTCTTTTTCAAGGGCAGCGAGAAATTCTCTGAAATCTTGATAAGCCATCATCAAGCTCCTCCTTTTTGTTTTTCAATTCCATTCCAGCGCTTTGCCTCAGAAAGGCGCAGGCCGAATTGGTCCAAAGTTCTGAATACAATATGGTCAACCATTTCTTCTAAGCTGCTCGGCTGATTATAAAACGCCGGCATAGGAGGAAGAATAATCGTCCCCATTTTTGTGAGTGCAAGCATATTTTCGAGATGAATCTGGTTCAAAGGTGTCTCTCTTGTTAAGAGAACGAGCTTTTTCCGCTCTTTCAGCATGACATCAGCCGAGCGAGTCAGCAGATTATCCGCCATCCCGGTGCGGATGCTCGCAAGCGATTTCATACTGCACGGCGCCACAATCATGCCATCGGTATCAAACGAGCCGCTGGAGATGGCAGCCGCCTGGTCCTTGTGCGAGTATGTGTATGTGGCCAGCTTTTCAACTTCTTTTAACGTGTAGCCTGTTTCATGTTTGATGGTAACGTTAGCCCAAGGAGACACAACGAGATGGGTTTCCACTTCCGCTGCCTTCAGCCATTCTAATAGCCTGACACCGAAGATAGCCCCTGTTGCCCCTGTCATTCCGACAACGAGTTTCAAATTTTGCCCCTCCTTCACGCTTGAATTCTGTCTTCATTTCAATCATACTCCTGATATATCCATATGAAAAATATTCGTTAAATCTATAATCAATACCTAAAAGGTATATAAAAGGAGGCCCTTCTTTGGACATTCGTCAGCTGCGATATTTCATTACCATTGCCCAAGAACAAAAGATCACCTCTGCCGCCAAAAAACTCCATATGGCGCAGCCGCCGCTAAGCAGGCAGCTCAAACAGCTGGAGGATGAGCTGGGTGTTGTATTGTTTGACCGTAATAAGAAAAAACAAATGACTCTTACATATGAAGGAAGCATTTTTCTCAAAAGAGCCAAAGAGATTCTGCACAGGTTTGAAGATGCGGTCATTGAGGTACAAGAGCTGAGGGAGGAGGTTGCCGGCACGCTGGCTGTGGGTTCGACGATTTATTGCGCCTCTCTTATGCTTGAGAAGGTGACGCAAATGAAAGAAAGATATCCGCACCTCACCTTTAATATTTGGGAGAACGAACCGGCAACGCTGTTAGAGCTGCTGGAAAGCCGGCAAATCGACGCCGCTGTCACGACAACCATGATAAAAAGCGATACCGTCCAATTTAAAAAGCTTGACGACATTCCATGTGTGCTCGTTCTTTCTGATGATGCCGGGTATACATGCGGAGACACCATTCAAATGGAGGACATCCCTTCTTTCCCGCTGATTCTGCTGCGGCCTGTGAACGGAAAAGGCGTTTATAACCAGGTTATGAATGAATTTCAGCGTCTTCAGCTGGAGCCGCGTATTGTTTGTGAATGCCACGACTCAGCAACACTGCTCAGTCTCGTCTCATCAGGATTTGGCGCGTCCATTCTGCCCGTCACCATGATTCCTGTTCATATGAGAAACCACATTCACACAGTTAAAATCGAAAACAACCCCTTTGTTATGACACCGGCTGTCATGTGGAGAACTGACAGTTATTTGCCAAAACCGGTACAGCAATTTTTGAATTTATTTTAAGTGTTTTTGTCTCATGAAAACCAAATACTTGACTCATACTAAAAAAAAGTTATCCTTTAGATTTGTAAGCTATTTTTTCATTTCAACAAAATTAATCAGAAAAGTGGGGAATAGAATGAAAAAAGCACTTTTAGCTTTATTCATGGTCGTAAGCATTGCAGTTCTCGCAGCTTGCGGAGCAGGAAATGACAATCAGTCAAAAGATAACGGAAAAAACGGCGATCTTTGGGCTTCAATTAAGAAAAAAGGCGTACTGACAGTCGGTACAGAAGGAACGTACGAACCGTTCACTTATCATGACAAAGACACTGACAAGCTGACTGGCTATGACGTGGAAGTCATCACAGAAGTCGCAAAACGCCTTGGACTGAAAGCCGAATTCAAGGAAACACAGTGGGACAGTATGTTTGCAGGACTGAATTCCAAACGGTTTGACGTCGTTGCCAACCAAGTCGGAAAAACAGATCGTGAAAACCAATATGACTTCTCAGACAAATACACAACATCAAGAGCTGTTGTCGTGACGAAAAAAGACAACAACGATATTAAGTCTGAAAAAGACGTAAAAGGAAAAACGTCAGCTCAATCACTGACAAGCAACTATAACAAACTAGCTGCAAATGCCGGCGCGAAAGTAGAAGGCGTTGAAGGCATGGCGCAGGCCCTTCAAATGATCCAGCAAGGCCGCGTCGACATGACGTACAACGATAAGCTTGCCGTATTAAACTATTTAAAAACATCAGGCAACAAAAACGTAAAAATCGCGTTTGAAACAGGCGATCCGCAGGAAACGTATTTCACGTTCCGTAAAGGAAGCGGCGAGGTTGTCGACCAAGTCAACAATGCATTAAAAGAAATGAAAGAGGACGGGACTCTTTCTAAAATCTCTAAAAAATGGTTCGGCGAAGATGTTTCTAAATAATATACCGGCACTGACGCTTGGCACGGCGATCCCGTGGGATCTGGTGCAGCAGTCATTCTGGCCGATACTTTCAGGGGGAATCTACTATACGATTCCCCTTACGATTCTTTCCTTTATATTCGGAATGATACTGGCGCTGATTACGGCGCTTGCCAGAATGTCGAAAGTGAGACCTTTGAGATGGGTGTTCAGCGTATACGTATCCGCCGTACGCGGCACTCCACTACTCGTTCAATTGTTCATCATTTTCTATCTGTTCCCGGCCTTTAACATTACACTAGATCCTTTTCCAAGCGCAGTCATTGCCTTTTCCTTAAACGTCGGCGCCTATGCATCTGAAATCATCAGGGCATCTATTTTATCCGTGCCGAAGGGGCAATGGGAAGCTGGCTATACCATCGGCATGACACACCAGAAGACGCTGTTCCGCGTCATTTTGCCGCAGGCGTTTCGTGTGTCGATCCCGCCATTATCCAATACCTTTATCAGCCTGATCAAAGATACATCTCTTGCATCTCAGATTCTCGTCGCTGAGCTGTTCAGAAAAGCTCAGGAAATCGGCGCGCGCAATCTCGATCAGATTTTAGTCATTTATATTGAAGCGGCCTTTATTTATTGGATGATCTGCTTCTTGCTTTCGCTCGTCCAGCATGTCATCGAACGGCGTCTTGACCGCTACGTGGCCAAATAAGGAGGTTCCGAGTATGCTTTCCGTTAAAGGATTAAACAAATCATTCGGTCAAAATGAAATTTTAAAAAAGATAGATATGAAGATAGAAAAAGGAAAAGTCATCGCTATACTTGGGCCTTCCGGTTCAGGGAAAACGACGCTGCTTCGCTGTCTGAACGCGCTGGAGATCCCGAATCGCGGGGAGCTTGCATTTGATGATTTCTCCATCGATTTTTCAAAGAAAGTGAAGCAGTCGGATATCCTTCAGCTCCGCCGGAAATCGGGAATGGTGTTTCAGGCGTATCACCTCTTCCCTCACCGCACAGCCCTTGAAAACGTGATGGAAGGCCCCGTTCAGGTGCAAAAACGAAACAAAGAGGAAGTCAGAAAAGAAGCGATTCAGCTTCTGGAGAAAGTCGGATTGAAGGACAAAATGGATTTATATCCGTTCCAGCTTTCCGGCGGCCAGCAGCAGCGCGTCGGCATCGCCCGCGCACTGGCAATTCAGCCTGAGCTGATGCTGTTTGACGAACCGACCTCAGCGCTTGACCCTGAGCTTGTGGGTGACGTACTGAAGGTTATCAAGGATTTAGCCAATGAAGGCTGGACCATGGTCGTTGTTACCCACGAAATCAAATTCGCCCAGGAAGTGGCGGACGAAGTCGTCTTCATAGACGGCGGCGTCATCGTGGAGCAGGGGCCGCCTGAGGAAATTTTCTCTGCTCCAAAAGAAGAACGGACCCAGCGGTTTTTGAATCGGATTTTGAACCCGTTGTAAAACCTTAAACAGGGCGCCTGCCGGCGGCCCTGTTTTTTTGTTGAGCCCCTTTCGCCTATTCCGCCCTTTTGTCAGATATGCTACAATGACAATCGATTGATTTTTACGAAAGAAGGGACTTCACGTGAAGCGAGAACTTGTTCTGCGCTGGACATTTTATTTTGCCGGTCTGCTTATTTTGTCTTTTGGTGTATCCCTTACGATAGAAGGAAAAACGCTGGGGATCAGTCCGTGGGATGCATTTCATTACAGCCTGTTTCAGCACTTCGGGCTTACCGTCGGCCAGTGGTCCATCATTATTGGAGCGCTCATCGTCGGATTCACATCGTTGTTTACGAGGGCCTGGCCAAAAATTGGGGCGATCCTGAACATGGTGCTTATTGGTGTTTTTATAGATTTTTTCAATTTTCTTCTGCCTGCCCCCTCCACCTACACAGGCTCCGTCATCGTCTTCTCTCTCGGCGTGCTGCTGATTGGCTACGGCGTCGGTGTTTATGTATCAGCGGGCCTTGGCGCGGGGCCGCGTGATTCACTGATGATGCTGATTACAGAAAAAACCGGCTGGAATGTGCAATGGGTGCGGAACGGCATGGAAATAACAATTTTGTTTGCAGCATGGGGCATGGGCGGTCCGATCGGGTTAGGTACAATTTTAACCGCCATCCTCACCGGTATCATTTTGCGCTTTTCATTGCCGCAATCAATCCAGCTGCTGAATTATGCTGTGGCAAGGCGGACAGCCGCTGTGAAAGCAACTCCGCCTATACACTAAAACAAAGCCGCTTCGGCTTTGTTTTTTTATTTTCTCCTCTATATGAGTCTTGTTGAAGTATGATAGGATGGTTTTGACAATCTTTTGCAGACGGAGGATCTAGAATGAAAATTTACGGAATTTATATGGACCGCCCGCTTTCACAGGCAGAATCGGATCGGCTGATGTCTTTCGTTTCCGCTGAAAAACGGGAGAAATGCCGGAGATTTTATCATAAAGAAGATGCTCACCGCACCCTGCTGGGAGATGTGCTTGTTCGCTCTGTCATCAGCGAGCAGTACCAGCTGAATAAAGCCGATATCCGATTCAGCGCGCAGGAATACGGGAAGCCTTGCATCCCTGACCTCCCCAATGCCCACTTTAACATTTCCCACTCCGGCCATTGGGTCATCGGCGCGTTTGATTCAGATCCGATCGGCGTCGATATTGAAAAAATGAAGCCAATCAGCCTCGGGATTGCCGAACGTTTCTTTTCGAAGAACGAGTACAGCGATCTTTTATCCAAACATAAAGACGAGCAAAACGATTATTTTTATCATCTATGGTCTATGAAAGAGAGCTTTATCAAGCAGGAAGGCAAAGGCCTGTCGCTGCCGCTTGACTCCTTCTCCGTGCGCCTGCATGAGGATGGCCGAGTATCCGTCGAGCTTCCGGAACACCATACGCCTTGCTTTATCAAAACGTATGAGGTAGATCCCGGCTATAAAATGGCTGTGTGCGCCGCCCGACCTGATTTCCCGGAGGACATCACGATGATCTCGTACGAAGCGCTTTTATAAATGGCTCATCAGCAGCTTAATGCCGCGCTCAATATCTTCAGTCTTCACATTGGAAAGATTGATTTTTAATAGATTTTCTTTCGGATAGTCTGATAAATAATGGCGGTCAATCGCTTCAAGGAGAACCTCTTGTTTTTTCATCTTTTGAATCACTCTTGATGCCGGCAGGTCCTCAGGAAGCACCAGATGGGTATGCATGCACGGGGCCTGGCCGCTGGAAAATAGAAAGCGGCCGCGGCTCGATTGTCCGTGAGTTTGAATGGCTTCATGAAGCCTGAGGAACCGTTCCTTATAGGAATTTCTGATTTTCTCCTTGTGCCTGCCGAACATTCCGCTTTTGATGTAAATTTCTAACGCGGCTTGAGAAATCATCGAGCAGTCAATGTCGTTCAGCTTTTTGTACGTATGAAATGTGTCAGTCAGCGCATTTGGCAAAACGGCGGCCCCCACGCGAAGGCCGGGAAATATCATTTTTGAAAAGCTTTTTAAATAAATCACATGTGAGGACAGATCGTATGCGTACAGCGGGTCTGCCTTTTTATTTTCCTCGAGATCACCGAGATAGTCATCCTCAACAAGATAGACGTCATAGGCTGCCGCCAATCTTACCAGCTCTCGTTTGTCCCGTTCGGCCAGTGAGCTCCCAAGCGGGTTATGGAAGCGTGGCATCGTATAAAAAAATTTGATCGGTTCTGTTTGAAACAGCCGCTCGACTTCCGCTAAATCAAGCCCCTGCTCCGTTCTTTTTATCCCGAATGCAGGGATGCCCAGTGTTTCCAGCTGTTCAATCATCAAATGATAGCCTGGCTGTTCAATGGCGATCTTCTCTTTCCCATTGGGAAACGGCATTGCACATAGCAGGGATAGTGCCTGCTGGACGCCGGATGTGATAAACATATGCCGCTCGTCCGCAAATACCTGCTGATCAGCAAACAGCTTTCGCAGTACATGGATGAGCGACGGGAGGCCCTTCGGCGTTCCGTAGAGAAACAAATCATGCTTGTATGTATCAATCGCTTTGTTGATGCAATGCTGAAAATCCACATACGGAAAAATATCAGGGTCCGGCGCAGACGTTGCAAAGTCGATTGGGCCTGACTTGCCGTGATGCGGCTTCCTCGTCTTTTTCACAAGATAATAGCCGCTTTTCGGAACAGAATAGATGAGATGGCGTTTTTCCAGCTCTTGCAGCGCGCGGATCACCGTGCTTTTGCTGACTTGATAGCGGGCGGACAGCTGCCTGATGGAAGGCAGCCTGTCTCCTTCTTGATAGACACTGCTTTGCATCATTTCCTCTATCTGTATGAAGACACTGATATACTTCTCCATTCTTTCTCCCCCTGTTTTGTACCGGTACAGTTCATTGTTTTTCTCATTGTACCGTTCCTATCCACCCCATACAATAAAAGGGAGCGGCCGGCTCTATTATTTATATAAAGGAGCACTTCCTGTATGTATAAAAACCAGCAAACCTCAGCTTATCTTGCAGCTATGTTAAACGCTTTGATTATCGGGTTATCCTTTCTTTTCGTAAAAATCGCGCTGCAATCGGCAGAACCATTTGATATTCTTGCACACCGGTTCACCCTTGCGTTTGCAGCGGCTACTATACCTGTCTTATTCGGATGGGTGAAGCTGTCCATCCGTTTAAAAGATGTAATGGCTATTTTGCCGCTCGCCCTGCTGTATCCGGCGCTGTTTTTCAGCTTTCAGGCATTCGGCCTGGTGTACTCGTCATCCTCTGAAGCCGGGATCATTCAGGCATCGATTCCGATTTTCACAATGGTCTTTGCCGCTTATTTTTTAAAAGAGCGATCGACGTGGGCTCAAAAAGGCTTCACCGTGTTATCAGTTGCGGGGGTCATGTTTATTTTTGTGATGAAGGGCGTGAACGTTGAATCGGCCAGCCTAAAGGGATCTGTACTCATTCTCTTGTCCGCTCTGTCTTCAGCTATGTACAATACCGCCGCAAGAAAAATGACACAGCGTTTCCGGCTGATAGAGCTCACCTACATCATGTCAGCGATTGGATTTGTCGTCTTCAATGCCATCGCCTTGGTTCGGCACGGCGCTTCCGGAACGGTCGGCACTTACTTCCATCCATTCCGGGAACCCGGCTTTATCCTCGCGATAGTGTATTTGGGCGTGTTATCCTCGCTCGTTACTTCGTTTATGTCCAACTATGCGCTGTCCCGGATTGAGGCGTTTAAAATGAGCGCCTTTAATCATTTGTCCACCATCGTGACGATGATTGCCGGAGTTGTGGTTTTGAACGAAAGCCTAGCCTGGTATCACCTTGCCGGTGCGGTTTGTATTATCATCGGCGTGCTGGGAAGCAATGCCGGTCTCCGAAAAAGAAAGCAAACCGAAAAATCCATTTCTATGAACAAATGAGATGTTATGTTAGAGTTGAAGAAAAAATGGTTTGAGGTGCAGTGTAAGAATGATTCAACACAGTTTCTTCCTAGAGGGAGCCATTTCATTACAAGATATGAGATGTTACTTTTTATCCCGGCAAAGAATATCAGCATTGTTTTATTTTATTTATATTTTTCTTCTATCTTTATTGGTGTATTCGCTTTATGGATTTCCGATTACCGTTTATGAAAGCGAAACACTCGAAGTGATATATAATGGTATTTTCATAGCGATTCTATCCTTGATCTTTACATTGCTTTTGATTGCTTTTCATTATATAAGGCTGCGTACCAGCTATAAGAACAATAAACGGCTAAAACGCAAAAGGACATATACCATTAACCGGCAAGGCATTCAAATTCAATCCAAAAACTATAGTACATTGTTTGAATGGGATGAAATAAAGGCAGTTGCAGAATATAAACACTTTTTCTCTATCAAAACTTCTAGTCACCAGGTCATCTTAGTTCCTAAACGTTTTTTTGTATTCGAAAATGAGCTCCACTCATTCAGACAGCTTGTAAAAGAACATGTACGTGCCAAAAAAGTAAAATGACAAATTTAAAAAGAGGGTTTTCCCTCTTTTTTATGTTAATGAGATATGCCGCTCCATTGAGTAACATTCTCTTCAGCTAATGGAGATTTACCCCTCAACACTCTCTTCGTTATGAACATGATTGTTTTTTTTGATTGGCGCCAGCTCCAATAATGCTGATAAACTTACAAGCACCAAACACACAACAATAATCAGCAAATAATTATGATTCATGTCAAAAAACAATCCGCCCACATACACACTGAGAGCGCCGGCGATTTGATGGATAAAGAAATTGATGCCTAGGAGCGAGCCGATAAGCCCGGTTTGAAAGCTTTCAGAAATGGACGCAGCAGTCAGCGGGATCACGCCTGTGTAGCTGAGTCCGAATAACAGCGTAAAGCCCAAGTACCAGAGCTCACTGTTATGAATGCCGAGTGCGGGAACGAGCAGGCAGATCAAGCTGATGAGACGAATGAAAAACAAAATGGACAGCATCATGCTTCTGCTGCCAAGCAAATCTGACAGCCATCCTGCCAATAATCCCCCGATGATAATAAATGCCCCGAATGCAGCCATCATTCCGTTGATATGAGAGACATGCGCATCCTCCAGCATTGGAACGAGATGAGCATCAATGATTCCCATCGTAAATCCGCACGTAAATACGCCGAAGTACAGGATATGAATGAGGCGGGACTGCTTTAACACCTTCCAAAATCCCTGCCAGTCATAAGATTTTTTCACGGACTGCCCTTGGACATTGGGCGGGTGCTTCATTCCGAAGACCAAAAGAGGCAGCAGGACAGCCGCTAAGAAAATGCCCAATATTGTATACGCAGTTTGCCAGCCTGCATAGTAAGGAGCCGCAGCCCAAATCGGTGACAGCAGCAGCAAACCGGCTGAATTTGCATTGGTCAAAATGGCGAGCGCCAAGCCTTTATGCGTGTCAAACCAGCGGCTGATAAAATACTGTGTCGTCACGCCAACCGCGCAGGAATAGCCGATTCCGCCGAGCACTCCGTAGATCACGGAAAATAGATGGACATTCGGCGAATGCGGAAGCGCCAAAAAGCTTGCGCTGATACAAATGGCGCCGATCCCCATAATCTTTCTGACGCTGAACCGGTCAATAAAAAAGCCGACAAAAAACTGAACGACACCTGTTGTGATCATAAAAATGCTGACGGAAGCCGAAATCAGCGACCGGTCGGCGTGAAAGGTCTCTGCCATCGGGAGCATAAAAAATTGAAAGGAATTTCTGAATGAGTTCATTCCGATGGCGAAGACAAACGTGAACAGCAATACTAACCATTTCATCTTAGGAGACGCGCGAAGGATGTGCCGAGACATTTTTCCTGACCTTCCTTTATTTGAGTATTGCGACTATTATATCATGAAAAAATTTACATTCTATATAAAAAAAGCGAACAGCACAGTGCTGTCCGCTTTTTCATTAGGAACTGGAAATCGGATGCTGATTCAAAATCGCAAAAATCCGTTCCGCCACTTCCTCCGTATTTGACAGCAGAAACATATGCCCGCCGTCAAATTCATGGAACGTGATGTGTTTCGCCCACTTCTTCCAGCCTTCCGCATCCCGGATGCATTTTTCGTCATTCAGTCCGTTAAAGACGTGGACCGGCGATTGGATTGGTGTCATGTCGTTAAGCTCGAATTGTTCAAGAGCCCGGTAATCCGATCTGAACGAAGGAAGGAAAAATGACATAACTTCTTTATTTTCAACGAGCTCTGCGGGCATTCCGCCTAATTTGATAATATGATCGAGAAATTGATCATCAGGCAAATGCGATACTTTTTTCCGCTGAATATGCGGCGGCTGAATCGCAGAAATAATCACAGCCTGCGGAAAAATGCCTTCACGCTCCAGTTTTTGTGCCAGCCTGAAGGTGATCATGCCGCCCATGCTGTGCCCGAACAGCACAAACGGCCGATCTGGATGCAAATGTAATTCTTGCTTGTACAAATCAGTCAGCTGCTCGAGATCCTCAACGGCTGACGTCTGATTCGTGCCGTGCCCGGGCGGTTCAGCTGCAAGCATTTCACACTCCCCCTGCAAAAAAGCATGGAGAGGGCGAAATGACGCCGAGTAGCCGCCGGCAAACGGAAAACAGATCAGCTGCGTTTTTTCCGATGCATCAAATGATTTGAAGAGTTGGCTCATTGGCCGGCTCCCCCTTTCATCGCTTCCTTAAGAAAGCGTTATGGTTTGTTTATTAAGAAATTCGCGCAAAATCCCGGCATTCCTATCAAGACATTCGCCCTGCAGCATTTCGGCGTGTGTACCGAAGCCTTTTTTCACACGATAAGCGCCCGTTGTCGCCTCTTCCCACGATGAAAGCCATTCAGGCATTTCAAAGTCAATATTAGAGGTCAGCAAATCAATGTCCGCTTTCACTTGGCCCGAGCTGATCAGGTTGACGTAGTATGAGTAGAAGGCATGTGTTTTTTTCTTGAGCCCCTGCTTGACGGCTTCGCTATTGAGCGCTTCATTGTCCCGATTTACATTCATCAGCGCCTCGACATCGTTTTCGACCGTGCGTCCGTCCAGATCACTGACGCCTTGTTTTTTATAGGAATCCACCATGATAATCCGCTGTACGGTGCGTCCCTGCTCTTCAAGTTTTTTAGCGGCTTCAAACGCCAGGCTGCATCCTGCTGAATAACCAAACAGTGTCACAGGACCTTCCGGCTGAAGCTCCTTGATCAGAGCGGCATAACGGTCAAGACGGTTTTCCTCTTCAATAAAGTCAAAGGCGCACAGCTTGTATGACGGCAATTGCTTGGCCAGATTCTGATACATTAAGCCATATCCCAATACCGGCGGGAATGCGAAAATGATGTCATCCTGATCCGGATTCATGATTGTAACGTCCTGAAGTCCTTCTGAGCCTCCGTTTTTCAGATATGCTGAAATGCCGGCAATCGTCGGCGCTTCAAACAATAGCTTCACCGGAAGGTCAATTCCGAGCTCTTTTTTGATGCGAGAAGCGGCTGTCATCGCCTTTAAGGAATGGCCGCCAAGCTCGAAGAAATCGTCATGGATGCTGACTTGTTTTCTGCCGAGAATCTCGGACCAGATTTGCGCGATTGTTTCTTCCGTTTCATTTCGAGGCCCAATCCATTCTTGCGATATCTGATCTTGCTCCGGTTTTGGCAGCAGACGTTTATTGACTTTTCCGTTTGTTGTTAAAGGAAGCTCGTCCAAGAACGTAAATGTCTGCGGCACCATATAAGCAGGAAGCTGTTTTTTCAGGTGTGCCTTAACGTCTCCTGCTGAAAGCTGTGTCCGGTTCACGAGGTAGGCGTTAATTGATGCGTCCCCAGACTCGCGGCGGTCCACCACGACGACCGCGTCTTTTACTCCGGGATATTCCTGCAGCTGCTTTTCGATTTCTTCCAGCTCGATCCGGTGTCCCCGTATTTTCACTTGATCATCAATGCGGCCGGCGTATTCAATCGTACCGTCAGGCAGCCAGCGAGCGAGATCCCCGGTGCGGTAAAGTGTTTCTCCCGGTTTGAACGGGTTGGCGGTAAATTTCTGCTTGGTCAGCTCATCACGGTTTACATAGCCTTTTGATACGCCCATTCCGCTGATGCATAGTTCACCGACCGCTCCGAATGGCTGGAGCTGATTTGATTCATTGAGAATATAAATACTTGCGTTGCTGATCGGCTTTCCGATCGGCAGTGAGGAGATAGACTCCGGAATCCCGTGCACAACGTGTGCTGTTGCAAACACCGTGCCCTCAGTCGGGCCGTAGCAGTTAATCAGCTTGCCCGGCCCCATGATCCGCAGCGCTTTCCTGACGTGAGGCACAGACGCGCGTTCCCCGCCAAATAACACACAGCGAAGCCCCTTCAGCCAATCCTCTCCTGCATCTGTGAGAAGATTAAATAAAGCTGTGGTCGCAAACATGACGCTGACATTCTCTTGACGGATGAGACTCGTGAGACGGTCTGTATCAAGCAGTGTATTTTCATCTGCGATAATCAGCCTTGCTCCATTCAAAATGGAAGCGTAGAAATCAAAGGTAAATGCGTCAAAAGCGTAATTCGATACAGATAAGAACGTGTCTTTTTCAGAAAACGTCATGTAGTCAACGTACTTCACTAATCCTTGAATATTGGCATGCGTCGTGATATTTCCCTTTGGTTTTCCGGTTGTGCCTGATGTATACATGATATACGCCGCATCATCGGGTGCAATCGCGGTTTCAGGATCGCTTGCCTCTTCTTCAAAACGGATGGGATCATCAATGATGAGTGTTTGGCCTGTAAATGGCAGCCGATTCGCTTGCTCTTTCATCTCTTGATGTGTAAGCAGACAAGCCGCCCCGCTGTCGGTCAGCATATATGAAATTCGGTCATCCGGCAGCTTAGGATCAACCGGCACATAAGCAGCTCCCGCTTTTAACACACCGAGAATCCCAATCACCAGTTCCAGCGAGCGCTTCGTGTACAATGCAACAACTGAGCCTTTGCCTGCCCCTTGCTTTTGCAAACGGCGTGCGAGGCGGTTCGTTTCCTCGTCTAATTCGTGATAGGACAGCGTTCGGCCTGCAAATGTGAGCGCCGGTGCACTTGGATTGACGTCCACCGCCTCCTTGAACCAATCCGTCAGAGGTTTTGGCTCACACGTTTGAGGTGCCGGATTTAAGCCGTTAAGCAAGTACTCTTTTTCTTTTTCGTCAATGAAATCAATGGTGCTGACAGGCTGATCCGAATGCTGAATAAGCTGCTGAATCGCTGTGAGAAGCTGGGATTTTAAGCGCAGCATAAACGCTTCATCAAACACATTCTCATTATAGGCAAGCTTGATCAGCATTTCGTCACCCGGGGAGGCCATCAAATTGAGATCGTAATTTGACTTCTCAAATACATGGACATCCTCCATATCGAATCCGTTTTGTCCGCTTTCTTCATTGCTTTCATCCTGAAGCGGATAATTTTCAAACACGATGATGTGGTCAATCAATTTCGGCTGGTTGGCTTGGCTTTGGATGTCATAAAGCGGCACATATTGATGCGGTTCTGACTCAAGTGACTGCTCCTGAAGCTGCTTGAGCAAACCGTTGAACGTCATGTTTTCAGCCAATTTCACTCTTCTTGGAACAACGTTGATAAACAGGCCGACCATATGTTCAACGCCTTTGATTTCCGCGGGACGCCCGGAAACGACTGTACCGAAAGCCAAATCGTCAGACCGCTGATAACGGCTGATCAGTACGCTCCAAACTGCCTGTAAAGCGGTACTCAAAGTGGTGTGCTGAGATTTCGCAAGCTCTGTAAAAGCTTTTGTTTCCGCTTCCGGCAGTGAGAAGAGAAGTTCTTTCGGTTCGTACCCTTCCTTTTGTTTCTTTCTTTGCTCCGCAAACGTCGTCTGTCCTTCAAAGTCTTCCAAGTACTCGCGCCAGTAGCGGAGCGATGCTTGTTTATCCTGCTTTTCAAGCCACTTGATGTATTCCTTATACGGTTTGACAGGCGGCAGACTGTACGGCTTTTGTTCGCGCAAAGCATTGTATACCTTAAACAGATCCTGCACGACGATGCCGAAGCACCATCCGTCCAAAATAATGTGGTGGTAGCTCCACACCCATTCAAAGCTGTTGTCAGCTTTTTTGAAGATGGCTGCCCTCATCGGAATATCCCGCGTTAAATCAAAGCCTTTGATCTTATCCTGTGCTTTGTATTCATTGATTTTGTCCGTTTGTTCACTTTCGGATAAATGCGTCAGATCTATTTCTTCTATATGAAATCGACGTTTTTTTAATACGACTTGAACGGGCCTTTTTACTTTTTCGTGAATGAACACGGTACGAAATACATCGTACCGGTCCATGATGACATTCATGCTTTCTTCAAGGCATTTGATATTGAAGTCGCCCTTTACTTTCATCGTAATTTGTTCAAGGTAAAAGCTCTGGCCGGGATTAAGGATGGTATGAAACAGCATCCCCTCCTGCATCGGCGATAGGTAATACATATCTTGAACCTGATCTTTGCTAAATTGACTCATATGTTTCGCTCCCGCCTTCTGTAATTCCCTTGCATTTTTATTTCAAATTTTCCTCAAGCATGTCAAAGATATCGCCCATCTCATCCATTTCAAGGTCTCCCGCACTGAAGTCGCTCGGTGTGAATTCCTTGTCCTCTTTCTCCGTACAATGGCGGATGATCAGGAGGAGGTTTTCTTTAAACCGCTCCATTTGTGCTTCGACCGTTGCTCTTTCATATTCCTTCTCATTGTAGGAGCAAGAAAGGACAAAACGTCCGTTTCTGATCATGCCGCTGAAGCTTAAAGCGTACAGGG
Source organism: Bacillus sp. V26 (assembly GCF_034296245.1). NCBI lineage: Bacteria > Bacillati > Bacillota > Bacilli > Caryophanales > Bacillaceae > Bacillus > Bacillus sp. V26. The sequence goes on along the minus strand of NZ_JAXKQF010000005.1, from coordinate 226,821 downwards.
CTTCTGATTCTTCGCTCACTTGGCGTCCCATATCGAAAGCAGACGGTTCAAAGAAATCCGTTTTCACTTCACTGTCGAATTGGCCTAAATAGTTAAAACTGATTTCCGGTGTGAAGCCTTGCGCTCCCGCTTGTTCTGTAAAGTAGCGGAGAATGCCGTATCCGACGCCTTTGTCCGGAACGCGGCGCAGGTTTTCTTTGACTGCTTTGATGACCGCTGAGACATCTGTTTCAGACATGTCGAGCACAACAGGATATTGTGCCGTAAACCAGCCAACCGTTCTGGAGATGTTCACATTCGGGATGATGTCCTCCCGTCCGTGCCCCTCAAGATTGATGCCTATTTTGACACCGTCTGTCCATTCTTTCATCGTTAATCCGAGCGCACTGAGGAGAATGTCATTGATCTCGGTTCCATATGGCTGATGAACATCTGTTAAGAGGTGTTTAGTGTCTTCTTCATTTAATTCGCAGATGACGGATGATGTATGTTTGACAACCCGCTCCTCTGTTTCATCATCCTTCGGTACAGCAGAAACCTCTTCAGCGTCAATTTGCGCCCAGTATTCAGCCTGCTGCAAAAGGTGTGCTGATTGGCTGAATGCCGCCAATTCTTCCGCCCAATCCTTGAAGGAGTTCGTTTTTTGCGGGAAGACGATTTTCTCTTCGTTCTCAGCCTGCACGTAGCCTGATGCAAAGTCCTCAAGTAAAATCCGCCATGATACGCCGTCGACCACGAGATGGTGTACAGCGATGAGCAGATGATCCCCTGCTTCCGTGCGATATAGCTCCCCTTTCAGAAGCGGACCGTTTTGCAGGTCGAGACTGCTTTGCAGACTGTCAGCGAGAACCTTAATCTGGCTTTTCAGCATATCTTCATCTGAGCCGTACAGATCAACGATTTCGAAGCTGACCTCGCATTCGTCTATCCGTTTATACGCTTGAATGATATCGCCGTTTTCTTCACGGTAGACCATGCGCAGCGCGTCATGATGTTCAATCAGTGCCTGCAATGTCTTTTCAACCCGTTCCGGATCGAAGCCCTTCGCAGAATGAAGCATGACCGACTGATTCCAGTGGTGTTTGTTCGTGAAGTTCTTTTCAAAGAACCAGCGCTGGATCGGCGTCAGGATAACTTCGCCCTCCACAGGGCCTTGGTCTGCCTGTTTGCCTTCGGCACGCTCCACGTATTGTGTCAGTTCTTCAATCGTCGGGTGCTGGAAGAGATCCTTCATTTCCAGCTTCCAGCCGTGCTGGTTCAAGCGGCTCGCCATCTGGATTCCTTTAATGGAATCTCCGCCGAGCGAGAAGAAATTGTCGCTGACACCGACATCAGAAATACCGAGCACGTCCTGCCAAATGCCGGCAAGCAGCTCTTCCATATCAGTGGACGGCGCTTTGTATTCCCCGCCCCCTGCTTCGATGTCCGGCTCCGGCAGCACTTTGCGGTCTACTTTTCCGTTTGCGGTAACCGGAAGCTCGTTTAATGTCACCCAGAACGCCGGGATCATGTAGTCCGGCAGGGTTTCCTTCAGAGCTGACTTCAGCGCTTCTATGTCAGCTGTTTCCGGTGTGACATACGCCGCGATCGCTGTATTGCCGCCTTTATCTTTTACAGCTGTCACTGCCGCATCCTGCACCTCAGAAAGCTGAGCCAGCTGCACTTCAATTTCTGACAGCTCGATTCGGTAGCCGCGGACTTTGACCTGCTGGTCGATCCGGCCGATGTATTCGATGCCGCCGTTCGTCCATTTCACCAAATCGCCTGTTTTGTACATGCGTTCACCCGGCACGAACGGATCGGCGACAAACCGCTTCGCGGTTTCGTCTTCCCTGTTCAGATAGCCGCGCGCCAGTCCGCGTCCCGCCACACAAAGCTCTCCGGCCACGCCTTCCGGCTGAACCTGATGGCTTTCGCTGAGAATGTACACTCTCGTATTGGCGATCGCGCGCCCGATGGAAAGCGATCCTTCCTCCGGATTGATTTCTGTGCTCGTCGCAACGACAGTGTTTTCGGTCGGCCCGTAGTTGTTGACAATCGTGTACGGCTGCTTAACCGCACGCTTCAGCTTGTCCCCTCCGGTCAAGAGCACGCGAAGTGATGTGTTCTCAAGCTCCATGAACTGTTCCGCCAGCTGTGTCGGCAGGAACGTGATTGTGACGTTGTGCGTTTCGAAATAATCATTCAGGCGGGTGATATCAAGGCGGATCGCTTCATCAATGACATGAAGCTCGGCGCCGATCGTCCAGGTCGGGAACATCTCCCAAATGGAAGCGTCGAACCCGAAGCCCGCGTACTTCGCACTGCGGTCCTCCGCTGTCATGCCGAACGCGTCATGATGCCAGAAGCACAGGTTGACAAGCGCATGGTGCTCGATCATAACACCCTTCGGCTGTCCGGTCGTTCCTGACGTGTAAATCATATAAGCAAGGTGATCCGCGGTTGTGTCGGTCTGCGGATCTTCCTCATCGTTTTCATCAAGCGGCAGACTCAGGATCGTGCGGTTGCCGTCAAGAAGAATAACCTCGCCCGTATAGCTGTCCGGCACTGAAATGCCTTCCTGTTTCAAGAGAAGCTTCGCACCGCTGTCCTGCAGGATATATTCAATCCGCTGATCCGGATAGTCAGGGTCAATCGGCACAAATGCCGCTCCCGCCTTCAGGACACCAAGCACCGCGGCGGACATTTCAAGCGACGGCTTCGTCAGAATGCCGACGCGCTCATCCGCACTGATGCCGCAGTCAATCAGAATCCGCGCCAGACGGTTCGCCTTCGCATTCAGCTCACCGTACGTCCATGACTGCCCGTTATACGTGACAGCCGGGCGGTCTTTGTGGCACTGAGCCGTTTCTTCAAACAGCTGATGAACCATTTTGTCTGTCGGCACAGGCAGTGGTTTTCCTTTCCATGCCTCCAAAAGCGTTTGTTTTTCTGTCTCGTTGACGAGTGACAGGACGGAAAGCGGCTGGTTTGGATTTTCCGCCACAGCCTTCAATAAGCGGAGGACGTATTCACTCCATTGCTCAGCAGTTTCTCTTGAGAATAGGTCAGTCGCATATTCCAGCTGCAGACCGATGCCGTTTTCGTCAGCGAAACCGCCTAATGTGAGGTCAAACTTGGATGTTCCTTGATGTGCCTCATAAGGTGAAATTGTGAGATCTTGCAGCTCAAGCTGTTCTTTATCAGGGTTTTCTGTCGTAACCATCACGTTAAACAAAGGATTCCGGCTCATATCCCGAGGGAGGTCTAACTGGTTGACCAGGTCTTCAAACGGATACTCCTGATGCTCAAGCGCTGACAGATTTGTCTCCTTCGCTTGCTCCAGAAGCTCTGCAAATGTCTGCTCTTCCCTTGCTTCCATTCTCAGTGCGAGCGTATTGACGAACATCCCCGGCATGTTTTGCACGTCGGCATTCGTGCGGCCTGCTGTAACCGAGCCGATCACGATATCCCGCTGTCCGGAGATTTTGCTTAAAAAGACATGGAAGACGGTGTGAAGCACCATATGCAAAGTCGTTCCCGTTTCTGCTAGCAGTTTCTCAATCGCCTTTGCCGTTCCGCTTTCCGTACGAAAACGGACGGTATCCCCTTCAAAGCTTTGAATAGGCGGTCGGGTGTAATCGAGCGGAAGGTCAAGCTCCGGCAGTTCGCCTGAGAGAACTGAAAGCCAGTATTGCTCATGCTCCTTCATCCGTTCTTTCTGTCCGGCTTCATTTTGCCAAACAGCGAAATCTTTATAATGAAGCTTCGGCTTCGGAAGCTGTTCGCCTTTATAAAGCAGTGCCAATTCTTTAACGAAAATACCTCTTGATACACCATCCGCGATAATGTGATGCATATCCAATAGAAGCAGATGTTTTTGGTCTGCGATTCGGAGTAATGCCGCGCGAATGAGCGGAGCGCCGCTTAAGTCGAATGGCCGGATAAATTCTTTAATCTTCTGTTCCGCCTCGCCCTCTTCTGCATCAAACACGTGAAGATCAATTGATGCCTCCTCAACAATGCGCTGGACAGGCTCTCCGTCTGCTTCCGTAAATGACGTGCGCAATGATTCATGACGGTTTACGAGCTGGTTGAGTGATTCCCGCAGGCGCGAAATGTGAAGCTCGCCTTCCATAAGAAGAACCGATGGCATATTATAGCTGATCGTCTGCCGGTCAAGCTGATTGAGCACGTACATCCGTTTCTGCGCGGATGACAATGGATACACATCCTGTTTGTCAGCAGGCTTCAGCATGCGATAGCCGCCTGATGCTGCCGATTCCTCCATATAAGCCGCCAGCTGGCGTACAGTCGGCTGCTCGAACAGCGCTTTAAGCGGCACGGTTTTCTCCAATTCTGCCTGTATATTGGCGATGAGCATCATTCCTTTTAGTGAATGGCCGCCTAAATCGAAGAAGTTGTCATCGATTCCGATCGCTTCAATGCCGAGTGTTTTCTGCCAGATGCGGCAAAGGCTTTCTTCAAGCGCTGTTTCCGGAGCAGCTGACGCTTCATATCCGGATTGCGCTGCGTTCGGCTTCGGCAATGCGTTTCTGTCGGTTTTCCCATTTGCCGTGAGCGGGATAGCGTCCACCTGCACAAAGAAGGCAGGAATCATATGAGACGGCAGTATTTGTGAAAGCTGTTTCCGGAGCTCTGCTTTTTCAATGGCTTGATCCGACGTATAATACGCGCAAAGCTCCTGAAGCCCGCCCTCAGAAACCGCAAGCACAACCGCTTCCTGAACTTCGCTGAGGCTGAGCATGACCGTTTCAATTTCTTTCGGCTCAATGCGGTAGCCGCGGATTTTCACCTGATCATCAGCCCGGCCGATAAATTCAATCGTGCCGACAGCCAGTCTCCGGACGACATCTCCGGTCTTGTACATCAGGCTGCCCGGCGCATACGGGTTTTCCACAAATTTCTCGGATGTGAGCTGAGGACGGCTGAGATATCCTCTGGCAAGCCCCTGCCCCGTGATATATAACTGGCCGCTCGCTCCCGAAGGCACAAGCTTCAATGATTCATTTAAGACAAGTGCGCCGGTATTGGCAATCGGCCGTCCGATTGTCGGCCGTTTCGCGAATGTGTCAGGTTCACTCAGGTCAACCCGTCCGGCAATGGCGCCGATCGTTGCTTCGGTCGGACCGTAGTGATTGATAAATTCGGTATGCTGATATACCTTGCTGAAAGCTAAAACATCAGCCGGAATGATCTTTTCTCCTCCCAACACAATCAAGCGCAGGGATTCAAAGTGCGGCTCCTTTGTAAAGCTGGCCGTGTTCACCATCGTATGGAACAGAGACGGTGTCAGCTTGATATACGTGATGCCGTGTTCCTTGATATAACGGCCAATCTGATCGGGCGCCGTATATGTTTCTTTCGGCACAATGTGAAGCTCACCGCCTGCTTGAAGCACAGGGAAAATGCTTGTATACCCCAAGTCGAATGCGTAAGACGAAAGCAAGACAGACTTATCCGTTTCAGCCAGCCCTGCCTCTTTGCTAAACCAAGAAACATAGTTTGTCAGATTGCGGTGCTCAATCTGCACACCCTTCGGCTTCCCGGTCGTGCCGGATGTGTAAATGATATATGCAAGATTCTGAGGCCCAGAAATCGGTTCCGGACGCTCCTTGCTTTCGTTCCGCCAATCCGCTTGATCGATGCTGATGACGGTTCCTTGATATTTCCCTATGGCAGTCATATTTCTTTCATTCACGACTGTAAATCTCGCACCGCTGTCTTCTAATGAATAGCGGATTCGTTCCTCAGGCGTATCCGGATCAATCGGAAGGAAAGCTGCTCCCGCCTTCATGACACCAAGAACAGCTGTCATTAGGTCAGCTGAACGATCCATGACGACGGCTACGATGTCTTCACTTCCTGCCCCGTGCGCGCGCAAATGATGCGCCAGCTGGTTCGCCTGTTCATCGAGCTCACGGTAGGTCAGCTGATTTCCGCCACAAATCACAGCCGGATGATCAGGTGTTTGCTGCACCTGTTTTTCGAAAAGTGACGCAAACGTATCATTGCCAGAATGAGTGGTTTGTTTTTTCTCTTCAAGCAAAGCTGCCGTTTCAACTGGTGAAAGAATCTCTAAATCAGACAGCCGTACGTTCGGATTAACCGCAGCTGCTTTGATCAAATTGACGAAGTGGCTGCTCCAGCGGCGGATCGTCTCGTCCTTAAACAAGGCAGTTGCGTAGTCAAAGCTTAAACCGATTTCTTCTTCCCGTTCGACAGCTTCCAAGGACAGATCAAATTTCGCCACGTGATGAAGCATGGAATAGGAAGAAATCTTCAAATCTCCTAATTTCAAAGAAGGAATCTCCATGTTCTGCATGTTGAACATGACGCTGAACAGCGGGCTTCGGCTTGTGTCCCTTGTGAGCGGCAGTTTTTCAATCAGTTCCTCAAGCGGATAGCTTTGGTGCTCGAATGCTTGAAGACTGACCGTTTTGACTTCGTCTAGGAATTGCGCAAAGGTTTTGTCCGCCGCAGGCGCTGTCCGTAATGCCACTGTGTTGACAAACATACCCGGCACACCTTGCAGATCAGGATGCGTTCTGCCCGCAGTCGGTGAGCCGACGATGATGTCATCCTGTGACGCGTACTTAGAAAGCAGTACATGAAATGCGGCTAAAAGGAACATGTACATTGTTGTGTCTGTTTCTGACAGCAGCGATTTAATTTGAGCCGTGATTTGTTTATCCAGCCCGAACATGACGCGCTCCCCGGAAAAGTTCCGTTCTGCAGGCCGCGGGAAATCCGCCGGAAGATCAAGAACCGGCAGCTCGCCTTTAAACGTATCCAGCCAGTATGCTTCATCCTTTTGATGATCCGCACGTTCTTTTTGCCAGACAGCGTAATCTTTATAGTGAATCTGCGGGAGCTCCAGTTCTGCGCCTTGATAGATTTTGGCGAGATCGCCGATGAGAATGCCTGTCGAGCTGCCGTCTGTAATGATATGGTGCATATCAATGAGCAGCAGATGGCGTTCTTCTTCAAGCTGGACAAGCTTCGAACGGACGAGCGGCGCGCGGTTTAACTCAAACGGCTGAATAAACGATTTGATCAGCTCTTCCGCGTCTTCTTCCCGTCCCTTGGCAGCCTCCAGCTGGAACGATATGTTTTTATGAACGGTCTGTACGACTTCTCCGTCTATCATGTCAAACGACGTACGGAGAATTTCGTGCCGGTTGATTAATTGCTGAATCGCATGTTCAAGCCGGTCTTTGTTTACTTCTCCCTCCAGCAAAAGTACAGCAGGGACGTTGTAGCTTGTGCTTGCTTGTCCAAGCTGATTGAGGATGTACATTCTCCGCTGGGCCGGGGAAACAGGATAATGCTGCTGATAAGGTGCTTGCCTGATCGGTTCAAACGTCTGCTCCTCCTTGCTTTCGCTCTCTTCCAAATACAGTGCCAGTTCTTGGATGGTCGGCTTTTCAAAAAGCACTTTAATCGGTACTTCCTTGTGGAAATGCTCTTGAATTTTCGCCGTCATCATCATGGCCTTCAGAGAATGTCCGCCGATCATGAAGAAGTTATCGGTAACGCCTGCTTTAACGCCGAGTATCCCTTCCCAAATCTCGGCTAATTTCTTTTCACTCTCTGTTTTGGGTGCTGCATATTCAGACTGCACAGCGTCTGATTGAGGCGCAGGCAGTTCTTTTTTATTGATTTTTCCGTTTGGTGTAAGCGGCAGGCTGTCCATCTGGATCAAATGGGCAGGAACCATATAGTCAGGCAATGATTGAGACAGCGTTTTTCTCAGCCCGCTCACAGACACTTCGCGATCCGCTGTAAAGTACGCGCAGATTTCATTTTCATCCGCTTTGTTTTTGCGAATGATCACGGCAGCCTCTGTCACATGTTCGGCCATGTTCAATTTGGTTTCGATTTCACCAAGCTCAATCCGGAACCCGCGCACCTTCACCTGGTTATCAATTCTTCCTAAAAACTCGATATTCCCGTCCGGAAGCCATCTCGCCAAGTCGCCAGTTCGATAAATTTTTTCACCCGGTCTGAATGGATCTTCGAGAAATTGCTTCTTCGTCAGCTCTGGGAGGTTGACGTAGCCCCGTGCCACGCCGCTTCCGCCGACACACAGTTCACCGGGCGCGCCGATCGGCTGCAGGCGCTGCTGCTCATCCATGATGTATGCAGTGGAATTTCCGATTGGCTTCCCGATTGGAATTGAACCGCTGTACTCGCGATCAATCAGAAAGCTTGTAGAAAATGTCGTATTTTCTGTCGGTCCGTATCCGTTCCACAGAGCAAGCGACGGCGATGCCTGTTTCACTTTACTTACAATATGCGGCACGAGCGCGTCTCCGCCGATGATTAAATGGCGCAGTGTGCCGAACATGCCGGCATCCTTTGCAGCAAGCTGGTTGAATAATGGCGATGTCAGCCACATCGTCGTAATTTTCTGCTCACGGAGGAACGCTGAAAACCGTGTCGCGTCAAGCAGTGTCTCTTTTTTCACCGGATAAAGCGCAGCCCCGTTCAGCAGCGCGCCAAAGACCTCAAATGTACCGGCATCAAAGCTGACAGCTCCCGTTTGCGCCATGCGGTCTTCTTCATGAACAGGAACGTATCCTGCATTTTTAACGAGAAGCAGAATGCTTTTATGTTCGATCATGACGCCTTTCGGTTTTCCGGTCGAACCTGACGTGTACATGATGTAAGCCAGGTCAGACGAATCGGCGGGCAGATTCAGATTGTCAGCTGTTTCATTCCCTTCAAAGACGCCTTCCAGCGGGAGAACCGGTACTTGCAGCTGCTTTGCCTGTTTTGTATATGCCTCTCCAGCTAAAGCGATCCGAATCGAGCTGTCCTCCGCCATGAAACGGAGCCGATCCTCCGGAAGTGCGGGATCAAGCGGCACATATGCGGCGCCTGCTTTTAAAACAGCCAGCATGGCGGCAACAGTGTCTGCCGAACGGTCATTCATAATGGCTGCCGCTTCACCCTTTTGCAGACCTTGCCCAATGAGCTTTCTCGCCAGGCGGTTCGCCGCTTCGTTCAGCTCGCGGTATGTCAGCTCGGCTCCTTCATATACGAGGGCAGTACTTGCCGGTGTCCGCTTTGCTTGTTCTTCAAATACTTGATGAACAGCCATTCCTTCAGGGAGTTCTGATGAAGTGCTGTTAAAGGTCTCCACAATTTGCCGCTGCTCTTCTTCTCCCACAAGCCCGTGCTCACGCACAAAAGCGTCCGGCCGCTCAACAGCGGCTGTCATCATGCGGGTGAGATGTCCTGCTGTCCGTTCAATAAAAGCAGAATCAAATGCAGCGCCGTTATATTTGATTTTGACGGTCCATGTTTTACCCGGGTAAACAATGAGGTTGAAATCAAAGCTTGTTTGTTCAAATGCGCTCTCAACCTTAATAGAGAACCCGAGCCGGTCTTCCATGCTGCCGTTTTCAAGCTCTTGATCAAGCGGATAATTTTCAAAAGCGACGAGATGGTTCAAAAGACTACTGTCCAAGGCTGAACGTTTTTGAATCTCGTAAAGCGGCACGTAATCGTAGCGCTCCGCCTCCACCGCATGCTGCTGAACGTCTGTGAAAATATCAGCGAATGTAGACTGCTGATCAACCTTTACACGCACCGGAATGGTATTGATAAAGAGCCCCGCCATTGTTTCAATTCCGTTGATTTCAGACGGCCGTCCCGATACGACCGTGCCGAAGACAACATCATTTGTAAAGTTATATTTGCTGAGGACGATTCCCCAGATCGCCTGAAACAGGTTAGGCCCCGTCACTTGATGGCGGTTCGCCGTTTGCTGAATGCGTGCAACCAGTTCCTCATCCCATGTAAATGAGTATTCTCTGTTCACATACTCGTCTTTTTTCTCCGGCAAGCGGCCCGGGAGCACGCTTGGCTGTTCAAAATCCGCCAAGCGTTCGCTCCAGTAGCCTTCCGCTTCTTCATTGTCCTGTTTTCCAAGCCACTTCATGTAGTCGGAATATGGCTTGCCCTGCCCGTTTGCAGGTGTGCGGCCTGCTCTGAGCGCTTCGTAGTTTTGGAACAGGCTTTTCATCAGCACGCCCATGCTCCAGCCGTCCATCATAATATGGTGATTGCTCCAGACAAGATACAGCTGATCTGCATCAAGGCGGAAAACTGCCACCTTGAATAAAATGTCTTTGGCCAGGTTAAAGCCTTGGCGCTGAACGTCTTGTTTGTAACGCTCGATGTGGTCTTTCTGGCGATCCTCATCTGCATGACTGATATCTTCATAGTGCACCTTTGTCTTGCGTTCCGCTAACACAACCTGACGCGGCTTTTGCAGCTGCTGGTGCACAAATACCGTACGGAGAATATCGTATGACCGGATCAGTTCATTGACGCTTTTCTCAAAGATTTCTAGATCAAAAACACCTTGAATGCCAAGCTCTAATTGTGTGAAGTAAGAGGAAGAATGCGGATCAAGCATCGCATGATACAGCATTCCTTCCTGCATCGGTGTAAGTGCATACACCTTTTGAATCGATTTTTTGCTCATATGCCACCTCTATTAAAAAATTTCCATTAATTTATCAAGCTCATCCAGCGTCAAATCGTCGTCGCCAAGGTCACTCGGCGTCAGTTCCGTGCCATCTTGAGATAGGCAATGTTCAATGATTCTAAGAAGATGGGCCTTAAAGCTGTCACTGAATGTCTGTATCGTTTTTTCATGAAATTCGAGAGAGTGATAGGCCAGTGACATCGTCAGTTTTCCGTTTTCAATATATCCGACAACATCAAGCGCGTTCGGTTTTTCCGTTTCCGGGCTTAATGACTGTCCTGACGGCAGCTCTGATCTCGTGAATAAACCTGCATCCGACATTTCATCGAACTGACCTAAATAGTTAAAGCTGACATCCGGCTGAATGGAGAACGCCACATCTTCTTTATGCTCCGGCGCCGTCAAATAGCGCAAAATGCCGTAGCCCACTCCCTTATTCGGGATATGCCTGATGTCTTCTTTCATTTGCTTCAGCTGATAAGCCAGATCATCCGCATGCTTCATATCCAGCACCATCGGGAACATACTCGTAAACCAGCCGACTGTCCGGGAAATGGTCAGGTCTTCTACTATATCTTCACGTCCATGCCCCTCTAAATGAACACTCACTTGCTCCTGACCTGTCCACTCCTTCATCGCCAATCCGAATGCCGTCAGCAAAATATCATTCATTTCTGTGTGATAAGCCTCATGCACCTTGGTGGTAAGCTGTTCTGTCTCTTCAGCAGTCAGCGAAAATTCAATTGTCTTTGTATGTTTCATTCGCTGATCACTAGATTCGCGGTCCTTCGGAAGCTTCACCGGGACAGTCTGTTCTTCAAGCTGTTTCCAATACTCTTTTTCTTTCAAAAAGGCCTTGGAATTTGCGAAGTCTTGTAATCTCTCTGCATACTCCGCAAACGAATGGGTTTTCTGCGGAAGAACCGGCTCGTTCCCCTGCTCCAGCTGTGTATAAACCGCGGCGAAATCCTCCAGTAAAATCCGCCACGATATACCATCAACCACTAAGTGGTGAATCACAAGCAGCAAGTGATCTCCGTCTTCTGCTTGGAACAAGCCTGCTTTTAACAAGCCGCCTTCATTCAAATCGATGCTGCTTTGCAGACGCTCCGCTTCTCTCTCTATGCGGTCTTCATGATCTATAGCCTGCCCCTCAAGCTTGGCGATCTCCAAGTGGACAGACACAGCATCAAGCCCTTTATTAAACTGAACGATCTCCCCTTGTTCCTCGCGGTAGACCATGCGAAGCGCGTCATGATGTTCAATCAGTGCCTGCAATGTCTTTTCAACCCGTTCAGGATCGAAGCCCTTCGCAGAATGAAGCATGACCGACTGATTCCAATGGTGTTTGTTTGTGAAGTTCTTTTCAAAGAACCAGCGCTGGATCGGCGTCAGGATAACTTCGCCCTCCACAGGGCCTTGGTCTGCCTGTTTGCCTTCGGCACGCTCCACGTATTGGGTAAGCTCTTCGATCGTCGGGTGCTGGAAGAGATCCTTCATTTCCAGCTTCCAGCCGTGCTGGTTCAAGCGGCTCGCCATCTGGATTCCTTTAATGGAATCTCCGCCGAGCGAGAAGAAATTGTCGCTGACACCCACTTCAGAAATACCGAGCACGTCCTGCCAAATGCCGGCAAGCAGCTCTTCCATGTCAGTGGACGGCGCTTTGTATTCTCCGCTTCCTGCTTCGATATCCGGCTCCGGCAGTGCTTTACGGTCTACTTTGCCGTTTGCGGTAACCGGAAGCTCGTTTAATGTCACCCAGAACGCCGGGATCATGTAGTCCGGCAGGCTTTCCTTGAGCGCTGACTTCAGCGCTTCTACGTCAGCTGTTTCCGGTGTGACATACGCCGCGATCGCTGTATTGCCGCCTTTATCTTTTACAGCTGTCACTGCCGCATCCTGCACCTCAGAAAGCTGGGCCAGCTGCACTTCAATTTCTGACAGCTCGATTCGGTAGCCGCGGACTTTGACCTGCTGGTCGATCCGGCCGATGTATTCGATGCCGCCGTTCGTCCATTTCACCAAATCGCCTGTTTTGTACATGCGTTCACCCGGCACGAACGGATCGGGGACAAACCGCTTCGCGGTTTCGTCTTCCCTGTTCAAATAGCCGCGCGCCAGTCCGCGTCCCGCCACACAAAGCTCTCCGGTCACGCCCTCCGGCTGAACCTGATGGCTTTCGCTGAGAATGTACACTCTCGTATTGGCAATCGCGCGCCCGATGGAAAGCGAGCCTTCCTCCGGATTGATTTCTGTGCTCGTCGCAACGACAGTGTTTTCGGTCGGCCCGTAGTTGTTGACAATCGTGTACGGCTGCTTAACCGCACGCTTCAGCTTGTCCCCTCCGGTCAAAAGCACGCGAAGTGATGTGTTCTCAAGCTCCATGAACTGTTCCGCCAGCTGTGTCGGCAGGAACGTGATTGTGACGTTGTGCGTTTCGAAATAGTCATTCAGGCGGGTGATATCAAGGCGGATCGCTTCATCAATCACGTGAAGCTCAGCGCCGATCGTCCAGGTCGGGAACATCTCCCAAATGGAAGCATCGAACCCGAAGCCCGCGTACTTCGCACTGCGGTCCTCCGCCGTCATGCCGAACGCGTCATGATGCCAGAAGCACAGATTCACAAGCGCATGGTGCTCGATCATAACACCCTTCGGCTGTCCGGTCGTTCCTGACGTATAAATCATATAAGCAAGGTGATCCGCGGTTGTGTCTGTCTGCGGATTTTCCTCGTCGTTTTCATCAAGCGGCAGACTCAGGATCGTGCGGTTGCCGTCAAGAAGAATAACCTCACCCGTATAGCTGTCCGGCACTGAGATGCCTTCCTGTTTCAAGAGAAGCGTCGCGCCGCTGTCCTGTAGGATATATTCAATCCGCTGATCCGGATAGTCAGGATCAATCGGCACAAATGCCGCTCCTGCCTTCAGGACACCGAGCACCGCAGCGGACATTTCAAGCGACGGCTTCGTGAGAATGCCGACGCGCTCATCCGCGCCGATGCCGCAGTCAATCAAAATCCGCGCCAGACGGTTCGCCTTCGCATTCAGCTCACCGTACGTCCATGACTGCCCGTTATACGTGACAGCCGGGCGGTCTTTGTGGCGCTGAGCCGTTTCTTCAAACAGCTGATGAACCGTTTTGTCTGTCGGCACAGGCAGTGTTTTTCCTTTCCATGCCTCCAAGAGCGTTTGTTTTTCTGTCTCGTTGACGAGTGACAGGCTGGAAAGCGGCTGGTTTGGATTTTCTGTTACTGCTCCTAAAAGCTGCACCCAGTATTGCTTCCATCGTTCAATCGTTTCCGGTGTAAACAGCGCCGTATTATATTCAAGAACAAATGTGAGCCCTTCGCCGGTTTCGTCAGCTGTCAGCGTAATATCAAACTTGGCCGTTTTCCGCTCAAACGGATGCGGTTCAAGCTCGATTCCTTTCATTGTTAAATCTTTAATGTTCGCATTTTGCATAGAAAATACTGCGTCAAATAAAGGGTTTCTGCTTGTGTCACGGTGAACCTGAACTTTTCCGATCAGGTCCTCAAGCGGGTAATCCTGCGCTTCAAATGCGCTAAGTGCTGTTTCTTTCACTTCGCCAAGATAATCCGCAAACGTCTTATCGCCCTTCGGATACGTGCGCAGCGCCAGCGTATTGACAAACATGCCGATGACGCGGCTGATGTCTGCTTGAGAGCGTCCGGCTACCGGCGAGCCAACAATGATATCGTTTTGCCCGCTCAATTTTGATAAAAACGCACTGTAAGATGCCAGAAGAACCATATACAATGTGGAATCCGTTTCCTTCGCAAGCTTGCGAAGAGCATCTGCTTTTCTTGCATCTAATGAAAATGCAATCCGGTCTCCCTCAAACGTTTGAACCGCAGGACGGCTGTAATCAGTTGGAAGAGTCAGCACCGGCAGCTCTCCTTCAAGCTCCTTCAGCCAATGCTCCTCTTGCTTCCGGTAAAGCTCGGACTGAATAAACTGCTGCTGCCACACGGCATAATCCTTATATTGAATATGAAGCGGCTCCAGGCTTTCTCCGTCGTACAGCTTCGAGAGTTCATCAATCAGCACGCCGACAGACGCTCCGTCAGAAATAATATGGTGCATATCAAACAGCAGCAGATGCTCAGTTTCTGAAAGCTTGATCAGCCCTATTCTGAACAGAGGCAGCCGGTCGAGTGTGAACGGACGGATAAACTCAGAAACGATCCGCTCGGTCTCATCTTCTGGAGCTTCGAAATATGCCATATCAAACGCTGCTTCATCCCAGATTCGCTGCACCGTTTCTCCGTCTTTTATTTCAAAGGTTGTTCTGAAGGCTTCATGGCGCTCCATTAACTGATTCATTACGCATTTGAGCCTTTCAACATCCAGATGACCCTTCAGGCGCAGAACCGACGGCATGTTGTAGCTTGTGTCCGCTCCTTCAAGCTGCTGAAGCACGTACATCCGTTTTTGCGGAGAAGAAACAGGATAAGTCTCTTGTTTCTTTGCCGGCCTGATACTGATCGCTGTTCCTTTTTCAGCGGCGGCAATAGCCTGCGCTAAGCATTCAACGGTCGGTGATTGGAAAAGATCCTTCAGAGAAAGCTCGGCGCCCAGTTCCTGATGAATCAAGGCAAGCATCTTCATGCCCGCTAACGAGTGTCCGCCGATATCAAAGAATTGGTCATAGATGCCGATCTGTTCAACCTGAAGCACCCGTGCCCAAATGTCTGCGACTTTTTGTTCTATTTCATTGCGCGGCGCAACATATGAAACACCGTTTGAGATGCTGACGTCAGGAAGCGGAAGCGCCCGACGGTCGATTTTTCCGTTTCCGGTCAGAGGCAGCTCGTCCATTTGGATAAATACCGCAGGAATCATGTAAGCCGGCAGATCCTTTGCCGTATGCTCTCTCAGCTCTTGCGCTGTAATTTCACCCTGTCCGACAAAGTACGCACAAAGCAGTTTGTCTCCCGCACCTTGATCGACGGCAAGCACAACGCTCTCCTGCACACGATCGTGGCTTTGCAGCTGGTGCTCAATTTCTCCGAGCTCAATGCGCTGTCCGCGGATTTTCACCTGGTGGTCTATCCGTCCGATAAATTCGATATCGCCATTCGGCAGCCATCTTGCCAAGTCACCCGTTTTATACATGCGTTCGCCTTTTTTAAACGGATGCGGCACAAATTTCTCCTCAGTCAGTTCAGGTCGGTTGTAATAGCCTTTCACCAGGCCTTCCCCGCTGACACACAGTTCTCCCGCGATGCCGGCAGGCTGAACATGTCCCGCGCGGTCAAGAATGTACACTTCCGTATTGCTGACCGGTCTTCCAATCGGAACGGACATCGTATGCTCATCCAATTCATCAACCGGATGATACGTTGCGAAAACCGTGCTTTCAGATGGGCCGTACATGTGAAGCAGCTTGCCTTTTCCAACAGTCTGCAGCGCTTTTTTCACATGATCTACAGAAGCCCGTTCTCCCCCGAACATAATCTTGCGCAAAGTCGACAAGCATCTCGGATTCAAGTCCACAAGAAGATGGAACAGAGCTGTCGTGATCATGAGAATGCTGATATTCTCCCGCTCAATAACGCGAGAAAGACGAGCCATGTCCAGAACAGTTTCTTTCGGAACGAGCACAAGCTTGGCGCCGTTTAATAGAGAGCCGAATACGTCAAACATAAATGCGTCAAATACATAATTTGAGAGTCCGAGTATCGTATCCTGTTCCGTAATGCTGAGATAATTCGTCCGCTTAACCGTACGCAGAATATTGGCATGTGTCACAATATTTCCCTTTGGCGTTCCTGTCGTTCCGGATGTATACGTCAGGTTGGCCATGGCCGCAGAATCAAACGGCAGAGCGAGGTTTTGCGCATCGTCGTGATAGCTATCATCCTCATCAGCGAGCACGATGACGCCTTCGAATTCCGCTTTTTCCGCTAACGCCTTTAATTTCTTCTGGGTGAGAAGCACTTTCGCTCCGCTGTCTTGGAAGAAATGCTGCATCCGCTGAATCGGGTGTTCCGGATCAATCGGTACATAAGCCGAACCTGATTTTAATACCGCCAGGATTGACACAATCATGTCCATTGACCGTTCACATAGGACGGCCGCTGTCCTGCTTTCGCCTGCTCCCATTGAAAGAATGCCGCGCGCTAAACGGTTGGCCCGTTCATTCAGCTCACGATATGTGAGCGATTGCCCTTCATATTGAAGTGCCGGACGATCCGGCGTCTTGGCAGCCTGCTCCTCAAACAGCTGAACAATCGTTTTGTCTTTCGGATAAGGCGTTCTTTCCGGGTTAAACTGCTGAACTTGTGAAGCGGCTTCCTGTTCAGAAAGAAGATTGTATTCAGAAATTGGTTTCTCAGGCTCAGCCGCTACATCTTCAAGCAACCGCGCAAAATGCGAGAGCAGCCTGTCTGCCGTGCTTCGTTTAAACAGTTTTGTGCTGTAGTCTAAATCAAGATCAATGCCTTGGTCCGTTTCTTTTGCCTGAACCGTTACATCAAATTTGGCAATGTTGAAATTGGTCTCATGAATCGACAATGTCAAATCACCGACAGCCGGAATGCCCGCCGTTGCGTTTTGAAGACTGAACATCGTGTCAAACAATGGATGCCTGCTGATATCACGCGGTATGTTCAGGTCTTCAACGAGCCATTCAAATGGATAATCCTGATGAGAAAAAGCATCCAGAACCTGCTGGCGCACACGTGTGAGCAGGCTGTTAAAGGTCTCATCCTGCTTCACTTCGCTGCGAATCGCGAGCGTATTGACGAACATGCCGACAATGCCCTCTGTATCAGAATGATGTCTGCCCGCTGACGGGGTGCCGACAATGATGTCATCCTGCCCCGTATATTTAGACAGGAGCGTATAGTAGGCTGACAGCATGACCATATAAAGTGTGGCTCCATTTTTTTCAGCTAAACGATACAGGCGATTCTTTAACTCCGCATCCAGCTTGATGGAAACCCGGTCTCCTTCAAAGCTTTGGACAGGCGGTCTCGGATAATCGGATAGAAGCTGAAGCACTGGAAGCTCACCCGCAAAGGCTTCCTTCCAATACGCCTGATCCTCCTGGTATCCTTCAGCAGCCTGCACGCTTTGCCAGACAGCGTAATCTTTATACTGAAGACGGAGCTCAGGAAGCTGTTCACCGCGGTAAATCTGTGCCAGTTCCTCCAAAATAATGCCGATGGAAACACCGTCAGAAATCAAATGGTGCATATCAAACAGAAGCATATGACGGTTTTCTTCAAGCTCCATCAATCCGATTCTCAACAGCGGCGCTTTCGATAAGTCAAACCGGCGGACAAAAGAAGTCATAACCTCCTCATTTGAGCGGCCGCTTCTTTCAATCATCTCGATGTTGAACTGAACACTTTCATGAATTTTCTGTCTCGGCGTACTGCCTTCAAGCACAAATGACGTCCTCAGCGACTCGTGGCGGCTGATTAACCCGTCAAATGCGCGTTCCAGTTTTTGAATGTCTAAAGGCCCCTCTAAAATAGCTGCCGCCGGCATGTTATATCCGACTCCCGCATCTTCGAATTGGCTGACAATATACGTCCGCTGCTGCGCCAAAGAAAGCGGGTAATGTTCCTGTTTTTCAGCTGGCTCAATTGCCGCAAACGTCCTGCCTTCTTTACGCTCGGCCGCCTCAGCAAGAGCGGCGATGGTCGGATGCTCAAACACATATTGCAGCGGGATGTCAGCGCCCGTCTCCTTATGAATCTTTGTTAAAAGCGTCATGGCCTTCAATGAATGACCGCCCGTTTCAAAGAAATTGTCAAAGACCCCGGCTTTCTCAACGTTCAGCACATCCTGCCAAATCTCAGCGATTGCTTTTTCCATTTCGTTTCGAGGTGCGGTATAAGCTGTTCCGCTTACCGCTTTTACCTCAAGCGCAAACAGCTTGCGGCGGTCAACTTTACCGCTTGGTGTGAGCGGGATTTCTGTGATTTCTGTGATGTAAGCCGGCACCATATAGTCAGGAAGCTGTTTTGCCGCGTGTTCCCGCAAACGTGCTGGAGCAAATTCGCTTCCCTCCTTTTGCACAACATACGCACAAACCTCAAGATTCCCTTGGTCGTCAGGCCTCGCCAAGACGACAGCTTTTGCAACATCAGGCGCCTGCTGAAGCACGGCTTCAACTTCTCCAAGCTCAATGCGGTATCCGCGAACTTTGACCTGATCATCTTCTCTTCCTAAATATTCGATCGTTCCATCTGGAAGCCAGCGCACCACATCTCCGGTACGATACATGCTGTCACCGGGCACAAACGGGTCTTGTGAAAATTTCTCAGCTGTCAATTCCGGAAGGTTTAAGTAGCCTCGTCCTACACCGTCACCCGCGATATAAAGCTCGCCCGCCACGCCTTCCGGCTGCAGACGGCCTTTTTGATCCAAAATATACAAGCGGTTATTCCCAAGTGCTTTACCGATTGGCACATACGCTGATTGAACTGAACTGTCCGGGTGGACCGGATGAACGGAAGCATCCACACACGTTTCAGTCGGCCCGTACACATTGGTCAAACGAGGAACGGCACCCGCTTCTTTGAACAATGTCAGAAGCTTGTCCGCCACAACAGAAGAAAGACCTTCCCCGCCAATCAGTAAGTGTTTGAGCTTAAGACCAGTCAAATCTCCCGCAGCAATCAGCATTTGCAGATGGGCCGGTGTTCCGTCCGTCGCCTCAATCCCGTATCTGCGGTAATACTCAGCAAGAGCAGCGCCATTCGTCACCGTGTTCTTCGGTACAATATAAAGGGTCTGTCCCAAAAGGAGCGACGCGAAAATCTGTTTCACTGACGCATCAAAGTGGAACGGCGCAAGCAATGCCATCCGCAGGGTCTGACTCTCACTCTGATAAATGGTCTGCTGCAGAGATTCAACCAAATGATGAACCTGGCGATGCTCGATCATCACTCCTTTTGGACGTCCGGTTGTTCCCGACGTATAAATAATGTAGGCAAGATCACCAGCGTTCAGATTGACATCCGAAATAGCATCTGTACCGCCTGCAATCGCCTGATCAAAGTCAATAAGCTCAGCAGATGCACTTGGAGACGCAACCTTCGATTCAGTCAAGACGAAATCCGCACCGCAGTCCTCCAAAATAAATTGGATGCGCTCTGCCGGAAACTCGGGGTCAATCGGCACATAGGCTCCGCCGGCTTTTAAAATCCCCATAATGGCCGTGATCATTCGTTCAGAGCGTTCGAGCAAAACGGCAACCGGGCTGTCTGCACGGACACCCTTCTCTTTCAGCACACTGGCAATACGTGATGATTGTTCATGTAACGTTCGATAGGACAATGCTCGATTTTCAAACACAACCGCGGGCTGATCAGCAAGCGATTCAGCCTTTTCTTGAAACAGCGCCGGAATCGTCATGTTCTTGCGGTAATTGACCGGTTCACCGCCAGCCCGCAATAGCAGCCGCTCTTTCTCCGCCTCAGAAATCAGCGTCAATTCATCAATCGTATGATTCGGGTGCGTAAGTGCGTTCTCAAGCAATGTCATCATGCGTTCACAAACAATTTTGATTTCTTCGCGCGTCATTAAATCAGTACGGTAGTCAAAGTCAATTGTAAGTTTCCCAGTATCCCATCGATCCTTCACATGAATCGAAACATCATTTAATCCGCTTCCGCTGAAAATAGGCTCAGTCAAAAAGGAAAGATTCTCTTCTTTCTGCCACTGCATCACCTGATATTCAAGAGAAACGGTAAACAGCTTTGTCACAGAGCTTTTTGTTTCACGAAGATCATTGATGAGAAGATTATACGGATACTTTTGATGGCGAAGAGTTTTCATTAAATCCTTCATCCGGTCTTTAACAAAATCAAAAAACGCCTGTCCGCCGTCAATGTTTGCCCGAAGCGGAACCGTAGAAACAAACATGCCGAGCATCTGCTTCTCTTTCGCATTTGTCCGATTGCCCATAAATGTACCAGTTACCACATCATTCTGCCCGCTGACTCTGTACAAGTAGGCGGCAAGCACCGATTGAAATACCGATAATACGCTGACCTTGTGCTCCTCACAAAAGGATAAAATTTGCTGATGCAGCACCTCAGGCACATCTTGAGAGAATCTCTCAGCATCTAAACTTCCGCCTGCAGGAGCATTCCGTTTCAGGGAAACGAGTTCAGGCACCGTTTCGAATTGCTTGTTCCAGAACGCTTTATCTTTTTCAAACCGCTTCGATTGAGCATAGTCCTGTTCAGACAAAACATGATCGATAAATGAATGCGAGATTCCTTTTTTTGTTTCTGATCCGCCTGCTAATTCCAAGTAAATGTGCATAATGGCATTTCCGAGGATGTTCATGGAGATCCCGTCAGAAATCACATGATGAACATTTGCGTAAAACCATACTTCATTTTCTTTGATGGTAAACAGGGAAAAACGGAATAAATCACAATTGTACAGAGGCAGAGGTTTTTTCGTTTCCTCCCGGCCCCATTGTGAAATAGATTCTATCGCATTCGGATCTCCGGTGGTGTCAGTATGTTTTATATCAACAGGCCGATACTCGCTTATATATTGAACGGGCTCTCCATTATCATCGAGACGCAAACGAAGGCGCATTGCGTCATTTCTGCGCACAAACTCTTGAATCGCTTGCTCCACAAGCTTCCAGTCAATTTTTTCAGTTGAAACCAGCTTACCAATCCCCGCAAGATTTGAAATACTCGTATGAGGATAAAATTTTTCTGTATACCAAATTCGTTTTTGAGCATCCGTTAAAGGATAAAAAGTTATTTCCATATTATCTTACCTCCCCTAATCTTCAATAATCTGTAATATGTGCAGGATTATTTCTATTCCGTATCCTTTGACAGCTTTTGAATCTAATGAACTAACTGCTCAAAAAGCCAAAAGTACTACTTCTCAAAAGCGTTGCATCCAAACAAAAAACACAAAGCGACCTAAAAATAGCCAGCCGTAAGCATTGATTGCGGTGTCAGGCACAGGCAGATAAAGACCGCAAGCCCTCTTGCCCTAAAGTGAAACATTTTTGCCTATTTCTTCATTGTTTTCAATATTTTTAACCTTTCTAACGTTCACTTTAAATGAAAAAAATGTTTTTATCACCGAAAAATGGGTGAAAAGTTTCATGCGGGATACCGAAAAGATTCCAGTTTATTCACTGGGATATTTTTGCGGGATACCGCAATAATTTCCACTAAACATTATTTACAGAAAAATAAAAATTTTTAAAATACACTCTCACGCTATTTCCCATTTATTGTTGAAAGCCATTTACAATCTTTACATCCCATATGTTTACCGCGCAAAAACCGAAAAACAAGCAAAAAAAAGACACCCTTAGCCAAGAGCGCCTTACAACGATTCCTTAATGACATTTTTGTCGATATCAATCAATTCCATATAGCCTTTCCCCCACTCATACATGGCATCAAGAATAGGCATCAGGCTTTCTCCTTGCGGGGTCAAGGAATATTCAACCTTCGGCGGGACAACCGGATACACTTCCCTGTGAACAATCATATCCTGCTCAAGCTCTCTCAGCTGATTCACGAGGATTTTCTGCGTAATATCAGGAATCAAAGCTTTCAATTCATTAAAACGTTTTGTGCCTTCTTTTCCTAAATGCCACAAAATGAGCATTTTCCATTTGCCGCCGATCACCGCAAGCGTTAATTCCTTCTCACAATTAAACCGTTTGTCGTCCATCCGGCTCAAAAGAAATCCCCCCTTAGTATACTTTTTATATGTTAGATACGTATCATCACTTACTTACTTTTTGGCAGACTCTTTTTCATTATACTCACTCATAAAACCAAGCGAAAGAAATCTGATTGCCTCTTCTCACAGTATCCTCCAAGTAACTAGTTGACTTCAAAGTGCCTACTTCTCAGCTAAAGAGGGAACCTATAGAATGAAAAATAATTCGAATAAGGGAGTGGATCAACAATGGAATTACAGCTGGCATTAGACCTAGTAAATATCCCGGAAGCCATCGAGCTTGTCAAAGAAGTGGAACAATACATCGACGTGGTTGAGATCGGAACACCGGTTGTCATTAATGAAGGCCTTAGAGCCGTTAAAGAAATAAAAGAAACATTTCCGCAATTGAAGGTCCTGGCAGACCTGAAAATCATGGATGCCGGCGGATACGAAATTATGAAAGCGGCGGAAGCTGGAGCTGACATCATCACCGTTTTAGGGGCTACAGACGATGCAACAATTAAAGGCGCAGTAGAAGAAGCCAAAAAACAGAAGAAGAAAATCTTAGTGGACATGATTAACGTGAAAGATATTGAATCCCGTGCGAAAGAAATTGACGCACTCGGTGTTGACTACATCTGCGTCCACACTGGTTATGATCTTCAAGCAGAGGGCAAAAACTCTTTCGAAGAATTAACGACCATCAAAAATACCGTAAAAAACGCAAAAACCGCAATTGCGGGCGGCATCAAACTTGATACACTGCCAGAAGTGATCAAACAAAACCCTGACCTTGTCATTGTTGGCGGCGGAATTACAAGCGCAGCCGATAAAGCAGAAACAGCTTCAAAAATGAAACAGCTTATTGCCCAAGGATAAATAAAATGAAAACGACTGAATACGTAACGGAAATTCTCAATGAATTACACCGTTCAGCGGCTTATATTTCTAATGAAGAAGCTGATCAGCTTGCCGATCACATTCTTTCGTCCAATCAAATTTTCACTGCGGGCGCGGGGCGGTCTGGCCTGATGGCAAAATCCTTCGCGATGAGATTGATGCACATGGGCTTCAACGCTCATATTACCGGTGAGGTTCTCACTCCGCCGTTCCGCAAAGGAGACCTCGTCATTATCGGCTCAGGATCAGGCGAGACAAAGAGCCTGATCAATACAGCAGCTAAAGCAAAAAGCTTACACGGAATTGTTGCCGCTTTAACCATCAATCCGGATTCGAGCATTGGAAAACAATCGGATCTCATCGTCAAAATGCCTGGCTCTCCTAAAGACCAGTCAAACGGAAGCTATAAAACGATGCAACCAATGGGTTCATTATTTGAGCAAACATTGCTGCTTTTCTATGATGCAATAATTTTAAAACTCATGGAGAAAAAAGGACTCGATTCTGAAACCATGTTCACTTACCACGCAAACCTTGAATAGCGTCACACAGCCGGCCTGGAGATCAGGCCGGTTTTCATATCCCCTAAAATAAAACTTTAAACCCAAAAACCCGATAAGTAATATGACCTACAAACAAACAGAGGGAGGAATTATGTTGAAAAAACAAATAAAGCTGAAGCTTGGAACTAAAATTCTCAGCTTGGTCTTCGCAGTTATTCTATTGTTTTCTCTATCAGTCGGCGCCGTAATGCTAAAAGACATTACAAGCAGCATGAAAAAAATGGCCACTGAAAAGGCGAAAGGCGATCTTGCTTTAAGCAGCACGTATATTGACGACGTGATTTTAGGGAACTGGGAGGTAAAAAACGATAAGCTGTATAAAGGTGAGACACAAATAAACGGAAATGAAGAAATTGTTGATCTGCTTGGCAAAAAAACAGGTGACACCGTAACGATTTTCCAAGGAGATACTCGGGTCGCAACCAACGTAATGAAAGACGGTGAAAGAGCTGTCGGCACTCAAGCTTCTGCTGAGGTCACTGACGCTGTTTTAAAAAACGGGAAGCACTTCTACGGACAAGCAGATGTGGCAGGCTCCTCTTATCAAACAGCATATATGCCCTTAAAAGATAAGGAAGGCAACATTATCGGTATGCTGTATACAGGAGCCAATCAAAGCATTTTAGCATCGCTTACCCAATCGCTGTTCACTCAATTCGCTATCGTTCTTGCTGTAGTTATTATGATATCTGTCATCCTTGTTTTGCTTTTCACCAGAAGAATCAACCGGCGGCTGAACGTATTAAAATATGCCTTTGAAAGCGCCGGAAACGGAGATATGACAATAGAAGTTTCAGACAAGTCCACTGATGAGTTAGCAGAACTGAGTGTCTACTATAATAAGATGAGAATGAAGCTGAATCAGACAATCCAAACGGTACAGCAATCCGCCCTTCAGCTTGCATCAGCCTCTCAGCAGCTTTCAGCCGGAGCAGAAGAAACCAATCAAGCCTCCGAAAAGATCACAGAAGCTGTTCAGCAAATTGCAAACGGTGCCAAGCATCAAATCACACGAATCGAAAACAGTGAAAAATCACTGGAGCAAACAACAGCTGACATACGGCATATTTCTTCAAATACTGCTGCCATTGCTGAGAAAGGACAGCTTGCGCAATCAAAAGCAGACATTGGCCAAAATGAAATTTCAAATGTTCAGTCACAAATGGATACCATTCACCATTCGATTGAAAAAAGCGGAGAGATCATTCAGCAGCTGGACGGCCGTTCTAAACAAATTGAACAAATTTTATCCGTTATCACCCAAATTGCCGATCAGACAAACCTGCTTGCTCTTAATGCAGCAATTGAAGCTGCCCGAGCCGGAGAACACGGTAAAGGCTTTGCCGTTGTTGCTGATGAAGTTCGCAAATTAGCAGAGGAATCTCAACGGTCTGTCGGACAGATTTCCAAATTAATCGCTGAGATAAAAAATGATATGACTGAATCTGCGCAGTCTGTTGAACATGTGAAAACAGAAGCTGCTGAAGGTGTAAACATGATTCAGCGCACCAGAGACGCATTTAAAGAAATTGCAGCCGCAACAGATGAAATCACTGCGGAAATCAGCGATTTATCAGCATCTGTTACCAACATTTCAGCAAGTACACAAAAAATAAACGAATCCTTTGCCGCCAATACAACAGACATTAAAGAATCAACAGAGAGTACCCGGCAAGCGGCAGCTTTAACAGAAGAGCAATTTGCCGCTATGGAAGAGATTACTGCAGCCTCAGAAACGTTATCTCAATTGGCTGAAGAGCTTACCGGTATCATAAGCCAATTTAAAATGATTGATCAACCTGAAAACAGCCTATAATCTAGTATCAATATTTCAATTTGATAACGTTATTTTTTTAAAAATGAATATTTCGATCTGCTAAAATTACGATTTCTGCAATAAACCTAAGGCAAAACAAAAAATTTTAATCTTTACACCCAGCCCTTTCTGCATTACTCTTGGAGCAGTTTTAAAGTTGCTGACGCGGGAGGTGATCATCACGAATGGACATTATAAAAACTTTACTTCTCGTCATAGTCGTCATAGCAGCTGCAGCTGTTGGCCTGATTAAGGGAGACTTTTTCTCAGACGATCAAAAAACGTCTCAAACAGAAGAATATGACGAAACACTGGCCTTCCCTTCTGAGCGTTATCCTGAGACAGCAAATCATATCAAGGACGCAATAAGTGAGGGACATTCAGATGTGTGCACCATAGACAGAGACGGAGCTGAGGAACGCCGCGAACAATCATTAAAAGACGTACCTTCCAAAACAGGGTATGACCGAGATGAATGGCCAATGGCCATGTGCAAAGAAGGCGGTGAAGGGGCTTCTGTAGAATATATTTCTCCCGCTGACAATCGCGGCGCAGGCTCCTGGGTCGGGCATCAGCTGACCGATTACCCTGACGGCACAAAGGTTTTATTTACGATTCAGTAAACAGTTAAAAGAGGAGGAACAGCACATTGATCAAATCATGGAAGCCGCAAGAACTGACGATTTCATATCATCAATTTACTGTATTTCAAAAGGGTTCCGCACCGCCAGTCATCGATTGGACAGATGAAGCGATTGAAAAAGGATATGCGGAAGCGGACGAAGCCATTTCGTTTGAGGCACAGCGAAATTCAAAGGTATATATTCTTTTGCGCCTTAACAGTTCAGAAACAGTTGCATCCTACGAAAAAAAAGTGACTGTTCCTTTTCACGTCACAAAAGACGGAATTGAAATTGAAAGCATCATGTCCAAAAGGCTGTCCTTTGACCTTCCTAAAGGGGACTATCAATTCACATGCTACACTGTGCCGGCTGAGCTGTCAGATCTGCACGCTGACACTTATATCATTGATGCTGTTTCCGTCTAATGAAAAGCCCTGAGAGGAATACTCTCAGGGACTCTTTATACATTTTCTCCATTTGTCTTAATGACATCCTGATACCAATAAAAGCTTTTTTTCTTCAATCGTTTTAAGTCATGTTCATTCTCTTCGTCACGATTCACATAAACAAAGCCGTATCTTTTTTGATAACCGTTCAGCCAGCTTAACAAATCAGTAAAGGACCAGCTGCAATATCCAATCAAATCGACTCCATCACTAATGGCCTGTCTGCATTGCTCAAGATGCGATTGCAAATAATCAATTCTATAATCATCATGTATAGTGCCGTCTTCAACTTTATCGAATTCTCCTAAACCGTTTTCTGTAATAAACACAGGAAGCTGATAACGTGTCGTAATACGGCGAAGCCCGATACGCAATCCTACCGGATCAATCGTCCAATCCCAGTTGCTCGTTGTTAGGTTCGGGTTTTTCTTAGTTTTAAATAGTCCCGGCATCCCTGTTTCCTGATTGGTCCCTTTTTGTCCCGTCGTATTCATTTTCCCTTCTGAAACACCGTCGAGCGGATTTCGTTCGTAAGTAATCGTTTGATAATAGTTGACACCTACAAAATCCGGCTTCCCTTTAGCAAGCAGCTCCATGTCACCCGGTTCGATTGTCGGCGCCCATCCCTGTTTTTCTAAATAGCGGAAAGGAATTTGCGGGTAGGTTCCCCAGCAGTACATATCCAGCCACCAATTATTCATAAATTCTTCAGCATTTTCAAATGCCGTAATGTCCTCTGGATGACTGGTTAAAGGGTATGCGGGAGAATAAGCAAAGCTTGGTCCTATGTTGCCTTCGGGCACATATTTTCTGAAGGACTCAATGGCTTTCGCATTTGCCAGAAACGCAATATGATTTGCTTCGTAAAATCGTTTTCTGTCCTTCACGCCAGGCGGATGCATAGCTGTTAGAAAGCCGTGATTAAAATTGTAGTTTTGTTCATTTAACGTTACCCAATATTTCACTTTCTGCCCAAAGCGTTTATAAAGAGTAATGCAGTAATGATTAAAATCCTCTATGATGTTTCTCGACTCAAATCCGCCATACTCGTCCATAAGCGCCTGAGGCAAATCCCAGTGATATAAAGTCAAAACCGGTTCTATGTTATGAGAAAGCAATTCATCAATCAGGTTATCGTAAAATGCCAGACCGGCTTCATTGATTTCTCCTTTTCCTTTTGGAAAAATACGCGGCCAGCTGACAGAGAATCGATATGCCTTCAGCCCCATCTCAGCCATCAGAGCGACATCTTCCTTATAACGGTGATAATGGTCAACTGCAACATCACCATTGGTGCCCTTAAACGTTTTGCCGGGGATTTTCGTAAACACGTCCCATACAGAAGGGCCTTTGCCATCTTCGTTCCAAGCTCCTTCAACCTGGTAAGCTGCTGAAGCCGAGCCCCATAAAAAATGTTTCGGAAAAGATTCTGGATGTTGATGGATCATTGTGTTAATCACTCCTGAAATATTTGATAAGCCTATCATAGGCTATGAAACGCGTTTCATAGCAACACGATGTTAATCCCGGAACAGTTCAGCTAATATTTTCTCTCTTTGTTCAAGAAAATATCTGGTTAACTGGACGTGTTCAGTGCTTTCGTATTCTGTATGATGAATACTGCCCCCGTCAAAGCTGAAAATGTCAGCATTCGGATAACCCAGCAAAATTGGAGAGTGAGTGGCAATGATGAACTGTACATTTCCGCCTTTCACTAAATCGTGTATGACTCTCAAAAAAGCTAACTGCCGTGAGGGAGAAAGAGCAGCTTCAGGCTCATCTAAAAGATAAATGGCTTTTCCTTTAAAACGATGTTGAAACAGCGACATAAAAGACTCACCATGCGATTGCTTGTGCAGCGGCTTCCCGCCATAGGAGAGATATGGCTGCGGAGCATCCCGTTCCACTTCATCAAGATGAAGAGAAAGCTGATAAAACGATTCTGCTCTTAAGAAAAAACCATTTGTGATCTTAGGAAGCCATGATAAACGTATGTAATCTCCCAAATGAGAGTCTGACTCCTGCAATTCATAGATATTATTACGGCTGCCGCCCGCTGTATTAAATTCACACTTATCAGCAATTGCTTCAAGCAACGTTGATTTCCCCGAGCCATTTTCCCCGACAAAAAAAGTCACTTCTCTGGTAAATGAAATGTCGTGTAATTGACTTACAGCAGGGATAGTGAATGGGTATCTGTTAAAGGACGGGATCTTATCTCTAAGGAGTGTTACTCTTTTTAAAAACATAGCTTCTCCTCTCGCGTTAAATGAATATATGAAGTAAAATCTTTTGAGCCATAAGAATGCGTTCTCATATTCCAAATTATATATTATATTGTCAGTATATTCTTTTTAACGATAATGAAAAAGCACCCAACCTCAATTGGATGCTTACAGCCTAATGTCTCTTTTCAAATTTATGCGGATGCGGATGAGGATGAGGTTTCGGAACAAAGCCGTTTTGTTTCATCATTTCAAAGTGTTTGACCATGTGATTTGTGATGTGATCTCCTCTTTCTTTAGGCAGAACTCCGTATTCTACATACTTTGAGATGACATCCTTGCGTTTTTTTAATATGTCTGCTTCCAGCTGTTCAATTTCTTTCTTTTGCTGTTCAGTCAGTGTAACGTTTGCAGGCGGCTGCTGATTCTGTTTTCCCGCTGCTTCAGCTGTGCCAGTTAAAGAAATAAAAGCCGCGGCAATGAGCATTCCGATGATATTGACTTTCACTTTTTTCATCCAGTTTATTCCTCCTAACTTTTTTCATATATTTTGCTTCATTCTGTTTTTTATGCATACAAAATAGAAAGAGCGAACCATTATTCGCTCTTTCTGATCTGTTCGTCCGTATAAAGTTCTTCTTCTCCCGGTGATGCGTAAGTAACGTATGTTCCTGCGATAAAATCATGCAGCGTCCGTTTGTCTTCTCTCAGCCCGATCATAAACAGGCTGACAATTAAGCCAAGCCCGAAGGTTATGCCGTAAACCAGGCCGCCAATGATGACTCGCATAATCATGGTAACCAGGCCGACCTGTGACCCGTCTTTTTTTACGATTCTGATTCCGCAAATCCTTTTTCCGATGAGATAACCTTGCCAAAATACCGGCAGCAAAATAGAGTACAGCAAAACGACCAGGCTGATGATCATGCTGTCGTTCGGGTCTTTTCCTGTGATCAGCCAATAGATCAGCAAAAGGGGCACCGAGACAATAATGTAATCCAGTAATGACGCTCCTAGTCTGATCCAAAATCCGGCTGGTTTGTAGATGTTCATGTAACTCCCCCATTATGGTTTCAATATGACTTTAATGTTGCCGTCTTCTTTCTTATCGAATATATCATATGCTCTAGGGGCATCAGCAAGACTTAATTTGTGCGTAATGATATCGGTAGGATCAATTTCTTGCTGCTCAACTAGTTGATACAGCATCGGCATCAGATGAATGACAGGTGCCTGTCCCATTTTGACAGATACATTGCGGGTGAAGAAAGCGCCGAGCGGAAAACCGTCCGCTTGAGAAATATATGCCCCTGTCAGCTGAACTGTGCCGAACTTTCTGACTGCTTCAGACGCGGTGAGAATCGGGCTGATGGTTCCGAATTGGTTCGGCTTTTCAGATGTTTTTTCTTTCGACAGCGGGGTCCCGTCCATTCCGACACAATCAATAACGACATCCGCTCCGCCGTCCGTTTCATCATAAAGAAGCTTCCCGATCTCATCATGTTCTGTAAAGTTGAACGTTTCCACGCTGTTTGTCCGTTTTGCATGCTCCAGTCGATGAGGAACTTGATCCACGGAGATGACGCGTTTCGCTCCCTTCATCCAAGCGAATTTTTGCGCCATTAACCCAATCGGCCCCGCTCCCAGAATCAAGACGGTATCGCCTTTTTTCACTCCGCTGTGCTCCACGCTCCAATATGCTGTCGGCATCACGTCGGATAGAAACAAGACCTGTTCATCCTTAAGCTCACTATCGGCAGGAACTTTGAAGGATGAAAAATCAGCAAACGGCACCCGCAAGTATTCAGCCTGTCCTCCAGGAAAATTGCCGTTATCTTCAGAAAAACCAAATAAACCGCCGACATCAGTATGCGGGTTTGGATTTGATTCGTCGCACTGGCTCTCCATTTGATGCTTGCAATAAAAGCATTCGCCGCACCCAATGTTAAACGGAATCACGACACGATCGCCTTTTTTTAGTGATTGAACCTCGCTTCCGGTCTCTTCAACTACTCCCATCGGTTCATGTCCGATAATATAATCCGACGCAGCCGGAATCCCGTTTTTATACAAATGAAGATCAGAGCCGCAAATACCTGTTGCCGTAATGCGGATAATAGCATCTCTTGCATCCTGAATCCGGGGAGCTTCAACCTCTTTCACTTCCACATGCTCTTTCCCTTGGTATGTCAGTGCTTTCATCCTTGGCCAACTCCTTTTTTATGACTCCTTCCCTTCCCGGCTGCTTTTAAACTCTCAGCTTCATTTGTATACACAATTCGAACTTTTTGAAAACGCCATCAACATATTGCAACCCCTTATGTTCAATGCTATCTTTTTAGTTGATTAACAGATTGGGGGAAACATAGGTGAAATCATGTAAGCAATCAAAAGCCGTTATCTTTAGCTTTACAATGGCTTTCTTTCTTATATTGGCAGCCTGTTCCGGCAAAGATGAAGCCGGTTCCAAGGATACAGGCTGGGAGCAGATCAAAGAAAAAGGAAAAATCGTCGTTGCTACGTCCGGCACACTTTATCCTACGTCCTATCATGATACCGATTCAGGTAAGGATCAACTGACAGGCTATGAGGTTGAAGTTGTTCGAGAAGCGGCTAAACGTCTCGGACTCAAAGTCGAGTTCAAGGAAATGGGCATCGACGGGATGCTGACAGCGGTGAACAGCGGCCAGGTTGACGCTGCCGCCAATGATATAGATGTGACAAAGGACCGCGAGAAAAAGTTCGCGTTTTCTTCTCCTTATAAATATTCATATGGCACAGCAATTGTCCGAAAAGATGATTTATCAGGGATTAAAACACTGAAAGATTTAAAAGGGAAAAAAGCGGCTGGCGCAGCGACAACTGTCTATATGGACGTTGCCAGAAAATACGGCGCACAAGAAGTCATTTATGATAACGCGACCAACGAGCAGTATTTAAAAGATGTTGCCAACGGCCGCACTGATGTCATCTTAAACGACTATTACCTGCAGACACTGGCACTCGCGGCATTCCCGGATCTTAACATAACGATCCATCCTGACATCAAGTACATGCCGAACAAACAGGCGCTTGTCATGAAAAAAAGCAATACTGAGCTTCAGAAACAAATGAACGAGACGCTGAAAAAGATGAGCAAGGACGGCACTTTGACAAAGCTGTCGAAACAATTCTTTAATAAAGCGGATGTATCAAAGAAACTGGATGTCGACGTTCAAGACGTTGACCTGTAATCAGACGCCATGATGTACAGCATTCAGTGGGAATATATTTTCAACACACAGCTGGCGATTGAATCGTTTCCTTATGTCATAAAGGGTATAGGGTACACGTTGCTTATTTCTTTTGTCAGCATGTTTGCGGGAACGGTAATCGGGCTGTTTATATCGCTCGCCAGAATGTCTAAGATTGCCCTGCTGAGATGGCCGGCGCGTCTCTACATTTCCTTTATGCGCGGCGTTCCGATTTTGGTGATCCTGTTTATCCTTTATTTTGGATTCCCTTATATCGGCATTGAATTTTCTGCCGTTACGGCCGCCTTGATCGGCTTTAGCCTCAACAGCGCCGCTTATATTGCGGAAATTAACCGTTCAGCCATTTCATCCGTTGAAAAGGGACAGTGGGAAGCCGCATCCTCGCTCGGTCTTTCATATTGGCAGACGATGAGGGGCATCATTTTGCCGCAATCGATCCGCATTGCGCTGCCTCCGCTCGCCAATGTATTGCTCGATTTGATCAAGGCATCCTCGCTTGCCGCGATGATTACGGTGCCGGAATTGCTCCAGCATGCGAAAATTATCGGGGGCCGAGAGTTTGATTACATGACCATGTATATTCTGACCGCACTCATTTATTGGGCCATCTGCTCCGTTGCGGCGGCTTTTCAGAATATCCTTGAGAAGAAATACGCGCATTATCTTTAAACAAACGTTTCATTAAAAAAAGCCGCTCCGCAGGAGACGGCTTTTTCCTATTGATTCAGCTTCCATTTAAATGGATCTTCAAACAGTGACCAATCGGAATCAAACTCATATTCAGTCAGCAAACATTGATCCAGCTCCTTCGTAATGGCGTCTTCATCCAAGTCTGTTCCGATAAACACCAGCTGCGTCAGACGATCGCCGAATTCCGGGTCCCAATCCTCTAATATTTCCGGCTCCTGCTGTTTGATTTGCTCCTGCTCAAGCTTCGGCATTGCCGCCACCCAATAGGATACCGGCTCAATCGTTACGGACGGGCCCGCTTGGGACATCAGAAGAGCGAGGCTGTTATGCGATGCGCACCAGACGATACCTTTGGCGCGGACAACATTTTTAGGCATTTGATCCATCCAGTGATAAAAGCGAGTTGAGTGAAATGGCAGCCGTCTTTTATAAACAAATGAAGAAATGCCGTATTCCTCGGTTTCCGGGGTATGGGCTGCATGGCCTGCCGTCAGCTCTCTTATCCAGCCGGCAGATCCGCTCGCTTCCTCGAAGTTAAATAGGCCCGTATGTAAAATCTCCTGCGGCTTGACGTTCCCTTTGACAGCGCGAATGAATGTAGCCCTTGGCTGCAGGGTGCGAAGGACTCTCTCAAGCTGTTCAAGCTCTTGCTCGCTGACTAAATCACATTTATTTAAGATCAGAACATCGCAAAACTCAATTTGATCGATTAACAGGTCGGCAATTTCTCTTTCGTCTTCTTCCCCAAGTGCTTCTTTGCGGTCCAGAAGGCTGTCACCCGACTGATAGTCATGCCAAAAACGGTTCGCATCAACCACTGTCACCATCGTATCTAACTCACAAAACTTGGTGAGATCGATTCCCAGCTCTTCGTCAATATAAGAAAATGTCTGGGCCACCGGGATCGGTTCGCTGATTCCCGTCGATTCGATTACGATATAATCAAACCGTCCGTCTTTTGCCAGCTTCTCCACTTCGACTAACAAATCCTCGCGAAGTGTGCAGCAAATGCAGCCGTTTGACATTTCCACTAGCTTTTCATCTGTTCTGGAAAGCCCGCCTTCCTGCTTGACCAGCCCCGCGTCAATGTTTACCTCACTCATGTCATTTACAATAACGGCTATTTTTAAGCCTTCGCGATTTTGCAAAATGCTGTTGAGCAGTGTTGTTTTTCCCGCGCCAAGATAGCCGCTTAGTACTGTAACCGGAATTTTTTTCATTGTGATCATACCCTCTCAAAATAGAATCATTACGATTTAAATGCCGTATGTGTAATGGTGAATGCCGCTTTTCGCGCCCCGGAAATATTTCTCGCTGTCGGCCCGATTTCAAGTTCCGCAAAGGCACCCATCACGTATAACCCGTTCCCCCATTGCAAATCCTTGCCGACAATCGGAAAGCCGCAGCCGGCAAAAGGCAATTGCTCTGCTTGCGCTGCTTTTTGAACCCACTCGAATCGGCTGATGTCAGAGGCAAAGCCTGTTGCCAGCGCGATATGATCGAATGTGTATGACGATTCATTTTTCTTCAGCTGTATCTGCAGCCGGCCGTCAGCTGTTTTTTGACATGATATCACTTCATCCTGAATGACCTTTATCCTGCCCTCTTCTCTATAGACAGCAAGCTTTCTTGAGATGTCCTTCGGGAAGGAGCCGCGATGTCTGGCGTTCGTAATCCATTGCTTCTCTTTTGGTAGTCTGGCGTTTTGCTGAATCTTTTCATATACTTCGGGCCAAGCCAGCCCGGATCACTGTCAAATTCATAGGTGCGGAACGGATGCCTCACGAACATCGTCACGTCGCGCCCGTCATCTGAGAGCTTTATGGCGTAATGAGCCGCCGTGATCCCTCCGCCCACAACTGCCGCTTTAACGTCTTCCTGTTTTAACCCTTGCACATCCCTGTCAAACACATGATAAATGCCGTCATTCTGAAATGGCTGTGCCCACTCCGGCCAGCAAGGCTGTTGTGAAAAACTCATGGCTAGCACAACTCTTTCGCCTATGATTGTTTCGGAGGCATCTGTCCTCACTTCCCACAATCCGTTTTTCCTTCTCAAGTCTGTCACCATGCCTGTCTTCCACGCCTGATCAATATGTATCTCATCCAATACAGTTTCACAATGCTGATTAAAAAGCGATAAAGAGGGGCGCTTATACCTCCCGAAGAATACCTCCGGCCACTGGCTTTTATCCGCATACGTTTGCAGGCTGAACGGCTCGGTATCCATGTGATGGACCGATGGAGAGCGTAAATCATTCATCCGAATGCGGGCCGTATTTCGCTTCCAGCACTCAAGGGGCTGTTCATGAGGATCAATGACCGCAAGATCCTGGATAGGCACCTTTCCGCTCTTCACCAGATGCACAGCCAAGGTCGACCCTTGAATTCCGCCGCCGATGATAAGCCATTTATACATAGGAGTAACTCCTTTCTGAACAAAACGTAATTATTACGATTTAAATCCTATGTTCTTTTTTCCTTTTTGTCAACTGCTTTCTATTCAGCTGATCACAACTTTTGTGTGTACAGGTATGTTTTCGTATATCCATTTCGCATCTGGAATGGATAGTCTGATACAGCCATGGGATGCTTTTGCCCCTAATTTTTTTGCTTCCTTTTCAATGACTTTTTTGTCCTTTGTCATGGGTACGCTGTGAAAAAGAAATTCTCCATGATTTTTCCATGAGACCCAGTATTCCGCCCCTTCCTGATATCCTTCAGAGAAAAACCATTCTCCCCGTTCAGGCTCGATATGAAATGTACCTTTCGGTGTGGAATCATCGTGGGTTTGATCGAGTCCTGATGAAAAGATCATGGTGTAGATGGTTTTGCTTCCGGCTTTGATATAAGCCTTCTGCTGTTTCACGTCCACTTCAATCCAGACATTTTTCAGCTGCTTGATATCGGGGTATTCTCCGCCGGAAGGCTTTGTCCAATCAATGCTTGTTTTCTCTGCCGTTATGTGTTTGTCTGTTTTCTTCATTTGAGATCCCGCTTTCTCGTCCGCATGATAAGAGCAGGCTGACAGCAGAATTGCCGGCGCAAAAACAGCAAGTAATAAGAATGAAAGTTTCATAGTCATTCCCCCTGTTTCGAAAACATAAGCTTCGCATAGGCATCGTGCAGATGAATTGATTCTTCATTTCTGCATTCAATATCAAAGGCCGACACCCATTCAAGCTCATATAAATCTGCGGCAATGAGACGAGCCAGATCCTCAACAAATCTGGGATTTTCATATGCGGTTTCCGTTATGGCTTTTTCATCCGGCCGCTTTAGCACCGGGTGCAGTCTCGCGCTGGCATTTGATTCTGCAACGTGAAGCAAATCGGCTTTTACATCGACAGGGAGCAGTGCCGTTGGATGAATATCGGCCAAAATGCTGACCGTTCCTCTCTGATTGTGGGCACTGTATTCACTGATTTCCTTAGAGCAAGGGCAAAGAGTCGTTACTTTCGCTGAGATACAGGCCCGCTGTTTAAACGGCTGATCTTCGTGATAAGTGACAGACATCAGCATCTCAGCATGCATCAGCCCCACTTTCCCAAGCATTGGACTCTTTCTTTCGAAATACCATGGAAACCGCACTTCGACGGAAGCCGAGATTTGATCCATGTTTTCTGCAAGCTCTTTCGTAAATTACTGAAGAGAAGAAAATGAGAGAATCCAGCCGTTTTGATGATAGCGTTGAAGCTGCTCTGTGAATCGGCTCATATTGATGCCCTTCTGATTCCGCTGCAGGCTGGCGGTCATGGTAAAATTCGCTGCTGTCGTTTGCTGACAAGGCTTCAACGCTGAGGTAACAGTGACCGGGTGAGACACATTGGTGACACCTACTTGCTGAATATAAAAAAAATAGTCTTTTCTGGTATTCTGAAGATCCTTCATGTTCTCCTTTTCCACAGGCTTTTGCCCTTTCATGGGACTGACCGACCCAAAATATTGAAGACGCTCCGTTTTTTCCGGGAGCAGAATGTGTTGTTCCAATCAGAAAACTCCTTCCTCTTTAAATCGTAATTATTACTATTTATTCTGATCGGTTCACGAGTTAAAATCAAGAGAAAGTTGAAAACAGCAAAAAAAGACACGCGCAAGCGCGTGTCTCCCATCCAACATCAAACATCCGCCGGGCTGCTTTCCGCGCTCCAGCTTTTTCTCCAGTAATATCCTGCGGCACTCACAAGCACAAACGCCAGCAATGCGATACAGGAAAACGTGATAAATCCGATGGCATATGTGCCTGTCATCTGTTTTAATGACCCTAAAATGTTTGGCAGAAAGAACCCTCCGATGCCTCCTGCTGCGCCGACGATCCCCGTCACCATTCCAATTTCTTTCCGGAAGCGCTGCGGGACGAGCTGAAACACTGCTCCGTTGCCCATTCCGAGTCCCATCATTCCGACAAATAAAAGGATGATAACCATTGAAAGAGACGGCAGACTGCTGACTCCAGCCATGCAAAGAGCCACGATGACAAACAGAACAGAAAGAACCTTCGTGCCCCCGACTCGATCGGAAATCCAGCCCCCTACAGGCCGGAAAAAACTGCCCGCTGCTACACATAATGTGACGAAATCTCCCGCGTGAATTTTTGACAGCTGGTATTGATCGACGAAGAATATCGCCAAAAAGCTGGACAGCCCGACAAATCCTCCAAAAGTAACACTGTACAGCAGACAGAAAAACCACGTTTCCTTTTGTCTGAACACCTGCAAGTAGTTTTTGAGCGGCTGCGGCGCCGGTTGTTCAGGAGAATTCTTCGCCATGAAAACAAATAGAATAAAGACGATGATCAGAGGAAGAAGCGCAATTCCCATCACGCTGTGCCAGCCGAACTGCTCTGCAAGACGGGGGCCAAACAGTGTCGCAAACAAGGTGCCGCTGTTACCCGCACCGGCTATCCCCATCGCCAGTCCCTGCAAATGAGGCGGATACCACCGGCTTGCCATAGGAAGCGCAACAGCAAAGCTCGCGCCTGCCACGCCAAGCAGAATGCCGATCGCGTAAAGCTCAGTCAGCGTACGGCCGCCAAAAGTTCCCCAAAGCAGCGGGATCATTGTCACCAGCATTCCGGTCACAGCTGTTTTTTTCGGCCCGATTCTGTCCGTTAATACGCCTAATATGATCCGAAACACAGATCCCGATAAAATCGGCACAGCCACGATAAGCCCTTTTTCAAAGGGAGACAGGCCAAAATCCTGAGAAATATAAACACCAAGCGCCCCAAGCATAACCCATATCATAAAACTTACATCAAAGTATAAAAACGAGCAGAGCAAAGTGGACGGGTGACCGCTTGTTTTCAGTTCCGACAGCTTCATAACATTCCCCTTTCTTGACCCTATAAAAATTTCAATTTTCTGAATCAAGAATATATGACCTTATTTTTTCGGAAAAGACATGTGTAAGCTAATGTGACACGTTTAATGCGTTAACTGAGCATTGTGCCATAATTTTTGATAGGAGAAAAACTTACAAGCTGAGGCAAAGGAGGTCTGGCAAATGAAGAAACAAAGATTAATTGTAGCAGGGAACGGAATGGCCGGAATTCGCTGTATTGAAGAAATATTAAAGCTTCATCGTGACATGTTTGAGATTATCATTTTCGGCAGCGAACCACATCCCAACTATAATCGCATTCTCTTATCCTCCGTTTTACAGGGGGAGACATCGCTCAATGACATTGTGCTGAACAGCAGTGAATGGTACGCCAAGCAAGGCATTACACTTTACACAGGTGAAACGGTCGTTCAAATCAACACAGACTTGCAGCAAGTCATCACAGATCAAAAACGCAGCCTGTCCTACGACAAATTGATTCTGGCAACAGGCTCCTCCCCTCATATTCTCCCCATCCCCGGGACAGACAAAGAAGGTGTTTACGGCTTTCGGACAATAGAAGACTGCCAAGCTTTTATCAGCATGGCGGAACGTTATCAAAAGGCAGCGGTCATCGGCGCCGGCTTATTAGGCCTTGAGGCGGCTGTCGGCCTGCGGCATCTGGGCATGGATGTCAGCGTCATTCACCACTCTCCCAGCATTATGCAAAAACAGCTCGATCAAACAGCGTCTCGTCTGCTTCAGTCTGAGCTGGAACGAAAAGGCTTAACCTTTCTTTTAGAGAAAGACACAGCATCCATTACAGGAGGCTCACGGGCAGATGGTATCCGGTTCAGCGACGGCTCTTCGATAAAAGCAGACTTGATTGTAATGGCGGCTGGTGTAAGACCCAATATCCAATTGGCTGCATCAGCAGGAATCGCCGCAAACCGCGGCTTCATCGTCAATCAATTCATGCAGACGAGCAAACAGAATGTGTATGCCGTCGGGGAATGCGCCGAGCACAACGGAATGGTATACGGATTGGTCGCGCCTCTTTATGAACAAGGAAAAGTCCTCGCACAACACATCTGCGGCGTTCCATGTGAAGGTTATCATGGCTCTGCCCAATCTGCAGCCTTAAAAATAGCGGGAATTGATGTGTGGTCGGCAGGAAAGGTGCGCGAAGACGCAGGCACGACGAGCATTAAGCTTCATGATGAACATGCCGGCTGCTACAAAAAAGTCCTCTTTGAGAACGACAAACTGGCTGGCGTTATTTTATTCGGAGACACACGTGATAAACAGCGGCTTCTCGACAGCCTTCTTAAACAAAGAGACATTTCCATTGTCAAAAAGCAGCTGATCGAACCAGATCAAAGCGGCATTTCATTTGCATCTATGCCTTCCGCTGAACCCATTTGTCAATGCAACTCGGTGACAAAAGGGTTGATTGAAGAAGCGGTGCACACGAAAGGCTTAACAACGGTCGAAGAAGTTAAGCAGTGCACAAAAGCATCCGGCTCTTGCGGAGGCTGCAAGCCGCTCGTTGAAGACCTTCTGAAATACATGGCCAGCAGCGAATATACTGAACCAGCCGGCCAGCCTTCGTTTTGCGGCTGCACTGATTTGACGGAAGATGAAGTCATCGCTGAACTGCACCGATGTCATTTCCCCGATCCTGCTGCGGCAATGATTCAGCTTGGCTGGAAAACGAAAAACGGCTGCCGCGTTTGTGTTCCGGCGCTTAACTATTACATGGAATTGCTGCAGCCTGGCTATATCCAGTCTTTTGAAACATCGTCCGGGGATACATGCACCCTCATTCCGCAAATGTACGGCGGGCTGACAAATGCGAAGGAACTCAGAAACATCGCAAACATCATCGAGACATTCGGCATCCCCAATGTTTCAATAACTCACGGCCAGAGGCTGAAGCTTTCCGGAATCCGGCCGAATGACCTTGCAAACATCAAAAAAGAACTGCACATGCCAGTTTTCACTCATCAGCACCGCCGCTCGCTGCAAAGTGTCATAGCATGTTCGTGCGGGGAAGATCGCTCTATTCAAAAGCTGGCAAGCCATATCGAAAGACATACTGACATGCTTTCCATGCCTGATCACATATCCATCAGCTTGTCGTGTGAAAAAGACTGCACCGCCGCAGCTATACAGGATATCGGCGCCATTCGAACACAAGAGGGCTGGGACATTTACACTGGCGGCATCCGGGGAGGGCATGCCCGTGCCGGAATGCTGTTTTGTGTGACGGATAGCGAAGAAAATACTGCCATTATGATGAAAGGCCTTCTTCAATATTATCGCGAAACGGCTCACTACGCAGAAGCGGTTCATCAGTGGATTGACCGCCTCGGCATCATTCATATCAGAGAGGTATTATTTGAACAGGATTTGCGGACGCAGCTGCTGGAAAACCTTCAAACAGACCTGTCATTGATACAAAATCAGCCTATACAGGCTGGCGCACTTAAGAAAGGATGAGGCATTTTGACTGAACGACTGCTTAGATATTTCCGCGAAAAACAGCAAGACATCCAATCAGAAAAAACATACGACACCCAATGTCCGTTTTGCAGCATGCAATGCAAAATGCAGCTTGTGGAACAAACCGTTGTCACACGGAAAAAGTATACAGCCATCGGCATCGACAATCCCACGACACAAGGCCGTTTATGCATGAAAGGGATGAACGCCCACCAGCATGCCCTGCACTCCTCCCGCATCACCCGGCCGCTGCTCAAAAAAAACGGTGAGTTTGTGCCTGTTTCCTGGGCTGAAGCGCTGAACTATATAAAAGAGCAAGTCACCCTGATCCAAGACAAACACGGCCATGATGCGATGGCTGTCTACGGAAGCGCCTCGATTACGAATGAAGAGGCATATCTGTTAGGAAAGTTCGCACGAGTCGGCTTGCAGACAAAATACATAGATTACAACGGCCGGCTCTGTATGTCCGCCGCAGCAACCGGAGCCAACCAAACATTCGGAGCAGACAGAGGCTTGACGACTCCCTTAGCGGAAATCCCCCACACCCGAGTGATCATTTTGGCCGGCACCAATATCGCGGAATGCCAGCCGACCATCATGCCGTATTTTGAACAAGCGAAAGAAAACGGGGCTTATCTCATTGCCATTGACCCCCGGGAAACAGCGACGACAAAAATAGCCGACCTTCATCTGAAAATCAAACCCGGAACAGACGCCGCCCTTGCCAACGGTTTAGTCAAAATCATCATAGACGAACAGCTGATAAACGAAGACTTCATTCGCACGCGCACAAACGGGTTTGATGAGCTCAAACAGCATACCGGCGCTTTAAATCTGGAAGACATCGCCGAACAGACAAGTGTTCCTTTAGAACAAATGCGAAAGGCCGCTATGAAGTTTGCCAAGGAAACGTCCGGCATGCTGTTTACAGCCCGCGGCATTGAACAGCAAACCGACGGAACCGCAGCTGTGAAAGGCTTCTTAAATGTGGTGCTGATCACAGGAAAAATCGGCAAGCCTTACTCGGGCTACGGAGCGATCACCGGACAGGGCAATGGGCAAGGCGCCCGAGAGCATGGCCAAAAAGCAGATCAGCTTCCCGGCTACCGTTCCATCGAAAACGAAGAACATCGGGCTTATATTGCAAAAGTGTGGGGAGTCAATCCGGATGAGCTCCCGCGAAAAGGCGTCTCAGCCTATGAAATGATGGAAAAAATCAACGATGGAGACATTAAAGGACTGTTTCTAATGTGTTCCAATCCAGCAGTCTCCAGCCCAAATGCCAACCTTGTCAAACAGGCGCTGTCGAAACTGACATTTTTTGTTGCGATCGACTTGTTTCTATCTGAAACTGCGAAATTCGCTGATGTCATTTTGCCCGCATCCTCTTATTTAGAAGACGAAGGCACGATGACTAATGTTGAAGGCCGCGTGACATTGAGGGAAGCGAGCCGCCCCTGCCCGGGAGATGCAAAGCATGATTGGCAGATCATTTGCGAAATCGCGTCCGCTCTCGGAAAAGGCCGTTATTTTTCCTACACGTCTGCGGAGGATATCTTTAACGAATTGAGAGAAGCAAGCCGCGGCGGAATCGCCGATTATTCCGGCATCACATACGACAGGCTCAGACAAGAAGGCGGGATTCACTGGCCGTGTCCGGAGCCTGATCATCCCGGAACCGGGCGCTTGTTTGAGGACTCATTTGCACATCCGGATCAAAAAGCGGCATTAAGTGTGATCCCAAACGAACCCGTTGTTCCAAAAGATAAGCCGACCGCCGAATATCCGTTGTTTTTAACGACCGGAAGAGTCATGTCTCATTATTTAACAGGTGTCCAAACGAGAAAAAGCGCCTCTTTGGCCGCAAGACATTTCGAATCATTTATGGAAATCCATCCGAAAACAGCAGCGGCCTACAATATCGAAGACCGCGTTCTCTTGAACATCGAATCTCCTCGCGGAAGCATCACCGTCCGCAGCAAATGGTCAGAACACATCAGAAAAGACACAGTATTTGTTCCCATCCACTGGGCGGATGCCCAAAACGTAAATGATCTGATTGGCGACAGCCTAGATCCAGCGTGTAAAATGCCCGGTTTTAAGGTATGCGCCGTCCGAGTCAGACCTATTTAAAATTTTCATAAAATTTTTAGAAATTTTCGTATTTTTTGTTACATTTTATAACATGCATCTTAAATATTTCTTTTTGCTGTGCTACGCTGGAAAAAACATTGATAAGGAGCGGATCATCTGATGGGAAAAAAACAGCTAGTTCTTGTTGGTAATGGAATGGCCGGGGTAAGGGCCATTGAAGAGATACTGAATGTTTCAAAAGACGAATTTCAAATCACAATTTTTGGTTCCGAACCGCATCCCAACTACAACCGAATCCTTTTGTCAAAAGTGCTGCAAGGCGATACAGATATCAAAGATATTACGTTAAACGATTGGAACTGGTACGAAGATAACAATATACAATTGTATACCAATGAAACAGTTATTAAAGTGGACACCGAAAACAAAACCGTCATCACCGATGCAGACAGAATACAGCCTTATGATGAACTGATCCTGGCTACGGGTTCTGTCCCTTTTATCCTGCCGATTCCGGGCGCAGACAAAAAAGGTGTCACAGCTTTCCGGGACATAAAAGATACAGACACGATGCTCGCCGCGTCAAAACAATATAAAAAAGCAGCCGTCATTGGCGGGGGCTTGCTTGGCTTAGAAGCTGCGCGCGGCCTGCTGAATCTCGGTATGGAAGTCTCCGTTATCCATCTCGCTCCCTTCCTGATGGAACGCCAGCTTGACGCAACGGCCGGACGCCTGCTGCAAAACGAATTAGAAAAACAAGGAATGACCTTTCTGCTTGAAAAGCAAACAGAAGAAATTCTCGGAGATGACCGGGTCGAGGGCGTCAGATTCAAAGACGGCACAAGTGTTGAAGCCGATTTAGTCGTCATGGCCGTCGGCATCCGCCCGAATACAGCGCTTGGGGCCGAAAGCGGAATTCCAGTCAACCGCGGCATCATTGTCAACGATTATATGCAAACCGAAATCCCGCACGTTTATGCGGTCGGTGAATGCGCCGAGCACCGAGGAATCGCATACGGACTCGTGGCGCCGCTCTATGAACAGGCGAAAGTGCTAGCTAAACATATCTGCGGTGATGAAACGAAACCTTATGAAGGCTCCGTTCTCTCCACTCAACTGAAAGTATCAGGAGTCGAGGTCTTTTCTGCCGGTGACTTTAACGAATCAGACGAGAAAAAAGCGATTAAGGTCTTTGATGAACAGGATGGCATTTATAAGAAAGTCGTGCTGCGAGGCAATCAGATTGTCGGAGCCGTTTTATTCGGCGACAGCAGTGAGGGCAACCGCCTGTTTTCGATGATTCAAAAAGAAGCAGATATCTCTGAAACCTCTAAAATCTCAATTTTACAGCCTCTCAACCAAGAAGCCGGCACAAGTCTGACCGCTGCCATGAGCAATGATGAAATCATCTGTGGCTGTAACGGTGTGTCAAAAGGAGCAATTATTCAGGCCATCCAGGAACAGGGCTGTTCATCAACAGATGAAATCAAAGCATGCACCGGCGCGTCCCGTTCATGCGGAGGCTGTAAGCCGCTCGTAGAAGACATCCTTCAGTATACGCTGGGATCAGACTTTGACGCATCAGCCCAAAAAGAAGCGATTTGCGGCTGCACCTCATTGTCGAGAGACGAGGTAGTCGAAGAAATCAAAGCCAAAGGGCTGTCACATACAAGAGAAGTCATGAACGTGCTCGGCTGGAAAACGCCAGAAGGCTGTTCCAAATGCCGTCCGGCTCTGAACTACTACTTAGGCATGATCAATCCGTCCAAATATGAGGATGAGAGAACATCCCGCTTTGTTAATGAACGGATGCACGCCAATATTCAAAAAGACGGAACCTACTCTGTCGTACCGCGGATGTACGGCGGTGTAACCAACTCTCAAGATCTTCGCAAAATCGCTGATGTCGTCGACAAATACGAGATCCCGCTCGTCAAAATGACAGGCGGCC
This sequence comes from Bacillus sp. V26, assembly GCF_034296245.1. Lineage (NCBI taxonomy): Bacteria > Bacillati > Bacillota > Bacilli > Caryophanales > Bacillaceae > Bacillus > Bacillus sp. V26. The sequence continues at coordinate 182,232 of NZ_JAXKQF010000005.1, read as the reverse complement.
AGCGTATTGACTTGATCGGCGTGAAAAAAGAAGACCTGCCAAAGGTATGGGCCGATCTTGATATGCCGTCAGGCTACGCGTACGGAAAAACACTCCGCACGGTAAAAACATGTGTAGGCGAACAATTCTGTCGCTTCGGCACACAAGACTCCATGGCCTTAGGCATCGACCTTGAGAAAAAATTTGAAGGACTCAACACGCCTCATAAAGTGAAAATGGCCGTATCTGCCTGCCCGCGAAACTGTGCAGAGTCCGGCATTAAAGATCTTGGCGTTGTCGGCATCGACGGAGGCTGGGAGCTGTACGTCGGCGGAAACGGCGGAACCCATTTGCGTGCCGGCGACTTGCTGATGAAGGTGAAAACAAATGAAGAAGTCTTGGAATACGCAGGCGCTTATCTTCAATACTACCGGGAAACGGCAAACTACTTAGAACGCACGTCCGCATGGCTGGAGCGCGTCGGTTTATCCCATGTCCAAGATATTTTAAACGATCCGGAAAAACGGCAGGAGCTGAACGGCCGAATGAATGAAACGCTCTCTGTCCACAAAGATCCGTGGAAGGACTTCCTGGAAGATAAACAAACCTCTAAAGAATTATTTGAAAATGTCGTGACCACATCATAATGACAGAAACAAACATTGAGGAGGAATGGACATGGTGAACAAAGACGTCACAAAAGTATGTATCGGAAAAATCGAAGAATTGCCTGAACAATTAGGAAAAACAGTGTATATTGAAGATAAGGAGCTTGCGGTCTTTAAGCTTTCAAACGGCAGCATCCGCGCCATTGAAAACCGCTGTCCCCATAAGGGCGGCGTCCTTGCAGAAGGTATCGTCAGCGGCGAATATGTCTTCTGTCCGATGCACGACTGGAAAATCTCCTTGGAAGACGGAATCGTTCAAGAGCCGGATCACGGCTGTGTCAAAACATACGAAACGCTGATCGAAGGAGAATACGTTTATCTCGTATATTGATCAAAGACCGGATCACTTTCAAAGTGATCCTTCATTTTTTACAGTGACGGAAGGATGACATGATCATGAAAAACGGAATCGTATATTTTGTGGGCGCCGGACCTGGAGATCCAGGGCTCATCACAATAAAAGGAAAACAGGCGCTGGAGGAAGCTGATGTCATTTTGTATGACCGGCTCGCAAACCCTAAGCTGCTCGAATACGCATCACCAGACTGCCAGTTCATTTATTGCGGAAAACTGCCGGACCGCCATTTTATGAAACAAGCAGAGATCAATGCCCTGCTGATTGAAAAAGCGTCGGAAGGATTAACTGTTGTCCGTTTGAAGGGCGGAGATCCCAGCGTGTTTGGCAGAGTCGGCGAGGAAGCAGACGCTCTCCACCAGCATGGCATTCGCTATGAAATGGTGCCGGGCATCACCTCGGGAATCGCAGCGCCGCTGTATGCGGGAATCCCCGTCACGCATCGGGATTTCGCTTCGTCTTTCGCCATGATTACCGCACATGATAAATCCTTAAAAGGAACGCCGAACCTTGACTGGGAAGGGCTTGCCCGAAGCGTTCAAACGCTTGTGTTTTACATGGGTGTCAAAAACCTTCCATTTATTTGCCAGCAGCTCATCGCGTACGGACAATCTCCTTCTGTCCCTGTCATCGTGATTCAATGGGGGACGTGGGGCCGCCAGCGGAGCGTAAAAGGAACGCTGCAGGATATCCATCAAAAAATACAGGAACAGCAAATCACAAATCCCGCCATTATCGTCATCGGTGATATTGTAAACGTTCAAACACACAGCTGGTTTGAAAGCAAACCATTCATCGGGCAGCATATGATGATAGTCACTCATGGCGAAGATGAGCATACGCTGGCAGACAAGCTGCGCGATTATGGTGCCGATGTCATCGAATGGCCGAAATGGCGGACTGAAAAAATGCCTGCCAACGAGGATATTCTAGGACAGATCAGCACCTTTGAGGATATTTTCTTCACATCACGCCGTGCGGTTTGCGAATTTTTTGAAGCACTCGCGTCCAAACGAATCGACATTCGCCAGCTGACCGCACGCCTGAGTGCAGCGTCAGAAGCAGGAAAGGCAGAGCTTATAAAACGCGGCTTCATCATATCCGAGCACCATCACAATTCACCTAAAAAGCTGATTGTCGGCAGCCGTCATTCAGTAGAAGAAATGCAGAAATCAGAGTCCTGTTTGAGCTATATCACCCATGAAAACGTCATAGATGAGCGATTCACCAGAATGACCGAACGGACGATCAGTGAGTCTCCTCTGCACATGATCATTTGCCCCGGCAAGCAGTCCGCTCAGCAATTGATCAGCGCAGGAGAAGAAATCGGCATTTCACCAGAACCGTCAGCAAGCCGCCCCCCTGTCATCTGTATAGGCGATGGCGCGCCCGCCGCTGCATACGGGTTTACTGCCGTACAAGACCAAGAGCAATTATTTGCGTTTATACAAAATGAGCAAGTGGAGAAAAAGCTCCTCCACAGCTGATGATACAGCCCTTTACCAAAGGGCTTTTTTTATTTATGAACCAATTTTTTGTGGTGGGTGGAATACATCGCCATATTTTCCGCCTGAGGGTCCAGATAAGATTTCGCACTGTTGACGGCAGTCGGGCCTTCCGTAAAACCGCCGGCAATCAATCTGAGCTTGCTTTCATAATACGCCGCGTCCCCCGCAACAAACACGCCCGGAAGATTCGTCCGCATATGTCTGTCAGCTTTAATCCGGCCTTCTTCAATCTCGAGACCCCAATCCTTCATCGGGCCGAGATCAATTTTAAACCCATGATTAATAATGAGCTCATCAAGCTCGATTTCCTCGGTATGTCCAGACTCAGCATGACAAACGGTGACGCTTTCGATGCGTTCTTCAGTGCCGCTGAGATGTTCCAGCCGATAAGGAGTAAGCACCCGCACAGATGACTGCTTCATTTTCGTCACGCTGCTTTCCAGTCCGCCGAATTCCTCCCTGCGGTGCACGACAGTAACAGACGCCGCAATCGGTTCCAGCTCATTCGCCCAATCGACCGCAGTATCTCCCCCGCCGGAAATCACGACCCGTTTGCCTCTAAACGCATCAAGCTTTTCCACTTTATAATGAAGATTTTTTCCTGCATATCGGCTTGCATCCTGGCTGTCAAGCTCATTGACCTCCAGCGTGCCCATGCCGACAGCCAAAATAACGGTTCTTGTATAGTGCTTCTCCCCCTCAGAGCTAGTCAGCACCATGGTTCCGTCATCCTGACGCTCAAATCCGGTCACTCGCTGATTCAGCACAATATCAGGGTCAAACGTCGCCGCCTGCTCCTTCAGCTGTTCGATCAGCTGCTCCCCGGCAATCCCCGGTATCCCGCCAATATCGCGAATGATCTTCTCAGGGAAAAATAAAGACACCTTTCCCCCGAGCCGCGGCAAAAACTCGATCACTTTCGTTTTCAGCTCCCGCATGCCGCAGTAAAAAGCCGTAAACAGTCCGATCGGCCCCCCGCCTATAATCGTGACGTCATACACCTCTTGATTTTCAGCCATCCGTCCTGCCTCCCATTCCAAATCTATCATTAACGTTATATCGTTTAATTGAGAATGAATATCAACACAAAGTATATCATATTTCAAGAGCCTGTGTTCAACCATTTCGTCAGCCCTGAATAATAATTCCCGCGCATGATGTTTGCCGCAAAGGTGCCGCAGTTCACCACTGGATTTCTTAGAATCCTAAACAAGGTGAAACGATCCTTCCCCCTCCTCCGTCAAACAATCAGTGCCTTTTTTCGTGATATAATCAGAGGCAGCTTACCATGAGCGGAGGTTTTATTGTGACAGCACAATCGTCTTTTCTTCAGCTGAATTCTATTTTTATCAGTATTTTAATAGAAGCCATTCCGTTTATTCTGATTGGCGTCATTTTGTCCGGAATCATTCAAATGTTTGTTTCTGAAGAAATGATTGCAAGGATCATGCCGAAAAACCGGTTTCTCGCAGTCTTATTTGGTGCGCTTGCCGGCATCTTATTTCCCGCCTGCGAATGCGGCATTATCCCGATTACGAGGCGGCTTCTGCTAAAAGGAGTTCCTCTGCATGCAGGCGTTGCTTTTATGCTGACTGCTCCTATCATCAATCCCATTGTTTTGTTTTCTACGTATATTGCGTTCGGGAATAGATGGAGCGTTGTCTTTTACCGGGGCGGGCTGGCGCTGGCCGTTTCGGTGATTATCGGCATCATCTTATCCTATCAATTTAAGGATAACCAGCTGTTAAAGCCTGATGAACCCGGGCATCGCCATAATCATCACCACACCCTGCTTCAAAAGCTGGGAGGGACCTTGCGTCACGCCATTGATGAATTTTTCTCCGTGGGGAAATATTTAATTATCGGCGCCTTTATCGCAGCTGCGATGCAGACGTACGTCAAAACATCCACTCTGCTTGCGATCGGACAGAATGATGTATCTTCTTCCCTCGTGATGATGGGCCTGGCGTTTGTCTTGTCGCTTTGTTCAGAAGTGGATGCATTTATTGCGTCTTCCTTCAGCAGCACATTTTCTTTAGGCTCGCTCATCGCCTTTCTCGTCTTCGGTGCGATGGTTGATATTAAGAATCTCTTGATGATGCTCGCGGCCTTCAAAAAACGATTTGTTTTCCTGCTGATTACGTATATTGTCGTGATCGTCTTAGCGGGATCACTACTTGTAAAGGGGTGATTGGATGTTTCGTTTATTGGTGCTGATGGGATTTACGTTTTTCTTTTATCATCTGCATACCTCAGGAAATCTAACAAAATATATCAATATGAAATATGCCTATCTTTCCTTTATTGCGATCTTCCTGCTGGCCATTTTGACAGCGGTTCAAGCGTATTTGTTTATCAAATCGCCTGAAAAAGGCGGGCATCATCATGACGATGATTGCGGCTGCGGCCATGATCATGAGCATGACCATGAACAAAACAAACCATTTTATCAGCGGTATTTTATTTATCTTGTTTTTATTTTCCCTTTGGTGTCAGGCATCTTTTTTCCGATTGCGACGCTTGACTCATCCATCGTCAAAACGAAAGGATTCTCGTTTAAGGCCATGGAAAGCGGAGACCACTACTCCCAAACCCAGTATCTGCGGCCTGATGCCAGCCTTTATTATGCTCAAGACAGCTATGACAAGCAGATGAAACAGCTGTATAAAAAATATTCTGGTAAAAAAGAGATTTCTCTGACCGATGATGATTTCTTAAAAGGAATGGAAACCATTTATAACTATCCGGGTGAATTTCTCGGACGGACGATTGAGTTTCATGGATTTGCGTATAAAGGAAACGCGATTAACAAAAACCAGCTCTTCGTATTGCGGTTTGGCATTATTCACTGTATCGCTGATTCCGGCGTTTACGGGATGCTTGTGGAATTTCCGAAGGACATGGATATTAAGGATGATGAATGGATTCATATCAAAGGCACTTTGTCCTCAGAATACTATCAGCCATTCAAATCCACCCTCCCTGTCGTGAAAGTGACGGACTGGAACACCATTAAAAAACCTGATGATCCGTACGTTTACAGAGGATTTTAAAAAGATTTGAGGAACCAAACTATATTGGTTCCTCAAATCTACTTACATATTTTATATATTACTTTATCTCTTTTAATATTAATTCAGTTTCTTTTGTCAGTTAAGTTTGATCACTCGACTGCATTGATTTGACACATAAGGATCATGAGTTACTATTATTATTGTTTTATTCATCTGATTTAATTCTTTTAATAGAGTGATAACTTCATTACGATTATTTACATCTAAAGATCCTGTCGGTTCATCTGCAAGAATAATATCACATGGTTTTAATATGATTCTTGCTATTGCTAATCTCTGTTGTTCACCCCCAGAAAGCTCATGGACTTTTTGGGTTAAGGACACTTTTTGCAAACCCACTTTTTCAAGAACCTCAACCTTCAATTTTTCCTTTTCTTCTCTCTTTAACTTTTTATAAGTTAATGGGACATCTAAATTTGCACTGATACTGGCATTATCAATCAAGGCGTAATTTTGGAACAAATATGATATTCTAGAACGCAACAATTCATTGGCTCTTCCAGAACCAATTCTCGGAGCAACATCTCCAAGTATTTTAACAATCCCACCATCTGGCTTTTCGAGCATACCCATAATATTAAGTATTGTTGTTTTTCCGGAACCACTGCTACCTGTAATTGCAACCATTTCCCCTTTTTCTATAGCAATGTTGACGTTTTCCAATACAATATGTTTCCCGTAAGCTTTTCTTATATTTTGCAATTCCATAACATAACTCAATTAATCAGAAACCTCCTTTCATAACTTTAATCTTGTTTCTTCGTTCTATAATAATTAATGCAATTATTGAAGTAACCAATTCTAAAATTAAAAGAAATACAATACAAATTAATAGGTTTAAAGTTATTCCTCTTTTGACAACAATACAAGATATAAATTGAATGAGCCATAGTATGAAAAACAAGGTCATATAATCTTTAAATGTTCTAAAAAAACCAATACCAAACAATCTATAGACTACAAATTTTTGTTGCTTTTTATTGAAGTATATTACAGAATTTTGCACGATCAGAAGAACCAAAGCGATAGCTAATACAGCAGCTAAAGCTAAAAGTGAGCTAATTTTGCTATGTAACTTCTTGATTTCATCCAATGCATATTGATTTAAAGAGACCAAATACTTCAAATTATCATCAAGATGATATTTTTTCAAATAAGGCTCTAATATATTCATTGTCTTTTTTGAATCTCTATCATTTAATTTAATTTTAAGCGGATCTCGACTTCCGTTTCCTAGAATTGTATTTCTATCACCTGCCAAACTATTATTCTCTGTAACAACTTGTATAATAGGATCTATAATTAAATTATCTTCAGCTTTAAAAACTTCTGGGTTAAAACTAAAAATTTTCTGGCCACTAGCCGTCCAAATAATATGTATTTCAGGTTCTTTTAAATACTTTGGTACATGTCTCCCTAAAAACTCCTCATCATAAGCTACTGCAGATTCATTTCTATCTTCTTTAAAAAATTTTATTATTTTTTCTCTTTGTTGTTTATATGTCTCCGGGACAAGCAATATTAATCTTTTTTCTCTCTCATTGATTGAGATTGGTTTTTTCTCAGAGTTGTATACAGGAAATTGTTTTAAATAATTATCATTTACAATGATAGACCTGATTCCCTTATATCGGGAGTTTAATCGAATAAATTCTTCTTCATATTCTCTTGTATCTACTAAGAGAGCTCCCATTTTGTTTAAAACAGGGTAAATATGATCAATGTCATTCGTAAGTTGCGGCTTCCCGTTATTTACATCCTCAATATCATGACCTATATACAAAGGATTGAAAACCCCATAATCTTTACTGACCTTCCAATCTTCTAAATGGGATTGTTTTTTTTTCACTTCGCCATATTGATTTAAAGTTGAACTACCTATCACAATTATTAAGATCGAACAAACTATTTTTAAAATAGAATTAAAAATAAAGATGCTGTTTGTATCTTTCTTATTCTTTATTGCTAGATTAACTTTTACCTTTCTTATATAAAAATAAGTAAGTATTGACAATGAGCCTATAATCAAATAATTAATAATTTGTTTCATAACGGTATTCATAAAAGAAGATAAGGTAGAACCAGGTAAGAAAATTGTACATATTATTGATAATAACAAGGAAAAACAAAAAGTGAATATTAATAATTTCCCTACTATTTGAAACCAAATTCTTAAATTAGAATACCCATGCAATTTTAAAACACCTATTGTTTTTGACTCATTAACGATATAATAAATAAGAAGAAATAATGTTACAATAAGAATCAAATAGTTATACTGTTGTAATGATGAGGTAGAGATTTCCGCATAACTATCATTAACTTCTCGAGTTTGTAAAAAGTCATTTACTTTAAACGACGAATCAAATTTTTCATTTATATCATTAACAAACCCTTTTAAAAAATCTTCAAAAGAATACTTCCCTTTAGTTTCAGCATAATATGTACCGTTTACAGGAAGATAATCAAATGACATTTTTAGTGGTTTAATTGTTATTTCAGAAGTGATACCGAATTTTTCTATTTGTCCTATCTGATTCTTATCCTTTGAATCACGAGTACTTATGTAAAAATTTTCAGATTGAGTATCCAACTCACTTAAAAATTTCCCTTTTGAGAGTTCAATGCCATTAAAATAGTCAGTTTGTTGCGTTAACAAAACATATTTATAAATTTCCACTTTATCATTTTTAGAGAAATTAATAGCCGGCCGAAAAATATTAGCCTTATATGCTTTAGAACTACTCATAATTAGTTCGATCATTTCTTTAGGATCATTAAGTAAGGGATCATCAGGTATAGTAAAAGGTTTTCCGACAGAACTATCCAGCTGTTCAAACTCTTCAATTTGTTTATTCGCATTTTCCCTAAAGGAAATCAAAAAGGAGAACAGTGAAGAAATCACAAGAAATAAAATCACAATTTTTCTCACAAAAAAAACTCCTTTATAAAAAGGAGAATCATCGAAAACTTCTCTAAGTTTTCGATGATATCCTTATCATAATTTTATATTAGTAAGTTTTCCAATTGGCCTTTGTCTTAGCATCTGTTGCTCCACCTGACAAACTGGAGTATGAGGTTGTTCCTGCTTTAATTTTACCGCTTGAATTAGTTCTTGTCCCTAGAGCACATGATGAAGCATGGGCCTTATCTTTGTGATAATAATTTGACCAAACTTTCTTTTTAATTCCCCAATCAAAATAAGCAGCTGTTCCATAATCCCAGTTTCCTCCGCCAACATCTTCATTAGCAAATGGGGTTACTTCAGAGTTTTTCAGAGGCTTATTAGTTAAATCAACCTCGCCACTTGTTGCTGCACCTGCTGCTGATGCTGCTTGTCCAGTTGATAATGCTAATGCTGCTATTAAAGCTGCACTCATGAGACCTTTTTTCACCATAACTGATCCACTCCTTCTTTTTTAATGTAGATTGAATGACAGCGCGCTCATCCGTTCAACCACAACCTGATTATCCCATATTTTAACAATATAGTAAATAAATATTTTTTCCTATAAATGGATCATAAAAGAAAGTGATCTAGATATATTCTATTAACAAACTCGCAGAAAAACTCTCTAAACAGGCTATTTTATTTCATCAGCATCAAATCAAGATAGAGCTGGCATCGCGTTCTGAAATCGCTTAAATCGATGGATGTCATCTCAAGAATCTGCTTGATGCGGTAATTTAATGTGTTTTGGTGAATAAACAGCTGTTCTGCGGCTGGTTTTGTTTTGCAGTTGTTGAGGAGATAGATTTCCAGCGTCTTCAGCAGCTCGGTGCTGCTTTCTTGGTCTTTCGCTTTTAGTAAAGCCAAATCCTTATTCTCGTATTCCAAAAAGTCATTTTTCTGTTCAATGCTTTCTAAATAACGATAAATACCGAGCTTCTCATATTCATATGGAATGTTTTCCTGGTTGCCGGTTATTTCTGCGGCTTTAATGACTTCCAATGCTTCTGTATAGCTTTTGCCAAGTTTTAAGATGTGGTCATATTCGTTTCCGATACCGATATAGATAGGGGTAGGAATTTTTTGAAAGTGAAAATGTGTTAACAGCTTGTTAATGAATTCAGCAGCTGCTGAGGAGGCGGAGCTTTTTTGGGAAAAACTCGCTACGACGATGACAATATTGGATTCTATCGTTAAGACATGACTGACTTTATCCCGCAAATTCAGGTAAGACCTGATATTTTCCTTTAAATCTTCCACCGCTTCCCCATCCCCATTCGCGGCGTGCAGGATGACAACTGAAAACACAGAAGGCAGCACGGTGTTGGTTCTCTCAGCTTCGCGCCTGAGCTCCTTTTCAGAAATAAATTGCTGATAGATAGCCCGTTTGATGAGGTCCTCAGCTCTTTCTTCCTTTTCCTGTTTCAGCTTGTTCGCTTTATAAATAATTTTTCCGACATGGAAGGAGGTCTCGTACAAAAAGTCGAGCTCTTCGTCTGTCAGATCACGATCCAGTTCCTGAATCCAGATGTAGCCCATGACTTCCCCTTTATGCTTCGCACTCACGACTACTCTCTGATTTAACCCAATGCTCTCAATTTTATTGACGCGAAAAGGCTCAGGTTCTGTTTTCAGCTTTTCAATGATCCCGTCCTTCAAAAACCTCTCAAAAATCTGAACCGGACATTTTTTTGAAAAAATAGTCTGCTGGTTCGCAGAATCAAAATGGTTAATATAGTAAGAATTGTAGGCTAACAAAAAGAAATCCGCGCTTTCCAGTATCACTGGTTTTTGCAGTTCATAGCTGATAAAGTCAATCAGCTTATCAACATCTGAAAATGAAAAAACTCTCTCTAAAAGCTCTTCCATACCTTTTTTCTCCTATACTTTTTTTACTTTAATCATATCCATACGGGGTCTTTTTGTATAGAAAAAAATACGTTTGTTTCCAAAAGAAAAAACAGCGGTCTTAAAAGGAGAAAAGAGGAAAAAGGGATATCCCCTTCCTCCTCCTTTCGATCTTTATTGTGACATCGTATCTTGGTAGTCTTTAAACTGGTCTGTAACATCTTGTGACGGAGCCTGCGTCAATACGCTGACGAAAAAGACCGACAACAGACTCGCAGCAAAACCAGGTATCATTTCATACAGAAAGCCCGAAAGACCGGCATTCGCCCAAATGATTACAGTCGCTGCCCCTACAATCATGCCGGCGAGTGCCCCCCATTTGGTCATTCGTTTCCAAAATAAACTGAGCAGTACAACCGGTCCGAAAGATGCACCGAAGCCCGCCCACGCGTAGCTGACCAATCCAAGGATGGTATTGTTTTTCTCCCATGCCAGAACTAACGCGACAATTGAAACAGCCAGCACAGCCAGACGCCCTAAAAACACCAGTTCTTTATCAGAAGCTGAGCGCCGGAACATCGACTTATACAAATCTTCTACCAAGGAGCTTGACGTAACAAGCAGCTGGGAAGAAATCGTACTCATGATGGCCGCTAAAATCGCAGAAATCAGAAAACCTGTGATAATTGGGTGGAACAAAATGTTTCCTAATTGAATAAAAATCGTCTCCGGGTCCTTCAATGTCATGCCCCGCTGATGGTAATAAGCGATTCCGCCCAAACCTGTCAGCACTGCGCCGACTGCCGAAAGAATCATCCATCCCATTCCGATTCTGCGCGCTCTTTTTATCTCTTTGACAGACGTAATCGCCATAAAGCGCACAATGATATGCGGCTGGCCAAAGTAGCCCAAGCCCCAGGCAAACAATGAAATGATGCCAAGAACACTGGTTCCTTTAAAAATATTAAACATATCAGGGTCCACAGAGCGGATCTCAGCAGTTGTTTCACCTATTCCCCCGGTGTGGAAAAACGTAACGATAGGAACGAGAATAAGTGCTGCAAACATAATGATCCCCTGAACAAAATCTGTCCAGCTGACAGCCAGAAAGCCCCCAAACAGGGTGTACGCGACAACAACACCAGTCACAATCCACAAGCCGGTGTGATAATTCATCCCCAAGATGCTGTTGAATAAGACGCCGCCGGACACCATTCCGGACGATACATAAAATGTGAAAAAGACTAAAATGACAATTCCTGAAAACAGTCTGAGGAGCTTTGTTTGATCTCCGAAACGATTTTCAAGGAATCCGGGAATCGTAATCGAATTCCCCGCTTTTTCTGTATATGTTCTCAGCCGCGGCGCGACGTAGAGCCAGTTTGCCCATGCTCCAAGGCAAAGCCCGAACACAATCCAAACGCCGCTTAGTCCAGTTGAAAACATGGCGCCCGGAAGCCCCATCAGCAGCCAGCCGCTCATATCGGCAGCTCCCGCACTGAGAGCGGTTACAGCCGGACCTAAGGAACGTCCTCCCAGCATGTAATCCGTCAGGTTTGACGTACGTTTGTAGGCAAAGTAGCCGATCAGCAGCATCCCCGCCATATAAATACAAATTGAAATAATCAGCTGTGTGTTTTCTATGGCACTTCCTCCTCTTTTTTATAGTATATGGATGAAATGGACACCCCCGCAGGGAGGATGCCCATTTAGTCCCGCTTTAGAACATTTCACTGATTGTTTTTGCCTGCATGTGCAGTGCCAGGTAATCCGGACCGCCGGCTTTTGAATCTGTGCCGGACATTTTGAAGCCGCCGAACGGATGGTAGCCGACGATGGCTCCTGTACAGTTGCGGTTAAAGTACAGATTTCCAACATGGAATTCTTGTTTTGCACGCTCAATGTGCTTGCGGTTGTTTGTGATCACCGCTCCCGTTAAACCGTACTCAGTATTGTTGGCCACTTCTAATGCTTCATCAAAGCTTGATACTTTAGAGAAAGCGACAACAGGCCCGAAAATTTCTTCCTGCATGAGTCTTGCTTTCGGTTCAAGGTCAGCGAAGATCGTCGGTTTGATGAAGAATCCTTTTGAATCATCACCAGTGCCGCCGCTTACTAATCGGCCTTCCTCTTTTCCAATCTCAATATAACTCATAATTTTATCATAAGAACCCTGGTCAATGACAGGTCCCATGTAAACATCTGCGCTGTCAGGGCTTGCCGTTACTTTAGATTCTGTAATTTCAATAACGCGTTCTAATACTTGATCATACACTTTTTCATGGACAACAGCACGTGAACCCGCAGAACATTTTTGGCCCGCAAAGCCGAATGCAGATGTAAAGATGGATTGAGCCGCCAATTCAATGTCCGCATCCTCATCCACTACAACTGTATCCTTACCGCCCATTTCAGCGATAACACGCTTTAAGTGCTGCTGGCCTGGCTGAACTTTTGCCGCACGTTCGAAGATTTTCGTACCGACTTCTCTTGATCCCGTAAACGTGATAAGGCTTGTTTTTGGATGGTCAACAAGGTAGTCACCGACTTCCGCTCCGCTTCCAGGAACAAAGTTGACAACGCCTTTTGGCAGACCGGATTCTTCAAGAACCTCAACGAATTTCGCAGCAATGACAGGCGTTGCGCTCGCAGGTTTAAGAACAACTGTGTTACCGGTAACGATCGGTGCTACTGTTGTTCCCGCCATAATCGCGAACAAGAAGTTCCAAGGCGGAATAACGACTGTTACGCCAGTCGGCGTGTATACATATTGGTTTTTCTCGCCTTCACGGCTGTTGACCGGTTTCCCTTTTGCCAATTCAATCATTTGGCGTGCATAATATTCCATGAAGTCAATCGCTTCAGCCGTATCGGCATCTGCCTCGTTCCAAGGCTTCCCTGCTTCTTTTACGAGCAAAGCGGAGAATTCATGCTTTCTGTTGCGGACTTTGGCAGCCGCGCGGAAAAGGACAGCCGCTCTTTCTTCCGGAGACGTATATCTCCACTCTTCAAAGGCTTTAGCCGCAGCTTCAATGGCTTGCTCAGCGTGCTCTTGAGAAGCTTTTGAGACTCTGCCGACTACCTCTTCTTTATTAGCCGGGTTAATTGAAACGATCTTCGCTTCTGTTTCCACTCTTTCACCGTTGATGACAAGCGGATAGTCTTTTCCTAAATATTCGTTTACTGTCGCAAGCGCTTTTTTAAACGCTTCTACGTTGTTTTGGTCTTGGAAATTTGTGAATGGTTCATGTTTGTAAGTTGTTGTCATTGTAATCTCTCCTTTTTACTTCTTCGTCATTCCTTTGAAAGCAAATGCAATGTTTGACGGACGTTCTGCCAGGCGTCTCATAAAGTAGCCGTACCAATCCTCTCCGTAAGGCAGGTAGACTCTCATGTTATAACCTTCTTTTACGAGGCTGAGCTGGGTTTGCGACCGCATGCCGTACAGCATCTGGAATTCAAACATGTCATTGGAAATGCCGTTTTCCCTGGCAAGCTGCTTTGTATAATCGATCATTTTATCGTCATGTGTCGCAATCGCTGTGTAGTGACCATTTAAGAGCTGCTTTCGGATGATTTTTTTGTAGTTCTCATCGACATCGCTTTTTTCCGGAAAAGCCACTTTCTCTGATTCCTTATATGCTCCTTTTACAAGACGAAGGAACGGTTTCAAGGAATCCAAATCGTCAATATCGTTTTCCGTCCGGTACAGATAGGCCTGTAACACCGTGCTTACATACTCGTATTTCCTTCTGAAATCCTTGAAAATATCAAGCGTTTTCTGGCATCTGACCTCGTCTTCCATGTCTATGGTGACCATGACTTTATGCTTCTCGGCCGTCTGGACGATTTTCGTCATATTTTCATACACCAGATCCATATCTATATCGAGACCTAAAGACGTCATCTTTAAAGAAACGTGTGAGTTCAGCTGCTGATCCGCAATGGTCTCAATGGTTTGGATGCATTCTTCCGTGCGTTCCCTTGCGACCTCGGCGCTGTTCACAAACTCGCCTAAATGATCGACAGTAACTGACAAGCCTTGGCTGTTAAGCTGTCGAATGGTCGGGATTGAACTGTTAAAATCATTCCCGCCGATAATTTTACCCGCTGCCACCCGGCTTCCCCAGTTTCTCGCCATCTTATTGAGAAAGCCGCTTTTGGATAAAAATAAGAAAAAATCTCTTGTGATCACTTCCAACCTCAACACCCCGCAATCTAAGAAGTATTTGTATGAGTTTATTGTAAATGGACAAAACCATCGTTCACAATATTCTCAAAATACAAAGATTCTGATTATTTTTGTGGGTTTCTCACAATCAGATAGTTAGAAAGTCGGGGGACTTCCTGTCGAAAAATGGAGAGAGGAAGCGACAGTAAACATCAGCTTCCTCCATCATTCCACACTTCTTCAACAGTATTCAAAAGCAGACGATTCAACTCAGGCGTGATATCTTTTTTGATGATTTTCAGCGTTTTCGCCGCTTCCATAATCCTTTCAATCTCCGTTTCAATGAATTGGTGAATCACATGAATTCTTGCTTCAAGATCCAGTTCTTCACCTTTTCTTTTGCGCTCAAGCAAGGTTTCCATCTCTGCTCTCAGTTCGGGTTCCGTAATCAGTTCATTCATCAAGACAGTAAAATCCATCGGCGGAATGGTTCCGTGCTTTTCAATCCACTTGCACGCCAGTATCGGCCGCAGCACGTAAAAATACTTTTTGATTTTCACCTCTTGCCCTTGCAGGTAATCCTTGACGTTTCTTTTTGCCATATTGATATAGTGATACACACTGGCTTCAGGCTTAAACGCTGTGTTTCGCAGCTTTCTCAGCTGCTCTGCGGTCGTAAAAGCTTCGTAGTACACAATGTCTGAGGACAGCCACTCAAGCAGCGGAGGGTTTGATTTTTTGAAAAGACGCAGCGTTTTTCTCAGTTCCCAGCCGCTGATATCCAGCAAATCGTGGATCTGCTCTTCAATGACATCCCGCTCCTGCTCAATTGAAAAATACCACTCTTTTTTCGGCACATAAATAAAGCGGACATCATAATCGCTGTCTTGCGACGGGAATCCCCAAGCACGGCTCCCTGATTCAACGGCATAAACGATTTTAACGCTGTATTCCTGCTCAATTCGTTTTAGTTCATCAATGATTCTTTGTTTCATATATATTCGTCTCCCGTCTTTTCTCATTCCGGCTGTTTGCAGAAAAAAACCGCCCGATGATGCGGCGGCTCTTCACGTCTGTCAGCCTTTAAGATGCTGCTTAAAGAAGGCAAGCTTTTCCGTTTGAAAGGCAGGGATATACTCATGCCCAAAGTAGCGGTACACCTTCAGCTCTTTTTCTGTCTCCAGATGGTTATAGGCCGCAAACACAGTAGAAGGCGGCGTAACCTTGTCAATCAGCCCGATCGACATCAGTACAGGCACTTTCACCCTGTCAGCCAGATTCATAATATCGAAATACGTTAGTGTATTCATGGCCCGCTCTTCTGTTTCCGGGCTGCCATTTCTTCTGAAGAAGGAATTGATTTCGAGATACGGCTGTTCAAGCGCCACATCGATGGCCCGATCGAAATTGCTTAAATAAGGATAATCAGCAACAGCGGCTTTCGGAATATCTGACAAAGCAGCGGCCGCAATGGTTATGCCTCCGCCCTGGCTTCCGCCCGTCACGCCGATTCTCGTTTCGTCGACTTCATCAAAGCTGCTAATGACTTCAAGCGCGCGGACGGCGTCCAAATAAACTCCCCGGTAGTAGTATGTATCTTTATCAAGAATTCCTTTCGTCATCCAGCCCAATGCGTGTCCGTGCGGAGAAATACTGGTGTCCTCGCTGCCCTGCTGGCCGCGGACAAGCATGCCGAACGCAGCGTATCCGTGCAGCGCCCAATTGACCATTTCATGAATGTCTCCGTCATAGCTTGCATTGTAGCCGTGATATTTCACGATCGCCGGATGCGGGCCTTCTTTGTCAGGCACCGCATACCATCCGGCAATGCTGGCATTCCCAAAACTTTTATATGTGAGGCGGTATACCTTCACCCCGTCAGCAGGATAATCAACCGGCTGTAAGTCAGGAACTGCTGGAACTTTGGCAAGCTCATCCAAAGAGGATTTCCAAAACTCAGAAAAATCTTTTTGGGCAGTTTTGTCAGGCTTATACGTTTGCAATTGGTCGAGCGGCATATCGAATAGTTGCATTTCCGATTATTCTCCTTTGTTTAATAAGATTTAGTTTATTCTATACTATCACGTTTTGAATCTATTTTCTAAATTTTTTAACATCTGTTTTCTGATTCAATCCCTCGACGTGCATTCGTTCTTGCGATGAGTATCCTTCTATCCTTGAACACCATATTCACTCTTCTTGATCAAACGTTTGTTTAACCGATTCCCGGCTCAGTTCCATAAAGGCCTGAGCGGTCAGACTGACATAACGGTTCTTTAAAAATACAAAAACCAGAGTGCGTGAAGGCGCGGATTGAAGAGATAAATAGATGACACCCGGGTCTTTGTCTCTTTTGACCATATTTGGCGCCAGTGTTACCCCCAAACCGTTTGCCACAAGGGATTGCGCGGTTTCGATGTGGCTCGTTTTAAACGCCGCGTGTGGCTTAAAGCCGCTTTCCGCACATAGGTCAAGTACCGTCCGGCGAAAACCGTAGCCCTCCTTCAGCAAAATAAAAGGAACGTGCTTTGCCATCTCAAGCGGCACGCACGGCGGCCGGCTCCCCTCTCCTTCCAGCGCTTTATCAATCAGTGCAGTCATGTCGGGCGGCATCCACCTTTGTTTTTCCTTTGGTACGGCAAGAACGATCGGCTCCGTCAGCAAGGGTTCGATGGAGAGCCTCTCATCCTCAATCGGCAAGGATAAAACAGAAAGATCAATCTCTCCCTTTGCCGTCATCTGCTCTAAGGCAGCCGGGTCTTTTTCGATAAGCTGAACCTCCACATGGGGATAACGCGCCAAAAACTGCTTCAGCAGCGGAGGAAAAATATATCTCCCTGTTACAGCCGGAATCCCGATCGAAAGCTTGTGTCCCAGTCCTTGAGAACGCTCCTGCATCTCCCGCAGCAAGTCATCCCTTGATCGAATGATGTCCTCAGCCTTTTCAATAAAACGGCGGCCGTGCGGTGTCAGCGTAACAGAGCCGTGTGGCCTGTGAAAAAGAGTAAGCCCAAGTTCCATCTCCAGCTTTTTGATTTGCTGGCTGAGAGAAGGCTGGGCGATATGAAGGTGCTTCGCCGCTTTTGTAAAGCTCTGGCGGCGAGCAATTTCCGCAGCATATTCCATCACTTTAATATCCATTTCAGCCTCCATAGGTTGAAACTATCGAATTCATCATTTTTATATTTTGGACGAATCATAACAGACATTGCTAACATAATCCATATCACCACACAAAAATGAAGGAGCTGGTTCACTTGCCCAATGAAACTCCGTTTTCGAAAAATACTGAGATGTACCGTGATGAGAAGGTATTTGCTGAGGGTGAAGATTTAGCGATGCTGATCAAAACTGCGGAATGCCGCGCGGAGCAGCGAGTGCTTGATGTCGGAGCGGGAGCGGGCCATACAGCGCTGGCTTTTGCCCCTTACGTCCAAGAATGCATCGGCATTGATGCGACGCAAGAAATGGTTGACGTTGCTTCATCTTTTGCGAAAGAAAAAGGCGCTGGCAATGTACACTTTCAGAAAGGAACGGCAGAGGAGCTTCCTTTCCCTGACGATTCATTTGATGTCATCACCTGCCGATATGCGGCTCACCACTTTTCCAATGTTCATCAAGCCGTCAGTGAAGTTGCACGCGTGCTGAAAAAGAACGGGCGGTTTTTCCTGGTCGATCACTACGCGCCTGAAGCTCCTGATCTTGACGAGTTTGTCAATCATTTGAACCGGCTCAGAGATCCTTCTCATGTACGCGAAAGTTCATTATCGGAATGGCAGTCAATGTTTACGGCGAACCAGCTCGGCTATGAAGAAATCCAAAAGTGGAATTTGCCGATTGAATACAACAGCTGGATCAAAAGAGGCGGAACCCCCGCCGATCGGGAACAGCGTATCATCAGCCATTTGAACAACGCGTCTGACGAAGCCCGTGACACCTTTTGCCTCGAATTGAATCAAAACGGAAAGCCTGAATCCTTTTGCTTAAAAGCGATATTGATCCAAGGCGTGAAGCAATAAAAAAAGCCGTGCATACCGCACGGCTTTTACATTGGCTGATAAAGATCCCAACCGATCTTTAACGTCTCCACAATGTAATCTGCAATCTCTTCAGGAGCAAGGTTGTCTGTTTTCACTTTTGAATTATGCTTGTCATAGATGACTTTTCTCTCGTTAAACAGCTGCTCCATTTCATCCATTGACCGGTTATGCAGCACCGGACGGCTTTCGATCAGCAAATCTGCGCGCTGCTTCCAGTTCTCCCAAGACAGATCGAGGTGAAGCACCAGACAATGTTCGAGACAGCACTTTCTGATTTCCTCTTGTTTAAAAGAGCCTCCGCCAAGTGAGACAATTTTAAATCTTGTATGGTGGCATAGATTCAGGATATATTCTTTTTCTGTTTTCCGGAAAAAGTCCTCACCTTTTTTTTCAAACATCTCAGGGATCGACATGTTGAAATCCTTTTCGATTTCTTGGTCAATATCGATAAAATCTCTATATAATTTCTTAGCGACCAATTGGCCGATTGTCGTTTTTCCTACACCCATGAATCCAATCAGGACGATATTTCTTTCTCTTACTGGGATGGCTCGTTTAGCGTTCATCTTCGGCGAAATCCTCCTAAGGAATGAAAGTTTATCTTCATTATATGCTGATTTTGCGAATATTTATATAGGTACCGGCTCGGGCAACCTCTATTTCATCGTCATCCGGTCAAGCTTCCCTACAATAAACTAACAGAACCGCTCCGCAGTCAATATGTTAATAGCCGTGATGCAGAATAAAAGATGTAACATGACGAAACGTGTTTTTGAGCAGTCGGCTCCGTCTTTTTTGCGTTCAATAACCTTCTTGTCCGGATGACATTCATTGTACAACATTTTCAGAAATAATTTAATACTTCGACGCAAAAAAGCATTAAATGATTAAACGCCCTTCCTTTCTCTGCGTTTATCCGTTTTTCATCAGGGAAAAAGATGACGGGAGGGATGTGAGATGAAAATAAGCTTTTGTACAACCGGATGTAAAAAGCAAAATGTAATGGACGTCATTTCCTTTGCGAAGGAGCAGTCCTTTGACGGGATTGATTTGTGGTACGGCCACATCGAACAGTATGAACAGGACTTCGGGCCGCTGGACAGCCTTTATACCCTGCTGCTGCAGCATAAACTGAAGGTGCCCGCGGTCAGCTTATACACCGATTTTGTGACACAAGGAGAAGAAGAAACAAAAGAAGCAGTGAGAAAAGGGCTTCGGGCGGCGAGACAGCTTCACAGCCCGCTTATTCGCGTATTTGCCGGCAATCAGGCGTCAAACAGAACGTCACCGGAAAAATGGCTACGTGCGGTTGAACAATTCCAGCAGGCTGCGCAAATGGCAGACGGCTATGAGGTGAATATCGGTCTGGAAATTCACTACGATACGTATGCCGATACACCTGAAGCTGCTTTAACATTTTTGAAGGATGTCGGCCATCCGAGACTCCGAACGATTTTTGACGGGTCAAATCTGCACGTGACCCGAATTGACCAGCTGCCCGCTTTAGAAAAAACCTTTCATACGATCAGCCATATCCATTTAAAAAACTACCGCTGGAACTTTGATAACTGGTATCTGAGCGAGCCAACTCCGATTTTCCAAGGAGATCTCGATCAAAAAGCATTTTTAAAAGAGCTGATGAACAGACAATATGATGGTTTTGTTTCTCTTGAGTATTTTGGAGAACATGCCTTTACGCATATAAAGGAATCGCTCCGCGAATATACGGCTGTTTTTTCCCGCTGACTCTTCGATCGAAGGGTCTTTTTTTTGTATCATAAACAAAAAGGGGGATATCATGATGATCATTTGGATAAATGGGGCTTTCGGTTCCGGAAAAACACAAACAGCGTTTGAACTGCACAGAAGGCTGAAACCGTCTTACGTATATGATCCTGAAAAGATGGGGTTTGCGATGCGTTCGATGATACCGCCGGATATCGCTAAAGACGACTTTCAAAGCTACCCTTTGTGGCGGGAATTCAATTACAGCATGCTTTCCTATTTGTCAGATACATATCAGGGCATCATCATTGTGCCCATGACCATTACGAACGATCAATACTTCGATGACATTATCGGCAGGCTGAGACAGGACGGCCGGACCATTCACCACTTTACCCTGCTGGCTTCAAAGGAAACATTGCTGAAACGCCTGCGCACCAGAGCGGAAGGAAAAAACTCCTGGGCCGCAAAACAAATCGACCGCTGCATCAACAGCCTGTCTGATAGCCTCTTCACAGAACATCTCCATACAGACCAAATGTCTATTCAGCAGGTCGCAGAAACGATCGCTGCCCAAGCAAATCTGCCGCTTGAGCCTGATTCGAGAGGCAGCCTGCGAAGGTTCACTGACAGATTGATGGTGAAGCTGAATCATATCCGCATCAAATAAAAGACGTTTTGAAAACATGTCCCCGATACATGCAAATGAATCCATAAATAAAAAGCCCACTCCAAGAGTGGGCTTTTATCATGTTATTTCCACCAGTCATCAAACATAGAAGCTGGGACTTGGCGCTTATGCTCCGTCACGCTGTAGCGTTTCTCCAGCGCTTCTGACGCCTTCACCGATACTTCTTTTCCTTCGAGATAATCATCAATCTCATCGTAGGAAATGCCAAGCTCAGTTTCATCGGACTGCTGCGGCTTTTCATCCAGCAGATCGGCAGTCGGTTCTTTTAAGTATAAGCGTTCTGGGGCATCCAGCTCTTTCAGCAGGCTTCTTCCCTGACGCTTTGTTAAACCTGTCAGCGGCAGGAGATCTGCGCCTCCGTCACCGTATTTCGTAAAGAAACCAGTCACGGCTTCGGCCGCATGGTCTGTTCCAATCACCAGAAGGCCTTCTTGGCCGCCGATCGCGTATTGAGCAATCATTCTCGTTCTCGCTTTTACGTTTCCTTTATTAAAGTCTGTCAGCTTATCGCCTGTCTCTTGCTGATATTGATCCGCAAAAGCGCTGACTGTTGATTGAATGTCAAATTTCCATGATTTATCCGGTTTGATGAATTTCAGAGCGAGCTGGGCGTCATCTTCATCCTGCTGTGTGCCGTGCGGAAGACGGACCGCGATAAATTGAGCATCTCCGCCCTCCTCGCGAATGCTTTCCACCGCAAGCTGAGCAAGTCTTCCCGCAAGTGTTGAATCCTGTCCGCCGCTGATGCCAAGCACAAGTCCTTTAGCGCCGGTTTTCTTTACATATTGTTTTAAAAAATTGACTCTGTCCTCAATTTCTTGCTTTGGATCAATTGAGGGCTTCACATGTAATTCACGCATAATCTTTTCCTGCATGCTCATCCCAATCATTCCTCCTGTACATTTTCGCTTGTTTCTTACTGTTCATTTCCCCGAATCAATGAAAATGAATCATGACTGTTATGTATCCATATTAACTATAGCACAGGTCTTATTTCATAGTGAATAAGAGAGATCAGCTGACTTCAACCCGTATGGAGGTCACACTGTCGCCATTGCACTTTCCTTTTTCAATCGGGCAGGAAGAAAACGCGACAACCAAATCCATCTCCGCTCTGAGTCTGACGTAATCCCCGGCATTTGACAGCGGCGTTTCCACAGAGAGGTTCCCCTTCTCATCCAGAACGGTATTCATAAAAATCGCAAACGGATAATGCATATGCGGCTTCGGCACGCCGAACTGCTCAAGCGCCCGGTTCATATTGTCATAACACGTATCCTGGAACTCGTCCTTTTGTTTTCCGTATAACAGCCTGTTCATATCAGGACGGCAGGCCGGCAGAAGCAAGTCATGCTTGCCTACTGTATCCTCAATGAGTGTCAGCATCGGTTTATACAAATTAGAGTAAATATGATCGTTGACCTTCACATGAATGGAATGATTGGCATCAATGGTCGCTCCCTGATCAAGATGCTCATAAAAATCCTTTGCGTGGTACGCCACAAAATCAGCAACCTGCTGCCCCTCTACATCAACCACCTTCAAAATCTGGCCCTTTTTCAGCTTCAGGCCGAGCCCTTTCTTCGGCTGAACGATATATTGCTGTGTCATCCGCTTCGCTCCTTTTTCTATTAGTATGAACGTTTACCATCGCCTCCATGTAAAAAGAGGCAAAAATCCGATGCATATAAGCCTTGCGCGGGTTGCAATCTAACCTTAGATAAAAGGGGTTGAATGTAAATGAGTCAAACAAAAAAAGACCAAGAAAAAGGAAATCTGGCTTGGTGGCAGCTTTCATTAATCGGGATAGGATGCACAATCGGAACAGGATTTTTTCTCGGTTCCAGCATCGCAATTGTGAAAAGCGGATTTTCCGTTCTGCTTTCATTTCTAATTGGAGCGATCGGCACGTATTTTGTATTCGAGCAGCTTGCCAAGCTGTCGGCAAAGCAGCCTGAAAAAGGCTCGTTTTGTGCGTATGCGCGAAAAGCGTTCGGCAGGTGGGCCGGCTTCAGCAACGGCTGGGTGTACTGGTCATCTGAAATGCTGATTACCGGAAGCCAGCTGACAGCCATTTCGTTATTTACGAAGCATTGGTTTCCTCAAGTGCCGCTGTGGGTATTTGCCTCCATCTATGCTGTACTGGGGCTTCTCATTATTTTTACCGGGCTGTCTGTTTTTGAGAAGACTGAAAACGTACTGGCCGTCATCAAAACAGCCGCTATTTTTATGTTCATTGTCATTGCCATTCTTGCATTATGCGGCATCCTGTCCGGCGGAAGGCCCGATGTACAGGTTCCAAATAAGACGAGTGAGTTTTTCCCATACGGTGCCATGGGGCTGTGGACAGGCTTAATCTACGCGTTTTACGCATTTGGCGGAATTGAAGTCATGGGGCTGATGGCGGTTCACTTAAAAAAACCAGAGGAGGCGTCTAAATCAGGAAAACTGATGCTGGCGACGCTGGCGATTATTTATATCATTTCGATTGGACTGGCCTTGCTGCTTGTTCCATTGCACAGGTTTACTGAGCAGGACAGCCCGTTCATTACGTCATTAAAAGGATATAACCTTGAGATCATCCTTGATATATTTAATGGCATTTTCATCATCGCCGGATTCTCGACCCTCGTTGCTTCGCTTTTTGCCGTTACGACATTGCTTTGTACGATGGCAGATGACGGTGACGCGCCAAAATGCTTTACCTTAAAGGAAGGCAAAAAAATATGCTGGCCGGCACTGGGATTGACGTTTGCGGGACTTGTCCTATCCATCATTCTGTCTTTAGTGCTGCCCAAAAACATTTATGAGCACATGACGACTGCTGCGGGACTTATGCTTTTATACACTTGGCTGTTTATCCTGTTCTCCAGCAAAAAGCTGACTGATCCTGAAGGATTGGGAAAAACGCAAATTTATTTAGCGATGGTTCTGATTGCAGCGGCTGTATCCGGTACACTGTTTGAAAAATCAAGCCGGCCCGGTTTTTTTGTGAGCATAGGTTTTCTCGTGGTCATTGCCATCGTTACCATGATTTACCAAAAAAAGCAGGGACATAAAGACCGCCCTGCCAGCCCGTGATTTATTTCATTTTGTTGAACATGTTTTTTAAATAAGAAAACGGGCACTTTGATACCTGTTGTTCGTCGTCACGGAGGAAATACTGTTTCCATTCACGGTTATCCTTTCCTCCATACCAGCCTAAATGCGGATGAACCGGGGCTTGATCGTAGGCTTTTAACCGGGATCGGATCAGCCTGCTCATGTTGCGTCCAAATGCGGTTGATCCATTTAAGTCATCAAACACCCATCTTGGCTGAAACGTGATCATAAAATAGGGAAAGCTCCGGCTTCTTCTCGCCTCATGCCCCGGTGTAGCGCACAGAATAAAGTACGGCTCGCCGTCAAAACAAAACTCCCATTTATAATGCTCGGGATCGGCCGGAATGTCTTCCGGCCACTCTTTTTTGTCTTGATGATTCAGTCTATTTAAAAAGCTCCAAAACAGCTCTTCGTATGCTTCAATTGAATAGTGCTCAGCCAAATCCTCCGGTGTATCAAACAACACAACGAGGGATGCATATTTTCCAGTGTCCCGCGATATCCTGCCGTACTCCGCAAGCAATGGAGCCAGTTCCTCCGCTGTCCGATTTTCCCGCGGATCTCCGGCAAAAGCAATGCGAAGCTGATCAGTCAGAAACGCCTGGCGTCCGGGAATGCATGGAAACGTATCCGCGTCATCCGCCACAGTTTCTGCCAGCAGCTCAAAAGCGATTCTTTGCCATTCAGGAAGCTCTTCTTGCATACGTTCCAGAAAACTTTTGGTGTAAATCCCCTTCACCATTGATCCACCTCCAGTATCGTCTGAATACTATATTAAAACCGGAGGCGGCGGGTGACTGTCCTTCATGAATCAGCCCAATAACTGTTTGATGCCCTGATAACCGAAGTAAAAGCCAAATACAAGAAGGGATATACCTGCAATTCCGGTTAATCCTCTCAAGAGCTTTTCATGAAGCAGATTTCTGAACATGCTGGCTGTAATAGCCATGCAAAAATCCCAGATTAATATGCCGATCATGATGCCGGAGCTATAGATCAGAAGCTGATTCATATTGTAGGCCTCTGCTGTTTTCGCAAGTATGCTTCCGTAAATCCCAAGCCAAAAAAGGATGCTCAAAGGATTTGACAGTGAAATAAGGAAACCCGAAGTGAACGTTTTCCTGTAAGACGGTTTTCCCCGCGAGCTTCGTACATCCATCGGTTCTCTAACATTTTTCAGTGTTTCAATTCCGGTATAGGTCAGAACAAAAAAGCCGAAGAGCCACAAAAATGTTTTCACGAATGGAGCGGTCAAAAACTGCGACAGCCCGAAATAGATAAAAAGCATGTACAGTCCGTCCGCTGTCATGGCGCCTAAACCAAAAATCCATGCATGCCAAAACCCGTTTTTAATGCCTTTATCAATTTGCGCCGCGTTGACAGGTCCCACAGGCGCAGACAAGGACAGCCCCAGCACAATATAACTCAAAAAAATGTTCACCGGCCCGTACTCCCCTCTCTTACTCAACTTGTACAATTTATTCGGGAACGGGCCAAGCTATGCACAAAAATCACCTATTGTTTCAAGCGGTCAAGCTCTTCCTCCATAATATCGGAGGCTTTGCCGATAAAACCGAAAATCAGTTCCAATTCCTCCTCCGTATACTCGCGGCACAGATCCATCGTGGACTCTGACAGTGAACGGAACAAATCCTTTACATGCTGTTTAGAAGCGGTTAAAGGCACGATAATCACTCTTCTGCGGTCGTGCGGATCCTTTTCGCGGGCCACATACCCCGCTTTTTCGAGGCGGTCAACAAGTGCCGTAACGGAACCCGTGCTGAGTCCCGTCTTTTTCCCCAGTTCGCCGGCCGTCATTGGCCCCGCTTCATTTAAGATGTCAGCTGATTTCAAATCGGTGGGAAACAGACCGAGAGCCTGAGCGGCTGCCTGATGAAACAGAACCGTTCTTGTGCCCAATTTCCGAAAAAGCTGAACGGCAGTCTTTTCCAACTCACTTCTGGAATCTCTTGTTGACAACTGACAGTCCTCCCTATAAAATCAAATTTATCTTGATAATCGAGATAATTAATAATCAAACTATTATCATGATATCAAACCTTACTTAGAAAAGGTAGAGGAGGCAGAATAAATGGATACAACAGCCGCAAAAAATCCTTCCACTAAATTTGTGGTTCTCGGTCTTTTGCTGGGCATCTTAATGTCCGCGATGGACAATACAATTGTTGCCACAGCGATGGGCAGCATCGTGGCTGATCTTGGAAGCTTTGATAAATTTGCATGGGTAACTGCATCCTACATGGTAGCGGTGATGGCTGGAATGCCGATTTACGGCAAGCTTTCCGACATGTACGGCCGAAAACGTTTTTTCCTGTTTGGACTTATCTTTTTCTTAATCGGGTCGGCATTATGCGGAATCGCACAAACAATGAACCAGCTGATCATCTACCGGGCCATTCAGGGGATTGGAGGCGGAGCGCTCCTGCCGATTGCCTTCACGATTATCTTTGATTTGTTTCCGCCGGAAAAACGCGGAAAAATGTCGGGCATGTTCGGCGCTGTATTTGGATTATCAAGTGTTCTCGGCCCGCTGTTAGGCGCTATTATCACAGACTCTATCAGCTGGCACTGGGTGTTTTACATCAATGTCCCTATCGGCGCACTGTCATTGTTTTTCATCATTCGCTATTACAAAGAATCGCTGGAGCATAAAAAGCAGAAAATTGATTGGGGCGGCGCGATTACTTTAGTCGTATCCATTGTGTGCCTGATGTTTGCGCTTGAGCTCGGCGGCAAAACATACGACTGGAATTCGATTCAAATCATTGGCCTGTTTATCATTTTCGCTGTTTTCTTTATTGCCTTTTTTATTGTGGAGCGAAAAGCGGAAGAACCGATTATCTCCTTCTGGATGTTTAAGAATCGCTTGTTTGCCACAGCGCAGATTCTCGCTTTTCTTTATGGCGGAACATTCATTATTTTAGCAGTGTTTATTCCGATTTTCGTACAGGCGGTATACGGCAGCTCAGCGACAAGCGCAGGCTTCATTCTGACACCGATGATGATCGGATCAGTGATCGGAAGTATGATCGGCGGAATCTTCCAAACGAAGGCAAGCTTCCGCAATCTGATGCTGATATCCGTCATATCTTTCTTTATCGGCATGCTGCTGCTTTCCAATATGACGCCGGACACAGCGCGCGTATGGCTGACTGTTTTTATGATGATTTCAGGCTTCGGCGTAGGCTTTAACTTCTCGCTGCTCCCGGCAGCATCCATGAATGATCTTGAACCTCGTTTTCGGGGGACTGCCAACTCCACGAATTCATTTTTACGATCATTCGGCATGACGCTCGGCGTCACGATTTTCGGCACGGTTCAGACAAACGTATTCACAAACCAGCTCAGCGACGCCTTCAGCGGGATGAAAGGCTCCGCCGGCTCAGGCGCTCCGCAGAATATCGGTGATCCACAGGCGATTTTCCAAGCCGGCACACGATCACAGATCCCTGATGCGATTCTGAACCGGATCATCGACGCCATGTCATCAAGCATCACATATGTCTTTTTACTTGCTTTGATTCCAATTGTTCTCGCGGCGATCACCGTTTTGTTCATGGGAAAAACAAGAGTCAAAACAACTGAGGAAATGACGAAGAAAGCAAATTAATACAAAAAGCAGTACACCTCGAGTGTACTGCTTTTTTTCTATTAAACACCTAATCTTGCAAGAATAAACGTCCATATGCAGATGATCAATAGCAGAATCAGACTATACATCACTGTCCGTTTAAACAGCTTTGATTCCTTCCCTGTCTGGCCGACCGCGGCAGCGGCAATGGCGATAGATTGCGGAGAAACGAGCTTCGCCATCACCCCGCCCGCCGTATTTGCGGCTAACAGCAAATCAGAACCGGCACCGATCTGCGCTCCGGTGACAACCTGCAAATGCCCGAACAAAGCGTTATTGCTGACAACTGAGCCAGTAATGAACACGCCGATCCAGCCGAGAACAGGACTGACAAACGGGAACAAATCGCCTGTTTTCGCCAGTGCCAGCCCGATGGAAGAGCTGAGCCCCGCGAAGTTGGCCAGATTGGCAAACGCCATCACAAAGCAGATCGTGACAATCGGCATCCACAGTTCCTTCCCTGTCTCCTTCAAGCAACTGAAGCCATCCCGATAAGAGAAATTTTTGCTGAACAGTCCTGTAACGATGACAGCCGCTAAAATCGCTGTACCGGTCGCTGACAGCAGATCGACTTTAAAGACTGCATCTAACGGCATGGCAGATGGGGCAATGGGCGGCATTTTCATAATTTGCTGATGCAGAAAAGGCATCTTGAACAAAAGCGTTGTCTGATAGAAGAGCCCGCCTTCTTGGAAAAGCGCTTTGAATGCAGGAAGGCTCCAGATGGTGATCGCCGCAGTTAGAATGTAGAAAGGAGACCACGCTTTGGCAATGTCTGCGGCGCTGTATCTCTTTTTCTCACCAGTTTCTTCGGCTCCCTGCTCACGATAAATCTGTTTCGGCTGCCACTTGCGCAGGAAAAGCGCAAGCCCGCCCATACTGAACAGCGCCGCCAAAATGTTAGCTAATTCCGGTCCGAGCACAGCCATTGTCAGCGTCTGAACCGCTGTATATATACCGCTGACAACCAACAAGGCAGGCCAGGTTTGTTTGATTCCCTTCATCCGGTCTAATAGGAACACGAGTAAAAATGGAATCAGAAATGTAATCATTGGCAGTGTCCAGATCAATGCCCGAGACAGCTCAAGAGAAGACAAGTCTCCAATTTGCGCGCCTGTAATCACCGGTATCCCGATCGCGCCAAAGGCTCCAGAGGCAGCATTCGCAATCAAACAGAGCGCCGCCGCCTTTAACGGTTTAAAGCCAAGTTCGACGAGCAGCGCCGCACTAATTGCAATCGGAACACCAAAGCCGGCCGCGCCTTCCAAAAATGCGTTAAAACAAAAACCGATTAATAATAGCTGTAATCTTTGGTCAGGCGAAATGCCGGCAATGCTGGAACGAATAATGGTAAACTTCCCGGTTTTCACAGCGATTTTATAGAGCCACACTGCCATCAGGACAATGTAGCCGATCGGCCACAAACCGCTTCCGATGCCTAATAAAACAGAAGAAACGGCTTTTTCAACCGGCATGTGAAATGCCAATACGGCAACCAAAAAGCTGGCAACTAGGGTCAGAAATGCCGCAAGAATGCCTTTCATCTTAAAAACGGTTAAAGCTAAGAGAAAAAAGAGAATCGGTGTGAGCGCAACCAGTGCGCTCACATACTCGTTTCCAAACGGATCATACAACTGCTCCCACATTGACAATCAGCCCTTTACTCTATAGTTGCGTTCTAGTTGACGTTTTGTTCTGCAAAATGCGGTTTCAAAATGTTTTTGAGCACGTTGGCGCTGTGGTTAAACTGCTCTTTTTCTTTCTCATTTAAGTTCAGCTCAGTGATGCCTGCGATTCCGCCGCGGTTGACGACAGCCGGCACTCCGATGTACACGTCATCTGCTCCGTATTGTCCGTCCAAATAAGTGCTGACTGTTAAAATGCTGTTTTCATTATGAAGAATCGCTTTTGTGATTCTCGCAAGGCTCATGGCTACCCCGTAATATGTCGCGCCTTTTTTCTCAATGATATGATAAGCGGCGTTTTTCACGTCATCCACGATCTGTTCAAGCTCTTCTTGTTTGTATGCTTCGTTTTTCTCAACCAGTTCACTGACCGGCACTCCGCCGATATTCGCGTGGCTCCAGACAGGAAGCTCAGTATCGCCGTGTTCGCCGATAATATGAGCGTGCACATTGTGTGCTGCTGCACCGAAGTATTCGCTCAGCATGTAACGGAATCTCGCAGAATCAAGTGTTGTGCCGCTTCCGATCACTCGCTCTTTTGGCAGGCCGCTGAATTTCCATGTTGCATACGTCAGAATATCAACCGGATTTGTCGCGATTAAGAAAATGCCGTCAAATCCGCTCGCCATGACTTCACTGACGATTCCTTTGAAGATCTTTAAGTTCTTTTCTACTAATTCAAGGCGTGTCTCACCAGGCTTTTGGTTTGCTCCGGCGCAGATGCAGACAATATCAGCATCCTTGCAGTCTTCATATGTTCCGAAAGATGTTTTGACCGGATGCGGCGCAAACGCCTTTCCGTGGTTTAAATCCATTACATCGCCCATTGCTTTTTCTTTATTTAAATCAATGACCACAAGTTCATCTGTGATCCCTTGGTTAATTAACGCAAATGCATAACTGCTTCCAACAAAACCTGCTCCGATTAAAGCTACTTTATTTACACGTTCATTCATCATTTATCCTCATCCTCCAGTGTTTGTTTATCTTCGGTGTTTGTTTGTGAAGTATTTCACATTTATATTGTGCAACACTTCACAAACTTTTGCAAGAGAAAAGATTTGTCTGATTTATGAACAAAAAAGAAACCATCTATGATGGTTTCTTTTGGGATTTTTCCGCTGATCGCTTGCCCTCACTGAGGAAGAGAACCGCTTAATCCAGAGTTGTTATATAAACCATTTTGCACATAATCAAAGCCAGGCTGATTCTGGCCGGGCACTTGGGCACTGCCATTATTAAAAATCACTTTGGTGTTCGTTGTATCCGTATCCGCAGGCAGCGTCAGCGTGTAAATTCCATCTGCATTCTTAGTCATAGCTTTACCTGGCCAAGACCCGGTCAATTCGATTGCCCGGCCTCCATCATGTTTATGTTTATAGATATAAGCATTTACATGGCCCCAATGATTTGGATTTTGATATCCGATGGTTTTGGCTGAAGACGGATCTCTTTTTACAAAGCTGTATTCCTGAGACCTCGTTACGCCATCACTGTTCGTTCCTGTTAACGTGATGTTGTATGTTTTTCCAAACGGGTCTCCTTTTCCGATCGTTAATTGGTCTCCATCCTTAAACGCAATCTCTTGCCCATTATTCATTTGATAAACGGCTTTTGTCGTATTCGCATTTGCACGCAGGGTGATCGTCAGCTGATCATTGAAAAAATGTGTCACCCCTGTTTTGTAATTCTCAAGAAAGACTTGAGGCGCATTTGCAATATCGTCAGGATAAAGAACAGCCACAGATCTGGCATTAATCGTGCCTGTCAGTTTACCGTCCCTGACTTGAAATGAACCGGTCCCGGCTTTATTATCATAGCTGCCATCAGGTAATTTCGTTGAAGCATTTATGCTGACAGAAGAGGAACCTGCATTTGCCAACACAACACCTTTTGAGCCGCGCTGATTCATAAATATTTGATTGTTTCCATTCGGATTCGATAGCTCCTCAGGCTGTCCAGCCATTACATTGTGAAACGTATTGACCGCAACGATAGCCTGATCCTCAAATAAAGCACTCCCGCGATCGCCTATTTGGGTTTTCCCCGGGAATCTCACACCATTTCCGCCACCCTCAGGTCTTGAAAAAAAGAGAGGCGTACTGCCTGAGCGAGAAGCAATCACTGCCCAGCCTAAGCGGATATCGTCATCGCTCATCCATGTTGACTCCTCATCATCATTTGCATACGTATCATGCGATTCCACCCACGTGACTAACTTGTCGGCTGACACATCAGATGCATAATGGGAAATATTCGACACGCTCAGATTACGATTCTTTAAAGCAGACCTTATGGAATGTCCATAGTTTGATGCTGTGACATTCATATAATCCGCATATGCAGCATCTCGGGAAGCACTGTCTTGTAATATTTCTCCATATTGGAATTCTGCAGATGTATCTGTGATATTCGGCCAAAAATGACTGCCAAAATCACCGTCGTCCGGAAGCTCTATATGTTTGGCCGCATCATACCTAAATCCGTCAGCACCGTCATCCAATGCCCTTTCCAGGAAATGTTTCAGATATGACTGTACTTGTGTATTCTGCGTATTCCAATCATAAAGCCCCAGCAATGAATTCTGCGTGACATCCCTTCGATCGGACCAATTTTTAATTTGTGTGTTTCCATGCGTCCAATTTGATATACTTTTAATTTCATTTGAAATCGCAGCATAGTCACTGGTTGTGTGATTGATGACGGCATCGACAATAACCTTCACGCCATATTCTTCAGCCGCCGCACACATTTCTTTAAACTCTTCCTCGGAACCCAAGTACCTGTTGCCAATCTGGTAAGAGGTCGGCTGGTAAAGCCAGTACCAGTTCCCCATGCTTTTATCTCCATTATTTCCTTCCTTTACTTGATTAATAGGAGACGTCTGAATAGCGGTATATCCTGCATCATGGATATCCTTCATATTATTTTTCAAGGTGTTGAACGACCAATTCCAAGCATGAAGAATCGTCCCGCTCTTTATTGATGGCGCTGTATATTCATTTGATTGGTTCGCGGTCTCTGCATTTACAGCCACCGGCCCTGCCAGAATCAAATGAAACAGCAATAATAATCCAGCGAATAACGGCAGTAAAGAGGTATTTAATCGTTTTTTAGACATTCTGGACACTCCTTATTTCATTTTTCATTTCTGAAGACTTACTGCGGAGTCAGAAATCCCTCTTACTCAATCCTTCCACTTCCTCCTTTCAGACGAATGTGCAGACTGGAGAATTTTGTTAACGCTTACATTTTAAATTATCATACTCTATCTATCAAAACAACTTGATAGAGTCATTTCCCAAACAGACATCTCGAGCCGTTTTACATTCTTAAACAGCAAGTGGAGATATTGTCTGATTTATGAACAAAAAAGAAACCATCTCTATGATGATTTCTTCTTAAACTCCTTTTTTACCGTTCTTCTGTAAGACAGCTTCACGATTCCGAATCGAAGCAGAAACAGAACGCCGCCGCAGACGATAAATAGGAGAATCATTTTCAGCCAAGCGAAGAATGTATGGGGAACTCCCCTGTCATACATCGTAAGCACCACTACCGCAAAGGCGACAGCTATTGATTCTATGAACTGCTGCTTCACCCGTTTATGCAGTTCTTCCTCGGTGTCTATTCTCGGCATCAGCATTCCAGAAGCTGATGCCCTGATGCAGTAATATAAGATGATAATGAACAAAAACACAAGGCTCGCGACCCATTCTTTAAACGGAAATTCAAACATAATGCCGCGGATGATCACATCCAGGAGCGCAAACGCCCCGGCTAACTTGCCGATATCCGACCAGATCTTTTGTTCTTTTTCTTTTACTCTCTTATTTTTCCCATTCACGCCTGAAAGTCTGTTATGCAGATTATTCATGACCTTCCTCCCGCACTTTTACGAATGGCTTATGGCTTACATGTTACAATAACAGCCTGCGCTTCTGCAACGAATAAATGAAAAGCCCGCCGTACAAGCCGGCGGGCAGCAATGTTTAAAACGGCCCCCAATTGATCAGGACACCGATACAAATAAACACAAGCCCGATTAAGAACCAAATCAGAGCGAGCGGCAGCATAAACCGAAGCCACTTAACGTACGGAATTCCGCTGGCGGCAAGCACTGCCATCAAAACGCCGGACGTCGGGTTCACACAGTTGACGACCCCTTCTCCAAGCATAACCGCTTCCACCGCGACCTGTCTCGTGATGCCCATCAAATCAGCGAGCGGCGCCAGAATCGGAATGAACACAACCGCTTCGCCTGATCCTGAAGAGATGAGAAAATGAAGCAGGGCGCTGGCGATATACATGCCGATTGCGCCGGCCATCGGACTGAACCCGTCCAAAACCGAAGCCAAAGCATTGACGACTGTATCCAGCAGCTTCCCATTTTCAAGAATGACAGAAATGCTCCGCGCCATCCCGACAATCAGCGCACCGTATACAAGGCTCTGACAGCCGGTAATAAAAGTTTTGGCAATATCGTTTGCCGCAAGTCCTCCAATGAATCCGGCAAGGACAGAAATAAAAATAAACGTCGCAGCCATTTGGGAATCTGACCAGCCGAGCTTCAATGCGCCGTACAAAAATCCGATCAGCGACAAAGCCGCCACTCCCAAAATCAGCTTATGGCGAACGGTAAACGGCACAGACTTATCTTCTTCTTGATTCGCATCGCTCAATCCTGCCGCCGGGAACCAGTTTGTGCCTAACACACTGGCATCCTTTGATTTCTTTAATTTTCTTGTATACCAATAGATATAAATAATAGAAGACACCAAAAAGCATAAGTATATGACCACACGAAGACCGATCCCCGAAAACAGAGGCAGCTCCGCAATCGATTGAGATAAGCCAAGCGGAGACGGTGATAAAATGGTAGAGTTAAACCCGGCATAGCAGCCAATATAAATAACAGCCGCACCCGCGACCGCATCCCATTTTAAGGAGCGTGCGACAATAAGGCCGATGGGGATGAATCCGATCACTGAATTCACGACAATTCCAGTCGTTCCAAGAATAGAAAATAACGCACCGACAATACAAATAAATAATAATTGCTTTGTGCGGAACTTGCTGATGACATTGTAAATCAGTCCGTTGATGGCACCTGTTTTTTCTAAAATAGCGATCGTGCCGCCTGTGAATAAAATCAGAAAAATAATAGGCGCTGATCCCACCATTCCATCCTGAAGAGAAGTGAAAAAGCTGATCAGGCTGACCGGAGACTGTTCAATTGAATGGTAGCTTCCCGGCACCGCAGTGGTAACCTCCCCCTTCGTCACACGGTCAAATTCTCCCGCTGGCACAATATACGAAGCAACGGCGCAAATGAAAGCGATGATAAATAAGAGGACATAGGCGTCAGGCATGTTAAAGGCGGTGCGTTTTTTCTTTGGCTGTGTTTCGGCTGCTGGCATACTCATATTTCGATCCATCCCCTCTTTTTAGAAAATATCTATTATTCTGAAAAATATAAATATGTGCTATATTATAAACAGCCTATCTACCTGTTTCAATATAAAAAAAGGAATGAAGGAGGTTTTTCTTCCCATGCAAAAACTCTCAGAAGAAATGAAACAAACCGTAATGGACATCTTTGAACATCTTCACGCCAATCCTGAAGTCAGCTGGAAAGAATATGAGACAACTGAATTTCTTAAACAAAAACTCGAAGATGCAGGGTGCCGCACGCGCACGTTTTCAGATTGTACCGGAGTTGTCGGCGAAATAGGTTCGGGTTCGCCTGTTGTAGCTGTCCGCGCTGACATTGATGCATTATGGCAGGAGGTCAACGGCACATTTCGCGCCAATCATTCCTGCGGGCATGATTCGCATATGACAATGGCTTTAGGTACGTTAATGCTGCTGAAAAAACAGCCGCAGCTTCCGAGCGGAACGATACGTTTTATCTTTCAGCCAGCAGAAGAAAAAGGCGGAGGCGCTCTGAAAATGATAGAGGAAGGCGTGCTTGATGACGTTGACTATTTGTATGGCGTCCACGTCCGTCCAATTCAGGAAACCCAAAACGGACGCTGCGCCCCATCCATTCTGCATGGGTCAAGCCAGCACATCGAAGGCACAATCATCGGAGAGGAAGCTCATGGCGCACGGCCGCATCTTGGCAAAAACAGCATCGAAATCGCGGCATTTCTCGTCCATAAGCTGGGGCTGATTCACATCGATCCGAAAATCCCGCACACTGTCAAAATGACAAAGCTTCAAGCCGGCGGCGACAGCTCCAACATCATTCCCGGAAAAGCGACCTTCAGCCTTGACCTGCGGGCGCAAACAAATGAAGCCATGGAGACGCTGATCGCCGAAACAGAAAGAGCCTGCGAAGCGGCTGCCGCGGCATTCGAAGCGAAAATTGAACTTCACAAGGAACACAGCCTCCCAGCGGCAACACAAAATAAAGAAGCTGAAGGCATTATGGCTGAAGCGATCACAGACGTTATCGGAGCTGATCAGCTCGATGAACCTCTTGTTACAACCGGCGGCGAAGACTTTCATTTTTATGCCGTGAAAGTGCCGAACCTTAAAACGACCATGCTTGGCCTCGGCTGCGGACTTCAGCCAGGACTCCATCACCCGCATATGACCTTTGACAGAAACGCGATGTTTACCGGGATTCACATTTTAGCAAACGCCGTATTAAAAACGTTCCAAAAAGCAGATACACTCGCATCAGCCAATGCTTCTTAAATCAAAAAAGCAGCCTGCGAACAGGCTGCTTTCTTCATTATTTCTTCAGATCTTCAATTGAGTTGACGTTTTTCATATATTCAGGCACAACAAGACCCATCTTCACGCCAGTGATACTGGTGCCTACATCATCATATTTGCCTTTATATTTGACAGCGTATGGTTTATGGGTATTCGGCAGCCATGCGGAAAGGGATGCGTCCGCGCTTCCCGTCGCAATCGCCGTCCACATCGGACCAGCTTCTACCTGAGTGAGTTTCACGTCATAGCCCAAGTCTTCTAACACTTTGCCCATAACGTTTGTACTTGCAATCTCACTGTCCCACGCCACATAGGCAAGGTTGATTTTGTCTCCCTTCACCTTTTGCACGCCTTTGGTCCACTCCGCGATTTGATCCTTGTGCTTCTTCACATACTCAGCAGCGGCTTTGGAAGGTTTCTCGCCTTCTTCCACCTTGATCATCACTTCACCCATGTCGTCCTGCGTCCATTTAAACTGGCTCAGAAGCTTTACGGCATTCGGCTGTTCTTTACTGAAGCCTTTTCTGGTGATCGTATGAATCTCCTCAGCACTGCCGTAAGTTTTTTTCGGATCATCGAGATATTTTAATTTATATCTGGAGAACATCCAATGCGGTGTCCATCCTGTGATAATAATTGGTTTCTTACGGTCGTATGACTTTTTGAGCGTAGCAGTCATAGCAGCGCTTGACGATGAAATCAGTGTCCAGTCGTCCAGGTTATAATCCTTCAACGCTTGATCAGTCAGGCTCATAATACCTGAACCGGGGTCAATCCCGATGATCGTCTTATTCACCTGTTCAGCCGCGGATGCATTTTCGTCGTTTTCTTGTCCGCAAGCCGCAAGTGAGAGTGCCAGCATGGCGGAAACACCGATACCGATGATTTTTTTAAACATCAGGCATTCCCCCTGCTTTTCTTCTTCACTTTAATATTTTGTGTAATACGGTC
Organism: Bacillus sp. V26; assembly: GCF_034296245.1. NCBI lineage: Bacteria > Bacillati > Bacillota > Bacilli > Caryophanales > Bacillaceae > Bacillus > Bacillus sp. V26. The sequence goes on along the minus strand of NZ_JAXKQF010000005.1, from coordinate 145,107 downwards.
GAGCGTAATCGCAACGATAACGATAGCGATACCAGCTTCTACACCGACCCCTGTTTTCAGCTGTGTAACGGCGCTGTATACTTCTGAACCTAGTCCCGGCGCACCGACCATTGCTGCGATAACAACCATTGATAATGCAAGCATGATACTTTGGTTGATCCCGGCAAGAATGGTTTTTGTTGCAAGCGGAAGCTGAACCTTAATCAAACGCTGAGCTGTTGTAGAACCAAACGCTTCAGTTGCTTCAATCAGATCCGCAGGCACTTGTTTAATACCGAGAACCGTCATACGGATTGTCGGCGGCATTGCGAAGATAACAGACGCAACAACACCCGGCACAACACCGATATTAAAGAAGAAAATTGCCGGCAAAAGATATACGAAAGCAGGCATTGTCTGCATTAAATCAAGGATAGGCGTTACGATACGGCGAACCGTTTCTTTCTGAGATGCCCAAATTCCGATCGGCACACCGACCACAATCGAAATAATGACGGACGTGACAACCAACGCTAACGTTTGCAGCATTGGGTCCCAATATCCTAAATAGTCAATAACGAGAAAGCCAATTAAAGTAAACAGCGCAATTCCTCTCGTACTGATCCACCATGCAAGAGCTGCGAAAATAATCGTTAACAAAATAGAAGGAATAAATCCAAGCCCGGTTACAATCCCGTTTACAAAAACGGCCAAGCCATTTGCGATTCCGTCGAGGAACCCGCCGAACGTTATCGTAATCCAGTCAACAAAACGGTCAATGATATCTGCTAAAGGTATTCTAGGCAGTCTATCCAATTTACTTCACCTCCTGTGCAGAAGGATCTTGTGTTTGCTCATCAGTGCCTTCAACATTGATATAATCGTTATTGCCCGCAAGTGCACCAATCAGCGCGCCTCTTACGACAATCCCTTTCATTCTTTGCTTTTCATCTACAACCGCAATTGGAATATTCGCGTCAGACACAACGTCAAAAATCTCAGTCAGATACGTATTCTCTGGTACAGTCGTAAATTCCGTATTCAAGATATCCTGAAGGGATAAATCAGACTCGGCTGCTTTTTTCGCATCAGCTGCGTAAATGACACCTAACAATTGTTTCTGTTTATCGACTGCATAAATAGATGAAATCCCCAGGTTTTTCATCAGTGTTAACGCAACGCGAGGCCCTTTATCAATCCGCACCGTTTCAGCGCGTTTCATAATGTGGCCGGCAGTTAATACTTTAGACAAATCAACGTCCTCAACGAATTTCTCAACATATTCGTTGGACGGATTCATGAGGATTTCTTCCGGCGTGCCGATCTGAACGATATTTCCGTCCTTCATCAGCGCGATTCTGTCGCCGATGCGAAGCGCTTCGTCCAGGTCGTGCGTAATAAAAATAATCGTTTTTCCGACATTATCATGCAGATCCAGAAGCTCATCCTGCATATCTTTACGGATTAATGGATCAAGCGCACTGAATGCTTCGTCCATCAGAAGGATGTCCGGATTATTCGTCAAAGCGCGGGCAAGGCCGACACGCTGCTGCATTCCGCCCGAAAGCTGATCAGGGTATTGGTGTTCAAATCCTTCAAGTCCGACAAGTTTAAGCGACTCAAGCGCTTTTTGCTGGCGCTCCTGTTTGTCTACACCTTGAAGCTCCAGTCCGTATTCTGTGTTTTCAAGAATCGTTCTGTGCGGGAACAGAGCGAACTTTTGGAAGACCATACTGATTTTTTTCCGGCGGACTTCCCGGAGCTGGTCTTTAGACATATTTGTTATCATGTCACCATCAATGTAAATTTTTCCGGCAGTCGGTTCAATAAGCCGGTTTAACAGCCGTACTAAAGTTGATTTACCGCTCCCTGATAGACCCATGATGACAAATATCTCACCATCATATACATCAAAATCTGCTTGGTTAACCCCAACGGTTGATCCGGTTGCTTTCAGGATCTCTTTTTTATTTTTTCCGTCGGCAAGCATTTGAACTGCTTTCTTGGTTTGTTTCCCAAAAATCTTAGAGACTTTCTCGACTTTTATCTTAATCGGTTTCTCATCTACACTCATATTTTCCCTCCATATTAAGCAATCTTTATTACCGTACCATTTATGTAACAACACACACAAACCGCATATTCTCTTTTATTCTGTACCATTTCATGATAAACATCCTTGTGACCCCAAGACCTTATTTATGCTTCTAAATACTCGGTAATCCTCCTTTATTATTGTATTTTACGGGTAAATTTAAGCCTTTTTTTAGTTGAAAACGCTTTTATTGAACCGAAAATCCTTCTTCCTCTTATGACTTCAAGCTCCTTTACTGGAAAATTAAGTTGCTTTTTCATCTCTATGTAATGTATTATAGTTTCATGACTATGAAACAATCAGAAGACCATATCAGAGCTCACATATTCAAAGCATTGTCTGACGAATCCAGGCTTGCCATTATTCGTACGCTTTATTACAGCGGAAAAGAACTCAGCTGCGGTGAAGTAGGTGAAAAATGCAATATTGTCAAAACCACAGCATCTTATCATTTCAAAACGCTGCGTGAAGCGGGATTGACTGCAACGCGAAAAGATTCACGGACAAAATATGTCAGGCTGCGTGAAGACACATTTCAAACATACCTGCCTGGCTTTCTGGAGACCCTTTAAAAAAGGGTTTTCTATATACATATCTGTTTCATAATTTCATAATTATAAAACTATAGGAGTGTTAAAAGTGAAACTTATTTGGCTTTTTTTCAGTGTAATGTTTGTCATCGGCACAGATACCTTTTTGCTCTCACCGCTTCTCCCGCTTTTGCAGGACCAATTCCATGTCTCCACTGATTTGTCAGGCTGGATGGTCAGTGCTTATGCGCTCGGTTATGCGCTGTTTGCTTTGGCAGCCGGTCCGATCTCTGACCGCTTTAATCGGAAAACAGTGATGCTGTCGGGGCTTGCGGGCTTTATCCTTTCCACGTTTTTATGCGGCATCGCTCCCTCCTTTGCCGCCATGTGTGCATTCCGTTTTGCCGCCGGTGTCAGCGCCGCGTTTGTGGCGCCTCAAATTTGGGCATCCATCCCTGTCATCGTCCCTCCCTCAAAAGTGTTAAAAAGCATGGGGATTGCAACAGCAGGATTAGCTGCTTCACAAATGCTCGGGCTTCCGATCGGCGGATTTTTGGCTTCCTTCACTTGGCACACGCCCTTTTTCGTTCTGTCAGCAGGCTCGCTGGTTCTCCTGTTCATTTTGGCAGCGGCCATGCCAGATATCTTCCTGCAGAAGCGGCAGCACACCGTTCATCTGTAGTCAGCCCTTATCGTGAGCTGTTTTCACTGCCAAAAATATCGATGATCCTGCTTGCTTATTTTCTCTTTCAAACAGGAAATTTCGCCACGTTCAGCTTTCTCGGCACCTGGCTTTCTGCAGATTATCATCTAACCGTATCCCAAATCGGCGCCGCGATGCTTGTATTTGGGCTTGGAAATATGCTTGGAAGCCTTATAGGAAGCAAAGTTGCATCAAAGCTCGGCACGTGTAAGACATTAATCAGCGGCATGCTGCTGATGGGCGCGCTCTATTTTTCCCTTCCTTTCTTTCCTAACTTATTTATTGTAGAAACCAGCTTTTTTCTGACTTTCTTTATAGCGGGGATCATTTTTCCGTTAATGATGGGGATATTCCAATCCATTTCACCGAACGCGCGCAGAACGATTGCATCTCTTTCCAATGCGGCTATGTATGCAGGAACCACTGTCGGCACATGCCTTGCCGGACTTTTATATCAAAACACGCATCATTTTGGAGCTGTCACGGCATTTACGGCGATTTTATTTGTCCTGTCTATGGACCTTTACCAAACAAGCAGAAAAAACAAACCGCAAGCGCCGGTTTCCATGTAAAAAGCACCTCATGATGAGGTGCTTTTGTTATTCAAGCTCAGTTTGTTTCGTTTCTTTTCCCATAATCAAAATACACGCGACCGCCAGTAAAATGGCAATGCAAAAGATGGAAAAAATCACTGAAAACGAAATATGGCGGGCGGTGAGTGTTCCGACGAGCAGCGGGCCGAAAATGCCGCCGATCCTTCCAAACGCCGCTGTGGTTCCTGAACCTGTCGCGCGAATCGATGTTGGGTATTGCTCCGGTGTATAGGCATACAGCACGCCCCACGCGCCAAGATTAAAGAAGGACAACAGCATTCCAGCCGTCAGCAGCAGACCTAAGGAATCTGCCATTCCGAAGAAATACGCGCTTCCCGCTGTTCCGATCAAATAAATGACCAGTATCCATTTCCGGCCCGCCTTTTCGATCAGCCACGCAGCCGAAAAATAGCCCGGAAGCTGAGCGAGCGTCATCAGCAGAACATATTCAAAGCTTTGAATCATGCTGAACCCTTTTAACAGCATCACACTCGGCAGCCACAAAAACATCCCATAATAAGAAAAGACAACGCAGAACCAGACGATCGACAGCATTACCGTCGGCCGTATATACTGTTTCTCCCAAACGCTTTTCACGTTCTCCCACACCGATTTCTTTTTCATAGAAAGCGATTCGTACTTTGGCGAATCAGGCAATCCTGTCCGCAAGTACAGCGCATAAAATGCCGACAGTGCGGTTAAAAGCAAAGCCGCCTGCCAGCCGAAGCTTGGAATGACAAAATAAGAAATAAGCGCCGCTGCCAGCCAGCCCACAGCCCAAAAGCTTTCGAGAAGCACAATGACCCGGCCCCGTTTTTCAGGCACAACCGCTTCCGAAACAAGCGTTGAAGCGACAGGCAGTTCGCCGCCAAGTCCCATCCCAATTACAAACCGCAGAATAAGAAATGCCGATAAGCTTGTGACGAAAGCTGATATACCGCTTCCGATTGAAAAGCATAAAAGGGTAATGATAAATACTTTTTTGCGGCCGATTCGATCAGCCAGCAATCCAAACAAAAACGCACCCACAGCCATGCCGATGGAATTTACGCTTCCGATCCATTTCATTTCTTCAGGCGAAAGATTCCACTCCACGTGGAGCGCGGCGATAATAAACGATAATATTCCGACATCCATTGCATCAAACAGCCACCCTAAACCGGCGACACCCAGCAGCTTACGCTGGGATATAGGCTGTTGTTTTCCCATAGCCAACACCTCTGATATGCAAAATGATTACCGTTTAAGTTTACACCTGTCTTTACACATTGTCATTACCTAATTGATGTCAATCAAAAACCCCGCTTATGATTCACAAGCGGGGGTCTTTTTATTGCTGTAATGCTGCTTTTTTAATATTATCCTGCAGCTGGGCAATTCGTCTTGCGCCCTCTTCCCGAAGGCGTTTGTTTTCTTCTTCGATTTGTTTTGTTTCCTGCATGCCGCTGACAATTGTGTTCCAGGAGGATTCAATTGTTTCTATATCAATGCTTGGTCTGCCGGCCATTCTGGCAATTTCAACACTCTGGTTCGAGATGTTCTCCGCATTGCGTTTCAGCATCTCATTTGTCCGGCGGTCAAGCTCGCTCATAGAGTCAGCCACAAGCTTTTGGCGTTTCACTGTAACGGCCTGAATAATGCCGTTTTTGAAAATCGGAATGGTGATGATAAAAGCGGAGTTAATTTTCCCGATCAGCTTAGCGTTACCGCGCTGGAGCAGTCGGATCTGCGGTGCGGTTTGAAGCGCCACCATTCGCGCCATATCAAGATCATACACGCGTTCCTCAAGCGCCTGAATGCCGTTGCGCAGCGTATCGAGCTGCATTTGCGCAAGCTGGTTTCCGCTTGCCGCTTTTTCTTCATATGAAGGAAGGATTGACTGCATCTCTTCCAGCTTCATTTGACCGGCAACAACGTATTTTTCAAGCTCCATGTAGTAGTTGATATTGTTTTCATACATTTCATCGAGTGTGTAGTTTGTTTTTGTCATCTCATCTTTATATTTGGAAATCTCAACGTTGATTTTTTCAATTTCTCCGCCGAGCGTCTGGTACTTTTTAAAGATTTTCTCAATCATGCTGCCGCCGCGTTTGAAGATTTTGGCCATCAGTCCCTTGGGCTCGTCAAAATCATTTTTGTCAAAGCGGTCCATGATTTTTCCAAGCTGAGTCAGCATTGTGCCTGAGTCTGTCACGCTTGTTGTTTTCATCATTCCCAAGATGCGGTCAGAGAACTTGGAAATTTCAACAGCCGGCTCCTTTCCATACTCCAGCAGCTCCATTTGGTTTTTCACGTCAATTTGCTGGGCGAGGCGCTGCACCTCTGGTTCCTGGCGGAGCTGCAGGCGGATATCGTCTGCCTTTTGCTGAGAAATTTCTTCGTTTTTATCGAGAACAAGCGGATTTTGATTTTCTGTTGTCATGCTTTTCTTCTCTCCTTACTTTTGGGTAATCGTTCTGAACAGCCTTTTCACGAGCGAAGGCTCTTTATAGTCCTGCTGAAACACCATGTCGTCCAGCCAGTGGATATCATACTGATCCTCTTCAATATAATGCTCAATGTCTTGATGTCCGGGAGGATTATAAATGACGATATCAATGCCGATTTCATTCAAAAACAGCAGGGCTGCGGCGTCTGATCGTGTGAGCTCACCGTTCATTTCCGTATGATACAGCACCAGTTTCGGAACCGTCTGCGCATAGTCGAACATTTGAATCAATTTCAGCAGGTTAGCAGGAAGGTTTGTTGTTTGTTTAAACAAGTAGATCTGGACATCCTTGACCTGTTCCTGGTGCAACGCCTTCAGCCGCGGGTGTCTGCACATTCTCGAGATCGTTTTGGCGATCGCGGTCTGAATGCCTGCCGGAAGCTGTTTGTACTGCCACACATTGCTTGCGATCAGCTTGTCCGGATCGATGTTTCCTTCATGATCAAGCGCGTGGCTGTAATGAAATTGATAGTTTGATTTGATTTCTTCTGTTAACGGAAAGCTTCGAACCATTTCCGTTTCCGGATAATCCGCCATTGTATGAAGTCTGTTCCAATATTCTTTATTGTCCTTCGACACACCCATAATTTTGGCAAACACATTCGGAATATCGATCGAATGTTTATCGGCTTTGAAATTCGGGCGAATAAACGCACGTTCTTTCGCAATTAAAAACAGTTCATCATAGGTCGTTTTCAGCGTCACGGAAACCGGTGTGTGGTCTCTGAACTGCCAAGGCTTGTACAGCATGGATTCCTCGTGATTCAGCACATGTTCAATTTCCTTTGTCGATCGATACGCCACTGTTGATTTACGGTCAGGTTTTTCTTTCGGGAATGGCTGAAGGTCTGAGACATCCGGAAGCTTTTCCGTGAAGCTTAGCTCCTGCTTAGGGTCAACGAGCGTCAGCTGATCGGTTCCCGCCGGATGGAACAATAGAACATCACAGCCGACAAGCATCAAATAATATAAGAAATACAGCTGGCTTTTCGTCGCGTCTCCATACCAGACCACCTTCGGCATCTCCCGCTCTATATCGGCTTTTTCCAGCCAAGGATTCAGGTGGTTCAAGGAAAACTTTGAAACATCAAGAAGCACTCTGCGAAAATCAGGATGATTCAGCCCCTGCTCATGATTTTCGGCAAAGGTATGTAAAAGCGTCATCAGTGCTTTTCTTAAATGGCGGTGCAGCAAAGGATTGGAATGCTTCGCAATCAGCTGTTCCCCGTCCAGAAAGGCGACAAAGCGGCTGACCGAAAGGCCTTTTTCCTTCTGGTTGATGGAATGAATATGCTGAAGCGCCTGAAAGGTTTCGGGTGCAATTGTTTTATCAAGCGTTTCGCTCAGGACATAAATATGATCGTTTACAGAAAGTTCATACAGCTCGTTAAAGTAGTCGGTCTCATCAATGGGCGTGCCCAGTATTTGCCCGGCAAGCCTCGAAAAAGCAAGACCTTGTTCATTCTCATAGTGATCCCGCTCCGGCAATGGCTGAAACAGCATGCTTTTCCAATCACCATCGGCCGGAACAGCTTTATGAATTGTTAGCTCTTCTTGTCTCATCATATCCTCCTTTCTGGTTTGTTTGTGTGTATTACACGTGTTTTAATTTGGATATTTGCGATAAAACTGACGCTGTGATTTCTTCACCCGCCAGCATGCCGCTTGCAATCGTTTTGCGTAATTCCGGATCGTGACTCAATACCTCGCCGTGCGCGGGTGCGATGCCAAAATCGGCTTCCCGGATCAGTTCAAGATCAAGCAGCGAGTCTCCAGCCGTATAGATTTCATCAAGAGAGAGCCTGGATTTCAGGTATTCAACTGCTTTCCACTTATTAAGCGGATTGGGAATAAAGTAAAGCTTCCGCCCCTGCAGAGATACTTGCCAGCCCTTATCGGCGCCCCACTCTTTCACAGCGGATATATCGATATACGGTATTTTTTCCTCATGTAAAATGAGATACACGAAATAGTGATGGGCGATTCGGGTTCTTTTTACCGCCTCTGATAAAGAGAGACCTGCGATTTCCCTCAGCATGGCCTCGATCGGCAGACACGACGCCAGCTCCTCTTTCATCAGCTCGTCCCACTCTTTCAGAGGCTCGCCGTCTTTTAAGATGCACCCGCCATTTGTTGTCACCGCATATTCCGGCACAATGTCCTGCTGGAAACATACGATTCTCTTATACTGTTCGTTTGTACGCGTGGTGACGGGGATAAAATAGTGATCCTTCTGAATCTGATTTAAGTGCTCTTTTACGGCTGAGGAAATATAGGAAAGCTCCCGCCCATTTAATGTTTCAATCAGCTCAATCCCGGCTTCCTTATCGGGCGTGCCGATCATGCGCCTTGAATAAATTAATGTTCTGTCTAAATCGCTGGCAAACGCGTTCATAGGCTTTTCTCCGCCGGACGAATCAGCCCGCAGCAGCTGTAAGACATGTTCTCGTATTCTTCTACAGGCACTCCCCGATCCTTTGCCAGTAAAAGAATATGTTTCAGCGTTTCTTCAGCGCCAGGCTGAATCAGTATTTTCCAAGGCACTCTGCGAAGAAGCACACGGGTCGTTTCTCCGACACCAGGTTTAATCAGGTTCGTATTGCTGATGCCAAATTGCTTTCGGATCGTCTCAATGGAAGCCAAGCCGTCCCAAGCCGGTTTCATACGTGCGCGCTGCAAGTCAATCGCCAGACGTTCTGCTTCTTTAAAAATAGACGGAAATTGCTCGGCTATCGTTTCAATATAGAATACAGAAACATCCTCTTCGCTCAGCTCACGGTAATATTTCGCCCCGTGAAAATCATCCGGCCCGATCCATTTTTCATTTAAGACCGTGCGGCTGACAAGACCCGAGACCGTAGAGTTCAAGCAGGCACTCGGAATCAGAAAATCCTCCTTCGTTCCGTAGATGTCCGCGCAATCACCCGGATCGGCAAGCACCGCAATTTCTGAGGAAAGTCTCGTGTTCCAGCGCCGGTTAAACTGTTCAATGGATTGATTCAGTTCTTTAGTAATAGCACCTTTGCCTGTCCAGCCGTCGATAAAGGCGATTTTTCCGTCTGGATGATGCTTCAGCATATACTGCAAGGCGTTTTCATCAATTCCCCTGTCCCGAATAATCGATATGCTGTAGTGCGGAACTGAGACGTGATACTTCATCTTGATGTACCGTTTGATCAATACACCGATCGGCGTGCCCGCCCTTGCCAGACTGCACAAAACCATATGCTCACCGTGTTTGGCGAAAAGCTGCTCCGCTACAGCTCCGGCCGCTGACGCAACCTTCTGTTTACTGTCTTCAAGCGAGGCATAAAACAGTTTCATATATTCATCTGTCGGTTTATATTCGATCGGCAGCATCTCTGAGTAATGGGTGCCGCTTTGGATCGAGCGTTCCCGTTCTTCCGTGCTTTTTTCAATCGAAACGGCGGACAAATCTTTTAATAGAAAGGTGACATCCTCCTTCGGATAGCTCCCAATCTGGTCAATTATCTCGGTCAATTCAGATCACGCCTTTCCTGAAAAGGTTACAATGTGGATATGCGGCACTTCTTTTTCTTTGAATATATGAAAAATTGGCTGTAACGCCTCATCCGAAACGGTCTTTTCAAGACAGAAAAAGACCTCGTCATACGCTCCGGCGGGGAGGTTATAGATAAAATGGCGAACCGCATCATCTTCGGGATTCATAAATGAATAACCGTTTTGCACAGCATAGCCCGCTTTGACAACAGGGTGAATCGGGCTGCGGGTAGTAGAGTGATAGGAAATGGAGCCCTGAAGATGCGCTGCGATTTTCATAGGAATGTACATCAGCTCTCCCGTTCCAAGCACAAGCGTTCTTCTCCCCTTCCGATACTGTTCCACATGCTGCGCAGCTAGGCGGCAGGCCTCGTGAACCGCCTGCCTGTCACTCGCCTTTAAGCCAAACCGCCCTGTTTCCTTCACATAAAAATGCTCGTCTGCGAATATGGCCGGCTGATAGGGTAAGGATGCAAAGAAGCAGGACAAGTCGATATCTGTTCTGTGTATTGCTGATTCCTGCGGCTTTGGTCTGTAATCATAGGAGGACTCTGACAAAAGCTCTCCCTTAAAGGAAATGCGCCCAGACAGTAAAGCTGTTGTTGATATGGTAACCCCTAATTCCCGTTCCGCTTCAGCATAAGCTTGTTTGTGCTCTTCAGTGCGCCAATCCAATAAAGACAAAACAGCGTATTCTTTGCGGGGGAACTTCGATTGTATATCCCGAATGATATGCAGTGCGGTTTTTCCTGTCGTGATTTCATCATCCACGAGAATCACCGGGCAATCGTTGTTGATCATATGAGGTTCCGCATAGCACAGCTGGTCGGTCGCATGGGAGTGCTCCTCGATAAAGGTAATGGAAGGCTCGTTGTTTCGTATCAATTCACGTGTTGTATGGACATACGACGCATTCTCAATGCAGTCATAAACCGCGTGTCCAAGGGCTGTCGCCGTTTCCGCAAACCCGATCACAAGCGGCGCCTCCTCTAGTGCAATGCGCTGCTTTTGCAATGTTCGATAAGCAGCCCGAAGCCCGCTGTCCGTTCCTGAAAGAAACCCGTTCAGAATGTCGGCCTTCTCCTTCAGCTCACGGCCCGTTTTTCGTTCAGCGAACTCCAAAGCAAGCAGCCCTGACGCCAAAAGCGGCTTCAGCGGATGAACTGGAATATGCTTTCCCAGCACTTTGCTGACAAATAAAAAACCCCTTTTTTTGTTCACCCGCGCCGCCATTTCAAATAAGACTTGCTCCGGAATAGAAAGCGGATTGTCAGTGACCGACAGATCAACCGCCATATTGTCCAATATTTGAAGTATTTTGCTGTTCGTTAAGCAAATCGGAGAAAGATCGGTTTTCATGATACACCCCATAGATTTCTGATTTTATTATGATGTTCTCAGCCCATTTCATATGGGGCTTCATCTCATTCATTTTGTTGGAAAAATGGCTTTTCATCACACCGATTGAACCATTTCCGTGATGAATAATGCTTAACGCATCCATATAGTCTTCCTTTGATACAACATACAGGCTGTTTACCGCTTTAAGCTGAGACGGGTGAATGACTGTTTTTCCGTGAATCCCGTTAGCGATATCAAGCTCTGTTTCCTTCACCAAACCTTTGACATGCTCATTCAGCTCAGAAGGCTGGTGTGCTGACAGAAGGTGAGGCTTTTGCGCTGTCTGGAAATATTCCCAGACCGGTCCAGAAACGACAAACGTCCGGCCGAAATAATTGATGACATCCGCCATAAAATCGGAAATCAGGCGAATATCATAGATGGTTTGCCCCGGCTTTCTCCGGATGCCGTATAACCCGCACAAATCAGTCGCACCGATTCGCACATTTAAAATCAAGTCCTGATATTGATCCAGAACCGCACTCAGCTCTCCGAAAGCCTCCGGCCGCGTCTCTTTAGAAAGCAAATCGGGCGTTTCTAAAATCGGCATTCCAAAAATCGGCGCTCTCATATCGCGAGAGATGTTTTCCAGCGTTTCTGCATAGTCACGGGCGTTCACTCCTGAACATTTCGGAAACACAAAACCGGTTAACAAATGAAGAAAGCGCTTCAAGCGGCTCGCCAGTTCCTGCAGCTGCTGCGGAGAACGCACCCTTACAAACATGAGCGGAAGATTTTCCGGTTCAATTTTGTTTTGCTGAATCGCCTGTTCTATGCGCTCAAGCTGAATGTTGAGATTATGTTCAGCCTGCTCGACTTCATGATCTCCAATTGCATCCTCTAAGCAGAAAACAACGGACGTTAGATCCTCGTACTTTTGTTCAGTAATCATAGCGGCTATGTCGTGGCGGGTTGCAGGCATATATAATAGGGCTCCCAGCGCTTGTTCAAGCCATTTTTTAGGCGCCTCTTTCGTGACCTGTTTCGGCACTTGATAAAATACATGTTCTTCTTGACGCGCTGATAAATAGTGGAAATACCGCAAACCAGTCACCCTCTTTTCTGTAACAAAAAAGGAAGGACATGAAACTCCCTCCTTGTTTTGTTTTATTCTTCTTTTGACGCAGCTGTTTGTTCGCGCACCTGCTTTTGTTTGTTGATATAGTGAATGATAAATGTTACCGCAAACGCAGCGATAATGATAATGAAGAATACAGAATGCGGCATTTCATAATGGAAAGCGCTCCCTGCCATTTTCAGCGCGATAATTCCGATTAACACGAATGCTGTGTTTTCAAGCTCAGGGATTTTATCGATCAGCACAAGGAATACTTTTGCGACTGTACGCATCATTAAAATACCCAGCATACCGCCGATCAAAAGAACCCATACTTTTTCAGACACCGCAAACGCGGCCAAAATGCTGTCCACAGAAAAGGCAAGGTCCATCAGCTCAACTGAAATAACAGTTGCCCAGAAGATACCGAATGTACGGACCATCCAAGAGTTTTTCTTAATACCGTCTGCTTCCTCTTCTTTTTCGCCGATCCAGAAGTGCTTAATGACGAGCCAAGCCAGGTAAAGCGCGCCAAGCACTTTGATCCACCAGAATTTAATGAGAAGCATACCGAGTCCGATGAATATAAATCGGAAAATGTACGCTCCGAATAAACCATACGTTAACGCTTTTTTACGCTGTTTTTCCGGAAGATGTTTCACCATAACCGCAAGAACTAACGCATTATCGGCCGATAAAAGGCCTTCCAGTACAACAAGGGAACCGATCAGACCCCAAGAAACCGGGTCAGTCAGAACTTCCCCCCACATTTTCCAATCGAAAAATGAAGCATACGTAGACATGATGTGATGTAAAAATTCCAAGTTTTTTCCTCCTATTAATTGAAAACGGTGACTGCTTTATTTGTCACTCGCTTACACCTGCAAACCGTAGTTCCGGCATAATGAAGCAAGGCCGCCGGAAAAACCGCTGCCGATCGCATTGAACTTCCACTCGTTTCCGTGTCTGTACAGCTCACATACGACAACGGCTGTTTCAATGGAGAAATCTTCTCCCAAATCGAAGCGAAGAAGCTCATTTTGAGTCTCTTCATCTGCAACGCGTACAAACGCGTTTGACACTTGTCCAAAGTTTTGGCTGCGTGCTTCCGCGTCATGAATTGTAACTGTGATGCCGATTTTCTCAATGTGAGCAGGGATTTTTGAAAAATCAACGATGATCTGCTCATCATCTCCGTCGCCTTCACCGGTGCGGTTGTCACCCGTATGGATGACACCGCCGCTCGGATGCTCAAGGTTATTATAGAAGACGAAATCGAGATCATTCACACAGTTATCATGCGCATCCACTAAAAAGGCTGAAGCATCCAGGTCAAAATCGTGTCCGCCTGAGTACTTATTTGTATCCCAGCCTAAACCGATCACCGCTTTTGTGAGTCCCGGATTTGTTTTCGTTAAATCAACACGCTGTCCTTTTGCTAATTGAATGGCCATACTGCCTCTCTCCTTTCTGCTCTTCGTAATATGTCTTAACCGACTTGCAAGCCGTAGTCTGTTGCGATGCGGGCAAGACCGCCTTGGTAGCCTGAGCCGATAGCAGAGAATTTCCATTCGCCGTTGTGTCTGTAAAGCTCGCCAGCGATAATTGCCGTTTCAATAGAGAAATCTTCCGCAAGATCGTAACGAATAAGCTCTTCATTTGTTTCTTCATTGACAATGCGTACAAACGCGTTTGACACTTGTCCAAAGTTTTGGCTGCGCGCTTCCGCTTCGTGAATCGTGATAACAAATGAGATTTTGTCGATATTCGCAGGTACGGCGCTGAGATTGACTTTTACATTCTCGTCATCACCCTCGCCAAGACCTGTCAGGTTATCGCCTGAATGAACAACTGAACCGTTTCCGCCTTCAAGCTGGTTATAGAAAATAAAATCATTTTGACTTGCGCATTTTCCAGACGCATCTAAAAGAAATACACTTGAGTCAAGGTCAAAGTCATGACCGCCGTCATACTTATTCGTATCCCAGCCTAAACCGACAACAACCTTTGAAAGACCCGGATTTGTTTTTGTTAAATCTACTTTTTGTCCTTTTGCCAATGAAATTGCCATGTTTCATCCACTCCTTTTTCTTTTATACGTACCGGTTGACAATATCTTCTAATCTCGTATCGTTTGTGCCTTCGCCAACCGCCGCGAATTTCCACTCGCCGTCCTGGCGGTAGATTTCAGCCGTAATCAGGCTTGTTCTGCCGGCATAATTGTCTTTCAAATTGTATTTGAGCATTTCTTCATGATTCGATTGATCAACAACACGGATAAAAGCATTTTGAATCATGCCGAAATCCTGTTTTCTTCTCACGCAATCATAAATATTCACAACAAATACAAGCTTATTAATGTTGGCAGGCACTTTCGCCAAATCAATTAAAATCTGCTCATCATCGCCCGCTCCGTCGCCTGTCAGGTTGTCACCTGTGTGCTTGACACTGCCGCAGCGGCTTTTCAGGTTTCCAAAATAAATGACATTTTTCTTATCAGTGAATTTGCCGTTTTCCAGCATCAGCACTGATGCGTCACAGTCAATATTTGGTCCGCCTCCGCCGAGCAGCTTTCCAAAAAAGCCGCCGCCTGATGAAACCGGGTCCCAGCCGAGACCGACCATCAATTTTGACAGACCCGCTTTTCCTTTTGTTAAATCAATTCGCTGACCTTTTTCTAAAGAAATTGCCACACGATTCACTCCTAATCATCGAAATGTGAATATAGTCACATTTATTTTTACGTACAAACGTAACTTGAGTATGCCGTAAATTATTAATATATACGTTTTTTATTATATCAAAGTTTCGTAAAAGTTAAGAATAATTGACGAAAATCCTCGAAAAAAATCTCCCATATTTGATATATGTTTTGCAAATCATATGAATGGCGGATCTTAAACAAACCATTTGACGTGAGCGAGTCATTTTGCCTATTCTTGTATCACATTCTAAAAAGCAACGGAAAGGAAGCGGCCTTTTGATTCATTTAAGCATACTTGATCAGGCACCTGTTTCTAAAGGAGAAAGCTCCGTGACAACCCTTCAGCATTCGGTCGAGCTGGCCGGACGAAGTGAAGAATGGGGCTATAAGCGTTATTGGTTTGCCGAACACCACAGCACGAAAGGACTGGCAAGCACGGCACCGGAAATTATGATCGCCCGCATCGCGGCTCACACAAACAAGATTCGTGTCGGGTCTGGCGGTGTGCTTCTGCCTCAGTACAGCCCGTTTAAGGTGGCCGAGACCTTTCGCCAGCTTGAGGCCTTGTATCCGAACCGGATTGACCTTGGCCTCGGGCGTTCGCCGGGCGGAACGACGAAAACCCGGCTCGCACTAACCGACGGCATCAAAAAAAGCTTAACCGATTTTAACAGACAGCTTCAGGATGTCTCTTATTTTCTGACCGATTTGCTTCCCGCCGGGCATCCGTATGCCGGGATCAAAGCGGCTCCTCTTATTGACACAGTACCGGAGCTTTGGGTGCTTGGATTAGGAGAGAACAGCGCAAGACGTGCGGCCCTTCAGGGAATCGGATATGTGTTTGGACATTTTATCAGCCCTGAACGAGGGGAAAGCGCGTTTCGCATCTATCGTGAAAACTTTCAGCCATCAGCCCATTTCACATCTCCGGCCGCACTGTTTACGATCTTTGTCATTTGCGCAAAAACAGATGAAGAGGCAGAGGAGCTCGCGTTAAGCCAGGATTTGTGGCTTCTTCGCGTCGGGAAAGGCTTGGACAGCAGGGTGCCAAGCATTGAGGAAGCGAAAGCATACCACTATACTGAATCAGACAAAAACCAAATACGAGAAAACAGAAAGCGCATGGTCATCGGTTCTCCAAGCACTGTAAAACAGCAGCTTCTAGAGCTGGCGGACCGCTATGAAGCAAATGAAATCATGGTTCTTTGCAATGTGTTTGATTTTGAGGCGAAAAAAGAATCGTATGAACGTCTTGCCGGGTTATTTCTATAAAAAAAGCAGTTTTTCCCAAAGGGAAAACTGCTTTTTATTTTTACCTGCGCCCTTTTTTACGCTGGGTTTCTTTTTTGATAAACGTCCATATCCCCTGAACTGCAAATCCGATCAGGAGCAGAACAATTAACAGCAGGGTAATGGAAGGACCTGGCGGTGTGCCGAGCTGATAAGATGATGTCAGTCCCATAAATACACTGAATAAGGAAATGAGTATGGCTGACATAAATACCATGTTAAAGCCTTTTGCGATTCTAATGGCGAAAGCTGCCGGCAATACGAGCAGTGCCGATACGAGCAGTACGCCGATAATCGGAATAATAACTGAGATCGCTAGACCAGTGACAATGCTGAATGACATCGACAGAATGTTTGTATTGATTCCGGACGTTTTGGCTGTTGCTTCATCAAATGTCAGCAGGTAGAGCGGCCTTTTCAGCACGATAAAATAGAGCAGGATCAACAATGTAATGATGCCGATAATATAGACCTGCTGCTGGTTAACCGTTACGAGCGACCCGAATAAGTACTGATCAATGCTCATATTGGCGGCGCCTTTCGAAAGGCTGATTAAAAACATCGCGAAGGACAAACCCGCCGCCATTAAGATGGCAATGGATACTTCCGAATATGTCCGATATGCCCGCCGCATGTATTCAATTCCGACCGCGCCGACGGTCACAACGACTATGCTCGCCGCGGTAATATTGGTGCTGAGGAAAAAGCCGATGGCAACACCCGACAGTGAAATATGCGAGAGTGTGTCAGCCATTAAGGCCTGCCTTCTAAGCACAAGATATACCCCTAAAATCGGAGCCATGATGGCGATCATGCCGCCTGCTAGAAAAGCTCGTCGCATGAATTCCAAGTCAAACATTTCCATCCGCCTTTTTCTCCTCTCTCTAATCGAATCACTTTATCTAAAAATTGCTGTACTTCATTTTGTTCATGAGTGACCATCACAACTGTGCGGTTGTGATTTTTCACCAAGTGGTGCATGAATTCGTAAAACCCTTTTCTGCTGTCATAATCAACCGCTGTCGTCGGTTCGTCCAGCATTAAAAGATCGGGGTTGCTGGCAAGCATTCTGGCAATACAGATTTTCTGTTTCTGGCCGCCCGACAAGTCCCCGATTTTCCGATGGCGAAGCTCCCACATTTCCACCATTTTCAGGGCTTTTTCTACTTCGATATGATCTTCTTCATTCAAACGTTTAAACCATTTCCCTTTTGTGTACCGGCCGGATTGGACAAGCTCAAGCACGGTGCTCGGAAAACCTGCATTAAATGAAGAGATTTGCTGCGGGACATATCCTATAGTCAGACGTTTTCCTTCTGCATTCTTTTTACTGATTGTTACCTTGCCTTCCCACGGTTTCAGCATGCCGAGCATCACTTTTATCAGCGTTGATTTAGAAGCTCCGTTTGGACCTGTGATGCCGACAAACTCGCCGCTTTCAATATCAAGAGATACTTTATCCAACACAGGCGTGTGGGAATAGCCAAAAACAATATCTTTCAATGAGACGAGATTCATGTCAATCTTCCTTTCTCACAAAGAAATAGTGTGCACCCTCCGGCGCACACTATCTTTTTATTTATCCAATAGTGAATCTTTCAAGGCATCGAGGTTTTGCTTCATGATGTCGATGTACCCTATACCTTTATCCTGTTCTTCTTTGCTTAAGCCTTCCAGCGTATTCAGCACTTCTGTTTTCGCGCCGATTTCACTGGCCAGTGTATCTGCAACCTTGGAGGATGCAATTTCTTCAAAATATATAATGTTCACGTCATGCTCTTTGGCATACGTTTTCAGTTTTGCTAAGTCAGCTGCACTCGGCTCTTGTTCAGGAGAAAGCCCTGCAATCGGAACCTGAGTCAGGCCGTATTCTTTTGCCAAATAGCCAAAAGCTGTGTGCTGTGTGATAAATTCTTTCTTCGCCGCTTTTTTTACGGTTGTACGATATAGTTTATCAAGATCCTGCAGTTTTGCAATATATTCTTTACTATTTTTCTCATAGTATTCTTTGTTATCCGGGTCTTGCTTCACGATTTGCGCAGTAATATTTTCAACTTCCTTTTGCGCTAAAACAGGGCTGAGCCATACATGAGGGTCCATTTCATGGCTGTGTTCATGCTCTTCGTGATCTCCGTGTTCATGTTCATGTTCGTGTTCTTCTTCAGAGCCCTCCATTAAATCAATGCCCTTGCTCGCATTTACGAAAACCGCATGGTCTTGGCCCATGCTTTTTTCAGTTGAAGGAACCCAAGTTTCCATGTATTCGCTATTATAAACGAACAAATCTGCGTCCTGAATGCTTGCAATATCCTTCGGCGTCGGCTCCCAGTCGTGCGGTTCGACAGAAGACGGAATTAAAAGATCCACATCGCCCTTATCTTTCACAATTTGTTTCGTAAATTCATACATCGGGTAGAACGTCGTGACAATGTGCAGTTTATCACTCTTTGAATCCGCTGACCCTTTTGTTGATGAGTTGCCGCATGCCGCAACCAATAAGAAGCACGCTGCAATCACAAACAAACCGCTCCATTTTTTAAACATAACGAATATCCCCTCTTTTTCACAATGACTTTAAATCAAAATGATAACGATTTTGTAATCCTTAATAATAATAAACCGAAGTCATTACGTTTTGCAAGATTAATTTTATGTTGACGCTATGTTTTTATTCTTCCCGCGTGCAGCGCGGATATATGTACTGAAAAACCCGGCAAACTGCGCCGGGCTGACTTCTTATTCTCTTGCGTTCAAAAAATATACTCTGCTCTCGTAAGGCTGAAACACCATTTCATCAGCAGTATCACCGTTGTTTTTATAATTGCTGAGTAAAAGGGACGCCTGATCCTTGCTGCAGCACTCCGGCCATTGGAATACAGCCTGGTCTTTTGAAAAATTATTCACCGCCAAAAGCTTCTGCCGGCCGTTCTCTCTGACGTATACAAACAGCTGCGGATCATCAGGGAGCAAGAGATCGTAGCTTCCTTTTATGAGATCTGCATACTGCTTTCTCAGGCTGATCACCTTTTTGTAATAGGCTAAAATGGAATCGGGGTCTGCCTCCGCTTCCTCGGCATTGATGGATGTATAGTTCGGATTGACCTTCAGCCATGGCGTTCCGTCCGTGAATCCGGCATTCTTTCCGCTGCTCCATTGCATCGTCGTCCGGGCGTGATCCCGGCTTTTGGCCAAGATAGAAGTCATCACTTCTTCAGGATCATAGCCGTTCTCAAACACCCGTTTATGATACATATTAATCGTTTGGATATCTTTGTAGTCCTCAATTCTCGTAAACGGCGCGTTTGTCATGCCGATTTCTTCTCCTTGATAAATATACGGCGTGCCTTTCATAAAATAAAGGACAGTGGCAAGCATTTTCGCAGATTCTTTGTGATATCTCCCTTCATCTCCGAAACGGGAAACGATCCGCGGCTGGTCGTGGTTGCACCAAAACAGAGTATTCCAGCCTTTATGTTCAAGCGTCTTCTGCCACTTTGTTAATACAGATTTTAAATCAGAAAGCTCCAAGGGCTTCAGATCCCAATGTTCTTTTCCCGGCTGCTGGTCAAGCTCCATATGCTGAAAGTGAAAAATCATATTCAGTTCATGCTTATCAGTTCCCGTATATGTCAAGCCTTCCTCCGGTGTGACAGAGCCAACCTCGCCGACCGACATGACATCGTATTGTGAAAATACTTCGTTTGTCATCTCTTTTAAATAGTCATGGATGCGTTCGCCGTTCGGCTGGAAGGGTTTCGGTTCTGCACACTGATTGACGTAGTCCCCATATGAAGGAAGGAACTCTTTCTTTGAGATCAGATGAAGCTGGTCTATACGCAAGCCGTCGACCCCTTTATCGAGCCAAAACTTCATCATGTCATATACCGCTTGGCGAACGTCAGGGTTTTCCCAGTTTAAATCAGCTTGTTTGACGGCATTCATGTGCAGATAATATTCGCCAGTGTGCTCCTCATATTGCCAAACCGGACGTCCGTAGTCTGACACCCAGTCTGTCGGCGGGCCATCTTCGGTTCCGGGGCGCCAAAAGTAATAACTGCGGTACTTGCTGTTTTTATCCAGCTCCGCTTCTTTAAACCACGGATGCTCGACTGAGGTGTGATTTAGGACAAATCCATGACAAGCTTTAAGCCGCGCTGGTGCACCTCGTCAAGCAGATCATGAAAATCCTCCATCGTGCCGTAAGACTCCATAATCGTCTTATGGTCAGTCACATCATAACCGTAATCAACATTTGGAGAAGGGTAGATGGGACATATCCAAATCACATCTGCCCCAAGCTCCTTTATGTAGTCCAGCCGGGAAATCATTCCCCGCAAATCCCCGATCCCATCTCCATTACTGTCCTGAAAACTTCTTGGATATATTTGATAGACGACTGCATCCTTCCACCAGTCTTTTTTCATCCCGCACTCCCCCTGTTTTTTTCTTTCTACTCGAGCTGAGACGGATAAAGTGTCATTCCGCCGTCTACAAACAGTGTTGTGCCGGTGACGTAACTCGCTTCTCCCGATACGAGCCAAGCCGCTGCAGCAGCCACCTCTTCCGGTTTACCGAAGGCTTTCATCGGAATTTTTTTCAATTGCTTTTGTCTGTTTTCTTCTTTTTTCGTGTCGACGTTGGACTCTGTGGCGATGGTGCCCGGTGCTATCGCGTTGACGCGAATTCCCTTGTCTGCATAGTTAAGCGCCAGCGTTTCTGTCATCATCTTGATGCCGCCTTTAGAGGTTGAGTATTGAACATTAACTGGGCGCGGAATCTGCTGATGAACACTTGAGATATTGAGCACATTGCCTTTAATATTGTTCTTCATCATGTGATGGAGCGCGGCTTTTGCCCCCATAAAGGTTCCCGTTACGTTTACATCAATGACCCTTTGCCAATCTTCAAGGTTCATCTCATGCGGCATGGCTTCTGTACCGTTGAAGCCTGAATTGTTCACCATTACATCAAGCGTGCCAAAGTGTTCTAAAGCGGCATCCAT
This sequence comes from Bacillus sp. V26, assembly GCF_034296245.1. NCBI lineage: Bacteria > Bacillati > Bacillota > Bacilli > Caryophanales > Bacillaceae > Bacillus > Bacillus sp. V26. The sequence goes on along the minus strand of NZ_JAXKQF010000005.1, from coordinate 123,743 downwards.
CAGCGCCTGAATCCCTTCTTCCTTTGACACGTCCGCTTCGACTGCGACGGCTTTCCCTCCATTTTGCTTAATGATGTCCACTGTTTCATCGGCTCCTGACGGGTCATTGTGATAATTCACCACCACATTCATTTTCTCGTGGCCAAAGCGTTCCGCAATGGCTTTCCCGATTCCTTTTGAAGAGCCTGTTACGATGGCTGTTTTTCCAATTAAATCTTTATACATAAATGATGTCCTCCTCTGATTTTCCATTGTGTATCTGGAAAATACCCCATTTTTCCGGGTTGAAAACAGCATAAAAAAAGCAGAGAACCTTTTCGGTTCTCTGCCATCTCTTATTGGAAGCGCTGCTCGGCAAGTGTCTTTTTTATGTCCATCAGCCTGCGGTAAAAGAAAGCGGCGAACTCGTAATTTTGCTGCTGATTGAAGCGTTCTGCCGCGTCCAGCAGCAGCTCCTCTGCATCAGCGAGAAGCTGGCGGGATTCGAGAAGGTCAAAGCATTCTTCGAGTACCTTCCTGTCGCCGCTGCCAAGATAAAGCTCGTGAATAAGGCGGAATTTTGTTAAGTACATGTCATCCGCCCATTCTGCCGCGCTTTTTACCCCGTGTTGATACGTTTCTATTGCTTTGTCATATTTTTCTTCTTTACAGTAGATATGTGTCAGTGAAAATACAGCTTGGACGGTCTGCTGAAATTTGTGCTCTTCAAAAATGGCGGCGGCCTTCTTGAAATAGCCCTCCGCTTCGCTAAGATCTCCCAAGCTGTACTTACAGTGGCCTACGTTATAATGAGCGGCGGCAATCATATATGCTTCCTCAAGCTGCCTTGCATGATCCAAAGCGCTGCACAAGTGCTTGAGCGCCTTTTCATGATGGTAGACATCCGTCAAATTTCCAGCAATGATAAATTCACACTGCACACGGCGGCGGCCGTACAGTTCATATTTCGTATAGATATCAAGCGCTTGGCTTGCATAATTCATCGAAAAATACGTTTGTTTGATGTGATAATACACTTCTGCGACCTTAAAAAGAAATTCAGCTTTTTCGATCTCATCTTCCACATACTCCAGCTTTTCCTCGGCGTGCTTATAATGATCGATGGCTAAAATGAAATTTTTCTGCTTAAATTCGTACATCCCTCTGAAATAGTAAAAATAATATTCTAATAAGCCCGTCAGTTTTTGCTGATTGCTTTCAATTTCGTTCAGCATGTCAGAGAACGGAGGCTCGGTGTCGCTGTCTTTCACCGGCATCAGCTTGTCCAGCATGATCCGATGCCGAAATTCCATCAAAGAAAAATATAATAGCAAATCCTGATTTTCTTCCATGTCTTCTAATTCGTACTCGATCTCCTGCTTTAACGCTTCTGCTTTATCTGCTTCAAACGCACGAATGTGTTTGTACCATTCGTTTAGTTTTACCGCCACTTCTTCAGATGGAATCTTTGCTCTCATTGTTCTGCCTCCTTCCTCCTGCTACTATTTATGTTATATTTTATCATAGCTATTCTCTTTTAGAGAGAGTCAATGGCTTAAAACATAACATTCAGCACCTCATGAGAAAGTGAGACCGATATGAAATTAATAGCAAAAACATCCTTCATCTTATGCCTCCTGTTTGTGGCGGACCTTTGTTTTTCATATGTGCGGCACGCATGGCACGCTCAAACCGCCCTGCAGGACAGGCCTGTTCCGTCTGCTCTTGATCCGATTGTGAAGCAGAATGCCGACACCCTCAAGGCTGCCGCTGCGCATAAAGGCATCTCCATCGTGATTACCGAAGGATTCAGATCCTTCAAGGAACAAGACGAATTATATAAGCAAGGACGTACAAAAAAAGGGAATATTGTCACCTATGCAAAAGGAGGGGAATCGTATCATAACTATGGTTTGGCGATTGATTTTGCTCTTCAGAAAAAGGATGGAAGCATCTTATGGGATATGGATTACGACGGCAATCAAAACGGGAAATCAGATTGGCTGGAGGTCGTCACCATCGCTAAAAAACTCGGATTTGAGTGGGGCGGGGATTGGGAACGCTTCAAGGATTACCCTCACTTGCAGATGATTCCTGACTAGACACCTCACAGCCTCTTCTTTTTTCTTTTATGCGCGTCAATATATGAAGGATAAATCGGCTTATACACAAGCTTATAATGCTGATTGCTGCCTGCTGAAAAATCAGGCTGCCACTCCAGCTTCACATCAAACGCAGATAAAAATGCTTCTCTCGCTTCGTCAGCTGAAACATCCGGTTTGTGGTTGATTGTTTCTAATTGCTCTGGGTCTATATCAGGAGCCATAAAAGCGTCAACTTTTCCGGTTTCCGGGTTGACGATGATGCGGGCAGCGCCGAACCGCAGCGGTATTCCTTTATACCAGACAGAAAAATGATTGCGGACCCTGCCTCTTTCGTCGATTCGGATTGGATTAACTCTGAAAAACTCATCAGCTCTCGGATAGAGTGCGTACAAAAACTGAAGCGCTGTCTCTTGGCACTCTTCCATTGAGTAATGTGCAGAACCCTGCTGTTCCATAAAAGAAATAGCTGCTTTTAATTTTCCTGTTTTTTTATCAGTCTTCATTTTGATAGTATTTTTATTTCTCGCTGCAAAATAGCTTCCTATGCTTAAATCCTTTCGCTCCGGCGCACTGCCTTTGCGCCAAGTGCTTCCAAGTTCCTCTCCGAAGTCCTTTTCACCGACTTTTTTCATATCAGGGGTAAATCCCAGCATTCCATATATATCGGTTCCTTCTTTTTTTTCAAGCGGCGGGAGAGGCGCCCCGTTTTCCGTTCTTTCATCCGATATATGCTGGTCAGGCACGATTTCATCTACATCCGCTGGATAGCTGTAACCGGGCAAAATCGGTTCATAGACGAGTCTGGGCGACTGTTCATTATCAATGACGTCATACATGAGCCGTAAAGACATGGTATTGACGTAATGGGAAATGACCTTCTCTTTCTCTACGAATTCCTTTGGGATGTCGGCTTTGTTCCCTTCTCCGTAATATAAAAAATGGACAATCTGTCCGCTGCGGGTGATATCTATTAAAAATCCTGAATTAGGAAGTGAGAGGCCCAGCAGTTTTTTTGTATAAACAAACCGGATGTGATACCCTCGTTCTTCCTTGGCTTGAAAATGAAATTTCATAAATGTGGCCGGATGGTGGGCTGCGGCAAACTGAAGAGCTGTCAGCTTCAGCTCGGCATCTGGGAGCTTTTTGTCCTGCTCGAGGCCGGCGGCTGTTGAAAATGTGAGCAAAGCGCCGTCGTTCGAGAGTTCCACGATAATTTGCTTTTCCGGATCTTCGGGGTTCTTCCAAATGAAGTATGCATGCCCCTTCTTCTTTTGTTTTTGAGCATAATCTTCGATCTCAAGCTCATAATGCGGCGGTACATTTCCGATCTCTTGCGCCTTCTTTTTCAGCTGTTTGTTTACCAATGAAGTCATCCTTTCAAAGAGTCTACGACAAAGAGAACCTTGTTTATTATATAAAAAGACCCTTCTTCTTTGAAAGTGAAGAAAGGTCCTTTTCTATTAAGGAAACTGGGTTTCCATATTCTTTCTGTTACTTTTTTCATACTTAAACCAGTACACACGCCAAAAATGTGTGACTTTTGGCTGTTTTACAATGCACTTATGACAGCCTCACCAGTATGGGCATCAAGCAATCTCGGATATACCGGCTTGTAGACGAGACGATAGCTGTTTTCTTCATCTTCTTCGTATTCTCTCTCCCAGCCAAGCTCGACTTTAAAATGGCGCCAAAAGATAGACTTGGCTTGTTCCGGTGAAATGGATGGAACAGGGTCAATAGCTTGGAGCACTTCAGGGTCAATGTCCGGTCCCATGTAAACGGTAATAAGTCCTGTCTGGCGGCTGACGCAGATTTTGACCTGCCCAAACCGAAGCGGAACTCCGTTACAGTGCACGTCAAACGTAAAGACGGCTGACGAGCTTTCTTCATCCTGTTCATCGTATTTGATCTTAAAATATTGATCAGCATTCGGAAACAACGCAAACAGAAAACGAATGGCGATTTTTTCGCACTCTTCCTCGCTTACGGTATACGGCCCTTTTTCGTCTATAAACGACATAACACCTTCAAGTTTTCCGGTTTCTTTGTTATGGATGGTTTTCAGCACTTGGTGAATCCGTCCTCTTAACCAACTGTCCATGCTTTTATCCACCGGTTGATACACAGGATTATCGGGATTCCGCCAGACGACCCCGATTCTCCCATCCCCTAGATCCGTTTCCCGCTCTTTGACTAAGCCTTTTTCGACCCCGATCATGCTGCCAGAATCGGCCTTTTCGTGAATGCCCTCGAATAAAGGGAGAGGAAAGCTTTCCCGCTCCCTGTAATCGTCATCATCAAATTCTTTTTCTTCTCGAACCAAATCAGCAGGCACAGCAATGCCCGCGTTTTCAAACTCATACACCAAATGCGGCTGATCGTCTCCGTTTTTGTAGACAGAGCGATGAAGGATCTCAAACAGGAGAGTGACATCTGCATCTTTCTTGAAATAAGCCAGTGCTTCTTTTTCATCTGCAACCTGTTCCGGCTTGATTATATTGCACGCTTTCCCGTAATACCGAAAATACACCACCTCCCCTGATAAGGAGACATCAGCCATAAATCCGCTCATAGGAAGCGGCAGTCCGTCTTCCATTTGAACATATGAAAACCTTACTTTATCATCATACGCCTCATCATTTTCTTCACGGACAAACGCAGACGGAGCTTCAGGATAATGAGAGTTCACGAACTGAATCAAGATATCCTCTATTTGGTCTTCGGACAGCTTCTCATCGCTTTCAAGCTCAACATCACGAGAAAGCCCTTCCAGCTGTCCGTCCGGTCCAAGCTCTACGATGATCCCTTTGTGTTCATCCTGCGGATCTATCCAGCAAAAATATGACCTTTTCTGTTCATCACCATAATCTTCAATTTCCAGCTTTAAGTGTGTCGGCACACGGCCGATTTCCAGTGCTTTTTGTTTCAATTCCTCTTTTTTCACCAAGGCGGCCCCCTTCTTCGTTCGAATGTCACCCTCTAAATGATCACAAAGTAATAGTCTAATATACACAAATTTCTGTGTTTTCCAGTTTTACCAGAACATTTTTCACCAAAAATAGTATGATGAACCTATTCAATATAAAAGCTAATAATCTTAAAATTAATTCCGTTGCAACTTTTTATAGGTCATCAATCGCAAAGAAGGACGGAGTTTCCAGAAATCTGGGTAAAACCGTGAGAAAAGAACCGATTTTTTTGGCTGCATGATGTCAATCCATTCAAAAAGATCCAATTCTCAAAGACAAAAGACTCCCCTTTCCTAAAACCATTTGAGGAGGAAAAATGAATGTTTCAGAAAAAAACGTACGCTGTTTTCCTTGTTCTCCTGCTGATGCTGTTTACAGCTGCTTGTTCCGGAAGTAAAACAAGCGCGGAGAAGAAAAATTCAGAAACAGAAAAAAGCGCAGATATAGCTCAAGTTAAGATCAAAGATGTCTCTTATACACTTCCGTCTCAGTATGATAAGTCAACTTCAGATGATCAGCTCGTGTTAAAGGTAAATGTCGCTGTGAAAAACACAGGGAAAGAACCGCTTAATGTAGACAATATGGATTTCACTTTGTACCAGGGTGATACCAAAATGTCTGACACAGATCCTGAAGACTATAACGAAAAGCTGCAGGGCAGCACGATTAACACTGACAAATCCGTTGAAGGAAATCTTTTCTTCGTTGTAGATAAAGGCGAAAAATACGAGCTGAATTATACGCCGGAATCTTACGGTGATAAGAAGCCAAAATCAGTTACATTCAACATTGATGGAAAAGACAAAAAAATCCTTGCGACAGCAGATCAGCTCCAAGACTCTGCAAAAGCTTTATCGGCATATATAGATGTCCTTCTTTTCGGTAAAGATAACAAAGATTTCGAAAAAATCACCGGCGCTAACAAAAATGAGATTGTGAACGACTTTAACGAGTCAGCAAAAGACGGCTACCTCTCAGCTTCAGGCCTTTCAAGCACATATGCGGACAGCAAAGCGCTTGATAATATCGTGAACGGCATTAAAGCGGGATTAAGCAAAAACTCATCGATTCAAGCGAAAACAACTTCAATCTCAAAAGATGAAGCCATTGTAGAAGCTACAATTAAACCAGTCGACGCTTCTTCTCTCTCCGACCGCATCGAGGACAGAATGAAAGACTACTACAGCAAGAATTCAGGTGCGAGCTATGAAGATGCTGTAAAATATGCGCTTCAAGTCTATCCAGAAGAGTTCAAAAAGCTTGGCCCGGCTTCAAGTGAAAAAACGGTTGAAGTGAAAATGAAGAAAAATGACATCGACCAGTGGCAGCTTGATATGGACGATTACAGAGCAGCAGAATTAGTTGAAGCATTCATTAAAGAATAAACATCAAAAGGAAATAGCCATGTGGCTATTTCCTTTTTTATTTAAAAATCCTGCTGATGAAATCTGCTTCATCATCCGTCAGTTCAACATCTAAGGTTTTCAGGTTAGCCTTCAGCTGTTCCGGGCGCTTAGCACCTGGGATGATGGCGTCTACAGCCGGTCTCGTTAACAGCCAAGCCAAGGCGACATGAGCCGTTTCCGCATTCTTTTCCTCAGCTACTGCTTTGAGCTTGTCCACTTTTTTCAGGTTTTGAATAAAGGTGTCTCCCTGGAATTGCGGCTTGTCCTTTCGAGTGTCGTCAAAGGCATCATCTTTTGTAAACTTTCCGGTCAGCAGCCCGGATGCGAGCGGGAAGTACGGAATAAAGGAAATCCCGTGTTTTTCACAGTATGGGAGCAGCTCCTTCTCAGCCTCACGCTGAATTAAAGAGTATTCTGACTGAAAGACCTCCAAGTAGCCGTCCGCATTAAATTCCTGCAATTGCTGATAATTGAGATTCGAAGCCCCGATCGCTTTGATTTTCCCTTCATCCTTCAGTTCCTTCAGCGTGCCTGCGACTTCCGCAAGAGGTGTCTTGCCATCCGGAAAATGAACATAATACAGATCGATGTAATCTGTCTTCAGCCGCTTCAGGCTCTTTTCCACCTCGCCGCGAAGAAAGTCCTTGCTGTTGTCAAATTCAATGGTGCCGTTTACTTCTTTATGGGCTCCTTTAGAGGCAATAATGAGCTGGTCCCGGACACCGCGTTCCTGAACGACCTCACCGATTAATTCTTCGGATCGCCCCAATCCATATATAAAGGCGGTATCGATAAAGTTCACGCCGCCGTCCAATGCCGTGCGAACCAAGTCCTTGCCAGTTTCATCATTCAGATTCGGAAACAGATTATGCCCGCCGACCGCATTTGCGCCGAATCCGATCCGTTTCACCTGTAAATTCGTTTGCCCAAGTGCACGTGTTTGATCCATTGTCCCTTCTCCTTCCGAAATGATTTGATGAAAAATAGCGCAGGTTCCACTTTCTGTATTAGATATCCTTTTTCTATTTTCCTTCTTTTTTCAGCATACACAAAAAGGAGAAAGTGTATTTCTCCTTTTGCAAGTTTATTTTGGCAGAACCCATTTGTCTTTTAAAAAGCAGGCTCTGGCCAGTAAAAAGAAAATGGCGATGAGCACGACGATGGTTCCGCACGTGTATAGAATGGCAGCCGGATTTATCATCCCGAATAACAGCTGTTTAAATAAGGCGTGCAGGTTTAGGAACGGGATGAAAAAGTAGGATAGATCGATTTGATTCGGCGCCTTATTGAAGATGAAAAACATCGGGAATATAGGCAGAAAGACGACAAGAGACATATAGCTCTGCGCTTCTTTTACCGTGCCGGAAATGATGCTGATCATAAGCTCCATTGCGGCGATCAGCATTGCAGAAAGCACGATGATCAAAGCTGACGCTCCGATAATGACCCATAAGTGATCTCCCAGCTGAAAGGCTGTTCTTAACTTTTCCGTAAATAAGACGGTGCACAGAATCAGAAAGATCAGTGACAATACGCCAGAGGCTATCCCGAAGGTAGAAACCGCAAGCCACTTGCCGACTAACACTTTGTTTCTGCTGACCGGGGTTAACAGCAGCGCTTCTATGGATTTCCGGTCCTTTTCTCCGGCAATAATATCAAGAGCGATCGGCATGGCACCGGAAACGATTGATGTTAAAAGCAGCATCGGAAGAATGGCGGATAGCATGATCGCGGAAACGCCTTGCTCTTCATCTGTTTCTTTTTGCTGAACCGAAAACGGCTGGATCACCGAGTGGTCAATATGTTTACTCGTTAAACGTTCTTGCACAATTTCATTTTTGTACTGCTCTAAGGCAGATTGCACAAGCTGCATAGCATTTGATGAACCTTGATCGACCGAGCTGCCGTAAACGTCAACCTCAAAAGATGTCATACTGGTGATATAAGAATCAAACTCTTTCGGGACGTTCAGATACACATCCGCTTTGCCGTCATCGACCGCCTGTTCAGGTTTTGCGAATGTCTTTACACTGATTTCGTCAATCGCATTCAGCTTATGTTCCAGCTCAGACGGCAGGGACTGGCCGACAGCGATCGTGTACTGCTCCCCTTTGTCCGAAAGCATGCTTTCGTAGAAAAACACAAGGCCCAGCATCGTAATCATCGGAACCAAGATCGTCAGTAAAATTGTTTTTCTGTCCCGTAATGCGTCGATCATCTCTTTTTTATAAATCTGTCCTACCATTTATGAAATCCCCCTGACCAGCTTAGACATAAAGATGTAGTTCAAATCGTCGCTGCGTTCGCTCTCGTATAGTGTTTCAAGTGCTCCTCTGTAAATGACCTCTCCGCTGTGCATCATAATGACACTGTCACAGAGCGCCTGTACCTCCTCCATAATGTGGCTGGAGAACAGGATGGTTTTGTGTTCTCTTTTCAGCTGCTGAATAAATTCACGGAAGATATTGCTTGACGTAATATCTAGTCCTGTCGTCGGCTCGTCAAATAAAATGATATCCGGATCGTGAATCAGCGCCCTGGCAATGGCGACTTTCTGCCTCATTCCTTTTGAAAATCCGCCCACTCTCCGGTCCATATAATCACGCATGCCGAACCGTTTTGATAAATCTTCAATTCTCGCTTTGATTTCGTGGCGGTTCAGCCCATACAGCCGGCCAAAGTACTGTAAATTTTCTTTTGCAGTCATCCGGTCATAGAGTCCTGTTTCTCCTCCGAATAAGACGCCGATTCGTTTCTTGACCTCCGCCGGCTGCTTGGCCGTGTCAAAGCCGTCTACTGCGATCGTACCCTGTGTCGGTTCAAGCAGGGTCGCGATCATTCTCAGCATCGTTGTTTTGCCGGCTCCGTTTTCTCCGAGAATGCCGACGACTTCTCCTTTTTGAATCGTTAAGCTTACATCACGCACAGCTTTGACTACTTTTTTCTTATCTGTAAACCTGCGGCTGCAATCCGTCAGTGTAATCATGTCACAATCTCCCTTTTCATTATTTCTAGTAATGACTATATACGAAAAGCTGGATTTGTTGGATAAAGTTGTCGCGAAGAGTTCTTTTTATGTCGCGAAATGGGATAAAATAAAGATGATTCTATTTAACTAGGGGAATGATAATGGTAAAAGTCGGACTAGTCGATGATTATCGAGTAGATTTAGAGAAGCTGGAAGCAATCGTGTCCAGAATGCAGGATGTCGAAATTGTCTTTGCCACCGATTCGGCGGAGGAAGCTTACAGCCGGGTGAAGAACGGGGACATTGATCTTCTGCTTGCCGACATTGAGATGCCTCACATGTCAGGCTACGAGCTGGCGGATTTAATCAGATCTCATTCGCTGGATGTGGATGTGATGTTCGTCACCGGCAACAGCGGCTATGCGGTTCACGCATTTGATCTGAACGTCCACGACTATATTATGAAGCCGTACCACGCCGATCGTCTCAGCTCTTCCTTCGAACGTTATTTCAAAAAGAAAACGGAAACGAGCTTGAACGGGCGGATTTTGATTAAACAAAAATCTAAAATGCATGTGCTGCAAAAGAAGGATATCATTTTCGCCGAACGCACAGGACGGTCGACGACGATTGTGACAACAGCTGAAGAAGTGCAAACGTATCAAACATTAAACGATATTAAAGGCGATCTGCCGGAGAAGGATTTTCTTCGTTCGCACCGCTCCTTTATTATCAACATTCATTACATTAAGCATTTTTCCGCTTATACGAAGCATTCGTTTACGGTTTCGTTTGAGGGAACATCTAAAAAAGCGATGATTACCAAGCAGCAGCTTGATTATTTTCAAAACTATTATTTTTGAGGAGCGCAGGTTGTGATAACTCTGTTTCAATGTCTTTATTTGTTTTTATTCAGTTTCCTATTTTATCAGTCGGCTGCCATTCTATCGCACAGCACAGCCATTTCTTGGCTCGCCGCTGCTTTAGGCGCGGCGGCAGCGGTTTTATACATATGGAAAACGAAGCCTATGCGGGATCGCTGTCCGCATCAGCTCTATTCATGTATCGCCGTGATTCACATTCTGTCGGCGGCGTTTTTGCTGATCGCCCCCTCTGGATTGGTGCTGCTGCTTGTGATTGTGATATTCGCAACGTGTGAATGGCTCCGCATCGGGCTGTGCCGCTCGCTGACAAAGCTTTTTGAACAAATCGATCGGCTGACTCAGGCTGAACAGCACGCCAATCGAATGCTGATGGATGTCAGGAGCCGGAATCACGATACAATGAAGCATATCACAGCGCTCAGCTCGGCGCAGTCAGAGCCGAACACACAAACATACATAAAACATTGGGCGGGCCAGTACAGTCAATATGACCGGTTTTTGAAAGGAGAGAGTGCGTACATTGCAGGGGTGCTGTATGACTTTCTGGAAAAAGCAAACGCTTCGAATGTGAACGTTTCACTGCATTTGCATACACCGCTTTCTTCCCTCCCTTTCTCTCCCGCTGATCAGGTCAGCCTGGCCGGCAACATATTAGAAAATGCGCTCGACAGCGCTGCAGAGGCCCCTGAGAAAGCGGAGATCAAGCTGGAGACAACACTGCGAAGCGGGCTTTATGTGCTGATTTGTGAAAATACGACACCCGGCATGGAACCGAAAGTGCTCGATACACTGTATCAGTCATTCGGCCATACGACGAAAAGCGGCACTCATGAAGGAATCGGCACTTATGTGATCCAAAAGCTGGTGAACCAAGCTTTTGGCAAGCTTGATTTCACATATCGCCATCCTGTCTTCCGATTAGAAATCAAAATTCCGTTCCAAAAATAAAAAACCTTGAAAAGCTTGGCTTTTCAAGGTTTTTTGTTCGTCATTACGATGTTAATGATTGTGCAAAGCGATCCGCTTCATCTTGCAGCGTGCTTTCAATTTCTTTGTAGCGGCTTGAAATCGTTGATGCGCTTACGCCGTATTTTTTCGCCAGTTTGGCTTGGGAAACGGTTGCGCCGTTAAGAGAGATTGCATTTACATAATATTCAACTGCCGCCGCAAAAGCTTCCGGCTTTCTGATGACAGGTGATTTTTTCTCGCAGAACGATCTCCAAATGTCAATGACTGCCGGAATCAGCTCATTCGGATATTCATCTCCGCTCATGCCTTTTTCGATCGCCGCGGCTGTTTCTTTCTCCATGTCATTTGCCCACTCAACGCTGCTTTCTTGAACAGGCTCCGCTTGCTGCGGCTGTTCATCTTTTTCAGCTAACAGCGCGAAAAGTACGTTGTTGAACTCCTGCTTCATGAAGTCCTCCGGCGTTTTGCCGTTTTTCACTGCAGCATCCGCATATGTTTTCACCTTGCTGATCAGCTCTTCCGTTCTCTTCACTGGGAAGATTGTGAACTGCATGAAGAATTCCGCTTTTTCCGCTTCGTGAATCGGATAGCCGAGAATCAAGCTTCCCACTGGAGGGAGGTCTTGACTTGTGACGTCCATTTCCACGTCGAATTGTTTTTTCGTAATGACATCTTCAAAATGAATAACTGCTTCTTTCATATCCTTCAGCAGCAATAAAGCAGGCGTCATGCTCTTCCAAGATTCAACGATCTCACGTGTTTTCGGGCGGGTGATCGTATCGCCTTTTTTCTGAAGGTACTCTTCAAAGATCGTTTTGTCACCAGCGAGCGGGTGGAAGAAGATTCCCCAGATTCCTAAATTAAACACACTGATGTCCTTTGTCTGCCTGTCCATAGTAGAAAGAAAATCATGCTGGTTGATAAAACCTGAAATGCTTTCTCTATGTACTGTGAAGGCATACTCCACTAAGTCTTCCTGAATTTGTTTTGCTTCTTTTGCCGCTAATTCTGTCGGGAAGTCGACAACTTTATTTCCGCAGCATTTTTTATATTTCTTACCGCTGCCGCATGGGCAAGGGGCATTTCTTTTCACTTTTCCCACAATAAACCCTCCGAATTCTGTTGTAACTTTTCTATTTTAACAAAAATAACTTCTGAGGGCTTGGTTTCGGGCTAAAAAAGAATTTGGTAATGTGACAGCCTGGTTCATTATGTAAATTTACCTATGACTTTTTCATCGACTTTTGTGAAGTAAGACTTATAACCTATTCACACTTTAGGCCCTTCTTTTTTACAATCGTTAGGTGTTTATCTAAAATTTTTAAGGATGTGTTTATGTTGGAACTAGCTGGTTTTATGCTGCGCGCCTGCGCTCTTGTGCTTGACGTGATCATTGCGGCCGCAGTGATTTTAGCATCCGGATTTATGTTTGGCGACGGGTCCGCTGGCGTCATCGTTGTCGCCATATTGATGCTGCTTGTATATCCTTTGCTGATGCCGCTGACAAATTGGAAGGGTACGCTGGGCAAAAAAATCATAGGGCTGCAAATCGTGAGAGATGAAACACACGAGAAAATCTCCCTCCCTCAGGCCATTGTCCGTTACATGATAGCGTGGGTGCATGTGTTTTCCCGCCTTATTTATTTGACAGCTGCATTTACAAAGAAAAAACAAGCCGTTCATGATATGGCTGCGAAAACAATTGTGCTGAAAGCAGAATAACCTTGAAGAATCGGATTCTTCAAGGTTATGTTTCTCATTAGTTCGTATTTTGTCCGCCGCCGTTCAGCCCTTCTTTAATCAGGCTGTTGACTTGGCTGCTGTACAGAAGGCCGATATGTCCGACACCGTTGATACGAACATTTTTTGCCCCTTCTAAGTTAGACAGATAGTTCATAACAATCATGTCCGCCGAGCTGTAAATGGACGTATATAAAATCTTTTGATTTGGGTCCGTTCCCGGAAGCGCTTTGTTTGAAACGAGACGGTTCGCGCCGCCAAGCGTTACGACGTTTTCAATTTTATTACCGCCGTCCAGTTTTTTTATGTAATAAAGCGTGTTGGCGCCCCCCATGCTGTGAGCGACAATGTCCACTTTTTTCGCACCGGTTTCATCTAATACCTTTTGCACAAAACGTGATAATACTGGGCCGTTGTTTAAGTTATTGCCTGTCTTGTCCCAAAAATCTACAGCATACAGCTTGTCCCGTGACCAGCCCTGTGATGCCAAATAAGTTTTAATACCGGCAAAGTTAAAAGAAGCTCCGCCAATTCCGTGAACCATCACCACCGGATTATGTTCAGCGGCTTTCGCTGACGGCTGCATCGCAAACATGGATGTAACTGACAGCACAACAATTGTTACAAGTGCAATGATCTTACTTCTTAAAAGTTTCATAATTTCCTCCTTTTTTTGTAACAAATTCTTAAATTATATTACTTTGCCAAATTAATTAAGGAAAGGGTAAATTTTACTTATTTTTGAAGAAATTTTAAGGTTGAGAGAACATTTCAGCTGTTTATGATCCCGAAAATGCAAAAAAAGAAGGCTTTTTCGCCTTCTTCTCTTTAATATTCATTAAAATAGTCTTGGATTTTTTTAGGATCATCTGTTTTGGTGAGCGCAAGCATTAACAATATCCGGGCTTTTTGCGGATTTAAGGAGTTTGATGCCAAAAGGCCGTTTTTCACATAGTCGCCGTTCGGTGTGACGACACCATTTCCCGTACGGGTTGAGCGAACCACTGTAATGCCTTTTTTGACCGCACTGACTGCTCCTTTTTCGGCTGCGTCAGATAAAGATCCGTTGCCTGATCCTGCGAAGACTATGCCTTTTGCTCCGGCTTTCACAGCCGCATCAAACAGATAGCTTCCGTCATTTTGGTAGCCGTACAGAATGTCTACTTGCGGCAGTTTATCAAGGCCGGAAATCGAGAACTCGGTATCCTTTGTATGCTTGCGTGTCATTTCATTATGAAAATAAATGTCATCGGCAATCGTTCCGACGTATCCCATTTCTTCTGATTTAAAGGTGTCTGTTGCGGTTGTGTTGGTTTTTGTAACGTACCGTGCTGAAGCAATGCGGTCATTGAGAACGACGAGCGTCCCTTTCCCTTTTGCGTCAGGTGCGCCTGCCACTTTAACTGCGTTGTACAAGTTGGACGGGCCGTCAGCACTGATGGCTGTAGACGGCCTCATCGAACCGGCAACAACAACCGGTTTGTCACTTTTTACAATGAGGTTCAGAAAATAAGCCGTTTCTTCTAATGTATCTGTTCCGTGGGTCACGACAATACCGTCAACATCTTCTGAAGAAAGCAGTTTGTTGACTCGTTTTCCGAGCTTCAGCAATGTTTTGTTATCAATGTTTGTGCTTCCGACGTTAACCACTTGCTCGCCGCTGACATTCGCAATGTCTTTCATCTCTGGCACCGCTTCGATCAGAGACTCAACGCCGACGACACCTGCTTTGTATTCAGTTGTAGAGGTTTTTGATTTATCGGCTCCGGCAATCGTACCTCCGGTCGCCAGTATTTTGATATTTGGAAGGTCATTTTTTTTGGAAGCAGAAGCTGAAGAAACTTTTTGTGTCTGCGGTTTTTCTTTCGGGGATTCTTTTGCTTCAGGAGATTGTGAGCATCCGGTAAAAGCAAGCAATAGTGCGGTAAAAAGGGTCAGTAAGAGGAATCGTTGTGTTTTCATGTTTTTCTCTCCTTTTGTATGGTAACGTCTTTACGCCTTTTAATAATTGAATATTTCATTTATTCAGTCAAAACGTGCGTCAGGTTATCTCTCAGCTTTTTTATATGCTTATTTTATTTTCTTATACAAGTTTCTTTATCTTGACAATCGATGGGGGAATCAAGATAATAGACCAGTCACTATATTTTATGATCGCAATCAGTAAGGTGGGAATGTTATGAGCTATGGAGATTCTCGTGAGAAAATCCTTTCTTCAGCTACCCGGCTTTTTCAGCTGCAGGGGTATTACGGCACGGGACTGAACCAGATTATTAAAGAAAGCGGTGCACCTAAAGGCTCTCTTTACTACCACTTTCCCGGCGGTAAAGAACAGCTGGCAATTGAAGCCGTGAATGAAATGAAGGAATACATCCGACAGAAAATCACAGATTGCATGGACGTGAGCACTGATCCCGCAGAAGGCATTCAAGCCTTTCTGAAGGAGCTCTCCTGTCAATTCTCATGCACAGAGGACATCGAAGGCCTGCCCGTCGGCTTGCTTGCGGCAGAGACATCATTAAAAAGCGAGCCTTTGCGAAAAGCCTGTGATGAAGCCTACAAAGCGTGGTCCCTTGTGTTTGAGGAAAAATTGCAGCTGTCGGGTTACAGCGAGAGCCATGCCAAGGAATCGAGCATCGTCATTAACGCGATGATTGAAGGCGGCATTCTTTTATCATTAACGGCAAAAGACAGCACACCGCTTCTTCATATCTCCAGCCGCATTCCCGCTCTGTTGAAGAAATAAAAAAAGAGACATACTACTACAAGCTGAGTGAATACATTCAGATAAACGAGAGGAGAAATAGATTTGGAAACAGCAGCTAAAGCATCTCAGCAATATAAAGTGATGCCAATTATGATATCTTTGCTGACGGCCGGTTTTATCGGCATGTTCAGTGAAACAGCGCTGAATATCGCGTTAACCGACCTTATGAAGGAATTGAACATTACAGCAGCAACCGTTCAATGGTTAACAACAGGCTATTTGCTTGTGCTCGGTATTCTTGTTCCTGTTTCAGGTCTGCTATTGCAGTGGTTTACAACAAGACAGCTTTTTACTGTGTCACTGATTTTTTCAATCATAGGTACCTTGATTGCGGCGCTTGCGCCTAGCTTCTCATTTTTATTAGCGGCGAGAATCGTTCAGGCACTTGGAACAGGACTCTTATTACCGCTCATGTTTAATACGATTTTGGTGATTTTCCCGCCCCATAAACGGGGAGCGGCCATGGGAACAATCGGACTTGTCATTATGTTTGCGCCGGCAATCGGCCCTACATTTTCCGGGTTGGTTCTTGAGCACCTTAACTGGCACTGGATTTTCTGGATCTCTCTTCCGTTCCTTGTGCTTGCGCTCATTTTCGGTATCTTGTACATGCAAAATGTGTCTGATATCACAAAACCGAAAATTGATGTCCTGTCTATTATTCTGTCGACGATCGGTTTCGGCGGCATTGTGTTTGGATTCAGCAACGCGGGTGAAGGCTCTGGCGGATGGTCCAGCCCGACGGTGATCGTTTCACTTATTGTCGGTGTTATCGCCCTTATTCTATTTTCAATCCGTCAGCTGACGATGAAGCAGCCGATGATGAACCTGCGTGCATTCAGATACCCGATGTTTATTTTGGGCGTCATTATGGTCTTTATTTGCATGATGGTCATCCTTTCATCCATGCTGCTTCTGCCGATGTATCTGCAAGGCGGCTTAGTCTTAACAGCATTTGCCTCAGGACTTATTCTCTTGCCGGGCGGTATTTTAAACGGATTTATGTCACCTGTCACAGGCCGTCTGTTTGATAAATACGGACCGAAGTGGCTTGTTATTCCGGGATTTTTGATTGTGACTATTGTTCTGTGGCTCTTCTCAAATCTCACGACAGCTTCAACAGCAGTGCTGATTATCGTGTTGCATACCTGCTTGATGATTGGGATCTCCATGATTATGATGCCTGCTCAGACAAACGGTTTAAACCAGCTTCCGCGTGAGTTTTATCCGGACGGCACTGCCATTATGAACACACTTCAGCAAATGGCGGGCGCGATCGGGACAGCTGTTGCGGTCAGCATCATGGCTGCCGGTCAGCATGACTACATGAGCAGCGTAAAAAATCCAGCCGATCCGGCAGTCATTCCGCAAGCATTGACAGCTGGCGTTCAGCATGCATTTGTCTTTGCGATGATTGTTGCGATTATCGGTTTAATTGCCGCTTTCTTTTTAAAGCGAGTAAAGGTTGATCATCAATAAGAAAACCCCCTGATCTTGAGGTCAGGGGGTTTTTTATGCCTATATCGGACAACACACTCAAGCAAGACGCGAGCGGCGCCGAAGGAGGTGAACATCTATTTTTAGGTGATCGCTTTTAACGCGCGGATAAAATCGCAGCCATTTCATCAATCGCATAACGCAGTTCGCCCTTCGTATTATAAAAGTGAGGAGCGAGACGGATGACATTGTCCCGCGGAGCGCAAATCACGTTTTTCTTCTTTAGTAACGCCGCCGTTTCCGATGCCCGTTCATCCCGAATGGAAATCATGCCCGGCTGCTGTCCTGATGGCGCCCCCGCAAGCTTCAGCCCTTTTTCAGCAGCATATTGAAACGCATCGGCACTCACTGCTTTTATATGATCGCGGATACGGGACATTCCGATATGATTCAGCAGCGATAAAGCCGCAGCCGCTGCATACACGCTTATAAAAGCAGGGGTTCCTGTTTGAAAACGCCTCGCGCCTTCTGCATAAGACGACGCCCCAAACCCGTTTTCCCGCCCGAACCAAGCAGATGCTTTGGGCTTCAGCTCGTTCGCCAGCTCTTTTCTCACATAAAGAAACGCCATGCCCGGTATGCCGAGCATATACTTTCTGGTGCCTGCCGCCAGCATATCTATGCCCCATTCTTTCACATCAATAGGAAGATGCCCGGCAGATTGATATGCATCCACAAATACCATCGATCCCTTTCTCTTGGCGATGGCAGCGATGGCTTTTATATCCTGAATGCAGCCGTCACGATAATGAACGTGCGGAACACAGGTCAGCACCGTCTCTTCCGTGATAAACCTTTCATATTGTTCGAGCGGCAGCTCACCGTCTATTGAAGGGATCACAGATACATTATAATCAGATTGTGCCTGCCAAATATGAGACACCGCCGGAAAATCCATCTCCGTGTATACAACATGTTTCTTTTTAACAGCAGACAAGGATGATGCCACGGAAATGAGCGCATCAGAAACTGACGGCACAATCGCAATCTCTTCCGGCTCAGCCCCTACCAGTCTCGCAAACTCGTTTCTGGCACTCTCTGTCTTTTCAATCGCTTCATTCCAGTTCGTCCCTCTATGCAGCAAGCTGTCATGATAATCTTGTATCGCCTTTGACACCGGCTCTGCCAACGCGCTCTGTGAGCAGCTGGCAAGCATGATGCGGCTCTGCACGGTTGGGAACAGAAGTCGGTACTGCTGCGGCAAATGTTCCATTCTGATTCACTCCTTTTTATTATTTTGATGAAAAATCCAGAAATAAACAATAGAATAATAAAAAAAAGGAGATGGTTACCATGAGAAAAAAAGTGCTCTTCACAGGTTTTGACCCTTTTGATCAAGAAACTGTCAATCCATCGTGGGAAGCGGTGAAACGGCTGAATGGCTTTGAAACGGATCAGGTGATCATCGCTTCGGCACAAATTCCGACTGTGTTCAGAACCGCTCTCGACACTTTGCGGCAAGCTATTCATAAACATCAGCCGGACATCGTGATCTGCGTCGGGCAAGCCGGCGGCCGGATGCAGGTGACACCGGAACGGGTCGCGATCAACCTTGCAGACGCGCGTATCCCGGATAATGATGGAAACCAGCCGATTGATGAAGAGATTTCTCCCGGCGGGCCTGCCGCTTACTGGACAGGGCTTCCGATTAAACGCATTACATCTCAAATGAAGGAAAACGGCATTCCGGCGGCTGTTTCCTTTACGGCCGGCACATTTGTATGCAACTATCTGTTCTACGGGTTAATGGATCACATCCACCGTACGTCTCCGCACATTCACGGCGGGTTTATCCACATTCCGTACATTCCGGAACAAACAATCGACAAAACAGCGCCGAGCCTCAGCCTGGACATGATAGTCAAAGCATTGAGGATCGCCGCTGTTACGGCCGCACAATATGATCAGGATACGAAGTCACCCGGCGGCGCGCTGCACTAAGCGGCGGCCGCTTCACTGGTCAGTCTCTTTTTGTATACAAACGCTGATAGTGTGACGCTCACTTCGAACAGGACAAGCAGCGGAATCATCACGAGAAAATCAGAAATAAAGTCTGGCGGGGTAATCAATATGGACACCACGATCAGCAGAAAATAGGACAGCTTTCTCGCTTTGGCCAGCCGGTATGGATTTAAGATGCCTAACCTTGTCAAAAACATCACCACAAGGGGCATTTCAAACAGAAAACCGAACGGCAGGCTCAAATTCATCATAAACCTGAAATAGCGGTCAGCGGTAAACATCGTTTCAAAATGGCCAGCAGACAAATGGGTCAAAAAGCCGAGAACGATCGGAAACAACACAAAATATCCGAACGAGATGCCGGCCAGAAACAGGGCGAATAATCCCGGTATGTACATCAGTGTCACGTTGCGCTCCGTTTTTGTCAGCGCCGGCGCTACAAAACGCCAAAGCTGATAGGCGGCAACGGGGATGGAGGCGGCAATCGCACAAATGCCGGCAAGCATCATATATACCCAGAGAATTTCACTCGGTCCGAGAACAGCTAATTTTCCGTCAAAATCTCTGATCAGCCAATCATAAATGTCCTCCACAAACAAAAAAGCCGTAATTAAAAACAGAAGAAAAGCCGCAATTGTGAAGATGATCCGACGGCGAAGCTCTTCTAAATGTCCGATCAGATGAGTTTCTTTTTTATCCATTCAAAAAAGCCCTCCCTTTCATGAGAAAAAGAGGCAGACCATGCGTCTGCCTCATCAGCACTCAGCCTGCGTTTTTGTCCTGCTTGACCGCTGACAGCTCAGCTGATTTTTCTTCTTTTTCATCACCAGACACAAGTGATTTTGTGGCGCTTTTGAATTCCAGCAGAGTCCGACCGGCGGCTCGCCCGATTTCCGGAAGCTTTGAAGGGCCAAAAATAATGAGGGCGATGACAAAGATCAGAATCAAGCCTGGTATTCCAATGTTTGAAAACATTATGTTTCACTCCTTAATGCGTAATTTTTGCCCGTTTTTTGATCATTTGTTTTTCATGGGCTTTGTTGTGCTCAAAGAAACGGTCCTCTTCGACTTCATTGGATTGTTTCACTCCGCCTTGAACCATTGTCGAGGATACCTTTCTCAATCCTGTTTGGTCTTTTTGATAAACGAATGAAGCCCGTGTGGAAATAGCTGCTCCCGGCTCTGTCACAAATGGCATTACCCGATAATCAGCTTTCCACTGGTGCGGCGTTACTGTACAGCGGACATATCCTCGGTAATCGTTAAAGAACTTAATATGTGGATTTTCCTTTAAAATTTGATCGGTATCCGCCCGCTTATCCGCTCCGTTTCCTCCGGATGTGATGGAGGTGCCGACAAATTCAGCCCCGAAAATTTTTGAGCTTGTTTTATTAAAATCGACATGCAGATTCGATGCCCAGCTTGCGTGTACATCTCCTGTCAGCACGACAACATTGTTTAAATTTTTGCTGTTAATGTAATTGACGACCCGTTCGCGCTGAGCCGGATAACCGTCCCATGAATCCATGCTGTAGATCGGGCTTGAGCTTGTCCCGAAATTCCACTTCGCAAAGAAGATTTGCTGTGCCAGCACATTCCAATATGCAGTCGAGCTGCTCAAATTGTTAAAAAGCCATTGCTCCTGTTCTTTTCCTAACAAGGTCCGATTCGGATTGAGCGATTCATCAGAAGGCGGCTTATTGCCGTCGTTATTGGCTTGGTCATCTCTGTACTGGCGTGTATCCAGCACATTAAATGATGCCAGATTTCCATACGTAAAGTGGCGGTACAGTTGCATATCCGGGCCATTCGGCAGAGAGGAGATGCGGAGCGGCATATGCTCATAATAAGCCTGATACGCCGCCGCACGGCGCAATACAAACGCGTCAACCGACTGCCCTTTTTCCGGGATTTTATTGGCATAGTTATTTTCAACTTCATGGTCATCCCACGTGACAACCCAAGGAAACGCCGCATGCGCCGCTTTTAAATTAGCGTCTGAACGGTATTGGGCATGGCGGTTTCGATAGTCCTGAAGCGTAATGATTTCTGCGCTGTTGTGCGTGCGGACATTGCCTGTTTTCGATACATATTCATTCGGCCCGTACTCATATATGTAATCACCGAGATGGAAGACAAGATCAAGCTTTTCCTTCGCCATATGCTTGTAGGCTGTATAATAGCCATGCTCATATTGCTGGCAGGAAGCGAAGGCAAAGGTCATTTTCGGCACATTGGCACCTGGGGCCGGCAGTGTTTTTGTTTTTCCGACAGGACTTAGCTCATGTCCGGTTTTGAATCGGTAGTAGTACACTTTGTTCGGCTCAAGCCCGTCCGCTTCCACGTGGACAGAATGGGCGAGACTCGGTTTGGCCATTTCTGTGCCCTTTCTTACGATCTTGCGGAAGTTCTCATCCTTTGCCACTTCCCATTTGACAGGCACAGCCTGGTTCGGCATCCCCCCGCCGTTCAGCGGATCTGGCGCCAAACGCGTCCAGAGCACGACGCTGTCAGAAAGCGGATCTCCTGAAGCGACGCCGAGCGTAAACGGATAACTAGAGAACTTAGGCGCAGCATTTACTTCAAATGCTCCGACTGACTGAGCAATGGTTAATCCAAGAGAAAGCCCCGCAATTTTTCCAGCCCCCTGAATAAATTTGCGGCGGTCAAACGTATTATTCTGAAAGCTTTCGTCCTTCAATTTCTTTACCCATTCGTCAAAACGACTATCATATGCCATTCCAGATCCCCTCTCTTCTCATTGATCGCTTTCATTATAGGAAACCATTGTTAATTAGCTGTGAAGAAGTGTGAAGGGATTGTAAGCACTGAACATGGGAAACAGGACTTCATTCACAGCTCTTTCGCCGAAACATGCCGACAGCTGGCAAAACGGCGTGTTTTCTGCATATCCTGTCGTTTGCAAGCCGCCCTTTTTACCCATTTTTCTTCACATGATCTTAAAAAAACAAAAACACCGAGCGATTTTGCAGAATCACTCAGTGTTCGGAAAGGCTGTCTGTTATTTAGAAAACAATCTGCTGAAAAAGCCCTTCTTTTCCGGTTTTGCAGCTTCAGGCTCTTGTTCTATTAAAATTCCTTTTTCCTTCACTTCTTGCAGCCAAAATGGAAATTCAGTAAGCAATGCATCATAAAGCTCATCATCAGAGATGCGTTCAATGTCTTCGATATGCAGGAAGTTTGCGTTATCAACAACACGCCCTTCTAGCGTATCCAGTTTATTAAGAAAATCGAAGTTGCCGTTACCGATGCCGACAAACTGCCAAAACACCGGTTTATCAGAGGCAGCTTCAATAATGGGTTTGATGGATTTTTTACACCCTCCATCATTAATAAAAACGATAAAAGCGGGATATGAACTCGGTTCTTCCACAACATATTTATGTAACACGTCTTTTATGACCGGCGGCTCATCATTTCTCCCGAATTTATGCAAGAGTTCATTATTCAAAATTTCGCGATCAACATAGCCTGAAAAATCGATTTCAGAGACTGGCTTTAACCGGGAGAATTCATTATCATAAACCCATACATCAAGCAGGCCGTTATCATCAAACTGATCAGCCACAGCCAAAATCCGCTCCACCACTTTTTGAACCGTTCCGTTTTTATACAGCGTTCTCATTGAACCGGTAATATCCAGCACCAGCCCGACACGAGCCGTCACCTTGGTTAACTGCTTTTTCTCCAGTACGATTTTTACGCTCTTCTTTTGCAGGTCAATTGTGGCCATTTTGTCATCTCCTATAGTTCTTTTATCCGATTATCTCACAGAAATATTTACCATTGGTATAACTTTTTAAAGAAAAAACACCGTTCAGATGTGAACGGCGTCTCCCCTTAAAATGTGTTATATACATTTTCACATGTTTCGCCCGTCGGCTGATAAAAACAATGTGATTTGAATCTGGCTACAAACGGCTGGTTATACCAGGTCGGCGGGCAGTTTCCTTCCGGCTTGAAATACCACAAGCTGAATTTTGCCGGCCAGAACCTCTCCCCGTTTATCGTCCGGCGTGCCAAGGCCCGCTCGCTTTCCCGCGGTCTTTGATAAAAGTATCCATGAGTCACCGCTTCGAATGCATGCGGCTGAAAAATCATCTGCCTGATGGTGCGGAGGCCTTTAAAATCAGAGCAATTGGCCCTCAGCCGATTAATCCCAACATTGCCGACAAGCAGCATCCCCTGCTTTCCTTCACCTTCCGCTTCCGCTCTGAGCAGCCGTGCCATCAAGTTGACATCAGCACTTGTTGCTCTCACAACCGCCATCACGTCACCTCCCCTTTTTCTCCTTTCATCATATTGCAATACCCAAAGAGTGATGACGGAGGGACAGGAGAAGTTTTAAAATTTATTCTCCCGGTACTGACACAAACCATAAAGATCAGTAATTGTGGAAGAAAAATGGACATCTGGCCGTCAAGGAAATCTCCAGTAAAATCCCGGATTCTACGGGCATGGCAGATGCAGATGCAGATTCACCCCCTGTTTCATCACAGTTCTTCAGCCTTTTTCCAACCGTAGCCGAAAACGCTTTGTAAAGAACACAAAGTAATGTTTAACTTTCCGTATTTGAGGAATCATACATAACAAATCAGATAAAAGAAGGAGGAACCTTATCATGACACATGTGAAAGCGCTCGCGATTAAAGGTATTATGACGATTATTGTTTTGTATTTGGTGCTGGGTCTTGGCTTTGGTTTCACGTTTGGTGATACGCTGCTGATGACGGTTGTGTTAGGGGTCATTTCTTATTTGCTTGGAGACCTTTATGTATTGCCCCGATGGAACAATATGATCGCCACTTTGGCTGATTTCGGTTTGGCATTTCTCGTGATTTGGCTGATGGGCATGCCGCTTTCTATGGGGATGACTGGCGGAGAAATTGCGCTGGCGGCTCTATTTGGAGCAATCGCCATGGCCATCGGTGAATATTGCTTCCATTTCTATATGATGAGCAAAGAAATTGGCAAAAAGCATTATCTTGAAACAAGAACAGATTCATAATCAAAAGGCCGGTGCTGACAGCATCGGCCTTCTATCATAAAGCATCTTCCCGGTCTATGTTTCGGACAGACCAAATCGCTATCAAGATGCCGATCGCACCTAAAGAAAGCGGAATGTAGATAATCGTTGCCAGCGATAACTCGGGGCTTTGCTGGCTGATCAGTATCGTCAATATAACCGATGAAATGATAGCAGCCGGAACAGAGCGTTTCCTCATCCCAAAATATAAAGGAATAAAACTCAAGCACGCAGCCGAAGCGGCATATATCGCCATACTGCCGACCTCTTGCCCGATAGTCTGGACTGATAACATCTCAGGTATAAGTTGATAATATTGATTGATTTGCGCAAAGATGAATGAAAGCGCAATTTCAGACACCATAATGGTGGTAAACGTCAGTCCGCCTGTAATCAGCAGCTTGGCAGCAATCAGTTTTTTCCGGCTGATGGGATATGTAAACATGACGGTAATCGTTTTATTTTTGTACTCACTAATAATCAATTTGGCAATCAGCACACTGGCGAAAACAACAAATACAGATCTTACAAACGTTCCAAGCAAAAATAGCGTGGATGCCGCATCAGTCATCACCTCCGGCTGCGGGAGTTTTTTTTCTTCTGATGCGATCAAGCACATAAATCCGAGAATACATAGATTTGCAATAACGGCGCCTCTGTAATACCAGCCTAATTTCATTTTTTTCAATTCAAGTTTCGTTAAATTCAACATGTTGTTTCAACTCCGTATTTAAGCATCTTGCCGATCTGCTTTCCTGACTGCCATGTACGAAAAAAACAAACCGACAGCAGCTAGAGATAATGGAATATATACAATGGAAGAAATGGACAGACCCGGGCTTGTTGAACTCATCAGCATGACGAGCACGACAGATGAAATGATGGTTGCCGAGACAGAGTGCTTACGCATCCCAAAAAAGATGGGAACTAAACTGGTGCCAGCGGCGCCAAAAGCGAAAACCGCCATTTTTACCGAATGCTGAGAAATGACATCGGCGCTCAATTCTCCCGGAATGACATGGTAGATCGAGTTCAGCATATAGAAAGCGGCTGCTACGAACGCATTTGAGACCAATATGGTGATAAACGTCAGCCCGCCTGAGATGCTAAGCTTAGCAGCAAGCAGTTTTTTCCGGCTGATCGGGTACGTGAACATCACTTGAATCGTTTTGTTTTTATATTCCGATATGACTAATTTGGCGATCAGTACAGCGCCAAAAACGATAAACACCGCTCTGACAAAAGTGCCAATGACGAGAAATGCATCATCCATGCTTTGGAACGATTCAGTGCCCTCCGCTTTTTCTATGTAACTGACCAACCACATAAAGCCAAGGATAATCAGGTTAGCAATGATGACTCCTCTCACATACCATCCCATCTTCATTTTCCTTAATTCGATTCTGATCAAATTCAGCAACGGTCTCGCCTCCTTTACGCACTGATGTGATTGCCGTTGATCAAGCTGATGAAGTAGTCCTCCAGTGACGTATACTTTTTATTCATTGATTCAATGTCTACATCATTTAAAATCAGCGCTTTTGATATGGCACCCTGTGATCGTTGAGCATCATAAATGCGAATGGTTTTATCATTTAAGATTTTAAAGTTGGCAATGTGAAGTTCTTTCTCAAGCACAAAGCAGGCTTTTGTCTGATTCGATGTAACGAGTTCGATGTATTCTGTGTTTTGCCCCCTGACATCTTCCATCGACACCTCTTCCAGCAGCCTGCCTTCACGAATGACGCCGATTGTGTCCGCAATTTGTTCGATTTCACTCAGCATATGGCTGGAGATCAGCAGTGTCATTCCATACTCTTTGCTTAATACTTGAAATAAGTTTCTGATCTTTTTAATGCCGACAGGATCAAGGCCGTTTACCGGCTCATCCAATATAAGCAGATCAGGTTTGGTGAGGATGGCGCGCGCTATGCCGAGGCGCTGCTTCATTCCAAGCGAAAATGTTTTGACGGGTTTCTTGTCGATCTGTTTTAAATTCACCATATCGAGCACTTCTTGAATGGCTTTTTTATTGTGGTATCCCATGTATGCACAATGCAGCTCTAAATTTTCGATAGCCGTCAGATTTTCATAGAAAATCGGATATTCAATCATGCTGCCGATCTTGCCAAGCACCTCATATGACGTATGGGTGAGATTGTTTCCGAGGATATTGATTTCACCGCTTGTCGGTTTTACAAGACTTGTCAGCATTTTCATAATGGTTGTTTTCCCTGCTCCGTTCGGGCCGAGAAAGCCGTAAATTTCACCTTTTTTGATATGCATGCTGACATCTGATACGACTTCTTTGCCTTGAAACGTTTTGGTCAGTCCATTTGTTTGTACGATGTAAGTCAACGTTGTTGCTCCTTTCCTCTTTTTCCTGTTTTCTATTGTAGCGGCGGGCCCTGTCATTTTTATTTCTTCATTCTTAAGAAATTCTTACGATTGTTAATAGGTCATTCGTTTTAATGTAATCGTAAACGCTGTCCGTTCATACGGCTTGCTTTTAAGAGAGATGGAACCTCCCATTTTTTCCACAAGCCTTTTCGTGATCGTTAAACCGAGACCGCTCCCTTGGAATGCTTTGTTCCTTGATTCTTCAAGTGTGTACAGCCTCTCAAATACCCGCTGCTGGTCTGTTTCACTGATTCCTTTTCCGCGGTCCCATACGGAGATGGCAATGCTTGTCTCATCATAAGAAAGTGATAATCCGATAAACTTGCCAACCGCGCCATATTGAATCGCGTTGGATAATAAATTTTGCAGGATACGGTCCAGCGCTTCTTCATTTGCATGCGCGTATACCGGCGTATCCGGAATATCAATCTCCGCGTTAAAACCTTTTGCCTGAACGGCATCATAGTAATGCAGGATATTTCGTTTGCATACTTCGTTGATATGTATTTTTGTGATTGGGATTTGTTTGTCTTCAGATTCCAATTTGGCTAAATCAAAAAAAGAGTGGATCATTTGGATGAGTTCATTTGTTTTTTGGTGCAGTTTCTCAAGCAGCCTTTCCCGCTCGCTGTCCGGCATATCCCGGTCACTTTGGATGGCTTCGATATAACCGAGAATGACCGTCAGAGGTGTTTTGAGATCGTGTGACATATTGGTCAGCATCCGTCTCATGGATTGCTCTGTTTTTGCAAACCGGGCGTTGATATGCTGATGATCCTCAGCGAGCAGATTGATGTTGACGAGCAGATCCCTGAGCGCACGGTCATCTGTATGAAGTAAAACCTGATCGGCCGATTCGTTGTCAAGCATGGCGCTAAGCTTTTCTGCCGTATATGTCAAATTCCTGTCCCGGTTCTTTTTCATCATATATTGAATGACATTCAGACACGCCAAAGCGATGATAGCAGCAATCGTTAATACTGCCATTCTAAAACTCTCCCCATTTATAGCCGATGCCCCATAATGTTTTGATATATTGAGGAGACGATGGATCATCTTCAATCTTTTCTCTCAGCCGTCTCATATGTACATTAATGATGTTTTGGTCGCCAAAGTACTCCTCATTCCATACGGAACGATAGATTTGTTCTTTCGTAAACACCTTTTTAGGATTTGCTGCAAATAGTATCAGCAGCTGCCATTCGGTTGACGTCAGCTGAAGCGGTTCGCCGTTTTTCAGAACGGATACATTGTCTATATCGATCGTAAGCTGGTGAACACGAATCACCTGATGTTCAGCCGGTTCACTCGACGAATATTGCGTCGCCCTCCGTATCGCTGCTTTGACTCTGGCTGTCAGTTCAATCATCGAAAACGGTTTGGCGATATAATCATCCGCCCCGAATCCCAACCCCAGTGCTTTATCAACATCTCCGTCTTTTGCTGAAATCATTAAAACAGGAATCTTGCTTTTTTCCCGAATGATTTTTAAAACATCCATTCCATTCAGCTCCGGAAGCATAATATCAAGCAGAATAAGGTCGTACGTCTGCTCTTGAAACCTCCGAATGCCCTCTTCACCGTCGAAAGCATGCACGATTTCAAAGCCTTCTTTTGTTAAATAATGGTCCACCATTTCACTGATGGAATGGTCATCCTCCACAAGCAATATGCGTTGCATCCTCTCACCTAACCTTTTTCATAGTCAAAAAAACACACATGTCATTACGCTTATTGTAATTGAAAAACATGTGCGTTTTACAAAATTTATTCTTTTTTTCCTGTTTTCAGCTTTTGCCTGCAGCCGCTCTGCTCAGCTTTTCTCCTTTACTTGTTCATATATTTTTGGATAAAATCCAAAAGCGTATTTCCTTGTGCGGTAAGAATGACACCCTTCCCGCTGCATGCCGGACAAGGTTTGCCTTCTATTTCTCCGGCTCTTTCACAATGCGGACAAGCAACCTCCAAATCATCAGTTGCGATCACCATTTGAATTCCTCCTTTCCCATTGATTAAACATGGACCGCCAGCCTTCTTCCATTGGCCGTCACCTCCTTTAAGAAACACAAAAACCCCCGTCCTATCAAAGGACGAGGGTCTCGCGGTACCACCTTTATTAACAGCTAAAAAGCCATTCGCTCATCAGTACAGAAAACGTCAGTTTCGATACTCCTCTCTTGGTAACGGGGAGAGCATCCCGGCATTGCCTACTATCTATTCAGCAAAGCAATTCAGAAGCCCATTCGGCATCAGGGGAGGATCGGTTCACACCTGCCACCGACTCTCTGAACCCCGCTCACTGATGCTTACTTGCTCTTCCTCTTAATTGTTAATCCGTTCTTTTCATTTGTAAAATTTATAATACTCCGTCAATTTACAGAAGTCAATTCTTAATTCAATTTAGGTTCGCCAAGTGCTTCCAGAGCCATATTTACGTGCTCCTCCTGCTGTGTCTGAAGAGCGAACTTGGCAATTTCCAGCGGATACGCCGCCTGCATCTCTGAGATGTGATCCTGCATTTTTGACCATACACGGCCGCCTGCTTGATCATAGCATTCAAGCAAACGGGCTGTTTCTTTTTCTCCGAAAATCATGTGGTAAAAGACAAAATCCTTGGCTGGATCGGCGACTTTCGCTTCTGTCCAATCCAGGAGGCCTGTCACGTGTTCGTTTTGATCAATAAGGATATGCGGCGGATGGAAATCGCCGTGTATCAGCGCGGAGAAACCGGGCCAGTATGCATCATCATTGATCCACGTTTGCCATCTTTCCCAAAGCTGCTTAGATACGCCAAACTTATTCTTTACATCAGCCATAGATTCAGCTGTCATTTTCCTGAAATCTTCTGGCATCACCACTTCTATTCCGGATTGGCCGGCAGATGTTTGATTCATGCCATGTAATTCTGCCAGTATTTCAGCAAGTGTATGAACAAAATTATCTGACGGCGGCTGATGACTCATATTCCATACATACTGTTTCTGTTCCAAATCAATCCCAGCAGCAGGCGTTCCGCTAAGCTTCGGATAAGCGATCAATTCCGGCATATGAAATTTCCAATTCGGCACATCAGCTGTGAGGTTCGCGCGGAGAAAGGCAAGCGTTCTGCCTTCTGAAGCTGCTCTTTCAACTACATCGCTTCGCCGCGGTTTTCGCAGTACCCATGGCATACCTGTATCATCCTCGGCAAATACAACTTGAAAATCCATTCCCGTTTCATTCAATTGAGCGTTATCAGAGTGAACCGTCAAACCTTGATTGCGTGCAAGCGCGACAATCTCAGTGATTAGCTGCCTTTCGTTCGGGTTTGTCATCTCTTTTCCCCTTTCTCATATTCCGCCTGTCGTTAGAGAGAAGGGATGTTTTTAAGGAACAAAAAAAGAGGGCAGCATCGCCACCCTCTTTTCATGACAATATAAGGGTACATACATCGGCAGATTCATCCCGATTCCCC
Organism: Bacillus sp. V26; assembly: GCF_034296245.1. Taxonomy (NCBI): domain Bacteria; kingdom Bacillati; phylum Bacillota; class Bacilli; order Caryophanales; family Bacillaceae; genus Bacillus; species Bacillus sp. V26. The sequence continues at coordinate 93,596 of NZ_JAXKQF010000005.1, read as the reverse complement.
GCATCCAGGCGAGTGTCGTTCACTATTGAATTCGTGTCAATCGGAATCTAATGAATGCCATGTCGGAACCCCTCCGTTCATTGTAGTTGATCTCCATCTTACATCATATTCCAGTTTTGATCTACTATAAAAAATGAATCAAGTCACAGGCGCGGGATTAAACAAACACAAATCATTATGAAGGCCCCAATGGTCCGCCCATGTTTGTTTCCTGCCGCTCGCTACATCTAAGACCATGCGAAAAATCTCCCAGCCGACTTCTTCGATACTGGCCTCTCCGGTAGCAATTCGCCCGGCATTGATATCGATTAAATCCGCCCAATGCTCTGTTAATGAATGGCGTGTAGATACTTTCAGCACCGGCGCAGCAGCCAATCCATACGGTGTTCCTCTGCCTGTCGTAAAGACCTGCAGATTCATGCCTGCCGCCAGCTGAAGGGTTCCGCACACAAAATCGCTTGCCGGCGTCGCTGCAAACAGCAAACCCTTTTTCTCCGCCTTCTCCCCAGGCCCGAGCACACCGGAAATGGGGCTTGTGCCTGACTTTGCTACCGATCCTAACGCTTTTTCCACCACATTGGATAAACCGCCTTTTTTATTGCCAGGTGACGGATTGGCGCTTCTGTCTGCTTCCCCCCGCCTCAGATAGCTGTCATACCACTTCATCTCATCGATCAGCGAACGTCCGACCTCTTCTCTGACAGCCCGGGGCGTTAATAAGTGAATCGCATCCCGCACCTCAGTCACTTCAGAAAACAAGACCGTTGCGCCTGCCCGAACCAATAAATCAGCCGCATATCCCACTGCCGGATTCGCCGTCACGCCGGAAAAGGCATCACTGCCGCCGCATTGAAGGCCAATTACCAGATCAGAAACGGGGCAGGTTACACGGACTCTGCTATTGAGTCTGATTAACCGCTCCTCCGCCATTTCCATCATCGATTGAATCATATTCGCAAAGCCTTGATGATCTTGAAGTGAAATGATGTGATCTTTTTTCTCAGGTACAATCCGTGTCGGGAGGAGCTTTTCACATCCTAATCCGACCACCATCACTTCCCCGCCGAAGTTCGGATGCTTTGCCAGATTTTGAATCGTGCGGATGGGAATCACGGCGTCTGGGGCATTGATGGCCACGCCGCATCCATATTGATGATGAAGCGGCACGACATCATCGACATTTGGATATTTCGGAAGAAGCTCTTCTTTTATCCGTTTTACCGCATAACCCAGCACGCCGACGACACATTGAACACTTGTGGTGATACCGAGAATATTTTTCGTTCCCGCACTGCCGTCAGCATTTCGATATCCTTCAAACGTATAGCCTTCAAGAGGCGGCAGCGGTTCAGGCACTTTGTTTGCGATAGGAAGGTCATGGAGTTCCGGAGGGGCGGGCATTCTCACCAAAGCTTCCCGCACCCAGCTTCCGCGTTTGATCGGCTGATCTGCAAATCCGATCACTTCTCCATAACGCACGATGGCATCCCCCTGATTCAAATCGGTTAGGGCCACTTTATGGCCTTGAGGAACATCTTCTTCAAGCATCAGCCCGCATGGAAAAACAGTGCCCTTTTTCAGTCCGCCGTCATTTACAATAATCGCCGTGTTATCTTTTACATTCACTTTAATGTAAAGAGGCGCTTGATTCTGTCTGAGGTTCATCACCATAGGAATATCACTCCTCAACATTGTAAACGCTTTCCGATTTTGGTTTAAGAAAAGCCGCAAATCCCGATTTCAAACTGCGGCTGTCATAACAATTATGTTTCGTCTATCCCATTCAAAATTTTGTCACGAACAAATTTCAAATGCTCATACATGTGGTAATGAGCCTGGTAAGGATCTCTTTTGGCAAGGGCGTCGTAGATTTTTTTGTGGTATTCAACCGTAACATCCCTTTCCCTGTACGGAATCTGGCTGTCGATTTTCGCATGCGTGATCAGCAGAGATTGAATCATTCCTTCAACAACGGGATTATTAGCGCTTAATGCAATAATTCGGTGAAATTCTTTATCTGCTTCTCCATAATTGTTGTCAGTGCTGCTGGCGATGTCGTCGATTGTTTTCTGTAAACGCTTAAGCTCTTCTTCATTTATTTTTTCCGCGGTAATCGTCACCAGCCCGAGTTCTAACGCCATCCGCGCTTCAATAATGGCCGGAAGATTATCAGTCGCCAAAGCAAGCATGACGGAAAAAGGCTGCATCCCGATTTTGTCGTTAAAATACGTGCCGCCGCGGGTTTTTCTCGTGATAACGCCCAGCGTCTCTAGTGAGCTAAGCGCTTCGCGAAGCACCGGTCTGCTGACATGTAAGATATCCATTAGCTCCATTTCCGTCGGCAATTTGTCTCCGGCCTTTAATTGTCCGCTTGACAGTAAATGGACAATCCGTTCAATGACCTGCTTGGCTAATGTTTTCCGATTGACTGTATCCACCTTCAGATCTTCTAAACCTTCGTACACGAACAACTCTCCCTTCAGTTGTTCAATTGTAAGACAAAATATTCGTTATGACAATATTTAGAATAAAACTTATCTCACCAGACACGGGCGCTTGCGGTCAAATTCCCAATTGCTGATTAGAAACTGCATAGGGATTGCATCGTTCCGTGCGCCTAAATTCATTTTTCGATAGAGATCATGCGCTTTTTCCACTTGTTCCATATCAATGTCGATGCCAAGCCCAGGCTTATCAGGCACCTTCACACAGCCATCAGCAATTTCTAAAGGCTGTTTGGTTAAACGCTGTCCGTCCTGCCAGATCCAATGGGTATCAATCGCCGTGATGCGTCCCGGAGCTGCGGCCGCCACATGGGTAAACATGGCAAGGGAAATGTCAAAATGATTATTGGAGTGCGAGCCCCACGTCAGCCCCCAATCATGGCACATCTGTGCAACCCGCACCGAACCCTGCATCGTCCAGAAATGGGGATCAGCCAGCGGAATATCGACCGCATGCAGCTGAATCGCGTGCCCCATTTCCAGCCAGTCAGTCGCAATCATATTTGTCGCGGTCGGCAGGCCTGTCGCGCGGCGGAACTCAGCCATCACTTCACGTGCGGAATAACCGTTTTCCTCCCCGCACGGATCTTCGGCATAAGCAAGTACATCATGCTTTCCTCTGCATAATGTAACAGCTTCTTCTAGCGGCCAAGCCCCGTTCGGATCAAGGGTAATTCTCGCCTCAGGAAAACGTTTTGATAACGCGGTGACGGCTTCCATTTCTTCCTCGCCCCGCAATACGCCGCCTTTCAGCTTGAAATCTTGAAAGCCGTAGCGCTCTTGCGCCGCTTCTGCAAGACGTACAACGGCCTCAGGAGTCAGCGCTTCCTCATGGCGGAGGCGGAACCACTTGCAATCTGACTGCTGATTGCTTTGATACGGCAATGTCGTCCGCTTTCGGTCACCAATGTAAAATAGATAACCGAGCATCTTGACCTCATCCCGCTGCTGTCCTTCTCCAAGCAAAGCCGCAACCGGTTCATTGAGAAATTTGCCGAGCACATCTAACAAAGCGGCTTCTAAAGCCGTGACCACATGCACCGCAGTGCGCAAATCAAATGTCTGGATTCCGCGGCCTCCCCTGTCCTGGTCCCCAAACTGCTTTCTGACTGTTTGCAAAATCGACTGGTACGCGCCGATCGATTTTCCGACAACAAGCGGCTCTGCAAGCTCCAGTGTGCGGCGGATCGCTTCCCCGCCCGGCACCTCGCCGACACCCTGATTCCCGCTGCTGTCCGCTAAGACGACAAGATTTCGGGTAAAAAACGGGCTGTGGGCACCGCTTAAATTCAGCAGCATACTGTCATGCCCCGCGACTGGAATGACTCTCATTTCAGCAATTGATGGAATATTCGATCTTTTTTCTTTTTGAACCTGTTCTTGTATTGATGAACTCATGTTTTCTCCTCCTTATAAAGCGCTTTCATAAATATTAGACAGGCAATGATTGATCGGGGTCTTGCTCTTGTTTCTTTAATACGACCCGTTTGATCGGCCCGACCAGCAGCAAATAGCTGAGGACTGCTGCAATCGCATTAGCGCCAACAAAGACGAGGGCGCCATTAAAAGATCCTGTGGCATTCACGATGTAGCCGATAATAATCGGAGTCGTAATCGAGGCGATGTTTCCGAATGTGTTGAACAAACCGCCGCTTAGTCCCGCACACTCTTTTGGCGACGTGTCCGACACGACAGCCCAGCCCAAGGCGCCAAAGCCTTTTCCGAAGAACGCGAGTGACATGATTACAACGACGAGCCACGCTGAATCTGTATAGTTGCAGATAATCATGCTGCAAGACAGCAGCATGCCGACAATGATCGGTCCTTTTCTCGCAAAGGTGAGAGAACGGCCTTTTTTCAGTAAAAAATCAGATACGATGCCTCCAAGCACGCCGCCCGCAAATCCGCACAGCGCCGGGAGGGAAGCCACAAATCCCGCTTCAAGAATGGACATTCCGCGGGCCTGAACCAAATATACCGGAAACCATGTGAGAAAGAAATAAGTGAGAGTCGTAATGCAATATTGCGCGATGTACACGCCAATCAGCATGCGGTTGGTTAATAATTGTTTGATATACGGCCATTTTGATTCTTTTTCCTGCTTGCTTTGACTGTCATCCATTGAAATCAGCCCGCCGCCTTCTTCAATGTACGCAAGCTCGGCTTTGTTGACCTTCGGATGTTTTTTCGGTTCATATACCGTTTTTAACCAGATAAAAGCCAGTAGGATTCCCGCGGCCCCCATCACCACGAAGACGGAATGCCAGCCAAAAGAGTGGGTGAGCCAGCCCATTAAAGGAGAAAAAATGACGATTGCGAAGTATTGAGCTGAGTTAAAAAAGGCTGAAGCTGTACCGCGTTCGGAGCTCGGGAACCAGGAAGCAACCACTCTGCCGTTTCCGGGAAATGAAGGCGCCTCAGAAAGCCCGACTAAAAAGCGCAGCGCGAACAGCAGGATAATCGCTGTGCCAGCGGTAAAGAATCCAATCGCCCCTTGCAGCAGCGTAAAAAATGACCAGAAAAAGATGCTTAACGCAATAACCGTTTTTGAACCAAACCGATCCAGCAGCCAGCCTCCGGGAAGCTGTCCGATGACATAAGCCCAGCCGAATGCAGAAAAAACATACCCCATGGCAACCGAATCCAGCCCAAGGTCATGCTGGACGGAATCACCCGTAATCGAAAGCGTCGCACGATCTGCGTAGTTAATAGACGTCACAAGAAACAGCATAAATACGATGAACCAGCGTACAGAGGTTTTTTTGCCCGCCGGCGAAACATTCGCATGGTCTTTTTTCATAATATCTTCTCCTTTGTCAAAGTAGAGAATCATATGCTGGCGGTGATAAGGCTTGGAAAGAGACAAGCGCCTCTTTCCAGCACCTTTACTGCTTCACAAATACGGTTTTGATCGCCGTGAAGAAGTCCTTCGCGGCCTCACCCTGTTCGCGGGAGTGGGAGCTTGATTGCTTCATGCCGCCAAATGGCGCCTGAAGCTCAACTCCTGCGCTTTCCGCGTTGACCCTGACAAGCCCGGCTTCAATCTCATCAACGAATGAAAGCATACGGCCGATGTTTTGCGTAAAAATAGATGCACTTAATCCGAACTTCACATCATTGGCGATGTCTAAAGCCTCCTTCATCGTGTCCACCTTTAACAGAGCGATGACCGGTCCGAAAATTTCCTCCTGGGCAATCGTCATGTCAGATGTCACGTTGTCAAATATGGCAGGCTGCACATAATATCCGTTTTGATACTTTCCATCCTCCAGCTTTTCTCCTCCGATCAAAAGAGAAGCGCCTTCCTGCTTGCCTTTTTCAATATACGACAGACAGTTATCAAGCTGATTTTTGCTTGCGATCGGTCCCATCCAAACGTTTTCGTTCAAGCTGTCTCCGATCGTAATCTCCTTTGTGCGTTGCAGCAGTTTTTCTTTAAAGCGGTCGTAAATTCCGCTTTGGACAATGACACGGCTTGTTGCGGTGCACTTCTGGCCCGTTGAACGGAAAGCGCCTGTCACCACGGCTTCTGCTGCCGCTTCAAGATCAGCATCGTCCGCTACGATCACCGGGTTTTTCCCGCCCATTTCAAGCTGATATTTGGCGCCTCTCGCTAAAGCGGCTTGCCCGATGATTTTCCCAACCTGATTCGAACCCGTGAACGTAATGGCATTGACCCCGTCATGTTCGGCTATGCCTTGGCCGACAACTGACCCTTGGCCAGTCACCAAATTGATGACTCCCGCCGGAAGTCCCGCTTCTTCAAAACAAGCGATGATCTTCGCACATGTAACGGCAGTTTCTGTTGCGGGTTTGATGACAATAGTATTGCCGTACACCAGTGCCGGCGCCATTTTCCAAATCGGGATCGCTACCGGGAAGTTCCACGGCGAAATCACGCCGACGACACCAAGCGGGACACGGGTTGTAAACATCAGTGCGTCTTTGTCAGTAGACGGGATGACATCGCCTGTTTTGCGCATGCCCTCGCCGGCGTAATAGCGAAGAATCGCAATGCCGCGAGCGGTTTCTCCTTTTGCTTCCGGCAGGGTTTTTCCCATTTCACGCGTCGCACATGCGGCGATGTCCTCTAAGCGCTGCTCCATGATATCAGCTGTTTTGTACAGCAATTGGCCCCGTTCTGCACCCGTCAGCTTTCTCCATCCCGTTTTTGCCTCATTAGCGGCGGCGACGGCCCGGTCCACATCATCAGCCGTTGAACTCTGCACATAGCCGACGATGTCATTCACATCCGCAGGATTTTCCGACTTGATCATGTCGCCTGATTGAGCTTTGACCCACTCTCCATTAATAAAATTGAGATATGTGTTTTTTTCCGTGATTACAGACATGCCCATTGCCCCTTTCATGCTTTTTATGTTTGTCAAACCGTCGCGGCCTTCTTCGGGAAACGATCCGCCGCTTGCTTCAAAATGGCTTCCAATTGCTGATAGTGTTCTTTTTCAACCGGTCCGACAGGCGGTCTGGCTGTATTTCTCACATTCATCCCCATAATCTCCATGCCGGCTTTGATCAAGGACACCGCATACCCTTTCCGCTGCTTCCGGATATCGTTGATCGGCAGAATGACATGCTGATAGAGCTCCTTCACTGTATCGTTGTTTCCGTTTTTCAAAGCTTCATAGAACATCCGGGAAATATGCGGAATATAATTCGAAATGGCTGAAGAATAAGAGTGAAAACCGATTGGCAGGTAGGACGGCATCGTCACTTCAGCCATCGGCATTCCGTTAAGCCATCCCAAGCGGTCACCGATTGTATAGGCGAGGTTGATATTCAAATCCATGTTCCCCACCCCGTCTTTCACACCAACAAGCTGTTCAAGCTCCGTCAGCCGCTTGATTTGTTCAAGAGAAAATACGGCATTGTCGCGCTGATACAGAATGGCATTCAAGTCTGTGCTTTCAATAATCGTTTTGGCGTACTGATACAGCCCCTCCTGTTCGCCGTGCACCAAATACGGAGGAAGGATCAAATAGCCGTCAGCGCCTTTTTTCTCCGATATACGCGCCCAATCAAGCGCGGTGCTGAGGTTGCCGCCCACTCCCGTATAGACCGGGACCTTTCCTCCCGCAGCCGAAACCGCGACTTCGACCATGTTTTCGTATTCTTTCTGGCTAAGGGACTGAAATTCCCCTGACCCGCAGGCGATAAAAATCGCTTCCAAGCCTTCTTCGAGCAAAAACTCGATATTTTGAAACAGAGCTTCTTCCTCCAGCTTTCCTTGTGTATTAAAAGGCGCAACCGGAAAACCTAAAATCCCTTCAGGTGCTTTTCTTTTACGGCTCATGTACAAAACCTCCTGTCATTTGTGTAAACAGCTCATTTGAAAGCGCTTTAAAATTATGTGGTTGCATATCCTCTCCTTTCTACATATCCTTTTGTTTAATTGTAAGACAAATAAACAATAAGTCAATAACTTTATTTTCAGACTTTTCATAAAAACGCTGAAAGCCGCCGTTTTCCGCATAAAAAAACAGCCGCTGCTAGCCGGCTGTTTTTTCACATACTTCTTTCTTTCATCGTTTCGTTCAAAAGCTTTGCTTCCAAAAAAAATACGTGGATAAATTTTTTCATATTCACTCTGGCAGGTGCGAGGGGTTTTGCCTCTTTGGATTGAATTTCTTTCATTTTTTGGCTGACGACCGGAAAATCAAAGAATTTTGATGCGTAGGTTTCGAATTTAGGATTCGAAAAATCAGTTGTGCCCAATGAGGCAAAATGGTCCAGCGAATGAATAATGGCTCTGCGGATTCGCTGTTCCGAGGCTTTCATTTCGCGGTTGATTTCCGTTTGTGATGCCGCAGCTCCAAGCTTTCGTTCCGCTACTTGTGTGAAGATTTGTTTTAAAGAAGGGATATTTTTTTCGTAAGGTTCAGATTGTTCATGCTCAGTTAAATACTGAAGGACCGCCATCATATCATGAGCGCCGCCTTCCCCCATCATGCCGAGCTCGGATAGCAAGAACGTTCCCACTTCTTTTAAGCTGTTGTCATTTTTATACTGAGACCGTGCTTTCCGTTCGGTTCGGCTGACCAGCCGGCTTAAAGAGTTTTGGATATCTCCGATCGAGTTTTCAAGCTCGATTCGTTCCTTCACCTTTTGCAGAACAGTCACAATTTCAATACGGTTAATTGGTTTATGAATAAAATATTCAATGCCGAGAGAATACGCTTCTCCGACCATTTCTTTAGCTTCCACTTGTGAGATCATAACGATTTTCCCGGAATAAGAGTCCTTGATCCGGCGTATGGTCTCAATTCCGTCCCGCCCGGGCATTAATAAATCGATTAACAAAATATCAATCTGCTTAAATTGCAATATATGCCCTTCCACTTGGCTTCCGTCTTCCGCTTCACCCGCAGCCTCTCCAAGGTCCTCATCCTCTATGATCTGCCTTAAAATCGACCGCACCGCGCGGTCATCATCAGCGATAAAAAAACGCATATTATCCGTTCATCCTTTCTGAATCAAATGTCTGGCAGGCAGCCTGATGGTAAAGACCACTCCTTGCTGCTGGTTGTGAAACTTGATGTCTCCCTCAAGCTCTGTCACGATTTCCTTGACGTAGGAAAGCCCAATTCCGGTTGAGGGCGTGCCAAACTTGTCATACGTTGATGTAAAGCCCGGATCAAACACAATATCTCCTATTTTCTCCGAAATGCCGGGACCATTGTCTTCCACCTGAAATTCTATCATACTCTCATCTGGCTTACGGAGCCTTAGGCTGACCGTCCCCTCAGCCCCCATTGCCTCCACCGCGTTTGCCGTCAAATTATTAATGATAGAAAGAACAATAAATACATGATAGTCGTCATGCTCACCCTCTATTGAACAATGAAAATTGATCTGTTTGCCCAATGATTCAGCGTACTTTTCATTCATTCGTATGACAAGCTGGAAAAGGTCCGAGGCATTCATATAATCTTTAAAACTTTCATTAGAAATCAGTTTCGAAAGCCCGGCATATATCCTCTGGTTGTCCTTTTTCACTTCATGAATTTCCCCTGCCAGCCTTAAAATCCTGCCGCCGAGCTGATCGTCCTTGCCCTTCACTTCCCGGTAGAGCTGATAGGATTCATTTGTCACGTGCTCTGTCGTTTTCAGCGTCTTTTTTAAATGCACTGTTTCTTCATATAAATTCGACACAATCATCAGCATGTGCTCATTTTGCCGCCTTGTCTGCTTTTCTCTGGACTGCGTTTCATACAGCTTCAGCACGTTAAAAAAGCTGATGACAATAAATGTATGAGAAATCGCAACGACCGCGATATCCGTTATTTTCTCAGGCGTCACCACCGTATGAAAAATAAGAAATTGAACGGCCAGTTCGACGCTATCGGAAGCAATTTCAATCATAAATCCATAAAAACCGAGCATAACCGGCCGATCACGATAGCGGTTCGCCCGCAACACATAAAACAGACATGCAAACGTCATGTAAAAGAAAAAGCCGGACGCTTGATCATACAGGATTGGAATCAGCCCTGCGTGTCTTCTGTCCCATAATTCCAATAAAACACGAAATACGAAAACCGATGTTCCAGTCAAAAACCCTGGCAATACAGCGGACACATGCCGCAGCAGCACTAAGAAAAAGAAAAAAGCCGGCGCGCCGAAGCTGATTCGGAACTCTTCATTGAGGGGATAAAATTTCAGTTCGCCTGCAAGCGGCACAGTAATCAGCATGAGCGCCAGTATATATGCGTCTTTCTCAAAAAAACGTTCCAGTTTGATTATGATCACATCCTCATTTTTATTTTGAGGAAAGGACAAAAAACCTGCAAATTTCTTTCGACCCAGTATGTAAGCTTTTTATAAAACCAACGGCTTATTTTCAAAAGATTTTTGTCGTATTTTGTATGATTCTGTAGTCTCCATTATACAGTTATGATACCTTTCCGCATTCATGAAAGCGTTTAACGCCTCGCCTGTCTTCGATTTTACTCCGCCTCAGTCCCAAATAGCAAAAACAGATAGGAGGAATTTGATGAAAGAACTGATAAAAGAACGCCCGGAAGAAAAGAATCTGGCGTCACAGCTGTATGAATGGGTAGAACATTACCGCCCCTTTGCCGCCAATGGACAAAGCGCAAATTATATCCCCGCGTTAGGAAAAGTCAATGACTCACAGCTCGGCATTTGTATATTGGAGCCTAATGGAGCAATGATACATGCCGGCGATTGGAACGTCCCTTTTACCCTGCAAAGCATTTCAAAAGTCATCAGCTTTATCGCTGCGTGCATGAGCCGCGGCATTCCCTATGTGCTTGACCGCGTCGATGTCGAGCCGACAGGTGACGCCTTTAATTCAATTATCCGTCTTGAAATGCACAAGCCCGGAAAACCGTTTAACCCTATGATAAACGCTGGCGCCATTACAATCGCCTCGCTTCTTCCGGGAGAAACAGCCCGCGATAGGCTGGAGTATCTGTACTCTGTCATTGAAACATTAATAGGGAAACGGCCCAGAATACATGAGGAAGTTTTCCGGTCTGAATGGGAAACCGCCCACCGCAACAGAGCACTGGCTTACTACTTAAAAGAGACAAACTTTTTAGAGGCCGATGTGGAAGAAACGCTGGAGGTTTACCTGAAGCAATGTGCCATGGAAGGCACGACAGAAGACATTGCATTGATCGGCCTGATCCTTGCTCATGACGGTTATCACCCGATTCACCGCCAGCAGGTGATTCCAAAGGATGTGGCAAAGCTCGCCAAGGCTTTAATGCTGACATGCGGCATGTATAACGCCTCCGGAAAATATGCGGCGTTTGTCGGGGTACCGGCCAAAAGCGGTGTCTCCGGCGGCATCATGGCGCTGGTTCCTCCAAGCGCCAGAAGAGAGCAGCCTTTCCAAAACGGATGCGGCATCGGCATTTACGGGCCTGCCATTGATGAATACGGCAACAGCCTGACAGGCGGCATGCTGCTGAAGCACATCGCACAGGAGTGGGAACTCAGTATTTTTTAAAATAAAAAACGAGGTGATTGTATGCAGCAATTCCTGGAACATATCGTCGGTTTCGCTAATGATTTTTTGTGGTCAAAGCTATTAATTGTATTGCTTCTTTCTTTGGGAATCTATTTTACGTTCAGGCTTAAATTTTTGCAGGTTCGCATGCTGAAGGAAATGGTCAGGGTGTTAAAGGAAGGCGCTGCATCCCGGTCGAAAAACAGCATCTCTCCGTTTCAAGCGTTTTGTATCAGCATGGCAGCCCGTGTCGGCACCGGAAACATTACGGGTATTGCCATTGCGATTGCGCTGGGCGGGCCCGGCGCGATTTTCTGGATGTGGATTATTGCCATTATCGGGTCAGCGTCAAGCTTTGTCGAAAGTACACTGGCTCAAATTTATAAGGTGAAAGATGCAAACGGCTTCCGCGGCGGTCCTGCTTATTATATGGAAAAAGGACTGAACAAAAGATGGATGGGCGCCTTGTTCGCCGTTTTAATTACGCTGTCGTTCGGTATCGTCTTTAACTCGGTTCAATCAAATACGGTCAGTCTCGCGTTTGAAAACGCGTTCGGCACAAACCGCCTGACACTTGGACTCATTTTAATTGCTGTGTTTGGAACGATTATCTTTGGCGGAGTCAAACGCATCGCAAAACTGGCTGAATATATTGTTGTTGTTTTGGCTGTCCTGTATATCGGAGTCGCTTTTTTCGTGATTCTCACAAACATCACCCAGCTTCCTGCCGTTTTTGCGCTTATTGTCAAAAACGCGTTTGGATTTGACCAGGCGGCCGGCGGCGCTTTGGGAGCGGCTTTAATGCAAGGTGTCAGACGGGGGATTTTTTCAAACGAAGCGGGAATGGGAAGCGCACCGAATGCCGCTGCCACCGCGACGACAAGCCATCCTGTAAAACAAGGGCTGATCCAGGCATTTGGTGTGCTTACTGATACGCTGGTCATTTGTACAAGCACGGCCTTTATCATCCTGTTTTCAGACGCCTATCATACACCGGGACTGAGCGGAATCGCCTTAACTCAAGCCTCTCTCAGCTCCCATATCGGACCATGGGCGTCAGGCTTTCTCGCCATCCTGATCCTCTTATTCGGATTCTGTGCCTTGATCGGCAACTATTATTACGGCGAAACCAATATCGGCTTTTTGAACAAAAGCAAAAAACTGATCTTCGTTTACCGCATCGGCGTGCTTGCAATGATCGTGTTTGGCTGTGTAGCCAAGGTGCAGCTTGTATGGGATTTGGCCGATTTGTTTATGGGCTTGATGGTCGTCGTCAACTTAATCGCCATTTTCTTATTGTCGAAGGTGGTTTTTGCGGCTCTCAAGGACTATACCCGGCAGAAAAAAGCGGGCAAAGATCCCGTTTTTTATAAAAATGTCATAAAAGATCATGAGCGGATTGAATGCTGGGAGCTTTCAGAAACGCCTGCTGATCCTCATAACAAACAAATATCATAACGCAGAAGGTGTTCAGATCAATGGAATCTGAGCACCTGTTATCTTTCGGTTGATTGACAAACATCAAGACGTCCTTTACCATTTTCATATCTTTTCAAAAAATCAGAAAGAAGGAACGGAACAGCCTATGAATCCAATTCAGCATCTATTAGATACATACCCGCTTATCGTGTTAGACGGCGCGATGGCAACCGAGCTTGAACGCAAAGGCTGCGACTTGAATGACAGTCTCTGGTCGGCAAAAATTCTGATGGAGCAGCCGGACCTGATTAAACAAGTTCATACTGATTATTTTGCAGCAGGCGCCGACTGTGCGATCACCGCCAGCTATCAGTCTACGTTTGAAGGCTTTGCCGCACGCGGGCTCAGCGAAGCGGAAGCCCGCCGGCTTATACAGATGTCCGTCAGCATTGCGGCCGAAGCACGTGATGAATTTTGGGCACAGAAAGGTAACCGCTTGAATCGGCCAAAACCGATCGTTGCGGCCTCTGTCGGCCCGTATGGCGCCTATCTTGCGGATGGCTCTGAGTATCGCGGAAACTACGGAATCTCTGAGGATGAGCTGGCTGAATTTCACCGCCCCCGTATGAAAGCCCTGATTGACGCCGGTGCGGATGTTTTGGCATGTGAAACGATTCCATGTCTTACTGAGGCAAAAGCAATTGTCCGTCTGCTGAAGGAATTTCCTGAAACATATGCGTGGTTCAGCTTCAGCGCGAAAGACGGTCTGCATATCAGTGACGGAACCCCTGCCGCTGAATGCGCGTCATGGCTTGATCAGCACAGCCAAGCGGCGGCGGTCGGGATCAACTGCACTCCGCTTCAGCATATCCCTTCATTGATTGCTGAGCTAAAGAAGAACACTTCTAAACCGATTATCGTCTATCCGAATTCAGGCGAACAGTATGATCCGGACACCAAAACATGGAACGGCGCAGCATGCGGCGAGCCTTACGGACAAAGCGCGCGCATCTGGTATGAAAACGGAGCAAAGCTGATTGGCGGCTGCTGCCGGACAAAACCGGAGGATATTAAAGAAATCGCCGGCTGGGCCCGGACTTTAAAAACCACTTGACTTATCGGAATAGTTTGTATATTCTAACCTAAAAGCCGGCTTGCCGGAATCTCGTGTCACCCGCTGACATGAGATTTTTTATTAGGAAGCCATCAAATCGCCGTATAGAAAGTTGGAAAAAGATGAAATCCGCTCACAACAAGAATGAGACAAACTTTCAGAGAAGTATGAAAAGCAGACACCTCTTTATGCTTTCATTAGGAGGCGTCATCGGAACCGGTCTGTTCTTAAGCTCAGGCTATACCATACAGCAAGCAGGCCCTGCCGGAACCATCCTTGCGTACTTAGTCGGGGCGGGAATTGTCTATTTGGTCATGCTGTGCCTTGGCGAATTGTCTGTAGCCATGCCAGTGACAGGCGCGTTTCATACCTATGCAGCAACATACATAGGGCCGGGCACAGGTTTTACGGTCGCCTGGCTGTACTGGCTCACATGGGCCGTTGCATTGGGATCTGAATTTACAGCGGCAGGCCTGCTAATGCAGCGCTGGTTCCCCGATACGTCTGTTTGGATGTGGAGCGCCGTTTTTGCTTTGTTGATTTTCTTGCTCAACGCGTTTTCAGTTAAGTTTTTCGCTGAATCAGAGTTTTGGTTTTCCAGCATTAAAGTATTAGCCATTGTATTATTTATTCTTTTAGGCGGCGCCGCTATGTTCGGCATCATCCCGATCAAAGACGGGGGCGCTGCTCCGATGCTGTCAAACTTCACAGCGGAAGGCGGGCTCTTTCCGAATGGATTTGTCCCCATTTTCATGACCATGCTGTCTGTCAACTTTGCCTTCTCAGGAACTGAGCTGATCGGAATTGCCGCGGGAGAAAGCGTCGATCCCGACAAGACCATACCAAAAGCGATTAAAACAACGGTCTGGCGCCTCTCACTCTTTTTTATCGGAACCATTTTTGTACTCTCAGGACTGATTCCGATTCAAGAAGCGGGCGTTATCAAAAGCCCATTCGTTGCAGTCTTTGACAGAGTCGGTGTACCATACGCAGCTGACATCATGAACTTTGTCATTCTGACAGCCATCCTGTCAGCCGCTAATTCCGGCCTTTACGCTTCGTCCCGTATGCTTTGGTCACTGTCAAAAGAACAGACGCTTCACCCAACATTTGCAAAGCTGACATCAAAGGGAATCCCGCTAAACGCGCTGGTGTTCAGCATGATTGGCGGCATCCTGTCATTACTGTCCAGCGTATTTGCGCCAGACACGGTGTACGTTATACTCGTGTCGATTTCCGGCTTTGCCGTCGTTGTCGTTTGGATGGGCATCGCCGCTTCTCAATTCATGTTCAGAAAACGTTATCTGGAAGCGGGAAACAAGGTCACAGATTTGAAATACCGAACGCCTTGGTACCCATTTGTGCCGATTGCCGCATTTCTTTTATGTCTGGCATCCGTGATTGGCATTGCCTTTGATCCGAATCAAAGAATCGCGTTATATTGCGGTGTGCCGTTTATGGCCATCTGCTATGCGGTGTATTACACGAAAAACCGCAAAAGCCGTCCGGCCGCTGATATGACCCATTCAAAATAAAAGAACCTGCCCCAAGGCAGGTTCTTTTTCTCTCCTCATACTTCCACTGTCCAACGAAACGGATCTTTCACTTTTCCAAGCTGAATATCGGTTATCGTTTGATACAGCTTTTTTGAGATTTCTCCTATTTGCCTGTCGTTCACAATCACCGTTCTTCCATGAATATTGAGTTCGCCGACAGGTGTAACAACTGCAGCTGTGCCTGTGCCGAATACCTCTGTCAATTCTCCTCGTTCGGAGGCTGCATAAATATCATCGATCGATATCCTTTCTTCCCGGACCGGGATGTCCCAGCTTCGGATCAGCTCAATAGCAGAAGCTCGTGTAATCCCGCTCAAAATGCTTCCGCTTAATGCAGGAGTAACAACTTCTCCATTTATGACAAAAAAGATATTCATGCTCCCTACTTCTTCCGCGTATTTCTTTTCAATGGCATCCAGCCACAGCACCTGATCATAGCCTAATTCATTCGCCTTCTGCTGCGCCTGAAGACTCGCCGCGTAATTTCCTGACGTCTTGGCATTTCCGACTCCGCCATTAACTGCCCGCACAAACTCATCTTCCACATAGATGTTAATCGGCTGCAGCTGATCGCCATAGTAAGAGCCGA
The DNA here is from genome assembly GCF_034296245.1 of Bacillus sp. V26. Classification (NCBI taxonomy): domain Bacteria; kingdom Bacillati; phylum Bacillota; class Bacilli; order Caryophanales; family Bacillaceae; genus Bacillus; species Bacillus sp. V26. Next base: position 77,419 of record NZ_JAXKQF010000005.1, on the reverse strand, counting down.
CAGGCGAAAGCACGATCATAAATGTATAGTTTTTTGACGCCTTTACACCGAGACTCGGTTCAGTGGCAATAACAAACGGACGAATATACAGCGACGTTCCCTTTTCCCTCGGAACCCACTCTTTTTCCAGCTCGACCAATTGCGTCAGTGCCTCCAGCACCAGCTCTTCGTCTAAAGGAGGCATACTCATTCGCTGACATGACCTGTTCAGCCTTTTAATATTTTGCTCCGGCCTGAACAGCAGCACCCTGCCATCTTCAGTTCTGTATGCTTTCAAACCTTCAAAAACAGCCTGGCCGTAATGGAAAACAGAAGAGGACGGATCGAGCATAATCGGTGCATAAGGAGTAAGTCTTGGACGATGCCAGCCCTTTTCCTCCTCATAATCCATCACAAACATATAATCTGTAAAGTATTTGCCGAACCCTAAGGATGAAGGGTCTGGTTTTTCCTTCTTTGATGTGATTTTCTCTCGTTCAATAAGCTTGTTCACTGATAAGCACACCTTTCTAGATAGATTTGTTTAAATTTTCTGTCAATTTTGAGCTGCAAATCGGTAATGCCTTTCTTTTTTTACAGGCGGTTTTCCGTTCTCATTTGATATAAGAGGGCTCAAATATAAATGTCAGAATATTCTTTATCGTCTTCGGCTATTATACACTACATTTAGTGTAAGATGAAGGTGAAGTTAAAGAAAAAACAGCCAGAGATTTTTCCGGCTGTTTTCGTTAAACTGCTAAAAACAAAATGACAGCATGACCAATCAGCAGAATATAAACCGCGATCCCTAACTGCCAGTTGACCTTCCGCGCCAATGCAAAAACAATCATCAAGGCCGGCAAAATAGCTGTTCCAGCCAGCTTATTGACCGTCAAATCCGGGCTGTTCGTTACATCATAATGAATCGGCATATCTGCCGGAAGAAAAGGATAAAACACCATAGAGAGTATGACAGCCGCAATGACAGACCCCCACACTACTTTCTCATTCATCAATAGAAACATAGAACCAGTCCTCCTCATCACTTCCTAAAACAATAAAGCGTTTTCTTTATCTCCCATTGCTTTACGATTGATATGACTGTTCTACGGTGAATTTCGTTCGGTCTCCTCGTGTAATAATTTGTGCATATTCTACTACTTCTTCATTTTTGTCATAGGTGAGGGATTCCGATAAAAACGCAGGCGCTCCAACATTGGTTAACAGGTGCCCGCTGATCGTTTCATCCGTTAAAATCGGTTCGATCGATTCCGTCCCCCTGCTGATTTCGATATTGTATTTTGTTCTTAATAATTCAAACAGAGATCCGGTGCACTCTTCCTGCACCAGCCCCGGTGCCGCTTTCCAAGGTATATATGAGGTATGGTATTGCAAAGGCTCACCCTCGACGTATCTGACTCTGACAAGCTTGTTGACAGGCTCATTCTCTTTCATTTTCAGCAGCTCGGCTATGGAATGATCGGCAGGGATCACCACAAGTTCAAGCACTTTTGACTCAGAACGCAGCCCCCTCATTTGTTCTGCAAAACTCGTAATCTTATGCGGAATCGGCGTTTGGATTTTAGCTGCCGATACAAATGTTCCTTTTCCCTGGATTCTCTGAATATATCCTTCAAGCTCAAGCTGCTGCAAAGCCAGCCTTACAGTTGTTCTGCTGACATCATATTGCTCGCAAAACTCGCTCTCTGTCGGCAGCTGATCATTCGCCTGATATTTGCCCGACTTGATTAATTCAATGATTTTAAATTTGATAACAGAATATAAAGCTGCCATTTCATCCTCCCCATTCTGTATGTAAACCGATCTTTTTGAATGAAACCATAATACCATCTGTATTTCTATTTTGAAAGATTTGTACTTCCTTTCGTAACAAATTTTCAGAAAATAACGTTGACAATTTTATGGCGATGGTGCTAAATTCGTAATGACAAATATCATAAATTGATCATAACAAATATGGTGCTTGTCTATTTCATTGAGGGGGTGTCAGATGAAGATTATCGTTGCTGATCATTATGAAGATCTCTGTAAGTTAAGCGCTAACATGATTAAGGAATATGTACAGGCAAAGAAAGATGCCGTTCTTGGTCTGGCTACCGGCAGCACGCCGATCGGCTTGTACAAACAGCTCATTTCAGACTATCAGGCAGGCGAAATTGATTTTTCAAAGGTTATAACATTTAATTTGGATGAATACGCAGGCCTCTCTCCATCTCATCCACAAAGTTATAACAAATTTATGCACGAGCATCTTTTTCAGCATATCAATGTTCAGCCTGACCATATTCATATCCCGCAAGGAGACAATCCCCAGCTTGAGGCTGAGTGCAAAGTGTATGAGGAACTTATCCGCCAGGCGGGAGGCATTGATGTGCAAATCCTTGGCATCGGCTCGAATGGCCATATTGGCTTTAATGAACCCGGCTCTGATTTTGAGGACCGGACACGAATCGTCAGGCTGTCTGAAAGCACGATACAGGCAAATGCCAGATTTTTCGGCGGCGATCCTGTACTTGTGCCGAGGCTTGCCGTTTCAATGGGCATCAAAACGATCATGGAATTCAGTAAACACATTGTGTTATTAGCAAATGGCGAGGAAAAAGCGGACGCGATCCAAAAAATGGCTGAAGGCCCTGTGACGCCGGACGTACCGGCCTCAATTCTTCAAAAACACAATCATGTAACCGTTATCGCCGATCAAAAAGCAGCTCAAAAACTGAAGAACTTATCATCCTTATAAAACAAATAGAAGGAGACTGTTATGTTTAAAAAGGCATTTCAAATTCTGCAACAGCTCGGCCGCGCTTTGATGACTCCGGTTGCCGTCCTGCCGGCAGCCGGCCTGCTGCTCCGTTTCGGTGACAAGGATTTACTTAACATTCCTATTATAAAGGATGCAGGCGGCGTTGTATTCGATAACCTGCCGCTGATTTTTGCCGTAGGTGTCGCGATTGGTTTAGCTGGCGGCGAAGGAGTGGCCGGACTTGCCGCTGTCATCGGATACTTGATTTTAACCGTCACGCTGGATAACATGGGAAAATTACTCGGCCTTCAGCCTCCTTATGAAGGGGCCGAGCATCTGATTGATATGGGGGTATTCGGCGGCATTATCATCGGGCTGCTTGCCGCATATTTGTACAAGCGTTTTTCATCAATAGAGCTGCATCCCGTCCTTGGATTTTTCTCAGGAAAACGATTTGTCCCGATTATTACTTCGGTCAGTTCATTGGTCATCGGTGTTATTTTCTCATTTGTTTGGCCGCTAATTCAAAACGGAATAAACGCCGCCAGCAGCTTAATTGCCGATTCAACGGTCGGCCTGTTCTTTTATGCGACAATCTATCGCTTACTGATTCCTTTTGGACTGCATCATATTTTTTATACACCTTTCTATTTTATGATGGGCGAATACACAGATCCATCAACAGGCAATACCGTAACCGGCGATCTGACAAGGTTTTTCGCCGGAGACCCGACTGCGGGACGTTTTATGATGGGCGATTTCCCTTACATGATTTTCTGTCTGCCGGCAATCGCGCTTGCCATCATCCATACCGCGCTGCCCGAAAAAAAGAAAATGATTTCCGGCGTCATGATTTCAGCAGCGCTTACGTCTATGCTCACTGGAATTACAGAGCCAGTTGAATTTGCTTTCTTGTTCGTCGCGCCTGTGCTTTATTTAATAAACTCTATTCTTGCCGGCGTCATCTTTGTCGTGTGTGATCTGTTCCATGTCCGTCACGGCTACACCTTCTCCGGCGGCGGAATTGACTATGTGCTGAATTACGGGCTTTCGACAAACGGCTGGGTCGTCATTCCTGTCGGGATCGTCTTCGCCTTTATTTATTACTATTTGTTCGGTTATGCGATTTTGAAATGGAATCTGAAAACACCCGGCCGTGAAGCAGATGAAGGTGATCAAAGTGAAGCCAAATCTCCTGTTTCAAAAGACCAGCTCGCCTTCCACGTATTGCAGGCGCTGGGCGGCCAGCAAAATATCGCCAACCTCGACGCATGTATTACAAGGCTGCGTGTCACCGTTCATCAGCCAAGCCAAGTAAACAAAGACGAACTAAAGCATCTTGGGGCGGTCGGTGTGTTAGAAGTGAACAACAACTTCCAAGCGATTTTCGGCACAAAGTCAGATGCTTTAAAAGACGATATCAAAACGATAATGGCTGGTGGTGTCCCGGCTGCCGCCGCGGCGCTTGATGCTGAAGCCGAGACCCAGCAGGAGCCTCCTGCCGAAGAGTCTTTTATATATCCGGTACAAGGAGAAAAACTCTCCTTATCCGACGTGCCTGACCAGGTATTTTCAGAAAAAATGATGGGTGAGGGTTTTGCGATTGATCCAACAGAAGGAAAAGTCGTTGCCCCCGCTGACGGCGAGATTGTATCGATATTTCCGACAAAGCACGCCATTGGCTTTACAAGCGCTGGCGGCACGGAAATGTTGATTCATGTCGGCATTGATACGGTGAAGCTGAGCGGAGAAGGCTTTGAAGCTCATGTCACGAGCGGCCAAACCGTCAAACAAGGCGAACTGCTTCTAACCTTTGATCTCAATTACATTAAACAGCATGCCGCTTCCGCCATAACGCCTATTATTTTCACAAATGTATCTGAGGAACAAATGAACCGTATGAACATGAAGTAAAAAGTCCCCCCTGACGAGGGGGGACTTTTTATCCAACATAATGAAAGCGCTATCAAAATAAATTTTTAAAAAAGGGGTTTGCATTTGATTCACGAATGGTATGAATAAGCCTCATCATATCATTCTAAAGGGGGATTCATTTGAAAAAATTTATCGCGTTTCAAATTTTAATCGCATTGGCTATCGGCGCAGTAATCGGCCACTTTTTTCCTGATTTCGGAATGGCGCTCAGGCCTGTCGGTGACGGATTTATCCGCTTGATTAAAATGATTGTCGTGCCGATTGTATTTTCTACCATTGTCATCGGAGCTGCTGGAAGCGGAAGTATGAAAAAGATGGGCAGCCTCGGCGTAAAGACCATTATCTGGTTTGAAGTGATCACCACTTTGGTGCTGGGCCTGGGACTTTTATTGGCAAATGTCTTAAAACCGGGCGTCGGGCTGGATCTTTCTCACTTAGCGAAAAAAGATATTCATGAACTTTCCGGCTATACAGAGAAAGTCGTGGATATCAAACAAATGATCCTCGATATTATCCCGACAAACATTATTGATGTCATGGCCAGAAACGATTTACTCGCTGTCATTTTCTTTGCGATTTTATTCGGTGTCGCCGCCGCTGGCATCGGCAAAGCCTCTGAACCAGTGATGAATTTTTTTGAATCGGTCGCTCAGATTATGTTTAAACTGACGCAAATCGTCATGGTGACCGCTCCTATCGGCGTGCTTGCCCTAATGGCCGCCTCTGTAGGCCAATATGGCATCGAACTCCTCCTCCCCATGTTTAAATTGGTCGGTACTGTTTTTCTTGGTCTGTTTCTGATCCTCTTTGTCCTCTTTCCGCTTGTTGGTCTCATCTTTCACATTAAGTATTTTGAAGTGCTGAAAATGATATGGGATCTGTTTCTGATTGCGTTTTCTACAACCAGCACCGAAACCGTTCTTCCTCAGCTTATGGATCGAATGGAGAAATACGGCTGTCCGAAGCGGGTGGTATCATTTGTCGTTCCCTCCGGCTTATCGCTGAATTGTGACGGATCAAGCCTATACTTATCGGTTTCCTGTATTTTCTTGGCACAGGCCTTCAATGTAGACATGACGCTGTCACAGCAGCTTCTCATGATGCTTGTGCTTGTCATGACCAGCAAAGGCATCGCCGCTGTTCCGTCGGGCTCCCTTGTCGTTCTTTTGGCGACTGCAAACGCTGTGGGGCTGCCTGCCGAAGGCGTCGCCATTATTGCAGGCGTGGACCGCATCATGGATATGGCCCGAACAGGTGTGAATGTACCGGGACACGCGGTCGCCTGCATCGTGGTTTCTAAATGGGAAAAGGCCTTCCGCCAAAAAGAATGGGCCGCCGCAAACGGACAAACGGAAAGCATGTAAACAAAGAACACCTCTCTGCATGAGAGGTGTTCTTTCCATATTATTCAGCGGCAGCGTGCTCTTCTTTTTCAATCGCTGCAAGTCTGGCGCTAACTTCTTCCGCCGTCATATTGTGTTCTTGTACATATAAGTTTCTTGGGTTCGTGCGGCATTCGTGGCTGCAGCTGCGCATATATTTGTATTCATTTTCCGGTGTGCATATGATTTTCTTATTGCATGATGGATTTGCACAGTTGACATACCGTTCACACGGTTCACCTGTAAAGTAGTCTTTTCCGACAATGACATGCTCGACACGGTTGACCGGCACACTGATTCTTTCATCGAATACGTAGCATTGGCCGTCCCAAAGCTTTCCTTGCACCTCAGGATCTTTTCCGTATGTGACGATTCCGCCGTCAAGCTGTGATACGTCTTCAAAGCCTTGCTTCATCAGCCAGCCTGAGAATTTTTCACAGCGCACGCCGCCCGTACAGTATGTCAAAATCTTTTTGCCTTCAAGCATCTCTTTATTTTCTTCGATCCATTCTGGCAATTCACGGAACGCCTCGATGTCAGGACGGACAGCTCCTCTAAAATGGCCGAGATCATATTCATAATCATTACGCGCATCAAGGACGACTGTATCAGGATCCTGCATCTTTTCAAAGAATTCTTTAGGCTTCAAATGCTTTCCTGTTGTTTCATTCGGATTGACATCATCCTCAAGGCGAAGCGTCACAAGCTCTTTTTTATGACGGACAAACATTTTCTTGAACGCATGATTTTCTTCTTCATCAATCTTGAACACCATATCCGCAAAACGAGGATCAGCTTTCATCGCTTGCATATATTTTTCAGTCTGTTCAAACGTACCTGATACCGTACCGTTAATCCCTTCAGCTGATACAAGAATACGGCCTAACAAACCAAGCTCCTTACAAAAAGCCAGATGCTGCTCTCTAAACACCTCCGGCTCTTCAATCGGAACATATTTATAGTAAAGTAATACTCTGTATTGTTTTTCCATGATATAAACACCCTGTTCAATGATATAGTTAGTTGTTATGCACACTCTTACTATATCATACAGGAAAACACCTCAAAGATGAACACATCCGCCCAGACTGATAAAAATATCCAAACTCTTACAAACCCAGGAGGCGAGAGGGTTTGCGGAAAAACAATAGTATTTTCCATTAATTCGCTAATTGTTTTATGTATTATCATGGATAGTTGTCAGATAACTATAACAAAAATTATTATTAAAATCATAACCCTGTGTTTAGCACAGGGTTATGCCACTTTACTTTATAATAACAGAAGGCGTTATATGCTCCAGCCAAATCACACCGTCATATTGTTCCTTCAGTATCATTTGCTCCTCCTTGAAACCCCAATACAGCGCTGTACGCGGCGTATACATCCATGAAGTTCCTTTGCTTTTTTTGGTATGGAGAAAATCAACAAAGACCGATGGATGGTTCGCAGCTTTCAGCAAGTCTTCAAGACTTCCAGCCGGCGGCGGGCTTGTTACCGGATTAACGGTCTTATTATCGGAGCTATCCAGACTGGCTCCAGAGTACGCATAGATTCCAATGGTATAGGTCTGTTTTTTCAGCCGCTCAGGCAAATAATCACCCATGTTAGGTCCGTTTAGCTGTACCCAGTCCTTTATCATTTTGGTATTCTGTTTGCGAAGATGGTAATTGTGCCCCCAGACGATGATCTTCTTTTTTGGATAAAGCGTTTCTGCAACCCACTGAAATTGTTCGGCCATCATGCGGTCTCTCATAAAGAATGAAAAATCCTCCATATTCTCCGGATAATCCATTAGCTTTTCTTTCATTTCTTCCAGCATGTATGTTTCCATTACGTCAATTCTCAACTGAAGGGAATGCACAAAGATCTCATAAGCTTTCGGCTCTTTCGGAAGGTGCGCTTTTAGCGTTGAAGCATGTGTGTCAGCGAACTTGATAAGCTCCCGGTAGTTTGTTACAAGCGCTTCCTTCTTTTGCGTAAATTCTTCCATCGTTTTGCTGTTTGACACTAAGCTGAAAAAATCATTTTCTGATTGAGAAAGCAGCTCGGCTTTTTCAGGGTCCGCTGCCTTTACCCATTGATTCGCAGCACCGGCAAATGAATTCCTCAGGCTTTGAATATCAAATCCAGTGAGAATAAGCGGATCGCCTTTCTCTTTTTGCGCTTTCATATAATCAAACAGTTCAACCACATCTTCTGTGTGCCATACGGGGTAAATGGATTGTTTCATCATGCTCTTCGGGGTTAATTGATCCATGTGAAGGTAGGATGCATTTGCTTCGGGAAAGCCAGACTCAAAGGCCAGTACATCATATCCCAGTTCTTCGTGGAGGTATTTGATCATGCGGACCTTTGTTGCATTCATCTCACCTGAGCCATGTGTGGTTTCTCCTAACTGGACGATTCGTTTTCCTTTCAGCACTTTCTTCAGAAATCGAAGATCTTTGTTTGAAGCATCGGAAGAATCCAGTGGATGGGCATTCCGTTCAATCCAGCGATCCCAATGTTTTTCTTCAGAAGCAGCACGGGCGGGCGCCGCAAAAGAAGAAAATGCCAGACAGACGATCAGCAGCGGCAAAGTCATTTTTACTAACTTATGTTTCAATTCTATCTCTCCTTTTCTGCTAGGTTCTCTAGTAATTACGAGATAGTTATAGAAAAAGTTTCCTTTTCAGTTATAAAAAAAAGCTTCTGCTGATAGAAGCCGTTTTTTTAAGAGCCTTTCATTGCCTGATGAAAATAAAACCGATACGTATTTCTCAAAAACGTTTCAACCGGAAGCTGCACATCCGATTGGTATTTGCTGATGATGAATGGAAACCGCTCCAATCCTTTTTGGCGCAAATCGTTCACTTGCTCTGCATCAGTTGCCGCCTCTTGCAGAACTGTTTCCACAATCGGCCAGCACGCTTCCTGCACCTTGTGAAGAGCCGCTCCATCTCCGGTTTGCTGATAATGTGTGATCCAGCTGATGATTTGTTTTTCCAACACTCTCACCTTTCTTCAAAAAAAGAGGCGCCGCTTCCATTTGCGAGCTCCTCTTCTTTACTCTCCATAACCTATCAGTTGCCCGACTTGGACTTCTTGGCCTTCTGTTACATCAGCAGACGGCCGGAACGCGTCTTTTTCAAAGATCAAAATGACGGTTGAACCAAATGAAAAGTACCCCAGCTCCTCGCCGATCTTCAATTGATCACCTGTGCTGGTCTGCACGATTGAGTTAATATTCATCGCGCCGACAGGAATCATCAGCACGTTTCGATTGCCGCTATTCAACTCATAAACAACTCGGTAATTTTTCGACAGTACATCTTTTCCGTATTTTAATCCTAACTGATTCACCGGGTATGAACGGTTTCCGAGTTCAGCCAGCTTTTGATATGTGCAGCTGATCGGGGAATGAAAACGGTGGTAATGCCGCGGGCTTAAATAAAGCACGACGAAATATCCGCCGTTGTATTGATGATCAGCGCTTTTACAGCCGGTCAATTCAGCAAATGAGTAGTCTTTTCCCTTTACCGTAAAGGTTTGATTCGGGTTGATCGTCCCTATCGTCTGAACGACACCGTCAACGGGGCTGACCACAGCATGCGCCTCTTTTGAAACAGGGCGCCGCTCCAAATTAATATTCCGAATAAACAATTCGGAAAGCGAACCGTAATCAGCTGCCGTTCCGTCTACATCATTCCAGTTAATTTGAAAGTGTTTAGAGAAGAGCGGAATGACCGGCTTACTGATTTTCGATTCGCAAAATCCTTTGATCAGGCAGGATGATAATCGATGGTTCGTCAGTTCTATCAATGATCGGTACAGAATCTTTACAGCCGTATTAAACATGAATAATCCCTATAACCCTTCCGATTGTAATAAAAATAAAGCACCACAAAAAGGCGCCGATCGCTGCATACGCGATATACGTTTTCAGCTCCATTTTGCCGATTCCCGAAAAATAACACGTCACATGCCGGACGCCTGGAATAAAATAACCTAATATAAGAGAATACGGTCCGTATTTCTTCATCCATTTTTCTACTTTCAGCATTCTCTTTTCTTTCAAACCGACCCATTTGCCATACTTATCGATAAACGGACGCCCGGCCTTTCTGCCGATCATGTAGCTGATCATCATCCCTAACAGGGCTCCGACAAAGCTGATAAAAATGGCAAGCTCATAATTCAGCACATCAATGTGCGTAAAATAACCGACGATTGTCATCATGACTTCGTCGGGTATCGGCAATCCAATAATTCCAAGAACAAGCATCAAAAAAATAGCGAGATAACCATAATCCGCTATCAGCTGCTGCACTAATTCCATCTTTCGGACTCCAGATTTTCTGCTGCGTGTTTTTTAAAATGAGGAAATTTCACTTTGCTCACCATTAAATAAGACAGCCCGCATGTGCCGAGCGCCAGCAGAATCGGGTTATTCACAAAGCATAAAATGACGAGACACATTGCCGCAAATGGAATCGGCATTCCGATAAACGTCGGAAGCTTGCTTTGTTCAACATTAAATTTAGAGAGCCGAAGCATTCCGCAAATACTGTAAGCCAGCGCGCATAGTATCCCGATAAACGGCAGGGCATATAAAGCGACACTGTAGGCGAGCATGGATGGCGCCACGCCAAATGTAACCAGATCGGCAAATGAATCCAGTTCTCTCCCCATATCAGATACAGCATTCAGCTTCCGCGCAGCCATTCCATCGAAGAAATCGAGAAACATGCCGGTAAAAATGAAAATCACTGCTGAATGGATGTTGTGAAATATTAAGGAATGAACCGCCAAAAGCCCGCAAATAAAGTTTCCTATCGTAATCATACTGGGTATATAATTCACAGTGTAACCAAACCTCCAATTGAAAAAACCTTATATCAACACGACGTTGTATATCGAATCAGCGTTACAGGAAAAATCTCTCTATTAAGCATGATAACATAGACTGCCAGAAAAAAAGCAGCACTCAAATTCTATTATTATACAACATTTGTTACCTTTTGAACAATGAATGCCAGTCTTTTCAATTTATGTGCAAATTTCATTTTCGCCTAAAAATGACAAAACACGTTCATTGACATAATCCGGCTGCTCCAGAGGTAACAGGTGTCCCGCGTTCTTAACCATTTCCGTCTGAATCCCCGTAACCAATACAGAAGCTCTTTCTAAAGCCATTTGCTGATGGTACATCACCTCATGCTCACCGAACATCACCAGCATCGGAACCGTGATCGACTTTAACTCCGCGTCTGTGAACACGTACGGGAAGCCATTTTCTCTCGGTGTCAGGCTTCTTTTCTCATCCTGCCACTTGACTCCAGCCTTGATCTGCTTTTGCAGCATGGGATGAAGCTGATAGCGGTCAGCTGTCAGCCACTTGATGTAAGCATCAGCCCCGCTCGGCTCACTAAGGCCTGCGGCATATTTATAGACATCCGGATGAAATGATATAAACGCTTCAGCAGGGCTCATGACAACCGCTCGTTCCACTCTTTCAGGCATATCAAGCAGAAAGTTCACTGTATGAAGCCCGCCAAGGGAAAATCCAGCCAGATGTGCTGTCTTAAGTCCAAGCGAATCAAAAACATCTTTCAGCCAGTGAGCGCAATCAGCTCTCGTATCCAGAGAGGCTGATGGTATACTTTTATTTTTGTCTCCTATTATATCGACTGCATATGTACGATATTGACCGCTCCACTCGGCGATATTCGGATACCACATGACAGAGCTGAAGAGCCCTCCGTGAAGCAGTACAAGCGAAGGTGCGTCCTTTGGCCCACTTGCCATGATATGTGTTTTTCCGAAACGAGTAGAAACATAGAAAGCTTCCGAATCAATCGGCCACAAAGAAAGGCTTTCATCATAAGCCTGGTAAAAGCATGTACCGCCTTCAGCCGCGGCAAGCTGCATCGAATCCTGTTTCATCTTTTTCTTTTTCCTCCGACTTTCATTTATATATAGAGAAAGGAGACTGCCCTTTCTTGTAAGAAAAAATACCCATTCTTATTATCTCATATAACAATTTTCCAGTATATAGTTTGATCATATACGAAGATCAATAAAAAAAAGACGCTCTTCCTAAACTTGAAGGAAAACCGTCTATTCTTTAAAGACTAATGGAATAACCTTATCTTTTTTGTCCTTTGTTAATGACACTTGATGTGTCACAGACGCTTCATTCTTCGTTAAGGCAATGGAGTATTCGCCCTTTTTCCCGGTATCCCATGTGATGTCTCCGTTTTTGTCTGTCAAACCGAGAATCTCACCGATCTCTGTATTCGGCTCCTGATCTGATGCCGGCGCTTTGACAATCGTCACTTGAACGCCTTCCATCGGTAACCCGGCATCGTCTTCCACATGAAGGGTCACAGGGATCGTTGTTTCTTTCTGAGCAGAATCTGAGTGCGCCTGAGAGCTGCATCCGCATAAAAACAAAATAGAAAGGAAAACGGCCAGTTTGCCGTATTTATTGCTTTGCCCAATATTGTATATTGTTAAATACATCATTCGTCACCCTTGTTCCCAAGTTATATGACGATCCTCCGTTGGTATGGATTGCAATGGCCGTCTGCCCCGTATCACTATAATTGCGGTAAACAGGCGAGCCGCTTTGGCAGCCGTACGTATCAGTTGTATAGGTCAGCTTATACGTTTCCGCAGAGCGAATCGGCTTTGTATCAGACCACATGGTGCCGAAAGTCTTGTCACACGGATATCCTGTAACTGATGTAGAAAGGCCGACGGGGCTGCTGCTGTTTGTTGTTCTATAGCCATACCAGCCAACCGTGTTGCCAGGAGAACCATTTAGTTTTATTGCACCGTAATCATAATTGGTATCTTTGCTTTCCGTCCATCCTTTAACGGAGTAAAACATCGTGCCGGAATAAGTGCCGTATGGATACGATGAACCATTGCGGCCCGGCGCAGCAGTTATCGAAGAAGCCCACCCGTGATCCTGGCTGTACACACAATGTCCGGCCGTTACCACAGTATTCGGGTTCACTAAAAAGCCTGTGCATCCATAAGTGCTTGAAGTATTGGGATATTTGATTGATAGCTGAACCGTTGCTCTGTAAGGGAAAGACGTAGTGCCTGAGATTCTGACGCGTTCATCAGATCCAATTACACTTGAAGGCTTTAAGGATTTAATGTTTTTTTCTGATTCTATGAGCTCGTGTAATGTTTTGCTTGTTTTTCCGGTTCCTTCATAAGAATCAGAAACCAATTCCGCTTTCGACGTCTGGTTATTGCTGACTTCAGCTTCCTTTCCCGTATTGGAGACAGAGGTTTGCGGGTTCTCCGCCGCTTCTGCCGGCGTTCCGAAAGATACCGCCGCTGCCGTTGCCAAACACAAAATCATAAACCCTGCAAAGCATTTTTTTCTGAATCTTGAGACTACTCTCATTTTAGTCATCCCCCTCCTTTTGTGTCAACCAGCCTTTTCATTGGAAGACTTTTACATTATAATCAAAAATTTGATTCTTATGATACAATTTTTGGCGGGATGATAAAAAAACGGGCCATGTATCAAGACAAGGCCCGTCTGTTTCATGTCTATTGAATCGATAGTTGATCCAGCGCTTTCTTCGCGTTCTCTCGTGCTTTTCCAACAGTGTCAGCCGCAGAAAGCGCAACCGCCATACGGCGTCCGACCTTCGTTATCGGCTTTCCAAACACGCGCACTTGTGTCTTTGGCACTGCCAGCGCGTTTTCCAAACCTTCAACAGTGTAATCCGCTGACTCTTCCGGTGCTTTGAGGGGCCGGCTGGCGCCTGGAGAAAGCTGTGTGATTTCTGTAATCGGAAAGCCGAGAATCGCCCGGACATGCAGCGCGAATTCCGACAAATTTTGCGTCACCAGCGTCACAAGACCTGTATCATGCGGTCGAGGAGACACCTCACTGAAATACACCTTGTCTTTCGCAAGGAAAAGCTCAACACCAAACAGACCGTACCCGCCAAGCTCATCAGTAATGGTTTTCGCAATATGCTTCGCCTCTTCAATTTGCTGCTCTGTCATATGATGAGGCTGCCATGATTCGATATAGTCTCCATCCTTTTGCTCATGGCCGATCGGCGCACAAAATACCGTACCGTTCACTGCACGCACAGTTAAGAGTGTAATCTCTGATTCAAACGGGATAAACTCCTCGACGATCACGCGTCCGTTCTTCACTCGTCCACCTTCCATCGCCGTCTCCCAGCAGCTCTCCAAGTCCGCTTCCGAGCGGCATACGCTTTGGCCTTTTCCTGAGGAACTCATCAACGGTTTGACGACACAAGGAAAGCCGATATGGGCTGCCGCCTGTACAAATTCTTCATATGTATTCGCAAATTCATAGCCTGCCGTCGCAAGCCCGAGCGTTTCTGCCGCAAGCCGCCTGATGCCTTCCCGATCCATCGTCAGCTTTGCTGCACGCGCATTTGGGATCACGTGAAATCCTCCCTCTTCAAGCTTCAGCAATTCATCCGTCGCGATTGCCTCAACCTCAGGCACAATCAAATCAGGTTTTTCTTTCTCAATAATGTGTCTGATCTGCTCACGATCCAGCATGTCAATGACATAGCTTTTATGCGCCACCTGCATCGCCGGAGCATGCTCGTAGCTGTCTACCGCCACCGTCTCTACCCCGAGACGCTGGGCTTCAATCACAACTTCTTTCCCCAGTTCACCTGAGCCTAACAACAAAACCTTCTTTGATTGATACATCTTTGCCCCTCCTATCTGTTCAAAAACCATTATAACTGAAATATTCAAAAAATAAATTTCGCAATAAAAAAGCTAAAATAAGAAAACCCTTATTTTAGCTTATGATTCCAATACATTGATTGCCGCCACAACATCCGCTTCACAAAAAGAACCCATCAAACATAACGATTCTTCCGGCGTGCATGCATGAGCCGCAATGACTTTCTTCGCTTGCTCTTGATCCTTATGGATGCCTAAATCACTCAGTTTCACCGGGAAGCCAAGCTGCTGATAAAACGGAATCAGCTCTTCAATTTCCTGATTTCTCTTCTCAAGCGCAAGCTGAATCAGTATGCCGTACGCCACCTTTTGTCCGTGCAGTACATGATGGGTTTCCGGGATAAAACTCAGACCGTTGTGAACCGCATGGGCACCCGCCATCCTGCCGAAGCGTCCGGCATAACCGCCTACAGTTCCTGCCAATGTAATAATGGTTTCTGCTACAGCTGTGAAAGAAGCCGAGGTTTCCCCTCTCTCAAGGCTTTCAACAGCCTTAAGGCTTTCCTGCAGCAAAAGATCACGAATATAGACAGACTGCCTAAGCCCTGCTTCGACCATTAATGAAACAGGCTCCTTCGTATTTCTGATAATGGCTTCCGCTTCATACCACTTCGCAAGCGTGTCGCCAATTCCGCTTTTGACATATTCGATAGGAGAAGAAAGCAGCAATAACGGATCAACGAGCGTCAAATAGCTGGAACGTTTATGATAATCGACTCGAATAAAGTTGCCTTCTTGATCATAGATCACGCTCAGCGGCGTGCTTGCCGCGCAAGTTCCCGGGATTGTCGGAACAGTTATGACTTCAATATCCAAATGATCTGCGACGGCTTTTGCTGTGTCTAACACCGTTCCGCCGCCAATCCCGATCATGAGATCAGCAGATGCCGCTTGTTCCGCAATCTCCCTTATTGCTTCAGGCGAGCTGTACCCTTTATGCTGAATCACTCTCCACTCTGGCGGAATCGCAGCATACTTTTGAAACGCCTCATACGACTTGATGCCCGTTACAACAACAGGATGCTTCCATTCCTTCACAAATGCCGGCAGCTCTTTTACAATTCCTTGTTTGCATATGTATTGATTCGGACCGCTTCGGACGATATCTTCTGGCTGCATCTCTCATCTCTCCTCCATTTTTTCATCAATCATCTCACTCTCCTTCAAATGGTGTCAATCCGCTTTCCCCGCAAACCACCCGCCAATGGCATAAGCGCTGAAAAACAGTGCAACCCCTGAAAATCCTGCCTCATAGAGCAGTTCCTCCACTATGCGGGAACTGGATGAGTACTCATGCTATGGAATCCACCCTGGGAAAGGTTAGTGGCAAAAAAATGTTCATCCACGCTTACATCTGTCATTGACACAAGGACGAATTGACTTCTCCATCAATCGAAGCCATCAAAAATGGCGCTTCTTTTATTAAACTATTAATATTCCTTTGATAATTAATGTTGGGCATTTTATTAGTACTTCACAAAGCTAATAGCGAAACATAACGTTAGCAGCAGGTAATGTAAATCACCTGCTTTCTCCTTGTCCTGCAGCAACATCATACAAGAAATCCCCAAAATTCATGCTACACTTAACCCAAGACCACCACACCGACAGGAGGCATCCCATGCAAAACGAAACCCGAACACTGCACCTTGACCCGCACCTTAATATAGAAGCCTACCGCTTCAAGGGGATTATGCAAAAATTCCCGAATCACTTTCACGATTATTATGTGATTGGTTTTATTGAAAAAGGGCAGCGATACCTGGCCTGTCAAAATCAAGAATATATCATCAATCCAGGTGATCTTCTTCTCTTTAACCCCCGTGACACGCACAGCTGTGAGCAGATTGACGGGCGCACGCTCGATTATCGGTGTATCAATGTGATGCCGGATGTCATGAAGAAGGCGGTGGAAGAGATTACTGGCGCCGGGCATCTCCCTTATTTCTCCCACCATGTGTTATTCCGCCATGAGCTGACATCCAGTCTGCAGGAATTGCACATTCTGATTTCCAAGGAAAGGCAGGCTTTGTGCAAGGAGGAGCTGTTTCTTCATTTACTGGAAGAGCTGATCCGCCGTTATTCAGACGTTACATTCCTCAACAGCATTCCTGAACCATCCGACGAAGTCAAAATGGTTTGCGGATTTCTAGAAGAACATTATGCCGAGAACGTCACGCTCAATGATTTGAGTGAACTAACAGGCTGGAGCAAATATCATTTATTGCGTTCATTTACAAAACAAAAAGGAATTACGCCTAATAGCTACCTGGAGACAATCCGGATTAATCAAGCGAAAAAACTCCTTGAACAAGGGGTTAGACCGATTGATGCTGCATTTCAGACAGGATTCAGCGATCAGAGCCATATGACGAAGTTTTTCAAACGACAGGTGGGGCTGACGCCGAAGCAATACATGAAGATTTTCGAAAGGGAGTTTCAAAAATGAGCATTCAACGAGAAACTGCCGGCCATACAGCGGCAATTGTGACCATTTTGATTTGGGGTACGACCTTTGTTTCGACAAAAGTTCTGCTGGCTGACTTTACTCCGATGGAAATATTATTTTATCGGTTTTTGATCGGCTTTATTGCTCTGATCCTTGTACGTCCTAAAATGATCCCGTTCAAAAGCTTGCGGCAGGAGCTGTTGTTCGCCGGAGCAGGTTTATTTGGCGTGACCTTATACTTTCTATTAGAAAATATAGCGCTCACGTATACATACGCATCCAATGTTGGCATGATTGTGTCCATTATTCCGATGATCACTGCGGTTCTGGCTCATTTTCTGCTTGAAGGGGAAAAACTGCAGCTGACTTTTTTCATCGGATTCGCTGCAGCGCTGATCGGGCTTTTATTGATTACTTTCAACGGTAATGTCGTGCTTCACCTGAAGCCGCTCGGGGACATCTTAGCCGCCGCAGCCGCTCTCGTGTTTGGATTTTATTCGATATTTATGAAGAAATTAAGCGCTCACCGTTATCACATCATCGAGCTGACACAAAGAGTATTTTTGTACGGTTTGCTGTTTATGATTCCCGCTTTATTCTTGTTTGACTTCCATCTTGACCCGAGCCGCTTTTCAACCGCTTCAAATGTACTCAACATGCTTTACCTTGGCATCGGCGCTTCCGCCTTATGCTTTGCCACATGGAATTACTCGGTCAGCGTGCTCGGCGCCGTGAAATCCAGCGCTTATATTTACATGGTGCCGGTTATCACAATCATCTCTTCCATCATGATTCTGCAGGAAAAAATGACATGGATTGCTCTTCTGGGAGGGGCGCTTACACTGTTAGGACTTTACATTTCAGAGCTGAAACCGAAAGCGAAATGGAAAGAGAAACGGGTTTAAAAAAGATGCCGTATCGGTATCCTTTTTTATTTCGTCCTACGTTTGCCACCTATAGATGAACGCGATCAAAAGAATGGAGGAATCGAAATGGATGAAATGGTTTTAATCACACAGCAGTGGCTGAACGAGACGTACAGGGGCAAACATGGGTATAACCCAGTAGAAGAAAGCGGGAAAACTGGGTGGGATACGATCTACGGTCTGACTCGGGCGCTTCAAATTGAACTAGGTATCTCAGAGCCAGCTGATAACTTCGGGCCGACAACACAGCGCTTATTTAAGCCTCTTAAACGCCAAGCTCCAGATTCAAAACCAAGCAACATGAATTTTATTTTACAGGGGGCTTTATGGTGCAAAGGCTTTAATCCCGGCGGTTTTACAGGCGTTTTTTATGAAAAAACGGAAAATGCAGTGAAGGAGTTTCAGAAAGCTGCAGGACTGACAACTCAGGATGGAATTGTCACCACCTTGATTATGAAAGCCTTATTGGACATGAGCGCATTTAAGCTAGTATCAGGGGGCGATTCAAGAATCCGTCAGATTCAACAAAACTTAAACCGGGACTACAATGACTATATCGGTTTAATGCCTTGTGACGGACTGTATGCCCGCGATACCAACAAGGCCCTTATTTATGCTTTGCAAAAAGAAGAAGGTATGAGCACAAGTGTCGTCAATGGATTTTTCGGAAACGGCACAACAAGCTTATGCCCTACTTTAACTCCCGGTGATTCAAGAACAGGCTTTGTTTTAATTGTTCAGTACGCCCTTTATTGCAACGGAAAATCATTCGACCCTGGTGAGTTTGACGGCAAATATGGCGTCGGTGTTGTTTCAGCCGTTAAAGCATTTCAAGAGTTCATGTGCCTGCCACAAACAGGTTATGCAGATATGCCGACCATTAAAGCTTTATTATCAAGCTCAGGAGACACAACACGCGCCGCTTCAGCTTGTGATACCGCTACTATTTTAACTGCTGAAAAAGCCCAAACACTGCGGAATAACGGTTATAAAACAGTTGGCAGATATTTGACCGGAAATGTGCGGACAAGCAATGGACTCACATCAAAAGCCCTGACGTCTGAAGAACTTGCAGTTATTTTTGATGCCGGATTAAAGGTCTTTCCGATTTATCAAGACGGCGGCTATGAATCTTCTTACTTTGTAAAAGACCAAGGAACAAGAGATGCTTACAGTGCGGCATCAGCAGCTCGCAGACTAGGCTTCCCATCCGGAACGACCATTTATTTTGCTGTCGATTTTGATGCCTACGATTATGAAGTGACAGATAAAATTATTCCTTATTTCCAGGAAATCAAGTCAGCTTTTGCGAAAATGCAGACATTTTCTACTGCGCCTAAATACGAAATAGGCGTATACGGACCAAGAAATATTTGTATCCGAACCCAAGAAGCACGACTCACAAAGTATAGTTTTGTGGCAAATATGTCAACTGGCTTCAGCGGCAATCTCGGTTATCCAATGCCGCAAAACTGGGCTTTCGATCAATTTTATGAAGGAACAATCGGAAGCGGTTCTGGAAGCATCGGGATTGATAAAGACGGCTTTTCAGGAAAAGACTCTGGAGTAAGCCATGTAAATCCGCCGTCTGATCCGGTATATGATGCAAGACTGCGTACACTGACAGACATTTTATCTACCATTCCAGCTTTAGAAAATCTATCAGGTCTCGCAAACGCGATGTTTGAATTTGATACGACAGAAACCATTTTCACATCACCAGAGTTGGATATTATTCTATCCACATCACTTCTGGCAACCATACCAAGTGAAGGCTCACCAAACACAATTACCATTACAAATGGTAAACCAGGTGCCTATATTACGGGTTTATTGGGCGATACCCAAACGTCTCTCACTGCGTCACAAATTGATTCTTATCAAAACCTTTTAAATAGCCTCAGCTTATCAGTACGTAATGGATTTTTAGAAATTTATGTGAACCCGACAGCTCAATCATTAAATATTCAATTTAAAATCTATACTCCTGATATTCCAGTAGGTGACAGTGCTACAACTGGACTTACGACTACGATTACGTTTAAAATAAAACAGAAGCACTTTAGATTACCAGATTCGGAAGAAGAAGTGTACACACCAAATTGGGATACTATTGTAAACAACATGCTGCTGGTAGGTACAGGTATTATTGTAGTTGTAGGTATTGGTGCTTTAGTACTCTTAGCACCTGAGGCAGGAGCAGCGGCAGCACTGTTCGGTTCGTTATTAGCAGCTTTTAGATAGTTTTATAATCCATGAATACTCATAGAGTATTCATGGATTTATTTTCAAGGAGGATTCTACATGAAAGTTGATATGCAAACTTATAGGAAAACAGTCAAAAAAATTGAAACTGAATTGTTTCCTGTCAGAAATAATGATAATGAATTATTGACATATCTTATGAAACAAGATTCATTGACATTAAATCAAATGAAAATGTGCTTAACTGAACCTGAACTCACATTCAAGCATTCTATTAAAATCGTATTTTCAGTCACATTAATAACACTATATATATTTTTTTTCAGCACTCATTATAATGACTTGATAGCCATGTCTATACAAATGTTGTTTGCGTTAATCGGCTTGTTTTGGATTGTTGCATCTTTTGCAAATGCTAAAAGAATTCAAATCTCCCAAAACTTCAAACAAAAATCCGAAAACACCCGCATTGTCGGTATGATCGACTTCGTATTAGAACAAAAATACAAAAAAAGCATCTCTGAATAATCCTCTCCAGAGATGCTTTTTCTCACTTACACCTTCTCCATCACAGCCGCACTGTCACGATTCATCGCCGCAGGCTCCCTCAGCATCACGTTCATCACGCTTGCAAGCACAAGCATTCCAATCGATAAATAAAAAGCCAGCGTATACTCACCTGTTACGGTATAAATGACGCCGGGCACATATGCTCCGAGGGCAGAGCCGATCTGATGGGCAAGTGACAGCCAGCCGATCATGAGGCCGATCGAGTAATTTTGAAAGTACTGGGTGGCGAGCATTTGCGTCGGCGCTACCGTTGCAAAGTCCACTAATCCAAACAGAACCGCAAAGCCTAAAAGCAGGTAGGGTTCGTGGCTGTAAATCAGAATCACAATCGACAGCGCGCGCACCGCATATAAAAAACAGAGGATTTTCCGGCTGCTCCACCGATCCGCTATGATTCCGGACAGTAAGATACCAGCGATATTAAAACCGGCCAGCAGACTGACAGCGGCGCTCGTAACAGTCGTAGAAAAACCGTGATCATGAGAAAAGGGAATCAAATGGGTATCCATCAGCCCGACGGTCGTAAAGCCGCAGATTAAAAATGGAAGGACCAACAGCCAAAACTGCCTCATACGAAACATCGCGGTTACTGAGCCTGCTTTGGTTTTTGATCCTGATTCAAACTTCTCCTCAGCAGCCCCGCCGATCGGCTCTTCATTTTTTTCTGAAGGATGATTTCGCAGCAATAAAAGGGCTGCCGGAAGGACAACGACCATTAACAGCAACCCCAATGCCACAACCGTCAGCTTCCAGCTAAACCAATGGATCAGCATAAGCGAGCCGGGAACCAGCAGCATTTGCCCCGCTCCAAAGCCCGCTTCCATGATTCCAAAGGCAAGGCCGCGCTTTTTGCTGAACCAATTCACCACCAGCACACTTGTTGCTACATTCGACGCTCCGCCAACTCCGAGTGACACCCCCAACCCGTAAAGCAGAAAGAGCTGCCACGGTGAAGTGATAAAACATGTCGAGAAAATGCTGATCCCGGTCAGTAACGTGCTCCATGATAAAACCGCCCGTGCGCCCCATCTGTCCACAAGCCGCCCGATTACAGGCTGCGATATCCCGTAAACGATAAAGCTCAGCGTTGAAATCAGCGAGATGGTGCCCCTATCCAGCGAAAACTCCCGCTCCCAAGGCTCGACAAACGCACCAAACGACAGGCGCACACCTTGTACGGCCAATAAAATCAAAAAGGTGATAAAAACGATGATCCAAGCATAGTGGAGTCTTTTCATGACAGCTCTAAATCCCATCGTTCTTCTGTCAGATGCTGTCCCCATAATGGCGTTTCTTCTTTCACTTCACTCAGTCTGAATCCAAATTTCTCGTAAAGCGGACGGGCTTCAGCCATACTGCTCACTGTCCAAAGAAAAATCCGTTCAAACTTCCTCTCTCTGCTATATGTAACGAGATGCTCAAGCAGTTTCGTGCCCAGCCCTCTGCCTCGAAACGCGGCATCAACCAAGAACCATCTCAGCTGCACCGTCTTTTTATCTTGTTTGACCAATCCCACACAGCCTGCAAATTTTCCGCCGCTTTCCGCGATCCATATCTTTTCAATTTCCGCGTCAAATGTCTCATGGAGATAAGCTAAAAATGTATCATCCCAGCCATGAGTCTCTGCATAAAATTGCCTTTGCTTTTCAATGAGAAGGTGAATATCTTCCGAAAGATAATAATCTCTGATTGAAATGCCTGATGACCTGGATGAGAGCGACTGAGACAATATGGCTTCAATCTCCTCCATAGCCGTCGCAAGCTTGTGCTGCTCTTCGTCATCGATTTCCTTCAGCATCAGCTCAACCTGTTCATTTGCTTTCTTCTCAAGCTTTTTATAAATGGCTTCCCCCGTTTCCGTCACATAGATATAATGATGGCGGGCATCAGCTTTGCTCTTCTCTTTATAAATCAAACCTTCTTTTTCAAACTGTTTCAGCATTCTGCTGACATATCCCCGGTCAAGCCCCAGCTTATCCTGAAGATCTTTCGCCGTACAATTTGGCGTATTGTAAATCTCAAATAAAATCCGTGTCTCCGTTAAGGAAAACGGACTGTCATAAATGTGTTCGTTAAGGAAGCCAAGAACATTCGTGTAAAAACGATTGAACTTTCTGAATTTTAAGCCCGTTGCTGATTCATTGGTTTTCAAACTTCTCCCCACTTTCTTATATCGTTGATTAAAGCAATTATAATCACATATAGTTGCCATAGTCAACGATATATCAAAAAAGCGGGGCGAAAATTTTATTTTCCAGATGCCTTCCTCTTCCTCAACACCTTCAATGTAATATACGATAAAATCAGCGAAAACAAGCTATAGACAACGGCCCATCCCAAAAAAGATTGATTAAAAACCGTAAACGTAAGCACGAGAGAAATGATCAAGCTAACTAACGGCATCATATATACATTTTTACAAACATAAGTCCCGGCGACCGATAACACAATAATTGCTAACGGTAAAATGCCGAATGCAATATCTAATGTATCCACCTGCAACAGCCTCCCCCCAGATTTTTATGTTATTTGTAAAAAAACATAACTACCAAAAGGATAACATTTACTTTTTCACACAATTTAAAATTACCCGTTTACATTCACTCCAGACTATGATAATTTAAGAAAGCGCTATCACGATAAGTTAATAGCTTGGATGGAGATGAGGAGAGCCAGGAATTCCACCCCTTTTGACAAGGGGGTGTTTTCTGGCTCTTTTTGTTTTTCAGAAAGGAGGGCACGCTACACATCCAACACAAACAGCAAAGGGGATGATTTGATGTTTCACTTATTTAAACCGGCTCCGCACATTGAGAGACTGGATGATTCAAAGACGGATGCGGCTTATAAACGGCTCAGGCTGCAGGTATTCTTAGGTATTTTTATCGGCTACGCAGGCTATTACCTGCTGCGGAAAAACTTTGCTTTTGCCATTCCTTATCTGCAGGAACAAGGGTTTTCAAAAACCGAGCTTGGATTGGTGCTGGCCGCCGTATCCATTGCGTATGGCTTTAGCAAATTTATTATGGGCATGGTGTCCGACCGCTGCAATCCGAGGTATTTTCTCGCGACAGGCTTATTTTTATCTGCAATTGTAAATATTCTTTTTGTTTCTATGCCCTGGGTAACTTCGAGCGTCACCATCATGTTTATTTTTATGTTTATCAATGGATGGTTCCAAGGAATGGGCTGGCCTCCATGCGGCAGAACGATGGCCCATTGGTTTTCTATTAGTGAACGCGGCACGAAGATGTCGATTTGGAATGTCGCTCACAACATTGGCGGCGGGATCCTGGCTCCGCTTGTCACTCTTGGGATTGCTATGTTTGTCACTTGGAAAAGCGTGTTTTTCTTCCCTGCCATTATAGCGATTCTGATTTCATTTTTAATTGTCCTTTTGGTGCGGGATACCCCTCAATCTTGCGGGCTTCCGCCAATTGAAGAGTACCGGAACGACTATCCAAAACACGCTTTCAAAGATCAAGAAAAAGAATTAACGACAAAAGAAATCCTTTTTCAATATGTACTTAATAATAAGTTTCTTTGGTACATCGCATTTGCAAACGTATTTGTTTACTTTGTGCGGTACGGCGTAGTGGACTGGGCGCCTACTTACTTAACAGAAGCCAAAGGGTTCTCTCCTGAAGACTCCCGGTGGTCGTATTTCCTTTACGAATACGCCGGCATACCGGGAACGATCCTGTGCGGCTGGATCAGCGACCGCTTCTTTAAGAGCCGCCGCGCACCGGCAGGCGTTCTGTTTATGGCAGGTGTTTTCATTGCCGTATTGGTGTACTGGCTGAATCCGGCCGGCCATCCGCTGGTAGACAACATCGCTCTGATCAGCATCGGCTTCTTAATCTATGGACCTGTGATGCTCATCGGTCTGCAAGCCATTGATCTTGCTCCGAAAAAAGCAGCCGGAACTGCAGCTGGTTTGACCGGGTTTTTCGGATACATCGGCGGGTCTGCTTTCGCAAACGCGATTATGGGATTTGTCGTTGACCGATTTGATTGGAACGGCGGCTTCATCATGCTGATCTCATCTTGTATACTGGCCATCGTGTTCTTGGCTTTGACATGGAATACGGGAAAACGGGCGGAGCATGTTTAAGAAAAAATTATAAAAGATTAATATTTTTCCAACATGCCATTTACATCCGTTTTCTAACATAAAAGCTGTTACTGCTTGTTCATAAGGAGGAAGAAAAGATGAGAAAAAATAGATTACTAGCTTTGGTTCTGCTATCTTTTGGTTTGCTGTCGTTTATGGTTACACCAGTTTCAGCAGCCTCAAAAGGAAACCTGCTGTCTCCTGACCGTATCCTGACAGTCGCGCACAGAGGGGCTTCCGGATATGTGCCTGAGCACACGATCCTGTCTTACGAAACCGCTCAGAAAATGAAAGCCGATTATATTGAGTTGGATTTACAGATGACAAAAGACGGGCAACTCATTGTTATGCACGATGAAAAACTGGACCGCACCACAAACGGCACGGGCTGGGTGAAGGATCATACGCTCGCGGAGATCAAGAAACTTGATGCCGGCTCTTGGTTTAATGAAGCTTACCCGGCAAAAGCGAAGCCGCAGTACGCCGGCCTTAAAGTTCCTACATTAGAAGAGGTATTAAACCGTTTTGGCAAACATGCGAACTATTACATTGAAACAAAATCGCCTGACACCTATCCAGGCATGGAGGAAAAACTGATTGCTTCCTTACAGAAGCATAAACTGCTAAGCAAGCATTCAAAGCGCGGCCAAGTGATCATCCAATCGTTCAGCAAAGAAAGCCTGTTAAAAATTCATCAATTACAGCCTAACCTGCCGACTGTTCAATTGATGGAAGCAAAGCAAATCGCTTCAATGACAGATGCTGATTTGGAAGAAATCAAAACCTACGCTGTCGGCGCAGGTCCGGATTATAAAGCGTTGAATGCAGAAAATGTCCGCATGATCCGCAGCCACGGTCTGCTTTTGCATCCTTACACAGTCAATACAGAAGCAGATATGCGCCGCCTGCTGGACTGGGGAGTTACCGGCGTATTTACCAACTATCCGGATGTATTTCATCATGTGAAAAAAGACTACAAAAAAAGCTTTGAATCCTAGGATTCAAAGCTTTTTCTCATCATTTTTCCTCAAGTACAGCCTGCGCAATATTCACCGCATGATCGCCGATACGCTCAAGATTACTGATCATATCAACAAATACGATACCCGCTTGCCCTGTGCACAGTCCTTCATTTAGACGGATAATATGCTTTTTGCGAAGCTTTCGTTCCATCTTGTCAATTTCATCTTCTTTTTCAATGACATGAGCAGCAGTTTGCTCATCATTGTGGTGCAGAGCCTCCATTGATGCCTTCACAGTGGAAATTGTTAAATCCATCATGTCCGTTAAGTCCGTCATGGCTGATTCAGTAATGACGACACGGTGTGCCTGCTGATATTCAATCAATTCAATCACATTTTCAAAATGATCGCCGATTCTCTCAATATCTCTGACAGTATCCATCAGCATGTGATGCTCCTCAGATTCGTGATCTGAAAGGGAGCTCGATGAAAGCTCAATCAAATAATCGGTAATTTTCCGGTCGAGATTGTTGACCGCATCCTCTATCTGATAAGCATTTGCCGCGTATTTCGGCTGTTTTGTCACTAAGAATTGTTTTGTGACTTCCAGCCCCTGCACCGCAAAGTTCCCCATTTGCAGCACTTCTTCCTTCGCTTGTCCGAGAGCAATAGATGGAGATTGCTCGATAAAAATCGGATCAAGATGCGACTTGTATTCCACCATTGAATCCTTGCCTGGAATCAGTTTTGTCACAATCAAAGCCAATAACCCGACAAAAGGAAGCTGTATGATCGTATTGGACGTATTAAAGATTCCGTGGGCAAATGCAATCGTCATTTTAGGATCAAGCCCTATCGAAGCCTGAAGCCATAAGATCAAAGCAGTAAACGGCTTGAGCAAAATCAGGAAAATTGTTGTCCCGATTAGGTTAAACAGTACATGAGTAGCCGCAGCACGTCTCGCTGCAACAGATGCTCCAAGAGACGCAAGCACCGCGGTTATCGTCGTCCCGATATTGTCCCCGAATAACACTGGCAGCGCGCCGTTAATATCAATCAGACCATCTGCAAATAAACCTTGCAGAATACCGATGGTGGCACTGGAGCTTTGCACGAGAACCGTAAACAAAGTGCCGATGACGACACCGAGAACCGGATTTGAACTCATATTGACTGTTAAATCATGAAAGGCCTCAAGGGAACGGAGCGGTTTCATGCCGCCGCTCATTAACTCTAATCCATAAAACAAAGCCCCGAACCCAAACACAATCTGACCCGCATTTTGCATATTTTTATGCTTAAAGAAAAACAGTAAAAATCCGCCGACAGCAATAATCGGCAACGCATAGGCCCCTATATCGATTCCGATAATAAAAGCGGTAACCGTTGTACCAATATTGGCGCCCATAATGACCCCGATCGCCTGCCTCAGCGTCATAAAACCTGCACTCACAAGGCCGACGGTAATAACAGTCGTTCCGGAACTGCTTTGTATCAAAACTGTCACAATTATACCCGCTAACACGCCCATCAGCGGATTGCTTGTAAAGCGGTCTAAAATATTTCTTAATCTATCTCCAGCCGATTTCTGAAGCCCGTCTCCCATGAACTTGATCCCAATCAGGAAAATACCAAGTCCCCCCAGAAATTCGAACAGTAATGTTTGTAAGTCAATCCCCAACATGTTCACCTCTATTTAGACATTATTCAGCAAACTCTCTTGATTATGTTTCAAGTTCATATGATTGTAAACAAGTCGCCTGACAAATTTACAATAACTTAACAATAAGTAAGAAGGACCCCAACCGCATTTACATTGGTGTAATATTTCGCGATAACCATGACTTGTTGACTAAAAAAACCTTGTGCTCTCAGCACAAGGTTTTCTCCATTTATTCTTTTCCCGCAGCAGCTTCTGACTGTGCGCTTATCAGCTGGCTATTAATCTCCTTCGCATCTTTCAAATACTCTGTCTTGAATCCGCTCTTTAGCGCCCACACATAGAAACCGAGCGATACAAAGGCAATCAAGGCCATATCCCAGCCATACGTAATGACGTTCAGACCGCCAAATTTGTCACTGCCCAAATAGGAAATCATCATCATGACAAGCAGGTAAAACACCATCCATATGCCAGCTTTAAAGTTTTGGCCAAATCCTTTCCATTTCGCCTTGGCCTGGTAATAGAAATAAATCGGAAGTCCGATCAAAATAATAAACAGAACCTGCCCTGTTAACGGCCAGCGCGCCCAATACAGCACGAGCGACGCAAAGATAAATCCAAGCGGCGCAATCACGCTTAAGCCTTTTAATCGAAGAGGCCTGTACAAATCCTTCCCTGTCCGTCTCAATGTCATCACTGTAACCGGACCTGTGATATAAGAAATTAACGTGGCTACAGAAATAATTTCCGCTAACACACCCCATCCTCTGAACAGGAACAAAAAGATAAACGAAACAATCAAGTTAAAAAACATCGCTTGGCGCGGAACTCCGTAAATCGGATGAAGCTTGCCAAACACGCTCGGCATATATTTGTTCTTCTCCATTCCGTAAATCATGCGGGAAGTCGTCGCCGTATACGTAATACCTGTTCCGGAAGGTGACACAAAAGCATCCGCATATAATACGATGACAAGCCAGTTAATATTTAATGCAATCGCCAAATCAGCAAAAGGAGAATTAAAATTAAGGTGGCTCCAGCCGTGAGCGATATCAGACGGATTCACCGCTCCGATGAAAGCAATCTGCAGCAGCACATAAATGACTGTCGCAACTAACAGAGAACCGACAACCGCAATCGGAATCGATTTCCCGGGATTTTTGGCTTCTCCCGCCATATTGATCGGGCTTTGAAATCCGTTAAACGCAAATACGATACCTGAAGTCGCAACCGCAGTCAGAACACTTGCCCAGCCATTCGGTGCAATGCTTTGTCCCGCTGTAAAGTTTTCTCCATGAAATCCGACAAAGAGCAAAGCGCCAATTGTCAGTCCTGGAATAATGATTTTAAAAATCGTAATTAATGAATTCGCTTTCGAAAACAAATTGACTGTCCAGTAGTTCAGCAGAAAATAAATCAGAAGCAAAACAGAAGCGAACACCAATCCTTCTCCTGTCAGCGTTCCGTTTTTCACCAAACTGCTTGTCCATTTCGCCCATTCCCATGGCCACGAACTCATATATTGAACAGAGGCTACAGCTTCAACAGGAATAACGGATACAATTGCAATCCAGTTGGCCCAGCCTGCAATAAATCCGATAAACGAACCGTGTGAATATTGCGTATATTTCACCATTCCTCCTGCCTCAGGGAACATAGAACCTAATTCACTGTAAGAAAGAGCAATAAATAAAATAACAATCATGCCGATAACCCATGAAATAATAGCAGCAGGCCCCGCAATTTGGGCAGCGCGCCACGCCCCAAATAACCAGCCTGACCCGATCATCGACCCGAGCCCGACCATCATAAGGGCAAACGTTCCCATTCTTCGATGTAACTGATTCATATCGTAAACACCTTTCATGTATGATGACATTCTGTTGCTAAGTTATATTATTATTCTGATTACTTTACTTTGTCAATATTTATCGAATGATAACTAAAATAATAAAAAATCAATGTATCTCGCCTTCCAATATAGGAATTTAGTAACTAGCTTCACCTAAAATAGAATTTACTGTAAAACAATTGATAAAATACACAGAGGTTTAGCCTTAAGCAGAACGGGAATGATACAGGAAACATTATTTTTAAAATAGAAAGGAGTTTTTACCATGAAACAAAAGCTGTTACTTTCCGGTCTCGCTGTTTCAACTGTCGGCATCACTTCTTATCTATTAAAAGACCCGTCAAACCGCCAAAAGGCAAGAGAATTCATTCACAGCATGAAAATGAAGATAACAAAACAACCAGACATGGAAACGTTCCCAGTCGATAAAGCCGGTCACCCGCACCCGCATGACATTGAGGACAACAAAATGGTATCCGAAGGCTCCATGTATCCTGTTCAATACTACGATGAAAAAAAGAAGTAATCAAAAAGCTCTCTTCGAAAAAGAAGAGAGCTTTTATATTTAGCTTTTCCGTCTAATGCTGCTCATCACAAAACCGCTTTCAGGCAATGACGGCATTCTGGCAAGACTGTAATGCAGCGATTGTTTTGGCACGTCATATTCAACCTGATTCACGAGAAAATCCAGGCTCGCTTTCATCACTTCAATGGTAATCCCTTCCCCCGGACAGCGGTGACCCTTCTCCGCGTTGCCCCCGCCTTGAGGGATGAAATCAAACGGATTGTCCTCCCGCTCTTTAAATCGCTCAGGCCGGAACTCATCAGGCCTGTCCCACATACGGGGATCATGATTCGTTCCATACACATCAAGCAGCACTGATGCACCCTTTTTAAACTCGCAGTCATTCCATATAAAATCTTTTTTGACAACGGCTCCTAAAAACGGCCCAAAGGGATAAAATCTGCGCACCTCCTGCACAAACATTTCTCTTTCCTCACTGCCTCCAGAACGAAGCCATTCCTTATACTTCGGGTGTTCATGCAGCGCCAACGCTGAAAATGAAATAAAGTAAGCTATCGCTATAATCGGACGCAGCACATTAATGAGCTCAATGGCTGCCATGCGGGCATCAAGCCGGCTTCCATTCTCTTGTGTATAAAAAGCCATTTCATGCAGCGCTGATCCATTTTCTGTTTTCAGCCTGCCGCCGCGGATCTCTTCAATCATTTTTTCAATCCACTCTTCTGTTCGGGGTCTTGCTCTTCTTCCCTTCCAATGCCGCGGTCCCACAGCACCGAACGCGTCTACCATATCAATGAAATCGTCCGCTCTCTCTTTCACTTCCGTTTCCTTCAGCGGAACACCCGCCCAATAGCAGGCCACCCGGCATAAGATTTCTTTCGCTTCATCAAACAACACAACCTGATCCGCCATTTCCCAGCTTGTTACAACCGCTTCCCACTGCTCTGTCATCAGCTCAGCCAGCCGTTTTTGATGGGGCGGTGTCATTAATGACAGAAAAAGCAGCTTCCGATGAATATGAGCGTCGCCATCCATTGTCTGGATTGCATTGACGCCAAACAGCGATTTCTGCACTCGTTTCGGGAGAGCACCCTGCCGCTGAAACCGTTCGGTATCATAAAATACCTTCGCAGCCTCCGCGCCGCTCATACAAATAAATGTTTTTCCAAGCAAGCGTGCCTGGAACAAATCCGAATGGTAATGCTCTTTTCTATTCTTTATAAACAAATATCCTTCTCGCATCAAAGCCACACTGTTATCGAGGCTTTTGTCATGTGGAATCTGCTCATTCATCCCGCAACCCTGCCTTCCTTTTTTACTTCTGTTTTCACGTTATCTCACGAAGATAAACCCCATTACAGTATTTGCTTCCAAGCATTTTTTCATTACTTTTAAAGGTAGAAAAGCAGAAATGGAGAAAAGATAGATGATCAAAACAAAGGGGAGATCAAAATGAAGAAATGGATATATGCTTTTCTTGTGCTGGTCATTGCCGTGACAGGAGGTTTGTCCGTTCATGCAAAAGCGCCCGCCAATGAAACAAAAAAGCACCTGAATGTCAGCCGAATGAATGTGGATAAGGAGTTCAAGGGTACTGACGGAACCTTCATCCTTCATGATCTAGAAAAGGATAAGACATTTGTCTACAACAAGGAACGGGCCAACCAAAGACAAACTCCGCAATCTACCTTTAAAGTGACCAATGCTTTAATCGGCTTGCAGGTAAAAGCTGTCCGGGATGAATACGATGTCAAACGCTGGGATGGCGTCAAACGCGAATTCGAATCATGGAACCGCGACCATACACTTGGCTCAGCCATGCGGGAATCTGCCATCTGGTATTACCAGGCATTAGCGAGGGACATCGGCGAGGAAAGAATGAAAGCATGGCTTCATACCCTGTCTTACGGAAACGAAGATATCAGCGGCGGAATCGACCAGTTTTGGCTGCAAAGCTCTCTGACAATTTCTCCGTTGGAACAAGAAGCCTTTATGGAGAAGCTTTACAAAGAGAAGCTCCCGTTTGACAAAACGGTCATGAAAACGGTCAAACGCATGATGATTCAAGAAGAAGGAGATCATTATACGCTTTACGGTAAAACCGGAACCCGCCTGACAGACATGGGATTAGGATGGTTTGTCGGATTCATCAAAACAAATCACGGCTCCTATACGTTTGTCACCAATGTTGATGACTCCGGTACAACAGCCAAAAACATCACAATTGATATTCTAAAAAAATATGGCCTGATCACTTCATAAATGAATGAGCCCTGCCAACGTACAGGGCTCTTAAATGTCATGCTCAAAGCAATAATGATTCACAAGCTCTTCAATCAAATCATGATCCGGGTAATCACCGTTAAACTCGAATTCAATTTCTTCAACAAATTCTCCATGATGATACACGTGGATCGCCCCATTTTGCCGGACGACACTAAACTCCGGCTGAAACGTATATCCGCTTCGTTCAATCGCACCCAATTTCATTCCCGCCTTTCTCAAAGCAGTAATTCATACACCTCATTTAATTCCTTGGCCCGTTTTTGATCCTGTTCGTCTTGGGCATACTTAATTTCCTTTTCCAGCACCTGATTCAAATATGACATCTCATCGTCATCCAAATCCTTTACAAACTCCTCTTCATTGGCATAGCGCTTCGCCAGCATCTTCTTGCAAATCCGCAGACAGACTTCGTTTTCAAGATGATTTGAAAGTGACTCGCGCAAATAACCGAGTGTAACATCCATAGTATAAGCACCTTTCCTTTGCGTTCTATATCCTATAGGTTGCTGAAATGAGAAAAATCCATACGCAAAAAATGAAAAAAGAGACATCAGTCAATGTCTCTTTTTCCTTTATTATTCAGCTGCTTGATTTCTCTTTGTAAGATCCGCCTGCACGCGCTTCCCAATTCCAAAAGCATAATAACTGATGACCACAAGAGCTAAGAAAATAACCCCTACAATTAGAGATATCCGAGTATCATCATTAAACCACATGCCGACAAGAACCATCAGCAAGAAAGCAATCGTCAAATAATTTGTGAAAGGTGCAAACGGCATTTTGAACGGATGTTTATCTAACGCCGCGCCCTTCGCTTTTCTGAATCCGAGGTGGCTGATCAAAATGATAAACCAAGGAATCATCCCCGGCAGCACGCTTGCGCTGTATACATAAACGAAAATCTTCGGCGGCGCAACATAGTTCAGCACAACGCCGACAGCTAATCCGATCAGCACCGCGATTGTGCCATACAGCGGCACACCATTGCGAGAAATCTTCGCAAAGAATTTCGGTGCCTGTCCATTGACACCTAATGTATAAAGCATACGTCCCGCGCTGAAAATTCCGCTGTTGCAGCCTGACATCGCCGCCGTGATAACGACAAAGTTAATAATGCCGGCCGCTGCCGTAATTCCAACTTTAGAAAACGTAGACACAAACGGGCTTCCAAGTGAATTCAGCTCATCCCAAGGATATACCGTCACAATCACAAAAATAGCACCGATATAGAAAATCAAAATACGCCAGATAATGCTTTGAATCGCGTTGCGCAGCGTGTTTTGCGGGTCCTTTGCTTCTCCGGCAGTAATCCCGATCAGCTCAACACCTTGATAAGCCGCAATAACCAGAGACAATGCAAAGAAAAATCCTGAGAAACCGCCCGCAAAGAAGCCTCCGTGAGACCACAGATTAGACAAACCGATAGCATCTCCGCCGTTGCCAAAGCCAAAGAAGATAATCCCGATTCCGGCAATAATCATTAAGATAATCGTCACAATTTTAATCATCGCAAACCAAAACTCAAACTCGCCAAACGACTTAACAGAAATTAAATTCGCCGCACCAAGAATTGCCATAGCTACTATACCAGGTATCCAAGCAGGCAAATCCGGGAACCAATATTTCATATAAGAACCGACTGCGATAATTTCTGACATGCCGACGATAATCCACTGGAACCAGTTGCTCCACGCCGTCATATAACCAGCAAGGGGATGAATGTATTTATGGCCGAATGTTGCAAAAGAACCGGTACTCGGCTCCACATACAGCATTTCACCCATTGCACGCATGATAAAAAAGATAAAAATTCCGCAAATCGCATAAGCCAGAAGGACAGACGGGCCAGTCCATGAAATCGTGCTGGCAGAACCCATAAATAAACCAACACCGATCGTACCGCCCAAGGCAATCATCTGAATATGACGGGCGTTCAAACCCCTCTTCAATTCTTTATTTTCCACTCCGCTTCCTCCTCTTAAAAACGAATACATGTACAGCTCAACCGAAATAGGATCAAGGCCGACCAGCCTCCAAAACGTTCTTCATTTCTTATCAAGCTGAAAATATCAGAAAATTCAATCATAAAATTGTTAGATAATCTCCAAAATTACTTATTTCATCATAATAAATTTCTCTGGAAAATACAATTGTTTTTTTCGGGTAAACACTTTCATTCAATGGGTTTGATCTATCACTTTAATTAAAATCTTTTATATGAATATAATGAAATCATGACAATATTGAAAACGATACATGATACAGCTGCTTTCATGAGATGGGCATAAAAAAATAAGCTGTTCACGATGAACAGCTTACCTAATAATTCACGCCGGTTTGACGTTTTAATGTTTCAAGCCACTCAGTATCACCTGTCCCATAGCCCTTGCTTTGCCCCAAATCTCTCAAAGACCCATTCCTGTAGCCAATTGACAGAATGAAATCAGAGATGGCATCATACCCGATTTTCGCAATGTTACTGAGCTGCGAACCATAGTGAGATATAGCATAGGAAGCAGTTTGTTTTTGCATAGGATCATTCTCAAGTTTTTCTTTATATACCTCTAATAGATCTCGTCCGTCAGGTGTGATGTATCGGCCATCGACAACTTCTAAATCCTTCAAATGGTAGCCTGTGACTTCGTACATCTCACGAACTGTTTGGTACTTTTGATACGCCGCTTCGGAATATTGTGCTGAATCGCTGGCCTGGCTCTTCATGATATGTAAAAACAGCTCTTTGCTGTTGTCTCCAGATTGCAGCAATCGCTCAATTTGACCGATGAGCTCCTTGTCGTCTGTTCCGCTCACCTTTACCTTATAATCGATGGGTGTAATGGTAAACGTAAGTTCTGTACCCGCCGGGATTTGAATATGGTTCCGATTCAGGAGCACTTGAAGCTGTTGGTTAACTTGGCTTCGCTGGAACACCTTTGCATTCTCCGATTCCACTTCCCCATTAAACGTAAGATTGCGAAACGCTGCATCCTGGAGGTTATAGTTTTGCGCCTTTCCTTTGAATAGCCATTCTGTTTCATTATCGTAAGCAACCTGTCTTTCTGCAGCTGACAGATCACTTCTGAAATAAGGAGACTTCGAATTTTGATACTTATCCTTTATATAACCTAAAGGATCAGACTTCGTTTTATTTATCGCATTCATCCGGCTGTACTTTTCATCTAGAATTTTGATTCGGATATCGCTCTCAGATTCATAAGGATTATTGGATCGAATCACAGTTTCTTCCACTGTTCGGTCATTTGCTGATTGAAACACTTTGCTGAAAGTCCCGTTGTTCCCCGCTACACTGGTTTTTGAGTAATTGAGCTGATCGATTCCCTTCTCAGAGGACCGTGTCTCAAGCCGGCTGTATGCCTTTTCCAGCACCTCTGCAGATGTACTCCTGCCTTTATCAGCCGAAACCTTTTTCGTGATATTCTGTGCCATGAGCTGGGTGCGGATATATTGACGATCCAGACGCATTCGATTCCCTCCTGAATAATTCTCTCTTCTCTATTTATCGGCAAATCCCTTGTATATATTAACCTATTAAAACATTTATTTACACTTGAAACTTCATTATGTATGATGGAAAAAAAAGGAGGTTTTCTCATGGCTAAAAAATGGATCATTCAATTCGCTATCATGCTGTCAGTTCTATTTACTTGTACTTATTCTGCTTCCGCAGCCGGAATCACTGCCATTACAGGGAACAATTCATTTGATACAGCAGCCCCAATCGGATATTGAAAATATAAGAATATAGACACAACGATACTGGAAGCCGGACAAGATGAAGCCTATTTCACATTTACAGCCAATAAGGGAGAAAAAGTATACGTAAGAAGTACATACCAGAGTGCGTACACAGGGATGAAAATCGAAATTTACGATAAGAACAGAGTACCTGTTTCGCAAGGCACAGAAGTCATTAATCCTAATACATTTTCTTCTTTTATTTATGCAAATGCCGACGCCCAAAACACCACTGATACATTCTATGTAAAAGTGTCGCGCGGCACCTATACTGGAAACATGTATTTCACACTTTCAATTGAAGACCGGATCAAATCCGGCAGCGGAACGTTCCAATTCAGCGGCGTGGCTGAAAATAAAGGAAATACAAGCCTTAGCCCCTCAGGTTCTGACTCCAGCGTCATCAAGCTTGACTTAACAAACCAATCTGGAATTCCTCGTGATGCCACTGTAACAAGAGTCCAAACAACCGCTACTCAAACACCAAGCCAGGGAAATACACGACATATCATCATGACGAGTGAAAACAGCGAATGGCGCCGTGCTCTTGTGAATAGCTCAACTTCGGGATCTTATGATATATCCTTAACAGACCAACTCAGTGTGGCAAAGGTATGGAGTTTTAAATACAATACATTAGCGACTGCAAAATCGACGATGAGTAATGTAAAGGCAAAAATAGATTATCAATACGATGTCACAAAGCAGTTTTAATGTCATACTGAGCTGGCTCAGATTCCATGATCCGGCTCTTTTTTATGCTAAGCTTCCATAGAATAGACTTAGCCCAAGATGCAATTATTTTGATAAACTATAATCAGTACAACCAAGGGAAGTGCAGCGCAAATGGCATTAAAACAGTTAAAAAAGCTATTATTTGACCGCCCACTGAAGAACGGCGTCATACTGAACAACCAATACAAAATCGAAGAATGCCTCGGCATGGGCGGCTACGGCTTGGTTTATGTGTGCACCGATATCCATACGCAAACACCGTACGTCTTAAAAAAGCTCCGTCCGACAAAAGCCAAAAAACAAAAGGAAAGAGTCCGATTTCAGCAGGAAATTGGTCTGCTCAAAAGCATCAGCCACTCGCAAATCCCGGCCTTCATAGAAGACTTCAGCATAGACGGACAAGCCTACTATGTCATGCAGCTGGTCGAGGGCGATAATATAGAGGAATTGTTATTTTTTCAAAAACAGCCGTTTACAGAGCTGATGGCATTACAGCTGATGTCTCAGCTGCTGGACATTGTAGAATACCTGCATGAACGTCTCATTTTCCACACTGACATCAGAACGCCAAACATTATGATGAATCACGGTAACGTATATCTTATCGATTTCGGCCTTGCCAAACAGTTATCTCATGAAGAAGATGAGGAATTAAAGCTCAGAAAACAGGATGACTTCTTCGATCTCGGAGAAACCCTGTTGTTCCTGCTGTACTCTCAATATAAAGGGAAAAAGAAGAAAAACGCCACTTGGCTGGAGGAATTAACGCTGACAAAAGAAGTAACCCTGCTGCTGAAAAAATTATTGGGCATTGATGAAGAGTATCAGCACACGGCTTCCATTCGCGAAGACCTGAAGCGTGCGATTCAATCAGTGACATAAAAAAACCCTTGTCCCAATGCGGAACAAGAACTTTTTTTGCGATTAACTGCTGCTGTAGCTCCGGCGTTTGTAGCGGTGACTGCCGCCATAACGATCATAATGTCTTCTTCTGCCAGAACTGCTGCTGTAGCTCCGGTAATGGCGGCGCCGGCTGCTGCTGTAGTGCCGGTGTCTGCGATGGCGATCACTCGAGCTGCTAGAGAGGTACTTGATCGTTTTGATGATTTTTTTAAACATATGCTGTTCACCCCTTTTCTGCTTCCTATTATATATAATTGTTCGGTAGAAAGAAAAACATAGCCCGATCACTTTTTTGAAAACAAAAACGCAGTCCCATTTTCATTTGTCTGCAGCTCATAGCTAATATGAAGCAACCGGCATATATCCTCAATAATCTTCAACCCAAGCCCGTTACTATCTTGATCTCTATCAAATCCAATGCCATCATCGCGAATCGAAACAGCGCCGTTTTCTATCGTGACTTCCAGCTTTTCAGCTTTCGAATGCTTTAGCGTATTTTGAAAAATGTTATCGAATAAC
Organism: Bacillus sp. V26; assembly: GCF_034296245.1. Classification (NCBI taxonomy): domain Bacteria; kingdom Bacillati; phylum Bacillota; class Bacilli; order Caryophanales; family Bacillaceae; genus Bacillus; species Bacillus sp. V26. The sequence continues at coordinate 39,142 of NZ_JAXKQF010000005.1, read as the reverse complement.
CTTTGGATCCATAAACTGTTGCTCATCCATATCAAACTTTGGTCTGACGGCTTAAATTGCAATTCAATGCCATTGATACTGTATAAATAATCCCACTTTTTCACTGTGGTTTCTAATAGATCAGAAATATTGACTTCTTCATTTACAATATAAGAACTCTCTAACGTTTCGGCTGAGTAATGATTGAATTCATTCGTTAATTCCGCAATATATTCAATTTGCTGGTACAAAGATTCAAATGCGGTTTGATCCTCGCACTGGCTCTCCAAATAAAATAACTGCAGCCTGAGAACTGTTAAAGGTGTATTGATATCATGCCTTAGTTTTTGCAGCAGCTCCTTTTTTATTTCCTCTCGCTGTCTTAGTTCCAGTTCCCGGTACGTTGTCCGTTCAATTAACAAGTTGACCGACTTGATCAATTCGCCAATTTCATCAGCGTGTTTCACTGCTATTTTATCGGGCACCTTTTGATCACTCGCCAGATGCCGAATGGTTTGATTCAATAGATTGATTTTACGCAGCAGAGAATGGATCGATTTTGAAAATAAAAAAGCTAACAATAAAAGTGATAATAAAAATACGGCCAGCATTGCCGGATACGCAAAAGACCTGTGAAAGGGCATGCCATGATTGATCGGTTTAAACATGCTGTCATAAATCACCGACATCAAAATGCTAACCGCCAGCAACAGTACCGGAACACTAATGACGGCCGTACATAATAACAACTGATATTTTGTCTTTAGCTTCATTTCTTCACAACGGTATTCAGCCGATACCCTTCTCCATAGATATTTTCAATGATCTCACCCGCTAAATCATTAATTTTCGCTCTGATTTTTTTAATGTGCACATTCACGATATTCGGATTTCTGTCTTCAAGCTGCCATAGATAATCAAAGAAATGTTCCTTTGTTAAAATATTGTTTCTGTTTTCATACAGATAAAAGAATATTTTCCGCTCAATCGCGGTAAACAGCACTTCATGGTGCAAACTCCCATTGAATACCTTTTTGGTGTCTGCATCAATAGACAAATGTTTGATTTGCGTAAAGGTGCCATAATGATGCTCAAGCATATTTTTCATTCTCAGCAGCAGCTCTCTCGGATCAAAAGGCTTTACCATGTAATCCTCGCCAATTTTCAACCCTTGAAGCTTGCTGTCCATATCATTGCGGGCGGACAGAAAAATAATAGGAAGGTTTAACCCCAAATCTTTTATTTTCTTAGACATTTGATACCCGTCCTCACCTGGCAGCATCACATCCATAATGACCAAATCCGCCTTCTGAATCACCGAAAGCACATCCGCTCCATCTGTTTTCCACATCACATGATATCCCTCACGCTGCAAAATCTTCTGCAGCAGATCACCAATCATGACATCGTCTTCCACGATTAAAATATGATAACCCTTCATCTTAGCGAACCTTTCATTTCAGTTTTTGTTTGAGAAACTTCATAGAAAGCTGATAGATCTGATCAGGCTGGTATAAATATATGCTGTGTGTGCCCCTTAGCTCTTTCACTTCTGATACTTCTAATTGGTCTGCAAGTTCTTTATAATCTTTACGTTGCTGTTTTGTATATTTTGAGTTTTTATATTGATCAGCGATGGCATCTAAAAATAAAATCGGGGTTTCTTTTGGCACCGGCAAATTCACAGATTTGCTGCCATTTTGGTCAGACTGTAAAAGCTCATGCTCCATATCAGCATTAAAAAATTGCTTAAAATTAATGGCTTTATAGATTTCTTTTTCTTCATCAGTTAAAAACGACTGACGAATCACCTCAGGATTGTATACTGCGGAAGGCATAAATCGATGAAAACCAATCGAAGTTAACAGATGAAACCCTCTCATTTTCAGTCTGTCAATCCCGCTCAATTTATACGTGACATACTGCTGAGGCGATCCAATATCCATCGCAACAATCGCCTTAATTTCCTCAGGATATTTCTGCGCCCAATAAATCGCTTCAATCCCGGATATGGAATGAGGCATTAAAATATAAGGAGGCTTATTCCCGCTTTGCAGAAGCGCTTTTCTCGTCTGTTCTAATATTGTATCAATATCCCTGCCATCATCATACACGTCGCTGTAGCCATAGCCCGCACGATCCACTACAGCAATCTTGTTTTCTTTTGAAAACTTGCTGTACAACCCCTTCATCTCATAAGCAGGCGCCGCAATCCCCGAACCGGACATAAACACAAACGTATCCTTCCCGCTTCCCTCTTGATACACATTCATCTTTTTACCGTCAACATCGACTAATGTGCCTTTTTCTTTAAGGAGTGCTGCTTCCTTATTTAGCTGGTAATGGTGGTAGATAAAGACCGAGACGGCTGCAAGCAAAATCAAAGCAACTATGCTGCCAAAAAAGATTTTTACGACTTTCCATAACGTTTTCATATGATGCTCCTTTCACGTGATACTGAAAGGATACGAAATGAAAATAAATAACTGATTAACTTTGGAACGGTTTTATTTTCACATTTGACTTTGCCCTTACGGAAAGGTGTACATTTGGAGCATAGCAGAACATTTGATGAATTTACCCACTAATAAAAAAATATTTCTTCATTAAAAAACCTTCCTGCTTATAGGAAGGACCGTTTGCCATACATACTGACAAGAATGTCAAATCATTCTGTGATTGATTCAACCAGGGCAAATGAATTGGCCATTCTTTTATTATTTGTTCAGCTTTCATCCTTTCAATCCTCCTTATCTTTAAGCTGAAAAGCAATCAGCTTTCCTAATGCCTCTTCAGCTGCAAACGGAGCAACCATTCCTGAAGGATGTTCATGCTCATGTTTTAGGCATTCATACATCTTCGGTTCAATGTAAGAAGGATCGATCCATGCAATACACCAGGATGCCCAAAAACGAGATTGTCCTTCACTTTCTTGAGCGATTTTGATGACAAAGGGCAGACTGGCCTTCCCGATTCTCATAAGTGAAATGGCCGCAGCCATCCTTGTATCTTCGGCATGACTTTTTAATAAACATGACAGTTCCTCCGCTGCTTCACCCGCATCTTCCCCAAACTCACCTAAAACGGCCGCCGCGATATTACGCAAAGAACCTTCCTCTTTTAAGGCCTCAACCAAAACAGGTATTGCATCTTGTCCTGATTTCTTTAGCTCCCCTATCACTTGAACAATTGTGATCTCATTTGTATTCGCTAAATTCTGAACAGACAACGACAATTCATCACCATTTGATTTCATAAAAGAGCCCCTCTCTCGTTTGATAACAGACACTCAGCATATTTTCCATAGAGATATATCAGTAAGCGCCTTAACTTCCAATTAACTTATAAATACCACAAACACTGTAAATACTCCTGTGAGGAGCTAATAAAACGACTAACAAACTGACCGTTTTGACATCATATACTACTGTTAACTTGTTTATCAGTTAGTATTAGTCCACTATAAGAAACTCGGCTGCCTTTTTAAATGTACTCTCGCAACTGCTGAGAGCTGGATTTACTTCCTGCAATACGAATTCTGTCATCCGCATTGTCTAGGCCTTTCAACGAGATGATGCAAGTGTTTGCTCCGCGGGCGGCAACTTCCTCGACGTTTCCGCGGATGCTCAGGTTTACGTGCTCTTGTGTTGCCAGTGCGAATACTGGTGTACCTTGTTTGCTCAAGGCAATCGTGCCGTGCTTCAGCTCACCGCCGGCAAAGCCTTAAGAAATCTCTTTCAGCTTCAGTGGCCTTCGACACATACAGAACGATACCGGCCCTTGGAAAGCTTATGGACTGACTTTGATAAAAAAACACCCGCTTGATAACAAGCGGATGTTAGATCTTTCGAAATGAACCCATTGAATTTTAAACAGTAAAACAAAGCAGTATATTATTGATTGATATCTTTTAGCGCCTGTTTCGGCTGTGAATGAAAAATCATCAATGATGCAATAATGGCAATCATAACCCCTAATGCACCAATCCAGGTAATCGAGGCCAATGATACGTTTTCTACAAAAACTCCCCCTATTCCTGCGCCGACTGCCATGGCGAATTGCATCATTGACTGATTCATGCTAAGCAAAACACCTGACATTCCCGGTTCTATTGTAGCCAGGTGAAATTGCTGTGTTGGACCGGTAGACCATGCGGCAAACGACCATAATATCAGAATCACCAACACTCCGATATGGGAATGAGTGACAAGTGACAGCAGAATCAGTGTGACGATATGCAATGTCATCCCGCCAACGAGTGTAAAGGGCACTCCCCATTTATCGGTGCTATATCCCCCAAACTTTGATCCAACCAAACTGGCTATTCCAAATATAAGCAAAACACCGCTAAGCAGTTTGCCGTTTATACCTGAGATGTTCAAGAGATACGGTGACAAATAGGTATAAGCAACAGAATATCCCCCGAGCCAGAAGAAAGTGATTGATAAGCCCATCGCCACTTTCCGTTTTTTGAAAAGAGCAAGCTGTTGAAGCAAAGGTACAGGTTTATCCCCTTCAGTATGCGGAAGAGTAAAGAATATAACGGCCATTGCGATCAACCCCAACAAAGCAATTGCACCAAATACAGACTTCCAGCCTAATGCTACTGCTATCATTCTTCCAAGCGGAACACCAATGATTAAAGAAGCGGTAAATCCCATAACGACCGTAGCGATGGCACTGCCCTGCTTCCCTTCCGGCGCAATTTTAGCGGCAATCGTTAATGCGGTTACAACAACCACACCTGCTCCCATCGCCATAATGATCCGCGCTGCAATAAACCAACCATAACCAGGCAGAACAAAGGCCAAGATATTGCCGAACACAAACAAACCGAGAGCATAAATCATCAATCTGCGTCTATCCATACTTGCTGTCAACGCCATGAGTACGGGTGTTAAAAGAGCATATACAAGTGAAAAGATCGTAATGAGCTGGCCCGCGGCAGCCAAGGTGATCCCGAGTGTATGCGCAATGTGATCCAAAATACCGGAAATGATGTACTCTGAAGTTCCGACTAAAAAGCTGACAATGGCTAACATATAAATTTTCAAGGTGTTAGACATAAACGTTCACTCCTTATTTTTTATTAAAACAACATATCACGAATTATCGATGTGTTAATTTAAAAAATAAACACATCGTAATATGTCGATATGTATGGTATAAAAATAAACATCTTTTGATGTTTATTTTTATATCTCTGTTTTAAGAAAGTCCGCAAGTTTCCCAATGGCTTCTTCATCTCTTTTGTAATAAGTGTACTTTCCGATTCGTTGAGCCTTAATCAGGCCGGCTCTTAAAAGGATGGTGAGATATTGGGAAGCCGTTGATTGCGTCATTTTCAATTTGTCTGTTATTTGACTGACACATACCCCGATTGTGTTCATATCAATCCCTTCATGGGGTGAAAAATGACGATCAGGTTCCTTCAGCCATTGCAAAATTTGCAGCCTTGATTCATTTGATAAGGCTTTGAATACTTCAATTGGTTCCATATCGTTTATTATATCGTTATATTCCGATATGTCAATTCGTTTTTTTGTTTTTGATGACTGACTTCTTTTTAGACATTAAAAATCTGAAGGCTTATTTCAGTTCAGTTGGAGGTATTACAGAACTTAACTTTCGCATATCTACTGTTAGATTGACCATTAGAAAGCGCTGCTTTATATATACTTTGCTCTCATTCTGCTTTTTTATCTCTCCAAATATTATAGATTTTTCTCAAGATCATTACATAATTTAAATACCATCACTCGTTCGCCTGTCCGAGAGCTTAAATCGGTATGAAAACTTTTCACTTCTTCTCCGGTTATCGTTAGGATAATATCCTTTAGACCCTCTATCCCTGATTCAACTAGCTCCGAACGAGTTTGTTTGATAGATAACATACCCTCTTTTGATCCACAAACTGCATATTCTGCTGGTGTTAAAATTCCTTTTAAATTAACGATGATCATATCCCGCAGTATATCAGTTTTAACAGATACAGACCCACGCCCAAGATAATCCTTCTCCCATTGAGTAATGGACTTACTGATCTCTGATTCAATAGAACCTTTCGTTTTTTTCATATATAACACATCTCCTGGCAAAATAATTGGCATATTCTATTAGTTATTTCGTCTCATTAATATTCTCTTACAACATATCCTTCATATACACCTTCAATATCCAAATCAGTTGTGCCGTTTCTTGTGACCGCTACAATTTTGGATAACATATTTTCTTCCATCATAGAGTGTACATGCAAAAATCGAACGCTCCCTAAATGGGTTTCCTCAACTTCTTCATAAGATTTTAAATGATAAAAATGAATTGCTTTTCTTATTACTTTTTTCATACATTCCATATTTTCACGATCAAACAGAGTCATTTCCTCTATTGTTTTCGTGACAAAATCAGTTATATTAGCGCCCATTACATTCTCCTTAAAACTGCTTTCTCCCATATATGGGTGTAGAAGCTGACCACTTCACTCCATCATAACAAGCAATGATCAGGTAAGGCTTGACCTGTTTTAGTAAAAGGAACCTCCACAATTGAGGATTCCCCATCCTTATGATCAACGATTAAACCTCTGACTTTAACATATGACGGCACCAGTGGATGTTGACGAATGATATCAACACTTTTTTCAACAGCGCCACTGCTATCTTCATTTAGCCATTCATCGACTGTACCACCTAAAAATTCAGGCTTGCAATGTTGAAAGAGATAATCCAATGTTTGTATTTTATCTTTCATTGTTTCAAGTTGAGTTAGTCTATGACCTGTTGGAGTCTGCTTATCTTTTGTTCCTACTACAAAGACCTCCTCAACATCTTCCTGGTAAATCGCAAAAATAACAGACCTCATGATTTCTCCATAAGGGTGTGAGATAGCGGCACCATAACTTTGTATCGTCAGCATATTTTCTGCTGGAGTATTAGTCACTTCTTGTAAAATAGGCTCCAAACCGTTTTCCATGTCCGTCAAAAATAATACTTTTTTATTTACATTCATATAACACACCTCTTCCTTATGTTTATCATTTTTATATTAAGTAACAAATCCATTTGAGAAATGTTTAGATTCATAATTACCAGCTTTCCCAACATCCTTCTGGATCAATACTAGCCAGTCGAACCCATCCATTTTGAACTTTTTGCAGAAATACTGGGTCATTATTTAATAACCGTTCTACATGTTGTCTAGGCGCTTGGATGACAATCAACAAACGAAGAGGAGAATGATAAGCCTTATGGTCTGATTGCATGACGGATTGCCAAGGCAGTCCGGCTAACAAGTCACTTGCATTCCCCTGCATCACTCCGAGACCTGCAGTAACGGTTTGAGTTGCTTTATTTCCGCTGCCATAATAATGGGGTGCTACTGTTGATGCGTAATATTGTAAATTAATCCATTGGGCCACAGTTCCAGGTCCTGCAATAATATTTGCTAGGAGTTCACCGCTTTCATCCTGCTTCCAATCATAATTATGAAGGAAAGCTCTTCCTTCCAAATCACAATCCTGTGTTAATTCACGTTGGCCGATAATAAAAGCGGCATTACGAGCCAGTCCCCATTCCGGACGTATCTCACTCCAATCTTCCGCAAATCGGTGTGCCTCAGCCTTCGGATTTTTAAGTTTCGATTGGACATTCGGTAATTGGGCCAGTCGTTCTGCATTTGCATGATGTTTTACTTTCGGCATAACGGCTTCAATATGATCAAATGCTTCCTGTGCAGCTTCGGAAAGCTCTGGCACATAAAGCCAATGTAATTCATCCACCGTTGTATTATGTTCAGCAGCGGCAAAAACCGTATCCTCAGGGATTTTCATTCCTTCAGTTAATAGAGCTTCTCTTACCTCTGAAAGATTACATAAAGCAGCTAAAACTCTTGCATTGAATCCGCCGGCCGCTCCACCGCAGGCACCACAATCAAGAGCCGCGGCATAAGGATTATTGGTGCTTTGACTGCCATGTCCGCAAATCACGACCAAGGGTGCAAAATTCTCTGTTAATCCCATCATTTTTAGTGCTTGCCGAGCATAGTTCACTTTTTCTTCTTCAGTAAAACCCATAGGTATCTCTGCCTCTGTGTCATTAACATGATGAAGCGAGAGTTTTGTATCAGGTTTCCGTAACCAAGTCTCACGAAGATTACGAATAAAACGATCTGCTCTTCTTGGCGCAAAGCTGCGTGCCACCATTTGCAAACTAAGCCAAGGTCCACTTAGCTCAGGTAGAAGTAAGCTCGTAAGTACATTCTGTTTCATCTTTTTAAATGTATAGCTTAAGGAATGAACTGCCTGCTTGCGTTGGTTGTATTTTTCGAGTACATCTTCATCTGCGAACTCTTTTATTTTGTTTTGCGGTTTTTGTATGACCGGCAAAGAGGCATGACTGTGTTTACTGCCAAGTTCACAAGTTGCAATCGGCACCCCGAAGAAACCAGCAACACCAATCGTTTCAAACGGGCCTGCTTTTTCTAGTTGACGACGAAAAGGCTCTGACCGTACATCGATACAGAATGCTAATTGAGCTAATGCAGATTTTTTACCGTTGGTTTCACGTTGTTTCGAGATGATCTTCTGACTTAATCGATCAGTGTGTGTTTGCTCCCATGCTTCTAACCAAAGTTTCCTGCGAAGTTTCTCATCAAAGCTGTAGGCAAATGATAAATATTCATTTTGTTCATTGGCCGGCATCTGTGACCATTCCTCTAATGTAAGGCCCCCCCAATGTATCCAAGCTGCTAAAAGGGGAGTAATCGAAATTTTTTTCTCACATCGTTGTTTATTAGTCAAAGGTAAATAAGGCTTTATAAGGGCCCATTCCATAGATATTCGAACTGCTAAATATTCTGTTAGAAGTGCATGTTCATGGCTCGATTGTTGGGAGCGCCACAGCATCATCCCTGCCCATCCGGGTAAGGATAGTAAATGGCCTTCAAGATAACGCTGTATTTCTGATTCAGGGATTTCTAGTGCGAATAACGCTTCTTGTAAAGCCACATGTGCCTCTTGCGGCCAGCCTTTTAACCTTTCACGCTGCTTTTTACTAAGTGCTGGATCATACTGAATGAGATGCTGCCAGGCCCGATAGAAACCTTTCTCACGGTTGGGCATTGTCCAGCCTGCTTGAGAGTCATCAAGATATAATTTACTCCATTTAATGACATGATGATCTAGTATATTGACTACCTTTTCACCAACCTGATTCTCTATATACGAACTGATTGGCTGCATAAAAACATTCTCGATATGATCCAGTCCACTGCATTCATTCACAAATTTCTCCAGCTTATGTGATGATAAAAGGTCGGAAGGCAGTGGTTCTAATTTTAATCCAGCATGACAAAATCGCTCTGCCACGTCCCTTGGGATATGAAAGGAATGTGAATCAAGCCAGCGCTGCAGCCCCATTTCCACAAAATCTTCATCAACCTCGCCTTTATTCCTTGCTGAACGAATCATAGACGCACTAGGGTATATATCAACATCACGAGTGTTTTTCAACCAGCTCGCAACCTGATCAAAAGGTTGGTTTTCAAGTCCCATCCACGGATTGCGTGCAGCAAATGTAGAAATAGGCCAGAGTGGCGCGATCACTCGGCTGGCAGATTCAATTAAAACGTGAATATCTCTTTCTTGAACATCAATATCTGTCTCTTTCTTTTTTACATTTTCTTTCATTAATACGGATGTAATGCCCAACACTTATTACCTCCTTATGATAAATATTGTTTAAGGTAGTCTGGATGACTCTCTACTGTCTTGGGTTTTGCTTCACCTAATCGCACTAACCAAAGATAGAGCACTGCGAAGAAAACTGAACTACGATGACGAGCAACCCAAGTACCTAGAGCACTGCCAAATAGCAAGAGACATACGACAATGATGACAGCTGACATTGGAGGTTGAACACTTTGAAAAACGCTTGTATGCAGCCACTTATAGAAGAGGTTATGAATGATAAAATAGACAAAGGCTGCTCCTCCTAAACATGTTAAGCCGGCAATGCGACCCATTCTCCCCTCTCCAAAAGCCACGAGCTGAGTCCAAGAAACGGACAATGACCACCCTAAGATTAAGGCACTAATGAATTGATACCCCTCTCCAGGAGCAGCTAGCCAAAAAGCAACGCTTATCACTAAGGCTAACGCACGGCCAGCTACGATCCATAAAAAGGATGATCCCTCATTAGCGCGTTTCGATACTTCATGACGCCGTACCACTGAACCAGCCTGTAAAAACAACGTAGCTTTGAATAAACCATGTAAAATAAGATGAATAATGGCTGCGATATAGGCTCCTAATGCACACTGAATGAGCATAAACCCCATTTGTCCAATCGTGGATCCTACTAACTGACGTTTATAGTCAACCTGGACTAAACTAATACCAGTTCCAATCAATACAGAGACACCAGCAAGCAGAAGTAAAACAATTGAAGCTATACCGCCATTAAATAGAGGCGAAAATCGAGTTAGTATAATCCCGCCTGCATTTACTAAACCTGCGTGCATAATCGCAGAAACAGGAGTTGGAGCAACAATAGACTCAATCAGCCATCTTTGGAATGGCCATTGAGCCGCAGGAATGATCACTGCTAATACAATCAATAGATTAATCCCTGTTCTCTCCCATGCCCCCAGTTGAGCTAAGCTTTCATTTGTTAAAACCAATGATAACTGCCATTGACCTGTGACTTGGAAAAGCCAAACTATCGCGAAAAACAAAGAAAGCCAGCTTAACAAAAATAATCGGCCAGTAACCTTGGCTGCTTCACTAGCGACTTGCCAAGCACTGTTTAACCTGATAAGCAGGGTTAAACCGACAAGAGTTGCTCCCCAAGAAATAACCATCAGGCGGAGATCACCACTTAACCACGCAATTGAAGCAGCACCTGTAGTGAAAGTAAATAGCGTAAAATATTTTCGATAAGATCGATCACCCATTAAGTAACGTACAGAAAAACGCTGAATGATTAGACCAATTGTCAAAACAAAGAAAGTCATTAACCAAGCTAAGGAATCGAAGTGCCAAGGGCCAACATTTCCATTCACACTCCTATTGGCAAGAATCACTAAGGAAACCAACGGCGGTAAAGCCAAGATACCAATATGAATGCGAACAAAACTCAAGGGTACGCGCGGATGTAAAAACAAAAGTCCACTTATCCCAGAAGCAATAAGCGTAATAAAAAATAATGTTAATAATGATGACAAACTCAGCGAAACTAACATTTCAAATTCTCCCTTTTTAAAAGTCGTTATTGCTCAAAAGACCTTTAGATCAGATCATATTTTCTATCATTTAATACAAATTTTATATATCTCTATTTTTTTCCAATAAAAAAGCCGACAATTTCAAAATTTCAATGATGTTTTTGATCATTGAATCTTGAAAATTGTCGGCTTCACTTCAACTAACTCCTGCGAAGTTTTTTTGAAGAGCTACCTTATTATTGGTCATTTTACTATATGCTATGTTTTAACTTCCTTCTAAAGGAATGAACTCACCGCTACACTTTAATATAGTGCTTGATTATAAATCGACTTATGTTTCTCCTCCATTTAAACTAGGATACTTTTTCATCCTGTCAAGATTAGTTGAAAGAATGCTAAAGACCTAACAAACGAAAATAAACATCTGGCCGCGATTATTAAGTTAAGTATAAGATATGCTAAATTTTAAGCATTGTCAAGATGTTGAAATACAGAGAAAGAAGTATCAAATCCTTCTTTCCCTTTAAATATACATCCTGAATCTTTATCCAAGGCTTATGATATCTATCACTTTAATTTTTTGTAGAAATACAAGAAGAATTTTATAATCATTTTTCTATTTTCTTGTTTAGTAAATAACTGAGTTCAATTAGGAACTATAAATGAATACTGGTTCCTACTTTATTTTCAACAGCCTTAACGACCAAGAAATTGAACTAGCTGTTGTGGATATTGTTATAGCTAGAATTCCCCAATGTCTCCGTAGATGTCACTTTCCTTAAAAATACCTTCTTTAATATTTTCTTATTCTTATGGCAATCCTAAATATTTGTAAAATTAAACATAGCCATCTTTAAAACAAAAAACCCCTTTGGCTAAAACTGTAGCTTTAAAATAAAGGTTGATCAAAAATAACACATGAACCTTCAGTTTACGGCAAATTTAAAGAATCCATAGAAAAAAAGATAGATCAAAATGAATTCTACAGCTTTGAATACAGATGGAATCTTTATAAAAGAGTTTATCATTTTAGGTTATGATTTTTTGAACATTAGCACCCGATTGTTGAATAAATCTAAAGGTTTTTTGACTTGTTTTCCTTTCTTTTGAACCGATAAAGAAGTATGTTTTCACATTTTTCATAAATTTTCATGGTAGTTTGAGTAATATTTAGTTTAGGGAATGTTAAATATATAAAAGTTGAAACTGCTAGGCTTATTAATACTCCTGCTAAAACATCAAAAGGATAATGAACACCAACCCATATACGGGAGACTCCCACAAGAACAGCTAACAATACCCATAAAATTGACCAGCCTCTCTTAAAGAGCCAGAATGAAATACAATATGAGAAGAATAAAATTGTATGGTCACTTGGAAAAGAATTGTCTTTTTCTTTATGTATCAGTTTATTAACCTCTTCCAATTCAACAAAAGGTTGATAATTCGAGTGAAATACCCCTGAAACCTTCCCTATCGTAAAGGCACAAATGAAAGCGATAGATGCACAAAGAATCATAATTCTATTATCCGTATCTCTTGTAAACCAAATAAAAAGAACACTTAGTGCAAGTAAAAAAACCATATATTCAGCAATAAAACTAATTACAGGATTCAAAAAGGGATGTTCTTTTCCTAAGTCATTAACTAGTCTAAACAGTGATATATTAACTTCTGAAATATCCAAACCCAACACCATCCAATCTCTTTTTAGAACATAATAAAAGAAAATTAGATGACCTGCCATCGAATCAAATTACATTATTTGAGATTAAAGTTACATTTTTGTAAGATTGGTGTCACATCTTTATGTAAAAAGGGGGCCCAAAATCAATTGGAATCCCCTTATAATTTTTAGTTACCTGCCTCTTTAGTTAAAATAGAAAAATACCCTTAGACAAAAATTATCTAAGGGAAAAAGCATCGCAACATTTTTATAAACGTCGTAACTTTATTTTAAAGCCACAAAAACAACCAAAAGGGTTAAACATTTTACTCCACAGTAACACTCTTCGCAAGGTTACGTGGCTTATCTACATCACAGCCGCGATGCAGTGCAGCATAGTAAGCGATCAGCTGCAATGGAACAACAGATACCAACGGAGCAAGCGCTGGGTTTACTTCCGGTAATACGAATCTGTCATCCGCATCGTCTAGGCCTTTCAGTGAGATGATGCATGTGTTGGCTCCGCGAGCGGCAACTTCTTTGACGTTTCCGCGGATGCTTAGGTTTACGTGCTCTTGTGTTGCCAGTGCGAACACTGGTGTTCCTTGTTCGATCAAGGCGATGGTGCCGTGCTTCAGTTCGCCGCCGGCAAAGCCTTCTGCCTGGATGTAAGAAATCTCTTTCAGCTTCAATGCGCCTTCGACACATACGAAGTAGTCGAGGCCGCGTCCGATGAAGAAAGCGTTTCTGGATACAGTCAAGTATTCACGAGCGATCATTTCCATTTCGTCTTTCTGGTCGCAAAGGGCTTCCATTGCGTTTGCTGCGATACCAAGTTCTTTGACAAGATCAAACCCGATATCGATGCCGTTTTTGTCAGCAGCTACAGATGCAAGAACCGTAAGCACTGCGATTTGTGCTGTGTATGCTTTTGTTGACGCAACAGCGATTTCAGGGCCTGCATGAAGCAGCAATGTATAGTCAGCTTCACGGGAAAGCGTTGATCCCGGTACGTTTGTGATCGTCAGCGCTTTGTGTCCGAGTGCTTTGACTTGAACAAGAACCGCGCGGCTGTCTGCTGTTTCTCCGCTTTGAGAAAGGAAAATGAAGAGCGGTTTCTTAGACAGAAGCGGCATGTTGTAAGAGAATTCACTCGCTACATGCACTTCAACCGGCACGTTTGCCCACATTTCAATGTATTGTTTACCGACAAGTCCTGCGTGATAGCTTGTTCCGCAGCCAATGATATAGATGCGGTCCGCTTCCGCTACAGCCTCAGCGATATCGCCAGGCACAGACAGTTTGCCGTTTTCGTCTTGGTACGTTTGGATGATTTTGCGCATCACAACTGGCTGCTCATCCGTTTCTTTCAACATGTAGTGAGGGTACGTGCCTTTTTCGATATCACTGGCATCCAGCTCAGCGATATAAGACGCACGTGAAATAACGTCGCCATCAAGGTTTTTGATAACAACTTGATCATCAGTCACGATGACCATTTCTTTATCCATCAGCTCTACATATTCGTTTGTAACTTGAAGCATTGCCATCGCGTCAGACGCCACGACGTTGAATGTATCTCCAAGTCCAACTAATAGAGGGCTTTTGTTTTTCGCTACAAAAATCGTTTCTTTGTTATCGTTATCGAATAAAGCAATTGCGTAAGAGCCTTTTAACAGTGTAAGTGTTTTGCGGAACGCTTCTTCTGTATCAAGACCTCCGTTGACAAATTGCTCGATTACTTGAACGACTACCTCTGTGTCGGTGTCACTTTTGAGCTCTACATCTTGTAAATAGTCCTGTTTCAGCTGAACATAGTTCTCGATCACGCCGTTATGAACAAGTGTAAAGCGGCCCAGTGCGCTTTGATGCGGGTGAGCGTTCAGGTAGCTTGGTTCACCGTGTGTTGCCCAGCGAGTATGGCCAATTCCTGCTTTTGCTCCTACATTGGCATCCACAACTTCACGAAGATCGGCAATGCGTCCTTTTTCTTTAAACACATGGATCCCCTGTTCGTTGGCAACTGCGATACCCGCAGAGTCATAGCCGCGGTACTCAAGCTTCTCCAACCCTTTTAACAAAATTTCCTTCGCATCAAGCTGACCGATATAACCTACGATTCCACACATAATTTCTTCCTCCTAAGATTGTAAAAGGAGACGAAGAAAGTCATTTTTCAAGGGGACTTTCAATCGTCCCCTCCTACATGTTTTATGGAAGATCATGTGATTTCCCTTTGTTCAAGGAGTCGCCTCCTTGGTTTGAAGAAATCCTTACGGCTGTGATCTGCATACTCAGCCGGGAGGCATCCGCCGAAAAATCGATAACCTCCATCCTCGTCAACTAAGCCTTTTTTCGGGCGCTTAGTTCGGGCGCTATAATTATAAGTAAAACAAAATCCCGTCTTTCCTGCCTCTAGAAAACAAGAACAAGACAAGCTTGATTTTACAGCATGTGCCAAGAATGGTCAATTGTTTTTTAAACAACTTTGCCGCCTGTCTCACAATTATTATATGTGAGTCGCACTTGTCTTGTTCGCTCTCTGTTTATAGATTTCGTTACTCTAATCCCATTTCTGACCGGACGACTTCAACAATGCGATTAACATATTCATCGCACAGTTCTTTCGTCTTCGCTTCAGCCATCACACGAACGAGCGGCTCAGTGCCAGATGGGCGCACTAAAATCCGGCCGTCGCCGTTCATTTCTTTTTCAACCTCAGAAATAACGGCTTTTACTTTTTCGTTTTCTTCGACTTTATATTTATCAGTTACTCTCACATTGACTAAAAGCTGCGGAAACTTCTGCATTTCAGCCGCAAGCTCTGACAGCGGCTTACCTGTCGCTTTTAATGTATTCATCAGCATAATGGCGGACAATAATCCGTCACCTGTTGTGTTGTAATCAAGGAAAATTAAGTGGCCGGACTGTTCTCCGCCGACATTGTAGCCGTCTTTTTTCATCGCCTCTACCACGTAGCGGTCGCCGACAGCCGTCTGCACGCTCTTTATCCCTTCTTTTTCAAGCGCTTTATAGAAACCGAGGTTGCTCATGACTGTGGAAACAACGGTATCATCCTTTAAACGGCCCTCTGATTTCAGGTATTTTGAGCATATGTACATAATTTGGTCGCCGTCAACGATATTTCCTTTTTCGTCGACTGCGATCAGGCGGTCGCCGTCACCATCGAACGCAAGGCCGATATCAGCATTTTTCTCTTTTACAAACGCACTGAGCGCTTCGGGATGAGTCGATCCAACTCCGTCATTGATGTTTAATCCGTTCGGAGAAGTTCCCATTGTCGACACGTCTGCGTCTAAATCGGCAAACAAGTGTGTCGCAAGCGATGACGTCGCTCCGTGTGCGCAATCAAGCGCAACATGAATGCCTGTAAAATCTTCGTCGGCAGTCTGTTTTAAGAATTGCAGGTACTTTTGGCCGCCTTCAAAATAGTCGTTTACAAGTCCCAAGTCAGCTCCAACCGGTCTTGGCAGCTTATCCTCCGGTTCATCCATCAGACGCTCAATTTCAGCCTCCTGTTCATCAGAAAGCTTAAATCCGTCTCCTCCAAAGAACTTGATTCCGTTATCCTGCACTGGGTTATGAGAAGCAGAAATCATGACGCCCGCCTCTGCATCCATCGCTTTTGTTAAATAGGAAACACCAGGTGTAGAAATGACTCCCAGACGCATGACTTCTGCGCCAATTGATAAAAGTCCGGCGACAAGGGCTCCCTCCAGCATATGGCCGGAGATGCGTGTATCGCGGCCTATCAGCACTTTTGGACGTTGTTTGTCTTTTGTCAGCACATACCCGCCGAAACGTCCGACTTTAAAGGCCAGCTCAGGCGTAAGCTCGCTGTTGGCAACACCTCTTACACCATCTGTTCCAAAATACTTGCCCATTTTATAATCGCTCCTTTTTTATTCTGATGAAGATTGTGAACCTGTATTTGATTCATCTTCATCCTGATCCTGATTTTGATCTTGGTTTTCGTCTTGATTTTGATCATCATTGTTTTTATCACTGTTCGTTGTATCTTCTCGCTGATTATTCTCTTTGTCATTCGTCTTGTCATCAGTCTCATCCTGGTTCCCTGACGTCGTATTGCTGTTATCTTTTGTTGTCGTATTGGTTTTTTTAGACGTAAGCTTGATTTTTGCATTTTTCTGCCCCAAGGACCAGGTTACATTTTGAGGCCCGTTTACTTCAAGCTTCACACTGTGCTCTCCGTCATCTAAATCAGATACATTCACATACAATTCTATGTCTGATTTCTGCAGTTTTTTTATGTTGCCGGGAGAGCCTTTGGCCGTAACATCTATCGTTTGTGATTCCGGATCCAGAAATTCAATGTTCTGTGAGCTGCTCAGCCCTACAGTCTTAATAGGGACATTCTCAAACGTCTGATCTGCTTCACTATCTACTTCTATATGCAACGTCACCTTTGACGGCGAGATTTTTTTGACGCCGTCAGGAAGCGGAATATCTGCCTCGATATCAGAATCCTTTTTGATTTTGCTTAAATCTAAGCTGACACCGTCTATAAATTCAAGAGAATCCAAGACATCCTGCGAGCCGTAAACCGTCACCTCACTGGGACTTGATTCGATATTTGCTATGCTGACCCCGTCAGGAAGGCTTCCTGTCCGCTCAATCTTAAAGGGCACTTTTTTACTCGGACTTGTCACCGGAACGGTAATTTTGATGACCGAGGGCTCCACATCGACAGGAAGCGCGTTTCCGTCTTTATCATAGACAGTCACTTTCGCTTCCTTTTCAATCGTTTCATCTGCATTTTCCAGGTTTACCGAGGCTTTCACAAGAGAAATATTATCAATCACGGCTTTAGAACCGGTAATCTGTACATTTTTAGGACTGACAATCGGCTGCTCCGGAGAATAGCCTTTTTTCATCTTGCTTTTGTTGTAGTACTCCACTTCAACAGGAAAGCTTTCTGTCGTGCGTTCTTGAATGGTGACGGTCGTCACGGACGGATTAATGGATATCGTCAGCCCATCCGACACGTTTTTGGCCTTAAGCTCGACCTTATGCGTGCCGGTTTTCAGCTTCTCCATATCCGCGTATATCTCAAAATTCTTTGTCTGTCTCGCCTTCTTCACGGCGCTTGTCGGACCTTTTATCGTGACATTCACCGTTTGCGGAACGCCCGTCACGACATAATTTTCATCATCGTAATATGCTTTAACCGGTATATCAGTCAGTGTTGCCTCATCAGTTGTAGATGTTGGAAAAAATGATTCACCTGGTTTTTTCGGAGTTGGTGCTTGGTTGCTGTTAACCGCTACATAAAGCAAGAGCGCGAAAAGCAGCGCAATGACTTTCACAGCCCAGCGGTTGTTTAAGAATTTATCCATTTTTCTTGCCCCTCCAATACCAACGGTTAGAAGAAGTCTCTCTGGTGTTCTTCTTAAACTCTGCTTCAAGCATTTCTTTCAGTGCTTCTTCCGTCAGCTCTCTGTGAAGGTCGCCATTCCTCGCCACACTGACGCCGCCGGTCTCTTCAGACACGATAATCGTCAAACTGTCTGTAACTTCACTGATTCCGACAGCCGCTCTGTGCCGCGTTCCCAGTTCTTTTGAAATGAACGGGCTTTCAGAAAGCGGCAAATAACAGGCGGCAGCGGCAATTTCATTATTTTTCATAATGACCGCTCCGTCATGAAGCGGTGTATTCGGGATAAAAATATTGATCAAGAGCTCAGAGCTGACCTTTGCATTCAAAGGAATGCCCGTTTCAATATAATCCCCCATACCCGTATCCCGCTCAATGGTTAAAAGGGCGCCGATCCGGCGTTTCGCCATATAATTGATCGCTTTCGTTATAGCCTCAATTGTTTTCTGCTGCGCTTCCTCAACCGGCGTGCCGCTCCTCGAGAAGAAACGGCCCCGTCCAAGCTGTTCAAGCGCTCTTCTCAGCTCAGGCTGAAAGATAATAATAATTGCTAAAAATCCCCATGTTATCGCTTGGTCCATCAGCCACTGAAGCGTGCTGAGGCCCAAATATTGACTGGCCATACGGACAAGCACGATCACAACGATTCCTTTTAAGAGCTGAACCGCCTTCGTGCCGCGTATCACCATAATCAGTTTATATATCACATACCAAACAAGGAGAATATCAACGGCATTGCCGAGGTACTGCAAAAAAGGGATATCCTCAAAAGCCATTTCCTCGTCCTCCAAGAATTCAGTCATTTCGTATTTTGAAGTTTAATGTGTTACGCATATGTACTTTACATAGCGAGCCCATTATACCACATTTCGTTTTGGCAAGTGAAATATGCCAGCCGTTTGAGAACCTAAAAAAGAGTAAAGCGCACCACACGCTTTACTCTTCTCCGTTCGGGTCTAATGCATTGAATACACTTTTCCCCGCAGACTTCATTTTATACCAAGTCCAGTCGAATAATTGATTAATCTCCTCAATTTGACCGGTGACTTGTCCAGCAGAGGCCATATACTTTTCTCCGTTTACAACGGTGACATCCCCGTCTATTTTCCCTTTAATAATCAGCTTGCCGTTTTTGACGGTGACATCACCTTTGACCGTCTCACCTTCAGGCACGATCACAGTGTTGTTTTGCACGACCAGATTCGGCTGCTTCGACACGCTGAAGTTGTGGTCATTGTGCCAGCTGTTTAACAATCCTCCGCCCATCAAAATGATGAATACCGCAGCAGCCGCGATAACCGGATGGGATCTGAACCATCTTTTCACAGAAGCCCTTTTCTTCTCCTTAGGCAATTTTGCCATGACGTTAGCGGTAAAATCGGCGGGGGCTTCGACATGCGATGTGCTCCGGACGAGCGCAATGGATTTTTCCATCTCATAAAAATGCTTTCTGCATTCCTCGCATGCCTCCAGATGTTCTTTTAATACTTGTTCATCTTTCGGAAGGATATCTCCATCAAGATGCATATGCATAAGCTGCACAATTTGTTCAGGACAGCTCATTTCATCACCCCACTTAAAGATCCCTTAATTGTTTTCTAAGAGCCTCTCTGCCTCTGTGAATCCGCGTTTTTACAGTCCCCACAGGAATGTTCAGAATCTCGCCGATTTCAATTAATGAGAGTTCATCAATATACTTTAATACAATGACAGTTCTGTATTTGTCAGGAAGCTTTAATATTTTCTGCTGAATCGTGTGTGAAAGCTCCAGCGATACGACTGCATCTTCAGGCAAAACTCCATCTGCGGCGATTTGGGAATACATCGTCAAGCCTTCTGTACCCGCCACTTCTGCATCGAGGTAATAATCCGGCTTCTTTTTGCGAATGCGGTCAATGGTCAAGTTGGTCGCAATTCGATAAAGCCAAGTTGAAAATTTCCGGTTGATATCAAAACTGTCGATATTGACGTACGCTCTGATGAAAGCCTCTTGTGCGATATCTTCCGCCTCATGCACATTGCCAAGCATACGGTAGCAAAGCTGATAAATTTTATCCTTGTAAATATCTACGATGTCCGCAAATGCATTTTGATCGCCTTTTTTGACTTGCTTAATTCTCTTTTTAATCATCATTTCCATATTTATCTAACCTCTGCCTTCACCGGTCTGTATGTATACGAGCTTCGTTTCTAAAGGTTTCAATTTTTTTATAAAATAAGTTTAACAAATTTTTGGCAGGGTGTAGATGGCAATTTGTGAATAAACTACCTTAACATATTTTTAAAATTATTATACAGACTGAACAGTTAGAAGTTGGAATGATTTTTCAAAAAGAAAAAAGACACCTTTTGATCAAAGGTGTCTGTGACTGGGCTAGCTGGATTCGAACCAACGCATGACGGAGTCAAAGTCCGTTGCCTTACCGCTTGGCTATAGCCCAATGATGGTGGAGGGGGGCAGATTCGAACTGCCGAACCCTGAGGGAGCGGATTTACAGTCCGCCGCGTTTAGCCACTTCGCTACCCCTCCATATTTTCAAGAAAAACAGTGCCGGCAAGAGGACTTGAACCCCCAACCTACTGATTACAAGTCAGTTGCTCTACCAATTGAGCTACACCGGCAAGATGGTGGAGGATGACGGGCTCGAACCGCCGACCCTCTGCTTGTAAGGCAGATGCTCTCCCAGCTGAGCTAATCCTCCAAATGGTGACCCGTACGGGATTCGAACCCGTGTTACCGCCGTGAAAGGGCGGTGTCTTAACCGCTTGACCAACGGGCCGTTTCTGTTCTCGTCGAGCTGACAAAAGTTATTATATACAGGTTCCCCCCCTTTTGTAAAGAGGAATTTTAAATTTTTTATTTTCAAACTTTTTAACCCCTTTTTTAACTGAAAAAGCCTCCTTCCATTTATCATTTATTTTAAGATAGATATAGATCGAATCAAGAGAGGAGAAACCAATATTATGATACTAGTCAGCTCTTGCCTCGGCGGCATTGAATGCAGATACAACGGTTCGCATGCCGCATCAGAGAAAATTCGAAAACTGATTGAAGAAAAACAAGCAGTGATGGCTTGCCCTGAGCTTCTCGGCGGCTTCTCCACTCCCCGGGAACCAGCAGAAATCATCGGGGGTACTGGTGAGGATGTTCTTAATGGAGCCGCGAAAATCATAACGTCTTCAGGAGAAGATGTAACAGATTTATATATGAAGGGCGCGGCCCAAACATTGGCCTATGCAAAAGAAATCAACGCCTCTGCCGTCATATTGAAAGAAAACAGCCCATCATGCGGAAGCAATTTCATCTATAATGGCTCATTTTCAGGCAAAAAAATCGCTGGGAACGGAGTAACCGCCGCGCTATTAAAACAAGCGGGGTACCGTGTAATTTCTGAAAACCAGTTAGACGACATATTATAAGGAGGCTCATCATGACGCAAGATATCTCTTTATCCTTCTATAAGCCTGAGCATTTGCCGGAGCTTTACGCATTTACTTTACACAATGATGACAAACGCTTTACCGCTCTCCCTAAAGAGGTGCTGACTCAGGCTCTAAGCATACAGGAGCGCTATCCGGTTGTTATCTTAAAAGGTGATCTGCCAATAGGCTTTTTCATTCTACATACGTCAAAAGAAACCATTGCTCCCTATTCCAACAATCCATTTGCTTTATTGCTCAGTTCCTTATCATTAAACTCTGCCTACCACGGACAAGGCTATGCGAAAAAAGCCATGCTTCAGCTCCCCTCTTTTGTTAACGGGTATTTCCCATGGTGCGATGAAATCATTTTAGCCGTCAACCACCTGAACACCCGTGCAAAGCAGCTATATATGAAAACCGGATTTCTTGATAAAGGACGCCGAAAAATCGGGCCGCTTGGCGAACAGCTGATACTTCATTATTTCTTATAGCCTCTTTTGAAATAAAGTTTCAAAAACCAAAAATGATAGTTGAAATATCATAACAGAAATGAATATACTGAATATTGAGATATATTTATTTTTACACAGGGGGCATCCTCATGTCAGAACAATTGAATCTTCACAGCCTTACAACGGAATCACGCAATAGCCAAACATCGGAAATACACAAAGCTAATACCCTCGATATCTTAAAAATGATTAACAATGAAGATATCAAAGTCGCTGCCGCCGTTCAGCGTGTCCTTCCCGATATCGAAGCAGCCGTCGAATGCGCGTATGAATCCTTTCAAAATGGCGGACGGCTCATTTACGCAGGTGCAGGCACTAGCGGCCGACTCGGTGTGATGGACGCAGTTGAATGTCCTCCGACCTACAGTGTCAGTCCTGATCAGGTAATCGGATTAATGGCCGGCGGTCCCAACGCATTTTTGCAGGCGGCAGAGGGGATTGAAGATCATGAAGAAGCAGGGGCCGAGGATTTACGATCCATCCATCTCACCTCAGCCGATACAGTGATCGCGATTGCAGCAAGCGGCCGTACGCCTTATGCAGCGGGTGCGCTGAAATACGCCCGCAAAATCGGAGCAAACACCGTCTCCCTTACCTGTAACAGTCAATCTGCCATCAGCAAACACGCTGATCACAGCATTGAGGTCGTCGTCGGGCCAGAAGTCATTACAGGCTCGACACGTATGAAAGCCGCAACCGCTCATAAAATGATTCTAAACATGATATCCACCGCTGTAATGGTCAAAATCGGCAAGGTCTACGAAAACTTGATGGTGGATGTCAATGTCAGCAACAAAAAACTAAAAGAACGCGCCATCAGCATCATTCAAAGCCTCGCAGACGTTTCTTATGAAAAAGCGCAATACACACTTGAACAGGCGAATCTTCATGTCAAAACAGCAATTGTTATGCTCAAAACCAGCACAGATCAAAACAAAGCGAAGACATTGCTTGATGAAGCGAACGGTTTTATAGACAAAGCAATTGAAAACTACCATTCATGATAAGGAGAGACAGTAATGGCGACAGGCGGTTTAGCTATCATTCAATCAATGAAACACAAGCTGCCACAATCAGAGCGTAAGCTTGCGGACTACATATTAGCCCATCCCCACAAAGCGATAGAAAGCACAGTCAGCGAAATCAGCGCCTTAGCTAATTCAAGTGACGCTGCCGTCATCAGGCTCTGCAAGTCACTGGGACTAAAAGGATTTCAGGATTTAAAAATGAGGGTAGCGGGCGATCTGGCAAAACCTGCTGTTCAAGGCTACCGGGACATCGCTCCTCATGAATCGCTGCCTTCCATCTCTGAAAAAGCAGCTGGCAATGCCATTCAAGCAATTCAAGACACCTCAGATCTCATGGATTATCAAGAGCTAGAGCGCGCTGTTTCTCTGCTGCTTCAAGCGAACACTGTACATTTCTTTGGTCTGGGCGCCTCGGCCATTGTCGCCAAGGACGCCCAGCAAAAATGGCTTCGAATTCATAAACAGGCGACTGCTTTCACGGACACTCATCTTGTGGCATCTTTAATCGCAAATGCAGATAAGAAAGACATTGTATTTGCCATTTCATTTTCAGGTGAGACACAGGAAATCATCGAGCTGCTTTCGATGGCAAAGGAAAAAGGCGTCACAATCATCAGCCTCACGCAATTCAGCCAAACCTCCGTCTCTGCATTATCCGACGTTTCATTATATACAGCCCATTCCAACGAGGCCCTGATTCGAAGCGCAGCCACTTCCTCCCGTCTCGCCCAGCTTTTTATGATTGATGTTTTGTTTTTAAGCATGGCGGCCGAGCAGTATGAAGAAACGGTCGGCTGCATTGATAAAACGAGAGAAGCAATCAAATCTATGAGAAAGACATAAGGCATCATGAAAGGGAGGGGTTTGTATGAGCAAAGAAAAACACTACAATACTCTGGCGGAAAAAATCCTTGAGCTATGCGGGGGGAAATCCAATATTTCTTCCTATACGCATTGCATGACCCGCTTGCGCATTACGCCTTACGATGTCAGCAAAACGGATAGTAAGGCGTTAAGAGAACTTGATGGCGTCCTTGGAGTCGTCGAAGCTGAAACCCTGCAGATTATCCTCGGCACTGGTGTCGTTAATCATGTCACCGCCGCTTTTTCGAAGCTGGTATCATCAGAAGAAGATTTTAATCTAAAAGAGGCCGCCGCCAAAAAGAAATCCGATATTAATCGTAAGAACGCCACTCCATTTAAGCTTTTTTTACGTAAAATAGCCAGCATCTTCATACCTCTCATTCCCGCACTCGTCGCTTCAGGCTTAATTACCGGGATTACCAAAGCGATAATCCAAGCCGGCTGGCTCTCTGCAGAATCACAAACGGCTATTGTCCTCACAGTCATCGGATCAGGCCTGTTCACTTATCTCGGCATTCTCGTCGGCATTAACGCGTCAAAAGAATTTGGCGGGACGCCCGCTCTCGGCGCTCTGGCAGGGATTCTGATCATTAACCCGGAAATCGCAAAGATCAGCTTATTCGGAGAACAGCTTCTTCCCGGCCGGGGAGGGCTCATCGGCGTTCTATTCGCAGCTATATTCATTGCTTACACAGAACAATTCGTCCGCCGCTTTATTCCTCAATCACTCGATATTATCGTAACTCCAACAGTTTCACTTTTGATCACTGGAATATTGACGTATGTCGTTTTCATGCCTTTAGGCGGGTTCATTTCAGATGTCATCACATCCGGCCTTCTGTCCATCTTAGACATGGGCGGAATCACTGCAGGCTTTATTCTGGGCGCGACCTTCCTCCCTCTCGTTGTCACCGGGCTACATCAAGGCCTGACGCCGGTGCACATGGAACTCATCAATTCGATCGGTGATGACCCGCTTCTCCCGATCCTTGCCATGGGAGGCGCGGGACAAGTGGGCGCAGCCTTCGCCATATTCGTTAAAACAAAGAAAAAAACGCTGAGAAAAGCGATCACAGGGGGTCTTCCTTCAGGACTGCTCGGCATCGGTGAACCGCTCATATTCGGTGTAACGCTGCCGCTTGGCCGTCCGTTTTTGACAGCATGCTTAGGGGCGGGGATCGGCGGAGCTTTTCAAGCTTATTTTCAGGTAGCCACGGTTGCGATCGGTGTCTCCGGATTGCCGCTCTCCTTCCTGGTTCTGCCTTCACAAATCATCTTATATATCATTGGTCTCTTTATTTCCTATGCGTTCGGCTTTTTGTTGACCTACGCTTTCGGATATAAAGATGAAATGGCTGCCCAGTTCGATTAAATGATGACGTTTTAGGAATAGTAACGGCATAGAAACGCGGAAAGGAGCAAGCTTGTGAGAACGAAGACATTAGCATTACTCAGCGCTATTTTAACCGTGTCCATTCTGACGCCGAACGAAGCCTTCGCACAAACCGCCCTTCATCAAGCAGACAATCAGGTTGAGCCGAAAACAATAAATCCAGAAACTGCACAGTTTTCGTCGAAGAAACTAAGGAAGGTTGATCAAATGATTGAACGGGACATTGCAGCAGGATTCCCCGGCGCCGTTCTAGTCGTCGTGAAGGACGGCCGTATGATCAAAAAAGAAGCCTACGGCTACAGTAAAAAATATGACGGGGCTGAACTCTTGCGCCGTCCGGCAAAAATGAAAACCCGCACGATGTTTGACTTGGCATCAAATACAAAAATGTATGCGGCCAATTTTGCTTTACAGCGCTTAGTGAGCCAAGGTAAACTCGACGTTTATGAAAAGGTATCTGCTTATTTGCCTGATTTCAATGATCAGCTTACAGATCGCATCAAAGGGAAAGATAACATTCGTGTCATTGATGTCCTGCAGCACCAATCAGGGCTTCCATCCAGCTTCTACTTTTACAGCCCGGAAAAAGCCGGAATGTACTATTCGCAAGAGCGGGAGAAAACCATTGAATACTTGATGAAAATCCCGCTGGATTATGAAACAGGAACAAAACACGTATACAGTGACATTGGATACATGCTTCTCGGCTGTATTGTCGAAAAACTCACCGGCAAACCGCTTGATGTCTATACGGAACAAGAGCTCTACAAACCGCTGAAGCTAAAACATACGTTGTACAATCCGCTGCAAAAGGGCTTTAAAGCAAAACAATTCGCAGCCACTGAACGTATGGGCAATACACGAGACGGTGTTATCCATTTCCCTCATATCCGCACAGACACGCTGCAAGGAGAAGTACATGACGAAAAAGCCTTCTATTCGATGGAAGGCGTTTCAGGCCACGCCGGACTGTTTTCAAACGCTGATGATATGGCGATTCTGCTTCAAGTCATGTTAAACAAAGGAACGTACCGAAACGTTTCATTATTCGATCAGAAAACAGCTGACCTATTTACGGCGCCATCAGCAACAGATCCGACGTTTGGCCTTGGGTGGCGGCGAAACGGCAGTAAAAGCATGGAATGGATGTTTGGCCCTTATGCAAGCGAACATGCGTACGGACATACTGGCTGGACAGGAACGGTTACCATCATTGATCCGGCATACAATTTAGGCATCGCTTTGTTAACAAATAAAAAGCATTCACCTGTCGCTGATCCAGCGGAAAATCCGAACGTGTTTGAGGGTGACCAATTTTCAACAGGCAGTTACGGAAGCGTCATTACCGCGATTTATGAAGCAATGAAATAATCGACGATAGGAGGAAGTTGTTATGAAACCTGTCATTTCGCTTATCCTTTCCACCGTCCTTTTTCTTTCATGTTTTCTCGGCGTCAGTCAGACAGCTGAAGCAAAACCCCGCAGCTCAGATGATGCCAAGCAGATCGTTGATCGTATGACGTTAGATGAAAAACTTGGCCAAATGCTGATGCCGGATTTCAGAAACTGGAAAAAGGAAGGTGAGTCTTCTCCGCAAGCCTTCACAAAAATGAATGAGGAAGTCGCTGGCCTCATCAAGAAATATCAATTCGGCGGCGTCATACTATTTGCAGAAAATGTAAAAACAACTGAGCAAACGGTACGGCTGACAGACGCATATCAAAAGGCCAGCCCCAAAATTCCGCTCTTACTCAGCATTGATCAAGAAGGCGGGATCGTGACGAGATTAGGGGAGGGCACTAATTTCCCAGGCAATATGGCGCTTGGCGCAACAAGAAGCAGAATCAATGCATATCAGACCGGCAGCATGATTGGAAAAGAGCTTTCTGTCTTAGGCATCAATACAGATTTCAGCCCAGTCTTGGACATTAATAATAACCCTGATAATCCAGTGATCGGTGTGAGATCATTCAGTTCTGATCGTGAACTGACAGCACGACTCGGTTTATATTCTATGAAAGGTTTGCAACGGCAAAATATCGCCTCTGCTCTTAAACATTTCCCGGGACATGGAGACACTGACGTTGACAGCCATTATGGACTGCCACTCGTTTCTCATAACCAGAAACGGCTTCGTGAGGTTGAACTCTACCCTTTTCAAAAAGCGATTGATGCCGGAGCAGATATGGTGATGACAGCTCATGTTCAATTCCCAGCCTTTGACGACACCACATATAAAAGCAAGCTTGATGGATCAGATATTATGGTTCCCGCTACACTTTCAAAGAAAGTAATGACTGGGCTGCTTCGGGAGGAAATGGGATTTGGCGGTGTAATCGTCACTGATGCTCTCAATATGAAAGCCATAGCAGATCATTTCGGTCAAGAAGAGGCGGTCGTCATGGCCATAAAGGCCGGTGTTGATATCGCGTTAATGCCTGTCTCAGTTACATCTTTAAAAGATGAACAAAAGTTGGCAAGCGTGATTAACTCCTTAAAAGAAGCTGTTAAAAATGGAGACATTCCCTTACAGCAAATCAACAAATCGGTGGAAAGAATCATTTCCCTGAAAATAAAGCGCGGTATTTACCCCGCTCAGCATGACAGCAATATAGATAAAAAGGTGAAGAAAGCACTCAAAACAGTGGGAAGCAAACACCATGCGAAGACAGAGCAAAAAATCGCTGAAAAGGCAGTGACAGTATTAAAAAATGATCAGCATACCTTGCCGTTCAAACCCAAAAAAGGCAGCCGAATCTTAATTGCCGCACCTTACGAGGAACAAACAGCATCCATTGAAAAAACCATTCACGATTTAATGCAGCGAAAAAAAATCAAATCTGTTTCCCTTACCAAAATTAACTTTGCAGAAAAGGTATTTAATGCTGAGTATGAAAAACAAGTAAAAGAAGCTGATTATATTATTACAGGCTCTTACGTTGTAAAAAATGATCCTGTCGTCAACGACGGTGTCATCGACGACACGGTAAGAGATTCAAGCAAATGGGCCACCGCTTTTCCGAGAGCTGTCATGAATGCCACACTGCAGCATAAAAAGCAATTTGTCTTAATGAGTCTGCGCAATCCATATGATGCCGCCAATTTCGAAGAAGCAAGAGCTTTGATTGCCGTCTATGGTTTTAAAGGATATGCAAACGGGCGTTATCTTCAGCCGAATATTCCGGCCGGCGTTAAAGCGATCTTCGGACAATCAAAGCCAAAGGGCACGCTGCCAGTCGACATTCCATCCGTCACCAAACCGGGAGACATCCTTTATCCGTATGGCTATGGAGTAAACATCAAAACGGGAAAACCGCTTTAATAAGGAGGAGCATATGAAGAAAACGGTATTGGTTCTTCTCGCAGGGCTTATGATGTTCGGAACAATGACGGCTGCCTCAGCTTCGCCTGATTCAGAAAAACAAACAGCAAAAAAACCTAAAGTCCAGACCGGTATTGATATCCTCTTGTCACAACACAAAAAGCAGCTAAAGGGAAAAAGAGTTGGACTGATTACCAATCCAACAGGTGTGAGTGCATCCCTTAAAAGCAGTGTAGATATTCTTTACGAAGACCCCGATATTCAGCTGACAGCTTTATTCGGGCCCGAGCACGGCGTTCGTGGCGACGCTCAGGCAGGAGACGAAGTAGGCTCTTACATTGATGAAAAAACCGGGGTTCCCGTATACAGCCTTTACGGAAAAACGAAAAAACCCACTCCTGATATGCTGAAAAATGTCGATGTTCTTCTTTTTGACATCCAGGACGTTGGGACTCGTTACTATACGTACATTTATACCATGGCTTATGCAATGGAAGCCGCTAAAGAAAACGGAATTCCTTTTATCGTGCTGGACCGCCCGAATCCCCAAGGCGGAAAAAAGGTTGAAGGACCAGTGCTGGAGCCCGAGTACGCATCCTTTGTCGGACTCTATCCTATTCCGTTAAAGCACGGGATGACCATTGGAGAATTGGCTTTACTATTCAACAAGGAATTTAATATTAATGCTGATGTGTCAGTCGTGAAAATGAAACACTGGAAACGCTCTATGGATTTTAACGATACCAGACTGCCATTCGTCCTCCCTTCACCAAACATGCCAACCGCAGAGAGTACATTTGTATACCCTGCAACAGGGTTAATTGAAGGAACAAATGTATCTGAAGGACGGGGAACGACTAAGCCATTCGAGTTGATCGGAGCTCCCTTTATCAAAAGCACAGAGCTTGCAGAAAAAATGAACAGTCTTGATCTGCGTGGCGTTACATTCAGAGCTTCCTCCTTCACTCCAACGTTCTCTAAACATCAAGGAACACTTTGCCACGGCGTGCAGCTCTATATTACGGACAGAGAAAAATTTGAAGCGGTTAAAACAGGACTGTCGCTTATTAAAATGATACAAGACCTCTATCCTGATGATTTCCAGTTCCTAGCGTCCGGCTCATTTGATAAATTGGCAGGCAACGGCTGGATTAGAACGAAAATCGAGAACGATGCTTCAATTGATGAAATCATTGACACCTATCAAAAACAGCTGAAGCAATTTAATAAAACCAGAAAACAATATCTCCTATATTAAGACTTAAGAATGGTATGTTACACGTGTAACATTTTCTTACCCAACAAAAGCATGGTCATTTTCCCTTGCCCGCACATCGCGGCAAGGGTTTTTTAAATATAAAAAACAACACACTTTATATAGGAAAACTTTCATTTATTTGGTACAATCTTATTGAAAATGATTATCAATTAAGCGAGCGTTTCTGAAAAGGTGGTCTTCTCCTTGCAAAACTCAATGATTTATCATCCGGTACAAATTGAATATATGAAGAAAACGAGTGATCTCTTCTCAGAACAGCAATTGACCGACTCATTCGTACTGATCTTTCATTTAAAAGGAGATGGACATATTTCTATCGGGACGAGAACCGATCCTCTCCAAAAAAAGACACTGTATGTTTGTCCGCCTCATGAGACATTCGGCATTACATTTGCAGAAGAGAGAAATATAGATGTGTGTCTGATCAGACTTCACTGCTATACAGCTCAAGCCCGGCAAGATCTCTTAAAACCATGCACTGAAACTGATTTATCCAGTCTAAACCTTGTGAATGTTTCACATATCGAAAACCTTTCAGCCCGGCTTCAAGAACTTGCAGAAATATGGACAGAATCAGCTCAGCTTTCTCAATTAAAATGTGTGATAGAGGTTCAGAGCCTGATTTATGATCTATTCACAGCTCATGTATCCGATCAAAACGATACACAGTCTGCGATTGAAAAAACAAAACATTACATTGAAACTCATGCCGATACAAAAATTACACTTGCCCAGCTCTCAAAAATGGCAGGAATCAGCGCCAAGCATTACAGCGAAACCTTTAAAAAATGGACAGGCCAGAGCGTAACAGAATTCATTACAAAAACTCGGATTACCCGAGCAAAGCGGCTTATGGCAAGATCCAACTGTAAACTGAAAGAAATCGCCCATCAAACCGGCTATCAAGATGAATTTTATTTCAGCAGAATCTTTAAAAAGCACACAGGCTCTTCACCTACAAGCTATATGAAAAAACGCAGGCAAAAACTAGCCGCCTATGGAAAGGGAACAATAGGGCAGCTCATTCCTCTCCATCACATACCGTTTGCAGCCGCACTCCATCCAAAATGGACGGCTTACTATTATCAGCATTATTCAGCAGATATTCCAGTTCAGCTCAGCGCATACCGGTTTAATGAAAAATGGGAGGAAAACCTGCAAACGTTGTCCCAAGCTGAACCCGATATCATTTTCAGCATGGATTCTGTTTCTTCAGAAGAACAAAAGCGCCTGAACAGCATTGCAGAAGTATGTTACCTTCCTTCAGAAGAAAACTGGAGAGCTCACTTTCTGCACACCGCCTCGTTTTTAAAGGAAGAATCGGAGGCTGAAAAGTGGCTCGCAGCCTATGACAAGCAGATTTCTGCCGCTAAAATGACATTGCTGCACGCTCAAGAATTTCGTTATCTCTTTCTTCGTCTGCATAAGCAGCGCTTTTATATGGCGCATAATCGCAGCGTCCGCGAAGTCTTCTTTGAAGATTTAGGATTCAAACCGGCTGACACACCTTCAGAACAAGCGATTTCATTAGAAGACATCACAAATTGCCAAGCTGACTGTATCATGCTCTTTCTTTTTAAAGAGCCGGAAACCATTGCTTATTATCAGCAATTAAAACAGTCGGAAATATGGCAAAACCTAAGCGCAGTGCGGAACGGACGTGTGTATCACCTCTCTTCAGACCCATGGAATGAGTACTCGGCTTGCGGGCACGAGCGGATTGTTCAGCAAACCATTTCTATGCTATCCGGTGATAGTCCATGATAAATACGGAATTTGTCCATGGTGTTATGTCTGTTGATTCTCTATAATTCCAATTGATAATAGTTATCAATTGAACAGGAGGCACTATAGATGAAAAAGCTATCTCTTACCTTATTAATCTTGCTTCTCGCACTCACGGCGGCAGCTTGCGGCAGCAAGGAAGAATCCTCTGCGAGCAAAGCGAGCGGCACAGAGTCCGAGAAAAAGAAAATCGAGTATTTGGATAAAACGTACGAAGTAAACGTACCGACAGATAAGATTGCCATTACGGGAAGCGTTGAATCCATGGAAGACGCAAAACTGCTGGACGTTCATCCGCAGGGTGCAATCTCATTCTCCGGAAAATTCCCTGAAATGTTCAAGGACATCACAGATAAAGCAACACCTACAGGGGAAAAAATGGAACCAAACATTGAAAAAATTCTTGAGATGCAGCCAGACGTGATCCTGGCATCTACAAAGTTCCCTGAAAAAACCCTGCAAAAAATAAGCACGGCCGGCACTACCATTCCGGTTTCTCACATCTCATCAAACTGGAAGGAAAATATGATGCTGCTTGCCCAGCTGACTGGAAAAGAGAAAAAAGCGAAAAAAATCATTGCAGACTATGAACAGGATCTAAAAGAAACAAAAACGAAAATCAGTAAACAAGCAAAAGATTCAAAAACGCTTGTCATCAGAATCAGACAAGGAAATATTTACATTTATCCTGAACAAGTGTACTTCAATTCAACTCTTTATGGCGACTTAGGCCTTAAAGCGCCGAATGAAGTCAAAGCCGCAAAAGCGCAAGAGCTGATTTCATTAGAAAAACTCAGTGAAATGAACCCTGACCACATTTTCGTCCAATTTTCTGATGATGAAAATGCGGATAAACCTGATGCACTAAAAGATTTAGAGAAAAATCCAATCTGGAAAAGCCTCACAGCAGTCAAAGAAGATCATGTGTACGTCAATTCAGTTGATCCTCTTGCACAAGGCGGTACGGCTTGGAGCAAAGTCCGCTTCCTGAAAGCGGCATCTGAAAAATTAACACAAGACTAAATTAGAGTAGGTTTTTGTATGTATTCAAAACAGTGGACACGTATCATTTTGATTACTTCTCCATTTGCTATTGCATTATCATTGCTGCTTTCCGTCCTCTATGGCGCAAAGCAGCTTAATGCTGATATTGTCTTTGCATCACTTTTTCATTTTGATCCGGGAAACTCAGACCATCAAATCATATGGCATTCCCGGATTCCAAGGGTTGCAGGCGCTCTGCTCATTGGAGCAGCCCTTGCTGTATCTGGAGCGCTCATGCAAGGCATCACACGCAATTATTTGGCATCGCCCTCAATTATGGGTGTTTCAGATGGTTCCGCGTTTATCATCACGCTTTGTATGGTTCTGCTCCCGCAATCAACTTCGCTCGAAATGATCATTTACTCTTTTATCGGCTCCGCATTTGGGGCTGCATTGGTATTCGGCCTGGCAACAATGCTGCCTAACGGGTTTACGCCCGTACAGCTAGCCATCATTGGCACAGTCACAAGCATGCTGCTTAATAGTTTAGCGGCTGCCATATCGATCTATTTTCAAATCTCACAGGATCTGAGTTTCTGGTACAGCGCCAGACTTCATCAAATGAGCCCCGACTTTCTAAAGCTTGCCGTTCCATTTTTCCTGGCGGGTATCGTCATAGCTGTTTCTCTCAGCAAAAAGGTGACCGCTGTATCACTAGGCGACGATATTTCTAAGAGTTTGGGCCAAAAGAAAAAAACGATCAAAATCATGGCAATGATCTCTGTCATCATTTTAACCGGAAGTGCTGTAGCGCTTGCCGGAAAAATTGCGTTTGTCGGTTTAGTCGTTCCGCATATCACGAGATTTCTCGTCGGCTCAGATTATAACAGACTGATTCCTTGTTCCTGCATCTTGGGCGGCGTCTTTTTAACGCTGTGCGATCTCGCCAGCAGATTTATCAATTATCCATTTGAAACACCGATTGAGGTTGTGACTTCTATTATCGGCGTTCCTTTCTTCCTTTATTTGATCAAACGAAAAGGAGGAGAGCAAAATGGCTAAAAAATATGCAGTGTTAATCGTATTGATTCTTCTCGTCAGCTATTTCAGCATGACCAGCGGATCATTTTCTGTTCGTCCGACAGAGCTGCTCTCCACTCTTTTTCAGATCAATCCCAATCCGCAATATGAAGTTTTGCTGTTTGACTTAAGACTGCCGCGGATTGTCATGGCAGCCATTATCGGACTCGGACTTGGCATAGCAGGAGCTGTCATTCAGGCCATCACACGAAACGGCCTGGCAGACCCGGGAATATTGGGAATCAATGCCGGAGCAGGGGCAGGTATTGTGGCGTTTATGCTATTGTTCCAAGGCCAGAAAGAAGTAACTTCGATTGTCGCGGCAATGGGAATGCCGTTTTTCGGCCTGATCGGCGGACTGGCTGCCGCAGTTATGATTTACATATTCGCTTGGAACAGAGGCAATTTAGATTCAGGCAGAATTATTCTGGTAGGAATCGCGATTAATTCAGGCTTCAGCGCGTTGTCTTTGTTTCTATCATTAAAAATGGACCCGCAAGATTATGAAATGGCTATGGTATGGAAAAACGGCAGCATCTGGTCGGCAAACTGGACATATATCACAGCGGTTCTTCCGTGGATGCTGCTGTTTATTCCTATTCTTCTGGCCAAATCTCGTTTGCTCGATACCATCCGCTTTGACGAAGACACGGTCAGAAGCCTCGGCATTTCGTCAAATAAAGAAAAAACCATTCTGCTCGTCGCCTGTGTCGCCATCATTAGCGCCTGTGTCTCTGTGGCGGGAAGCATGGCATTTGTCGGCTTAATCGCGCCTCATATTTCCCGGAGATTGGCCGGTGTTGAACACCGTTATATTTTGCCTTTGAGCGGTTTGATCGGCATGCTGCTTGTATTGAGCGCAGACTTTGCCGGAAAACTGTTTTTCCAGCCCGCAGAAGTGCCAGCCGGCATTATTTTGGCGATACTCGGTGTTCCGTATTTCTTATACCTGCTTTTCAAGCAAAAAAAGGGGGAGAATGTTTGAACGGATCTTTATCAGAGCATAAGGCGGGCGACAGGATGTTTAAGCTGTATCTCCCTCCTTCCTACAGTACGGACAGCAGGGCATTTCCTTCTGTTTACGTACAGGATGGCGGTTCTTTGTTTCAAGATCAACTAGAACTGATAGAACACAGGTTTCATCAAAACAGGGTGCCTGAGCTTGTGCTGATCGGCATAGAGCCTAAAAATCGGCTCGACGAGTATACTCCTTGGCCCGCCGCATCACTCAGCGATCAGTTTCCAGACTTCGGCGGTAAGGGGGCTGACTATCTTTCTGAAATAACAAACCGGCTCATTCCGTTTGTGGAGGGAAATTGGAATGTCTCCAGAAGAGCTCAATCCAGAGGTATGATCGGCGCCTCATTAGGCGGTCTCATCTCAATGTTCGCCTTTCTAAGACATTCATCATTATTTGGAAAAATAGGATCTCTCTCAAGTTCATACTGGTACGAGAACGCAGCAGAAACCATCTATACTTCCTCTGTAAGACCGGGTTCAACGCGTATTTTTATGTCTGTCGGCAGTGAAGAAGGCGCCGGAAAACAATCGATTCAGCAGACGATGCTCCAAACAACAAAATATGTGCACGAGAGCCTAATAGAAAAAGGGTTCACTCAAGATCAGCTATGCCTCGTCATTGAAAAAGGGGCGGTGCACCACCGCAAGCATTTCTGCAAACAATTTATCAATGCGCTGGAATGGCTATACGAAAAAAACCGCTCCAACATATGAGCGGTTTATTTCATGCCTTCTGCAAGACGGGTTTTAATTCGAAACGGTTCAGCATATAGCCGAACAAGGCAGCCAGGATTTGCTGAAACAGCATGCCAATCACAACCGGAACGGCTACTTGAGACGGAAAGAAAGTGACGGCAAGAACAGCGCCGGCACTGATATTCCTCATGCCTCCCGTAAAAATAAGAGAGACAATTTCCTCCTGCCGCCTTTTCATCATTTTTCCGATAAGCCACGCCGCAGCATACCCGGTTAACGCGATACAAAAAACAGTGACAGCAATCCCTAAAAATCTTAAATCAATCGCTTTGAAATAAGGAGCTATCGCAGAGCTGTTAATCGCAATCACGGCCATCAGGCACAGCTTTGAAAAGGGAGACAGCGTACTGCTCAACGCCGCGGTTCTTTCTGGAGATGATATCTGATTAAACAGCATGCCCAGGAATGAAGGAATTACTACCATCACAATCAGACCCTTCATCATTCCCCAGATATCCATGTGAACCTGGGCACCGGCCAGCACAGAAAGACTCAGCGGAACGATTAACGGCGACAGCACGGTATCAATCAATATAATAGAAAGCGTCAAACCGACATTTCCTTTGTACATTGCAGCCCAAATCAAGCTCGTAATTCCTGTAGGGATGACAACAGCTAATGTCAAACCCGTGATCGTTAATGGATCACCTTGAAATATGAGATGTCCGCTGCCCCAAGCGAAAAGCGGCATAAAAATATGAAGAACAAATAATGCAAGAATCATAGGAAGAGGATGCGCCAAGGCGTGTCTTAAAGATTGAAAGTTCGCACTCAAGCTGCCCGCAAACGTAATAAACGCAAATATCCAAGGCACTGCGCTTTCATATCCATTTAAAAACTGTGACAGCAGCACGCCAATCACAACGCTAGTCGGTGTCAAAAGCGGCATGGCTTTCCCCAATACACGGTTCAGCTTCTGAAGCATCATATACAAGTCCCCTATTAAAAATTTCTTTCTCTCTATTATATCAATGCAGTTCAACCATATGTTATATAAAAAAGCCCAGATCTCATCAATCTGGACTTTCATACTTTTATGCCATCTGTTTCATAAGGGCTTTACTTGCATTGTTCAGCCCCTTTAATTCAGCTTCAATTCCTTGCTCTTTAAACTTCGCAACAATTTTATCAAGCGCAGCCGCTCCTGAATCATCCCATACGTGAGCATCGGTCAAGTCAATGACAACTCGCTCGATATCCTCTTGATAGATAAACGCATTCGTAAGATCAGTTACTGACGCAAAAAAGATCTGTCCCTTCACTTGATACGTTCTCAGCTTTTGATCTTCTGCATGAGAAACGATCTTCAGCTTCGAGATTTTGGCTACGAAGAATACGGCACTTAACAGAACACCGACGAATACGCCTTTCGATAAGTCATCTGTCACGACAACCGTAATCACCGTCACAACCATTACAATTGAATCTGTAATCGGCGCTTTTTTCAAGCCTTTTAAAGAAGACCAATCAAATGTGCCGACAGATACCATAACCATAACAGCCACTAACGCAGCCATCGGAATGTTTATGACGACATGACTCAAAACGGCAATTAAAAACATAAGAAAAGCACCGGCAACAAAGGCTGATAACCGTCCGCGGCCGCCTGCTTTTGTATTAATAACAGATTGTCCGATCATAGCGCAGCCCGCCATACCGCCAAAAAATCCAGTAACGATATTCGCGATTCCCTGTCCGCGGCTCTCTTTATTTTTATCACTGTCCGTATCCGTCATTTCATCAATAATCTGTGCTGTCAGCAAAGATTCAAGCAAACCGACAAACGCCAAAGCAATGGAATAAGGAAAAATAATTTTGAGCGTTTCAAAGGTAAACGGAACATCAGGTATTAGAAAATGAGGCAATGAACTAGAGATATTGCCCATATCTTCAACCGTCCGCACATCCACATGGAATGTGACCGCAATAATCGTCATCACAATAATTGCGACAAGCGGAGAAGGCACCGCAGTCGTAAACCTCGGCAGTACATAAATAATAACCAATGATCCGGCAAGCATCACATACATGCTCCAAGATGCACCTTCAAATTGAGGCAGCTGCGCAGAAAAAATAAGAATCGCCAGCGCATTCACAAACCCGATCATCACAGAACGAGGAATGAATTTCATTAATCTCGCAATTTTACTGATGCCTAAGATCATCTGAATAACACCTGTCAAAATGGTGGCCGCAAATAAATACTGAAGCCCGTAATCGGCAACCAGCGACACCATCACAACCGCCATCGAACCAGTCGCAGCCGAAATCATTCCCGGTCTTCCGCCAAAAATAGAAATAATAATGGCTATACAAAATGAAGCATAAAGACCAACCATTGGATCAACGCCGGCAATAATAGAAAAACCAATCGCTTCAGGTATTAAGGCTAACGCCACCAAAATACCAGCAAGAATATCTTTTCGGATATTACCGAACCACTGCTGTTTTAATGTAAAACTATTCAAATATAACGACTCCTTTTTAAAAATAAATCCGCACCGTTTCTGTTGTATTGGGAGCTTAATTATTTTACAGAAGAAAATGAAAAGAAAAACTTTCGGAGAAAAAGGGGAAACGTCGAGTATAGTGTATTGAGGTAAGGAGTTATTATACAAAGAGTATCATAATAAATTTTAATCCAATATGCAAGGTCAAATGCTGAAGAAAAAAAATGGCAAAGCATATTTGAGCCATTGTCCATGGTCACACCATATCAGGATCAGAAACAAGAATCGTTTTGACTGCTTGAACATTGGTACCGGGTCTATGCCTATCAACTTTTGGATGGCGGACTCGAAGTTTTCCAGCGGCATTTCTTCCGTAAAGAGCTCAGAAAGCTGCGGTATACTACAGCGCATGAAACCGCGGCCTCCATGACCTGCCGAGTCACTCCGGTTTCGACGATCGTAACCCCGTTAAAAAGCAATTGAAAGGCCTGATTTTCATTTCATACGTATCATCAAACCCCATCGGCACAAGCCTTCCTCCCTTGTCTATTAACGGAACGGATAGGCCCAATCAAGCTGATTGCCGATCGCGTCAAAGATCACATCAAACTTTCTTCCTTGATTAATGTGTCTGACCTCATCCTCCGTTAAATCCCGCGGGTGATAAACATAATCGGATAACCGGCTTGCCGCTCAGCATGTTGATCATGCTGGCTATTGTATTGGTATTAAAAATACTAGAGAGCTTCAAAAGCCGAAACCTCGAATAAATGAACACCGAGAAAAACGAATCAGTACAGATATAAAAAAGACCAGTTCAGCTGAACTGGTCTTTACCTTGCTTGGCGGCGTCCTACTCTCACAGGGGGAAACCCCCGACTACCATCGGCGCTGAAGAGCTTAACTTCCGTGTTCGGCATGGGAACGGGTGTGACCTCTTCGCTATCGCCACCAAACAATTGAGA
>NZ_JAXKQF010000004.1:0-311626 GCF_034296245.1 Bacillus sp. V26 | reverse complement strand
TACCCACGTGTTACTCACCCGTCCGCCGCTAACATCAGGGAGCAAGCTCCCATCTGTCCGCTCGACTTGCATGTATTAGGCACGCCGCCAGCGTTCGTCCTGAGCCAGGATCAAACTCTCCGATAAATGGATCGCAGATTAAGTTCACCACATCCTGTGGCAACATCTGCGTGATCTGCATCGTGCAGACCTCAGTTTGACTGACTACGCACATCGCTGTGCGATTTATAATAAAACTTGAATTAACAGGTACGTTTTGTCTTGTTTAGTTTTCAAAGATCATCACCACTCTCGATGAAGCAGCTTTACTAATATAACACTCAGCTCCTTAATTGTCAACAACTTTTTTTAAAAGTTGTTTAAGCTTCTTGTTTTGTCTGCTGTTCATCAGCGACGTTTAATAATATAACACCTATAATTATTTATTGCAATAGTTTTTAAAAAAAAATCTATAAAACAATAAAACTGTAATCTTTCTTTATTCTATCTAACTTCTAATGCTTTATAAAACATTTATCTAATAAAGAACATTTACCATAGTCAATGTCGTCTTGTTGTTTTAACCTTTTTCTTGTATAGTAGAAACGAACTAAATATCCGATGACCACAAGGGGAGCATAAAAGCTGAGAGTGAGCGGTTTCGTTCTGACCCTTTGAACCTGTTAGTTAACGCTGGCGTAGGGATGTGGCAAAGTCAAATGAATTGCAGATTGTAAAGCAGTGCGTGGAACTTTCCTCATCCTTCCGCGTGCTGCTTTTTTGTTGTCCTTTTGGATTGTCTATCGATGGAAGGGGATTTTTATGGCTCAATCAAGACAACTGGTACGTCTTATTGAAATTGCAATCATGACTGCTGCTGCTGTCATTTTAGACATCGTTTCCGGAATGTTCCTCCGTATGCCTCAAGGAGGGTCGATATCCATCATGATGATTCCGATTTTTTTGATTTCTTTTCGCTGGGGAGTTAAAGCGGGGCTTACCACCGGTCTATTGACAGGTCTCGTTCAAATTGCGATCGGAAATCTATTTCTTCAGCATCCTGTTCAGCTGTTGCTTGATTACATTGCAGCGTTCGCCGTTGTTGGCATAAGCGGCTTTTTCGCTTCCGCTGTCCGCAAATCCGCCTTATCAAAAGCAAAAGGGAAATTGATCGTATCAATTATTTGCGCAGTTTTTATCGGCAGTTTTCTGCGTTATGCTGCACACGTGATTTCAGGGGCTGTATTTTTCGGCAGCTTTGCACCAAAAGGAACACCGGTATGGATTTACTCGTTAACTTATAATGCTACTTATATGGTTCCGTCATTCATCATCTGTGCGATTGTCCTTTGTTTATTGTTTATGACAGCTCCACGCTTGCTGAAAACTGAAAAAGCTTAATCTAACACCCCCCAGCGGCTGTTCCGCTGGGGGGTGTTTTTTATCTTCCGTTAAGCAGATTTTTTAAAGAAGCAAGATCCGGCAGCCGAATCCTATTTCTTTCATGCTTTCTCCTGCGATTTCAAAACTATCCTCGGCTGCTCTTTCAGGTGAAAACGACTGATAAAAATTAATCGAAGGATTCTCCTCTACGACCCAAACAAACATGCTCGTAAAGCCATGATCAAGCAAAAAATCTGTTCCCTTTGTCAAAAGCGCTCTGCCTGCACCTTGCCGCTGTTTTTCTTCTAAAAGGTAAATGGCATATAACTCTCCGTCATAGCCGCTCTGCTCTGAACGAATTGGACCAAAAGATGCAAAGCCGAATACTGAACCTTCTTCATCTTCTGCTACAAAGACCCCCTTCAATGAACGGCTTTTCCATTTGGCTTCAAAATCCTTGTAGTTCAAACCATTTAAGTATTCAGCAGAGACAATGCCGCTGTATGTTGTCACCCAGCTGTCAACATGCACCTTTGCGATGGCCTTTATATCATCTAGTCGTGCTTCTCTTATAGTCACCATTCATTCTCTAATCCTTTCCGCAATGGTTATTCAGATTTTTGAACAGGTTTTGTTTCTTTTAATTCATGTGTCAGTTCGTTGATGCTCTGTTTGATGTTGCCTTTTCCTGAAAAGTTCTCAATCATTTCTTTTACGTCGATTCCCGAAGACGCTTTTAAGCTTTCTTGCAGACTGGACATTAAATTTGTCGCATAGCTTGTGACTTTGTTGGCGCCGCTTGAATCACCGTTTCCTCCTGTATCAACAACGGTGATCTTATCAATATTTGAAAGCGGTGCTGATACCTGTTTCGCGTATTCCGGAAGCATTTTGACAATCATATCGAAAATCGCAGCCTGACCGTACTGCTCAAAGGCAGCGGCAATTTTTTCTTTCGCTTCCGCTTCCGCAAGACCTTTTAAGCGAATAACCTCAGCCTCTGTCTCACCTTTTGCTTTTTCAGCTTCTGCTTTTGCAAGGCCGTCAATTCTGACCCTTTCAGCTTCAGCCTTCGCCATCGCTTCTATGCTGTATTTCTTGGCATCGGCTTGGGCGAGCTGTTTGGCTTTTTCAGCAGCGGCAGATTGCTCAACTGAATAGCGGTCTGCATCGGCTTTTTTCTTCACTTCAGAATCATACTGGCGTTCACGGCGGAGAATTTCTTTTTCTTCTAATTCAATTTGTTTTTGGCGTTCTATAATCTTGACCTGCATTTCCTGTTCAGTCACCTGCTGGCGTGCTTTGGCTGTTTCCAAATCGTATGCCTGGTCAGCGTTGGCTTTTGCTGTATCTTGATCTCGCCGGTATTCAGCCATTTTAAGCTGATTGATTTTTTCAGCTTCGGCAATTTCCGTCGCTCGTTCAAGCTCTGATTTTTTGGCTTCTTTATCGGCTTCCGCCCTCTTAATTCTTGTTTCTTTATCGGCCTCTGCGGTTGCAATGTCAGCATCACGTTTTACCTGCGCAATTCTCGGTTTACCTAGTGATTCAAGATAGCCGTTTTTATCACGGACATCTTTAATGGTAAAGGAGACAATCACAAGACCCATCTTCGCAAGATCCTGTGAAGCGACACGCTGCACTTCTTGAGAGAATTTTTCGCGGTTTTTATAAATTTCTTCTACTGTCATAGACCCGAGAATGGAGCGGAGGTGACCTTCCAGTACCTCACGGGCCTCCTGCTCACGGTCTTCTTTTGACTTTCCTAAAAATTGTTCGGCTGCTGTGGCGATTTCTCCAATAGAGCCGCCGATTTTAATAATTGCAGTTCCGTCTGCCATTACAGGCACACCTTGCTCGGTATACACTTCAGGTGTCGATACATCGAGTTTGCTTGATAACAGACTTAGCGGCTCTGCCTGCTGAAAAACCGGAAGAACAAAGGTTCCTCCTCCGCGAACAATCTTCAGGCGGTTGCCTCCCTCATCAACGTGAACATTTTTATTTCCAAGATAGCTTCCTGTAACAATTAACGCTTCATCAGGCCCTGCCGTACGATATTTTGTAATAAATACCGCTATAAGTGCGATGAGTAAAAAGAATACAACTGCGATGACGATGATAATCGGCATTGTCATATGACATTCCTCCTTGTTTTATAAAGGTTCATGCGGAGCAACTGAAAGAACTCCGTCTTTGACATCCACAACTAAGACGACTGTTCCGTAACTGATCTGTTCATTTTCAAAGCTGATCGCTGATTTTGAAATCGTACCGCCTATCCCTTCAATCAGTACTTCTCCAAATCCATCAACCGGAACAGCGGTTATGACTTTTCCGAGTCTACCTCTAAGATCATCTTCCCGATAAGTCAATGATTCTTCTGCCGATGATAAAGGGACAAGCACAAATAAATGGAGCAATATCACCAGCAGCACTGAAAGAAGACAGGATAATAGAGCAATAATCAGGCTGGAGAGGGGGAAAACTGTTTCACCTATATATCCAGATGCGGAGAAAAATGTGAAAAATGAGAGCACCAATGTCGGGTGTAAAAACGGAATAGCTTCGGACAGCCCTTCAAACACATCTCCGAAAAATAAAAATAGCAGCGTGAGGCTTCCGGCTATGATAAGGGTGTAAAGGTAAATCGTTTGGACAGGAATACCGTATAACTCCAATGTTCTCATCCTTTCTAAGCTGCTACTTTAACCGACGGCCGTCGTTACCTTATATACGAGATACAGAGGAAAAGGTTTCAAAATTTTTCGATAAATACTCCCCGCGAAGCACTTTATAAATGATAAATGCTCTTATATATGGTAATG
The DNA here is from genome assembly GCF_034296245.1 of Bacillus sp. V26. Classification (NCBI taxonomy): domain Bacteria; kingdom Bacillati; phylum Bacillota; class Bacilli; order Caryophanales; family Bacillaceae; genus Bacillus; species Bacillus sp. V26. Next base: position 307,436 of record NZ_JAXKQF010000004.1, on the reverse strand, counting down.
TTTTTTCAGGAGGAGATATGATGAGTATCTTTAATGAAGCCAGATTAGAAACATGGAATGAAGTAAAAGGACTTTCCGATGAAAGGCTGAATCAGAAGCCTTCTTCTGATGAATGGAGTATACGGGAAGTTCTTGATCATTTGAAGAAAATTGATATGACCGCCCAAAACATGCTGAAAGAACGAGTAAAGGAAGCGCCTGTTAAGAAGATTGAGGAAAAACCGCTTACGGCCGCACAGGATAGAAGCAATAAACGGAAAGCGCCGGCCCATCTTGAACCGGATCATGATTTTATTTCAGGCAGCCAAATGAAACGGGAGCTTGATGTTGTAAGGGAGCAACTGACAGCTGTTATTGCCTCTCTTAAAGAAGAAGATTTTGAGAGAGTATTGCCGCATCCCTTGTTTCAAGAGCTGACCGTCAGACAATGGATCGAATTTATCGGCCATCATGAAAAACGCCACCTCAGCCAGATCAAAGAAATTAAAGAGAAAATAGAAAGAGTCTGATTTAATCAGACTCTTTCTGCTTTTTGTTTGATGTTCCGCTGGTATGAATGAACGATTATTTCGTCACCCGCATACACGGCACCAGGTCTCTCGACAATACATACAATGCCCCTTATCCCCAACGCATGGCGGACAAAAGCCGGTGCAAGCTTTGGCTTGTCCGGATAATAAGACTGGATGACTTCACCCGGCTGGATACACGGATTATTTTCTCCCTCACACAGTAAAGCGGCGCCGCTCGGAAATATAAGCCGGCTTCCTTCTTTTAATGTTGTGAAATCAGGTATACCGCTGATTGCAACATTTGCACCGAGCCATTCGGGAAAAATACTCGGGACTCCCATTTTCAAAGCAATTTCGTCACATTCTTCTGTTGAAACAATTGAAATTTGTCTGCGGTTAAAAATTTCTGTTCCTCTTGAAAACATTGGCTCTCGGGCCCCAGCTTTTTTTGTCAGGCCGAAATGTAAGTCGCCGGGAATGCCGCCATAATCAAAATCGAGCTTGTCCATTTGTTTTGTTACAAAGCTATCTGTATCTGCAACATATAAGCCTTCCGTTTTTGCGGTCATGCGTTTCCACATAAGCTTGCACCGTCCTTCATCTCTAGGATTGTCACTTATGTTCAATTATCCAAAAAAATCCCGCTCTGTAAAGGAGCGGGATCATCGCATTATACAGTTTTTGGCGTAAGATTAAAACAGCGCTTGTAGATCCAGTTATATGCTTTCTCATTTAAATCTCTAGGATTTCCGAAGGTTTGCGGATCTTTCATTGCTTCTTTTGACAAGCGCTCGATCATGTCCGGCGATACCCCTTGTTCTTCTAAAGTCGGTACTTCTAACTCTTTCACAAGATCGTACATCCAGTTGACAGATGCTTTTGCAGCTTCTTCTGTTGTCATATTGCTTGTATCAATGCCGAACGCTTTTGCGATACGGGCAAATTTCTCCGGATAGCCCTTCCAGTTGTATTCCATAACAGGGCCCATCATTGCCGCTACACATTGACCGTGAGCGACCGGGATGATACCGCCGAGTGTTTGGCTCATGGCGTGAGCAGCACCCGCTGATTCACTGCCGTAAGAAAGACCGGCAAGCATAGCAGCCTGTGCCATTCCGTATCTGGCTTCGAGATCTTCTCCGTCAGCAAATGCTCTCTTAATGTAGTGAGCGGCATATTCAATCGCCATCAACGCCACTGCGTCTGTAATCGGCTGCGCAAATTTCATTGTGTAGCACTCAATGGCGTGAGCGAGAGCATCGATCCCCGTCATTGCTGTTACGTGCGGCGGCATTGAGACGTGAAGCTCTGGGTCAATCACAGTCAAATGCGCAGCAATCAACGGACCGCCTGTGTTAAATTTGAATTCTCTTTCTTCATCTGTAATAACCGCCCATTGCGTCACCTCTGAGCCTGTTCCAGCCGTTGTCGGAATTGTCGTAAGCGGAGGAATGCGATTCTCCAGCGGTTTCTTTCCTTCGGCTGCTTCATAATCAAGTACGCTTCCCTCGTGAGTCGCTTCTACCCCGATGGCCTTCGCTGTATCCATGGAGCTTCCGCCTCCGACTGCCACCAAGCCGTTGCAGTTCTCTTTTTTGTAAAGCTCAGAACCTTCATTTACAAGCCGTACAGGAGGGTTTGGCTCCACTTTATTAAAGAGCACCACTTCAATGCCTGCCCCTTTTAATGACTCGATGACAGGATCTGCGACGCCGGCTTTATAAATTCCAGGGTCTGTAACAAGCAATGCTTTTGAAACACCCAGTCCAGCTACTTCTTTTCCTACATGGTTGATGGCGCCAATTCCGTGCTTAATCACAGTCGGAATTTCAAATGTGTGAAATTTGTGCATGCTTTCTACTTTCATATTTAATGTCATAATCAATCTCCCCCTTATGAATTGAACCAATTAACCGCTGCCGGTTTTGTGTTGCGATAGACATGTTTGACTTCTGTGTACTCTTCAAGCCCTATTTTTCCAAGTTCCCGTCCGAATCCGGATTGCTTATAGCCGCCCCATGGCGCCTGCGCAAAGTACGGATGGAAATCGTTAATCCAAACTGTTCCCATTCTCAAACGGGCTGCTACACGTTCGCACTTTTCAATATCTTTCGACCATACAGCTCCGGCCAATCCGTAAATCGTATCATTCGCCAGTGAGATTACTTCTTCTTCAGAACTGAATGTTTCGACTGTTAATACTGGCCCAAATACTTCTTCCTGAACAATTCTCATGTCAGATTTACAGTTTGAGAAAATGGTAGGTTCATAGAAAAAACCGTTTTGAAGTGCTGGATCTTCCGGACGTTTGCCGCCAGTCTCCAGTTTTGCCCCTTCTTCCAGTCCGATCTCTACATATTTTTCAACCTTTGCTCTATGCTCCGCGGAGATAAGCGGACCGCTTTCTGTCTCTTCGTGAAAACCGTTTCCGAGTTTAATGCGTTTCGCCCGTTTGACAAGCTCTGCTAAAAATCGGTCATGAATATCTTCTTCTACAAGCAATCGGGACCCGGCGGAGCATACTTGGCCGGCGTGGAAAAATACGGCGTTTAGCGCCTGATCAACCGCGACTTCCAGGTCTGCGTCTTTGAAGACGATATTTGGATTTTTCCCTCCAAGCTCAAGCGCAATTTTTTTAACGTTGCCGCTTGCCGCCCGCATGATTTTTTTGCCTGTTTCAATTCCGCCTGTAAACGAAATTAAGTCAACATCTTTGTTTACAGCAAGCTCGTCACCTACTGTGGCGCCCGGTCCCAACACAAGGTTTGCGACACCTTTTGGAACCCCGGCTTCCTCCATCAGCTTAAAGACTTTCATTGTCGTCAGCGGTGTGATCTCACTCGGCTTCATGACAATTGTATTGCCTGCCGCTAAAGCCGGGGCGATTTTCCAGCTCGCTTGCAGAAGCGGATAATTCCACGGCGTGATTTGTCCGCATACGCCAATTGGCTCTCTGATGATTTTGCTTTCTGAATCAGGGATTGGAGATGAGATGATCTCTCCTCCATCTTTATCTGCCAGACCAGCATAATACTGAAAAACATTGGCGATATCGTCCATATCGGCTTTGCTTTCCTCAAGTGTTTTTCCTGTATCAAGGGATTCGAGCTCAGCCAGCTCGTCTAGATCGCGTCTGATTAATTCCGCAATTTTCAGAACTATTTTTCCGCGTTCAAGCCCTGAAAGAGAAGGCCACTCTCCTGCGTCAAAAGCTCTTCGTGCAGCGGCGATTGCTTTAACGGCATCCTCACGCCCGCCCTCGCTAACTGTTGCAATTTCTTCTTGATTAAATGGATTAATAATACTGCGGACCTGCCCTTTTTCGGCACTGATCCATTCACCGTCAATGTATAATGTTTGACTCATCTAAGTCCTCCTTGACGAAAATAAAGTTTGTTAAATAAAAATTTAATGTTTTTAACAACCTTAATCTAACATAAGGTTTTTAAACTGTCAAAGCCCTAATTGTGATTTTTCATTTTGACTTTTCTCTAGGTTTCGTTAAGATAAAGAACATAAAGAAATGACTTAACAAATTTAATTTTCTAAAGGAAAAGAGGGTCAGTATGGATGAAAATCCAGAATTTGCAGCTATAGAACAGGCACGGGATCTTGTTATTGACTCCATTGCTGAAACAATGGATCTTTACGGAATTACCCGAAGTGTCGGGATATTATATGGAACGATGTACATGCGGGACGAGATGACGCTTGACGAAATGCGTGAGGAGCTGCAAATGAGCAAGCCCAGCATGAGCACGGGTGTCAAAAAGCTTCAGGATTTAAATGTCGTGAAAAAGACATTTCACCGAGGCATCCGCAAGCACACATTTGTAGCTGAAAAAGATTTCTTTAAATTTTTCACAAATTTCTTTCCGCCAAAATGGGAAAGGGAAGTTCAGGTGAATGTATCAGCAATTGAGGAGGCTCAGGCTGATTTACAAGAGGTATTGCATAAGGAAGAACTCAATGAGGAAACGAAGAATGAAGCGCAGCGTTTATACGAGCAGCTGGAAAGTTCTAAAGCCTACTACGATTGGCTGAAACGTCTCGCTGAATCGGTGCAGAGCGGAGAGATTTTTAAATTTATACCAATTGAAACAAAATAATCGAAAAACGTCTGGAAAACCGGACGTTTTTTTGTTTTTCCGCTATATTTACTACAAATTTGAAAAATACGGGAAAAACACCCCATTTACTTCCATTTTATTTGATGGTAATTTTATGTAGGTAAAATTTGTATTTGGCCTTTTAAGAGGAGGTGGAAAGCAGAGGCAGGCCTTTAATCTTTATCACTTATTAGGGGGAATTTTTATTATGAAACGCAAGTTATTATCTTCTTTGACCATCAGTGTATTAAGTCTCGGTTTACTCGTTTCTGCACCTTCAGCTTCTTTTGCAGCTGAATCTAAGTCATCTTCTGCTCATACTGAGTCTACGATGAGAGCCCAATCAACAGCTTCATTGTTTGCAACAATTAAAGGAGCGAGCAAAACAGAATGGTCTTTCTCTGATATCGAATTGACATACCGTCCAAACACGCTTCTCAGCCTTGGCGTGATGGAATTTACATTGCCAAGCGGATTTACAGCAAATACAAAAGATACGATGAACGGAAATGCATTGCGCGAAACACAGATCCTCAATAACGGTAAAACAGTAAGGGTACCTCTGGCTCTTGATTTATTAGGCGCTGGTGAATTCAAGTTAAAACTGAATAACAAAACGCTTCCTGCCGCTGGTACATATACTTTCCGTGCAGAGAACAAATCACTGAGCATCGGAAATAAATTTTACGCGGAAGCCAGCATCGAAGTGGCTAAGCGCAGCACACCTCCGACTCAGCCATGCGGCTGTAAATAATCACAGAGGACCGGCTTAACGCCGGTCTTTTTTACGTTTTTTGACTCCTTTTCCTCTCCCTCTTCCCTCTATTTCCAGTTACCTTTTCACTTGTATTAAATTTAAATTGACAAACACTAGAAACAGGAGTAAATTCTTGAGTGTTCAATTTCATAAAGTCTCTTTTACCGCTTAATCAAACACGAACGGGGAAACCAATGATTGGCTGTTTCACAAAACGGCCTTGGGGTGAATCTTACTTAGTAAGAAGGGGTACTCTGAATCCCTAATCCGACAGCTAACCTCGTAGGCGTATACAGAGAGGAGGTCTATTTTGACCATTCTTTGTAATGGTCTTTTTTACTTCAAAACGCTAATTTTATTAAGGGAGTCTTGAACATTGGGAAGAATAAAAAACAAGCAATTTGCAGTAATCGGGCTTGGACGGTTCGGCGGAAGCATTTGCAAAGAGCTGCACAGAATGGGCCATGAGGTCCTTGCCATTGATATTAACGAAGAAAAGGTCAATGCCTTCGCTTCCTACGCAACCCATGCGGTCATTGCCAATGCCACTGAAGAAAACGAATTGCTTTCACTGGGAATTCGTAATTTTGAATATGTCGTCGTGGCTATAGGGGCGAATATTCAAGCGAGCACACTGACCACTTTGTTATTAAAAGAGCTTCACATTCCAAATATTTGGGTGAAAGCTCAAAATTATTATCACCATAAGGTTCTGGAAAAAATCGGCGCCGACCGTATTATTCATCCGGAAAAGGATATGGGCGTCAAAATCGCACAAAGTCTCTCTGATGAAAATGTCTTAAATTATATCGACTTATCTGATGATTACAGTATTGTTGAGCTGCTGGCAACACGAAAGCTGAATTCCAAATCCATTCATGATCTGAATGTTAGAGCGAAGTACGGATGTACCATCCTGGCAATTAAACATAATGGAGATGTTCGCCTTTCTCCTGCACCGGAAGAGGTGATTTACGAACAAGACTGCCTGGTGATGATGGGCCACAAAAAAGATATTAAACGCTTCGAAAACGAAGGGATGTAGACAAAGGTGGGACTTCATAAGGAAACTGTAATCAAGTGGGTTCGTTTTTCTCCCCCGCAAGTGCTTGCGATTGGTTTTTTTCTTACTATTATTATTGGCTCTCTTTTGTTAAAGCTCCCGATTTCTACTGCGAAGCCGTTGTCATGGATAGATGCCCTTTTTACAGCGGCTTCTGCTACAACTGTTACCGGGCTTGCAGTTGTTGACACTGGGACAGAATTTACGGTGTTCGGGCAAACTGTCATCATGGGTCTGATTCAAGTCGGCGGGCTTGGCTTTATGACATTTGCTGTTCTGATCGTCATGATTTTAGGAAAAAAAATCGGATTGAAAGAACGAATGCTGGTCCGGGAAGCCTTAAACCAGCCGACAATCGGCGGCGTGATAGGCCTTGTCAAAGTCCTGTTTCTATTTTCAATCAGTATCGAATTGATCGCCGCCCTGATCTTATCCATCCGGCTTGTGCCCCAGTATGGCTGGGCATCCGGATTGTTTGCCAGTGTGTTTCATGCAATATCGGCTTTTAACAATGCCGGTTTTTCTTTATGGCCGGATAATTTAATGAGCTACGTTGGTGATCCTGCAGTCAACCTTGTCATTACTTTCTTGTTTATCACAGGGGGCATCGGGTTTACAGTGCTTTTTGACATCCTGAAAAATCGGCGTTTCAAAGCCTTTTCATTACATACGAAACTGATGCTAGCGGGAACGTTCATTTTAAACATTGCTGCCACACTGATTATCTTTATTTTAGAGTACAGCAACCCCGGCACGCTTGGTTCCTTACATTTGCCAGATAAACTGTGGGCTTCGTATTTTCAGGCAGTGACGCCGAGAACCGCGGGCTTCAACTCTGTGGATTTTGGCAGCATGAGAGAAGGCACCATTGTATTTGTCCTGCTGTTGATGTTTATCGGAGCGGGGAGCGCTTCAACAGCGAGCGGTATTAAGCTGACTACTTTTCTTGTGATTTTGATGTCTGTCATCGCTTATTTAAGAGGTCATAAAGAAACTGTTATTTTCCGCCGGACCATAAAATATCCGATCATTATTAAGGCCTTAGCAGTCAGTGTTATCAGTTTGTTCATCGTCTTTATAGGGATTTTCGCATTGACCATTACTGAACAAGCGCCTTTTATTCAGATTGTTTTTGAAACCTTTTCCGCTTTCGGAACGGTCGGACTGACAATGGGGCTGACTCCCGAACTGACAACAGCGGGGAAATGTATCATTATTGCGATTATGTTCATCGGAAGAATCGGTCCGTTGACGTTTGTTTTTTCATTTGCAAAAACAGAAAAATCAAATATTCGTTACCCTGACGGCGAGGTGTTTACTGGGTGATGTAAAAAAATCCGGCATATTACATGCCGGATTTTTTATGATTCAATATGAGATTGATTTTGTCTTTTTTCCTGCTCCGCGATGATATCATTATCTTCTGCGTTATCACGCGTCACTTTTTGTGTAAGGATCGCGCCAACCGCTACAAGGATCATCACTGCAATGTAGTAGCCTTTTTCATTGAGTTCGAGATTATCAGCGTTATAGAGTCCGATACAAAACAAAAATACTCCCGCAAAAAAAGTGAAATAAGCTAATACAGTAAAGGCAACCGTGTTTCTCCGTCTATATTTCTGCACCTTTGTTCCCTCCTGAAGCATAGTTATTAAGTGATAACTTCCGTGGAATATTATACCTCAAATTCCCCTGAATGGAACAAAAAAATAAAAATACCAGGAAAAACGGCTCAGGTTGCTTCCTTTATTTCAACAGCTGAGTCATCAATCCAGCCGACCAGTTTATTATTGACTTGGAATTGGTACCATACGGACTGGCCTTTCTGTTTTTTAGATACAACCTTTATATCCTTGCCAACGTAAGATTGCGCAGAGGTCAGCTTAATGGATTGATCATCAGTAGAAGGCTTAGACCATACATCTTGAACGGCGCTGTCTTTGATGGAGCCTTTTAAATCCACAGATTTCAGAGATGGATTCACCTCATCGTATTCATCTAAATCGTACTTTTCCACAATGGCGCTGATTTTGTCAGCATATTCCGGGTCTGTGGCATAGCCTGATGTTTGAAGAGCGCCTGCTGCTTCTTTATAATCCTCAGCTTCAAGCACCGGCTTATACTTCTTTTTATTCCACGATGTGCCTTGGACAAATAATTTGGCATGATCATCCATTGATTCAAAAAACGTGCTGTATTTGCGGAATTTCGCGCGAATCGTTTTTCTTTCCCCTTTTTCAAATTCATCTGTATCCATGGTGACGTGATGTCCTTTATAATTTCCTTTTACGCCAAACAGGTTGTTGGCTTTAGAGGCAAGCTCGCTGTTTCCCCAGTCAGATTCGAGTATGGCCTGAGCTATCGTTATGCTGGGAAGGACATGATATTTTTCATATAAAATTTGAGCATGTCCGGAAAGGCTGTCAATAAATACTTGCTGTTCATCAATTTCTTCAGGTTCTTTGGATGTTTCAATTGGCTTTGAAAGAGTTGTCGCTAAAACAAACAAGGCTAGCGGAATCGATACAACGAAAAATAGAGAGGTGAAGAGTCTACGTTTTTTCAGTTTTTTACGGGCCATGAAAACCTTCCTTCGATTTAAAAGATTACGAGTGTAAAAGAATCTACCTTTAAGAATTTTACTTGTACTTCTAATATTTTTCAATTCTTTAGGGATAAAGTTTGAGAGAGAACACACAAAAGCCTTTCCCATCAAGGGAAAGGCAGTGATCATGTATCTATTTTTGTAAGACTGTGCTGTTTAAAATGTCTGAGCGCATCACGATATTCTTGATCATGTATGACTTTATGAGATTTTACGGCAGCCTTTGTCAGTCCATGTGCGAAAACAGCCGGTTTTTCCGGAGCGGGTTTTCCTTTATCATGAGGCTTATGAGCCAGCTTGTGCCCCATTCCGGTGGCGTTCATACAAAACGATAAACAAACGAGTAGCACGCTCAGGATAAAAGAAATCAAAAAAAGATCATGATAGGCAGTCATCATAGCATCCTGCATCGATCCGTTTTGTCTGGCAGCATCCTTTTTCGTGAAATAGCCGATCAGAATAGGCACACCCATATAGACAAACAATCTTAAAAACTGAACAGCTGTCATTCTTTTGACCAAATCAGGAAGCGGGCCGCCCATAGCGGCTCCCATTAGTCCTGCTGCGACCGTCAGGCCGGTTCCTGCTGTCAGCATGATGAACAGCGCCGCAAACACATAGAGAGACGATTGATACTGCATATGAAGCCATTGAACATTCACAAAAACGAGAATGAGAGAACCTATAATCCCCAGCATCCCTGGTCCGACTTTATCATATAACAGAGCACTCGCAATAGCTGCGATGGCCACTCCAATCAATAGAGTCATGTTTAAAAGAATGAGATGATCTCGGGATATATCATACATTTGACGAAGCAAGCCTTGAAAAGCTGCCAGGCTGACAGCTACCGTTATCGTTCCTGCCGCTATGATAAATAAACCGAGCACAGGTTTAGGCAGCAGCATCTGTTTAATAGAGATGAAAGGGTTTTTCACCTTATATTCTACAAATAACAGAATGAGGAGCAAACATAAAGCAATCCCAAAACCAGCCCGTACATAACCTGATGAAAAGCCCCATTTTTGCAGAAAAATGAATGTAAACGCTGAGGCTGCGGCCACGCATACAGATAAAATGATCCCTGCTTTGTCGAGTGATGACTGTTCCTTTTCTGATCCCCCATGATGCTCATCATAGAGAAAGAAATAACTCACCGCGATGCCGATCAAAGACAGTGTGCCAAAGGTAAAAAACAGCCATCTCCAGTGGCCGTAGCTCAACGCGATCGTTCCTAAAATCGAACCGATAATAACAGAGCCATAGAACCCGCCGATAAGCACCAGTAGTGCGTAATTCCGCCGGTCAATCGGAAATGACAGAACAAGCATCGGAATCATAATCATCAGCATGACACCTGTAGCCGCTCCCTGTAAAAAGCGCCCTGCCGCCATCCAGGCAATATCGCTTGAAAATGCGAAGAGCAGTGAGCCAAGTATAAAAACGGGTAATGAAGCCAGATAGATCGGACGGGCACCGAATTTTTTCCTTAGCAGCGGTCCTGCCGGAACTAATAAAGCGACGGCCATATTGCCGATCAATATTGGATTTACTGATGTGAAGTCACTTGTTCCAACCGTCTTCTGAACAAGGCCTTGAACTGACGACAATGCCGTGTTAGACATCAATCCCGGCCCGACCGCTAAAACAGCGAGCAAAGAAATCACCCAATAGTGTTTTGTCTTCATGTTGTCATTCCTTCCTATATGAATACATACGAAACATATCATTTTTTGAAAACAAAAGAAGCTAATAGATTTTGCATGCCATTAGCTTTCATTCGGATTCTCTCCCCATCATGGGAAATGATATTATTTTATGATAATATGTGAAAAAATGAGCATATACTCAAACATTATTCCAAACCGATTGTGTTTTGTCAATGGCGCAAATTTCAAGCACAAATCAAAAACCTGAACGGCTTTTGCCCGATATCGTGAATTATGAGTCCCTGCCTGCTCCCTTAAGCGATTTAAAGTAAGCCGTTTTAAAAGTAATCCTATCGGTCTTCGCTTGGGTAATGACGGCACCTTTCAATTCACTGTTTTCATCAAAATTCAAACTAATCAACCCGAATAAGTTGGTGATAAGAACAACATGTTGACCGCACATTTTTTTGTTCACTAGGCGTTTGCCGCCTCTAAATTGTCTATGGGTAAATATCATGAACTAATCTGCGAAATACCAATGTCAGGAAATTTTAAATGATCCGGGAGGTAAAAACGAATGGAACTGTATGAGTGTATCGAAGAAATTTTTAGCGGCTTGAAAAACCCATCGGTTAAAGATTTGGCAGCTTCCTTAAAACAAATTCCAAACGCGTCAACATTGAGTCAACCATATATAAAGGAACCAGACCAGTACGCTTACGGCCGAAATGCCATCTATAGAAACAATGAATTAGAAATTATCGTGATTAACATTCCCCCAAACAAGGAGACAGCAGTCCACGATCATGGTCAATCCATTGGTTGTGCAATGGTGTTAGAAGGAAAACTTCTCAATTCTATTTATCGCTCAACCGGCGATCATGCAGAACTCTCCAATTCATATTTTGTCCACAAAGGAGAATGTCTTATTTCAACCAAAGGTTTAATTCACAAAATGTCCAATACGACTTCCGAACGAATGGTGTCTCTTCATGTTTACTCACCCCCTTTGGAAGACATGATGGTCTTTGAAGAACAAAATGGTGTATTGGAAAATTCATGATTTACAGCCTGAACTGCTTTACTTGATTAAATTGTAATATGTCATTTTTCAAACGCAGGAGCCTAACGAAGGAATATCTGACTTTATCATTAGTTTATGAAATGCTCCTGGGGACATATGATTTCGGATCAACAGAAGGGTTCAACAATGAACCCTTTCTATTAAAAACAAAAAAACCCTTATAGAATAAGGGTTTACAGGTATGGAGCCAAGGGGGCTCGAACCCCTGACCTCTACGCTGCCAGCGTAGCGCTCTCCCAGCTGAGCTATGGCCCCGTATGTAACGTCATGTTTATTATAGATGATTTTTTTTTGAAAAACAAGCTGTTCCTTTCTAATTGACAGAAAAAAATAAGGCCCTTTCCGGAGCCTTATTTTTCGATTTACATCATAAACAAAAGTAAAATCACGCCGAGAATGATTCGGTAGATTGCAAACGGAACAAGTTTGATTTTGTTAATCAGTCTTAGGAAGAAACGGACCACAAACAGCGCAACAACAAAGGCACAGATAAAGCCGACGATAAAAAACGGCATTAAATCGGAGCTTAAGCTGTCCCAGTGTTTCACTAGGCTTAAGGTGCTGGCTCCCATCATAATCGGCATTGCCATAATGAATGTGAAATCGGCTGCCGCACGGTGATTCAATCCGAGAATAACGCCCCCGGAAATCGTTGAGCCGGAGCGTGAAAAACCCGGCCAAAGGGCAAGACATTGGAATAAACCGACGCCGATCGCCTGCTTATATGAAATACGGTCTAGGGTGTCTGTCGTTTCTTTCCGTTTATTAATCCAATCGGCTGCAAGCATTAAAACTGCCCCGGCAATTAAGCCAATGGCCACGGTGCGGACTGAAAATAAATATTCATCAATATAATCCTCAAACAAAAACCCGAGAACCGCGGCAGGCACAAGTCCTACTGCGATTTGGGCAATGCTTAATTTGTGACCATGCTCTTGGTCACTCGTGATATTTTTTTTCAAGCCAAGCAAATTCAAAATCCTGTCTTTAAACACGATCGCAACCGCTAAAATAGAGCCAAGCTGAATGACAACTTTAAATGAGTTGGCTGCTTCTTCAGACATGAGACTGCCTGATTTAAGCCAGATATCGTCTACTATAATCATATGTCCTGTCGAAGAAACCGGTGCGTACTCTGTTAATCCTTCTACGATTCCTAAAATAGCAGCTACAAACAATTCCCATAGAGTCATGATTTTAATTCTCCCCATTAGACATTTATTTTTTACATAACGGGAGCCTTCCATAAATGGAAAGCCCGTCTTATATAACTATAAATGAAATTTATGCTTTATGACTCTTTGCATTTTCATTTTTTTCTTCATCGTATAGATGCGACTGCATTTTAAACCAGTCAAATAAATGTGTCGTAATGACTTTGGCAACCGCATAGCCCGGAATCGCAAGAATAATTCCGATAACACCAAACAGCTTGCCGGCGGTTAACAGCAGAAAAATAATGGTGATTGGGTGGATATGAAGGTTTTTCCCCATAATTTGCGGGGAGATCAGTTTCCCTTCAATAAGCTGAACAATTGTCCAGACGATCACAAGCTTGAGCAGCATCAGAGGCGATGTCACAATAGCGATAATGATCGCAGGCGTAATGGCGATTGTCGGACCTAAATACGGCACGATGCTTGTACAAGCCGCAATAACGGCAAGTAGCGAAGCGTAATCCAGTCCGATGATCAAATAGCCGATAAACAGCAAAAATCCAATGCAGAAGCTGACAATGATCTGTCCTCTGATATAAGAACTTAGCCGATGATTCATTTCGCTTAAAACTGTGTATGTTTGCTCTTTTAATTGTGTCGGCACAAACTTCAGTATGTAGATCGGCAATTTCTTTCCGTCCTTTAACAGATAGAAAAGAATAAATGGAACTGTCACGATCGAAATGATAATCTCGGTTAAGGCGCCGATAAAATTCCCAACGCCGGTAAAGGTGCTGTTTACAATCGTCGCTGCCTGATCTGACACCTTTGTCGCGAGATCAGATATATTAATGTTCATCGTTTGCTGCGCCTGATTGACAAAGTTACTGCCGATCAGTTCTTTTGTCTGATTCTCAACAACATCCACATATCTCGGGATGTTGTCAATCAAACTCATAATTTGCTCTTTTAAAAAGGGGATAATCGACACGATTGTGATCGTGATCAGCCCGATAATCAACAGATATAACAGCAAAATGGAATAGATTCTTCTGATTCTTCTTCTCTCAAGGAAATCAACGACAGGGTTTAACAGATAAAAAACAATGCCTGTTAAAATAATCGGAAGCGATATCGTTTTGAGCAGAACAATGATCGGGGTGAATATAAATGATGTTTTTGTAAATACGAGAATATTTAAACCAATCAGCAGCAGAACAAGCAGAAATAAAACAAACTTATTGTCCAAGAAGAATCGCTTGAATCTGCCGCTCCATGTTTGCAACGTCTCCACTATCGTTCCTCCGTCATACATAGTTTAAGTAAATTGTACACTATCGTACCTATAATGAAAAATAAAAACCGCTAATTGCTGGAAAAACTTCCTTATCTAAAAAATGTGATTTGATCTATCATGTGCTTTTCTTCTTTTTAAGCTATAATTTAGCTATATCATACAAAAGGAGCGATATGCGTGATACGATTTGCAATAGTAGGAACCAACTGGATTACAGACCGCTTTCTAGAAGCAGCTTCAGAAATTGAAGATTTCCGGCTCACAGCCGTTTATTCAAGAACACCTGAACGCGCCGCTGAGTTTGCCGCTCGGCATGGGGCTGCACATACCTTCTCCGACCTTCAGGAAATGGCGGCAAGCGATGGCTTTGATGCTGTATATCTCGCCAGCCCGAATGCTCTTCACAAGGAGCAGGCGATCCTCTTTATGAAACATGGCAAACATGTGCTATGCGAGAAACCGCTTGCTTCAAATGCCAGAGAAACAGAAGAGATGATTTCAGCCGCCAGAGCGAATGGTGTTGTCCTCATGGAAGCAATGAAGACCACATTCCTGCCTAATTTTAAAGAGCTGAAAAAACACTTCCACAAAATCGGCACAATCCGCAGATTTACCGCAAGCTACTGTCAGTACTCTTCAAGGTATGATGCGTTTAGAAACGGAACTGTTTTGAACGCGTTTCAGCCTGAGCTGTCTAACGGCTCATTGATGGATATCGGCATCTATTGTATTTACCCTGCCGTTGTGCTGTTTGGAGAGCCGAAAGCCGTGAAAGCGAACGGATACACTTTATCTTCCGGCGTTGATGGAGAAGGTACCGTCATTCTCTCATATGACGGGTTTGAAGCCGTACTGATGCATTCTAAAATCTCAACCTCCTACGCGCCTGCTGAAATCCAAGGAGAAGACGGGACAATTGTATTAGATACGATCCATCGCCCTGAACGAGTGGAAATCCGCTATCGTGACGGCCGCCTGGAAAACATTTCGCTCTCTGATCCTAAACCGGCAATGTTTTACGAAGCAGCTGAATTTGTTTCACTCGTGAAAGAGAAGAAACAGGAATCTGAAGAAAATACATATGAACGCTCCTTGATCACTGCTAACATCATGGAGGAAGCAAGAAAACAGATGGGTATTGTGTACCCTGCTGATCAAGCCTAAAAAAATCCGCCCGCGGCATGTTGCACGCGGGCGGATTTTTTTAAACGATCGGTGAGGATGCCTGTCTTTTGAAAAGCACGTTTTGTTCATATTCTTTGATATCATCAAGCCAAGCCTCTTTTACCGGCACTCCCATTTGCTCACAGTAATAATCCCAGATGGCACCGAAAGGATAGGTTTTAAATTCCTCCATCAGCGCCAGCCTTTCTGTAAAGCGCCCCTCATCCTGCAATTGTTTTAAATGGTCATTCGGAAGAAGCAAAGCGTACATTAAAGCTTTCATCATATTTCTCGTTCCGATAGTCCAAGCGGCGACACGGTTAATGCTGGCATCGAAAAAATCCAGACCGATGGCGACTTTCTCTAATGCCTGATTACGGACGATCTCAAGGGCGATTTCTCTCAATTCATCGTCTAACATCACGACATGGTCACTGTCCCAGCGAACGGGCCGGGATACGTGCAAGGCGAGTTTGTCTGTGTAAAGCAGCATCGCCGAGATCTTGTTTGATACCGTTTCTGTCGGGTGGAAATGTCCCGTATCGAGCAAGCATAACTTATGGTTCGTTAAAGCATAGGCTAAATAAAACTCATGAGACCCGACGACATATGATTCTGATCCAAGTCCGAACAGCTTGCTCTCGACCGAATCAACATTGTAATCTTCACTGATTTCCTCTCGGAATATCCGATCCAATGATTCTTTTAATCTTTTGCGCGGCGTCAGCCTGTCACTCGGAATATCCTTATAGCCGTCCGGAATCCAAATATTCGTCAAGCAAGGCGTACCTAATTCTTTGCCGAAATACGCTCCGATGCGGCGGCACGCGATGCAGTGATGAATCCAAAACTCCCGGATGGATGGATCAGGGTGTGCAAGTGTAAGCCCGTCATCCGCTTTCTCATGTGAAAACAGTGTCGGATTGAAATCTAATCCGATACCAAGACCCTTCGCCCACTTCACCCAATTTTCAAAGTGATGCGGCTTCAGCTGATCACGTTCTACAACTTCTCCGTTTGTTTCTGCGTATATAGCGTGCAGGTTGACCCGATGCTTTCCCGGGATGAGAGACAGAGCTTTCTCCAGATCTCTTCTTAATTCTTCGGGGGTTTGCGCTTTTCCGGGATAATTGCCTGTGACGTCAATGCCGCCGGAAAGCTCGCCCTTATTCACTTCAAACCCTTCAATGTCATCGCCCTGCCAGCAGTGGATTGAGATCGGAACTTGCTGCAATTGCCGGAACACAGCTTCAACATCAATTCCCCATTTTTCATATTCTTGTTTTGCGCTGTCATAATTCGCTTTTATCGTCATACGGCTCTCTCCCTTTTATTCGAAATAAAAGACTTCCTTCAGATCGATTGAAACGGGACTGTCATCGGCGTTTGTTTTCATTAATGGCGCCATTGATTTCCACCATCTGCGGCAAACCTCTGTGTCCGCCATCTTCTTCCACTTTTCCTCATCCTCTATCTCTAAATAAGCAAATAACCGGCCTGTCTCTTCGTCTAAAAAAATAGAATAGTGATGCGCGCCATGGGCTTTAAGCGCTTCTGCCATTTCTGGCCAAATGTCATCATGCCGCTGTTTGTATTCCTTGAATTTATCTTTATGAACGAACATGATACTCGCTTTTCTTTTCAAGCTGATCACCTCTTTTCATTTAGATAGCGCTTTCAAAACAGTTTGATGATAGGACTGAATGATGGCGCTTCGGTCAGTATCTTTAGGCATAAACACTTTTATGGGAAAGGAGTTTCTGACGGTCTTGCGGGCCTGGTTTACGTCCTTTATTTCTTTGGCAGCAATCATTTGCATCAGCAGATTTCCGATGGCTGTCGCCTCAGCAGGTCCGGCGTATACCGTTTTTCCGCTCATATCAGCGGTTAATTGATTTAAGAAGTCGTTTTGGGCGCCTCCTCCAATAATATGAAGCTGTTGAATGTTTTTCCCTGTAATGGTTTCTAGTTCTGAGATGGCTATCGCATAGATGATGGCTAAATTGCTGTAGATACAGCAGGCAAGTTCGCCTGCTGTGTGAGGAATCTGTTGGAAGGTTTCTCTGCAATAATGTTGTATTTCCTTTATCATGTCGTTCGGATTCAGAAAACGATCATCATTTAAGTTGATAAACTGCTGAAACGGTTTTGTTTCTCCAGCTTCTTCTGCCAATTGCTGAAAATTATAATCTTCTCGTAATTGTTTCCGGACTTCTTGTATCATCCACATGCCAATGATGTTTTTCAGGAAACGAATGGTGTTGTTTGCGCCGCGTTCATTTGTATAATTGTTTTTCAATGCGAGTTTATTTATAATCGGCGTTTCGTTCTCAATTCCGATTAGCGACCATGTTCCGCTGCTGATATACGCCCAATCGTTGTTTATGCCTGGTGCGGCGAGGACAGCTGAAGCAGTATCATGTGTTGCGACGGTAACCACCCTGCAAGCCGGCAGATCATAGCCTGGAAACCAATCATTTCTTAGCATGCCGAGTTCCTGTCCCGGTTCAGTCAGCGGCGGAAATTGCTGTTCCTTAACAGACACGGCTTCGAGCAATTCGGGATCAAACTTTCCTGTTAAGGCGTTTAAGAGCTGTGTCGTGGACGCATTTGTGATTTCCGCTGCTGCTTTGCCGGTTAAGCAATAGCCTAAATAATCCGGCACCATTAAAATCTGCTTTGTTTTTCTCAGCAGCTCCTGGTCTTCTTCATATAATTGATAGATTGTGTTAAAAGGCTGAAACTGAATGCCTGTTTTTTGATAGATTGTTTCTTTTGATATCGTTTGCGCAAGCTTCTCCATTGTGTTCTCTGTTCTTTTATCCCGGTATGATATGACTTCTCGTAAGCGGCTGCCTTTCTCATCCAGCAAGACGTAATCAACGGCCCATGTATCAATGCCGACGGTGCAGCAGTCATAGCCAAGAGCTTTCACCTTTTGCAGCCCTTGCAGGATTTGCTCTAGCAAATGATCAATATCCCAATAGCCATGTCCGTCTCTTTGCATGAAGCCGTTTGCAAATCGGTGAATCTCTTGTACTGCAAGCTTTCCTTCCTGGAGTTCGCCTATTATGACTCTCCCGCTTGATGCCCCTATATCAACAGCAGCATATATCATCCTTTCACCCTTTCTTTAGGAAGGGGGACGGCTGTTACTTTCACATTCTTTTCTTCAAGGGCTTTTACTGATACCGGATCAAGTCTGGAATCGGTAATGATGCAGCTGACATCCTGCAAAGAGGCGATATGTGAAAACTCGCGGTTCCCCCATTTGCTTGAATCGGCCATCAAAATGGTCTGATCCGATCTTTCAATCATCCGTATTTTAAGCAGTGCCTGCCACTCATTTGAGTCGCTCATTCCATGTTCCATATCAAACCCTTGGCAGGACAGAAAAGTTTTATTTACATGATAAGTTTCAAGTGAACGCTCAGCTAACGGTCCCGCAAATGATAATGATTTTGTCAGCAAGATACCGCCGGTTGAAATAACTGATATTTTTTGTTTTTTGCTCAGTTCAATGGCTGCCTTCATTGAGTTTGTAATGACGGTGAGCTCAATATCAGGGAGTATTTTCGCCATGTACCATGCAGTGGTGCTTGCATCGAGAATGATTCGGTCACCGCTTTTTACATATTTGGCCGCTTCGTGAGCAATGGCTTTTTTCTCTATTACATTTGTAATTTCACGTTCAGAAAAATGAATTTCTGACTCCTGCTGCTGAATGCTGACCGCACCTCCGTGGCTGCGGCTCAGCTTATGCTCTTTCTCAAGCTTCTCCAGGTCCCGCCGAATCGTTTCTTCTGTGACAGAAAATATGTCACTCAATTCGGATACGCGGATGCTTAAACGCTTATTCACTAGTTCGACTATTTTTTTCTGCCGCTCTGCTACTAACATCGGTAACGTCCTTCCTCATGAATATCCGTCTTGCTTTTCCCAAATCATAGCATACTTCTAACGCGAAAAAGCTGCCGGGACGCCGCCGTCTACTGTAATCATACACCCTGTCGTCTTTTCAGCTTTAGAAGAAGCCAAAAACGCGATTGATTCGGCAATATCCTGAGGGTAAATATTAACCAAAAGCGTTGTGCGTTTTCGATAATGTTCCTCTAGCTGATCCGGCTCTATTCCATATGCCGCAGCCCGTTCCTCCCGCCAGCTTGACCCCCAAATCGCTGAGCCTTGGAGAACCGCGTCAGGCAAAACTGAGTTTACACGAATGCCGTATTCTCCTCCTTCTGCCGCAATACATCGAGCCAAATGGGTTTCAAGTGCTTTTACCGAACTGTAGGCTGAAGCGTTTTTTCCCGCATAGACAGCGTTTTTCGATCCCACAAACACCATGCTTCCGCCTATGTTTTGCTGTTTCATTTGCTTAAACGCTTCGCGGGCCACGAGAAAATAGCCGGTTCCCAATACATTGATATTGAGATTCCATTCTTTTAGACTTGTTTCGTCAAAAGGGCTTGATGTTGCCAGTCCTGCATTATTAACGACAATGTCAACGCCGCCGTAGGTAAGCGCTGCTTGTTCAAAGGCAGACTGTACCTCATCTTCATTTGTCACATCCATTTTGACAGCCATTGCGCGTCCTTCTCCGTACGTTTCGTTTATTTCCTCGGCAATTTTTTGTGCGCCTTCTCCATTCAGGTCAGCCGCGATCACGTGTCCGCCTTCTGCTGCAAAGTGCCGGCAGGCTGCACTTCCGATTCCGCCGGCGCCACCTGTTATCAATGCTACTTTTCGAGAAAATTCTGCTTCCGGCGGGGCCAGCGTGAGTTTATATAATTCCAGCGGCCAGTATTCAACATGATAGGATTCATTTTCGTTTAATGAAACAAATCGTCCGAGTGAGGCAGAGCCTTTCATTACAGCAATAGCTCTCTGGTATAAAGCACCGCTAACTTTTGACATGGCAAGGCTTTTTCCCGTATTGACCATTCCAATGCCAGGAATCAATATGACACGCGGCGCTGATTCAAAGATTTGATCCCCTTCCTGCTGATTGCGTGCAAAGTAAGCTTGATACTCTGCTTTGAAGCGCTCGATCCCTGACTTCAGAAGATCCTCCAGCTCCTGTGCATCTTGCGTTTCCGGATTCCATTCAATGTACAGCGGGACACGCTTCGTATGAACGAGGTGATCCGGACACGCAGCGCCAATTTGAGAAAGCTCCGGCGCTTGCACGCTGTTTACAAATTCCAATACCTCTTCATGAGCGTCATAGGAGAGGATCATTTTCTTTTCATCGCTTACAGCTCCTCGGATAACAGGCATGATACCCGCGAGAATTTGTTTCCGCTTATCAGCTGGCAGTGACTGGTATCGTCTGCCGCCGAATCGCTGTTTTTGGTTGATGCGTTCATGAATGTACTGCTCGGCTTCTTGAATAATGGAGATCGTTTTCTCATAACACTTCTCTGACGTATCTCCCCAAGTGACTAAGCCGTGTTTTTCCATTAAGACAAGCTCGGCATTTGGATTGTTTGCCACGCCGTCTGCGATCATTTTAGACAGAGTAAATCCCGGGCGAACGTATGGCACCCATACAAACCGGCTGCCGTAAATATCTTCGGCAATTTGTTTTCCATTATCTGCGCAGCAAATGCTGATAATCGCATCCGGATGGGTATGGTCAACATGATTGTATGGCAGAAATGCGTGTAAGAGTGTTTCAATGGAAGGGCGGGGATGTTTGCTGTCTATCATACAATGAGACAAGTAATCTACCATTTCTTCATCTGACATCTGGTCTCTTTCAATCAGCGGACGGATGTCATCTAATCTCAGGCCGGTAAAGTTATGCGCTTTCATTGTTGCCAAGTCTGAGCCGCTTCCTTTTACCCACATCACTTCTGTTTCACGGCCTCTAAAATCCTTCTCCGCTGTTTTCATCGACGTATTGCCGCCGCCCCAGTTGCATACAGTGCGGTCTGCTCCGATTAAATTGGACCGATACACCAATTCTTCAACACCCTTTGGCAGCTGGGCGGCATGTTCTGATTCCCATACATGTTTCACCATTTTCATCTTCCCCCGTCCCTTTTATTTGTATCCGCTTTCATTATATCTGATGTTTGTTTATTTTTGAATACCTTTTGTTTATTTTTGTTTTTTATCCAGAAACAAAAAAAAGCAGCAAAGATATGCCGCTTTCTTTTTCTATTAAGATTCAATTTTAAATTTTTTCGTAATGTCTTGAAGTTCTTCCGCCATGTTCGCCAATGTTTCAGCTGAAGAGCTGATTTCCTCCATAGACGCAAGCTGCTCTTCCGCCGAAGCTGCGATATCTTGAATGCCTGCTGAGCCTTCTTTCGCTACTGCGGAAATCTCCTCAACCGCACTTGATACTTCCTGTGATCCGACTGACAGCTGTTCAACCGTCGCATTCAGATTTTGCAATTCACCGGATATTTGCGATGTCATCTCATAGATTTGCTTAAAGCTTTCAGCTGTTTGATCTGTAATTTGCAAACCTTCTTTTACTTCATGATTCACGGATTGGAACATAGAGAGCGACGTGCTGATTTCTCTGACAATCTCTTGAATTAATCCTTCAATTTCCTTCGCAGAACTTGCAGATTGCACAGCAAGTTTTCTGACCTCTTCCGCTACAACAGAGAAGCCTCTGCCGTATTCTCCGGCTCTGGCTGCCTCAATTGCTGCATTTAAAGCCAACAAGTTCGTTTGATCGGCAATGCCATTGATTACATTTAAGATGCTGGTAATGTCCTGAGATTTTGTTTCAAGGCCTTTGACGACGGCTTCAGCTTTTTGAACGGATTCATCGATTGTCTTCATTTGGCCGACTGTGTGCTCTACCAGTTTTTCTCCGCTTCCGGCTGCCTCAGAGGACTGGATTGAAGACTTTGTAATGGTTGATGAAGCCTGAGCCACTTTTGATATGCCGTGGTTCATTTGAGAAAGATGATCTGAGCTTGTTTCCAATTTCTCGCTTTGCGCCTCGTTGCCATTTGAAAACTGTTCGATTGCCAGCGTAATGTGTTCAGTCGCCTTACTCGTTTGGGCTGCACTTGCCGTCAGTTCTTCAGAAGATGATGCCACATTTTCTACAGACGTTTGAATAACACCGATGACAGAACGCAATGATTCAGACATCTCGTTAAAGCTTTCTCCTAGCTGACCAAACTCATTTTTCGACTGAATATCAATCACTTCCGTTAAATCTCCGCTGCTGATTTTCGCAGATGTTGAAACCAGTTTTCTTAACGGTTTGGTGATGGCGCGTATAATAAAGAGAATGAGTATGCCGCCGATCACAATTGACACGCATAGAATGATAACGGCAGTGTTCAGTACCGGACTTGAAGCATCTTGCAATTCACTGACAAAGTACGTACCCGCGATTTTCCACCCTGTCAGTTTATTTGTCGCAAATGCCATTTTCTTTTCTTTGCCTTCGAAGGTATATTCAAATGAGCCGTCTGCTTTTGAATATACCTCTTTTGTCCAGTCGCCGGATCCAGTTGTTCCAGGCTTAATCGTCGGATGGGCGATATATTTTTTGTTGCCTGTTGTAATAAATGCAAAGCCGTTTTTACCGATTTTTATTCTCTGTGAAGCTGCCAGCACTTCATCCAGATTTAAATCAAGCGCTATGACCCCTGAGCCATCTTTTAATTGTTTGGAAATCGTAACAACGATATCCCCTGTCGCTTCGTCAGTATACGGCTCTGAGAATACAGCCTGTCCTTTTTTCGCAACGGCTTGTTTGTACCAGTCACGTTCTGTCGGATCGAAACCTTTAGGAACGCCGCTTTCCGGATATTTGTAAAGCTTTTTATTTTCTGAAGCCGCATAGATTGCTCCTACATCGGCATTTAGTGTTGTGTACTGCTTAAATTTTTCATTCAGTAAGGTTTTGTTTTTGCCTTGTAATATGTCCTTTTCAATCGTCTCGCTGTAATAATCAATTGCTTTTGCTTTATTTTTCAATTTGTTTTCAAGTGTGCTGTTGAGTTCTTCAACGTTTCCTATTGCACTATTCGTAAGTTCCCTGTCCAGTGCGTTCCAAGCTGATTGATAACTGAAATATGCTAACACCCCAATCGGCAAAATGAGCACTGTCAGAAACGCAGCGATAAGCGGTTTGCTGATTGATGGCTGTTTGATCCAATGTATGAATTTTCCCATTCTCGATAATTCCTCCTTTAAGCTAAAAATAATATCGTCAAGCTAGGATAAAAGCTTTAATAAAAAAACTAAAAAAAACACCCAAGCGCAGAACCTTGGGTGTTTTGACTCATTATTCGATTTTGAATCGTTTTGTCATATCGCGAAGCTCTTCAGCCATGCTTGAAAGTGTTTCTGCTGAAGAGCTGATTTCTTCCATAGAAGCAAGCTGCTCTTCGGCTGATGCCGCGATATCTTGAATGTGGGCTGAGCTTTCTTTTGAAATCGATGCAATATGCTCAGACGCTCCCGATACCTCTTCAGAGCTGGCAGAAAGCTGCTGAACCGTCGCACTCATGTTTTGCAGTTCTCCGGCTATCTGGTTTGTCATTTCAGAAATTCGTTTAAAGCTTGTCTCTGTTTGATCTGTGATGTCAAGGCCTGTTTGCACCTCTTGGTTCACAGACTGGAACATGCCGAGAGATGTGTTGATTTCTTTCACGATTTCAATGATGAGCGCTTCAATCTCTTTAGCTGAATCAGCGGACTGTACAGCCAGTTTTCTGACTTCTTCCGCTACGACTGAGAAGCCGCGCCCGTATTCGCCTGCGCGCGCCGCTTCAATGGCAGCGTTTAGTGCAAGCAGGTTCGTTTGGTCAGCAATACCGTTAATCACGCGCAGAATGTTTGTGATGTCTTTTGATTTGGTTTCCAATCCGCGAACAACTTGTTCCGCTTCTTTCACGGACTTGTCTATCACGTTCATTTGGCCGACAGTCTGATGAACAAGCTGTCCGCCCGCACTCGCGATTTCTGTCGATTGAACAGATGAATCTGTAATGACTTCAGAAGCTTGAGCCATATTCGTCAACCCGTCATTCATCTGATAAATATGCTCGGCCGCTGTTTCGATGTTTTCATTTTGTTTTTCATTGCCGTTTGAAAATTGTTCTATCGCCAATGTGATATGCTCGGTCGCCTTGCTTGTTTGCGCGGCAGATGCCGTCAATTCCTCGGAGGAAGCGGCAACATTGTCTACCGAATCCTGAATGGCGTGTATGAGAGAGCGAAGTGAAGACGCCATATTGTTAAAGCTTTTGCCCAGTTCGCCCAGTTCATCTTTTGAACGGATATCAATCGTTTCCGTTAAATCTCCCTCACTGATCCGCTTAGATGAACCGACAAGCTGTTTCAGCGGTGTCGTGATTGATCGAATAACCAATGTCATCACGATGATACCAACGAGAATGGCTGCAATCAGGACAATTAATGCGAGGTGAAGCACAGGCTTAGCCGCATCATGAATCTCGTCCAGATACATCGTTCCGCCTATCTTCCATCCCGTTAGCTTGTTCGTATCAAAGGCCATTTTTTTCTTATCGCCGTTCATGCTGTATTGAAAATCGCCTTTATCGGCAGACAGCATCTGTTCAAGCCAGTCGCCTTTCAATTCGGTACCTGAAGTCTCGTCAGGATGCGCAACGACCTTTTTGTCTTTCGTCATAATAAAAGCATAGCCTTCTGTGCCGATGTTCACTTGTTTCGTCGTTTTCAGCAGGTTATCGATCGTCATGTTGATTGCGATAACGCCTGATCCGTCTTTTGTCTGCTGGGCAATTGTCACAACCATTGTGTTCGTAGATGCTGTTTTGTATGGATCTGTTATGACGGCTTTGCCATTATTGGCAACCGCTTTTTTGTACCAGTCCCGTTCAACGGGATTATAATCGCTTGGCATCGGCAGATCCGGATAACGGGTAAAGCGTCCGTCTTTGTCACTCGTATAAATGGATTCCACGTCTTTATTGATTTTAATATATTGTGAGAATTTCTCTTCAATGCTGGCATTGCTCTTTGCTTTATATTTCTTTTGTGTCAGCCATTCACTGAAGTATTCGGCACTGTTTTCTTTTTCTCCGATGCTGGTGTTAATGATTTCGTTTAGCTGCTGTACATTTTCTAGGGCGCTTCCCATCATCTGTCTGTCGAGCGAGCTGCTGGCAGACCCATAAGCAATCGCCGCTACTATGGCAACCGGTATGATGAGAATCGATAGAAAGGAAACAAGAAGCTTCCGTGTAATTGATCTCTGTTTGATAAGTTGGAGTATTTTTTTCATCAGTTCATTTCTCCTTTTTTATGCTACCCTTCATATCGGCTGAAAATGGGTAAATATATACATTAAAAAAGAAGAAATTCAAGAAAAATAACTAAATCCCTATTAAAAATTAGTGATTTAGATCTATTAATCATCCAATTTAAATCGTTTTGTCAAATCTCGCAGCTCTTCGGACATTTTTTCAAGCGTCTGCGCCGATGAGCTGATTTCTTCCATGGAGGCAAGCTGCTCCTCGGCTGAAGCGGCGATATCTTGAATGCCGTCTGAACTTTCTTTAGAAATAGCGGCGATATCTATAGAAGCAGCGGAAATTTCCTGAGACCCTGCCGACAGCTGTTCAACCGTCGCATTCATGTTTTGCAGTTCTGCGGCAATTTGATTCGTCATTTTGGATATATGTTTAAAGCTTTGTTTTGTTTCGTCTGTCATGACCAGACCTGTTTCCACTTCTTTATTCACGGATTGAAGAACGTTTAATGATGTATGAATTTCTTTTACGATTTCACTGATCAGCGATTCAATTTCCTTTGCTGAATCCGCCGACTGTACCGCAAGTTTTCTCACTTCTTCAGCAACCACAGAAAAGCCTCGTCCGTACTCTCCTGCTCTGGCCGCTTCAATGGCGGCATTTAATGCTAAAAGATTGGTTTGATCCGCGATGCCGTTGATAACACGTAAAATATTTGTAATATCCTTTGATTTGATTTCCAGGCCTTTGACCACTTTCTCCGCTTCTTTCACAGAATGATCAATCGTATTCATTTGGCCGGCTGTTCTCTGAACGAGTGTTTCCCCTGCGCTTGACACTTCGGTGGAGTCTGCAGAGGTTTCTGTAATGACTACCGCTGCCCGGGCCAGCTCTGCCAGTCCGTCGTTCATTTCATTAATTTGTTCTGTTGTCGTCTCGATTCTGTCGCTCTGGTTTTCGCTTCCGTTTGAAAATTGTTCGATCGCCATTGTAATGTGTTCAGTGGCCTTGCTTGTCTGATCTGCAGAAGCTGTCAGCTCTTCTGACGATGAGGCGACATGTTCTACAGATTCTTTGATGCCGCAGATCAGCGAGCGGAGAGAGTGCGCCATATTGTTGAAGCTTTGGCTCAGAACCCCGAGTTCGTCTTTTGATTTGATTTCTATCGTTTCTGTTAAATCGCCTTTGCTGATTTTTTCAGCTGACGCAACGATGCGTTTTAAAGGCCTTGTAATCGACCGAATGACAAAATAAATCGCCGTTATTCCGGCTGCAATGGCAATGGCCAGAACAACTGATGCCATAACAAGAACCCTGCTTGCGGCATCATGAATCTCGTCGGCATACATCGTGCCGCTGATTTTCCAGCCTGTTGTTTCGCTTGTGGCGAACGCCATTTTCTTCTTCTCTCTTTTGTGCGTATATTCAAAGTCGCCGCTTTTGTCTTTGTAAAGTTTGTCTATCCACTCCCCTTCTAACTGCGTTCCCGCTTTTTCACCGGAGTAGGCGATGACTTTTTTATTTTGGCTGAGGATAAAGGCATAGCCTTCTTTACCAATACTGATTTCTTTTGCTGTTGCCACAAGGTCATCGATTTTCATATCCATGGCGACAACGCCTGATCCGTCCTTTGTCTGGCGCGCAATGGTGACAACCATTTTTCCTGATGAAATGGATTCGTAAGGTTCGGTCACAATTGTCTTTCCTTTATTAGCCATGGCTTCTGTGTACCAGTCACGTTCTAAAGCATTAAAGTCACTCGGCATGTCTGCGTGCGGATAGCGTGTGAATGCCCCGTCTTTGCTGCTTGAAAACACAGCAGCGACATTGTCATTCATTTGAATAAATTGTTTAAATTCTTGTTTGAGCTCCGTTTTTTTCTTGTCTTTCAACTTGTCTGCTGTCGCCCAATCGCTGAAAAACGCGAGACTTTTTTCAGTCGTTTTGATTTTGCCATCAATAATGTTATCTAATATTTGAACGTTTTCCTTTGCGCTTTGCGTCATCTGTATGTCAAGAGATGCAACGGCTGATTGATAAGCGCTTACCGATAGTGCCGTAATCGGGACAATTAAGATCAGCAGGAAAGAAATAATGAGTCTCCTGGCAATTGATGATCTGCGAATGGTGGTGAGTGTTTTTTTCATTCCTCTTGAACCTTCTTTCAATAATTTACAAATGATATCGGCTGATATTCCTTTATCTTACATTGGAAATGAAGGAAAAAATGAAAAATAGTTCAAAACTCACCGGTTTAGACAGGTCTTTTATATTATTTCTTATACAAAAAACAGCGCTTCATAAGCGCTGTTTTTTGCTCTTATTCAATTTTAAATTTCTTTGTCAGATCACGGAGCTCTTCTGCCATCTGCGCCAGGGTCGTGGCTGATGAACTGATTTCTTCCATAGAAGCAAGCTGCTCCTCGGCCGATGCAGCAATGTCTTGAATGCTTGCCGAGCTTTCTCTTGAAACATCGGCAATTCCGCTCACTGCTGCCGATACATGCTCTGAACGGCCTGACAGCTGTTCAACGGTTGTATTCATCGTCTGCAATTTGTCTGCAATCTCATTTGTCATGCTGAAAATACTTTGGAAGCTTTCCTTTGTATTGTCTGTGACAACTAGCCCTGATTGCACTTCTTGATTAACGGCTTTAAACATGTGAAGAGAAGTTTCGATTTCTGCAACGATTTCCTGGATCAGATTCTCGATTTCTTTAGATGAATCTGCAGATTGAACGGCCAGTTTACGCACTTCCTCCGCTACAACAGAGAAGCCTCGTCCAGATTCCCCGGCCCGCGCCGCTTCAATGGCTGCATTTAATGCCAGCAGGTTTGTTTGATCAGCAATCCCATTGATGACTCGTAAAATACTCGTGATATCTTTTGATTTTTCTTCTAACCCTTTCACCACTGCTTCAGCCTGCTGAACCGACTCATTAATTGAATTCATCTGCCCGACTGTCTGCTGGACAAACTTCTCGCCTGTACCCGCGATTTCCGTTGATTGGATAGACGCTTTCGTAATGTCTGATGATGTTTGTGAGACTTGCTGGAGCCCTTCATTCATCATGTTCAGCTGATGAGAGCTGGACTCCACTTTTTCACTTTGCTCTTCGTTTCCGTTTGAGAACTGCTCAATTGCCATTGTAATATGCTCCGTCGCCTTGCTCGTTTGCCCGGCGGATGCAGTCAGCTGTTCGGATGATGCGGCAACATTATTAACCGAGTCTTGAATGGCGCTGATAAGCGAACGCAAGGATTGTCCCATTTCGTTGAAGCTTTCGCCAAGCTCGCCCAGTTCATCTTTCGAACGGATTTCGATGGTTTCTGTCAGATCCCCGCTGCTGATCATTTTTGATGATTGAACCAGACGTTTTAACGGTTTTGTGATTGAACCAACGATAAACAGGATTAACATTCCGCCTGCCAGTATTGAAGCAATCAGCACGATCATGCCTGTTGTCAGGACAGATTTTGAGGATTCCTTGATTTCACTCATATACATGGTGCCGGCAATTTTCCAGCCAGTCAGTTGATTTGTCGTATATGTCATCTTTTTATCTTCATGATTCAGGGTATACTGCAGCTCGCCGCTGTCCTTGTCATACATTTTGGCAACCCAGTCGCCAGACAGCTTTTCACCAGCCTTATGGTTTTGATGGGCGACATATGTTTTGTTTTTCGTCGCGATGAAAACATAGCCTTCTTTTCCGACTTTAATTTGTTTCATCTGTTCTAACAGTTTATCAATTGTGATATCCATGGCGACGACGCCTGAACCATCCTTCAATTCCTGAGCAATGGTAATGACCATGCTTCCGTCGCTGGCTGCCACATAAGGATCGGTCACTACGATTTCACCGCCGGCTTTCATTGCATCCTGGTACCAAGAGCGTTTTCTCGGATCGTAGCCATCCGGCAATTTTTCTTTCGGTGCCTGTACATATGTTCCGTTTTCTGCCCCTCCGTAAATTCTGGCTACATCTTGGTTAATGGAAACATATTGCGAAAACTTGGCCTTAAGCTCTTCTTGTTTGGATTTTCCTTTAAATGCGGAGCTTTTCAGTGATTCGCTGAAAAAGCTGACGCCTTTCGCTTTTGCTCCTAAATCATTTGTAACTGTTGTATTAAATGAATCGACACTATTTTTCGCATTTCCCATGATTTCCTGATCCAGTTTTCCGCTTGCTGAGCGATAAGAACTGAATTCCAATATAAGAATCGGAATGATTAAAATCACAACAAATGAAATCATTAGTTTTCTAGAAATAGACGGTTTTGTCAGCCAATTGATAAAAGTCTTCATATCCAGCTTCTCCTTCAGGTTTGATACAGTATATATCGGCTGCTTTAAAAAGTTTTTAAAATAGAAGAAATTTCCTTCCTGACATTTCTCTGTCTTTTTAGCTTTCATTGCCCAAGCCTTGTGCATAGTTTATAAAAAACAAGGGGGGCTTCAGATGATTATTGTATCCGGACAATGGCTCCGTCCCCAAGACATTGAAAACTGGCAAATTGACAAAAACCTGAATCCGCTGCTAAAAGAAATGATTGATACACCCGTTCAGTTTGATTATCATTCGATCGCTGAACTGATGTTTGAGCTTCATTTGCGCATGAACATCGTTGAATCGGCAAAAGCGCTGCATAAAAGCGGGGCGAAGTTCGCCACCTTTGTAAAAACATACGGGAATACAGCGTATTGGCGGGTTTCACCGGAAGGGGCTCTGGAGCTTAAGTATAAAATGCCGCCTTCAAAGGCGATTCGGGATATTGCAGAAAACGGCCCGTTTTACGCATTTGAATGCGCGACGGCAATCGTTGTGATTTATTACTTAGCATTGCTTAAAACCATCGGAGAAGAAAAATTCGACGCAGCCTTTGACAGAATTATTTTATATGACTGGCATTATGAGAAATTGCCGATATATACGGAAACGGGACATCACTTTTTCCTGGGAGACTGTTTGTATTTTAAAAATCCTGAATTTGATCCGCAGAAAGCGCAGTGGAGAGGCGAAAATGTGATTTTATTAGAAAAGGACAAATATTTTGCTCACGGCCTGGGAATTTTAAACGCTCAGCAAATTATTGATAAGCTGAATTCTTTCAGACGAAAAGGAGCCGTACAGTCAGCTTATCTCCTTTCACAAGCAACCAGGCTTGATATTCCGTCTCTCTATCCCATCACCCGCTAAAAACCCCACCGTCTATTTTGGGGACGATGGGGTTTCAAATGCTTTTCGTTTTCGATAGAAAGGGGCTGTGCCGACATACTGGTTCGCAGCCCATTCCATTTTTTCAAGGTCATTTCTCGTCACGATGGGATCTTGGCTGCTCCACTTGATAAACCGGACAAAATAATACCCTTTGATGGGAGCCATTGTAACTTTTGAATGAGGCCAGTCTTCAAATACAAACTCAATTTTCCCTTTCTTTTTATAAGAATATTGAAGAATGTTCATCGTCTGTCACCTCTGTTAGTTACGTTACGATTAGCAAAGCTCAGCTATCAGCGTTTTCACGTCAGCGGGCCCATTGAGCAATCCGACTGATTGCCCCGCCCACAGAGACATGTGACCGGAATCTTTGGCTGCGGCGGCATGTTTTCTCATCGGTTTTGTTAACGTGTTTTGCAATGGATAAGGAAGTGTATTTGCCTCTTCAGCTTGTTGCTCTTTCATCCATTGGTTGACTATACCCCTTGCAGGCTTCCCCGAAAACAATGCGGTAAGGCGCGTGTCTGTTCCATGCGCTTCTTTTAATTCCTGTCTGTACGTTTCAGAGGCTTCGCTTTCCTCACACATAAGAAACGGAGTCCCGACCTGTACACCTTGCGCTCCGAGACAGTGAGCCGCTTGGACGCCGCGGCGGTCTGCAATTCCGCCCGCCGCAATCACGGGTGCTGAAACAGCGTCTGCTGCTTGGGGAACCAGTGACATTAAGCCAATAGCAGACTCTCCGCTGACCGGCAGAAAAGAACCGCGGTGGCCGCCTGCTTCACTGCCTTGCAGCACGATGATATCCATTCCGCGCTCTTCCAGCAGGACGGCTTCTTGCGGCGAAGTAGCCGTTCCGATAAGACAGCAGCCATTTTTCTTTAATAAATGAATGCTTTCATCAGGCGGAATGCCGAACGTAAATGAACAGGCTCTTACATTGTATGTAAGAATCAGATTTATTTTTTGATGAAAATCCTCCCACTCTTCCTCCTCTAAAGGAAAAGCAGCCGCCTGTTCCGCAAACGGAATGTTCTGTTTCCATGTGTGAACCGTTTTATCGTCCGGTGTCTTTCTTTTTTCCGGCACAAACACATTTACCTGAAAAGCGCTGCTGGTCAATTCCTGCATCTCGATGATTTGTTTTTCAAGCGTAGCTGGACTGAGATATCCGGAAGCGAGACTTCCGAGCGCGCCTTCATTCGACACAGCGGCTGCCAGTCGGGGTGTGACCAGGCCGCCTGCCATCGGCGCCTGAATGACAGGCTTTGATAATGATAGTGCTTTCATCCATTGAGTCATAGAAGCACCTCCTGTTATTCCATGATTTTGATATGGCAAGTTCGATGACGCGGGCCGTCAAATTCGCAGAAATAAATACCTTGCCACGTCCCGAGAATGAGACGCCCGTTTTCAATGATGACATGCTGTGAAGCGCCTACCGTACTGGACTTCATATGTGCAGCTGTATTGCCTTCCATATGGCGGTCCAGCTCATGGTCCCATGGATACATCTCATCAAATCTTCGGAGCATATCTCTTTTTACATCGGGATCGGCATTTTCATTAATTGTAATGCCCGCCGTCGTATGCGGACAGTAAATCAGCGCTGCCCCGCTTGCCACTCCTGTTTCTTGAAGAAACGCTTCCACCTCGTGAGTGATTTCAACCATTTCATCTCTTTTGTTTGTTTTGATTTGCAGAGTTTTCAGCATTTGTTTCTCCTTTCAATTCCCCTTCTCTTTGCATATTCGTTCTGTGTTCTTTTTTTCCTGTTAAACCAGGCTCATAAACCTGAAGAAAACAAAAACTCCAGCTTGTTTCTGGAGTTTTATTGCCATAGATATACTCTGGCTTCATAAGGTTTTAACAGCAGTGATGTCGTATGCTTGTGCGGTTCTGTTTCCATATTCGACAATAGAAGTTTGTCAGAAGATAACGGCAATGCGGGATATCTGCAGAACGCCGGCGCACCCGTCAGATTTGCCGCAATTAGCGCAGTTTGGCTCTCGTTTTTGCGAAGGTATGCAAAGATTTGCTGATCTTCCGGCAAAATCAGCTCGTATTGGCCATAAATAAATACATCATATGTTTGGCGGAGTTTGATCAAGCTTTTGTAAAAGTGATAGACAGATGTGTTATCGTTTATTTGCGCCTCGGCGTTCAGCCATGTGTAATTGTCATTTATCCCAATCCATGGCTTGGCATCAGAAAACCCAGCGTGACAAGAAGCATTCCATTGCATTGGTGTTCGAGAATTGTCTCTTCCCTTTTTCCAGACAATCTTCATCACTTCCTCGTGAGAAGCGCCTTTTGCGGTCTCTATGTCATACAGCCGCTTCATCGCGACATCATCATAATCCTCAATGGAAGGAAACGCCACATTGGTCATGCCGATTTCCTGTCCCTGATAAATAAACGGCGTGCCTTTCATCAGAAAATAAACAGCGGCGAGCGCTTTTGCACTTTCCTTTAAGGAATTCCCGTCGTCTCCCCATACAGAAACAGAACGGGGCTGATCATGGTTTTCCATAAACAAAGCATTCCAGCCGATTCCCTCTAAACGGTTCTGCCACTCTGTTAAAATCCGTTTGAATGCTACGATATCGATACTTTCATTGATCTCAATATCCCACAGACCGAGATGTTCAAATTGAAAAATCATGCTGAAAATGCCGGATTCCTCTCCCGCCCACTCAGCCGCCTCCTTTGCCGCGACACCGTTTGCCTCTCCGACCGTCATGATCGGATAGCGGGAAAATGTGTTTTCCTTCAGCTCTGTTAAAAAATCCAATATGCCCTCAGCATTCATATGATAAGGAAAAGAAGGAACATAGGACAGCCCTTTCGGATTCGGCAGATCAGGCAGCCCTTCTTTTTTCTTAATATGAGAAATGGCATCCACCCGAAATCCGTCTATGCCTTTATCGAGCCACCAATTGACCATGTCATAAACGGCGTTTCTTACCTCTTGATTTTCCCAGTTCAGGTCTGGCTGCTTTTTATCAAAAAGGTGGAGATAATACTGGCTTGTCTGCTGATCATACTGCCAAGCCGATCCTCCGAAAATGCTTTCCCAATTGTTTGGCTCTTTTCCGTCTTTCCCGTCCTTCCAAATATACCAGTCGCGTTTTTGGGATTGTAAAGATGCACGTGATTCAATGAACCATGGATGTTCATCACTTGTATGATTCACGACAAGATCCATAATGAGCTTCATGCCAAGCTCATGAATATCATGAAGCAGCTGATCGAAATCTGCCATTGTGCCGAAATCGCTCAATATGTTTTTGTAATCTCTTATATCATAGCCGTTATCCGCATTGGGTGAGTCGTACAAAGGACAAATCCAAATCACATCGGCACCAAGTTCTTTTATGTACGGAAGCTTGGACCTGATTCCTTGAATATCCCCGATTCCATCGCTGTTTGAATCCTTGAAGCTGCGGGGATAAATTTGGTAGACCACCGCTTCCTTCCACCAAGCCTTTTTCATACAGCCACTCCTTCCTGCGTGTGCGGTTTTTATATCTTATGTAGAAAAAGGCCTTTGAAGCATTCATTTTTTCAGAAAAAAAGCCTCTTGCCGATGACAGGAGACTGATCAATTTTTCAGAAGCCTTTGGTCCTGATTTTCTTTGAACTCAAAAAAACAGCCGCGATCCAGCCCGGCTGTTTTTGATTAAAACTCTGTTTTTTTGATTTCGACAAATCGAATGTGATGGTCTTCGGCGTCGAGGATTTTAAACTCGCAGCCCTCCGCCTGTATCACATCTCCTGCTTCCAGCTCCATTTTTTGCGTCAGAAGCCAGCCTGCAATCGTATCAATTTCTTCATTCTCAATGGCAATGTCGAGCAGGTCATTCACTTCATCTATTAGCGCTTTGCCATCCATCACATAATGGTGCTCGCCTTTTTTCAAAATATGCGGCGTTTCATCCTGATCATATTCATCACGGATTTCCCCGACAATTTCTTCGATAATATCCTCGACAGTTACAAGTCCCGCCGTTCCCCCGTATTCATCAACGAGAATGGCCATATGAATCCGTTCCTTCTGCATGCGGATTAAAAGCTGCTGAACAGGAATGTTTTCAATGACCCTGATGACAGGTCTCATAATTTGCTTCAGCTTAATCGGCTGGCCGAGAAAATACGCTTTAAACATATCTTTGCTGTTGATAATCCCTAAAATATGATCCTTATCTTCTTTGATGACAGGATACCGTGTATACCGTTCGTTAATGATGAGATGAATCGCTTCTTCAAGCGACTGCTCCAGAGAGATGACAGCGATTTCTGTTCGCGGAATCATAATTTCTCTCGCCACCCGGTTGTCGAATTCAAAAATCTTATTCACATAGCGAAATTCGGACTGGTTGATTTCCCCTTTTTCATAGCTTTCTGACAGGATCAGCCTCAGTTCTTCCTCGCTGATGACAACCTCATGCTCCTTGACTGAATGAAAGCCAAACAATTTCACAAGAAAACTTGCAGAGCCATTCAATGCTTTGATAAACGGATATGTGATTTTATAAAACCAGATCAGCGGCTTTGCAATCCATAAACTGACAGCTTCAGCCTTTTGAATGGAAACCGTTTTCGGCGCAAGCTCACCCATTACCACATGCAAAAAAGTGACGATGATAAATGCAATTACAAATGTGACAATGTGGTTAAACGGTTCCGGTATGCCTGCCGCTGTAAATAAGGGATGAAGAATGCGTTCAAATGTCGGTTCACCAAGCCATCCAAGGCCGAGTGCTGTAATTGTAATCCCGAGCTGGCAGGCTGATAAATACTCGTCAAGATTGGAGATGATCTTATGTGCGGCAAGCGCCCGGCTGTCTCCGCTTTCGATGAGCTGATTGATTTTTGAACCTCTGATTTTGACGATTGCAAATTCGGCTGCAACGAAAACAGCCGTAATGCCAATCAAAACAAAAATGGCGATCAATTGTAATATAAGCAAAAAAAGCCCTTACCATAAATGGTAAGGGGCCACCTCCTTAACGTTAATTCTCATTACGACCGTTTAAGAAGATCATCACAAAGCGAAGAAGTTCAAACAGGGAAACCAGGGCGGCGGCCACATACGTTAAGGCGGCGGCGCTCAGCACTTTATTTACCCCATTCTCTTCATTGTTCCGGATGAATCCTTCTGACACAATAATTTGCTTCGCGCGTGAACTTGCATTGAATTCGACAGGCAGTGTGATCAGCTGGAAAAAGACAGCGGCTGAAAACAGAATGATGCCAAGCCCGATCAAATTCAGGCTGCCGAGAAGCATGCCTCCTAAGAAAAGCAAAGGAGCTACACCGGATGCAAAATTCACGACTGGGAAAATTTTATGTCTCAGCACAAGCGCACCATATGACTCCTGATGCTGCAAGGCATGTCCGACTTCATGGGAAGCTACGGAGATGGCGGAAATTGAGCGGCCGTAATAGACCGGCTCAGATAAACGCACCACCCGTCTTGTCGGGTCGTAATGGTCTGTTAAAGCGCCTCTTACCGGTTCGACCGGCACGTCGTAAAGACCGTTTATATCTAGAATCCGTCTTGCCGTTTCTGCCCCTGTTCGACCGCTTGAGGCTTCCACTTTTGAATATTTTTCAAAGTTGCTCTTTACTTTAAATTGTGCCCAAAACGACAATCCCAATGCGGCTATTGTTAAAAATATAAACAGCATGTTTCATCATCCTTTTTTAAAGATCGTATGTTTCTTTATTACGATTATTTTAATGAGTTTTCTTTCTCGTGTACAGAAAAGCGCTTCTTCTTCCGTCTAGGCGCACACATTCCGATAAGCAAAAGGAACAAGCCGGCCGAAAACAAATAAAAAGAAAAGCCTCCAATCAGCTCTTTTAAAAAATGATGCCATGAGAAGCTATCGGAGAAGTGATTATACGAATTCAAGTCGAAAATAAACAAAATCACTGCGGATGCCGCAAGCTGCGTACCGATCAAAACCACGACGGTTCTTTGAATGATCGTCATCTGTTCCATCCTTTTTTCGCCTATTTGTTTTAGTTTATGGAGAAATCCGGTTTTATATGTTTTGTTCATTTTTTGAAAAACAATGGCGGAAGTGGGACATACTGTTATAAAAAGAGCACGGGTGTGATGAACATGAAAGTGACGAGCGAGGAAAAGGAACAGCTGAGTACAGCGATTGACCGGATGAATGAAGGGCTGGACGTATTTATCCAGTTTTATAATGAATCCGAAATCGACGAACCGCTCATTCAGCTGGAAGACGATACAGCTGATCTCATGAAGCAGGCCCGCGACCTGTACGGTCAGGAAAAGCTAAATGAGAAGCTGAATACGATTATTAAACAGATTTTATCTATTTCATTATCTGAAGAAGGGGAAAAAGAATGAAGTCAAACCGGATCTTTATTTCTTGGCTGAGATGGCCGTTATTTATCCGAATCGGGCTGATCATTCTTTTTCTGATTCTTTTGTTCGGGCAAATCATTTATTTACTTGAGCCCGAGCAGTTTACTTCCGTCTTCGAAGGTATTTGGTGGGCCGTGGTTACCATCTCAACAGTGGGCTACGGAGACTATGTGCCGCACACGCCGCTTGGTCAAGCAGCCGGAATGCTGCTGATATTCATCGGCGCAAGCTTTGTCACTGCTTACTTTGCCACCTTATCCGCTGCCGCTTTCAGCAAACAGCACCGCTACATAGAGGGAAAGGTCGCTTACAAAGGACGGGGCCATGTGATTATTATCGGCTGGAATGAAAAATCAAATCGCCTTTTGAGAGAGCTTCAGCTGGCGGCGCCCTCCAAGACAGTCGTTCTGATTGATGAATCGTTAAAAGAAGGGCCGCTCATTGAAAATGTCCATTTCATACGCGGACACGCCGCTGATGATGAAACGCTGAAACGAGCCAATATTACTGAGGCGGACACAGTTATGGTCACTGCCGACCAATATAAAAGTGAAGCGGAGGCGGACATGCTGTCGGTGCTGATTCTGTTATCAGTCAAAGGATTGAATCCGCTGGCTTACTGTATTGTCGAAATTCTGACAGACCGCTTTGTCACCAATGCAGAACGGGCGGGCGCTAATAAAATTATCGGGACGTCTCAGCTCTTAAGCCGCGTGATGCTGGAACATTACCGGGTCAAATTGCAGCTGTCTAAACCGCAAAGCTTAATCGAGCTGACACTCGATAAAAAAGTGCGGCTGATTTCGGTTCCTTCTGAACTGCATGGTGCCGCTTATAAAACATGCGTCCTCTATTTTCTTGATCACAACACCACTATTATCGGCATACAAAAAGAGGAAGGGCCTATGATTACCCCTCCTCTTTCATATAAAGTGCTTGGAACGGATCAGTTCCTTGCGCTTTAACCCAACAAAACATCCTCCAGCTCTTTGACAAGGGAGGCGCCGATATCCAAATACGCCGGATCAATCTCTGCGTCCCGTCTCTCGGGCTCAGAAAATTGATTAAACAGCGATTGAAACGGCCCTCCTTCAGCATGATCATCAAGGCCTGCCTGGAACACCTGCCTCAGCATAAACGGAGTTCCGATACGGACAGCTGCCCCGCGTTCATCCAGACTTCCTTGTATGGCATTGACGGGAATTCTTAAAAATAAATATCCGTCTCTATCATCAATTTTATAATCAAAATAGCCGTGGTCGTACTCCCAGCCGCCGTTTATCACATAACCGAGCGGCTTCATGACTTGTTCCAGCTCTTGAAGCAAGAAAGGCTGTCCATCTATCGCGGAAGGTATCGTAATCATCAAACTGCCCCTTTTTTCATTTATCCTGTCCCGCAGAACAAGACTTCATTCAGAGGCTGATTACATGGAAACCGTTTTTTCCTTTGCACGGCCAACCGAAAAGAAAGCGCATTCAATTAAGAAGTAAACAGTCATCGCTGCAGCAATCCCCGCTGCAGATTCCCATGAAACATAGACAACAGCTGCATAGAGTCCTAACTTTGTTAAAAGGGTGTGAGATCGCTTCAATTTCAGAAAATGGTGCACCGCATCGGTAAAAATGGCAAGCGGCAGCCCGATCAGAAGAAAGGTGTGGATAAAAAAGTGTGAGAGTGTGCCGCCAAGGTTGGAAGAAAACTCTGTATTCACGGCATCCAAGGATATGAGAATAACTAAAACAGCTGCAGAAAAACCCGCAATGATGAGATGTTTGACCATTTGTTTCATGAACATCAGCACCTTTCTGATTTTATAAAAAGCCGACCGGCAAATGCCAGTCAGCTTTCGTACATTAATCTTCGAGACGTTTTTCAAGCTCAGCTTTTTTCTCTTCAAAGCCAGGTTTGCCAAGCAATGCAAACATATTGACTTTATATGCTTCTACTCCAGGCTGGTCAAAAGGATTGACGCCGAGGAGATAACCGCTCATCGCGCAGGCTTTTTCGAAGAAATAAACAAGGTATCCAAAAGTATATGCATTCAGCTCAGGAATGTTGACGATTAAGTTCGGAACATTTCCGTCTGTATGAGCCAGCATTGTACCTTGGAATGCCTTTTTATTAACGAAGTCTACAGTTTTTCCGGCTAAATAGTTTAAGCCGTCAAGATCGTTATCCGCTTCTTCGATTGTCAGCTCGTGTTTAGGTTTTTCGACATTCAGCACCGTTTCGAACAAGTCTCTGCGGCCTTCCTGTACGTACTGTCCTAATGAGTGAAGGTCTGTTGAATAGTTGGCAGAAGAAGGATAAATGCCCTTCTCGTCTTTGCCTTCACTTTCGCCGAACAGCTGCTTCCACCACTCCGCAAAATATTGAAGCGCCGGCTCATAGTTGATAAGCATTTCAATCGTTTTGCCTTTATTGTAAAGCACATTGCGAACGACCGCATACTGGTATGCAGGGTTATCTTCCAATTCTGATGTGGCAAAATCCTTGCTCGCATCAAATGCGCCTTTCATCATGTCGTCAATGTTGACGCCGCTGACAGCAATCGGCAGGAGACCAACAGCTGTTAAGACAGAATAACGGCCGCCGACATCATCAGGAATGACAAATGATTCGAAGCCTTCTTCGTTAGAAAGTGTTTTTAACGCGCCGCGCTCTTTATCAGTTGTCGCGTAAATCCGCGCTTTCGCTTCTTCTTTGCCGTATTTCTCTTCAAGAAGCTTGCGGAAAATACGGAAAGCGATTGCAGGTTCAGTTGTTGTACCTGATTTAGAGATGACGTTAATGGAGAAGTCAACATCTTCGAGAAGATCCATGACATCTCTCATATAAGATGAACTGATGTTGTTTCCGATGAAAATGACTTGCGGATTGCCTCGTTTTGCTTTTGGCAGTGTATTGTAAAACGCGTGATTAAGCGCTTCAATCGCTGCCCGCGCACCGAGGTAAGAACCGCCGATACCGACAACAAGCAATACATCAGAGTCAGATTTGATTTTTTCCGCGCTTTTTTTAATTCGCGCAAATTCTTCTTTATCATAATGTTCAGGGAGGTCCACCCAGCCTAGAAAATCGCTGCCCGCGCCTGTTTTTTCATGAATATTATGGTGTGCTGTTTTTACAAAGTCGCGCAAATATGTAAGTTCATGTTCGTTGAAGAAAGTCAACGCTTTTGAGTAGTCAAAGCGTACATGCGTCATTGCTTGTCCCTCCATAACGGTATAATGTTTTCATCTTTCACTTTATATGAACTTATCTGTGAAATCAAGTCAAGAAGAAAGGACGGAATGACTGCATTCCGTCCTTAGAAATCAGAGTGACGCGCGAAGGATGGCAAGCACGTCATCTTTGTTCAGTTTTTGGAAGTTGCCGAAGCCGCCATGCTCCATTTCTTTGGCTGCGATATCAGCAATCAGTTCCAGTTTTTCCTCTCCGATATCATAGTCGGATAAACGGGAAGGCGCACCCAGACTTGTCCAAAACGCAGACAGCTTGTCGATACCTTCAAGCACGATTTCTTTATCCGTTTTGCCTTCTGTATCAATGTCAAACATATTGAGCATAAGGTTTTTAAAGCGGCCGACATTTGTATCAAGCGTGTATCTCATCCAGTTCGGGAACAGGATCGCGAGTCCGCCGGCATGCGGAATATCGTAAACAGCTGATACGGCATGCTCCATAGTGTGAGAAGCCCAGTCGCCGAAGTAGCCCATTTGAAGCGTGCCATTCAGAGCGATTGTGCCAGCATATAAAATCGTTTCACGATGTTTGTAATTTTCCAGATCCTCTAATAGTTTTGGAGCTGTTTCGATTACCGTCTGCAGAACGGCAAAGCACATTCTGTCTTGCAGCGGTGTGTTTTCGACATTATGGAAGTATTGTTCAAACACGTGACTCATCATGTCAACCATACCGTAAACCGTTTGATTTTCAGGCACTGTAAACGTATTTTCAGGGTCTAAAATCGAGAACCGCGGATGAGTTACATTGCTTCCCCATACAAATTTCTCGTTTGTTTCCCAGTTTGTAATCACAGAGTCAGGGTTCATTTCAGAACCTGTAGCAGCAAGGGTTAGAACGGTACCGAACGGCAGTGCATCTTCGGCTGTTACTTTCTTGCTGAAAATGTCCCAAGCGTCTCCGTCGTATTTTACTCCCGCAGCGATCGCTTTTGTGCAGTCAATTACACTTCCGCCGCCCACAGCAAGCAGAAAATCAATATCATGCTGTCTGCATAGGTCAATGCCTTTTTCCACAGTTGCAAGACGCGGGTTCGGCTCTACCCCCGGCAGTTCATAGACAGCGGCGCCTTCTTCTTTTAATATGCCTGTTACCTGGTCATAAAGGCCATTACGTTTAATGCTTCCGCCTCCGTAGACTAACAATACATTTTTTCCGTATTGCTTTAATTCTTTTCTTAATTGTTCAAGCTGGCCTTTTCCGAAGATCAGCTTCGTCGGGTTATAATAAGTGAAATTTTCCATTGTAAAACCTCCAAATACTGCTGTATCAAAAAACAGATTAACAATTGTAACATAAGTCCAAAGAAAAAGGGAAGCAGCCGGATCGGCTGTTTCCCCCTTTTGTTATAGAGATGCTTTTAAAATAGCGAGCACATCTTCTTTGTTAAGTGATTTAAACTGGCCGAACGTACCGTTGGCCATTGCCTTGTCGGCAATTGTGTCGAGCTGTTCGTCATTTATATCGTAGTCAGCCAGACGGTTTGGAGCGCCTAGGCTTGTCCAGAAAGCAGACAGCTTGTCGATGCCTTCCAGCGCAATTTCCTCATCCGATTTTCCAGATTGTTCTACATCAAACACACGCACCGCAAGCTGCTTCATGCGGGCCGGGTTTTCTGATAATGTATGTCTCATCCAGTTCGGGAAGAGAATCGCAAGTCCGCCGGCATGCGGAATATCGTAAACGGCTGAAACGGCATGTTCGATATTATGAGTTGCCCAATCCCCTCTTGCACCCATTGACAGCATACCGTTTAAAGCGATTGTCCCTGTGTAAAGAATCGTTTCACGCAGTTCGTAATTTTCAAGATCATTGATCAGCTTAGGCGCTGTTTCGATGACTGTGCGTAAAAGAGATTCGCACATGCGATCCTGGTAAGGTGTGTTTGATACATGGTGGAAGTATTGTTCAAACACGTGGCTCATCATATCAACCATTCCGTAGATCGTGTGGTTTTTAGGAACAGTAAATGTGTTCACTGGGTCCAAAATAGAGAATTTAGGGAACACGAGCGGGCTGCCCCAGCCATATTTCTCTTTTGTTTCCCAGTTGGTAATAACTGAACCTGCGTTCATTTCAGAACCGGTTGCGGCGAGAGTCAATACAGTTCCGAACGGCAAAGCTTCCTTCGGCTGGTGTTTTTTCGTTACGATATCCCACGCATCACCATCATACTTTGCCCCCGCAGCAATCGCCTTTGTACAGTCGATGACACTTCCGCCGCCGACAGCCAATAAGAAATCAATGTTGTTTTCTTTGCAGATCGCAACACCTTTATTAACAGTCGACACACGCGGGTTCGGCTCTACGCCTGCTAATTCATGCACCGTGACACCGGCTTTATTCAGCTGTTCCATCACTTGATCATAAAGGCCGCTGCGTTTAATGCTTCCGCCTCCGTAGACTAACAATACATTTTTTCCGTAAGGTTTCAG
The DNA here is from genome assembly GCF_034296245.1 of Bacillus sp. V26. Classification (NCBI taxonomy): domain Bacteria; kingdom Bacillati; phylum Bacillota; class Bacilli; order Caryophanales; family Bacillaceae; genus Bacillus; species Bacillus sp. V26. The sequence goes on along the minus strand of NZ_JAXKQF010000004.1, from coordinate 264,504 downwards.
TTCCTCCGGGAGTTTTTCAACTTCTCCGCGGCCGAAAATTAATTTCGTCGGATTCCAATATGTAAAGTTTTGCATGACATCTCCTCCTTAGATTTTCATTATGCAGAATGCCTGCGCTCCATGTAAAGCAATCAGCTCTTTCCGTTTTCAGCGTATCGGGCAGTTTTCATTTGCAAGATGCTGGGAAAGGAACAGATACAAGCTGAGTTTGGGCCGTTTCGTCCGGCTACTCTCAATATGGAGAATGCATGTATAGATTCTCCAATTTGTCACAATCTATAACTGTTTTAATAATTCATGGAGGAGGTTGCAAAACATGAGTACAATTCAGAGAATTTGCCTTGTATTAACGATCATTGGCGCTATTAACTGGGGACTGATCGGATTTTTCCAATTTGATTTAGTAGCGGCCATCTTCGGCGGCCAAGGGTCAGCTCTTTCCCGTATTATTTACGGTCTTGTCGGAATCGCCGGTTTAATCAACCTCGGTCTGCTGTTTAAACCAAACGAGGAAAGATCACGTGAAGAGGCAGCAAATCCTGAAATGCGATAGGATAAAAAAAAGCACCGAACATTCCTGTCCGGTGCTTTTTCATGCTTATTTTTTGATAAGATCTTTGCGGTTGGACATTTCGATCCACTCTTCAAGCTTATCTTTTAATGTGTTGAAACCTTGTGGTGCAGAAGCTTCTTCGCTTACTTGCGCAGCTTTAGGTTTTCTTGGTTTGCTTTCTTTTTTCTCAGGCGCAGCTTGTGTCGCACGAATAGAAAGGCTGATTTTTCCTTTTTCTTCGTCAACAGCTAGTACTTTTACTTGTACTTCGTCGCCAACCGAAAGGTGCTCGTTGATGTCTTTTACGAAACCGTGAGTCACTTCAGAAATGTGTACTAAACCTTGAGTTTCTTCATCTAATGCAACAAACGCACCATACGCTTGTAATCCTGTAACTTTACCAGTGTAAACACTGCCCACTTCAAATTTTGCTGCCATTCATAACAACTCCTAAGTTAAATTAAATATCTGTTTATACGCAATTTAAAATTATATCATACATGTTTCATTTCCGCAAAGGAAACTTTTTTATATGATATCAGGTTTAAGCATATCAAAAAGAGGGTATACTGCAAATACCAAAGGCTTTCTAGTATTCCCCCTTTTATTGGATGCGAACAAAAGGTTCGTATCTTTTTTTATGTTGTTTTGTGTAAGAAGCGCTTCATTCTGACCAATGCTTCTTGCAGCTGTTCAATTGATGTCGCATATGAACAGCGGATATATCCTTCTCCGCTCGGCCCAAACACATTACCGGGAACAACGGCTACTTTTTCCTGCATCAGGAGCTCCTCGGCAAACTGTTCTGAGCTCATCCCAGTGCTTTTGATGGATGGGAAAGCATAGAAAGCACCGCTCGGATGGTGGCAGCTGAGACCGATTTCATTTAGCGTTTCGACAAACAAATTACGTCTTCTTCGGTAGCTCTTTTTCATCTTTTCTACGTCTTCTATTCCGTTTTTTAATCCTTCAAGCGCTGCGTATTGCGCCATTGCAGGCGCGCACATCATCGCATACTGGTGGATTTTAAGCATCGCGTTGCGGATTTCTGAAGGCGCCGCGGCGAAGCCGAGTCTCCAGCCTGTCATGGCAAATGCCTTTGAAAATCCCGAAATGACAACTGTTCGCTCTTTCATCCCCGGGAATGCTGCTATGCTTGTAAATTCCTCATCGTATGTCAGTTCCGCGTAAATCTCGTCGCTCAGTACAATCAAATCATGTGTTTTGGCAAACTCAGCAATTTCATGTAACTCTTTCTTTGAGTAAACCGAGCCGGTCGGATTCGAAGGCGAACAAATGAGAATGGCCTTTGTTTTTTCGGTCACTGCCGCTTCAAAATCTTCAGCAGTTGCTTTAAAACCTTTATCAGCCGTCGTATGGACATGAACAGGGACGCCGCCTGTCAAAGACACAAGCGATTCATACGCCACAAAACACGGCTCAGGAATAATCACTTCCTCACCGGGGTTTACAATGGCGCGGATCGCAATATCCAAAGCCTGACTCGCCCCTACCGTCACAATCAGTTCATCGTCAGGAGAGTATGCAAGACCAAACCGGCTGCTGACATAACGGCTGATTTCCTCCCGCAATGAGTATAAACCTGCATTAGCGGTATATGACGTATACCCTTGTTCAAGGGAAAGAATGCTTGCTTCACGGACATTCCAAGCCGTTACAAAGTCAGGTTCTCCGACCCCTAAAGAAATAACACCTTCCATCGTTGCCGCCAAATCAAAGAATCTGCGGATGCCGGATGGTTTTATTTGTTGTACATAATCGGATAAATAAGAAGTCATTTACGGTGACACCACGATTCTTTTGTCGTCGTCTCCCGTTTCAAATACTTTGCCGTCATGCTTGTATTTTTTCAGGATAAAATGTGTTGTCGTAGACACAACTGAATCAAGCGTTGACAGTTTATCAGATACGAAACGCGCAACGTCAGACATTGAATTGCCGCGGATCACGACAGACAGGTCGTATACGCCTGACATCAGATAGACTGATTCTACCTCCTGGAATCGGTAAATCCGCTCCGCCACTTCGTCAAAACCGACTCCGCGCTTCGGAGTGACTTTAACATCAATCATGGCTGTCACGCCTTCATGGCCGTCCACCTTCCGCCAGTCGATCATAGCGGAATAATCGATGATAACCTTTTCTTTTTCCAATTTGTCAATGATCGCTCTTACTTCATTTACAGGGATACCGGCCATCTTTGCGATTGTTTCTAGGTCGGCGCGGCTGTTTTCGTCTAAAATTTCTAATATTTCTGTTTCTTTCTCGGTCAATTTCATTCAATTCACACCTTTGCAATGTCAAGAAATCTCATGACATTATATCACGTTTTTTGACGAATGCTAAGAAAAAACGAGGAGAAACTTCCGCTAGAACTGACAATTTCAGGGCATAATACAGGACATCCTATGAAGGGAGTGACGGCAAAATGGAGGCGGTTACACCAATAAGGCGTGTTAAAGTCGGAGGAGTACATGTATATTATGAGCACTATCAAAATCCGGGCAAACAAACAATTGTCTGCGTACACGGTTTTTTATCTTCTGCTTTCAGCTACAGAAAATTAATCCCCTTGCTTCGGGACCAGTATGACATCATCGCGCTCGATTTGCCTCCTTTCGGCCAATCAGAAAAATCAAGGACATTTATATATACCTATCAAAACCTCGCCATGCTTATCATCGGACTCCTGGAGCACTTGCAAGTCAAACAGGCGGCGCTTGTCGGGCATTCGATGGGAGGACAGATATCGCTGTCGGCAGCTCTATTAAAGCCTGATCTCTTCTCGAAGATTGTGCTTCTTTGCAGTTCAGGTTATTTAAAGCGCTCACACCCGACGATTATCTTCGGGACTCACCTCCCATATTTTCATCTTTATATAAAACGCTGGCTTTCCAAAGAAGGCGTGATGAAAAACTTATTAAATGTCGTCCACAACAAATCGCTGATTGACGAGGTGATGATTGACGGCTACGGCAAGCCTTTTCAAGATGAACAGATTTTCAAAGCAATGACGAGGTTCATCCGGCACAGAGAAGGAGATTTACAGTCTGAGGAATTGAAAAAGATCAACAAACCCGCTTTATTGATTTGGGGCGAGGAAGACAAGGTGGTTCCGTTGAAAATCGGCGAACGCCTGCACCGTGACCTGCCGGATTCCAAACTGTATTCATTGCGGGAAACAGGGCATTTGGTGCCGGAGGAACGCCCTGAATTCGTTTCCGAACGAATTGCAGAGTTTATCACAGAATAAAAAAACCGGTTTGTATACCGGTTTTTTCAAGGCGTGCAAGAGCTGCTGTCTTTAATGAACAGCAGCTGGCCAGCCACATTCCGGCAGCTGTCGACAGGAAGTGTTTGTTCAAAAGAAGCTTCGAAAATATGCTGTATGCTTTTCGCTAACACTTCAGGATCGTCTTCATCATAGACGGCCTGTACGACATCAACAGCCTCCGTTTCATAAAAATCTTCACCATATTTAAACGGGTCCCATTTGGCAATGACATTGATCATTTCCCTGACTGCTTGACTTTCTTCCATTTTCATCACCCCTTATAATAAAATTTGCAGATCTATTTTATCATAGTTACGCTAAGAAAAATAAACATACATAAGAGGTGGATCAGAATGAATTTTGATAAACAAGAACAGCGCCTCGGCACCCAATCCGTCAAATGGGACAAGACGGGCGAATTGTTCGGCGTGACAGACGCACTCCCGATGTGGGTGGCGGATATGGATTTTCGTGCGCCGGAAGCCATAACAGAAGCATTAAAACAGCGCCTAGAACAAGGGATTTTCGGATATACAGCTCCAGATCAGAAAACAAAAGATGCAGTGTGTGCATGGATGCATAACCGGCACAGCTGGAAGGTGAACCCGGAAAGCATTGCATTCAGTCCCGGTGTTGTCACAGCTTTGGGCATGGCGGTTCAGGCTTTTACAGAACCAAAGGATCAAGTGATTGTCCAATCCCCTGTTTACACTCCTTTTTACCATATGATTGAGAAAAACGGCCGGCGTATTTTACATAATCCGCTTAAAGAAAAAGACGGAACATATGTAATGGATTTTGAAGATTTGGAGACAAAAATCAGTGATCCGAGCGTCAAAATGTTTATTTTATGCAATCCGCATAACCCTTCAGGGCGTGCCTGGGGCCGGGAAGATTTGCTGAAGCTCGGCGAATTATGCCTGGAACACGGCGTTACAGTCGTTTCAGATGAAATTCATTCCGATTTGATGCTCTACGGAAATACCCATACACCGTTTGCCTCTCTTTCTGACGATTTCGCTGAGATTTCTGTGACTTGCGCAGCACCGAGCAAAACGTTTAACATCGCGGGTTTGCAGGCGTCAGCAATCATTATTCCAGACCGGCTGAAGCGCGCTAAATTTTCAGCAAGCCTGCAGCGAAACGGTTTAGGCGGATTAAACGCGTTTGCCGTGAGCGCAATCGAAGCCGCTTACTCAAAAGGCGGGCCGTGGCTTGATGAACTGATTTCTTATCTTGAGAAAAACATGGATGAGGCGGCAGCCTTTTTGACCAGCGAGCTCCCGAATGTCAAGATGATGAAGCCTGATGCGTCTTACCTGATCTGGCTCGATTTCCGCGCATACGGCCTGTCTGATGCAGAGCTGCAGCAAAAGATGCTGCACAAAGGGAAAATTATTTTGGAGCCCGGCAAGAAATACGGCCCTGGCGGAGAAGGATTTATGCGTTTGAATGCAGGGTGCCCTCTGGCAACCTTGCAGGACGGACTGCGCCGGATAAAAACAGCGTTGGAGTAAATATTCGTCACAAACGCCTTTACGCATCAATCGTAAAGGCGTTCTTTATTAAGAAATTTTGTATTTTACTTCTAATGATAAGTGTTATAATAGATTCATATTTTATACGAAAGGATTTCACTCGAATGGAAATTCTAAAAGACTATCTCCTGCATATTTGCTTTATTTTGTTTCCCATTCTTCTTTACCAAGTGTTTTGGCTTGGAAAACCGTCAATCCTTGTACCAAAAATCAACAACGGATTGGTCACGTTATTTGCATGCGGCGCCTCCGTTTTATGCATTATCTTCCCTATACAGGAAATGGACTACATCCAATACGGTCTTCAAATCATTCCTGTCATCATTTGTTTATTTTACATAAACACTGCTTCCGGGCTAACAGTCGCCGCATCCGTCTTATGTTTTGAACTGCTGTTTTTTGAGCCTTCCGCCATTTTTGTTTTCACTTTGCTGCCTTTTCATATCATCATCCCAATTTTGCTTCAAAAAAAGTGGCCATTCATGTCCAAAGCGAGGAAACTGCTGCTGTCTTTATTCATCGGTTGCTTGGAGATCTTCTTATTTTTCGCCTCCATCTTGGTTTTTTCCGCCGTGAATATTTTAAATTTTCAAAATTCAGAATCCTTATATTATGAGGCAGCTGTATCGGGTTTGTTCCGCTGCATCGTTCTTCTTTTAAGCATTTATATTATAGAAAGCATCGCAGAAAATATCGCCCTGCGTTCCCAGCTTATTCATTCGGAAAAAATGGAAATTGTGAGTGAACTTGCGGCAAGTGTGGCTCATGAAGTTAGAAATCCGCTGACAGTTGTCCGGGGATTTGTCCAGCTGCTTTTTAATGATGAATCCTTTCAAAACAAATCCAGTGCGGATTATAAAAAGCTTGTGCTGTCAGAGCTTGACCGGGCTCAGGGCATTATTACAAATTATCTTGATATCGCCAAACAGCAATTATATGAAAAAGAGATTTTTGATCTATCTTCTCTTATCAGAGAGACGAGCTCCCTCATGATTTCGTATGCCAATTACAAATCTGTGACAGTAGAGGCGGACGCCGAGCCGGACCTTTTGGTATACGGGGATGCAACAAAGCTGAAGCAGGCTGTGATCAACCTCATGAAAAACAGCATTGAAGCCGTTCCCCCGGGTAAAGGGGTCATCCAAGTTTCAGCCAAAAGAAGCGGCCATATGATCGTAATCAAAATCTCAGATAACGGTGTCGGCATGACGGATCACCAAATGCAGAAGCTGGGTGAACCTTATTATTCTTTAAAAACGAACGGAACGGGACTTGGACTGACTGTGACGTTTTCCATCATTGAACATCATCACGGTACCATTTCGTTCAGCAGCAGCTTTCAAAGAGGAACCATTGTGACGATCAAGCTCCCTGCCGACCTTCCTCACTAGCAAATCAATTGGAACTTTTATAGAATGAATGCGAGGTGATAACAGATGAGTACATTTGAGAAAGGCTCTATCGTAAAAGGATTTTACAAAACAGGTGTATACATAGGAGAAATAACAGATTGCAGACCGCAGCATTATTTAGTCAAAATCAAGGCGGTTCTTACCCATCCCGCTCAAGGAGACCTTCACAATCCAAAACAGGCAGATGTGCCGTTTTTCCATGAGAGAAGAGCGCTCGCTTTCGGCGAACAGACCAATATCCCTCATCATATGGTGAAGCCCTATGACAGTGAAGTGCCGGATTATAACGAGTCTTTGCGGGAAGCGGTTGCACAGCTGAGAGCCAAACTGACCGGAGATGATTCAGAATGGGCAAAGCGCTCCCTGAACAATCTGGACGTTTTAGAAAAAGAATACTTTACCCGGCCATAACCCAGTCTGACAAAAGATTGGGTTTTTTATGTGGCGCGCCGGAACAGTTCAGATAAATCAATCCTCTCGCCGATTGTCGGCGGTTTTGGTTTTTCAAGATACTGCTTATCCTGCTCGACAAGCTTAAAAAGCTTATAGGCTGTAAGAGCATCGTCAAGCGCCTTATGATGGGTACCGGTTCCTTTATCTCCGTACTCTTCCGCGGCCTTCCACAAGCCAGTGAGTGTCCGGTCTCCAAAAAAGTTTTTATATTCAAGCGATAAATCTCTCATCTCCCCTTTAAAAGGGAAAGGAATATGGTTAAACATACAATTTTGCTTCAGCACTTTCATATCCATGTTTCCCCACGTGATGATCGTGCAATTTTTTTCAGGATCAAGCTCATTTAATTTACGGATAAAGTCCTCGAACCTCATCCCCTCATCTACCTGGTTTTGCGTAATGTTTAAAAATGATCTGCAGCGCTTCGTCAGCTTGGGGAATTTTTTTGGCCTGATATAACTCGAAAACGTCTCAACTACTTCACCATTAACCGACTTTACAATTCCTGCTTCAATGATTTCCGGAAAAAAATTTTGCGGACTGTATTTTCCTTCGGGCATCGTAAATTCGAAATCAATAATGAGTAAGTTGCCTGCCTCCACTATTTTTACACCTGCCTTTCCTCCGATCAGAAGAATGCTATCTTTATAGTATATCAATTCTCCTTCTCTACATTTCTTCATTTTCTAAAAATAATGAATTTTCCCAGCCGCATTGTTTCTTTTAAATGGTGCACTGTTTCTTTATAATTAGTAAGGAACCCGAAATAATAAGAAGGTGATGTTATTTCTATCCGCAAGAAAAACTTTGTCATTGTGTGGCTGGCGAATTTCTTTGTATCAGCCAGCACAACGATGATCGTCCCTTTTCTCTCCTTGTATATTGAGACGCTCAGCACCTTTTCCAACGGCTTTGTGCAAAGGTGGAGCGGTTATGTGTTCGGCATTACATTTTTAATGGCTTTTTTGGTATCCCCATTCTGGGGGCGGTTCGGAGACAAACGCGGTTACAAGAAAATCCTTTTGACAACCGGAACCGGCATTGCCGTCAGCATTTTATTAATGGGCTTTGTCACGTCGGTTTATCAATTGTTTTTTCTGCGTATGGCAATGGGGCTTGTAACCGGATTTATCCCGACATCCCTTGCAATGATTTCCGCACAGACGCCTAAAAGCTCAGCCGGCAAAACGCTTGGCACGCTCCAAATGGGGCAAGTGTCCGGAAGCTTGTTCGGCCCGCTTTTGGGAGGCGTTCTTGCTGACCACTTCGGCTTTACGTATACCTTTTTTATCACATCCTTTGTGATTTTCTCAGCCGTTCTTCTCGTGTTATTCGGGGTCAAAGAACAGCCGCTCACAGAGAAGATAAATAAACGTCAGTCTTATACGAGAAAAGAAGTGCTCTCCTATATTTTTCACCAGCCCGCGCTTTGGGTCATGATGCTGTTAACCATGCTGATTCAAACAGGAAATTTCAGTATCCAGCCGTTGCTCGCTTTATATGTAAACGAGCTGCACGGATCTGACAATCTGGCCTTTTTCTCCGGCATGGCATTTTCGGCAACCGGACTCGGCAGTTTGCTGCTGGCAAGAAAATGGGGAGATTTAGGAGACCGCTACGGCCACCGCCGCATCTTAATCGGGCTTTTAATCGCCGCCTCTTTATTTTTTATTCCGCAGGCACTCGCTTCTTCATTCAGTGTGCTGCTAGTTTTCAGGTTTTTATTCGGGATGGCGATGGGCGGCCTTCTGCCATGCATCACAGCGGCAATCCGCGTTCAGGCTCCCGGCTCCATCCAGGGAGAAGTCCTCGGCTACAATGTCAGCTTTCGCTTTTTAGGAAACGTTCTCGGACCTCTTCTCGGCGGTATTATATCGAGTCACTTCAATATCTCTGCAGCCTTTTATGTCACAGCATTTCTCTTTTTCGCAGGTGCCTGCCTGCTTTGGATCATGAAGAAATTCCAAAAAGAATCGTATGCCAAAGCAAGCTGATTCTCAGCAAAAATTGAGGAGTCTTCTAAATTTAACCTTCTCGTAAACTCAAAAGAATGGTACGATATGGCTAGAATTTAGGAGAAAAGAGAGTGACCATGTTACGAAAAATGATCGGATGGATTTTGCTCCTTTGCATAATCCCATTGTTTGCATTTACAGTTATCGCTTCCGGAAAAGAAGTAAAACAAATGAAGTCCCTGGATCAGGTGCTTGATAAGAATATTGATTTGAAAGAGATCAGCCTTGTTCAAAACAGCTACATGTACGACAGGGACGGATCTCTGGTCTCGGAAATCGTCAGCGATGATGAGAACCGTGTGCTGGTTCCCTTCAAGAAGATTCCCGAAGAAGTCAAACAGATATTTTTAACTTCCGAGGACCGCCATTTTTACGAACATAAAGGCTTTGACTTTATGGGGATGGTGCGGGCGGCCGCTTCCAACGTGAAGGACAAAAAGATTGACCAGGGGGCCAGCACCATCACACAGCAGCTTACAAGAAACTTGTATTTGAGCCACGAGCGCTCCTTCAGCCGCAAACTGACTGAGCTCGCGTACTCCTATCAGCTTGAGAAAAAGTATACGAAAAATGAGATTCTTGAAGCCTACCTCAATACGATTTATTTTAATAACGGCGTTTATGGCGTCGGATCAGCTGCTGAATTCTATTTCAGCAAACCGCTGAAATCTCTCACACTGGGAGAAATGGCTTTTATTTGTGCTATCCCTAATAACCCTACATTATATGATCCTCTCAAGCATTTTGACTACACGAAAAGCCGTCAAGAACGCTTGCTTAAAGGGTTAAAAAATGCCGGAGTCATTACGGACAAAGAGCTGAAAAAAGCCGTAAAACAAAAAATCAAACTGGATGTCGAAGAGAAAGAAGACAAATATCCGGACTACGTTTCCTACGTAAATGATGAATTCACTCAACTAGTGTCTGAATCTGAAGGCTTTGATAAGCGTCTTCAAAAAGCGTCAGGAAAACAAAAAGACAAGATAGAAAACGAGCTGTCCGCCAGAGTCAGCACACTTCTGAAAGATGGCGTAAAAATTTATACCGCACTTGATCCGTACATGCAAAATCAAGTCGTGGCACAAATGAATTCGAAGCTTCCGTATGCGGGCGTACAGGGCGGAGCGGCTGTGATTAATCACCAGACGCATCAAGTTGTCGCTCTATCCGGCGGCAAAAACTATCGCAAGTATGATTTTAACCGTGCCTACCAAGCATACAGACAGCCAGGGTCATCCATTAAGCCGCTTCTCGATTACGGACCTTATATTGAACAGACAGGTGCGACGGCAAGCAGTACAATTGATGCCGGCAAATTTTGCAGCAGGGACTACTGTCCGCAAAACTACAATAATCGCACATACGGCACAGTGACGCTCGATACAGCGTTTAAAAACTCGTATAATACACCGGCCATCAGAATGCTGGACCGCGTTGGCATCCAAAAAGCATTCAGCTATATTGAGCCGTATCATTTTTCAAAGCTTGTCAACAGCGACTATCTTCTGCCGGCGGCGCTTGGCGGATTTACACACGGCATGACGCCTCTTGAGATGACAAAGGCGTATACAACATTCGGCAACAGCGGAAGCTACTCGCCGAGCCACGCGATTACAAAAGTAACGGATTTAAAAGGAAAAACGATTTATAAATGGAATGACAAAGCGACACAGATATTCAGCGTCCGCACAAACATGCAGCTGAAAAAACTGATGTCTTCCGTTGTTAAAAGCGGGACAGGGAAAAAAGCATATTTCAAAGCGCCTTATATCGGCGGTAAAACGGGAACCTCAAATGATTATCATGATATGTGGTTCGTCGGCCTGACAGATACGTACACAATGGGTGTCTGGGTCGGAAAAGATACACCGAGCAGCGTTGAATACCTTCACAGTATCAGCCCTCAGCTTTCCATCTGGAAAGGAACGCTGCAGGCAGCTTATTAAAGAATCGGAGGGGATCTGCCGTGACATCAAAACAAATTCCAAATCGCGTATTGCTGTTTGACGGTGTGTGCAACTTATGCAACGGTGCCGTTCAATTTATCATAAAGCGTGATCCAAACGGTTTGATTTCATTTGCATCGCTTCAATCGGAAACAGGACAGAGCCTGCTGAAAAAAAGCGGGCTTCCGACTGGGCATTTTGACAGCTTTGTCTTTATTGAAGACGGCCAGGTTTACACTAAGTCAACTGCAGCCATAAAGGTTTTCAGGCATCTGTGGGGCCCATGGCGGCTCTTCGTCCTGTTTTTTGCAGTGCCGAAACCTATCAGAGATATGCTCTATTCTTTTATTGCCAAAAACCGTTATAAGTGGTTCGGCAAAAAAAATGAATGTATGCTCCCCTCCCCTTCTATAAAAAATAGATTTTTACCATAAACGAAAAAATGGCTAGCTTACACAGGTAAGCTAGCCATTATGCTATTATAAAGCTTGATAAATATGAACAGAATACCGATAACAAATGTAAACCAAAACAGCAGTTCCAACAGAATGAATCCTACCAATGACATGATAGAAAGTGTTGAATAAATCCGGTAAACAACGAACACAAAGTAAGCAAGTGTAACAACTGCAAACCAGATTACAATCCAGATGACATTTTGCAATAGCACAAAGGATAAGATCCCGCCGCCTAAATATATGATAGAGCCCATTCTGACTGTTTTCAGGTTGTTTCCTTCCGGATCATTTGCGAAAAACAGCAGTGACAGCTCAGTCACGGTATTTGCAATTAATTTCAGAGCGGACAGAACCATAAAATATAAAAGTGCAAAGGCCGCAAATAACGCAAGTCTGATTCCTTTCTCTGAGAAGTAATCGAGCATCCCATCGTACATTCCAAATGAAGACAGCATCTTCAATGCATAGAGTGAAGTTGAAATGGATAAAGACGAACTAAAAAGCAGGATCGCAATCAGCGGAAAGTATCCTGTCAAATAAGTATTTTTCATATAAAAAAGTCCCTTTCTGTAATCTACCTCATTTATTATGGAGGACTTAAAACACATTGACAAGATAAATTATTCCATTTTTTCTCCTTTTTACGAATTACGGTCCCAAATCTTCACAAAGCGGCATTTTGAGAGTAAAGTAGTACGCAGGAATCATAAAACGTAAGGAAGTTTTATATGAAAAAAACTTTAAAACTGCAAACCAGACTCACCATATTTGTCTGTATCGTCGTGTTAATCGCACTGCTCATCACCTTTTTTACCGTCGGTGCCCAAACCTCTAAAAGGATACGAGACCAGGAAAGAGACACAGCGCTGCAAACGGCTGAAATGGTTGCCGACGCACCGATTACTGCCTCCGCTTTGGAGAGCGGAAAAAACCAGAAGGAACTGCTCAACTACACGCTGGACGTCCAGAAAATTACCGGCACAGAATTTGTCGTTGTCATGGATATGAACGGCATTCGCAGAACCCATCCGGACCACAGCAAAATCGGAAAAAAATTCAGGGGCGGGGATGAAGCCGAAGTATTAAAAGGTCATGTCCATATCAGCACCGCCTCAGGCACGCTTGGGAAATCGCAGAGAGCGTTCGTGCCTGTCTACGCCAAGAATGGAAAACAAGTCGGAGCCGTTGCGGTCGGCATCACAGTGAATGAAATTGACGAAGTCATCAGCCACAGCTTACGGCCGCTCTATTTTATTATTTGCGTCAGTATATTCGTCGGCGTCATCGGAGCTGTTATCGTCGCACGTACGGTGAAAAATATCATGTACGGACTTGAACCGTATGAAATCGCGACACTTCTTCAAGAACGGAGCGCGATGCTTGAATCAACGAAAGAAGGCATACTCGCTGTCGACGAACACGGTAAAATCAAGCTTGCCAATGCGGAAGCAAAGCGCCTTTTCATTAAAATGGGCATAGAAACAAATCCCGTCGATCAGGATGTCAATGACATCCTGCCGAAGAGCCGTCTGAAAAATGTCATTGAGACCCGAAAACCTCTTCAAGACAGAGATGTGCGTATTAACGGATTAGAGCTTGTATTTAATGAAGTGCCCATCCAGCTAAAAGGACAAACCGTCGGAGCGATTGCGACATTCCGGGACAAAACCGAGGTAAAACATTTAGCTGAACAGCTTTCCGGTGTTAAAATGTATGCAAACGCACTGAGAGCACAGTCTCATGAATTTATGAACAAACTGCATGTGATATTAGGTCTCGTCCAGCTGAAAGAGTATGACGATCTTGGAGATTATATTAAAGATATTGCCATTCAGCAAAAATCAGAAACGAGTGAAATCATAAATGATGTCAAAAGCTCCGTGCTGGCCGGATTTCTGTTGGGAAAACAGAGCTACATACGAGAGCAGGGCGCAAATCTCGATATTGAATGCAGCGGTGTTATTCCAAACGCAGCAGATCCTTCAGTCATTCATGAACTGATTACGATTATCGGAAATCTCATCAACAACGCCTTGGACGCTGTTGCCAATATGCCGAAAAAACAAATCACGATGTCCATGCGTTTTCATGACAAGATATTGGACATTGAAATTACCGATACAGGAGCCGGCATGTCCGAAGAAGACCAAGTCAAGGTATTCGAACAAGGCTATTCAACAAAGGGCAAAAACCGGGGATTCGGCCTTTATTTCACCCAGCAAAGCATGGAGAATTTGAAGGGCCAAATGATTATCACCAGCGAAAAAAATGAAGGAACCACATTCAGTCTTCGCATCCCGTACGAACCGAAGGAGGAAAACCATGATTAATGTACTAATAGTTGAAGATGACCCCATGGTGGGTGAATTAAATAAACGATATTTAAGCCAAATAGAAGGCTTTCAGCTGAAAGGAATCGCCTCTTCCTTTCAAAGCGCTCTGCATATTTTAGGAGAGCATCACATCGACCTCATTTTGCTTGATATTTATATGCCGGGCAAAAACGGGCTTGAGCTGCTGACGGAATTGAGAGCCCAAAATGAAGCGGTTGACGTGATTGTCATCTCTGCGGCAAGCGAGCTGGACGTCATCAAAAAAACACTTCGTTACGGAGCTGTGGATTACTTAATCAAACCGTTTGAATTTGAACGTTTTCAGACTGCCCTTTCTGATTACAGACGAAAACAAAAAGTGTATTCCACCCATCGAAACATGAGCCAAAAAGAATTGGACGCGGAACTGTTTCATAAGAAGGAAGCGACGGAAAAAGTGCATTTGCCAAAAGGGCTGACAAAAAGCACGCTGAAGCTGATTTGGTCCAGCATTCAATCCTTTGAAAACGAATCCTTTACGACAGAAGACCTGGCAAATCATACTGAAATATCTCAAGTATCCATCCGAAAATACTTAAAATTTCTTGAGGATATACAGGTTCTGAATGTCGAAATGGCGTACGGAACGATCGGAAGACCGGTGTTTCAGTACAATGTCAATACAGGCAACCTTAACGGAATTAAGCAATATTTATAAAAAAACGCACTGTTCATGTTGAGCAGTGCGTTTTTTTCTGTCACATCTCTTGCCAAGGTGCTTGAACCTTTCGCCAATAAGCTATACAAGAATAATAAAGGACTTTTTTGCATATTTGAGTATATAATTCTAAAAATACTTATTTTTTAAAAAATAATACCTAATTCTATTTATTTCTTGTAAGTAAAATGATAAATTATGAGTGGTTAGTTGATCCCTAGACTAAGTCATAAGTCACACTTCAGAAAGAGATGTCACGGTTTTCCGCCCGGAACACCTTCAACATCCTTCTCTTCCCCGCCTTTCGAAGGAAACACTCACACCACACTTACTAAGGGAAGATCAGAACTGTCTCAGCTCATTCTAATTGTTATTATCTGAAAATTTTATCGATTCTAAGAATTGAGTGAGACATCCCATCTCATGACTGACCGGATCAGCTCAGGCCAAATTTTTCTGGGGGGTTATATCTTGAATAAACGCAAAATTGGATTGGCGATGTCACTTGTAATCACAGCGGGCACCATTTTAGGCGCATGCGGAAACAGCGAAAAAAGCAGCGGAAACAGTGAGGGCAAAAACAAATTCAGTGTGGCGATGGTCACCGACATTGGCGGGGTGGATGACAAATCCTTTAACCAATCAGCATGGGAAGGCATCCAAGCCTTCGGTAAAGATAATGGTCTGGAAAAAGGAAAAAACGGATACGACTACCTGCAATCTAAATCAGATGCAGATTATACAACAAACTTAAATAAATTAGCGCGTGAGAATTTCGACTTGATCTATGGCGTTGGCTATTTGATGGAAGATTCAATCAGTGAAATCGCCGATCAGCGCAAAAATACAAACTTTGCGATTATTGACGCAGTCGTCGATAAAGACAACGTCGCAAGCATTACGTTTAAAGAGCAGGAAGGCTCATTTCTCGTCGGAGTGGCCGCAGCCTTAACAAGCAAATCAGAAAAAATCGGATTTGTGGGCGGCATGGAATCCGAGTTAATCAAAAAATTCGAAGTCGGCTTCCGTGCAGGGGTTCAGGCCGTAAAACCTGACGCAACTGTCCAGGTGAAGTATGCGGGCGGGTTTGATAAAGCTGACGTTGGAAAGGCAACCGCCGAGAGCATGTATAAATCAGGCGTTGATGTAATTTACCACTCCGCAGGCGCCACCGGCACAGGTGTCTTTACAGAAGCCAAGAACCTGAAAAAAGAAGACCCGAAGCGTGATGTTTGGGTAATCGGAGTCGATAAAGATCAATACGCAGAAGGACAAGTAGAAGGAACAGACGATAACGTCACCCTTACTTCCATGGTCAAAAAGGTTGATACAGCAGTTGAAGATTTAACGAAGAAAGCAAGCGAAGGCAAATTCCCCGGCGGAGAAACGCTTACATACGGACTTGATCAAGACGGAGTCGGCATTTCTTCCTCTAAACAAAACCTATCGGATGATGTAATCAAAGCGGTTGATGAGTGGAAGAAAAAAATCATCGACGGATTAGAAGTGCCGGGAACAGAGAAAGAGCTGAAAAATTTCAAAGCTGAATAAGAATCGCGGGGATAAGGAGAAGACCCTTATCCCTTGTTTTTCTTTCAGAGCAAAGCTGCACATGTCCTTGCGGCTTTGTTAAAAGCATCTTGAAAAAAGGAGCGGTCAATTCTGTGGAATATGTCATTGAAATGCTCAATATACGCAAGGAGTTTCCCGGTATCGTCGCAAATGACAACATTAATCTTCAGGTCAAAAAAGGCGAAATCCACGCGCTGCTCGGTGAAAACGGAGCGGGCAAATCAACTTTGATGAACGTCCTTTTCGGGCTGTATCAGCCAGAAAAGGGGGAAATTCGGGTCCGCGGTGAGAGGGTGCACATCAACAGCCCGAACAAAGCGAATGATCTCGGAATCGGCATGGTGCATCAGCATTTTATGCTTGTCGATACATTTACAGTTGCTGAAAACATTATTCTCGGGAAGGAGCCGAAAAAGCTCGGGCGGATTGACCGAAAACGGGCTGTCCGAGAGGTTCAGGACATTTCCGACCGATACGGACTTCAAATTAATCCCGAGGCAAAAGTAGCTGACATATCCGTCGGCATGCAGCAGCGTGCAGAAATTTTAAAAACCCTCTACCGCGGGGCTGACATTCTGATTTTTGATGAACCGACAGCTGTGCTGACGCCTCATGAAATCAAAGAGCTCATTCAAATCATGAAGAACCTCGTCAATGAGGGAAAATCAATTATTTTAATTACCCATAAACTGAAAGAAATCATGGAGGTTTGTGACCGCGTTACCATTATCCGCAAAGGAAAAGGCATCAAATCACTGGATGTCCGGGATACAAATCAAGACGAGCTCGCCAGTCTGATGGTCGGCCGCGAGGTATCGTTCAAAACAGAAAAAAAAGCGGCGCAGCCGGGATCTGAAGTGCTGGCGATTGACAGAATCACTGTAAAAGATACTCGCGGAGTAGAAGCTGTAAGGAATTTATCGCTTTCTGTCAATGCCGGAGAAATTGTCGGCATAGCCGGCGTTGACGGAAACGGACAGTCAGAGCTGATTGAAGCGATTACAGGGCTCCGAAAAACGGAGTCTGGAACCATTTCATTAAACGGAAAACAGATACAAAACCTGACGCCGAGAAAAGTAACGGAATCCGGAATCGGGCATATTCCACAGGACCGCCATAAACACGGCCTCGTTTTGGATTTTCCGATAGGTGAGAATATCGTGCTCCAAAGCTATTACAAAAAGCCTTATTCAGCATTCGGTGTTTTACATAAAGGCGAAATGTATAAGAAAGCACGCAGCCTGATCAGCGAGTACGATGTCAGAACCCCCGATGAATATACACACGCGCGGGCATTGTCAGGCGGAAACCAGCAAAAAGCAATTATCGGCAGGGAAATTGACCGAAATCCTGACTTGTTAATCGCCGCCCAGCCGACTCGCGGTCTTGATGTCGGAGCGATTGAATTTGTCCATAAAAAACTCATTGAACAGCGTGATGCCGGAAAAGCCGTTCTTCTTCTATCGTTTGAGCTGGATGAAATCATGAATCTCAGTGACAGAATCGCCGTCATTTTTGAAGGCAGCATCATATCCAGCGTCAATCCGCTGGATACGACTGAGCAAGAGCTCGGCCTCTTGATGGCGGGAAGCACGCAAAAGGAAGCGGGGAAAGCAAATGGTTAAACGACTCTCTCATTTACTCGTGCCGCTCATTGCAATCATGCTTGGCTTGCTGGCCGGCGCACTTATTATGCTTGCGAGCGGATACAGTGTGATCAGCGGCTATTCCGCTTTATGGAATGGGATATTTGGAGAAATCTATTACATCGGGGAAACCGTCCGGCAGATTACACCTTATATTTTATCCGGATTAGCTGTTGCTTTCGCTTTCCGAACCGGGCTTTTCAATATCGGGGTAGAGGGACAGCTGCTAGTGGGCTGGACAGCTGCCGTTTGGGTCGGAACGGCGTTTGACGGACCGGCATATATTCATATGCCGCTTGCACTGATCACAGCGGCTGCAGCAGGCGGTTTATGGGGATTTATTCCCGGCTTTTTAAAAGCACGGTTTTATGTTCATGAGGTCATTGTCACCATTATGATGAATTATATCGCGCTGCATATGACCAATTATTTGATTTCAAAAGTTATGACAGACAATCAGGATAAGACGGAAAAAATTCACGAATCGGCCTCACTGCGCTCGCCGTTTCTTGAGCAGATTACGGATTATTCAAGGCTTCACTGGGGGATCGTCATCGCCCTTCTCGCAGCTGTTGTTATGTGGTTTATGATTAACAAAACAACGAAAGGCTTTGAGCTTCGGGCAGTCGGATTCAACCAGCACGCGTCCCAGTACGCCGGTATGAGCGTGCGGAAGAATATTATGACCTCCATGCTCATTTCAGGAGCTTTTGCAGGCCTTGCAGGTGCCATGGAAGGTCTGGGAACGTTTGAATACGCAGCTGTCAAAGGCGCATTTACCGGCGTCGGCTTTGACGGTATTGCCGTCGCTCTTCTGGGCGGGAACACTGCGGTCGGTGTTGTGCTTGCGGCAGCTTTGCTTGGCGGCCTCAAAATCGGGGCATTAAATATGCCAATTGAATCAGGCGTACCTTCTGAGGTTGTCGATATTGTGATTGCCATTATCATTCTGTTTGTTGCTTCAAGCTATGCCATTCGTTTTGTCGCGGATAAATTGAAGAAAAAGGGGGCGAACTAAGTGGACTTTCTGCAGATTGTATCAATCATTGTCCCTGCCACACTCGTATACGCAGCCCCGCTTATTTTAACCGCTCTCGGCGGCGTATTTTCCGAGAGATCAGGCGTCGTCAATATCGGCCTTGAAGGCCTTATGATTATCGGAGCGTTCACCAGTGTTTTATTCAATTTATTTTTAGGCCCTGAATTGGGAGCCGCAGCACCTTGGCTTTCGCTCATTGCCGCTATGGCAGCCGGCGCGCTGTTTTCACTGATTCATGCGGCAGCGGCGATATCGTTTCGCGCTGATCAGACAGTCAGCGGCGTCGCCATTAATATGCTGGCGCTTGGGGCTACTTTATTTATCGTAAAGCTGATTTACGGAAAAGCGCAAACTGACAAAATTCCCGAGCCTTTTTATAAAACAAGTATTCCCGGCTTGAGCGACATCCCCGTATTGGGAAAAATCTTCTTTTCAGATGTCTATTATACGTCTATTCTCGCAATTGTCCTGGCCTTTATTTCGTGGTTTATCTTGTTTAAAACCCCGTTCGGCCTCCGTATTCGTTCCGTCGGAGAACATCCGATGGCGGCCGATACTATGGGGATCAATGTTTACAAAATGCGCTATATCGGCGTGATGATCAGCGGATTGTTCGGCGGCCTCGGAGGCGGCGTATATGCGTCAACGATTGCCCTCGACTTTACGCACTCTACCATTTCCGGGCAAGGCTTTATCGCACTCGCCGCCCTTGTATTCGGAAAATGGCATCCGATCGGCGCACTCGGCGCTGCCCTGTTTTTCGGATTCGCGCAAAGCTTAAGCATTATCGGCTCACTGCTCCCTCTTTTTAAGGACATACCGAATGTATATATGCTGATTGCCCCTTACGTATTAACCATTCTCGCCTTAACCGGCTTTATCGGACGCGCAGATGCACCAAAAGCAAATGGTGTGCCTTATATCAAAGGAAAACGGTAACCATATCTCCCTGGGAAGCGGCTTCTCAGGGATTTTTTCTGCTCCAAAATACCCAATTAATTTAGTTGTTTATTAATTATTTAACTTAAAAAAATATCCTTTGTTAGCGCTTTCTTGTAGACTGTAACAAACAATACATGGGGGTGTATGACAATGGGAGCAATTCACAAAACAGAGGAAGTTTTACCTGAGCACAAAGACACACAGGAGAAAAGCCTGTTTAAGAAAATATGGACTTGGGAAATCGGCGTGATTCCTCTCCCATTATATACAGCATTAGCTGTCATTATTATTCTTGCGGCCTATTACAACGAGCTGCCTGCAAACATGCTGGGCGGGTTTGCCATCATTATGATTTTAGGTGTCTTTCTTGGCGATATCGGCCAGCGGATTCCGATTTTAAAGGATATTGGCGGTCCTGCTATTTTATCTTTGTTTGTGCCATCTTTTTTAGTTTTTTATAATGTGTTGAATCCATCATCATTAGATGCAGTAACCAATTTAATGAAAACGTCTAACTTTCTTTATTTCTATATCGCTTGTCTTGTTGTAGGAAGCATTCTTGGAATGAACAGAACTGTTTTAATACAGGGATTCATCAGAATGTTCGTTCCTTTAGTAGCGGGCACAATTGCGGCGGTTGCGGCCGGCGTGCTCGTCGGATTCATCTTCGGCTACAGTGCCTATGATTCCTTTTTCTTTGTCGTTGTGCCGATTATTGCCGGGGGAATAGGTGAAGGAATTTTGCCGCTCTCGATCGCTTATTCGCAAATATTAGGGTCTTCCGCTGATGTGTATGTGTCTCAGCTGGTTCCTGCCGCTATCATTGGAAACGTTTTTGCTATTATCTGTGCTGCTTTAATGAAAAAACTGGGCGAAAAACGTCCTGACCTAAACGGCAATGGGCGTCTCGTTAAATCTAAGAAAGCGAACGATATGTTCAATCAAAAAGAGGCTGAAGCTAAAATTGACTTTAAACTGATGGGAGCCGGAGTTCTGCTCGCTTGTACGTTCTTTATTTTCGGCGGTTTACTGGAGAAATTTATCTTCATCCCGGGCGCTATTTTAATGATTATTTCAGCAGCTGCAATCAAATATGCAAATATCCTTCCGAAAAAAATGGAGGATGGCGCGTACCAGCTTTATAAGTTTATTTCATCAAGCTTTACATGGCCGCTTATGGTAGGCCTCGGGATTCTCTTTATCCCTTTAGATGACGTGGCATCTGTGATTTCTATTCCGTTTGTCATCATTTGTATTTCAGTTGTCGTTGCCATGATTTCTTCCGGATATTTTGTAGGCAAGCTGATGAACATGTACCCTGTTGAATCCGCAATCGTTACCTGCTGTCACAGCGGTCTCGGCGGAACGGGAGATGTCGCTATTTTGTCCGCTTCAGGAAGAATGGGCCTTATGCCATTCGCCCAAATTTCTACCCGCCTCGGCGGAGCTGGAACTGTCATTTGCGCGACGATTTTACTTCGCTTTTTCACTTCATAATCAGAAAAAGAGTTCCGTCTAAGACGGAACTCTTTTTTTATTTGTTCACAATCCGCATATACTCCCTGGGCCCAAACGGCCTATCCTTAGATTCCGCCTCACTCATTTTAGTTGACAGGTGGTGCTCCAATAAATACAGTTCCCAATCATCATTGTCTGCCACACCGGCACGGCCGTCATATTGATTCAGCATGAATGCCCCTGCACATATCGAGCAGAATAAACCTGAGCACATAAGGACCTTTCTCTTCACCATGATCAGCTCCTTACATACAGCTTGATCAGGAGCGATTTTAAATATACAAATGACCTGATTTTTGCTAAACTTATTTTAAGGTCAAAAGAACTTGTAAAATTCATTCGCGGCAGGTTGAAGCATGGCGGCTTCCAAAAAAGTGCGATATAATTTGGACTGGGTCGTTTGACCGTATATTCTAATGATTTATACATAGAACAGGTTACAATTAAAGAAAAGGAGGTCTTGTCTTTGCAGCTCTTACATTTTGCTATTTTATCGCCTTTTGTATTTGCTTTTATCATTCCCTTTCTGGCAAAATACGCAAAAAGAGTGCATACGGGCTGGTTTGTTCTGATCCTGCCCGTCTTGCTGTTTATATACTTTCTTCCAATGATCAGAATGACTCAGTCGGGAGAAACATTACGATCGGTATTGGAGTGGATTCCTTCATTAGGCATTAACTTTACCGTTTATGTAGACGGTCTCGGACTGCTATTCGCCTTACTGATAACGGGGATCGGCTCGTTGGTCACTCTTTACAGTATTTTTTATTTATCGAAAGAAAAAGAACAGCTTGGGCCTTTTTATGTCTATTTATTAATGTTCATGGGCGCTATGCTCGGTGTTGTTCTTGTTGACAACGTCATGGTTCTCTACATGTTCTGGGAGCTTACCAGCCTTTCGTCCTTTTTGCTGATTGGATATTGGTACAAGCGTGAAAAATCTCGCTACGGCGCCGCAAAATCGCTCTTGATTACGGTAAGCGGCGGACTGTGTATGCTGGGAGGATTCATTCTCCTTTATCTGATCACAGATTCTTTCAGTATCAGAGAAATGATCAATCAGGTTCAGTTAATTGCCGGCCATGATCTATTTATTCCGGCGATGATTTTGATTTTAATAGGCGCATTTACAAAGTCCGCCCAGTTTCCTTTTTACATTTGGCTGCCTGACGCCATGGAAGCGCCGACGCCTGTCAGCGCGTATCTCCATTCAGCCACGATGGTCAAAGCGGGAATTTATGTGATTGCAAGATTCAGTCCAATTTTCGCCTTTTCAGCTCAGTGGTTTTGGATTGTTTCTCTCGTCGGGATTTTCACCATGGTTTGGGGTTCATTCCATGCCGTCAAACAAACCGACTTAAAATCCATCTTGGCGTTTTCAACCGTCAGCCAGCTCGGCATGATCATCTCGATGCTTGGTGTCAGCGCTGCAGCCCTGCATTACGGCCATACAGAATATTATACAGTTGCCGCCATGGCTGCCATTTTCCATCTCATCAATCATGCTACCTTTAAAGGAAGCTTGTTTATGGCAGTCGGCATCATTGATCATGAAACAGGCACGCGGGACGTCAGAAAGCTCGGCGGACTGATGGCGATTATGCCGATTACATTTACGATTTCCTTGATTGGCACATTTTCAATGGCTGGTCTCCCGCCGTTTAACGGATTTTTGAGTAAAGAAATGTTTTTCACCAGCATGCTTCGTGTGACACATGTCGATTTGTTCAACGTCCAGACGTGGGGAGCGCTGTTCCCTGTCCTCGCCTGGGCAGGAAGTGTGTTTACATTTATCTACAGCATGAAACTGCTGTTTAAAACATTTAAAGGCAATTACCAGCCTGAAAAACTCGAAAAACAGGCTCATGAAGCGCCGATTGGAATGCTCGTATCACCTGTCATTCTTGTTGCGCTCGCTGTCAGTCTCTTCTTTTTCCCGAATATATTGTCCTACAGCTTGATAGAGCCTGCGATGAATTCAATCTATCCGACACTGCTGGACAGCCATGAGAAGTTTCATGTTCATATTTCGCAGTGGCACGGGTTTACAGCCGAAGTTCTGATGACACTGGGCATTATCGCTGTCGGTACGATCGGATATTTGACGATGAACAAGTGGAAAGGGATCTATAAGCTGTTTACATCGAAACTCACGCTCAATCGGTTATACGAGAAGCTCCTGACCATCATGGAAAAAGGCTCTTATCGAGTGACAAAACAATATATGACCGGATTTTTGCGGGATTATCTTCTGTATATCTTCGCTGGATTTATCATTCTGATGAGCGGGGCTCTCGTTTTGAAAGGCGGATTTTCCTTTACAACTGAGGGTATGGCGAAAATCGGCATATACGAAATGATTCTGACACTTGTCATGATCAGCGCGACAGCGGCGACTGTATTCGCCCGATCCAGACTGACGGCAATTATTTCACTTGGTGTTGTCGGTTATACGCTTGCATTGTTTTTTGTTATTTTCAGAGCGCCCGATTTGGCTTTGACCCAGCTGGTCATTGAGACGATTTCCGTCGCCCTGTTTCTGCTTTGTTTCTATCATTTGCCGAAACTGCGGCTGAAAAAGAAAACGAGAACGTTCCGAATGACAAACTTTATCATTGCTTTAGGAGTCGGCATTATTGTCACCCTGCTCGGTATTGCATCCTCAAGCCAGCGGACAAAAGACAGTATCGCCTCCTTTTTTACAAAGCACAGCCACGATCTTGGCGGAGGAGATAATGTCGTCAATGTCATTCTCGTTGATTTCAGGGGCTTTGATACAATGTTTGAAATTACGGTATTAACGATTGCCGCTCTCGGCATCTTCAGCATGATTAAAACAAAAGTAAAAGAGGAGGGGAAAAGCGGTGAATGAACAAAAAACAAACGACCTCATTTTGCAGACCGTGACAAAGCTTGTATCCTTTATCATATTGCTTTTCTCTTTCTATTTATTTTTATCAGGCCATAACGCGCCTGGAGGAGGCTTTGTCGGCGGGCTGATCACATCCTCTTCCATCGTTTTGCTGCTGCTGGCTTATGATTTAAAAACCGTGCGTTCCATTTTGCCGGTTAATTTCATTTACGTCGCGGGAGCCGGTCTTCTGCTCGCTGTCTTAACAGGAGTTGGCTCCTTTGTCTTCGGGGCGCCCTTCTTAACCCACACATTCGGTTACTTTCATCTGCCGATTTTTGGGAAAACGGAGCTCGCCACGGCGACGCTTTTTGATTTAGGCGTTTATCTTGTTGTCGTAGGCATTACGATGACCATTATTCAAACGATTGGAGAGGAAGAATAATGGAAATCTTAATGGCTGTTACAGCCGGTATTATTTTTATGGCTGCTACGTATTTGCTGCTGTCTAAAAGCCTGCTTCGGGTCATTATCGGAACAGCGCTTTTGAGCCACGGCGTTCATTTAATGCTTTTAACTATGGGAGGATTAAAACAAGGCGCCGCACCGATTTTGAGCGAGCATGCCAAGTCATTTGTCGATCCGCTTCCGCAAGCCCTGATTTTGACGGCTATTGTCATTTCATTTGGAGTTACATCCTTCATCCTCGTCATGGCGTTTCGGGCCTATCAGGAATTGAAAACGGACGATTTGGATCAAATGAGGGGAAATGATCAACATGAATAATTTTGTTATATTGCCAATTCTGATCCCGCTCCTGTCCGCCATTCTGCTGATTTTCATGAACAAACACATCATGCTCATGCGGATCTTCAGCACTGCGGCATCCGCACTCGGAATTGTGATCAGCGTTTTACTCGTGCAGACTGTTTTTACAAACGGCATTCAGACACTGAGTTTGGGCGGCTGGAAAGCCCCCTACGGAATTGTGCTTGTTGCAGATCAATTTGCCAGCCTGCTTGTTCTGACCACAGCAGTCATCGGATTATTGGTTGTGCTTTATTCCTTCCGTTCTATCGGTGAAAAACGGGAACGTGCCTTTTATTACTCCGGCGTGCAGTTTTTGCTGGCTGGTGTAAGCGGAGCGTTTTTAACAGGCGATTTATTTAATATGTACGTATTTTTCGAGCTTCTGCTTATTGCTTCTTATATGCTGATTGTATTAGGCGGCACAAAAATTCAGCTGCGGGAGTCGCTTAAATACATTGTGTTTAATATCGTGTCATCAGCATTGTTTGTCATCGGCGTCGGCTTTTTATACGCGGTGACCGGCACATTAAACATGGCGGATTTAAGTGTGAGAATCAGCGAATCCGGACAAACTGGGCTGATTACTGTAATCGGTGTCCTGTTACTTATCGTGTTTGGTATGAAGGGCGGGATCTTCCCTCTCTACTTTTGGCTTCCCGGCTCTTATTACGCGCCGCCGGCAGCCATCTCTGCATTGTTCGGCGCATTGCTGACCAAGGTCGGATTATATGCGATCACAAGAGTGTTCACACTGATTTTCATTCACGATACAGCGTTTACCCACCAGCTGATGATATGGCTCGCGGCTCTCACTGTCATCTTCGGTGTCATCGGTTCACTTGCCTATCAGAATGTCATGAAAATCGTGATCTATAACATTATTACTGCTGTCGGCGTTATTTTGTTCGGTGTTGCAGTTCAAACGCCCGCATCCATTCAGGGTGCGATTTACTACCTGATTCACGACATGCTGATTAAAGGCGCATTATTTATGCTGGCAGGCACGCTGATCGCTTTGACAGGAACAGCAAGCCTGCAACGAATGGGCGGTCTGATCAAACGATACCCCGTTCTTGGATGGATGTTCTTCATTTCGGCTGTATCTCTTGCCGGCATCCCGCCTCTCAGCGGATTTGTAGGCAAATTTAAAATTGCAGAAGGCGGCTTCGCTGAAGGTGAATTTACGATTTCCATGCTGATCCTGCTTTCAAGCCTGCTCGTCCTGTATTCCGTGTTAAGAATCTTTATCCATGCGTTTTGGGGCGAAGAAAAAGAAACACCAAAGCAAAATTTTAGAACAGCTAAAGGGCTTCTATATCCGGCAGCTATTTTTCTCTTGCTGTCTCTTCTCTTCGGATTGGGTACAGAATGGGTGTCACCGTACGTTGATCAAGCGGCCGAGACTTTGCTGAATCCGGAAAAATATATTGAAGCTGTTTTGAAGGAGTAGATCGCATGGCATTTCAAATTTTATTAAATGTGTTTCTCGCTTTTTGCTGGATGTTCCTGAGCAATGACGCAAGCGCCGCCGGATTCATCACAGGCTTTATCCTGGGAATGATCTCTCTCTTCTTCTTCCGGCGCTTCCTTGCTCAACCGTTTTATCTATGGAAAATGTTTTCGATTATCAAACTTTTTTTGATCTTTATAAGGGAATTATACCTTGCCAACGTCAGTGTGCTGAAAACAGTCCTGTCGCCAAAACTGGATATCAAACCAGGCATATTCGCATTTAAAACAGAGCTGACACAGGATTGGGAAATTACCCTGCTTTCACTGCTTATTACATTAACGCCGGGAACATTGGTCATGGATATTTCCGATGACCGGACCATTCTCTATATTCACGCGATGGATATTGAGGATGCGGAAAAAGCGATTTTTGATATTCGTGAGTCATTTGAAAAAGCCATACAGGAGGTGAGCCGCTGATGTTTACGTTAATCCTTCAAATCGCGCTCGGCATTATGGCGGTGTCCACCCTGTTGTATGTCGTTCGTGTCATCAAAGGGCCGACTGTTCCTGACCGGGTTGTGGCTCTGGATGCAATCGGCATTAATCTGATAGCGATGACAGCGCTTGTCTCTATCCTGCTGAATACGAGTATTTTTCTTGATATCATATTATTGCTGGGTATTTTGTCTTTTATCGGAACCATTGCGTTTTCTAAGTTCTTAGAGAAAGGAGAGATTATCGAAAATGATCGTGATCGCTAAAATAGCAGTAGCGATATTTATCTTAATGGGGGCGCTAATCTGTCTTGCGGCTTCCTTCGGGACGCTTCGCCTTCCCGATATGTACACACGCTCTCACGCTGCTTCTAAAGGCTCAACGTTAGGGGTAAATATGATTTTGCTCGGTGTCTTCTTCTTTTTGTGGTGTATAACAGGAGAGATATCAGCAAAAATTCTGCTCGGGATTTTCTTTATCTTTATTACGACGCCGGTCGGGGGACACTTGATCTGCCGAGCTGCGTACAACTCTGGCGTCAAGCTGGATGAAAGAAGTGTACAGGATGACTATAACGGAATCAGAAACTTTGTGATTAAACGAAAAGAGGATTCTTACCTATAAAAATGAGCAGCCGGACAGGCAGAGTTCCGGCTGTTTTTTTATTTTGTGATGACAGCCAGCGTGCATCTGGATATACAGATCAGCCTCTCTTGCCCGTCATAAATGTGAATCTGATACACAATGGTCGTTCTGCCTTTATGAACGGGCTCGGCTACCGCCTTTACCGTTCCTTCCTTGACAGATTTCAGATGATTGGCGTTAATCTCCAAACCGACACAAGCTTGTGTACGAGAATCGATTAGATGCTGGGCACCCACGCTCGCCGCAGTTTCCGCAAGAGCCACTGAAGCGCCTCCATGCAAATAACCAAAGGGCTGGACGGTCCGATGATCCACCGGCATCACTGCCACGCAGCGTTCCGCTGTGCTTTCTACAATTTCAATTCCCAGTGCGCCAAGCAATGTATGTTTCATATCCATAGTTTTAACTCCCTTATTTAAAGCACACCGTCTGATTTTGCAATCAACACCGCTTCCGTCCTGGAACCGACATTAAGCTTGTTGAAAATCGACGTCAGGCTGTATTCAATGGACCGCTTGCTTAAATGAAGCGCATCTGCAATTTCTTGGTTGGTAAAACCTTTTTCAACTTCTTGAAGAATCAGGCATTCTCTTGGTGTGAGCACATCTTGTTCTTTTTGAGAGGAAGGGGCCGGCTTTGTTTTTTGCTGAGTCATCAGCTGTTTAAAGTAAGCGAAATCGACTAAAATTTCTCCGTTGAGCACGTGATATATGTATTGGGTGATCTTTTCCTTTGATTCGGTTTTGCTGATGGCGCCGTGCAGACCCGCACGAATCGCTTCCTCAAAATAATCCTCGACCTCATAACCGGTATATACGATAATTTTACAATGAGGATTCTCTTGTAAAATCTGTTTAGAAAGCTCCATCCCATTGACATCGCCGCCTAAGTTCAAATCCATTAAGATGAGATCATATGATGAGAAATCATGCTGGTGTATGAACTGTTCGCTGGGTTCAGGACTGAGACAATCAACAGACAAATTCGAATCCGTTTCCAAAATTGTCTTGGTGCCTTCCATGACAGCCGGATGGTCATCAATCACTAGTATCTTTTTCATGTTTTCCTCCCTTTTACTCACTCATTTCCATTTTATAAAAAAGACTTGGCTTCTGCCAAGTCGTTTACGTTATAAAACCATTACAATTCCATTTCAATATCGGCCTTAAAGCCCTTTCCTTCACTTGTTTCGATTCGGAGGCGTCCATCTAAAGCCCTGACTCGCTCCTTAATGCCAGAAAGACCCATACTCATGGAATGTTCGTTATTTTTCTCTAGATCAAATCCGACACCATCGTCCTCATAATGAAGAACAATTTTGTTCTGAATACTGATCAGCATGATAAGCACTTCCGTCGCCTGAGAGTGTTTCACTGCATTTGATAAAAACTCTTGAATGATCCGGTACAAATTCAGCTGCGAATCCAAATCAAGCGACGCCGTAAATCTGCCGGTATTTAAGCGGATATGAAACGGAACCCGCTCCTGCTGCTGCGCCACCAGCTTAGACAGCGCCTTCACCAGTCCCAAATCATACAAAAGCTGCGGCCGCAATTCATGACACGTCTCCCTCGTCATCGAAATCACATCAGACATCTGCTCATTCATCTGTACGAGCTTGTCCTGCACCTCTTCACGGCATGGATCATCATCCTTCTTAAATTCAGCCAAAAACAGCTCACACTGGCGTTTTAATGAAATCAGATCCTGAAGAACGGAATCGTGGAGATCGCGGGCGAGATCAGAGCGTTGTTTTTCTTCGATCGTGTACATGAGTTTTTTGAGCCAAACGGGGTTTGATTCCTGTTGTTTTATTTCTTCTAAATGACTCATCAGCTCTTCAATTTTCATGACGTTTTCGATTGAGACATTTGTATAAAAAGCCAAGGTTTTCAGCCAAGAAAGTTCTTCAAGTGTGAGACGGGGCGTATTCATTTTAGATAAACAAAGAATCACAAATGATTTACCGCCGCGTTCACCTATCTTCATGACAAAGCCTTTATTGAATTCAACGGTTTTCCCTATTTCGGATGTTACTTTTCTAAATTCTTTTTGATAGACTTTTTCGAATGAATGTTGGTTAAGCTCTTCATAGAGTTTTATACTTCCATCAGCTGAAACCTCATAAATATGGGCTCGGCTTACAAGCGAAACCTCAAGTATGGTGGTTTTCAGTTCCTCAAATACTTGGGTCAAAGAAGTTGAATCTCTAATCAGCTGTGTAAATTTATATATGCTGTCTTGATAATTAAATTTTTCCGAGACTCTTTTTAATCTAAATCTGAAATCAAGTACTTCTTTATAATAAAAGACCGCCAACATGATAATATAAATTAAAAAGGTTAGTTTAACACTATAAAAATCATTATCAGGGCTACTAATTAATTCAATTGTAGAGATTAGAATAATTGTTGGCGTTAAAGCTAAAAAACCATAATATCTTAATCTGCTTAAAATAAAATCTATATTATAGATTTTATTTGTCATGAATTGATATACCAATGAGAATGGTATTAGCAGCATAAATGAAGCCGCTAAAAAAGAAGAAACATAATGTGCATTTAAAAACACGTAAGGTATCAAATATAAACACAGAAAAGGTGAAAATGAAAAGATATTAATGATAGTGAGGACCTTAATAATATGCGCTTGTTCAGTATCTTTATTTTTAATTAAAATGATACAAAAATAAATCCCTACTATAATAAACAAAAAGAAAAAAGCAAGTAAATTTAATTTAGGAACATAATCACGAAAGAAAAGATGTGAACGAAACATTTCACATATTACATTTATGACCGGAATTAAATATAAAATAAAAACTTTTTTATCAAATAATTTGGTGCCTAACTCTTTAAAATATTGATAAAGAAAGAGAAGATAGTTTAGCGGCACAGATATTAATGTTACTACCATTATAAGCCTGCTCAGCATATCTCCCTTAGCAGATCCTCCAGCGCTTATATAAGCAATAGAGGCAGATAACAGAAAGATAATTAAAACTACAGCTGAGAGGAGGTTCTTTGATTCATTTATTTTCAATATAAAAAAGCAACAAAATAAACAAACAATATAAAATATTAATGGTATTAAGTAAGTAGTAAAATTTTTATCATTAAATAAGGTCATCTTCAGCTCATGGTTCTGGCCATTTCTCTCTACAATCATTGAACTTACATTTTTCAGTTTGTTCATTTTTATTTCGTTTGTATTTATCTTTTTATTATTAATGCTTCTTACAATATCTCCTTTTTCTATACCACTGTATGATGCCATTGAAAATTCATCTACATTCGTAATTACAATGTCACCATTTTTATCTTTAGTAACAGTTGCCCCAACTAATAAATTATTATTGCTTATATAGGTCAAATAAATAACATATATCAGACTTAATAAAACTAACACTACAGAAATTTGATTATTTCTAGACTTCATTTAACCCTCAGTACTTCCAATCAAGCATTGAATAAATTTCTAATCCTTTAAAACCATTTATTATACATTCAGATTGATCTTTATCAACACCTACTAAACAAGCATTACCTTCCATTACTTCCACTAAAACATTTGGGTATTTAATTAAATATCCTACCATTTCTTGCACAATAAATCCCCTCCTTATTTAATCATAACAGACAATAATTTTTCAGTTTTATCATCTTCTAGTTTTAATAGTGACATTTCTTTTTTTATTTTCTGGAGAGATAAATGTTTCATCACCAGCAAATATTGTATTACACCTGCTTCTGTTAATTTTTGTTTCAAAGCTTTAGTATCCATTGAAACAAATTCCTCTGGTTTTTGATATAAATTTAGAAGCTCAACTGATGCATCATTAAATTGTTTGTTTAAGTATAAGTATGCCAATGTATTTTTTTTCTGAACAAAATCGTTATTTAAGTAAAACAAACCTTTATAATCATTATCAATCTGTGACATAATGCCAAGTTCATAAGAATATGAAGCCACAATGGGATGGTATTTGCCGGTTGCCAGCATTACTCCCATAACACAGGGCAGTGCTGTTAGCGCACCTGATTTATGCTTGATCATTTCAAGACAGGCTTCTTCCGTTTGCGGTGCATTCATAATATCATCATGCTGGCCTTGAATAGACTGTAACGCAAAATTCAATATCTCCTGTGAAAATTCTGGTTCATGACTAGCTTGACACATAACCTGAATACTTAGGGTGTAAAGAGCTGTAACTGCATTTAAAGCGATAGACGAGTCAATCTTCATCCATACAGCATTTCTATTATCTTTATCCTCTAAGTCATCATAAATATCGAATGAGAGTATAAGCAATTCAATTCCGGCAGCTAGCAATTCAATTGCTTTTTTGTCCTGACCGTTAAAAGCTAGATAATGATGAAAAGCCAAATCAGCAAACTCAAAAGTATCCTTGGATCCAATAAAATCCTGAAGATAGTGATTCAAGTCTTGATTCATTATTTTTTGGCTTACAATATCCTTCATTTTCTCCTTGATCCGGATAGTATCTAAACACATCTGCTCAATAACGACTTCCCCCTTCCCATTCCATTTTACTAAATGGGACATTTAAAGGACAGCAGGTTTTTCGTTTTTTAACAATCATATAATACTTTATCCATTTATTGTACGGGAAGAACGAAAAAAAAGACTTGTTTCCAAGTCTTTTTTACGAAATTTTCATTGCGTATGTGTATTTATCGAGCTGATCAATGCTTTTGTTAATGTTTCGTAATGAATCTGTCGTTTCTTTAATATCAAGTTCGAGTCGGAATAATAATTGTTTTACTTCTTCAAGTTTCTTTTCCATCGTTTCCACACTCCTTTTTTTGAAAGATCAATGAATTGTGTATGGTGAACGAGTCCTAGGTATTTGATCTGTTACTAATAGTGTATCTGGTTTCTGCTTATTTTTCACCGAAAAGTATACAAAAAGATCCTGCGTGACACCGCAAATATCAATAGGTCCTTATGCTCAAAGGAATCACAATAAGAACGGGACTATTTTTCTATGCGGAAAAACGGTGATTTCGGATGAAATTGAGAAAGATTCTTAATTCCCTTGTTTTTATTGTGTTTATCTGTTTCACAATGTAAGACTATAGTCCCCCTCGCCGCTTTTTCAAAATTCAATATGCGATTCTTGGCGTATCGTGACCGACAAACACCGAAAAGACCGCAACGCAAAGTTGTGGCCTTTTCGCTTTGTCATATCCGGCACCTGAGTGATCTATACATATAGACATATCCCCTTATTGCGAGGTGCTTCCATGAGATATCCTTATCCTTGGTTTTACGTCTATCCGTACGCCATACGCCGTCCGCCCGCTCCTGCCGCCAATACAGAGATCTTTATCCGTTCCGCCCAGGATGCCGCTGGGCTGCTCGCTGATGCTCAGCTTGTGCTTAGGCGCATTGCGGGGTCACAGGAGCTTCCGCGCCGCCTCATGACCGCAGCGGAGCAGTCAGATAAACAAACAGTAAAGCGTCTGATCAAACAGACAGGCGTCCGGCATGATGTGGATTCGGTCTTTAATCCCGATGGCATATACATCAGCCTGATCAGCACGCAAAGCCGAATTATCGTGGCATTGCGGTGGTCAGAAGACCGCAATTACTTTTCGCCCATGAGCTTATGACACCACTCCAAGGCTTCCAAATAACAGTCGTACGCTTCTTCCTTGTCCAATTCTTTTGCTAATTCTCCGCAAGTGTCCCAATTGTTGGTTTCGATTAACTTCACAAGCTCAAGCATTTGGTAATAGTCATTTTGATGACCTAATAACGCTTGACCTACTTCATCTATTAAAGGCAATTCTTGAATAATCTCTTCTATTTCTCTGTGCAAAAGGGTGTCTATGAGAGAAAACATCCCGATCAGCATATACGAGGCCGGCTGCGGGCGCGCTGTTTTTCTTGCCAACAGTTCACATAGCTTTGCTCTCATTAAAGAAATTTTTATGATTTCGTGTTTGCTCGAATTCCCTTTTCTGCTTAAATCCTTAAAGGAAAGGATGTAAATCCACCGTTTGATTTCGTTAAACCCAAGAAGCATGATAGCCTGCTTAATGCTGTCGATCTTTTGGGTTAAGCGGCTATGGGATGAGTTTAAGAATTTTAAAATTTGATATGACAGCGATAAATCGCGTTCTATGTACTCAGTTACACGCTGGATGTTAGGCTGCTCTTTGCTTAATTCGTTGAGCAATTCATAGTAAGAATAAAAATGGGTCGACAGATCATGGCCGCTGATGATGCGCGGTTCGCTGAAAAAGTAGCCTTGGAATAACTGAAAGCCATCTTGCGCCGCTTGTTCATATTCTTTGCGTGTTTCTACTTTCTCAGCTAAAAAAATCAGGCCGCAATAGCTGTAGGTTTGCAAAATGTTTCGGCGTTCCATTCGGGTGGTTTTAAGAAAATCAACTTTCAATATATCAATATAGCTCATGAGCTTTTCCAATAATTTCTCATTTTTCGGGTTTATCGCGTAAAAATCATCGAGTGCCAGCGTATACCCCATTTTTTTCAGCTCTCTGCACCTTGAGACGAGAGCCGGAGTGATCGGTATATCTTCAAGGATTTCAATCACAAGCTGTTTTGGATTGAAGGAGGTGGGGAGATCCGAAAACATCAGGCTTTCAGTGAAATTGACAAAACAGCGTTTTCCTTCCGTCAGCTTCTCGATTCCGATGTTTAAAAAGCTGTTAATCACCAAATCTGTTGTAGCCTGATCGCCGTCTGCAGCGGAATACACATTTTCTTCGCTCTCTCTATATAAAAGTTCATAAGCGACAACCTGTTCTTTTCTATTAAATATAGGCTGTCTTGCAACAAACACCCTCATTGATTTATCCTCCTTACAAAACACGCGGCTTTCCACCCTAAGTATATCAAATAATTTGACGAAATTTGTCTAAACATGAAAAATATTATTCCCACAAAAAAACTGGCCTCTTCGCGAACGAAAGGCCAGTTTGCTTTATTCTTCGAGCTCTTCTTCCAGTCTGCTTTTCACTTCATGGATCCGCTGCATTTTGTTGCTCCAGCAGTCCTCGCTTAAATCAACCGGGTATTCTTCAGGTTTGCTGATTCTCTTATATTCCTCCCACAGAAGGCTGAGGTTGTCTTGTACATATTGCTGAATGTCAGAAATCTCAGGGTTCTGGTAGCATAGGATGCCTTTTTCAAAAATCAGCTCGTGAAGATCCTTCGCATAGAAATTCGTGACGAATTTGCTGATGAAGGTATGAACCGGGTGGAACATTCTCAGCCGCTTCTGGTCATTCACCTGCTCGTCATAAAGCGCAATGTAATCTCCTTCAGAATGATGATTTAACTGATTAATAATCCGGTACACTTTCTTTCTGCCAGGTGTCGTCACTTTGTCAGGGTTGGATGAAATTTTGATCGTGTCGACCATTTCTCCATTTTCTTCGATGGAGACGAGCTTATAAACCGCGCCGAGAGCCGGCTGGTCATAGGCTGTAATCAACTTCGTGCCGACA
This sequence comes from Bacillus sp. V26, assembly GCF_034296245.1. Classification (NCBI taxonomy): domain Bacteria; kingdom Bacillati; phylum Bacillota; class Bacilli; order Caryophanales; family Bacillaceae; genus Bacillus; species Bacillus sp. V26. Next base: position 229,329 of record NZ_JAXKQF010000004.1, on the reverse strand, counting down.
CCCCAGACATCTATGCGCGCTCCCTGAGCCTTTAAATTCATAATTGTATGCTCATCCAGGTCGCTTGACGCAATGACTTTCGCGTCTGTAAAACCTGCTTCATCAAGCATTTTCCGGGCTTTTTTTGACAGGTAAGCCAAATCGCCGCTATCCAGGCGGATGCCAATGAAGTTGATGCGGTCTCCGAATTCCTTGGCAACTTTAATCGCATTCGGCATGCCTGAACGAAGCGTATCATACGTGTCGACTAAGAAGACGCAATCCTTATGCGTTTCCGCGTATTTTTTGAATGCTGTATATTCATCGCGGTAGGCCTGCACAAGCGCATGGGCATGTGTGCCTGATACCGGGATATTAAAGCGCTTTCCGGCTCTTACATTGCTTGTCGCGCTGAAGCCGCCGATTAACGCTGCTCTCGCTCCCCACATAGCCGCATCCATTTCATGCGCCCGTCTTGTTCCGAATTCAAGTGCAATTTCGTCACCAATGACGCCCTTGATGCGCGCTGCTTTTGTCGCGATTAATGTTTGGTAATTCACAATGTTAAGCAAAGCTGTTTCAATAAGCTGCGCTTCTACAAGGGGAGCTTCCACCCTCATAATCGGCTCATTGTTAAAAACCAGCTCTCCTTCTTTCATGGAATAAAGAGAACCTGTAAAAGATAAACCGCTCAAATAATCAATAAAATCTTCATGGTAGCCAAGCTCATCTCGTAAATAAGTCAGGTCACTATCGGTAAACTTGAAGTTCTCCAGATATTCAATGGCTTTTTCCAAGCCCGCAAAAACCGCATAGCCATTCTCAAACGGAAGCTTTCTGAAAAAAAGCTCAAAAATCGCTTTCTTTTCATGAATGCCGTCTCTCCAGTAAGTTTCCGCCATATTGATTTGATAAAGGTCTGTATGTAATGACAGGCTGTCATCTTTAAAACCGTACTCTAACACTGTTTTTCCCCTTCCTTACTCTGCCACTTGCGCTCCGATGCTGTTTGCAAAATGGGAAAGAGCCCACGTATGCCCCTCCTGATTAAAGCTGGCAACAGCCTGTTTATGCACAACAATCCGGAAACCTTTGTTGTATGCATCAACCGCTGTATGCAAGACACAGATATCTGTGCAGACGCCGGCTAAATGCAGCTCGTCAATCTGCCGCTCTCTGAGTTTCAGTTCTAAGTCAGTACCCGCAAAAGCAGAATATCTCGTTTTTTCCATGTAATATACATTATGATCATGTGCATGTTTCTGATATAGAGGCAAAAGCTTTCCGTACAGGTCTTTTCCTTCCGTACCCTTGATATTATGCGGCGGGAACAGACGGGTTTCAGGGTGATACTGATCCCCTTCATTGTGAGAATCTACTGCAAATACGACGTAATCACCGTTTGTAATAAAGTGTTCTGTCAAATTGACGATCGCCTCTTCAATCATTCTGCCGGACTCCCCGCAGGTCAATTTTCCATCACTCGCCACAAAATCATTCGTATAATCAATACAAATAAGTGCTTTTTTCATAGCCGGCCTCCCCGCCATCAGTATGAGAACATTATATCTTATCTCCCGTTGTAAGGGAATTGCCATGAATAAAAAGACAAACGGTCCGTTTGTCTCTTAAGATTTCAGCACCGACCGGTTAAAAATGTCGTCCTGAATATATATAGATTCATGATTTACCGCACTGTCCGCCGCAATGACAAGGCCTAAAGGCGTATGAAACTGAAGATCAGATACGACTTTAAAAGGCACTCCGTTTCGGTTCGCCATTTTTACATAAGGTGAATAAGACTGATACTGAAGCTCTCCATTGATAAGAAGAGATATATTTTTATTGCGTTTAAACGCTTGCTCCGCTTCGTCATACGGTTTGCTTCTGAGCACCTGCCCTTTCGTCAGTGCCAAAAGCACTCTTTCCCGCAATGAGCCTAAAAACAAATGGCGCTCATCTGGTTTTGTTTCCAGCGGCCCGTACATTCCTTGCTGTAAATAGAGATCCAGCGTTTCATCACTCAAAAGCTCGTCCTCCCGTCTTGTTTGTCTTCATTATCGCCTGATCCTGCGGGGGCTAAACTTTCAAGGGCTGTTACATTTCCGTTACCCAGTGAATGATTTTTTTTGCCAGCTCACCAGCAGGCTCGTCCTCTGTATGCCGGCGCAAAGAAGCCTCCAGCCGTTCAGGCAGCGATGATTTTTCTTCCTCGTATGAAATAATCGTGCTCCACTCCAGCTGCGGAACGGCTACTAGCGTATGCAGCTCTTTTCTGTTTTCATGCAGATATACATCAGTGATCATTCCTGTTTGTGTGCTGATATTTGCTTTTCTGATTTTCATAACATGACCTCGCTAACTAAAAGACTATCCATATTATACAATAAAAAAGCAACAGCCTCTCTAGAAAAGGCTGTTACCCGTTAAACGAAACGGTATCATCAATGATATCGGCATCGTTTAAAATTGTTTTACTATATTCGTTATTGATCTTCACAAAATCCCCCAGCTGAAATGTGCCAGACCCAGCACCTGTGTGATCGACGCTTTTCGGCGCAATCGCAAACACATCTCCAAAGCTGGCCGCAGCATCACCTGATATAGACATAATATATATCGGCCCTACAATCGCAGGCATTTCCCCACCTCCGCACTGATTTACAGCATCATATGCGGAAAGGAGCCAATGGTGCCCGCCTATTCAGCGGGACGTTCGTTTTCTTCAAGGCGTGACCGCTGGCGCAGCTTGATCAGCCGCACGATATTCAGGAAAAACGCTTTGACTACCGCATACACCGGCACAGCTAAAATCATGCCGAGAATGCCGCCGAAGCTTCCTGCTCCAATCAACAGCAAAATGATGGTAAGCGGGTGCGTATTCAAACGTTTTCCGATAACGAGCGGAGAAAGCAGATTTCCGTCGAGCTGCTGAACGATCACAACCACAATGATCGCAAAAAGCGCTTTGGCCGGTGAATCCATAAAGCCGATAATAACAGCCGGCGCAGCGCCGAGAAAAGGCCCGACATAAGGAATGATATTTGTAATGGCCATGACAATTCCAAGAATCAGCGCATATGGCAGCCCGGTAATCAAGTATCCGATAAAGCACGCTGTCCCTACAAAAAGACAGATTAACAGCTGTCCCTGAAAATACGCAGCGAGTGTGTCGGATAAATCTTTAAAGATCTTTAGACCTTCTGTCCGGTAAGAAGCCGGAAGAATTTTGACTGCCAGGTGCGGAAAGCGGTGTCCATCCTTCAGCATATAAAAGAGGATAAACGGAACAGTGATAATGACAAGTGTGATATTTGTCACGACACCAAACACCGCCGATAAACTGGATGTAATATTTTGCGGCAGGTTTTGGAGAAAGCTTGTCAGAGACTGCTCAATTTTTGATATGGATACATAATCCTGTGTCATCATCCAGGTAAACCACTGAGAGTGAGATAAATCTTTTGTTAATGCCTGAATCTGTTTTATATATTCAGGAAGATTGTTAAACAGCCCGGTCACCTGCGATGTAATGACAGGCCCGACTGCCGCAGAAACGAAGGCCAGCAAACCGATAAATACTAAATAGATGAGCAGAATCGATAATGTCCGCGGCATTTTTTTCTCAAGCAGTCGGACGACCGGATTAAAAATAAAATACAGAATTCCGGCAATCAGCATCGGGAAAAACAATGTCGAGATAAACACGATGAACGGCTGAAACACAAATGAAACTTTTGTTGCTACGAAAATAATCAGCAAAACAAATAAAATTTGCAATGTCCAAAAATGGACTTTTGATTTCAACAAGCTTGTTCCTCCTAGTTTTTCTTTGTCTATCAGATAAAAGAACTTGCACCCCATCATTGTAACAAAAATGAACTGATATCAGAACTCTTAATCAGTGAATGGACTGTTGATTATGCAGGCTGTGACATACGGCAGGGACGCCGCACTGATTTATGTACTTGTGGACTAGCTTAACGTTTAGATTTTATCCTGCTTGATGTGAATCAAAACGATAGAATGACTGAGAGGCAGCGGCGCTCCGTTTATATGTAAAGGATGCGGGCGGGTATCACTTCGGTTGTTGTTCACGCTTTATTTCAGATAACCGCTCCGGTTTTGATCTTGGCGGCACAATTTATGACGGGGCGTTTTTACAGCGCTTAACTGAAAAATAGGACGTCCCGGTGTACGCCTATTTTTCAAGCGCAAGCACTGTTACACCCGTTCACTGTAATCTGGCGTGACGGAAACCATGTGCTGGATACTGATTAAAAAAACAGAATTTCGGGCTGCTTCAATGATGATATGGTCCGGTTTTACATCAATCAGTCTGCCTCTGACCGTGTCTCGTACTGTCTGGATAATGAATTTTGAGCCGATGAGCTTTTTGATGGTCTGATAGACATAAGGATCGACTAATGAGACCAGTTGCGGACTACCTTGGTTGGCCATACTTCAATCCCCTTTATATGTTTTATCTCAGCTTATGCCACGGTTAAGGATAATGACACAGGCTTACCGGATAACACCAGGGGATGCGGAGACGATTGGGGAGTGTGATTCACGCGGGTGTAAGGAAATGGTGATGAAACGGAGACAGCGAAGAAAGCGGACGCTGTTCCGAATACAGGCGGGACCTATACAGGCTTTTTTATAGAAGACTGGGCTTGGTCGATTAATCGGTCCAGCTTTTCTATTTTTTTCAGTGCGGTTGCTTCGTCAATTTGTCGGTAATGATGGTGGCCGCCAGGTTCTTCATCAAGTTCGTCCGCTTTTTTGACAATCTGCTGCAGCGTATTTTTATCGAGTTCACCTTCAGGCAGATAGGAATCGGTATGAAGCAATATGGCAAGGGCAATCTCTTTTGCCGCTTTCGGTTCTTCACCAAGACGAATCAAGAGCTTATGCGCCCGTTCCGCCCCTTTAATGGCATGGATGTCATTTCTTCTGTATTTCTCATAATCCCATTTTCCGTCTGTATACCATTCATAATGGCCGATGTCATGCAGCAATGCCGCTTTTGCGGCTAAATCAGGGCTGATATCAGCCTTTACAGACAGCCTGTATGCATGATAGGCGCAGGCAATCGCATGAGCCACGCCGGAACGGTGTAAATATTTTTGTGCAATTGGATGGGTGAAGACATCCATTAATGTAACCTTTCTCATGGAAACCCCTCCTTTAGATATTTTTAGAATCCTAACATAATTTGCAGAGAAACTCAATTCTTATGTCATATCATTTTTGTTTACTTTTCATGTTTGTTATACCCTAAAAGCAGAGTTTCAGTCAGTATATGCAGCCGAACTCCGGAATGCTTAAGCTATCGCCTTTTTATATAAAAAAAAGAGCAGATTCACTCTGCTCTACAAAAACTCTTTAATATCATATATGCGCCCGTTTTCCGCGCCTTTCTCTAATAAAGAAAGCAGCGTGCCGGCAATAAAGGCCGGACTGCGAAGGCTTCCTGTTTCATTCAATTTCCGGAACCGCTCGATATCGTGGAAATCCTTTTTCGATGATGAACGGATGACGGCCTGCATGTCAGTGTCCATGACACCCGGTGAGAAAGAAATCATGTTCACCGGCCGTTCTTCGTCTTCCTGTTCAAATCCGAACGTTCTCGTAAACATATCAAGTCCGGCTTTTGAGCTGCAATACGCGCTCCACCCCTTGTATGGGTTTTTGGCCGCGCCAGAGGTAATATTTACGATTGTTTTTCTTCCGCTGAAAGCAGCAAACTGTTTTGTAAACAGCTGGCTCAAGAGCACGGGCGCTGTCAGATTAAGCTGATAATGGCGCTGCAGCTCTTCAAGAGACGCTTCTCCGGCGCGTTTGATCGGCGTTACCATTCCAGCATTATTGATCAGTGTGATGGCTGAATAATCAGCCGGATTGATGGATGAAAGCAATGTTTTGAATTGCTGCTCAGCCTCTGTGAGATTGATCAGGTCGATCTGGTGCTGTGTCAGTTTCTCATGAGAAACATCTGTTGTTGTTCTGGACAGGGCATGGACTTCATGGCCTTTTTCCAGAGCCTGTAATGCAATGGCTTTCCCCAGTCCTTTTGACGCTCCGGTGATGATATAAAGTTCCATTGGAAACCTCCTCCTTCCGTTCTTATTGTACGGACCGCTTTTATGCAAAACAAGCGCGGGCGCTTATGCCTTTTTATTTTCCTGCACGATAACCTTTGGTATGAGAAAAACAATGCCTGCGATCCCGAGCAGAATCAGCACGATATAGATGATCGGAAGCAGGAGTGAAGATGAACCTTTTTCTTTCATTTCTGTTGATGACGCTTTTGTGATCGGTTTCTCGGCAAATGTAATCCCCAGCTGTTTAGATTGAGCCGCGATGGTGTTGGAGCCCTCGGCATCTGTTGATGTAAACAAATCCTTTATCAGCTCGGCGTCCCGGTCCTTCGGCTTATCAAAGGTAATATCCTTTTGCTCCTCAGGCAGTTCTGTTTTCTCCTCATAGGAAGAATCTTCATGCAAATAATTCGTATCGATTTCAATATCTTTCTTTTCATATTGGTTTGGCGCGACATCCGTATTTTCTTCGGTTTCGGCAGCAGCGGCAGAGGGTATGAAAAGGGAAAAGGAGAGCATACACATCATGATCCCCTTTTCCAAGCTGCGATTACGCTTCATACGTTTCATCGCTTTCCGCTGTTTTTTCTGCTATCAAGCGAATGACAAGCGGCAGAGCCGCTGCAATCAACGTAATGATCAGCAGAACCGATATTCCCATTGTAAACAAATGCCCTGTTCCGTACTGGATGTCGATATATACCTTCGACACCGGATCTTCAAATATGAAGTTCGGCATAATCAAATCAATAAGCGGCGCAACATAGAATAAAATCATTGCCGCTGAAGCAACCCATCCAGGAATTGATCCGAACCGGAATGCCGCCCGGATAAAGGCAGAGCTTGCGACCAGCAATAAAATCGTAAATACAGACCACTTAATCGTCTGATCGTCCGGCAGTGAATAAATATTCAAACCGAACAAGCTGATCATCAAGCCGACAAGGATATTCAGAATTCCGAAAAGCGCTCCTTTGACGAGCAGCGGCGCATTTTGATAATACGAGCTGAAATATCCGATTAACAGACTGCTGATCAAAATAATAACCAGGATGACAACCGGCGGCACCGTCTGAATTTTTTCTTCCGGAACCTGACCGCTAATTTTAAGCGGATTTGCCAAGTAATCATATACATAGCCGTTGTTTTGGCCATCTACTAATGTGTTGCCCAGAATGCCATATACGTCGCTGCGTACAAGCTTCGTGGAGGCAACATTTTTACCCCAGTTGTTGTTTAATGTGTCAGCTTTCGTCTGCACATCATTTACGCTTTGCTGCATGTTGGTTGTGTAATCAATAATGCCTGACTGGCGTTCAGATAATGAGCCCATCACGTCTGACATTTGCAGCACTTCCTGGCCGACCGTATCTTGCACGCTCAGTGCCATTGTGCCTGACAGGCCATCATTATTGAACGTAGCAGATTCCTGCGCTGCGCCGGTTACAAGCTGTTCTGACGCTTTTGACGCACTCTCAGAGATTTTCGTCAGTTCGTCGAGAACACCGGCTTGAGAATCACGGATAAAGCTGCCGTAGTTGTCTGCAAACTCGGTCATGCCATTGATGAAATTGTCGATGTCTTCATCGGTTTGCATCGTGTTGTTTTTGAGATCTTCCCAGCTTGCTGATTCTTCCGGTTTGATGGCTAGGACTGATTTGACGTTGCCCTGCTGGCCGTTAATCGCATCAGTTTTTGCAGTGCTATCTATGGTTCCGGATAATACTGAATCATATACTGATAGAAATTTATAGTATCTCATTGCTGTATCTATATTTTCTTTATTTATATAGATTGCATTTGTAAATGTGAGCTGATCTTTATTTTCAAGTTCTTGAATGGCATTATGCATATCTCTATAAATACCTTCAAGTTCTCGCTTCCGTTTCGCTTCAAGATTTTCAAGTTTACCTTCTAGCTCTTTCACTTTGCCTTTCAGGTCTTCAATTTCATCATTAAGACCATCCATTTGCTCTTCTAGTTCTTCTAATTTCTTTTTCAACTCTTCATTATGGGCAGTTTCTTTTTCTTTGAGCTCTTCTTCGATTTGCTTAATTCGTTCTGACGCTTTGCTGAGCTGTTCTTTCGCTTTTGCGATATCAGAAATGTCGTCGTTTCCTGGTTGATCTTCATTTCCAGGCTGAGTCGTGCCTTCGTCTTCGTTTGCCAGCTGGATAAATTGAAGGGCTGAGTCAGATGAAGCAGTCTGTTTGGCAGATGTGCCCGTTTCGGTTTGTCCGCTGTCTGACTCACCATTGGAGGCATCTCCGTTCTGCTCCTGACCGTCTGTTCCCTGCTGCTGGTCTTGATCCTGATTATTGCCGTCCGTTTGTCCGTCAGTCCCGGTGTCTCCCTTTGTATCATTGGGATTTGTGTTACTTCCGTCATCGGGGTTGTTTGGGTTTTCAGTCGATGGTTTGTCTGTTCCCGGGTCCTCTGGCTTCGCGTCCTCTTTTTCAGGCTCCTTCAGATTGTTTGAAATATCCTGAATGTCAGCAGCGATGATTTTCAATTCTTCACGCTGTTTTTCCAGATCAATTTTCAGTTCTTCAGGCTCTTCTTTTGGGTCTTTATCGTTTGAGTTATCTTGGTTATCCCCATTAGATGAATTATCTGGGGGTGGCTCATCAGTGAGATATTCACGTGTTTCAATTAAAAGTTTATAAACCTGGTTTAATGCTGTCTGTCTTGATGCGACCTGGTATTGATTAATTAAATCGCTTTGTATCTTCGCCATACCAAATTCCTGCTGAGGCACTTGGCCTTCCCTGATTTGCTGGGCGCCTGCCAGAACTGTGCTGGTTTGTCCAAGCTGAGTTTTCACTTGGCTGATCCCAGTTGCCAGTCCGCTCATGCGTTCGCTGAACTGATTGGCCTTTTGCTGTGCGGAAATGGCATCCAATCCTGTCTGGATTTGCTGCTGAGTTGAATCCTGAGCTGCCAATAGCAGCTTTTTTTGATTTTCTTGATATTCTTTGTATCGTTCAACTGTATCAACGAAGTCTTTCAGCGTGTTTTTTGCTTCCTCCGCTGTCGAAGCTTTTTCTTTTGTCGTGCCTTGGGCTTCATTCATTGATTTCTTCAGCTCATCGATTAGGTCTTTCTGGCGTTTGATTTCACCTGCCAAATCGTTAGAGCTTGGTTTGTAGAAATTGTACATGACATTTTGGAATTCAGATTCTTTATTGACGATCTTGTCAAACTCTCCTCTGATATTGTCCACTTTTTGTGAGACAAAGTTCCAATATAAGGCCGACATTTTTTTGTTCATTGTTTTCTGGGCATCTTCAAGCTCACGCTGCACTTTTTCTTTGTTGACCGCATTCAGGTTATCTTGAATGCTGAACTCAAGCGTGGCTTTTTGAGGACGCTCTTTGTCATAGCTCAAAATATTTTTTGAGAAATCTGAGGGAATGTAGACAATCGCATCGTATTTTTTCGATTTCAGGCCTGTTTCGGCTGCACTTCGGTTCACGACCGTCCAAGAATAATCAGGACGTTCCCCCAGAACGGCAGCTACTTCCTTACCGAACTGGGCGGATTGATCATCTTCATCGTCCGCTTTCACCTCATCACTCAATACGCCTGTGTCTTCATTCACCACTGCGATTTGCCGCGTGGAATTGGCTGCTTTTTTCGCCGGATCTTCCCCGATGAACCGGAAAAACAAAACCGGCAGCAGCAAAATAATGATGACGGCGGATATTAACTTGATCAAGTTTTTTCGTTGTTCTGTCATCTAGCACTCTCCCTTTCAGCAGAACATAAAGGAATTTGAACTTTTTGCTCCTTCCCGTTTTCCACAACATATCCGAAGCCCGGCTGAATCTCCGGCTCCTGTCTTTGGTACGGAAGAGGAATGACATTTTGTTCAGATTTTTTCATCAGCAGGATTGCGTGTCTGATTTGCTTCATCTCAGTCGTCAGGGAATCATAGCCTTTGGAGAACTCACTGTGATTGCCTGCCGGAATAAAGCTGAAGCCAAGATGCGCGTAAGATTTCATAAAGTTCGCCAAGCGGTCTTGAATTCTCGTATCGATCGTCTGCTGGAATCTCGTAATTCCGTCAATCATCAGAACCACTTGAGAGAATCGCAGGCTTTGTGCGTCTCCCTGGCGAACAGCTTCTACATACATTGCTTCTCTTGTTTTAAAAATGTCTTCTGCTGTTTCAATCCACTGCTCAATATCATCTTTTGTTTCCATATATGCGACATCTGTTTCTTTTGCATATTTGGATAAACCGCGGTCGATCGAGTCAAACAAACCAATCATTTCCGTTTCATCATCAAGCAGATGCTCAAGCATCACTTTTAAGACGTTTGTTTTTCCTCGCTGTGTCTGCCCTAATATCAGACAATGCTTGTGCTTAGCCAAGTCAAAGTACACCGGGCTGACGGTTTCTTCATGAAGCCCGATCGGCACAGATAAAGGCTTGCGTTCCAGCTTGAAGCGGAGAGAAAACTCTCTCGTCGACAGGCTTTCCGGCAGCATCGGAATCGGAGCCGGCTGCTGAAGTGAAGCATAGCGATCCTGAAGAACCTGCACTTCAGCTTTCAGCTCGTTGAACATGCCGATATCATCCTCTGCTTCAACAGGCAGGAACATTTGGGCGAAATAAAGCTCTTCTTTTTGAATGATCACGCGCCCCGGGATCGGCTCAAGGCTGAACTTCGGCCGTCCGTAAATCGAATATCCCTCAGATTGATCCATCAGATAATGGACAACCTTTGTTTTCAGGTTGTTCAAGAGCGACTGGCGGACAGCATTTACGCGCGTTGCCGTCAGCATAAAGTAAATCCCCAAGCTTTGTCCGTCTCTGGAAAGCTGGACAAATTCCGATTCAAGCTCATGCATCTCATCCTTGACGATATCAAAGTTGTCGATTGTGATGAAAATGAATGGAAGCTCTTCTTCGCTCAGCGCATTGTACATTTTGATATGGCTGATTTCTTTTTCACGGAACAGACGTTTTCGGCGGTCGATTTCCTCTTTGATCCGGATCATGAACTTTTCAATTTTTCTCGACTGATCCATCAGGAAGTAATCCGCCGTGTGCGGCAGCTTCGCTAATGGCAGGAGCGTTCCGTTCCCGAAATCAAAGATATAGACATGAAGCTCTTCAGGCGTGTAGACGTCTGCAAAACTCATCAGGAATGTTGCCGCTGCTATCGATTTTCCATAGCCTGAGGAGCCGAAAATGCCGATATTTCCGTCTTCCATCATTTTATAAGCAATCGGCGCCTGTCTTTGCAGATCAGGTTCATCAACATAGGCAAAGTGGAAATGGTCCTTTTCTTCTGATGGGAAAAGGGTGCGCGGGATACGTTCCGCAAGCGGCGGCAGCCAAGGGCTCGGCAGCTTCTCGATTCCCATTTCCTCTTGAATGCGTTCGATTTCGTCAACCACTGCTTCGATTTCTGACTGAACCTCTTTTTTCGCCATTTCTTCCGTGTCGACCTCAGAAAGCGGTATCAGGCCGGTATCCGTGACAATCGCGATTTCATCCTCTGTTCCGTAAACTTCCTCTAAGTAAGGGGCCCCGCTCCAGGCGGATTGGAACAGCTCGTACACTTCATTGTTTCCGACCTGCAAATAACCGCGTCCGGTAACCGTGATGTTCGCGGCATCGCTGTTTTTCAAAATCTCTTTACTATCGGTGGCATCCTGAACTTTAAGCGCTACTTTAAATCGTGAGTTACTCCAGATTTGGTCGTCGATGATACCGCCCGGCTTCTGTGTCGCCAAAATCAAATGTACGCCAAGGCTTCGGCCGATACGTGCGGCACTGACAAGCTCTCTGATAAAATCGGGCTCTTCGCTTTTCAGCTCTGCAAATTCATCTGAAATTAAGAATAAGTGCGGCATTGCTACTTCTGCTTTCCCCTGCTTGTACAGCTTTGTATAGTCATTGATGTGATTGACTTGATATTGATCAAACAGACGCTGCCTTTTTTTCAGCTCGCTTTTAATCGAAGCGAGCGCACGCATACTGAAGTTTTGGCTGCCTTCAATATTGGTGATCGTGCCGAGCAGGTGGGGAATATTGCGGAACGGCTGCGCCATTCCTCCGCCTTTATAGTCAATTAATAAGAAAGCCGCCTCATGCGGGTGAAAATGCACCGCAAGTGACAAGATGTAGGTCTGGAGAAATTCACTTTTCCCCGAACCTGTTGTCCCCGCTAGCAAACCGTGCGGCCCGTGGGCTTTTTCGTGAAGGTTCAGATGCACAATGTCATCCTTCCCTTTATAGCCGATCGGCACCGACAGCGACTTCGACGATTCACTCGTCAGCCACCTTTGCTGGATTCCGATTTCTTTTACTTCCTTCGCATGGAAAAGCTCCAGGAACGAGACCATTTCCGGAATGGAGTTCGTAATGCCCACCTGGTGATTCAGCGTGCGAAGCGTGCGTGAAAACCGTTCGTTGTCCTCGCGCTGATGATGATCGAGCCGGAACGGAATTCTTACTGCTTTTTTCTTTTGTATTAAAATGTCGCCTTCAGTTTCGTTGATATAGCGGACAAGGGTCGTAATGTTTTCTGATAAACTTTCCTTTGTTTCCGCGGCGACAATTGTAGAGATGCCCAGCTGCTCATGCTGCCCTTCTAAATATTCGAGAATGACGTGCTCTGAAATCAGCTGCTGATTCGTTATGACAAATACAAAATGCGGTTTAAACTGCAGTTTTTCTTTGTCATCTTCGAGATCGCGCTCTCTGATCAATTCATAAAGTGAGGACAGGAGCTGGTCACGCGTTTGTTCATTATAAATAAAGCCTTTCGCATAAATATGGGGCATTTGAAATTGCGGAAGCCACTTCATCCACTCCCATTCTTTATACTCCTCTTCATGAAAAATAAAGACGAAGCGCAAATCGTGATAGCTGTTGAAAAACGAAAGCTGGCCGATCAGCTGGTGAATCTCATTCTTAACAATCTGCGATTTCCCGACAAGGCCCATCGGCCCCTCCGCCAAATCGACCGTAACCGGCGCATTGCGAATGTCCTTATAGACACGCTGCATGTGCTGCGATTTCTCCATGAGGTCATCAATATCACGGTTCGCCAAGTCTCCGCCGCTCATATTGATTTCATAGCTTGCAGGAACTGTTCCGGTCCCGAGCCGAACCTGGAGATAATCCTTGCTTTCGAGCGATTTTTCCCAAATTCGGTCACTGATTTCACTTGTTAAGTATTTCATTTGTTCAAAAGAAGGAAAATGAAAGTCAAGAACCTGCTTTTGCTTTTCAGCAAGCGCCTGAAGCTCTTTTCTCTTATTATCTAGGTAAAGCTTATACACGCGCTCCCGCTTTTCCTCGCGTTTTTTCCGCTGGTTTTTATCCCGGAAATATTGAACGGTCGAGGTAATAAGGGTCATCATAAACATCGCCAGAGAAACGAGTATAAATATGCCTCGCGGCTGGATGATGGCGACAACGCCCATCACGATCAGCATCACAAGCGGAGGCAGGATGACGAGCCACAGCCCTCTATTGGTTTGATCGCTCTCCTGAGAGGGAAAACTGAAGGACACACGGTCATCTGGCAAATCGTACACCATCCGCGGCGTTCTTCTGTACTGCGGATATTTCTTCTGCATTTCTGTGCTTGGTTTGACGGTTTTGGTTAACACTGTTTCAAGCGGTGTATAATGAACGATTTCTAAGAGGTCTTGTTCAGTTACTCTCATTTGCGTAAAGTTCCAGAATATTTCATCCCCCGGCTTGAGCGGTGCAGCACCTATTACCTTCTCTCCGTTCAAGAACACATTCCCGCTTTTTGGGAGAATCGACCATTTCTCGCCGATATGCAGTAATGAAAATGTGCTTTGCTCCGCAAAAGCAAAATCATTCGGGTTCAGATAGATATCTGCACCTGTCTTTTCTGAGGAACATGTCATTTCGTCTCTGTTTCCTGTAAAATAAACGGATTTTTCAGGTTTGCCGGCAATTAAAAACAGACGTATATTCTGCTGATCCGTTTGAAGAGAAAATGATGTATCAGTTTCAAGACTGCCCAGGCAATCATTTCCCAGGAAAACATCGTACTGGCCGCCGGATTCCTTCCTCTGAAGAGAAATTACCCCGTTCTCAAACGGAATGGTGCCGATCGTAATGGAATCCTTCACATCAGGCCCTATGGTCACCGGCTGGGACGCCGGGAGATCAGACAGTTTTAGTTTTTGGACGTTTTGCTGATAGAAAACCCATAATAGACTCAAATGGCGAACCCCCTAACGGCCGAGATACGGCGTGCGATGACCTGAACTTCATGTTTCACTTTATTTGTCATCTTTTTTCTCATCTTTCTTTTCTTTCTCTTTTTTCTCTTGTTCTTCTTTTTTCGCTTTTTCCTCGGCTGCGGCCTTTTCTTCTGCCGCTTTCTCTTCAGCTTGCTGCTTTTCTTTATCTGATTGTTCTTCAGCGGCTTGGCTGGCTGTATCAGTTTCTGCCGTGTCTGTTATCGCTTCTTCTTTTTGTTCTTTCATTTGTTTGGTAATTTGGTCGATCTCGCTTTGTACCGTATCCAATTCTTTTTGCTTTTCATCATCTTTCATACTGTCATCTGCTAATATCTCAGCCTTATATCGGATCAGCCCCAGCCCTATATACGGGTTATACTCCAGCTTTCTTCCGATACTAATGGCTTCTTTATTCTCGCCTCTCCCTATATTAATCCAATAAAGAAAGTGCTGTGGATCTGATTGCAGCGTGACCAGATTATTTTCAATTTGTTTCTTTTGAGTGTCGCCTAATTTTTCAACCTCAACATAAGACATTGCAAGCTGATACTGCACTGATTCAGGCAGGCTTTCCGCATCATATTTAGCCAGCGTGTTGATGACCCCGCTGTACTGCTTGTTCAAGAAAGCGCGGTTGCTTTCCACAATCGCCTGATGCTTCGGCTGCGCGAAAAATAAGGCATACATTGAATAAATCAGAGCCGGCACAAGCAACACAATGAGTCCCACGCCGATATATCTTTGGATGTTCCATTTCTTTTTCGGGATATGTATGTATGTTTTTGCTTTGGCTTCGAGCTCATCGATATGTGTCTGAATCAGCTCGAGCAGTTCATCATAGGACTTCGCGTCCAATATCGCTTTTGCCTCCGGAGAGAATGTCAGCGTTTCATTGAATTTCAAATAGTCCTCAAATGCAAAAGCGCCGTCGACTGCCAAAGCCGCTGCGGCTTTCAGCTCCTGCCAGACTCTTTCCTCATCATGCTCGTAAGGCGGAATGCTTTCTTTTACGCCGTAATGAAGAAAATACGGGGTCAGTCCTTTATCGAATACAATATTTTCCGGAGCCACAATCAAATGCAGCCTTGATAACTTGTGCTGCTGTACAGCCTGAACAAGCTGATAGGCAAACTGCCATTTGCTTTTTTTATCTTTAGCTTTTATCAAGCGAAATTCTTTATAGGAGGGAGGAGGTTGGATTGTGATGATCACTTCGTCTTCCGTCACATCGATCTCTTTATGAAAAGATGGATTTACATCCTTGATCACGTTCGCTTCGAGACCGTCCAGAAGCTTTATTTTTTCCCGTTGAAAGGTAAATGTATAGCCGTCTTCCGTTTTCTGAGAAGCAGCTTCTAATTGGTTTTCTAAATATGATGTTTGTTCACCTGACATTCAACCAGATCCTTTCATAATATTTCAAGCCGGTCTCCGCTTGTAATGCCGCAATCAGATAGCTTGCATTCTCCGGAAAACACCGTATCCTTATTGACCACTCTGATCCAGTGCCCTTCGCGCGGAGGTTTGGAAACGCTTTGGGCCTGCCAAGCGATGTCAATGACTTTTTTCACCGGGTGGTAATCTGACAATCTGAGATCGAAGACACTTCCGTTATAATGTTTCAAATCTATCGTAATATCAATATACATGTTCATTCACCCTTACATAGAAAGAGCGCCGTCTTCTGGTGAATCAGGCGCTCCTTCCCTTTCATACTGTTATCCGCGGATTTGATTTGCGATGTCTTGGTCAGTAGACTCAAGAGTATTTGCTGTTTGATCAAGCTGCTGGTTTACATCTTGAAGCAAATCTGACATTTTGATAAATGAAGGTTTGAGCTGCTCGTATTGATCTGCGAACGCTTCGCTAGAAGCACCTTCCCACATGCTTTTTAAATCAGAGATCATACGGTTTAAACGATCAACCTGATTTAATACTTCTTGGCTTTCAACGCCATATTGCTTCGCCATCGCTCTTAGCTCTTCGGGTGTGACACGAATTAATCCTGCCATATTCCTCATTACCTCCTGTGCCATCAGCCTAAATATGGGCTAATTCACTTATTTTTAGAACGTAATTATTATAAAAACAGTTTTTCGGTACAGTCAAACAAATATGTTTTAATTTTACAAAATGAGTCCAATGGTTTACCTCTCGTCTCTTAAAAATTACATATTTTGTTAAACAAGTAGGTTTATTTTCTCAATCCACTCCGCCTTCTTCAAATAATCCAAAAGACCCAAATGATTCTCTAACTCCCAAAAAAAACCTTTCAGAAAATTTGATGCTACAGCACCATCTTTGAAAGGTTCAGTTTTTCAGAAATATTCATCAGTCAGTTCCTGGCCCAAGCAGAACATGTACCTCATTATATTTAAAAAGTGTTTTTTGACTTTGTTCACTTCTATTATACTGTCATTCTTTGTTGTTGATTTTCACAAACAAGAACAATCATAATAAAAGCAAGACGATTTGATGTCAAAGAGAGCAAAGAATAAAAGGATGGAAAAGTAGGGATAATGATGACCATGCCAAAGGATCCGTTTAAATACAGTTTTGACAGACTGGAAGATGTGGCTGATCATATCAGTGAAGTGCTGCAATGTCCGATCACCATTGAAGATGTGAACCACAAACTGCTAGCCTACAGCACCCACAGCGATTGTACTGATCCTGCACGGACGTCTACGATCATTGGCAGAAGAGTGCCGGAGAAGGTTATTAATAAATTGTGGAAAGACGGGACGATTCCCGCACTGCTAAAAACGGACCAGCCGATCAGAGTGAAGGAAATTGACGAAGTCGGCTTAAGCAACCGCGTCGCGATTTCGATTTGGAAGAACAACCAGGTGCTGGGGTTTATTTGGGCGCTTGAAATTCAAAAAACACTGTCGGATGATGATCTGCTGACATTAAAAATGGCGGCTAATGCAGTCAGAAACAAGCTGCTTAAGCTTCAGATCCGAAAAACGAAAAATGAGGAGCGCAGCCAAGAATTTTTCTGGAAAATGCTGACCGGACACATCTATCAAGAACAGGACATGACGGATGGGTTTAACAAGCTTGGAATGGTCGTTCCCTCTGAATTTTCCGTGATGATCATCCGGGTAAACGGCGAGCTGACCGAAAAAACAGAACAGCAGCTTCATTATCTGCAGGAAACGACCCAGCAGGTTCATGCTCTGCTGACGACCGTTGATTCCAATGAACTTATCATTTTAACCGCGCCAAAAACGGATCGTCCTTTTCAAGATTTAAAACAGTTCGCTTTCAGCACGCAAAGGCAGCTGAGGGAACGTTATAAAATAGAGGATGCTTCTATTGCAATTGGCGGAATATACAACTCCATTTCGTTTGTCTGCCGTTCATATCAGGAAGCATTGTCCGTATTAAAAGCAAAGGAACGGTTTGCTGAAGAAACCAAGCATCTTTTCAGTTTTTCAGAATTAGGCATTTATCAATACTTAGACGTGTTAGATGAGAAACGGAAGCAAACGGGATATTTCAACTACTCCCTTTCAAAACTCGAGCAGTACGACCGGGATCACCAGTCCAATATGGTCGAAACGCTCGAACGTTTTATTGAAGCCGACAGCAATGTGAATACCGCCTCTAAGATCTTGAATATTCACGTTAATACATTGAATTACCGGCTGAAGCGAATCAGCCAGATCGCTGAGATCGATTTAAAAAATGTGAATCAAAAGTTTACTATATATTTGGATATCAAACTTCGAAACAAGGGTTTGTGAAATTTCACAAACCCTTGTTTTTTTATTTTCTTTTTCAAACAAAGAATTTTCCAAAAAATCAAGCTACACTAAACATATCACATATACGGGAGGAAATAGATATGATCATTGGGGTTCCTAAAGAGATAAAAAACAATGAAAACCGTGTCGCATTGACGCCTGGGGGCGTTTCACAGCTCGTTTCAAACGGTCACCGCGTGCTGGTTGAATCAGGCGCAGGCCTTGGAAGCGGCTTTGAAAATGAAGCTTATGAGTCAGCAGGAGCGGAAATCATTGCTGATCCGAAACAGGTCTGGGACGCTGAAATGGTCATGAAGGTCAAAGAACCGCTTCCGGAAGAGTATGCATACTTCCGTAAAGGGCTTGTACTGTTTACTTACCTCCACTTAGCGGCTGAACCGGAGCTTGCACAGGCACTGAAGGATAATGGCGTCACAGCGATCGCGTATGAAACGGTAAGTGAGGGACGGACATTGCCTCTGCTTACACCGATGTCCGAGGTGGCAGGCAGAATGGCAGCGCAAATCGGAGCGCAGTTCCTGGAAAAACCTAAAGGCGGAAAAGGAATCCTCCTTGCCGGAGTGCCTGGCGTTGCCCGCGGAAAGGTAACCATTATCGGAGGAGGCGCGGTCGGAACCAACGCGGCGAAAATGGCTGTCGGCCTGGGTGCGGATGTGACAATCATCGACTTAAACGCGGATCGCCTGCGTCAGCTTGATGATATATTCGGCCATCAAATTAAAACGTTAATTTCTAACCCGGTCAATATCGCCGACTCGGTAGCCGAAGCGGACCTTCTTATTTGCGCCGTGTTAATCCCTGGTGCTAAAGCTCCGACGCTCGTCACAGAGGAAATGGTGAAACAAATGAAGCCTGGTTCAGTGATTGTGGACGTTGCAATTGACCAAGGCGGGATCGTCGAAACTGTCGATCACATTACGACACATGATCAGCCGACATATGAAAAACACGGCGTCGTTCACTATGCTGTTGCGAACATGCCGGGCGCTGTGCCTCGCACATCAACAATTGCTTTAACGAACGTCACGGTTCCATACGCGCTGCAAATCGCAAACAAAGGGGCAGCAAAAGCTCTCGCGGACAATGCGGCACTAAGAGCGGGATTAAACACAGCAAACGGCCACGTAACCTATGAGGCGGTTGCCAAAGATTTAGGATACGAATATGTCCCTGCCGAGAAAGCCTTACAGGATGAATCAGTGGCGGGCGCTTAATTCATATGGAGCTTGCAGAAAAATTTCTGCAGGCTTTTTTTATCTTTTAAAAAGGAAAATGGAAATGATTTCTCGAATTAAAACGAAGAACTTGATCATAAAGGAGGATTCATATGGCTGTTCAGCAATATGGCGTGTTAAAAGGCGTTGTCTTAGATATGAAGCGGGAAACAGATGATGACAGTCCTCATTTCCAAGTGAAGATGCTCGGTGAAGAGAATACGTATTACAGGTGCGCCATCAATGTCATGTCCAGTTCCGAGGAATCAGAAGTATTGTATTTAGCTGATGATCAGTTTGATTCGAGCTCAATTACCGTTCTTCCGAACATGCCGTATGGATATACGAAGATCAATGACGAAAATCGTGAAGTAGCCCTGGATTACGTGCGGGGCAATCTTTTTGATTCACGGGAAATGAAGCCTTTGCCTCATGAAATCACGGGGCCTGATAATGATTTAAATGACTTTATTGAAACGTATATGAAGAAAGCGAAAGAAGAGAAAGCGCCGGTTTATATATTTGGATCAAAATTTGGACCTGAACAGGCGGCAGATAAAATATTCGGCTTTACCCCGACAAACGGTATGCACAATATCCACATGAATCAAGGCAATGCGCTGGATACCCGCTGGAAAAAAGACAACGGCTCTTGGCATGACGGAGGTATTCTGATTCAATTTGCCGATCAGTGGGCGGCTGTGTTTTTGGCGTTCTTATCCCAGTCATGGTGTACGGATGAAAACGGGAACCCCGTCAGAGATTGCGATCATACCCAAACGTCTGCGTAAGATAGAAAAAGAGACTGCCTGCTGCAGTCTCTTTTTTTACCCTCAATGCATTTAGACATTTTCGACAGGCTTTAGGCTGTTCGGCCTCATATCGCTCCAATGCGATTGGATGTAGTCCAGACAAGCCTCACGCCCTTTTTGTTCATGAACGACTGTCCAGCCGCTCGGCACATCGATAAAGCCGGGCCACAAGGAATATTGGCCCTCTTCATTGATGAGAACAAGGTATATGCCATCCGCATTTTCAAAAGGATTTGCCATTGCTTTTCCTCCTTTATTGATTCATTTCTTCCAATTTAGCCGCCAGAACCCGGCCGATGACTGCGAGCGGTTCCGGCTGACAGAGATCTTTATGGCGGCAGTCAATGTCGATTTGTTCAATTTGTCCGTCAATATAAGGCTTCCACGAATCAGGTTCAATCGGGTCAAACCAATCAGGAATGATAGTTGATCTGAAAAACAGAACATCTCCACGGAAGGTTTTCGGTGCATATGAACCTAAAATGCCGACAGAATTAACGTACGTATTCTTTAGATTCAAAATGACCGATTCGTCCAGACTGGCAAGTGCGCTTCCGTCTCGCCGCAGAATCTCAATGGCTGTTTCAAAATCAAGCGGTTTGTCTCCTAAGCTGTCTGGGTCGTACCCGCCTAACGCGAGGAGGGCAATAAGCGCTTCCTCATCATCCGGTGCCTCTTTTATAGGAAGGAAGTGGTTTGGGTAGGCGTCCAGCATCACCAATAGAGAAACGTCTTCCCCTTGCTTTTGCAGCTGTGTTGCCATTGCTTGAACGACATTTCCGCCTAGGGACCAGCCAAGCAAATGGTACGGCCCTTTCGGCTGGATCGTCCGAATCTGTTCTATATAGTCGGCAGCCATGTCATCGAGTGTTTTCGGAAGCGCCTCCTGCTGTCCAATTCCCCGCGCTTGCAGTCCATAGATGGGATAATCCGTTCCTAAAGATGTCATCAGTCCGGCATAACACCAGCTAAGTCCGCCCGCCGGATGTACGCAAAACAACGGAAGCCGGTCTCCGCTTGTTCGGAGCGGCAGCAAAACATCAAGTGCGCTTTGGCTTGATCCCATCTCCAGTCTTTCGGCAAGCCCTGCCACAGTCGGCGCTTCAAATAGATTGCCAATGCTGAGTTCAACCCCGAGCGCTTCACGTATGCGGCTCATCAGCTGAACTGCGAGCAGGGAATGTCCGCCCAAATCGAAGAAACGGTCATCAATACCGACACGCGGCAAATGAAGCACTTCCATAAACAAGTCACAAAGGATTTCTTCTTGCGGGGTTCTCGGCCCGCGACCTGTCACCGCAGCAGCAAAATCTGGAGCAGGCAACGCTTTACGGTCAAGCTTTCCATTCGGCGTCAGCGGCAATTCTTTCATCGTCACAAAGGCTGAAGGCACCATGTAATCTGGCAGTCTTTCAGCAGCATACCTGCGCAGTTCCGCCGTATCAAACGTTTCTTCCGAGGAAGGTATGACATAAGCTGCCAAACGTTTATCTCCCGGCTGGTCCTCACGAACGATCACTGCCGCATCTTCCAGCTGTGAATGCTGAACAAGCGCAGCTTCAATTTCTCCCAGTTCAATCCGGAAGCCCCGGATTTTCACTTGATGATCGGCACGGCCGACATAATCCAGAGAACCGTCAGCACGCCTGCGGGCTACATCTCCCGTGCGGTACATCCGTGTGCCCGGAGGCCCGAACGGGTCAGCGATGAAGCGTTCCGCCGTTAAACCGGGCCGTCCTAAATAGCCTCGGGCCAATCCGGCGCCTGACACATACAGTTCTCCAGCCACACCCGGCGGAACCGGCTGTAAACGCTCATCCAGCACATACACCCCAAGATCGGGAATTCCGCAGCCGATCAGGCTGTTTGCTCGTAAAGCTGCAATATTCCGGTCTAATTCGATATAGCTGACGTGCACTGTTGTTTCAGTAATACCATACATATTGATCAGTTTCGGCGCCTGTTCAGGGTGGCGATGATACCAATCCTCTAAACGGCTGAGTTCAAGCGCTTCTCCGCCAAAAACAACATATCGAAGGCTGAGCGCCTGTCCGAGATCAGGCTGCTCCCTTTCCGCCTGCATAAACTGATAGAACGCTGATGGTGTCTGGTTCAAAACAGTCACACCCTCTTTTACCAGCAGACGCAGAAACGCTTCCGGAGATCTGCTGATGTCATGAGGCACGATAACAAGGCGGCCGCCGTGCAGCAAAGGTCCCCAAATCTCCCAAACAGAAAAGTCAAACGCGTAGGAATGGAACATTGTCCACACGTCGTCTGAACCGAAATGGAACCAGTGATCGGTCGCTCCAAATAACCTCGTCACATTTTGGTGAGGAATCATGACGCCTTTTGGAACGCCTGTTGAACCGGATGTATAAATAACATAAGCCGTGCTGAAAGGTGACAGCGGGCGAATCCTGTCCGTATTATCCGGATTCAAAGGGCTGTATGTTTTTAGTTTTTCGCGTAATTCCGGATCATCCAGCACAATGTTCTGCACATTTTCTGCATGCGGGATTTGATTTTCCGCCTGTGAGCTCGTGATGATAAATGCAGGCCGCGCATCGCTCAGCATAAAAGCGATGCGGTCAGCCGGATAGTCCGGATCAAGCGGCAGGTATGCAGCTCCCGCTTTTAGTACCGCTAACAGGCTAACAGTCATATCCAATGAGCGAGACAAAGCTAATGCCACAAATTGCTCCGGTCCGACGCCTTTACTGATCAGCAGCCTGGCAAGCCGGTTCGCCCTTTCATTCAGCTCCATATAGCTCATCGCCTGATCTTCATAAACGACAGCAATGGAATCAGGGCTCAGCGCAGCTTGTTTCTCAAACAGCTCCGGAAGACACGCTTGCGGAATCTTTTCAGAAACACTTTGCCAATCCGTTACCGTGATGCTGCGTTCCTCTTGTGCAAGAATATCCAGTCTTCCGATTTCCTGATCAGGATCAGCCTCGGCAGCCTTCAGCAGCCGCAGAAGGCGATCAGCAAGGGCTTGAACAGTTTCCCGTTTAAATAGATCGGTGCTGTACTCAAGCAGGCCTTCCAGTCCATTTGGCGTCCCGTCATCAAGACGGCTTTCACTGATTTCTATTGTTAAATCAAATTTGGCAGATCCTACGCTGTGAATGCGCAGGCTGCTTTCTGTACCAGGCAGGCTCAGCTCTGCGTCAGGTGTGTTCTGGAACGCGAGCATGACTTGGAATAATGGATGCGTCGCCCGGGAGCGAGCAGGATTGAGCACCTCTACAAGTCTCTCAAACGGCAGATCCTGATTTTCATAGGCTGCCAGATTCACTTCCCGCACTCTGTCAAGAAGCTCACGGAAACTCGGATCACCAGAGGTGTCTGTTCTGAGCACCAATGTATTGATAAACAGTCCCACAAGATCACTAAGCGCATCGTCATTCCGCCCCGCAATCGGACTTCCAATCGGAATATCAGTTCCAGCTCCGAGCCTTGTCAGCAAGGCGGCAAGTCCTGATTGTAGCACCATAAACAGACTTACTCTATTGGCACGGGCCAGCTCCAGCAATCGGCTGTGAAGCTCTGAGTCTATATGGAAATGGATTGTATCTCCTTGATGACTCGGCTCAGCAGGCCGTGAATAATCGGTTGGCAGCTCGAGCTGATCGGGCAGATCTTTCAGTCTTTCTTTCCAGAAAGCAAGCTGACCGGCAATCAAACTGTCTGGATCATGCTCGCTTCCGAGCAGACTTTGCTGCCAGAGCGCATAATCCGCATACTGCACCGCAAGCGGTGTCCATTCGGGAGCTCTCCCGTGACAGCGGGCGGTATAAGCAGCAGCCAGATCACGAGTCAGAGGAGTCAATGACCATCCGTCTCCGACAATATGGTGCATGAGCAGCAGCAGCACGTACTCGTCGGGACCGATAACAAAAAGCTCGGCCCGGAAAGCAGGCTCAGCTGCAAGGTCAAAGCTGTAGCGAGCAGCATCGGCAAGCCTCTCAGAAAGCTCCTCTTTCTTCATTTCTGTAACATATAAATCAGGACGGGCTTGATCGGCGTCCAAAATGCGCTGATAAGATGTCCCCTGTGATTCAGGGAAAATGGTCCGAAGGCTTTCATGGCGGCTGATGAGATCATATAGGGCCGCTTGCAGCGCTTCTTGGTTCAGTTCACCTGAAAGACGGACGGCAACCGGGATATTATATGTAGGACTTGGCCTTTCCAGACAATGGAGGAACCATAGCCGGCGCTGTGCAAAAGAAAGCGGAATGTTCTCAGGACGTTCAGCTCTTTGCAAAGCGGGACGGACACTCTGCGCCTGATCAAGATGTGCAGCAAGTCCGGCAACTGTCGGTTCGTCAAAGAGCTTCGCGATGCCCAGCTCAGCTCCCATCGTCTCACGAATACGGCTCATCAAACGGGCAGCAAGGAGAGAATGGCCGCCCAGCTCGAAGAAACTGTCATCGATGCCTACGCGTGCAAGACCTAGAACCTCCGCAAACAGATCACACAGTATCTCTTCTTGAGGCGTTCGCGGTCCCCGATCAGTGACAGACGCCCCAAAATCAGGTGCCGGCAATGCTTTCCGGTCAAGCTTGCCGTTAGGTGTTAATGGCAGTTCATCGATCTCCACAAATGCCGCAGGCACCATATAATCAGGCAGGCTGGCACCGACATAATGGCGAAGCTCAGCAATATCTAGAGCTGAAGAAACGACCAGATACGCCACCAATCGTTTATCTCCCGGCTGGTCCTCTCGAACGACAACCGCAGCCTGTTTCATTTGAGGATGTTTAGCAAGCACGGCATCAATTTCTCCAAGCTCAATGCGGAAACCGCGAATCTTGATTTGATGATCGGCCCGCCCGATGTAATCCAGAGACCCATCCGCACGCCAGCGGGCCTGATCTCCGGTCCGGTACATCCGTGTGCCCGGCGGTCCGTACGGATCAGCAACAAAGCGCTCCGCCGTTAAATCAGGGCGCCCTAAATATCCGCGGGCCAATCCGGTTCCCGCAATATAGAGCTCTCCAACAATGCCTGGCGGAACGGGCTGCAAACTATTATCGAGCACATATACCTGCGTATTCCAAATCGGCTTTCCGATCGGAGGCACACCCTGTACTCCTTTTTCGAGAAAAGCTGCCGCAGACCAAATGGTTGTTTCAGTAGGACCGTATAAATTAGTCACTGGACAATCAAGCACGTGCAAGGCCTCCAAAAGCCCGCTCGGAAGCGCCTCTCCCCCGACAAGCACCCTGAGCTCCCGAAGTTTCTCAGGTTCGTTTGTGACCAACGCATGCCACAGGGTCGGCGTTGCCTGCATAATCGTTATATCAAAATATTCAATCATTTCAGCTAATGCCTGCGGCTCACGGATTGTATCTTTTTGAGCAACAACAATACTCGCTCCGCTGATAAGCGGGAGGAATAATTCTAAAGCAGAAATATCAAAAGCGACAGTCGTCACAGCCAGCAGCCTGTCTTGTTCATTGAGAGAAAATGTCTCCTGCATAGACAGCAGAAAATTACTTAAACTTTTCAGCGTGACAACAACACCCTTTGGCCTTCCTGTTGATCCTGATGTATAGATGATATACGCCGGATGGGCAAGAGATACATGTACATTTGGGTTGTCGGCAGAATAACGCTTCACAATCTCTTTTGTCACAGGCAGATCCAGCACAAGCTGCGGTGCCGTTAGATCGTCAGGCAGACTGTCTGCAATTTCCTCAGTCGTTATAATGCATGATGGCTTTGCATCCTTCAGCATGTATGAAATTCTGTCGGCAGGAAATTCCGGATCAAGCGGAAGATAAGCAGCACCAGTCTTTAGTACGGCGAGCATTGCAGCTACCATCTCGGAAGACCGCGGCAGGGCCAAGGCGACAAACTGCTCCGGCCCAAGCCCTTTTTCTATCAAAAGATGCGCGAGGCGGTTTGCTTGTTCATTCAGCTCTTGATAGCTTAATTGAATGTGATCGCAAATCAGGGCGATACGTTCAGGGGAACGGTCAGCCTGCTCCTGAAACATATCCGGAAGGCTGAGAAGCCGCTCGGATTTTGCTGTCTCATTCCATTCGCTTATGACCCGTGCTTTTTCCGCAGGCAAAAGAAATTCCATTTGTCCAATCAGCATGTCCTCACCGGCTGACGCCGTTTGTAAAAGCTGTAAGATCCGCTGCTGATGGACCTTTATTTCTGACTCGCTGTATACTTCAGGATTGGCATCCATATCAATTCGCAGCCCGCTTCCGTCTGTTCTGTCATAGACATTTATCGACAAATCATCAACAGGACCGGCTGACAGATTGTGCGTCGTCCCCCGGGCTCCGGCAAAGTCGAGACCGTAATCAAAAGGCATAAGATTAATTTGCGGGCCAAATAATCTATGATTTTCTCCTATTAGTTTCAGATCCCGCCGCATTTCCTCATGGCGGTATTTATGATGCTGCCGGATACTGCGGATTTCCCGGGAAATTTGCAGCACAAGCTCAGAAAAGCTCATCGAAGGACTCACAGACAGCCTCAGCGGGAGAAGATTCATCACCATAGCCGGAACATTCAGGGATGCCGATCCCATCCGTCCCATCATAGGCAGTCCGAGCACAACATCCTCAGAGCCGGTCATACGGTGCACATAAGCAGCTGATACCGCAATCACGACTTCATGCCAGCTTCCGGCGTAATAGCGCGCCGCCTCTTTCAGCGCGTTTACATCTGATGGCGGCAAATAAGCAGTCTGGCGCAGAAAGCGTTTTGAGGTTCGCGGCGCCCGTTCTGCTAAACTGACAACTTCAGGCCTGTCCGCAAAACGATTCAGCCAGAATTGCCGATCCTCTTCATATGTTTCAGATGCGCGGTACGCTGCGTCCTCCTCCAAAATATCCTGCAAAGAGCCGAAGGAACGATCATCAGCGGACCGCCCTCCTGCAAGTGCAGTATAAGCATGTGCAACCCGCTGGGCGATCAGAGAAAACCCAAAGCCGTCGATCGCTATATGGTGAATGCGCTGATACCAAAAGAAACGCTGTGGCCCGGCTTTAAACAAAGCTTCGCGGAACAATGGGTCTTGCTGTAAATCGACCGGCTTTGCCAAATCAGCTTTCATCCAGTGTAAAGCTGTCTTTTCCGGATCAGGCTCAGAGCTGACGTCAATGACTTGGAGCTGTACATCCGGTGATGGATTCATCATCTGCCAAGGCCCGTCCATATCTTCACCAAAGCGGACATGAAGTGATTCCGCTTCTTTTATCACGTGCCGTAAAGCTTCTTCAAAAAGAGAAATGTCGATTGGGCCGTTGATTTCTATATATTCGGCTGTATTGTAGATTGGATTGTCCGGATCAAGCTGCTGAGCAAACCAAATACCGGTTTGCGCTCCGGTTAAAGAATATTGAAGATCTTTTGTATCAGGCATCCGTTTTTTTACCTCCTTTTATAAATAGTCCGCGTTTGGCAGCACTCTTTCAATGCGGATTGAAAGCAATTTCTGCCATTCTTCTATTGTCGGCCGTTCAGCCAGTTCGACGAATGTCACCTCGGCTCCTTCACGGCGCCATTGTTCAACTAATGTCATGATCCTTACAGAATCAAGTCCCCTATTCAGTAAGTCTTCATTATCTGCAATATCATCAGGCGATTCTTGAAGAAGCTCAGCAATTTGTGTTCGGATACTCTCGCAGGTAAATACATGTTTTTCAGCTTTTTCTGATGACTTTTGAGCCGCAGAAGGCGTATGTTTCAGCTGATCAAGCAAGCTGTCGGTCATCAGCGTAAACGCACAGCGCCCAGCCGCATAATCAAGCGCCATTTTATGCTTGTCCCGAGAAAAGTCCGCAACTGCATCAGCAACAAAAAATGCTTCGATATCCTCCATAAACGCTTCACATGCTGTAACGAGACAGCCAATATGAGCATAAATCCCGGAGATGATCAGCTGATCGCGCCCCTGTTCACGCATGATCTCAAGCAGATTCGTTCTCTTAAATGCGCTGTATCTCCATTTTGTCAATACGAGATCATTGTCTTCCGGTGCAAGCTCGGCCACAATTTTTTCCTCGTAAGGACCGCTGCTTAATCCAGGTCCCCAAAAATCAGTCAGCAATGCCCGGTCCTCCGGATTTTGACTGCCTGGCTGCGCTGTATAGACAACAGGTATTCCGAGCTGAACACATTGATCCTTCAGTTTGCGTATATTTGCTGAAAGCTCTGTTACCGGAGACGCTCCTGCTGTAAACGCGTCGACAAAATAGTTCTGCATATCGTGTATTAAGAAGACTGCCCGATTTGGATCAGGCACCCATGATACTTTGTTTGTTGGCATATCAGACGCTGTCGGCATTTGATACGGCTGAATGGCAGGAATAGCCATTTGAACACTCCCTTTCAAATCGTTTCTATTTTTTCGAACCTGCAAGAAGTTTTTCGGCGATCGCTTCGCGAAGCGCCTTTTTGCTTACCTTTCCTACCCCTGTCTGCGGGAAGGACTCAACAAATTCGATCCGGTCTGGAATTTTATATGCTGCAAGCCCGCGTTCTCTTAGAAAAGCTTTGAGCTCTGCGGCTTTCGGCGCTTGATCCCGGGGAATAATGAAAACACATGATCTTTCACCAAGAAATTGGTCAGGCATTGAGACCATTGCCGCATCATGCACAGCCGGATGCGCCAGAAGATGATTTTCAACCTCTTCAGCCGCCACTTTTTCTCCGCCGCGGTTGATTTGATCCTTTGCCCGTCCTTCCACGACAACATAACCGTCGGGTGTCAGTCTCACTAGATCGCCAGTGCGGTAAAAGCCGTCCTCGGTAAACGAAGCCGCATTGTGCTCATCAGCCTTATAGTATCCCCGGATCGTATACGGTCCCCGTGTCAGCAGGTGCCCCGTTTCACCAGGTTTCACGTCACGGTCCTGGTCATCCCACACACGTATTTCATCATAAGAAGACATCGGCTTACCTTGGGTATTAACAATAACTTCCTCCGGGTCATCAAGCCTTGTATAATTAACGAGTCCTTCTGCCATTCCGAAGACCTGCTGCAAGGTGCAGCCGAATACAGATTTCACTTTGCGCGCGGCTTCAGCGCTGAATTTCGCGCCGCCTACCTGCAGCACTTGAAGGCTTGATAAATCGTCATCTCGTGAGACAGCAGCGTCCATCCATACCATTGCAAGCGGCGGGACAAGAGCTGTTATTGTCACCTGTTCCCGTTCAATCAAAGGGAACGAGTCGTCCGGACTCGGAGAAGGAGATAAAACCACTTTTCCTCCAGCGTATAATACGCCTAGCACCCCGGGTGAGCTCAGCGGGTAATTGTGCGCCATCGGCAATGCGGCCAAGTACACAGTGCTGTGATCAAGCCAGCAAACCTCCGCACTCATCCGCAGGCTGTATATATAGTCATCATGGGTTCGCGGTATCAGCTTCGATAAGCCGGTGCTTCCGCCAGAAAGCTGGAGAAACGCCACATCCGAAGATTTTACTTCAGGCAGCTCGCCAGGTTCTGTATGCAATGCCTCAAGCGGCTGGAATTCCTCCGCCTCACCTGCGACAATGATGTGTTTCAAGGACGGCAGCTTGCTTTGAACCTGTCTGGCAAGTGTGCGGTAGTCATATCCCGAATAAGAATCGGGGATGATATAAGCCTCCGCTTCTGCAAACTCGCAAAAATATGTAATCTCACTGCTTCGATGAGAGGGCAGTGCAAAGACCGGGAGCGCTCCCAGCCGAAAAAGCGCAAAGATGACTTCGAAAAACTCCGCGATATTCGGCAGCTGCACCACTACACGATCCATTTGTTTAATACCGAGCTTCTGCAATCCGACTGCCAGAGAGTCAGCCCTTGTGTCAAGCTCTTGATAGCTCCAATGGGTGTCCCCGCATGTAATCGCGATACGATCGCCATGTTTGGCAGCCCTGTCTCTTAACATGTCTCCAAAAGTCTCACCGGCCCAGCACCCGTTCTCCCGGTACTTTTCCGCAAACTCCTTGGGCCAAGGCGTAAATCCATTCAGCATGCTGTTTCCCTCCTGCATTTATTTCTGATCATATGTGATTGACACCCATTGCCCGAAGCATTGTTCGAAACTTTGCGGATGTCTCCTGGAGCTCGTCCTCTGCTTTTGATCCGGCTACAACACCGGCACCTGCAAAAAGACGAAGTGAACGTTCTTCAGCCTCTGCACAGCGAATCGTAACGATCCATTCGCCATCGCCTGCATCGTCACACCATCCTACCATGCCGGTGAAGAAACCGCGGTCAAAAGGTTCAATTTCCCGGATGGCTTCTCTTGCAAGGTCAGTCGGTGTTCCGCAGACTGCCGGCGTAGGATGAAGCGCGGCGGCTAGTTCCAGCGCGGTTACAGTCGGATCAGAAAGCTCTCCTTTAATGACACTGGACAAATGCCACATCGTCTCAGTTTGGATCAGCGAAGGCTTTTCCGGAACGTCCAGCGTCCGGCAAAAAGGCCGCAGCCCGGCGGCAACCGCATCAGCCACAACAGCATGCTCATGAAGATCCTTTGCGGAGGAAAGCAATTCATCGGCCCGGCGCTGGTCCTCAACAGGATCATCACTGCGAGGTCTAGAGCCCGCTAACGGATTGGATACCACCTGAGTTCCCATTCTCGAAACGAGAAGCTCCGGACTTGCTCCGAGTAATGTCCGATGGGAAGATGAATCATCTTGGCCGGATACATCGGCTGCAAAAGTATAACCGTGTGTATTGTGCCGCGCCAGATGGTGAAGCAGTTCACCCGTTTGTATCGCTTCAGATGATGTCAGATGCAGCGATCTGGACAGGACAATTTTGCTGAGTGTGCCGTCAGCAATGCTTGCCAATCCTTGTTCTACACCTTTTTTATAGTCCTCCGGTGCAGGTACAGGCTGTATTTGATATGTATGTTCCCGCTGCTGTTCGATGTTGGCATGATCGAATTGAAGCGGTCCCGACCACCGTACCTCGCCCGGAACGACGAGCCGGGGCGATTTCAAATGATCAAATGGAACAGCTCCCACAACAACCGGACGGCTTTGCCCCGATTGCTTTGCTTTGTTAAGCGCCTCAGCAATGCGGCTGGGTAAGGTTTCTAATTGGTTTTGGCCGTCTGCATCCGGCACGGTTTCACTTATTCCTTTTCCAAGCAGCACACGGTGAGGGGAAGCCAGGAAAAAAGTGCCCGGCTGATAATCACGAAGCAAATGCTCCGCCTTTGTTTCAGATATAACGTTTTGTTCCAACATCTTCATAAACCTCCTTTGAGTTACGTTATACGCCTAAGGTCGCGCCGCCATCTACACATAAATTATGCATCGTAATATGGCCTGCCTGCTCAGAAACCAAAAAGAGCACGGCATCAGCAATATCCGAAGGCTGGGCCAGTTTTTTGAGCGGAATTCCCGTTTTAAATGTATCAAGCGATCCTTTGATGACTTGTTCTGCTCCATTTTCATCAGCCCATAAGGACCACTGCATGTCTGTTTCCGTAGATCCGGGAGAAACAATATTGCAGCGAATGTTGTATTCTGCAAGCTCAAGGCCAAGGCACTTTGTAAACATCACGGCCGCTGCCTTTGATGAGGCGTATGCCGCCATAGACGTCCTTGGCACACCGGCTGCATTTGATCCTACTGTTACAATCGAACCGGATCTGCGGTTCATCATATATTTGCTGACTGAGCGCGACGCGTTAAAAACACCAGTCGAATTCACTGAGAAAGTGGCCTCCCATTCCTCATCACTGAGAGAATGAATCAGCCCTAGCCGAAGCACACCCGCTACGTTCACCAATATGTCAATCGGGCCCATGTCACGTTCGATTCTAGCCGTGATATCGTCAATCGCCGCACTGTCTCTCACATCCGCCGGAAAGGCTTCGGCATGACCCCCCTCAGCTTTGAGGCTGTTCACGACTTTTTCAAGCTTTTCTGGATTGTAATCAACCGCAGCAATGTGCGCCCCCTGACCGGCAAGCGTCCGCGCAACAGCTTCACCTATTCCTTGGGCAGCCCCTGTAATCAGTGCGATCTTGCCTTCTATACCTCTTACATTCATTTCATCATTTCCTTTCTTCGCTTGTAACGCCAAAAATGACATTTTGCGAAAAAGACTGCTTCACCTTACCATTAATCGTAATCTATTGATAATGATTATCATTATCAATTATAAAAATAATCATATCCTTATGTCATCCGACAGTCAAATATAATTTTTGTGACAAATATGGGAGCTGAGACAATTCTCAGCTCATTGAAATGTGCGGGCCGTCAGGGTGAAGCGCGAAACGCAATGCCCTGCTGACCAAAACAGGAAGAACCGAAATATGTCCTTCTCCTGAAAACTCGCAAAATTCTGTCCGTACGCCTTGGTCAGTCAAAGTAGACAGCCGCTCGTAAAGCTCCTTCGCGTTATCGTTCATTCGGCATTTATGATGCTTTTCCAATTCTCCTGCCGCAAGCAGAAGATTGACAGGCTGACCGTTTTTCTTTAAACAGGAAGCGAAACGCTCAGTTTCCTTTTCAATAAATGGTTTATTCCAATGAATGGACGGACTGCCCGCGATATACGTTTGGAATGCATCCGGTTTCGTTAAGAGCACCTGCAAAACGAAGAGCCCGCCAAGAGAGTGGCCAAAGATCGTTTGTCTGTTTCTGTCAATCTCATAATCTTGTTCAATCTCCGGTTTGAGATCCTCTTCAATAAATCTTAAAAAGTCCCCCGCTCCGCCATGCTCCGGCCATTCTTTGCCGTCAGGCCTTACCGGCAGCTCCGAGTAAGACGTAGGCATTGTAAAATCCCGGTGGCGCGCAGAAGAAAACGGTTCTGTTGTGTCATAGCCAATACCGACAATCACAGCGGGAATCACCCCTGTTTTCTCAGGACGGCGCCCCTGCACTCGAACAGCTTCCGACATTGTACCGAAAATAGAATTGGCATCGAGCAGATAAATAACCGGATAACCAGAAGGCGGCGGCTCTGTGCTCGGTTTTGAGATAAAGATCTGATAGCCGCGGCTGCCATTGCGTGAAGACATTTTACGCACTTCCGTTCCCGGAATGGTAAATGCGTTATAGGTCCCGCCTTTAGCCCCATCTGTTTTTTTCTCAATCATGCAGTACGACATTCCTCTCCTTAAAACTGGCTGCATTTATGATAATGATTTTCACTATCAACTAGACAACTCAAATAATAGGTTTTCTGGCAAACAAAGTCAACTTTTTCCTTAATAAAAAAGGCACCTTATCTAAATAAGGTACCTGATGACTAGCAATATGGAAATAAAACCCTGAAAAAGATGCTGATTATCCTATGTTTACTAGAACCTTAATCCCATGTAAATCTCTGATTCTGCCAAGGGTCACCTCTCATATGATAGCCGTTCTGCTCCCAAAAACCCGGATGATTTTCTTTCGTAAATTGGATGCCGCGCAGCCACTTAGCGCTTTTCCAAAAATACAAATGAGGAAACACCCCTCGCAACGGGAAGCCGTGTTCAGGCGTTAAAGGTTCGCCGTTATGCGCATAAGCGAGCAGTGATGTTTCAGCCAAAAAGTCATCGAGCGGCAGATTTGTCGTCCAGCCCTCTTCCGCGTGTAAAATGACATAGCCCGCCTCTTCTCTTACACCGGCTTTCTCCGCAATATCCCTTGTCCGCACCCCCTGCCAAACATTATCAAGCCGCGACCAGCCTGTCACACAATGAATGTCATTTTCTGATTCGCACTGAGGAAAGGCTTTTATATCTTCAAAGCTTAAAAGCATAGGGTGATCAACCAATCCGTATACTTGCAGATTCCACTTCGTCATATCCTCATAATACGGAACGTTCCCCGTATGAAGCACAGGAAACGAAGTCGTCACATTTTGATTGGGCGGCACTCTTCCTGACTGATCTGCCTGTTTTATTTTTCCGAAATACATGCAAATCCTCCTTTTGTTAACCTAAATTTTATTTATGTTGACAATCATTCAGATCTTTATTACTCTATGATTGTGTATGTAAACCTAAGGGGGAACAACGATGAAACAACCTAAACTTCGTGCGGGTGATATGGCGCTGATCGGCATGTTCGCCGCACTTATGGCTGTCGGCGCCAACATTACATCAGTCGCGCCCTTTTTGCAAGTTGCCGGCATTCCGCTGTCGATGCAGCCGTTTTTCTGCCTCTTGGCGGCTTTGCTTCTCGGCAGCAAACGCGCTGCGATCGCTATGCTTGTATATGCGCTTGTCGGATTGGCCGGGGCACCAGTGTTCGCTCAGTTTTCCGCGGGCTTCGCACCATTTGCAGGTAAAAGCGGCGGCTTCATTATCTCATACATTCCTGCAGCATTCGCAGCTGGATGGTTATTAGAACGCAAAATTCAGCCAAGTAAAACCCGTTTTCTGATTGCTTCTCTTATCGGAACGGCCATTATGTATATCATCGGCACCACCTATATGTATCTTGCGCTGAATCTGTGGATTCATACACCGGTGAGCTACGGCACGGCTTGGGGCTTTATGACTTGGTTTATGGTAAAAGACACGGCGCTGGCTGTGCTGCTGACGTTTATCGCACCTGCGATCTACCGCTCTATTCATAAAGCAACCGGCTTTAACAGACATCAAATATCGTCCACTTAAAAACCGTTCCGATGGACGGTTTTTTGAAATGATAATCAAAAAAGGCTCTCCCGTTAAGGAGAGCCTTTTTTCTATAAGACAAGCGCCGCAATCCAGCCAAAAATAACAAGCGGAATGTTATAAAAGATAAATGTCGGCACACAAGTGTCCCAAATGTGGTGATGCTGTCCGTCCGCACTCAGACCCGAAGTCGGCCCAAGTGTACTGTCGCTGGCAGGTGAACCGGCGTCGCCAAGCGCGGCAGCCGCTCCGATAATCGCAATCGTTGCCATCGGGCTGAATCCGAGCTGCATACATAGAGGCACAAAGATCGTTGTGATCACCGGAATCGTTGCAAAAGATGAGCCGATTCCCATTGTAATCAGCAAGCCGACAATCAGCATCAGCAATGCACCCAGTGACTGACTGTGCCCGATAATACCAGCTGATGTTTTGACCAATGACTCGACATCTCCGGTTTTTGTCAATACATTTGAGAAACCGGCTGCAACAAGCATAACAAATCCGATAAAGGCCATTAATACCATACCGTCAGTAATCAATGAATCCGCTTCGTCACGTTTCATTACACCGCTGACAAACAGGATAATCAGGCCGGCCAGCGCCCCCATAATCATCCCTTCTACTCCCAAGGTCTGCGATAAATAAAGCTGGACGCCGAGTGACACTACAATGGCGAGAACCGCGATTCCCAGACTTTTTTTCGTATATGGAGATGCTTTTACACCTGAGATTTCTTTTGTTTCATACACTTTTGGTTTGCGAAAAACGATTACTGATAAAATCAAACCGACAACCATGCCTGCAACCGGTATGATCAGCGCGTACGGGATATCGCCAAGCGGAACGTTTAAGCCCGCATCGGCCATGTTGTCCTTCAGCATGCCTTGGAATATCTGGCCGAAGCCAACAGGCAGTACAATATAAGGAGCCGTTAAGCCGAACGTAATCACACACGCAATCAGCCTGCGGTCCATTTCAAGCTCATTAAAGATTTTTAAAAGCGGCGGTATCAGCACAGGAATAAATGCGATGTGAACCGGTACCACGTTTTGTGAAAAACAAGCTACGATTAAAATAATCAGTACGATAAGCACTTTAGACAGTGCCTTTTTTCGAGTATCTTCTTTGTTTCCAATTAATTTCACAGAAGCTTCCACCATAGCATCCGGAAGACCTGTTTTCGTTAAAGCCGCAGCAAACGCACCAAGCATAGCGTAGCTGACTGCAACGGTGGCATTTCCGCCGAGCCCTTCTGTAAAGGCTTTAACCGTTTCACCCAGGCCGAGTCCTCCTGTTAAGCCGCCGGCCAAAGCACCTATGATTAAAGCAATAACTATATTGACACGCAGAAGGCTTAAGACAAGCATAAGCAGCACTGCGATTACGACTGCATTCATGATACCCCTCCAAAAATCCTTTAGTTTGCTAATGTAGTAGATAAATAAAGTACGAACGTATCGTATCATATTCACGATACTTTAGTCAACTAAAGATTTTGGAGAAAAAAAACCCTGCCGCGAAATCGCTGCAGGGCTATATTTATTATGCTTTTGCGTCTTCTTCCGCTGTGAATCTTTCTGCCAGCGTAGCCAGTGTTCTTGCCATGACGCCGGTTGCACCGGACGGACCGAAGCAGGTTGCTTTACTTGAAGTTGCTGTGCCTGCAATATCAAGATGGACCCAAGGAGTCGTTTCAGCAAACTCACCAAGAAACGTTCCTGCCATAATGGCATGGCCTTCCCGTCCCGGTGAATTGTTTAAATCCGCCATTTGGCTGTTTTTCACACGTTTTTTATCCTTTTCTGTAATCGGCAGCTGCCAGATGGCCTCACCGCACTCTTCCGCAGCTTCAGCTACCCGCTGATAAAAGCTCTCGTTATTTGTCATGGCGCCGGTTGTTTCTGTGCCCAATGCCACAACAACGCCGCCAGTGAGTGTTGCCACATCAACAAGAACAGACGCGCCATGCTGTTTCGCATATGTAAGGCCGTCTGCAAGCACAAGCCTTCCTTCTGCATCCGTATTAAGGATTTCAATCGTTTTTCCGCTTAATGACACGATGACATCGTCAGGCTTCATCGCCCCGCCTGAAATCATGTTGTCAGTTGACGGAATGACAGCCAGCACATTTTGCTCCGGACGAAGCTCGCCGATCGTTTCCATAGCACCAAGGACCGCTGCCGCTCCTCCCATATCGGATTTCATGCCGACAATTCCTGTTTTGGTTTTAATAGAGTAACCGCCTGTGTCAAAGGTAATTCCTTTTCCGACAAGTCCAATAACATTTTCCCATTCCTTTTTGCCCTGATACTTCAAGACAATCATTTTGGGCGGTTCGGCAGAGCCTTGGTTTACCGCAAGGATTCCGCCCATACCGAGCTCCTCCATATCCGATTTCTCCAATATTTCACACTCAAAATCATATTTCGCCGCAAGCTCGGACGCATATGAAGCCAGGTCAGTTGCTGTCAGCATATTTCCCGGCATATTCACAAGCGTTCTTGCCGAATTTGTGCCCTGCCCGTATGCCTGGCCGACAAGAAGCCCGGCCTGCACTTCTTGTGTATCTTCATCTGTGACGGCATAGATGGATTCAAGCTGTTTATCCGGCTCATTTGATTTGTGCTTATAATCCTGCACCTCATAAGAAGCAAGCAGGCAGCTCTCAGCTAATGCGTGAGCGGCATCCGCTGCGGGCACTTCTTCACAAATAAATGTGTCAAGCAGTACGGCAGCCTCTTGTTTTCTGTCTTTATGAATGGCTTGAAAAACATGGGCAAAGCTTTCCTTCGCCTCTTCAAATGAATAATTCGCCTCTCTTCCCAAACCGACGAAATAAATACGTTTCATACCAGCGGAGGACGGAGGGAATACTTTTGATACTTGATTCCGTTTGGCAGAGACATCACCGTCTTTCAGAAGCTGAGTCAGATGGCCTTCCAGTTTTTCATCAATTTCCTTTGCTTTGCCTGTCAGCTGGCTTTTTTGAAAAAGTCCGACCACTAGGGTTTCAGTATGCTCTAATTGTTGAACCGCATAAAACATAAGGCTTACACTCCTAACGTAATGGGTATTTGTAATGAA
Organism: Bacillus sp. V26; assembly: GCF_034296245.1. Classification (NCBI taxonomy): domain Bacteria; kingdom Bacillati; phylum Bacillota; class Bacilli; order Caryophanales; family Bacillaceae; genus Bacillus; species Bacillus sp. V26. The sequence continues at coordinate 191,519 of NZ_JAXKQF010000004.1, read as the reverse complement.
CAATGGTATAATAGGAAAAACATTCTTTCCTTACATTTATTTTATCAAACAACAGACGAAGACCTGCTTTTTTCTTTTGTAACACGAAAGATTTTCATATAGAAAGGATGTCGCCTATGGAACTTTTTATGAATTTTCCTTTATTATCAAGCCTTGCTGCCATCATCTTTGCACAAGTCATTAAAGTGCCGATACAATTTATCGTATCCAGAAAACTGGACTGGTCGCTGGTGACAAGTACAGGCGGCATGCCGAGTTCCCATTCCGCGGCTGTGACGGCGCTTTCTACAGGCGTAGCCTTAGAGCATGGATTAGGTTCCTCTCTCTTTGCGGTTTCAGCCATTTTCGCCGTCATTACCATGTTTGACGCAACCGGCGTCAGACGTCATGCCGGCGAGCAGGCAACAGTCATTAATAAACTTGTGATTGATTTTAACCGTTTTGTGAATGAAGCAAAAGATTTCCCGAAAGCCGAAGAGAAAGAAAAACAAAAAAAGCTGAAAGAGCTTCTCGGCCATCAGCCAATCGAGGTCTTTTTTGGCGGATTGACAGGAATTTTATTAACATTGGCACTGGCATACTTTTTTCTGTAAAAAAATAACGCTTCAGCCGCAGCTGGAGCGTTTTATTCTTTCACTGTTTTGTATTGATTTCTGAACACCTGCAATGATTTTGTTTCATTAAGCTTTACCAGTTCATCCTCAGTGACTTTTCCGGTCCCCTTCTTAATCACATACACGTCCAGGGTTTTTTTGCCCCATTCATTGTAGACATCATGAACGGTTTCAAAGTACAGATCAATGCGGTTTCCCTTGATGGCAGATCCTGTGTCCGCAACGACGCCCAAACCATAGTTCGGGATGAATAAAATGGTGCCGATCGGAAAAACGGATGGATCTGCGGCAACCGTAGAGTATAAATCTCTTTTCACTTTAACACCTGAATATGTAAGCCCGTATAATGGATCACCAGGTTTTTTACCCGTCGATTCGACTCCCGCTGTATAGCCTGTAGCCGTTACTTTTTTCGCCGGATACTGGTTCCAGTCAAAGGCTTCTTCCAATGGTTTGTCTTTTGCTTTGGCTGCAGCGGACATCGTTTTTTCGTTTTTCTGCTGCAATGCTTTTAATGTCAGTCCAGTATTCTTCGAGTGCTTCTCATTATTTTCTTGCACCCATTTTGATAAGTCCTTCGCCTCTACTCCTGATACGGCTAAATATGTCGTGGCAAACGCGAGCAGAAATAAACAGGTCATCAGCAAACGTCTGATCATTTTCAACATTATTCACCTCTCCTCCGAATCATTGTTCCCACATAGCAGGAACAATATTCAAAATGGTGAATGTGCTGAAGGCACAAAAAAAGCTTTCTTTAGAAAGAAAGCGGCATTAAAACATCTGATATCCTCTTTTTCTGAGCATGTTGATCGCTATACCTGATACAATGGCGCCGGCCAGACCGCTGGCTAAAATCAATACATCTGCAGCAGCTAACGATACGACTCTCTGAAACAGGCCGGCAAAGGATTCGCCTGGCGATTGAATATAGCTGATCAGCTTTTCCTTACTGATAATGAAAAGGCATACAATCGGATAAATCACAGCCATAATCCAGGACATTCTCAGCAGCATGTTTAATAAGAAACCGATTCCAAAAAACAAAACAAAAAATAAAACAATTGAGATGATAACGACTGGCAGACTAATCAAAACCCCACCCCCTGCGTTACTTTTAGTGTACCGCGGGGGCTTTTAAAAAGTCAACGGCTGGAAAATGAATGACTGTCTTTACCTGTCCCCTGACATGACGGACAAGTTTCTGAACCGCCAAGGATTAATTGAAAATACCCTTTCCCTGAGCAAAACGGGCATGCCTGTGAAGCGGTTGTCGTTGCGGTTTTCATCTTAGCATCACCTTTTTTCTTAATTTTCAGATAATAATATCATACCAAGCTGTCAATGATAAAGTCAGATCATGTGACAAATCTTTTGATGTAAGCGGAAACATTTTTATTTTCCTCTTGTTCTCTTTTTATTTTGGCGTTTTTTAATAAAACAAAACCCGCGGAGAGCGGGTTTTTAGAAAAACTTAAACTTGCCTTTTTTCAGTGTGAGTCCGAGTCCGCCGATTAAAAACAGCGAACGGTTATCGATGACTTTTTTCATAAAAGAAGCCGGCGTGCCTTTCAGTTTTCTTCCGTACACCACTCCGACCGCATTATGCTCGCCAAGAGAAGCCACCGTTCCTTTTATATCAGGTTTGAATTCTTCAAGCTCGCCGCCCTTAATGAGTTTTGCAATGTTTTTAGCGACCGTAGTCCCTTGCTGCATCGCGATTTGGGCTGTCGGCGGATAAGGACGGTCAGTGTCTTCATTGATAAACAGCGAGCTGTCGCCGAGAATAAAGACGTTGTCATGTCCGGGCGCGCGAAGATCAGGATTGACTTTCACCCGGCCACGCATATTTTCAAAGCCGGCTTCTTCCACAATCGGATGTCCGCGAACACCTGCCGCCCACACCACCGTTTGCGATTTGATTTGCTCGGGCTCTTCATCTTTTTTGCCGACTGTAACTCCTTCTGCGGTACACTCTTGAACCGCCGTGCCGATTTTAAACTCAACGCCATTCTCCTCAAGATAGTGAACAGCATAATCGACAAGCTCGGGATCAAAGCCCGGCAATACGGTCGGCGCTGCTTCTACGCAGATAATGCGTACAAGGCTTCTGTCAACGTCATACTCCTTGCAGAGCTCCGGCACGCGGGCAGCCAGTTCGCCAAGAAATTCAATACCCGTAAACCCGGCTCCCCCGACAACGATTGTTAACCTGTCCGGCCTTTTTTCAGCTTCGATGTTGTAAGTCGCAAATTGCAGCTCAATATGTTCCCGAAGCACGCGAGATGTATTGATATTGGCGATCGGAAACGCAAATTCTTTTAAGCCTTTAATGCCGAACGTTTCAGGTACCGCTCCGAGGCCGATAACTAAATAATCGTACTGCAGCTCTCCATTGGCAAGCACAACTTTCTTCTCGTCTATTTTGATTGCCTTCACGGTATCCTGTACAAAATTGACACGTGACTGGTTGATTACATCTTTTATCTGATAACGGCAGCGGTCATGATGGAGCGTACCGGCGCTCGCTTCGTGCATCCATGTCGTTTCGTAATGATAATTGTGTTTATTCACAAGCGTAATATCAGCATCATTCGGACCGACATGCTTCGTCAGCCTTGTCACTGTCATCAATCCGCCATAACCTGCACCTAAAATCACGATTTTGGGCTTATTCAATGCCATCACATCCACCTTCTCTTTTTTTTGCTGTTAGACGCATATAAAAATCATCATTTGTGTTATCTTCAGCTTATTGGCAGGATTTTATGAAATATATTGAAAAGTTTTTTGTGAAGTCCACACCCATAGCACTACTATCATGTGTATCCGGCTGGTTCATGAAACATTCAGAAAAAAGATGAATTCATGTTTTTCTTATCGTATCGGCCCGCGGGCATATGATCAAGAATGAATGCGCATACAATGCACACGCAAATTTTTCTGCTGACTCGTCAATTTTAAGAGCAATATGGTATAATTAATAACAATTTTCATTTAGGAGGCAATTTTCGTATGCGAGAGGATACAAAGGTTTATGATATTACAATTATAGGCGGGGGACCGGTCGGCTTATTCACTGCTTTTTACGGAGGCATGAGACAGGCAAGCGTCAAAATTATCGAAAGCCTGCCTCAGCTTGGCGGACAGCTTAGTGCCCTGTACCCTGAGAAATATATATATGACGTAGCAGGATTCCCGAAAATCCGCGCCCAAGAGCTAGTGAACAACTTAAAAGAGCAAATGGCGAAATTCGACCAAACGATTTGTTTAGAGCAAGCGGTTGAATCTGTTGAAAAACAAGCAGACGGCGTGTTTAAGCTTGTGACAAACGAAGAAACCCATTACTCTAAAACGGTCATCATCACTGCAGGAAACGGCGCATTCAAACCAAGAAAGCTCGAGCTTGAAACAGCCGAACAATACGAAGGCAAAAACCTTCACTACTTCGTTGATGATTTACAAAAATTCGCCGGCAGACGCGTTGCGATTCTGGGCGGAGGAGATTCAGCGGTTGACTGGGCGCTTATGCTTGAGCCGATCGCAAAAGAAGTTTCCATCGTTCACCGCCGCGATAAATTCCGCGCGCATGAGCACAGTGTGGAAAACCTTCACGCATCTAAAGTGAATGTCCTGACTCCATTTGTTCCGACAGAGCTCATCGGAGAAGACAAAATCGAGCAGCTTGTGCTTGAGGAAGTGAAAGGCGAGCGCAAAGAGATTTTAGAAATCGATGACTTAATTGTCAACTACGGCTTCGTCTCATCTCTTGGACCGATTAAAAACTGGGGACTTGAAATTGAGAAAAATTCCATTGTCGTCAAATCGACGATGGAAACAAATATCGAAGGCTTCTTCGCAGCAGGGGACATTTGCACATACGAAGGAAAAGTCAACCTGATCGCAAGCGGCTTCGGCGAAGCACCGACAGCTGTTAACAACGCGAAAGCTTACATGGATCCGAAAGCTCGCGTACAGCCTCTGCACTCTACAAGTCTTTTTGAAAATAAATAATAAAAAAAGGAGTTTGTGTCAAGGTGACACAGCTCCTTTTTTATTTGAAGATATTTATATAATTCATCGCAGTTCCGATAACCAGCGCAATCACAAGGGCTGCTACAACCCAGATCGTGGCCATGATGATGCGGTCTTGGATCTTTTGGGACTTCGGTGTTTGTTCTTCGTTTTGAGTCATCTCCACTCGCTCCTTTCACATGTCCATGTCATAAAGAAAGCCTGGTGCTGTAGGACCAAGCTGTGCTGAACTTATATATTAGCGTCTTATCATCCGCTCTATGAGACCATTCGTTAAGACTATGATACCCAAACTCATCCTGAATGACAAGCTTCCGCACCTGAATCACATCCATCATCAGATAAATCGTTTGACATCCTCCCTAAAACAGAGTACATTATACAAGGCGAACATTTGGTATATATTCATTATAAATATTCGTATTTAGGAGTTGATTCTATGGAAAACGTGTTTGATTACGAAGATATTCAACTAATTCCTGCAAAATGCATTGTGAACAGCCGTTCTGAATGCGATACCTCCGTGCGTTTAGGCGGACGTACATTTAAATTGCCCGTCGTTCCTGCCAATATGCAGACGATTATAGATGAGAAACTTGCAGTTTCATTAGCCGAAAACGGCTACTTTTATGTGATGCACCGCTTTGAACCTGAAAAACGGATTGACTTTATAAAGGACATGAACGCACGCGGCCTATTCTCTTCTATCAGCGTTGGGGTCAAAGATGAGGAGTATGCATTTGTCCGTCACCTGGCAGAAGAAAATCTGGTCCCTGAATACGTAACCATCGACATCGCTCACGGACATTCCAATGCAGTCATTGAGATGATTCAGCACCTCAAAAAGCATCTTCCGGACAGCTTTGTCATCGCGGGAAATGTCGGAACACCGGAAGCTGTAAGAGAGCTCGAAAATGCCGGAGCGGATGCCACAAAAGTCGGCATCGGACCGGGAAAAGTATGTATAACGAAAATTAAAACCGGTTTCGGCACAGGCGGATGGCAATTAGCCGCGCTGCGCTGGTGCGCAAAAGCCGCCAGCAAACCGATTATCGCGGATGGCGGAATCCGCACCCATGGCGACATCGCAAAATCAATCCGATTCGGCGCCACCATGGTCATGATCGGTTCACTATTTGCCGGACACGAGGAATCACCGGGACAAACCATTGAAAAAAACGGAAAGCTCTATAAAGAATACTTTGGCTCAGCCTCTGAATATCAAAAAGGCGAAAAGAAAAATGTCGAAGGCAAAAAAATGCACGTAGAGCATAAAGGCGCAATCATGGATACGCTGATTGAAATGGAACAGGATCTTCAATCTTCTATTTCTTATGCTGGCGGAACTAAGCTGGAGGCTATCCGCAATGTGGATTATGTCATCGTGAAGAATTCGATTTTTAACGGAGATAAGTGCTAATAATAGAAAAAGCCAAGTCAGCGGCTCGCCGCTTGACTTGGCTTTTTCTATTATTAGCACTCTTCAGGTTTACCTGCATTCGTCGCTGTCCTGAAAGAAGAACCGCAGCCGCATGAGGCGATGGCGTTTGGATTATCGATGGTAAAACCGCCGCCAAGCATGGATTGCTTAAAGTCTATAATAGTGCCGTTCATGATATCAAGGCTTTCTTTGTCAACGAGAACAGTAATGCCGTGCTCCTCAAACATACTGTCTGCTTCGCTTTTTTCATGCTCAAAGCCCATTCCGTATGAAAGGCCGCTGCAGCCGCCGCCTTTAACGCCGACACGCAGAAACGCGTTTTCTTCTTCATGCTCTTTCATCATATCTTTTATATGCAAAGCTGCTGCTTCTGTAATTGTTACAGGGTTGCTCATTAATGTGAACCTCCTTTTAAAAACCGGATGCTGTCTTTTATTATAAACTTGATCGGCTCATTTCTCAAACTAGCTGTTTTATAAAAAATATACGCCCTCACAAACAGTCTCTGCCGGGCCTGTCATCATCACATGGCCGTTCTCTTTCCAATTAATGACCAAATCTCCGCCCGCTAAATGAACCGTAATGTCTTCATTTCGTCTTGATACGCCGTTTAAAACAGATGCGACAGCCGCTGCACAAGCGCCTGTTCCGCAAGCCTGTGTGATGCCTGATCCCCGTTCCCACACGCGGAAGTGCAGTTCATGTTCATTCACGGTTTCCACAAACTCGACATTCACACCTTCCGGAAATCTTGGATCTTTTTCAATCACCGGCCCCAGTGTCGTCAGCGGTGCCTGTTCAATATCGGCAATCGGAAAAACGATATGCGGATTGCCCATGGAAACCGCGGTGCCTTTTAGCTCAGCTTCGCCAAATGTCATTGTTTCATTAATGGTTTGATCCTCACCGCCGTCAAGCATCGGAAGTTCGGCTTTTGTCAGACGCGGTTCACCCATATCGACAGTGACAACATTCACTTTTCCGTTTTCAGTTTGAACCTCCGCTTTCACAAGCCCGGAGAGGGTTTCAATCAGAAAAGATGTTTCCTCAACCAGCTTATGCTCATACGCGTATTTTGCAACGCAGCGCAGGCCGTTGCCGCAGTTTTTTCCTTCAGACCCGTCATTATTAAAAATCCGCATTTTGACAGGCGCTTGATCTGAAGGACATATAAGGATCATTCCGTCGGAGCCGATCCCTGTATAAACGGAAGACACTTGAACCGCTATTTCAGACAGTTGTTCTTCCGGCAGTTGTTCTTCAAATTGATTCACGTATATATAGCTGTTTCCAAGTCCGTGCATTTTGGTAAATCGAAATGAGTTCATAGATGCCTCCAACTTTTTCTCTTTTTCTTAGTATAAAAGCTATTATAAACGGACACAATACAATTATCCCCCGTTTTTCATACATAAAAGCTCCTTGCAATTACGCAAGGAGCTTTTATCTTTTATATGAACATGCCGGCAATAGCCGCGCTCAGCAGATTGGCTAATGTTCCCGCCAGAACAGCCTTTAACCCGAGGCGTGCGATATCTGAGCGGCGGCTTGGCGCTAAACCGCCAAGCGTACCGAGCATAATCGCAATCGAAGAGAAATTTGCGAATCCGCATAACGCAAAACTGATAATCGTAGCGGTTTTTTTAGAAAACTCGCCGATGTGCGGACCGAAATTAGAATAAGCGACAAACTCATTCAGCACCAGTTTCTGGCCGATAAAGCTTCCGGCATGCAAGGCTTCATGCCATGGCACACCAATCATAAAGGCGATTGGAGAAAACACATAGCCGAGGATAGATTCTAATGTGACATCTTTTAAACCGAACAAGCCGAAAATACCGCCGAGAATGCCGTTGACCACGGCGATTAATGCGACGAATGCAAGCAGCATCGCACCAACGTTCAGCGCAATTTGCAGACCTGTTGACGCACCCTTTGCAGCCGCGTCAATCACATTGGCCGCTCCTTCGCCTTCATCCATTTTGAAATCACCTTTTACTGTTTGCGGCGTTTCCGTTTCAGGAATGATTAATTTTCCGAATACCAGACCCGCAGGAGCAGCCATGAAGCTCGCCGCGAGCAAGTATTCAATCGGAATACCGAGAAGGGCGTAGCCAAACAAAGTTGAACCCGCAACAGCCGATAGACCGCTCGTCATAATTGTAAACAGTTCAGAGCGCGTCAGCCCTGCAATGAGGGGCCTGATCACTAACGGAGATTCCGATTGCCCTACAAAAATATTAGCAGCAGCCGCAAGAGATTCCGTTTTGCTTGTCCCAAGAAGCTTCGACAATCCGCCGCCGATCACACGGAAAATGAGCTGCATGATTTTCAAATGATATAAAACTGCGATCAGTGCTGAGAAGAAAATGATAACAGGCAGTACACTTAATGCAAACGCCGGGCTGTCGCCGACTTTTAAAAGCGGCCCAAATATAAAACTGATGCCTTCATTCGCATAATCAATCAGAAGCTGTACACGGCTTGAAAACCATAAAAAAACAGCGCGTCCCGCTTCCCATTTCAACACGATGTATCCAAACGCCACCTGTATACATAAACCAACGATGACGGTTCTTATTCTAATATTGCTTTTCTTTTCTGAAAATAAAAACGCGATGGCGATTATCCCAACTGCGCCGAGCAGTCCCCAAAGAACATTCATGAATACACCTACACCTCTTAAAATTTATTTAAAACAAATCTTTTATACGATAACAATAATATTTTTTGATGTCTACACATTTTTTCAGTACTTTTGTACCGCAAAATAAAAAAGGGCCTGAGACAGGCCCTTTTCTTCAAAACATTGGGTTTTCTTCAATAAATGTATATATATTCTCAACAAGCTCAGCAGGTGTTTCACCCGTAACGACTTCTCCGTTTACTAGAGCGAATAGTGATTCCATACATTTCCCGCAATAGCTTAAACAGCCGTATTCAAGAACATCCAGATTCGGATCTTTCTCTAAAATCGCTCGGGCTTCCTGAGAGCCGTGAGCCAGATTGCTGACACAAAATTCAATCATTGGATTCATGCGGTTTCACCTCACATATGAACATTATCGCGGATTTTTCACTATTCGTCAAAGACAACGAACGCATTAAAATTTATTATCGTAACATATCATTCCTGCAATAACGTTTTACTAATTTGCGTTTTAAGGCTAATTTGTAGGTTATTTTGAAACTAATATTGTGATTTTAGATCAAATTCGATATAATTCTAGATGTTATTTTACAAAGTTCGTATTTTTCATCAATGTGTCTATCATACTCTTCGGGTTAAAGGGGAATTCAAATGAAAAAATTGGTCTTGATCGGCGGAGGTTACGGAAACATGCGTGTTCTTCATCGCTTATTGCCCAACCAGCTGCCTCATGATGTTTCAATCACGTTAATTGACAGAAATCCTTATCACTGCTTAAAAACAGAATATTATGCCCTTGCCGCAGGCACAATTTCTGACCACCATATCAGAGTGACGTTCCCAGAGCACCCTCGCCTGGATGTCGAGTACGGCGATATTTCATCAATTGATATTGCACAAAAACAAGTGCTGTTCCATGACCGCGAACCGATTTCTTACGATGACGCAGTGATCGGGCTCGGCTGCGAGGATAAATATCATAACGTGCCGGGAGCGCCCGAATTCACCTACAGCATTCAAACCATCGATCAGTCCCGCGAAACCTATCAAAAGCTAAACAACTTATGCGCCGAAGCGACTGTTGCCATTGTCGGAGCAGGTCTTAGCGGCGTTGAACTTGCAAGTGAATTAAGAGAAAGCCGTGACGATCTGAACATTATTTTGTTTGACCGCGGAGATCTCATTTTATCAAGCTTTCCCGAGCGTTTGAGCAAATATGTGCAAAAATGGTTCGAAGAGCACGGTGTCCGCATTATTAACAGGGCAAATATCACAAGAGTAGAAGAAGGCGTTGTGTATAACCACGATGACGCCATTTCCGCAGACGCCATCGTATGGACAGCCGGCATACAGCCGAATAAAGTCGTCAGAGACTTGGATGTGGAAAAGGACGCACAAGGCCGTGTCGTGTTAACCCCTCATCACAATGTCCCGGGTGATGAACATCTGTACGTTGTCGGAGATTGTGCCAGCCTTCCTCACGCACCGAGTGCCCAGCTGGCAGAAGCTCAAGCTGAACAGATTGTCCAAATATTGCAAAAACGCTGGAATGGTGAAGCCCTTCCTGAATCAATGCCTCAGTTTAAGCTGAAAGGCGTTTTAGGTTCACTCGGAAAAAAAGCCGGCTTCGGACTTGTTGCTGACCGGCCGCTGATCGGCCGTGTTCCGCGTTTGCTGAAATCCGGCTTGCTGTGGATGTACAAACACCATAACGGATAATAGCAGAACCGCTGATGAAGTCAGCGGTTTTCTGTATAACCGTATCTCTCCATTTCCTCATATACATCCTTCAATTTCGGATTGCCTTCTCCGACAATTTTATTTTCTACGAGGACGAGCGGATAAAAATATTCGTCATTTCTGATTTTTTCCGCAAGCTGTTTTACGTTTTCGACGTCAGGCGGCTCGTAAATGTCGATGTATTGGATTTCAAAAGGCTGATCCGGATATTTTCTTTTCAGCGCAGCCTCAAGCCATTCATATGTATCTTTAGCCGTCGGCATATTGACACAGCTTGCACAAACGGTTTCTGCCCCATATACGCTGAGCATGACTGTTTTGGTCATTGATAAGTGCCCCCCATTTCTCTGCATTACATTCTTTCTATTAAGTATACAGAGACAAAAGACGTTTTTATAGAAAAAAACCGTTTTTGTGTTCAAGTCTGAATGTGCTATAATAATGGGAGCAATTCTGCAAACCAAACAATAGATTTTTATTGTTACACTGAATATAATGGTTTTATGACGACGAAAGGAGCGAATGTCATGACTGAAGTTGAAATGAAAGAACAGGTGCAGGAAGTACTGGACAAACTTCGTCCGTTTTTACTTCGTGACGGCGGTGACTGTGAGCTTGTAGACGTTGATGAAGGTATTGTTAAGCTTCGTCTTCTAGGCGCATGCGGCAGCTGCCCAAGTTCAACAATTACGCTGAAAGCCGGAATTGAACGCGCTCTTCTTGAAGAAGTGCCGGGTGTAATTGAAGTAGAACAAGTCTTTTAATAAAGCAACCAGGCTGATATTTGATCAGCCTGGCTTTTTTTATGAGAGATATTGGTCAAACCATGAGCTTATATAGGTCAGGCGCTTGATCCGCTGTCCCGGGTGTCCGCTGCGTGACAAATTGTGCGACGCTTTCGGAAAACGGACCAGCACGGTTTCCTTGTCCATTTTTTTCAAGGCGATAAAAAGCTGTTCAGCCTGTTCAATCGGGCACCGGTCATCACGTTCGCCATGAAGAATTAAAAGGGGCGTCTCCACGTTTGCCGCATATTTTAAAGGGGAACGGTCCCACAGTTTTTCTGTATCGGTAAACATGTCATGCTCAAGCTGCCAGTCCGTGAAAAAATACCCGATATCACTAACGCCGTGAAAGCTGAGCCAGTTTGAAATCGAACGCTGAGTGACAGCTGCTTTAAAACGGTTTGTCTGCCCCACGATCCAGTTGGTCATAAAGCCTCCGTAGCTTCCGCCTGTGACCCCTATCCGCTCGGCATCAATCTGCGGGTCTCTTTTGATCGCCTCATCCACTGCCTGCATCACGTCCTGATAGTCTTTTCCGCCGTAATCCCCTCTGACTGCGTTCACAAATTCCTGTCCGTAGCCATGACTTCCTCTTGGATTTACATAAACCACTGCATATCCTTTCGCCGCCAGCACCTGAAATTCGTGAAAATATGTATGCCCGTACATCATATGCGGACCGCCGTGTATATTGAGAATAAGCGGATAGTTTTTGCCCTCTGCAGCCTGAGCAGGTTTCATCAGCCAGCCGTTCACCGTCATCCCGTCTTCTGTCACATATTGAATGTCTTCAGGTAACGAAATGAGGTGTTCGTCAACAAACTTGTCATTCGCATCAGTCAGCCGTTTTTCTTCCTGTCCAAGCGGAATGCTGTATAGCTCACTAGGTCTGCCAGGCTTTGTCACACTGGCAATAAAGCTTTGTTCATCAGGATGAATGGAAAAGCTGTTGATATATTCTTTTTCTAACCGAATCGGATATACGAGTCCTTCTATAGACACATAATAGATTCCCGTGCTGCCTTGTTCTGTGCCGATGACATAAAACCCTTGACTGTCTTTTGTCCAAACCGGGCGCTGTTCAGCTCCTCCTATCAGTGAGTCTCCAATCAACGCATCTGCTAAGTGAACGTCCAGCATATCAGTGAGACACGTAAGGCGGTCTTGCTCTATATCATAAAGCCACGCTTTTTCTAGCGTTGCATTCCGATATTCCTGTTCATGCCCAAGCAAAGCAAGGTACCTTCCGTCCGGTGAAAAAGAGCTGGGTCCGAATGAGCCGCGATGAGAGGTAATCAGCTTGAGATCTTCAGTCTCCAGCGACACCATACAGACATCGTGCGGCTTGCTGGCATCATCCGTTTCAGTCAAATTAGCCGAAAAAACGAGAGATTTGCCGTCAGGAGAAAAAGCCGGATCGAAGTGGTCAGCTTTTTCATTAGTCAGCTGTTTTACCTCACCAGACTTCACGCTGACAAGCACAAGCTGTGCATACGCGCCTCTCGTCAGCCCTTTTCCGTCCCGTTTATAGGCTAAACCATGCACTTCAACCGGTTCAAAGCTGTCGGGTTCCGTTTTCTCTTGATCATAAACACTTTCTTCATCTCCCAGGCTGACCGTGACAAGCACTGACTCTCCATCCGGAGACCATACCGGCTGAGACACACCATACGGAATATCAGTCAGTTTTTTTGCCTCACCGCCTTCAGCGCTCATTATATAAAGCTGAGACACATCGCCATCACGGTCAGAAACAAACGCAATCTGGCGTCCGTCAGGAGACCATCTAGGATCAGTGTTCCGCTTTTCTCCGTATGTCCAAGGAATGGACGCGCCGCTATCTGCATCATATACCCATATATTTGAAGTATATGAATCTTTCTCTTTGTTTGCTTGTGACTTCACATAAGCCGCACGCTTGCCGTCCGGGGCGTATTGAGGGTCTGTCACCGAGACAATGGCTGTCATATCTTCCGCGGTCATCAGCTTTTTCATATCAATCTCCTCCTTTTTACATGTATTTCGTTTTTCTAAATAAAAATCCCTTTATATCAGGAAGAAAAAAAGCGTCCTCCGCTGACGCTGAGGAACGCTTTGAATGAACTATACGCTTTTCACTTGATAGAAAGGATTTCGCTCTATTATACTTCCCTCTTTCGGAACGGTCAAAGCGTCGACTTCACAATGCGGGAAATGAAGTGCGAGTTGCTCTTTCAGCGCTTCTCCTTTTCCTTTTTCAGTCATGACAAGAATCGTCGGGCCCGCTCCGCTGAGGGCAGTTCCATAAGCGCCTTTCATCTCGGCAACATGCTCCACTTTAGACAATTCCGGGACAAGCATCGCCCGATACGGCTGATGGAACATATCCTTTTTCATGATTTTTCCGACAAGCGGCCAATCCTTTGACATGATCGCCGCGATGAGAATGTTGCTGACGGCGCTGGCTTTTACAGCGTCCGCATATGGAAACTCTGCCGGGAGCACGTCCCGCGCGTCTCTTGTCAGCACCTCGTAAAAAGGAATGACAACCACGACATCAATGTCGGCATCCGGCACGCGGATCATTTGCGTCTCGTCGTCTTCATGCAGTCCGATCACAAGCCCGCCGACGAGAGAAGCGCCTGCATTGTCCGGATGTCCTTCTTCAAGGCTGGCTAAATGCAGCTTGTCCGCTTCGGAGAGCTGTAAACCGCATAATTCGTCTGCCAGTTCTATAGCCGCCACTATGGCCGCAGCACTGCTGCCAAGGCCGCGTGCAAGCGGGATATCGCTCCACACTTTCACATGTGCAGGAGGCATTGCTTTTCCGTACATATCTGCCGTCCGTTTCGCCACTTGATAGATCATATTATCTGTACCCGCCGGAATTCCGGCGACTGTTTCTGTTTCAGCTTCAAAAGACCATTGATCGCTTTCAAAGACGGTCAGCTTCAAATATCTGCTGAGCGCCATTCCGACTGAATCAAAGCCGGGGCCTAGGTTAGCGGTGCTTCCTGGAACAGTGACAGAGAACAGCATGTCGGCATCGTTCATACACGGGCCGCTCCTTTTAAGTATTCGAGGATGCTGTCTTCATCAGTCGGCAGGGTGACCGGCTTCATTTCAGAAATGTCGACCGCTGTGTTCGGGTCTTTCAGCCCGTTCCCTGTTAACACAGCCACAACCTTGCTGCCTTTCGGAATTTCTCCTGATTTTACTTGTTTCAGCACACCTGCAATAGATGCGCAGGAGCCCGGTTCTGCAAACACGCCTTCTTCACGGGCAATCAGCTGATACGCATGAAGAATTTCATCGTCAGTGACTTCGTCAATTTTCCCATTGGACTCCTCAGCCGCTTTTACAGCTTTATCCCAGCTTGCCGGGTTTCCGATACGAATCGCTGTTGCCACTGTTTCCGGGTTTTCAATGACTTCGTTGCGGACGATCGCAGCTGCACCTTCCGCTTCAAAACCGCGCATTTTCGGAAGGCCAGTGCCGTTTTTCTCATGATATTCTTTGAAGCCCTTCCAGTACGCTGTGATGTTTCCCGCGTTTCCGACCGGGATCGCCAAAACGTCCGGTGCTTCGCCCAGCTGTTCGCATACTTCAAAGGCAGCTGTTTTTTGGCCTTCGATGCGGTAAGGGTTGACCGAGTTGACAAGTGCGATCGGTGATTTTTCACAAATTGAACGGACAATCTTAAGGGCATCATCAAAGTTGCCGTCGATCGCAATGATTTCAGCTCCGTACATGACTGCTTGAGCGAGCTTGCCAAACGCGATTTTCCCGTTCGGGATGATGACAAAACATTTCATATCGGCGCGGGCTGCATAAGCAGCCGCAGCCGCTGATGTATTTCCGGTTGACGCGCACATAATCGTGTCGTTGCCTTCCTCTTTCGCCTTTGCCACCGCCATGACCATCCCGCGGTCTTTAAAAGATCCAGTAGGGTTTACGCCTTCTGTTTTGACATGGAGCTCAATCCCGAGCTGTTCAGACAGCTTCGGCAAATGAATGAGCGGCGTATTGCCTTCATGTAACGTAAGCGCCGGTGTTTGATCCGTTACGGGTAAAAACTCTTTATATTGATGGATAAGTCCTTTCCACATTAGCTCCAACCGTTCCCTTCTACACGATATGTGCTTTTGACTTCTTGAACGACTTCCAAATCATTTAAGTTTTGCAGGATATCACTGAAATCAGCTTCTGATGTGTGGTGTGTGACGATGACGATTTCTGCTAACTCATCATGCCCCTTAATCGGCAGCTGAAGAATTTTTTCAAAGCTGACGCCCCGTTCTGAGAACACAGACGTGATTTTCGAGAATGAGCCTACCTCATCCTTCACGTGAATTCTCAAAAATTGCTGTGCATAAATATCGGACGGCGACTTCATGTTTTTCTCATATTGCGGCGCAACAAAGCTGTTGCCGGTTACGCCGAGACGCATGTTTTTCATGACAGCAACCAGGTCAGACACAACTGATGTGGCTGTCGGCATGCTTCCCGCTCCCGGGCCATAGAACATCGTCTCTCCGACAGCTTCGCCATACACGTAGACGGCGTTATATTCATTATGCACGGCAGAAAGCGGATGGTGATCTGGAAGCAGCGTCGGCTGAACGCTGACTTCAATTTTGCTGCCGTCACGCTGGGCAATTCCGATCAGCTTCATTGTGTAGCCGAGACGTTTGCTGAAGCTGATATCCTCGTCTGTAATCTGGGAGATCCCCTTCACTTTGACATCTTCCAGATCGACGTTCATTGAGAAGCCGAGACGCGCCAATATTGCCATTTTCCGTGCGGCGTCGAGCCCTTCCACATCTGAAGTCGGGTCAGCTTCGGCAAACCCCAGATCCTGCGCTTCCTTAAGCACTTCCTCGTAAGGGCTTTTCTCTTTAATCATTTTGGTTAAGATAAAGTTCGTTGTTCCGTTCACGATTCCCATCATTTTAGTAATCCTGTCTGATGAGAGGCCTTCTTCTAATGTGCGAAGAATTGGAATCCCGCCGGCAACGCTGGCTTCGAAGTAAATATCACAGCCATTTTCCTTTGCTTCAGCTAGCAGTTCAGAACCGTATACGGCCATTAAATCTTTGTTTGCCGTGACAACGTGTTTTTTCGTTCTCAAAGCGTCAAGCAAATATTGTTTTGTCTGCTCAACACCGCCGATTACCTCGATGATGACATCAACATCTGGATCGTCGATCACATCATATACTTCTGTCGTGAGCACTTCCTTCGGCAAATCTACTTCTCTTTTTTTCTCTACATCTTTCACAAGCACTTTTTTTATCGTAATTGGACAGCCAACCTGATGCATCAGCTTATCCTGATGGTCTTGAATAATTTTAACGACACCGCTTCCGACGGTACCTAAGCCTAAAAGCCCTACACGAATTGCTTTCAAAAAAACTCCACCCTTCTTCGGATTGTCCTCTCAAGAGAGACAATTGTTAACTCAACACAGACATATAAGTTACAAATATTATATAAGCCCATTTCTGTTTTGACAAGACAACAATCTGCTGAATTTTGTGAATGTAAACGCTTAACCAATTGATATGACAAGATTCTTTATTTTCTAATTATTTTTGTCAGATTTTCTCCTTCCTTACAAGCCGCCCTTTCCGAGCCAGCTGACAGGGGGAACAAAAATGTTCTGCGCCCTCATGTTCATAAACTCCTGGGCGGCATTCAGAAATTGTTCATAGCCCGAATCGCTGAGAATGTAGTCGAGCTGCTCTTCATAATAGTGCTTTTCCGATTCTGAAGAAATATAGTAGCCTTCCACGATTTCATAATAATGAAGCGGAAAAAGGAGACGGCTGTACAAAAGACGTTTCGAAAATGAAGACAGCGGTGTGATTTGCTCGTATTCCTGCAAAAAGCGAAAGCCCTGCCGGTTAAAATCATCACGATGGTGCAAAAATGTGTGTCTCATATATTCGGCTAAATCGCGTGCAGCGTGGTCAAAGACCCAGTCAGCCGGAATCCTGATAAGGGATTCAGAAGACCACGTATTTCTTTCCATCCTCTGATGGCATATTGTTCCTGAATCAGCTGCTTGCGGTTTGTCATCGAGCTCAGTATCGACTAAATATTGAATTGCATTTTCTGACAGTCCTAAATAATATGGAAACGATTCAATCATTTTTTTATCAAAGGGCTCGTGCGGAGGGGTATGAACCTTTCGCTGCCAAAACGCTTCAAGCTGATCAATGCGTTTTCCCCACAGGTCTTTCCACTGCCCGATTCTTCCGGCCTCCTTCACTTCGTACGGGTATCCTCTGCCCTTTCGATGAAACTCCGCCAGTTCTGTCCCTATGGAAAATGCCCGGTTTGAAAAAGGAGGAGCCGCCTTCAGCAGGGCGTACGTTTTTCCTTCATGTTCAAAGGTCAGCTCGCCTTCTTTTGTAAAGATAAAAACGGAAACGTATGGGTCACTTTGTTCTTGTAAATACTGACTCATGTAATAAAGCTCCGCCAGCTCCTCATCTGAGAAATGGGAAACGGGAACAATCAAAAAGAAGGAATTCGGTGTTTGAAAGCATTGATACGTATGCTGATACATGGAAAGCTGCCTGATATGAATGCCGTATTTTTCTTTTATTGTGCCTTTCACAATGATCACCTGCCTGTTGAATTAGGGCTCATCACATCGTAGTCATACACAGGCGGAATTATGAATACATATTTTAATCCGACGAAGGAGCAAGAAAAAGTCGTAAACATCTCGTACGTTTTGTATAAACTAGTAAAAAAAGATTGGGTGAAGTTGATGTCAGATAAAGAACAAATCAGTCAGATGGAAGCCAAAGCAAGAGAACGGATGAAGGAGCGCGGTGTTGAGGTATCCGATATTGCCGAGCTTGTCTTTTTTCTGCAGAAAAAATATCATCCGGATTTAACCATGGATGAATGCACGTTGAATGTGAATCGGGTTCTCGCAAAGCGTGAGGTGCAAAACGCAATTTTAACGGGCATTGAATTGGACGTTCTTGCTGAGCAGAAAAAACTGTCTGAACCGCTGCAAACGATGCTGGAGATAGATGAAAGCCTATATGGAGTAGATGAAGTTCTGGCATTTTCCATCGTGAATATTTACGGGTCCATCGGGTTTACAAACTATGGCTACATCGACAAAGAAAAACCCGGTATCCTCGGCCGTTTAAATGATAAATCAACCGGCGAATGCCATACATTTCTTGATGACATTGTCGGCGCTATTTCCGCTGCGGCCTCCAGCAGGCTTGCACACCGCGCGCGGCATACAGAATAAAGGGCACCCCTTTGGGGCGCCCTTTTTTATATATGCTGAATCCACTCAGTCAGAGAATCAATAGCGTGAGTCGGTTTTTCCATATCGTCTGTCATATGCTCTCTTTTCGTTACGCCTGTGTGGACAAGCAGCGTATCCATCCCTGCATTAATGCCTGCCATAATGTCAGTCGCGTAGTTGTCGCCAACCATAAGTGTTTCGGATACGTCAGTGCCGAGAACACGCATCGCCTGCTCCATGATGATGGATTCCGGCTTGCCGATAAATACCGGCTGCACGCCTGTGGATACGGTTAACACGGAGGTCAGTGAACCGTTGCCCGGCAGGAGGCCTCTTTCAGTCGGTATGGCAATGTCACCGTTTGTGGAAATAAAGCGGGCGCCATTTCTGATTGCGAGGCAGCCGACGGCAAGTTTTTCGTATGTAATCCCGCGGTCAATTCCGACAACAACAAAGTCCGCATCTTCCTCTGCAAAGGTCAGGCCGTTTTCTTCAATCGCCTGGCGAATTCCTTCTTCCCCGATCACATACACAGACGCGTCTTTTTTCTGCTGGGCGATATGCTGGGCAGTCGCCATGCTTGTCGTAAAAACCTGCTCCTCTGTTGCCGGAATGTCAAAAGAGACCAGCTTGTCCGCCACCTGCTTCGGTGTGCGGGAAGAGTTGTTTGTCACAAAAAGATAAGGAATGCCGCGGTCTTTCAGCGCTCTGACAAATTCACAAGCTTCCTCGATTTTTTCTGTGCCGTTGTACATCGTTCCGTCTAAATCAATTAGATATCCTTTATATGTTTTCATTTTTAACACTCCTGTGGCTTTCCTGTCGTTATTTAAACGCGGAAACAGGGCCCAGCTCTGTTTCCAAGTAGCTTCTGATTCGTTTCGGAAAGACTTGAAGGACCGCTAGATGCGCGGTGATCAGATTGTAAAGCTCTGTACTGTCAGCGAGCTGGTATTGCTGAACCAATGTTTTTCGGTACGCAATCAATTGCTTCAGCTCCGCTCCCTCTTCTTCCGTTACGACTTTTTCATCAACCAGTATGTCCATGATATCATCATAGCTGCCCGGGTCCCGCATAATAAAACCGTCAATCATGTCATTTCCTGTATCGAGAATGCATTCGATTAACAGGTGACCGATGCGTTCAAGCGCGAGCCCTTCGATTTCGGATTTCCAGTCTGTTTGCGAATGAAACAGCGCCAGCTGACGCTCGAAGAACCCGAGTGTATGCTCTATCTTGTTTCTGTCAACAAAATACATGACAGCATCCCCTTTGTGTAATGGTTATTTTCTGATCCGTTTTAAGACAAAATACGCACAGCCGAAATTACAATATTCGTAAATGTATTCGTCCAATGTGCTGATTTTGGTTTCAAAGGTCGCCTTTTGATTCTGGTCGTCAAAGAAGCCCTTGAGCCTGAGCTGGCCGTATCCCCAGTCTCCCACAATGTAATCGTATTTATTTAAAATATCGGAATAACGGGCTTTAAAAGCCTCTTCGTTGAAGCCGTCTTTGAAATTGTGCACCAGCTCAAATTCGGCATTTTGAATAAGAATCATGATCTCACCTCTTTTTCACTCATTCCTATCATAATTCATTGCCCCGTCCCCATCAATTGCTAAAGAATAATTCGTGTGATTTGGCTACCCTACACATGAGGAGGGATTACAAATGAAACGAACTGCTGTCAGCCTCTGCCTGATGACCGGGCTTTTATCCGGATGCGGAGGCGCAGGATTCAATAACGCTGAGCAGAATGCCCAGCATCAAAATGACACCAGACCTATTCATGTATCTGACCGCAATGAGGCTTTTAACAGGCATGATGAGAATGAACAGTTTGGTTATGTCCGCTATCAAAAAGAACAATTGGACGGCGAACAGCAGGAGACACCGGCGCCAGACCGTGAAGAAACCGCTCACATCATATCAAGCTTAACGGTTCAGCTCCCTCATATTCAAGATGCCGCAGCGCTTGTCACTGACCAAGAAGCGCTTGTCGTGTACAAAACCGATTCGAAAAACCGTGAGCTGACAGCTGATCAAGTGAAAAAAACGGCGGTTTCGGTGATTCCGCGTTACTATCATGTGTACATTTCCGACAATCCGAATCACATGCAGGCCATCAAAAATTACAGCAATCTCGGTTCCAGTTCAAGAGATGTCAGAGATATCATGTCGGGGACGATACAAGAAATGAAAACCTCCCCGCAAGGAAGCCCTGTCTCGGAAAACGAAAATGCCAATGGAGAAACACGCCAGGACAAGGAAACCAATAGGAATGACAAAAACGCCAGATGATCTGGCGTTTTGGCATTATGCTTGCGCTTGGCGTTTTTTAGATGCTTCGTTAACCTGTTCATCCGCATGGTAGGAGGAACGGACAAGCGGACCGGCTTCACAGTGGCTGAAGCCTTTTTGCATCGCGATTTCCTTCAATTCTGCAAATTCATCAGGGTGATAATATTTTTGGACTTTTAAGTGCTTCTTCGACGGCTGCAAGTATTGGCCGATTGCCATAATATCAACATTGTTTGCCAAGAGGTCGTCCATCACTTCGATAATTTCTTCTTTCGTTTCACCGAGTCCGATCATGATGCTTGATTTTGTCGGGATGTCAGGCTGCATTTCTTTCGCGCGGCGCAAAAATTCCAATGAACGGTCGTATGTCGCACGCGCACGGACTCTTGGCGTCAGGCGGCGAACCGTTTCGATATTGTGATTCAGGATGTCAGGGCGCGTATCCATTAACGTTTTTAAGTTATCATAGTTTCCGCCCATATCTGACGGAAGCACCTCAATCGTTGTGAACGGGCTTTTTCTGCGGATTGCACGGACAGTTTCCGCGAAAATACCCGCACCGCCGTCTTTTTGGTCATCACGCGCAACAGCTGTGATAACCGCGTGTTTCAGATTCATCAGAGCGACGGAATCTGCTACGCGTTCCGGCTCTTGCAGGTCAAGTTCAGTCGGAAGGCCCGTTTTGACGGCGCAGAAACGGCACGCTCTCGTACAAACAGATCCTAAGATCATAAATGTCGCTGTACGTCTCACTGCCCAGCATTCATGAATATTCGGACATTTCGCTTCTTCACATACGGTGTGCAGATTATTTTCCCGCATGAGTTTTTTGAGTCCTGTATAATTTTCATTTGTATTTAATTTGATTTTGAGCCATTCGGGCTTTCTGAGGTGTTCGTCTTTCTTTGCCAATTCCCATCATCTCCAATATCCAATATACTCAATTTCTGACACGAAACATTCTGAAAACGAGATAGGTGCAGTTTTTTCATTTCTGCAACAAAAATAATGTTTTTCTAACTAAAGAAAGTCTTTTCTTTAGACACTTTAACATAGGAAAAATTTCTCGACAAGGGAAGATGATTACTGACATTTTCTCGCCGGGTTGCCGCAAACTATGTGTATTCAATATTGAAAGGAGATTATTTAGTGAAAGTTGTGTTATCTGCCCTTCTTCTCCTTTTGTTTGCATTTGAACCTTATGCGTCTGGAAAAGAGCTTTCAGATCCGGTGCTTTCCAAACGGATGGAATTATATCATAAAGTCGAGGCTGTGACGCAGATTCCTTGGTATGCGCTCGCCGCTGTTGATCAATACGAGGAGAATGTGCGGAGCAACAGAAAGGATCTGCCTGACAAAACGGGAATCATCAGCATCTATGTACCGGATGAGATCTGGAGCGGACCAGAAAACCCGAATCCGAAAGACGATGCGCCGTTAAGCATAAAAGTGTTTGACGGAATCGGAATGGACGGTGACGGCGACGGGAAAGCCGAGGTCAGCAATGATGAAGACATTCTGTATACATTCGCACAATATCTGCTGTCGTACGGCACAGATGAGGAAAATATCCGCATCGGGCTCTGGAATTATTACCGCCGTGATCAAACGGTGGGAATCATATCAGAGTTCATGAAGCTGTTTAAGGCTTACGGTCATATTGATTTGGGCGAGCATGCGTTTCCGCTTCCGATCAGAACGGATTACAGCTACCGCAGCACGTGGGGAGACGCCCGCGGCTTTGGGGGAAGGCGGATTCATGAAGGAACAGATCTCTTTGCCCACTATGGCCTTCCTGTTAAATCCACCTGTTACGGCGTCATTGAAATGAAAGGCTGGAACCGCTTTGGAGGATGGAGAATCGGCATCAGGGATATTAACAATACGTATCATTATTTCGCCCATCTCAATGGGTTTGCAAAAGGCATTAAAACAGGGCAGATCGTTGAGCCCGGCCAAGTGATCGGGTCAGTGGGCAGCTCAGGATACGGCCCGCCTGGCACGGCCGGAAAATTCCCGCCGCACCTGCACTATGGCATGTATAAGGATAATGGAAAAACTGAATGGTCGTTTGATCCTTATCCACATTTGAGAGCGTGGGAGCGCTATGAGTACAAGAAAAAGAAATGACGAAAGCCGCCTCATGAAAAGGCGGCTTTATTTGCTGTTTTTTTCATTTTTTGAATCATGGCTGTCTTCTTCTTTGCTGCTTGGAAGCTGGACAGAAGGCGTAACACCTGAACCGCCGCTTCCGTTATAAAATTGCGGCACTTCGCCCTGCACTGCTTTAATTGATACAGGAACATTATTGGTGACCACGGCCGTTTTGCTTGCGAACGGGATGATGACCTTCACTTTAATTTCTACGAAGATGCTGATATCAATAAGTGCATTATTAATGCCGTATGGCTTTATTTTTGTTTTGACGTCTGTAAAGGCGTCACCAATTAAATTGAACCGGACCGGGATTTTCGGGCCGAGGTTTCCAAGAAGGCTGTTTCCTGTCACCTGTCCCAATGGGATGTTGATCATAATATTTTCACTGGCGCCGCTGTGTCCGGTGTGGGTTTCCATCTCTTTCAGATGAGACTGAAGCTGCTTTGTCACCTTTGTTTTCACACTGTTTATAATCTGTGTATTAAAATCGATTGTCGTTAAATTTCCGTTTTCATCAGAATTCATTTGAAACATATCTTTCATATTTTCGCTGTCAGACATATAATCCTCAATCGAATCCTGAATCACCTCTGTTGCCACACGCTTCGTTTCCATTTCACCGATGCTCATTAATACCGGTTTAATAGAGCCGTTGATAATCCAAAGGCTGACTGTTGTAGATATGATAAAAAATACGAGTGACAGCAGCAGCACGTACCGGAAAGGCAAAGGTCCTCTCTTGCGAAGAGGGCCGCGATATCTTGGCAAGAAAATCCCCCCTTACATAACACAATGTATGCTTGTAAGGGGGGACATAGTAATAGCCGGGCCAATTTATTTTATTTCACCATTTTTAAGAGCGCTTCTCTGCCGCTCATGCCGGCATGAATGCCAAGATCTTCTGCGGCATATGTGACGGATTCTAAAGGGGCGTCTAACAGCTGGTCAATTGTTCGCACACCAACCGCCCGTCCCGCCACAATTCCACGCTCCTTTAATTTTTCATTCAGCAGCGCCACATCAAGCGCGCCGCACATAATGTATCCGTGATCATTGGAGACTGCCATGAAATTTGTTTTTGGAAGCTTTACTGTCACAGCTGTAAAAGGCTGTCCTTCGATCATAATCGGTGTCAGATTTACCACGTCAACCACTCCCTTCCTTCATCACTTTATGATGAGGGGCACGGCTTGTTGTGGGCTGACCTCCTTATTGTGCAAGCTTCCAGGCAAGCAGATCCCGCAAAAATTCCGGCATAAAATATTCTTTTACCTCGGCGTCGCGGATGATCGGAAACAGCCTGCCGAGCGTAAACATGTCAAGCACGGCCACAGCGTATTGTTTATTTTTATCTATGTCATCTCCGTTCAGCGTAATCCGGGTGACGTGCGTCATCCCATCGTCCAGCCGTTTTGTTTCGACATCGACACCCGCGTACACCATTTTCCCCATCACTTCTCCCCGGAAGCCCAATCCTTTAATTTGAAGCTGCTCCATCTGTTCCGAAGCGGCATGAACAATCGTTTCCTTCAGTTCCTCTCCCGTCAGGCGGACAGTAACCGGGTTGATGGGGTGAGGGCAGATGCGGTGCAGGTCAAGTTTGGTCACCGGGCCGGCTTTAAGCGGTCCGAGGATGACGCCGGAATTCACCATGCTGATGTCGGCTCCGCACCATTCCTTTAACGCATATGCCAAAAGTAAAGGCAGATCGGATTCTTCAAACCACTTCACTTCAGCATCTTGCGCAAGCTCCGCAACGGCAACGGACAGCTTTTCCTCGGCTTCACGTTCTTTTCCCTCAAGAAATGCTTTGGTTTCCGCAGATTCCCCTGTCCATTCAGCCATGTTTTGAACAGATGCTGTTTTGCTGATGATTTTTCGCTTTTCAGTATCCATCGTGATGTCTACACAGCCGACGTAGTTTCCGTATTTCTCAGCGCTGGCAAGCAATACGCCGTTGACCATCTGTCCATTTTCAAGCAGATGGTGAGTATGAGACTCGAGGATAACGTCAATCTCCGGAACTGCTTCAGCAACCGCTTGATCGTCAAGAATTCCCAAATGCGACAGGAGAACGATGATATCAGCCTGTCCTTTCACTTCCTGTATGGTTTCTTTTATACTTTCGAGCGCATCAGTAACAGTCCATTCCAGCTTGTCATAGACGGGATAATACGGCACCGTTACACCTAACAACGCAATGGTCATGCCGTTTCTCAATGTTTTGATATGGTAAGGAACCGCCCAGGACGGGCGGTTTCCGTTTTTGTCATACAGATTAGAGACGATAACGGGAAACTCGGCATGATCATATAAAGAAGCAAGCTCTTCATGAGGAAGCGTAATCCCCTCGTTATTGCCGATAGCCGCTCCATCAATTTGAAGACGGTTTAAGAGGTCTACATTCGCTTTTCCGAATGTTGCCTCAGTCACAAAATGAAAACGATCAATATGATCACCAATATCAAAAACGAGCGTCTCTTCGCTGTGCAGCTGATGTTCTTTTCTTTTATGCTCAATATAATCTGTTATTTTTGGCCAATTTTCAAAATGGCTGTGCAAATCATTTGTGTGATATAAGCGGAGCTTCTCTTTCATACCATTCTCTCCTAATCGTTCAGCTGAATATGCCTTCATAAATGAGCTGGCAGCCGATCAAAATTAATACGATCCGCATAATCATAACGATCGTTTTCGTCTGCATTTTTCGGTTGATGGCGGCGCCAAGCCTTCCGCCGAACCAAGCGCCGGGCACAAGTGCGAGGGCATACAGCCAATTCACATGCCCGGACATGATATGTGAAACAGATCCTGTCATAGAGGACAGGAAAATAATGAACATGGACGTTGCCACCGCAACCTTTGGCGGGAACAGAAATAACAGCATCATGGCCGGAACCATCAGCGAGCCGCCGCCTATTCCAAAGAGCCCGCCTAAAAAGCCGACAACAAAGGCGATGGCAATCCCGACAGATGCCTGATACGAGTAAGTATAGGGCTCTCCGGCATCATCCTGAAAAGTCCGTATTATTCCTCTGTGCTCTTTGTTTACCGGCCGTGCCTTCGCTTTCAGCATTAAGGATAATGAAATAAGAATCATAAATATGCCAAACCAAATGGAAAACGAGTTTGAATTAAAAAGCTTTGACACGTAAGCCCCAATAATGCTGCCGGGACCTGAACCGATAAAGAAAATGAGCCCGCTTTTATAATCAACCGTTTTATATTTAATATAAGCCAAAGTTGAGGAAAGACCTGTAAAAATAATGACCAGAAGCGAAGTCCCAATGGCAACCTGCGGCGTCACATCCTGAAAATACGGCGTCACCGCGCTTAAAAACATCATGGCCGGAACGATGACAATCCCGCCGCCGAGTCCAATCAAACTTCCTACCGTACCCGCAATAAATCCCAGTACGATCAAAATCACAAACGACATCAATCAAAACCTCTTTTCTAAAATAAATCGAGCTGTCTCGGAGAAAGTCCGGAGTACTCGACATCAAGCAGTTCAAGCATCTGCTTGCCGTTATCCGCGGCGTCTCCGCCGGAATTGTTGTTGAACAGGACAAATACATCTTTACACTGCTGCTGCAATTCGTTCAGGTGCTTTTTCCAGTCTTCCAGCTCCTGTTTGTTATAGCGGTATAAATATCTGACCTCACGCCAGTTTTTCCCGCCATCGGGCTTCATCCAGCCCTGCTTATTGCGTCCGTGAAACCTGACGAGCGTTTTGTTTTCATCGGTCGCCCGCAAAACAGTCGGGACGCTTCCCTCGCCGATTTGCGGTTCGTCACATACGCTGTGAATCCAGCCTTCCGCTTTCATAAAGGAAAGCGTCTGCTCATAAAATGGCGGCGAAAACCAGGAGCGGTTTCTGAACTCAAGCGCGCAAGGAATATCACCCATCTGATTTTTACACCATCTTAAATAAGCGACATTTTCTTTCTTGCAGTCAAACCACGGCGGAAATTGAAACAGCACCATGGCAAGCTTATTGCTATGTAAATATGGCGTTAAGGACAGCTTAAAAGCATCAAACATCTCCTCTTTGGAGTCAAACGGAATGTCGCCGCGTTGATGCCCCGTCATGCCCTGATACGCTTTAATGATAAATTGGAAGGTTTCCGGTGTTTCCTTCACCCACTTTTCATTGTTGCGCGCCGGCTGAATCGCGTAAAAGCTCGCGTCTAATTCCACGATCGGAAAATGGGAGGAATAGGCCTGCAATTTTTTCTGGCTGGCCGTTTTCGGCGGATAAATGCTGTCATGATCCCCCCATCCCGTCAGTCCGATATAAATCACAATCATTCACCTCTCTTCCAGTTTATCACACGCGTTTTCAGGTTTCCTCGGAAATGCTGTTCATATTGCGGAAAAACGCTGAGCGCAGATGCTGATATTGTTCCTCATTGGTATCCAAAAACGCCTCCTCTCTTGAAGAAGGGATATTTTGGTACTCAATAGGCTCCTGAAACTGTTCACTCGTAAAGTCGTATACAGCCCCATTTATGCTGTTATAAAAATGCCAACTCTCACCGACCTTTGTTTTGAAAATATCGCCCCCGAATTGCTCCTGTATTACCATTGCCGTCACGCCGCATTGGCCGCATGCCGGGCATTCTTTCGTCCATTTGGAACTCGTATGCAGCGACCATGATTGGTTTAGTATGTGTTTGATGTGTTCCATCATCGAAAGCCCCCTTTTTAAAAAGATACCACGATGATGGATTTTTAAAAACCAAAGTCACTGACATAAAAAAACCGGCAGAATTCAATCTGCCGGGCTTACGAAGGAACGACCAATGCTCCCTCAATTCCGCTGTCTGCTTTCTCCCCATCACTGTACACGCTCCGTCCTCTGCTGTAGGTGGCCGAGATGCGGCAGGGGAAAGTATGTCCTTCATAAATGCTCTGCTTATGTTTTGCAAACATCGTTTCTGTTGTGACTGTGTACGGCTCCATGCTGACGAGAACGAGATCCGCGTCCCGCCCCTCTTCAAGCCGCCCTTTTTGCTGAAGGCCGAATCGCTTCGCGGGTGCCCCCGCTGTCCATTCAGCAATGGTTTCAAATGGAATGTCCCGCTCAAGGGCCAATTCAAGCATGGCCAATAAAGTAAACTGCCCGCCGCTGATTCCGCCCCATGACAAAAACATATTATCCTCCCGCTTCAGAGAAGGACGGCAGGGGGAGTGGTCCGAGGACACCATGTCAATATTCCCCGCGATCAGCGTATCAATTAACGCCTCTTTTGATGGCTGCGATCTGAGCGGAGGGGCGCATTTTGCGACAGAGCCCTTTTCCCGTAAATCGTCATGGCTGAACAAGACATAATGCGGGCATGTTTCGACCGAAACATCAAGCCCTTCTCGTTTCGCCTCTCTGATCAGCCGGACCGCTTTCGCCGTGCTGATATGGACAAAATGAACCGGACAGCCCGTCACTTTCGCATACTGAATCGTGCGATACACCGCTTCAGCTTCGGCTTCCTCCGGGCGGGAGGCCGCGTACGCATCCGCATTCACTTTCCCTTTATTCGCCCATTCCATCTGCAAAAAGCTTGTGATCGCATCGCTTTCTGCGTGAAGAGCAAGGGTTTTTCCTGCGGCCGCAATTTCTTTCATGCCTTTGAGCAAGGTCCGTTCATCAACAGAGCGAAACTCCTCTGTGCCTGATTTTGATAAAAATGCTTTAAATCCTATCGCACCCGCTTCAGCCATCGGATGTATGTCATCAATATGACCGGGCACAAGGCCGCCCCATAACGCAAAATCCACCGCCGATTTTTGCCTGCCGATTTCAGCTTTTGCGAGAAGATTTTCAGCCGTCACCGTGGATGGAATGCAGTTCAGCGGCATATCAAAATAAGTGGTGCAGCCGCCTGCAGCCATCATCTGTGAGCCCGTTTCAAACCCTTCCCAATCCTCTCTGCCCGGTTCGTTGAAATGAACATGGCAATCAATCGCACCCGGAAAAACATATTGCCCGCTAGCCTCCACAACTGGTGCCCCCTCTGCTTCAATTGCAGAACCGATCTTGGCAATGGTCCCGTTTTTCATTGCAATATCAGCTTCTTTAACACCACCCGGCGTGACTGCCTTTGCTCCTTTTATCACCAAATCGTAAGCCATACTGATCCCTCCCCTGTAAGGATGATGAATTTTTATGTCAGTTTATGTAACACAATCAGTCTATTTTCAACATTTTACTGTTACTATGATCGTATTACATCAGCAAAACAGCTAGAATTAATAATGAAATTTATTCATCTTAACCAATGGTTACTTTTTGTGAGAAAAGGAGAATGAGCTATGAATATTTTTGATGTGATGAAAATACCGGCTTACGAAAATGCAGTTTTAATTGCGGGCAAAGCAGGGGGAGAAAGAGAGGTTCAGCATGTCAACATGATGGATGCTCCTGATATCGCGGATTTTTTGCATAAAGACGAGCTACTCGTCACCACCGCGTATCACCTGAAGGACAATCCTCACCAGTTATCAGAGCTGATTCGGCAAATGGCAAAACGCGGCTGTGCCGGTCTTGGCATTAAAACAAAACGGTACCTGGAGGATATCCCGAAAGAAATCATTGACCTCGCCGATTCACACGCGTTTCCGATCATCGAGCTCCCTGAGCATATACGCCTCGGAGACATTGTCAACGCCACGCTGAGCCATATTCTTGATATGCGTTCAAACGAGCTTCAGCAAGCCATTTACGCACATAAAAAATTCACAAACCACATTATGAGCGGCAAGGGATTGCAATCTCTGCTCAAAAAGGTATCAGACCTCCTTCATCTTCCCGTGCTGCTCCTTGACCAGCATGCCAAAATGCTTTCTGCATCTCATCAGATTTCATTTGAAACCGAAAAGCTCAAAAGCACGCTGCACACCGTGTCCGGGCCGTTTTTCACTTGTTTTTCTTCGATCTCAAATCAGAAAACATATTCTGTCCTTCCTATCTATAATCACGAAAAAAGCTGCGGCTACCTGCTTATACCGGAAATGGTCCAAGCCGCTGATAAAGGATTGATTCTCACCATTGAACAGGCTGCGAACGTGATTTCCTTTGAGCTGCTGAAGGAAAACGCGCTGAAGCAATACAGCCGGCGGGCGCGGAATGAGTTTTTCAGTAATTTTATCGAGCGGTCGTTCTCTTCTGACGACGAAATCAAAAACCGGGCAAAAGAATTTAAGCTCCGCTGGGATCAAAAATATATGTGCATCGCCGGAAAGCTCGACCGGAATGACAGATCGATCAGCTTTACTGAAAATCAGCTGGCCTCTGACAGCGTATTTGAATTTCTTGAAGGCGAATTGTCTGCCTTCCCGTTTCCACCTCACCTCTTTATTAAAGGAAATGTCGGCATTCTGCTGATCGAGGCGACAGACAGCTGGAGTGAAATGCACGCCTCGGTGATCAGCTTTTTAGAACAGTTCCAAACACAGGTCAAAACCCAATTTAAACGGACATTGTCCTTTGGCATCAGCAACATTTGCCAAAAGCTGATCGATGTTCCGGACGCTTTCACAGAAGCGTCTGACGCTCTCCAATCAGGGCATTTATCAAGAAGCACGGAGTTTATCCAAGTGTATCACGCAAAAGATGTACCTGAGCTGCTCCGCCTGCTTCCGGTTGAGGATTTGAAGAAATTTTACAATTCCACTCTTCAAAGCCTGGCTGAAAAACAGCAGGAGGATCAAAGCCTGCTTCATACACTGTCTGTCTATCTAGAGACACACTGCCAGATTTCCGAGACGGCAAAACGTTTGTACGTGCATCGCAATACGGTCATCTACCGCCTCGAAAAATGTGAAGAATTACTGGGCAAAAGCTTAAAAGATCCCGAAACGACAATGCGGTTGCGGCTTGCCTTGCGGATGCAGCGGCTGATTAGCTAGCACTTGTCACATGATGTTACAAACGAAATGTCTTTTCGTTACTTTCAGCAATAACGCTCCTATTTTTCAGCTACTGTAGCCAATGACAGCCGGCAAACGGCACGCTATCATGTTACTAAAGTTCACATGTAAAAGGAGGGACTGCAGTGAAACATAAACCGTTTGCAGTGTTCACTCTTGGCCTGCAGCATGTGCTGGCCATGTACGCAGGTGCGATTTTGGTGCCTCTGCTTGTCGGCAGAGCGCTGAATGTAACGTCGGAACAGCTGTCTTACCTATTGGCGATTGACCTGTTAACGTGCGGAGCCGCGACGCTTTTGCAAACCTGGCGAGGAGCGTACATCGGCATCGGGCTTCCGGTCATGCTCGGCAGCTCGTTCGTGGCCGTCACCCCGATGATTGCAATTGGTGCAAATTACGGCATTTCAGCGATTTACGGTTCAATCATTGCAGCCGGTGTCTTGATCTTCTTGTGTGCCCGTTTCTTCGGCAAGCTGACCGTGTTATTCCCTCCTGTCGTAACAGGAACTGTTGTCACCTTGATTGGTCTTTCTCTTGTTCCGACAGGTGTGAAAAATATGGCTGGCGGAGAAAAAGTAAACGGCAGCGCCAATCCCGAATACGGTTCACTCGAAAACCTTCTTCTTTCTGTCGGCGTCCTTATCCTGATCTTAGTCCTCAACCGCTTTCTCAAAGGGTTTGCCCGAACGCTTTCCGTTCTGATCGGGATTGCTGCGGGTACTGCGGCCGCTGCCGTCATGGGCAAGGTCAGCTTTTCATCTGTATCTGAAGCCCCATTCTTTCAAATCCCGAAGCCGTTTTACTTCGGCGCTCCATCTTTTGAAATCGGTCCGATCATCACGATGCTGATCGTCGGAATTGTCATTATCGTTGAATCAACCGGCGTTTTTTACGCCATCGGAAAGATATGCGGCCGGCCCCTAACCGAAAAAGATCTGGTCAAAGGCTATAGGGCAGAGGGGATCGCCATTATGATAGGCGGGCTGTTCAACGCCTTTCCCTATAATACATTTGCACAAAACGCCGGATTATTGCAGCTGACAAAGGTGAAAACGAGAAATGTCGTCGTCACCGCGGGCTGTATCCTTCTTTTCCTTGGGCTGATTCCTAAGGTTGCCGCTCTTGCTTCCTCCGTTCCCGCGGCTGTGCTCGGCGGCGCAACCGTTGTCATGTTCGGCATGGTAATCGCCTCCGGAGTAAAAATGCTCAGCACAGCGGATCTGAAAAACCAATATCATCTGCTGACCATCGCCTGCTCAATCGCACTCGGCATCGGCGCCAGCACAGTGCCGGCGATTTTCGCAGAGTTTCCCGCTCCGATCCGCATTTTGGTCAGTGACGGCACCATCACAGGAAGCCTGACCGCGATCTTTTTAAACCTATTCTTCAGTTTGCGCGCCAGCGAGGAAAAAACCGTTCAGAAGGAAGAACTGCCGGTATTAGAAAACACACTTGTTTTAGAAAAAGAGGTGTAAATAGAGATGAAGGAACAGCATCATTCCTTTCAGCTTTTGATGCTTGGGCTTCAGCATATGCTGGCGATGTACGCGGGAGCCATTCTCGTCCCTCTGATCGTCGGAGCTGCGATCGGGCTCAATGCGGGCCAGCTGACGTATTTAATTGCCATTGATTTGTTTATGTGCGGGGCTGCGACTCTGTTACAGCTCTGGAAAAACCGCTATTTCGGCATCGGCCTTCCTGTTGTGCTCGGCTGTACGTTTACTGCAGTCGGCCCGATGATTTCTATTGGCAGCACATACGGTGTCTCAGCGATTTACGGTTCGATTATCGCAGCCGGGCTGATTGTCGTTTTAGCCGCGGGCTTCTTCGGGAAGCTTGTCCGTTTTTTCCCGCCGGTCGTAACCGGCTCAGTCGTTATGATTATCGGCATCAGCCTGATTCCGACGGCGATGAATAACCTGGCCGGCGGCGAAGGCAGCAAAGACTTCGGCTCACTAGGCAACGTGCTCCTTGGCTTTGCCGTTACAGCCTTTATTTTAGTGCTGTTTTATTTCTTTAAAGGGTTTATCCGCTCCATTGCGATTTTGCTCGGCCTTGCAGCTGGAACGGCAGCCGCTTTCTTTATGGGAAAAGTCGATTTTTCTGAGGTCGCGGAGGCGTCCTGGGTTCATGTTCCTTCTATATTTTATTTCGGCACGCCAACCTTTGAGCTGCCTGCCATTCTCACCATGCTATTGGTTGCGATTGTCAGCCTTGTTGAATCAACGGGTGTTTACTTTGCTCTTTCCGATATGACAAACCGGAAACTAACAGAGAAAGATCTTGAGAAAGGCTACCGTGCGGAGGGGCTTGCGATTGTGCTTGGCGGCTTATTTAACGCGTTTCCGTATACAGCCTTCTCGCAAAATGTCGGTATCGTTCAGCTTTCAAAAATGAAAAGTGTCAATGTCATCGCCATCACCGGGTTTATGCTGATGGCAGTCGGTCTGATTCCAAAAGCCGCGGCATTGACGACCGTGATCCCGAATGCAGTGCTCGGCGGCGCGATGATTGTTATGTTCGGCATGGTCATTTCTTACGGCATTAAAATGCTTTCCGGCATCGATTTTGAATCACAAAGCAATCTCCTGATCATTGCTTCTTCTGTCAGCTTAGGGCTTGGCGCCACGACGGTGCCCGCTTTGTTTTCATCTCTTCCGGGAGCAGCTTCCGTGCTGACCGGAAGCGGCATTGTCATTGGCAGCTTAACCGCGATCGCACTGAACGCTTTTTATCAATTCAAACGGCCCCATGGCGCGGAAATCAATACGGAAAGGGTGATGGCTCATGTTCACGATTGACGACCTGAATCAAATGGATACACAAACACTGACTGACAAACTCGGATCTATTTTCGAGCACTCTGTATGGATTGCGGAGGAGGCCGCGGCACTCCGCCCGTTTTCCTCCCTTTCTGATTTGCATCAAAAAATGTCCCGCTTAGTCAAAGCTGCGGATCGCAAGACACAGCTTGAGCTCATCTGCAAACACCCCCGGCTCGGCACCAAGAAACCAATGAGCGCTTCCTCCGTAAAAGAGCAGCAAAACGCAGGGCTCAGTAAGCTTGAACAGCAGGAATACGAGGAATTTCTCAAACAAAATGAAGACTACTATTACAACTTCGGTTTTCCTTTTATTTTAGCGGTAAAGGAAAAAACGAAACAGGAGATCCGCCAAGCCCTGCTGGCAAGGCTGAAGAACAAACCGGAAACAGAATTCCAGCAGGCTCTTGAGGAAATATACCGCATCGCCCGCTTTCGTTTAGAGGACATCATTACAGAAAAAGGAGAGATTCAAATGAAAAGAACCATGTCTTACGGCAAAGGAAATGTGTTTGCCTACCGAACGTTTTTAAAACCGCTCACAGGCATAAAGAAAATCCCAGAGTCTTCTTTTACGGGCAGAACCAATACAGTTGTCGGCATTGATGTGACATGCGAAATTGGCGGAAATGCCTTTTTGCCGTCATTTACAGACGGAGATAATACACTCATCGTGGCTACGGATTCGATGAAAAACTTTATTCAGCGCCACCTCGCTTCCTATGAGGGAACAACCACCGAAGGCTTCTTGCATTATGTGGCTCACAGATTTTTAAACACCTATTCACATATGGACACGATCACTCTGACAGGCGAAGACATTCCGTTTGAAGCGATGCCTGCATACGACGATCAAGAGCTCGGCACAAGCCAGCTTGTCTTCAGAAGATCGCGCAATGAACGCGCTCGGTCGGTGCTCAAAGCAGAACGAACGGGGGATACGATAACGGTGAAGGAGCAATACAGCGAAATCACGGATCTCCAGCTTGTCAAAGTAAGCGGAAACTCCTTCGTCGGCTTTATCAGAGACAAATATACGACTCTCCCTGAAGATGGAAATCGTCCGCTCTTTGTCTATTTAAACATCAGCTGGCGTTACGAACATACGGATGATGCATACGCCGCCGATCCAGCCCGTTACGTGGCGGCTGAGCAGGTCCGTGACTTAGCGAGCACTGTATTTCACGAGCTCGAAACTCCCTCCATTCAAAACTTAATCTATCATATCGGATGCAAAATATTAACGAGATTCCCGCAGCTCGCGGATGTCAGCTTCCATTCTCAAAATCACACGTGGGATACAGTCGTCGAAGAGATTCCGGGCACAAAAGGAAAAGTCTACACAGAACCGCGCCCGCCATTCGGTTTCCAGCGGTTCACCGTGACGAGAGAAGACGCCGAGAAAGAAAAACGGAAAGCCGGGGAAGCATTAGGGAGCCTGAATGCCTGATGGGAAAGCTGACAACGCATATCTTGGATTTAACCTGCGGCAAACCCGCGGCGAACGTAAAAATCGAATTGAAGCGGCTGGGCGAAGAGGTCATCCCTGTTAAAGAGGCCTTCACCAACGATGACGGCCGAGTCGATGCTCCGCTGCTGGCAGGGGAAGAGCTAGTGTCTGGAGAGTATGTAATGGAATTTCATGCAGGAGACTACTTTGCGGGAAAGAAAGCGAACACGGCTGAGCCGTTTTTAACGATTGTAACAGTTCGTTTCCATCTTTCTGATCCGGAAGCTGATTATCATATCCCGCTTTTGCTGTCGCCGTTTGGTTATCAGGTGTATAGGGGGAGTTAAGAAAAGAGCCCGCCCGCTGGTGAGGCGGGCTCCGCAGATGTTTAGGTGATTGCTGGAGCACTGCATAAATAAAAGACCCTCTCTATTGTGAGAAGGTTCCTGCGAATTATGCCACCCCCGGACCTCGTATTTGAGTTTGAGTTTGTTTTTAAATATTATAATTTATCGTTCTCTATTTCTACTTAGACTAAAAAATCATTTAAAATCAATTAAACTAGCATCACTATCAAGTTATCTCCATCAGCATATCATGTACTATCCTCTTTTAAGGGAGGTGAAGTTATGAGGTCATTCCCTTTGATCGTGGTGCTATTCATCCTATTAATCATTGTTGGCACTTCTTTCTTCGGTGGCTTCTAAGAACTCACCTTACCCCATATCCGTCAGACGCCATAAGAATTCTTTATGGCGTTTGTTTTGCTATAGCGACAAGGTTTTGAACAGGGAAATATAACACTCGCTACAAATCCTTGTCCTCCATTACAATATGAGATGAGAGCGTGATGTTTTCCCACAAACCGGCCGCGTCTTGATCACGCTCTTCAATTAATCCCACCATTTAGAAACGCTTGTTAACGGATTTGTTAGTTTCTTTCGATCGATTTCTTCCGCACCTACAAAAAAATTTTTTCATTTCCTTTTCTCCAAAATGAATTATTTTATTTTTTCAATCGATTTAACAGGTACTTCCGGTGGATTGAGTATTAAGTCAATCCGTTGAACAGTGACAAAGACGACAGAAAAAATCAGGGAACAAAGAAAGGTTAGTAAAAGTATTTTCCACCAATTTAAGTTATTCATCATCTCTTCTCCCTATTTCCTTAATTTGTAACATTACCCATTTATAGTATCAAACACAACTAGGCAAAAAGTAAAGGGAGAAGAGGTATTTCATTTTCACGATCTGTAATTGAAGTTCATCCAGACAATTCTCTAAAGCTTTAGCGATTTGCTTAACTTTTTAAATCCGGTGCTTTGCCGTAGCTGCGGGAAAAGTCCAATGACTCCCTTTTTCCACTTGCTACCTCTTTTCTAATCCTGCAAGCCGACCGTATAATCCCGCCATAACCGGTACACCGGCACAAATTGCCCGCCAGACCTTCTTCAATATCTTCGTCAGTAGGTTGCGGGTTTTCCTGAAACAGAGCTTTGAGCGCAATCGTCATCCCTGGTGTGCAATATCCGCATTGGAAGCCGCCTTCCTCCAGGAAAGCGGTTTGGCAGATATCCAGTTCTTCTTTTTGA
This sequence comes from Bacillus sp. V26, assembly GCF_034296245.1. Classification (NCBI taxonomy): domain Bacteria; kingdom Bacillati; phylum Bacillota; class Bacilli; order Caryophanales; family Bacillaceae; genus Bacillus; species Bacillus sp. V26. The sequence continues at coordinate 154,741 of NZ_JAXKQF010000004.1, read as the reverse complement.
AGCCCCTCAATGGTTGTGATCGAATGGCCGTCCGCTTGGTATGCCATGGTCATACACGCATTGGCGAGCTTGCCGTCGAGCAGGACAGAACATGCTCCGCAACGGCCGATTCCGCAGGAAATTTTAGTTCCGGTCAGCTGGAATTCCGTCCGCAGAAGGTCACTCAAGCAAGCTGTAGGAACCGCATCAACCTCCCGCGCTATTCCATTCACGGTCATTCGGAACCGATGCTTTTTTACAGAGAACGATCCTGCTTCTTTTACGTCCATTGCTTTATCCCCTTTCTGTCTATCTCACTAAGCAGCTCTTCACGCGAAATCGGCAGCTTGTTCACCCAGCAGCCGACGGCATCATGTACCGCCTTTACAATCGCCGGGGTGATGGCGATCGTTCCTATTTCTCCGACACCGCGCGGGCCATATGAGTCACCATCCATCAGCTCTTCTATCGCGGCCAGTTTCATTGCCGGAACATCTTTGATTCCCGGAATTACATATTGATCCAAATTCTCCGCCGTGTAACGGCCGTCCGTCATTTTGGCTTCCTCCATCAGCGTATAGCCGAGCGCCATGGCAGCGCCGCCTTCGATTTGTCCACGATAGCCCTGCGGACTGACAACCGGCCCTGCCGCAATGGCGTGCTCACAATCTATCACTCTGACATCGCCTGTTAATAGATCAACCTCCACCTCAACTGCAGCCGCTCCAAATGAGTAGAGAAAATGGCCGCCGACCACAGGATCAGGCGTTGTCGGAAAATCGAATGCTGTTTCCTCAGTCAAAGGGCCTTTTTTTGCCAATTCCTTATAGGTCACCACTAGCTCCTTTGTATTATGCATCCGCAGCCCCCCAGCGCTGAGAATGAGTTGTTCAGGCAAACACGGCACCAATTGTACGGCACGTTTTTTCAGCTGATATAGAAACGGTTTCTTCAAACGCTGGATCGCGTGCCACACCATGCTCGTGCCGCGGGATGCCGTGGAGGAGCCTGACTTTGGCACTTTTGCGGTATCCCCGATGATAATGGAAATATCCTCCGCCGCGCAGCCCAGCTCTTCGGTCACAATATGTTCAATCGCGGCGAGGATGCCCTGCCCGCACTCTTCAAACCCAAACGAAACCGTGATTTTGCCGTCACTTGAAAGGGAAAGGCGCCCTCCTGCGGCATCCATCCGCCCATAGCCAAGCCCGCCCCCGTGCATGGTAATCGCGGCGCCAACACCTCTTCGTTTATAACGAGACGTCTGATGTTCTCTTTTGAGAATAGGAGATGCAGAAATGACGTTCAACACCTGCGCTGCTCCGTCAGTGGGCGCAATCCGATGCTCAAGCGGCCCCGGGTCATACGGTTTTCTGATATTTCTTCTTCGCAGCTCCAGCGAGTCGATACCGAGCATGCTGCTGAGGCGATCAAGGTGGGTTTCCAGCGCGAAGGTGATTTGGTTGCCGCCAAAGCCCCGGAATTCTCCCGCCACCCCGTTGTTCGTAAACACAGAGATCCCTTCAGTGCGGATATTCGGGATGCGGTACGGACCCGCGGCATGCTCGGCAGAAAAATCCAGGACTGCCGGTCCCAGCGTGGCGTAAGCGCCTGTATCGGCAATGATTTTCACATCATGAGCCAGAAGCTTCCCTGTTTGATCAGCCCCTGTTTTGATCGTGATTTTCATCGGGTGGCGCTTGATTCCTGAGCGTACAGATTCCTGTCTCGTCTGATGAATTTTGACCGGACGCCCGCTTTTACGGGCTAAAAGCGCGGCATACGGCTGAATATTCAGCTCATCCTTTCCGCCAAATGAGCCGCCCATCGGACTCGACACAACCCGAATTTTCTCTTCAGGAATACCAAAAATGCGGGCAAGCTGAAAGCGGTCCTTGTAGCCGTGCTGAGTGCCAGCGTACATTGTAAAACCCCCGTCACGTTCCGGAACAGCTACCCCCCCTTCCGTTTCCATATACGTATGCATCTGCCGCGGCAGTTCGTAGGTTTCTTCAAGAATCGTGTGACACGATTGGAATCCCGCTTCCACATCGCCGTGCGAGAAAAACGCACGATGAAGGATGTTTCCGTCCGGGTGCAGCATATACGCATCTGGCCGGAGCGCTTTTTCCGGAGAATCAATGACCTCCAGCATCCTGTACACCACATGAATCAGCTCCAGCGCGGCTTCGGCAATGTCTTCTGTTTCTGCGGCGACTGCGGCAACTGCATCCCCCACATAACGCACTCTATCCTCGCATAGAACCGGCTGGTCAGGAATGACAATCCCAAAACGGTTGAAACCCGGAACATCCTTATGGGTGACGACTGCCCGCACACCTTCCATTTCTTCAGCCTTTTTGGTGCAAATCGACACGATTTCCGCATGAGGGCAAGCGCTTCTCAGGATTTTGCCGTACAGCATTCCCGGAAAAGTGAGATCAGTCATATACTTCAATTCACCCGTGACCTTTTCCCTTCCATCCGGCCTTATTCTTGATGGTTTGCTTATGCTCATTTATTCCCCTCCCTCAAACATCAGCTCGGACATGATGACGTTGGCAGCCGCTTTTTTTCTGTATGCCGCTGACACGAAAGCATCGGCTGAAAACGGCAGCTCCTTGATAAGTGTTTCGTACAGCTCGTGCGCCTCCCATTCAGGCTCCATCCATTTACCTTCGCTCTCTATTAATCTTTTCGGCCTGATATCGGCATGGCCCGCTGCGAGGCGAATGTCACCGTCTTTCAGTAAACGTCCTGCCGCCACAGCAACCGCTCCGGTAAATGCCTGCCGCCTTCCGAGCTTTCGGAAAAACACACGATCTCCCTCTGGACGCGGGATGATCACACGCGTCACGATTCCATGTGAATACGCTTCACTGGAGATCCATTCAGCAAGCGGCAGCCTGACAAGCTCCTTCTGATAAACGATAAGCTCCGCATCAAGCACAAGCAGAAGCGGAATCAAATCCCCTATTTTACTCGCTATGTTGCCGCCAATTGTGGCCCGGCTTCGGATTCCCGGCGCTGCAACAGCAGAAACTGCATCACATAAGCAAGCCAGCTCCCGCTTGATGAGGCTGTTTTTTCTGCATTCATTCAGCGTGGTGAGCGCCCCGATCGACACGTTGGTGCCGTCAGCGGTAATGCCTTTCATCTCATCAATGCCTTCAAGGCTGATGAGATGCGCTTTCGGAAGAATTCCTTTGTCCCATTGAAGCTGGAGCAGCGTGCTGCCCGATGCTGCACACACATCTGGCGCAAGCTGCTTCAAAAGAGAAAATGCCTCATTAAGCGCTGCCGGCCTCCATAATTGAATGTTCATTCGCGCCTGTGTCACTTGTCCGTTCATGTATTCGCCTCCTGACAGTGTCATATTCCTCCGGCGTATCAATATCTTCCAGTTCCTCGCACGCTTTCACTGCCAGCACCGCTCCAGTGCCAAGCTGTCCGTTTTTCAGCAGCCTGCGGGCACCCTCATCTCCCTTTAACTCCTTTACATATGGAAAACAGGCGGATGAGAAATAAATAGGCGGACTGAGCGTACGCAAAGATGCTGACACGGCAAACATTTCATGAGCCCTTGATATCAGGGCATTTACATGATCGACAGAAAGCTGCGGCTGGTCACCCAACAGAATGACGACCCCGTCTGCCCCCATGCTTTCCGCTTTTTTCACCCCGCTGCTGACAGAATGCCCTTGGCCCTTTTCCGCCTCTTTACAGACATGCAAACTCCAGCGATCCAGAAAAGGCGGTGCTTGATATTGCGCCCCGATCCACTCAAGTGAAGCATTTTCTGTCCTCTCGACAATCAGCACATGGTCAAGACGGGATAATAGAGCTGTTTTTAATGAAGCCGATCCGATCGTTTCTCCTTTTAGCGGCAATGCCAGCTTGTTTGTGCCCATTCTCTCACTTTTTCCGGCCGCCAGAAATATACCGATAATGCTCATATAACCGCCAGCCGTTTTCTTGTTTGAAGGACTTCCGCAACGATGCTGACGGCAATTTCCTCTGGGCCTTCCGCGCCGATTTTCAACCCGACCGGACTGTAAAAATGCGCGGGCGGCTGTTTTCCATTCAGCAGCCGTTTCGTGCGGTTTTCGGAACCCAAAAGCCCGATATAATGAAGGTCCCGAGAAAATAAGGATTCAACGATGACTTGATCGTGCTGAAAATGGTGAGTCGCCACAACAGCGGAATCCTGAGGCGAAAATCCAAATTCACCGAGCATCTGCTCCGGAAAGGCAGTGATCAGCTGATCTGCTTTTGGAAAAAGAGCGGCTGTGCAATATGCAGGCCGCCAATCTGTCACAATGACAGAAAATCCGGTCTCAGCCGCCAAATTGGCGAGCGGTATCATATCTGTGCCCGCCCCAAACAGAATGAGACGCGGCTTCGGCTCAATACGCTGAATAAAAATGTTTGATGATGGATCAAAATGCGGTACATGAAGCGTTGAAGCGGTGCGTTGAATATCTTGAAGCGGCACATCCGGCCAGTGCCCAAAATACCCGTTCTCTGACAAAAACAGATAACGCCCTGACTGTGAGGATTCAATCTGTGTAACGGCTGTTACGGCTTTTCCTGAATAAAGGAAGTCTCTTACTCTTTCATAGTGCCGCTTTTTTTCCTGAGAGATTCGTTCCGCATAGATATGAATAACGCCATTGCAGCCGACTCCCATGCCCCACGAAAGATCGTCTTCAGCTCTCATGTCATAGGATATAAGCGCTGTCGTCAGCTGATCGCCGAGCTCACCGATTCTTTCGGATATATCCTCTTCCAGACACCCGCCGCTCAGCAAGCCGATTCTTTCTCCGTTTTTCTTAAAGAGCATGGTGGCGCCTGCTTTTCGATATGCAGAGCCTTCAACTTGAACAATGGTCGCCAGCACAGCTTCATCCTGATCTTCCAGAAGCGCATCTAATATCGTGTGAAAATACTCCAATGCTGCATCCCCCTTTCAAAAATTGCTGTAAGAAATAAAACGTCATTTTATAGGTGCCTTGTATAAAGAATAGATGAAAAAAGAAAAAGTGACTCATGCTCCGTCAGAAAATGCAACACAGAGAAAACGGATTTGTAAAAAGAGTCAAACGGAGAAAATCAGATTGGAGAATGAGCGAAAATGAAAAAAGCCTGCGGAATTCCGCAAGCTTTTTCTTTAAATCGCTGCCTGGCTCTTAGCATTTTCATATACATCAAGCGCGGCCTGAAGCGCTTTTCCCGCTTCGATCACAGCGCCGTGTCTGAGAAGCACAGCTTCTAATCCGGCAAGGACAAACAGTACGTTTTCTCTTCTGCAGCTGTAGCCCATCGTACCAATTCTCCAAATCTTCCCGGCTAAAGGGCCGAATGAGCTGGCGATTTCGATTCCGAACTGTGCCAAAAGCATATGGCGGACCGACTCTCCGTCCACGCCGTCCGGGATTTGCACACAGGTGACAACAGGCATTTTGCAGCTCTCATCCCCAAACAGCTTCAGCCCCATCGCCTTAATCCCGGCTATTAATGCGGCCTCATGGTATCGATGCCGCTCGAAACGTGCTTCAAGACCTTCATCAAGCACCAGTCTCACGCCCTCACGCAAGGCATAAAGCATCGTCGTCGCTTCTGTATGATGATTGAGCCGCCGTTCGCTCCAATAATCCTCAAGCTGGCTCAAATCAAAATAATTGCTGGTGATCGGACGATTTCCGGTAAGCGGCGCCTTGTCTGCCTGAGTCGCAATTCCGCGTTCCACCTTTTTGCGCGCCGCAATGATGTCCGCCACCCGTTCATTATATGTAATCGGCGCCATCCCCGACGGAACAGACAAACACTTTTGCGTGCCGCCGATAGCTGCGTCAATGTTCCATTCATCCACTTTCACCTGGCAGCCCCCAATTGTCGCTACAGCATCGACTATAAACAGTGCATCCCAAGCACGGCACGCTTCTCCGATCGCTTTCAGCGGATGAATTCGGCCAGTTGATGTTTCCCCGTGCACCATCGCCACAATTTTCGGCTTCACCTTTTTCATTTCACGTATAATAGCGTCAGGGTCAAAAACCGTTCCCCACTCACACTCAATCGTATGAACATTCGCCCCGTACCGCTCAGCGATTTCAGTCAGCAAAAAGCCGAAGCGTCCGTATATCGGAATTAGCACGTCATCTCCCGGTTCAATGACACTAGCTAACACCGCTTCGATTCCCGCCCGGGATGTGCCGTCAATCGGATACGCCCAGCGGTTTTTCGTTTGGAACAGCTCCCGAAGCATCTCCATCGTTTCATTCATGATATCGGTAAACGCCGGATCAAATTGGCCGACAACCGGCGTGCTCATCACTCTTAATACACGCGGATCGACCTCTACGGGTCCCGGTGTCATAATCGTTCTTAATGGTGTACATAATTCTTTTCTGCCTGACACAGCCATTCCTCCTTCATCAGTAAGCCAGTTTGTATAATAAATCAGTCAATGTGCGGACGCCGATCTCAAGCTGACGTGCAGAAGTAAATTCCTTCGGCGAATGGCTGATGCCGCCTCTGCTTGGCACAAACAGCATACAAGCGGGGCAGCTCCTTCCGATCATTTGCGCATCATGCCCTGCCCCGCTCACCATTTCTTCACAGCTGATACCGTTTTCTGCCGCTGTCTCAAGAGCCTTGGCAGAAAGCGTTTCGTCCATCGGCACAGGCTCTATCCGCATATATTCATCAATCATAGTGTGAATCCCTTTTTCGTCACAAATGCCGTTGATGACAGCAGTCATTTCTTTATGAAAATGCTCCAGTACATGCTGATTTTGATGTCGAATATCGATTGAAAACTGCACCAGTCCAGGTATGACATTGGCCACATTGGGCTCCACCGTCATTTTTCCGCATGTCAGACGAAGCTCATCCGGCTGTTCTTCAGCGCGAAACAGCAATTCATGAATCACTCGGCTGCTGGCTGCGAGCGGGTCCTTGCGCCACTTCATGGAGGTGGTCCCTGCGTGGTTGCATTCTCCCTCAAGCGTAATCAGATATCTCCTCTGCCCGACTATACTTGTCACCACACCGAGATCTCGTCCTGACATTTCAAGCGTCTGTCCTTGTTCAATGTGAATTTCAATAAAAGCGTTGATATCTGTCCTGTGCGCTGACGGATACACGCCTCTGCCAAAACCGCTGTCATGCATCGCCTCTTGTAATGAAACACCTGATCCGTCTCTCGGTACTTCCGCATGCTTCAATGACAAAGCACCCATCATATTCCCTGATCCCCAGTATGTCATCGGAAAACGGCTTCCCTCTTCCTCACATAAAGACACGGCCTCAAGCGTTTTTTTCGGCGCTCCGTATGTTTCTTTGAGCTGCTTTAAAGCAAGCATTGCCGCAAGCACGCCATATGAGCCGTCATACTTTCCCCCATTGATCACAGTATCGATATGTGAGCCGGCTAAAATCACTTCATCCGGGGACTGGGTGCCCTGAAGCCTTCCAAAGACATTGCCGACATCGTCAAATCTGGCGTCAAGCCCAAATGCCGACATCTCCGCTTTCACGGCGAGCTGCGCGTCCATCCACTCCTTGGTGTACAAAAGTCTCGTCACCCCGCCATCAGCAGACGCACCGAATTGGGCAAGCCAATCGATGTAATCAGCGATGCCGCTTTCTGCTGAAAGCCTCTGCTTTTCCATGTGCTTCCTCCTCTGTCCGTTATGGTGACTTCATTATAGAGGGAGGAAGACGTATAGTTCATCAGCACATAAACCAAAAAAACGTTTGTTTTTTGGTCATAATAACCAGTCTGCCATTCCATTTTAGGAATAGCAGCCAGTAAGGAGGAGAGTCAATAGGCAGCGATGGATTACAAAAACAGCGAGAGGAAAAAGTGGCTCTAAAGATTTATTGTATGAACTAGCGAAAAACACGGGAAGGCAATGCTTTCAGTGAAGCAGCACTCGATCAAGGAACAGCGCTTGCCAAAACTCAGCGGGAGCAATAACGCGGACTAAAGATCCCGGAATAATAGAGTTCCGCCTCCTCCAAAGTTACCAATTTACAAATTTAATAAAAAATATACAAAATGACACTTCTAACCTTTATCTCAATTTTAGATAATAGACATGATCTGATCTAAAGGAGGGCAAGTGATGACAAAAAAAGCAAGGTTTCTGCCGCTCGTCTGTGTATTACTGATTTCCGGATGGTTTGCGCCCTCTGCTTCAGCAAGCGCGCAAACCGGATTGAACCTGAATGGCCGTGCAGCTACTTCTTCCGCAGCCTCCGGGGGCATTCTCTCATTAGTCTCTCCCGCTGCACCATACGCCGACACAGACACCTATTATGAAGGTGCTGAAGGAAAAAGCGGAGAGGCGTTAAAAAGCGCGCTGCACCGCATCATTAGCGGACATACGATGCTGTCTTACAGCGAGGTATGGAACGCGCTGAAAGAAACAGATGCAGATCCGGCCAATCCGAATAACGTCATCCTGCTCTATACGAATGAATCCCGTTCGAAAAACCTGAACGGCGGCAATGTCGGGGACTGGAACCGGGAGCATGTCTGGGCGAAATCCCATGGCGATTTTGGTACAAGCAAAGGGCCCGGCACTGATATTCATCACTTGCGTCCAGCAGACGTCCAAGTAAACAGCGCCAGAGGCAACATGGACTTCGACAACGGCGGCAACGAGTATGCGAAAGCGCCCGGAAATTATTATGACGGAGATTCTTGGGAGCCCCGCGATGATGTGAAAGGCGATGTCGCCCGCATGCTGTTTTACATGGCTGTCCGTTACGAAGGAGAGGACGGCTACCCTGATCTTGAGCTCAATGATAGAACAGGAAACGGCTCTGCTCCTTATCACGGCAAACAATCCGCCTTGCTTGAATGGAATAGGCAGGACCCTGTTGATGCCCGCGAAAGAAAAAGAAATGAAATCATTTATGAAAAATTTCAGCACAACCGAAATCCATTTATCGATCACCCTGAATGGGCAGACGACATTTGGCCGTAAGAAAAAGGTGCTCCCCCGAAGGGAGCACCTTTTCTAATACACAGCCTGTTCCGTTTCAGCATCGAAAAAGACGGCGTGATCCATTTTCACCGCCAGCTGAATTGTATCGCCCGCGGCGATTCGATTGCCGCCATCCAGGCGAACCGTGAGCCGCTCGTTCCCGGCGCTGACATGCACAATCAGCTCAGATCCCAAATTTTCATTCACTTCCACCGTCGCTTTAAACACAGAATCAAACAGCCGGTCATTTCCAGTCATTTGTGCGATGTGCTCCGGCCGTACACCGGCTGTCATCTGTTTTCCGGCATAGCCTTTTTCCTTCAGCCGTTTCGCCTTTTCTTCAGGAATATGAAGCCGGATCGAAGGGTTTGTGAAAAACAGCTCGCCATGGTGCTCCTCAATCATGCCTTTGAAAAAGTTCATTCCGGGAGATCCAATAAACCCGGCCACGAACAGGTTTGCCGGATAATGATAGATATCATGAGGCTTGGCCACTTGCTGAATTTTACCTTCATTCATGACGACAATCCGATCGCCCATCGTCATCGCTTCAGTCTGATCATGGGTGACATAGATAATGGTTGCTTCCAGTCGCTGGTGAAGCTTGCTGATTTCTGTCCGCATCGTCACTCTCAGCTTCGCATCCAGATTAGAAAGCGGTTCATCCATTAAAAAGACCTTTGGTTCCCGCACAATTGATCTGCCAAGCGCCACCCTTTGCCGCTGGCCGCCGGAAAGTGCCTTCGGTTTTCTCTTCAGCAAATGCTCAATCTCCAAAATGTTTGCAGCTGCATGCACCCGCTCGGCAATTTCTTGTTTCGGCATTTTTCTGAGCTTCAGTCCAAATGCCATGTTATCGAAAACAGTCATATGCGGATACAGCGCATAGTTTTGGAACACCATCGCGATATCACGCTCCTTCGGCGGAAGATCATTGACCCGTTCCCCATCGATGAAGAGGCTTCCTTCCGAAATGCTTTCCAGCCCAGCCACCATCCGCAGGGTTGTCGATTTGCCGCAGCCTGACGGCCCCACCAGCACCAAAAGCTCTTTATCTTTTACATCTAAATCAAAGTCCTTCACCGTTAATTGTGAATGATATGATTTTTTGACATGTTCAAATGTTAATGAAGCCATCAGAAAACTCCCCCCGTCTTTTTTTCTCCGTTATTTCGTCACTGGAAACAACTCGGTCTTTCTGTTATTTTTAGAGTAATCGATTCCCATATTTGCTATATTTCTAAAACAAAAAACGCAAATTTGTATTATAACGTCATAATACATTATAATATAAATAATAGCTTAAAAGGAGGCTACCCCTTGTTAAACAACGGAAGTTCAACACCTTTATACATTCAGCTAAAACAAATCATAACAGATGACATTAAAAAGGGCTTGTATTCCCCGGCTGCCAAGCTGCCCACAGAAAACGAGCTTTGCAGCAAGTATAATGTCAGCCGTATTACCGTCAGAAAAGCCATTCTCGATCTGGTCGAAGAAGGTTATCTGATCAGGCAGCAGGGAAAAGGAACGTTCGTTAAAAGCCCTAAATTGAAGAGAGAGCTGATCGCAGTAAACGGCTACTCGGAATTTATGGAATCAACCGGAAAAAAACCGAAGCACCAGGTTCTGTCCCATGAAATCATTCCAGCATCGAAACCGATCGCCGAAAAGCTTCAGATCAATCCCGAGAGCCCTGTCGTTGAATTAAAACGGATTTTATATAACGATGATCAGCCGCTCACCTTTGAGATCACGCATTACCCGCTGGACATGTTTCCTGCCATCAATACGTTTATTGCTGACGGTGTATCTATGCATGATATTTTAAAGCAGCAATACCAAGTTGTTCCCACTCACAATACAAAACTATTAAACGTTGTCTATGCCCAGCAGGAGGAAAGCAAATACTTGGATTGCGATATCGGGGATGCGCTGTTTGAAATCGATAAAACCGCATTTACCTCAAACGATCAGCCGATCTACTGCTCACTGTTTTTGATGCACACAAACCGTGTCACATTTACAATCAACAGTCCCTACACATGACAGGCATAAAAAACGAGACACTGCTTATAGTATTCTCGTTTTTTCACTGCTTCCCCCTTCCTCCAGGCGATAGGGATAGCCGTAACCGAATGCCCCGTACACTCCGCATGTTTTCGCAGCTGTTTCCGCTCCTTGGCGCAAAGCGTTCATCATATCCTGCTTTTCACAAAACGCAGTCAAAAATCCCGCGATAAATGAATCTCCCGCTCCGAGTGTATCTATTATATCAGCTTCCACAATCGGCTGATGGTAGATTCGGTCCCCCGCAGACAGGATCGCTCCTTGCCCGCCGCGGGTCATGCAAACGATTTTTGCTCCGTACTCATGTGCCTTTTTGGCAAGCTGGCCGCACTCCGTCTCACTCAAATCGCTTCCTGAAAAGAACGCATACGTCACATAAGGACAGACCTTTTTCAAATACTCATCCTCTCGATTTGTTGAAAAATCAAAAGAGACCGGGATCAGCCCGCACAGCTGCGGCAAATCGTTCTCAAGCCTGCTGTACACACTGGTATGCAGCAGATCATGCCCGCTGATAAAAGATAAGTCCTTTTCCTGAAACACAAGACGGAGACGCGACTGGATGCCGCCCTTATTCGATCGGACAAAGATCCGGTCCCCCTGTTCATCAAGGGTAACGATTGCCATTCCGTTTTCCCCATGCGCCTGGCGAATAAAATCAGCGTTTACCTTCTCCAATTTCAGCACATTCAGCAGATGAGCCGCGGCTTCGTCATTGCCGACGATTCCGATATAAGAAGCCTCATGCCCGAGCCGTTTTGCAAGCACTGCGACATTTAAGGCATTTCCTCCCGGGTAGAATGTTTCTTGATCCTGATAGTAGTCTACAACGTTGTCTCCAACAGCAATTAATTTCATTATGCTTCCTCCTTTATCCTTTTACACTTCCGCTTGCAATCCCGCGGACAAAATATTTCTGCATAAATAAAAATAGAATAATAATTGGCGCGGCAGAAATCGTTAATCCCGCCAGCAAGACGCCCCAATCCGTCTGCAGTGCATCTCGGAACTGCATCAGCCCCGCTGGAATGGTCCGCAAATTCTCGTCATCTATGAAAATAATCGCAAACATAAACTCATTCCACGTATGGTAAGCTGTCAGAATACCCGACGTCACTAAAATCGGCACACTCATTGGTAAGAAAATTCTGAAAAATACCCCGAAACTCGTACACCCATCTAAATAAGCCGCCTCTTCCAATTCTTTAGAAATAGAAAGAAAATAAGAGCGGATTAAAATGATGGTAAATGGAATCCGATAAGCCGCATAAGGCAAAATCAAAGCCCAATACGTATTGTAAAGCCCCAGCGACTGAATAATGGAATAAAGCGGCACAAGACTGACCTGAGGCGTCAGCATCAAACCGCCAAGACAAAGCACCAAGAAGAACCCTCTTCCTTTAAACTCGAACCTCGAAAGCCCGTACGCCGCCCATGCGCTGATAAAAACAGTAATCACACATGTCAGCGCCGTCACGATCACACTGTTCATAAAATAAGAAGAAATCCCCTGATTCCAGGCGGACACAAAGTTCTCCGGATGCCACGAAGACGGCAGCGACCAGCTGTTCTCAAAAATATCATCCGAGCTTTTAAAGGCGCTCATGACCATCCATAAAAGCGGATAAGCAATCGCGATTAGATAAAGAAACAGAAAAACCCATACAGACGTTTCTCCGATATACCATTTTCGCCTCGGCTTTCTTTTCACCTCGATGTGCCGGTCAGGCACAGGCTCTAATCTAAACGAATCTGTCTTCTTTTGAGGCAGCATCTGTTAATCCTCCTTTCCGGTTTTAAAGAACTTCATTTGCATGAGCGACAAAGCAAGCGTAATGAGTAACACAACAGTTGCAATCGCTGAAGCATAGCCCATCATATCCTTTGTAAAGGCGCTTTTATATAAGAATGTGCTTAATACCTCAGAAGCGTTTCCCGGTCCGCCGCCTGTCAAAATGTACGGCTCGTTAAACACTGTAAAAGCGCCTGTCAGCGTCATCACCACCGCAACAAAAGACATCTCTTTCGTCTGGGGAATGGTAATGTGAAAAAACTGCTGAATTTTCCCCGCACCGTCAAGCCGCGCCGCTTCATACAGTTCATCCGGTATTTTTTGAATCGACACAATATACAGCATCGCAATATAACCGACAGACTGCCACTGCGATACAAAGATGACAGAAAGCATAGCCGTGCTGTCCTCCCCGAGCCATGCCCTCGTCAGCTGATCCAGCCCGATTGCCTGAAGCAGCTGATTCAAAAGCCCCGTCTCAGGGTTGTAAATAAAATCAAATAAAAGCGCGATAACCGTCATTGAGATGACAACCGGCAAAAAGAAAACGGTACGAAAAAAAGGCGACCATTTTCTGACCAGCTTATCCTCAAGCACCGCCGCCAAAATCAAACCGCCAAACACCTGGCATACAATTGAGATCACTGCGTAGAGTACGTTATTCGTGAGGGCTTGATAAAAGACAGGATCACGAAATAATTCAACATAGTTCTTCAATCCGATAAACGTTTTTTCCGGAGAAAAAGAGCTCCATTGAAACAGACTGAGAAAGACATTCTCAAAAATCGGGATATAAACGAAAAGTAGAAAAACAAGAGCCGGCAGTAAAAACAAATAGGGGATTATTCTATTTTGGTTGACCAAGGATAACTCATCTCCTTTATAAAAAGAAAAGGTGCGTCGCTTCACCTTTTCTTGGATTTATTCAGCTGACGCCTTCACTTGCTTGGCTGCTTTTTGGACGGCTTTCATGACCTGCTCCGGTGTCATGTCGCCGCCAAGCATTTGCTGGACGCTTGTTAAGTACACATCTGCGATTTCAACATCTACATCCATATCGAACCACGGAACCATTGATTTGGCATCTACGATATGCTGAACGGCTTCACGCTGAATGGCTGTAGAATTTTCTTCGGTTGCCGTCCCTTTCACCGCACTGTATTTGCCGACGTCTTTAACGAGCTTTTCACCCATTTTTTTCGACGTCAGAAATTGCAAAAATTCCACTGCATCCTTCGGATGTTTTGTTTTCGAGGAAATCATAAATCCTTCAGGCGCCCCCGTTAACGCTTCTGAGGATCCTTTTTGTCCGCTGATTTCAGGGAATGAGAACATCCCTAGATTCACTGGCTCGACCAGTTTGATTTCAGCCGTTTCCGCATATATCATCGCCGACTTTCCGCTCTTAAATTGCTGTCTCACATATTCATGGTCGACGGAATTTACATGTTTATTGAAGTAAGGCATCAGTTCCTGCAGCTTTTCAAGTGCTTTCACATAGCCTTCATCGGTAAATTCACCCGTTTTGGCGTTATAATCCTTTTCTCTTGTTTTTTCATCGACCATCCGCTGATTCAGCGTGCCGATATAATGTGAGATTGTCCAAGGCGCTTTTGTTCCGAAACTGATCGGCGTATAGCCATTTTCTTTCAGCTTCTTGGAGACATCGATGAGCTCATCCCAAGTCGCCGGGGGCTCTAGATTGAGCTTTTTAAAAATATCTTTATTATAGAAAAATGATTTAGCGTCCATTTGCCACGGCACGCCATATTGTTTGTTTTCATACGTAAATGGTGTAACTTGCGATTGAACGAGCTGCGATGACCAATCTGTATCATCTTTGTAGTAGGACGAGAGATCAAGTGCTTTCTTTCCTCTGATAAATTTAAAAGCAAACTCGTCACTCCATGAGAAGTAAATATCAGGAGGGCTGCTGGTTCCCAGCATAACTTTAATTTTATCTTTATAGGAGTCATTCAAAACCGCTTCAGTTTGAATGTCGATATCCGGATGCTCTTTTTCGAATTCCTTTACAACCTCTTCAAAATACCTTTTTTCCGGCTCCTTCGGCCATCTGTGGAAAAATTTCAATGTCACCTTTCCATCCGCTGAACTGCCCTGGCTCGAACAGCCCGCAATGGTGAGCATACTGACAGCTGCAATGATCAAAAATAAAAACATTTTCTTCAAAGGGTTGGCCTCCTCTGGACATTAGACTATAATGTTATATAACATTATAGTCTAATGCATAATGGTTCCTCTTTTTCAGATCAATACTCAACTTTCCACATGTATCTTCTATGAGATAAAGGATGATTTCTCGCTTCTGCCAAAGCGTCCGCATAGCTTCTCAGCACACGGTTAAGAACGAGCGGAGCAAGGTAGCCTTTTACTGAATCGTCAATTGCAGTGAAGTCGTAAGATGCGGCATCGAGCACAGTCAGCTTTTTGCCATATTTTTTCGAGAAGGTAAGCGCCCGCTCTTCAAGAGGCCTTGTTTCATCTAAACCGAGCAGGATGATAAACGGCACGGATTCATCAATAATTTCAAACGGTCCGTGAAAATATTCTCCGGCATGAATGGCGTGGGAATGAATCCATTGCATTTCCATGAGAATGCAGATGCTGTAGGAGTAAGCGACACCGTAGTTTGCACCGCTTGCCATAGTATAAATGATGCTTTCTTTTTCATGTGCTTTTGCAAATTGCTGTGCACTGTCTGCTTCCTGCTTAAGGGCTTCATCATACACAGCCTGCAATTGATCTAAACCTTCTATTGCTTGTTCAAATGTCGTATTGTTTTCTAATACCTGCAAAGCGCCGAAAACGATTTGATATAGAACGCCATAGTTCGTATTGATCGCCTGCGCCTCATCACCCCAGTCATATTGGGCGACATATTGCGCTTCCTGTGCTAAAGGAGACTCCGGCTTATACGTCATTGCAATCGTAAGCGCGCCTTTGCTTCTCGCAAATGCAGCGGCTTTTACCGTTTCCGGGGTATTTCCCGAATGCGAGCACAAAATGACAAGAGACTTTTCACCGAGCTGCACAGGGTTTCGCTGAATAAATTCATTAGAGCTGTAAAGGTCAGAGCTGATTGATTTTGACTCCCTGTCAAACACATATTTACTCGGATACATGATGGCCGAAGACCCTCCGCATGCGACAAAGAATACATGGTCAATGGTTTTTCCTTTCAAATCCTGCAAGAAAGCTTGAACCTCACGATTAACTTTTGCTGTGACCTGACTCAAATCCTTCACTCCTCGTTTTTATTATATAACGTTATATAACATTATATATTGTTATATTAAAGTCCGCAGCTAAGATTGTCAATATTATTTTCTGAAATTTCTCAATAATTTAATCAAGTGATAGACAACAGGCCTACGTGTACAAAAATGCCAAATCAAAAAGCCAGAACTTAACATAAGCTCTGGCTTCACTGCTCAATCCGCAGACTGACTTCTTATTTAAAAAATACCTTGTCTATATTGTACTTCGAGTGCTGTGTATTGATGATGTAGGTTTCGTAAATTTCTCTTTCCATTGGATCTTCGACTACACATACTTCAATTTTATATACTTCGTCTCTGTGATTTTTAATCGGTGAGACAGTGTCTTCAAAATGCTTCTTAATTCTCTGTCTTAACTTTCTGGCTTTACCGACAAACAGCAGCTCATCGTGAATGTTGTAAAACATAAAGATGCCGCCTTTATCCCTTGGAATCTGGTGAAAGTCAATGAACCCGTGAATCGCCTTTATTTTCGGTTCGTTATGATTGGCTGACTGCTGCCGCTCGGTGATCGTCACATTCGGTGCGGGTATATCAATTTTTATCAAAATCAGTTCACGTCCTCTTTTTCATTAAAGATAAATGCTAACACAGACAGGAAAGAAAAGCTAGAACAGCTTTATTATATTTGTTTGTCATGCCTTTCATTATTATGCAAGCGCTCCGGCAAGATCATAAGGGCTAAGGTCTATTTCTGTCGGCTTTCCGAGAACTAGCTTTGCGAGCTCTGAACCGAGAAACGGCCCCATCGTTAGTCCCGACGCGCCTAAACCGTTAGCGGCGTAAAGTCCTTGAACATTCGGCACGGCACCCACCACTGGCAGAAACCCCGGTGTAAACGGTCTGAAGCCCACTCTTGTTTCAATGACTGTGCTGTCAGCAAGCCCAGGGGCTGCGGCAAGTGCTTTGCTCAAGACTTCATGCTGTCCCCCTGCTGTCACACGCAGGTCTTTAAGATCGGCCTCATTTTCATGGGTGGCGCCTGCTACAATTCTGCCGTCATCAAAGGACAGAATATACTGGTCATTCGGCGGCATCACCACCGGCCATGATCCGGTATCTGCGCCAGGGATTTCAAAATGCATAATCTGCGCCTTCTGAAAGGACACTTGAAAATGAATGCCCAGAGGCTTCATCAATTCATTGGCCCATGCCCCTCCAGTCACGATCACATTATCTGCCTCAAACTGCTGCTTGTCTGTTTGGACACCGGTGACTCTTCCGTTCCCAAAAAGCAAGGACGCGTTTCCTTTTACAATGACTGCACCATGTTTCTCGGCAGCGTTTAAAAGCGACCGGCATAGCGCCCTCCCGTTCACACGAGCGGCGCCGCTGATATGAACCGATTCATAGCCATCAGCTAAAATAGGAAACAGCTTTTTCGTTTCACTCGCGGACAAACGGGTGATGTCACCGATTTCCGGCGCATCCTCGCGTCTCTTATACGCCCGCTCCTCCATCTTATCGAGCTTCACCGCATCAGTGTGAATGCTGATCGCACCGACACGCTTGTATCCCGTGTCTGTTTCTCCGTCCTCTTCCAGTTGCTTGATTAAATCATTATAATATCGCGCTCCGCCCTTAGCGAGCTGATACCAATCCTGATTGCGGCGCTGCGACAGCCAAGGGCAGACGATCCCCGCCGCCGCATCCGTAGCTTGTCCCGGTTCCTGCCGGTCAATCACCGTAACCCGGGCTCCTGATTTTGCGAGATGATAAGCCGTCGATGCACCTAGTATGCCTGCGCCGACGATGATGTAAGACTTCATATGCAAACACCTTTTCTTTTATAATATCTATTCATTTTACCAAATAGAGTGCTTTCCTTCGACCTTTAGACCCAATGTGGAAAAACCGCGAAGTTCGTCCAATCTCTTCACTCTCCTATTGAATATCCTGTCACTATCAATAGAGAAAGGATGATACCATGAGCGAGAATCGTCATGAAAATGAAGAAAACCAAAAGCGCAATGTATCAGTTGCTAAAGTTGAAAACAGCGGCAATGCAAAAGTCGTAGTCAACGTGAATACAGATCAGGATCAGGCACAGGCACAGTCTCAAGACGGAGAAGAGTAATGAACGAAAACATCATTCCTATCAACAGACATACTGCGGAAATGCCCAAAAATGGCTCTGTTATCGAAAACAGCGGCAATTCGGAAGTCCATATTGATATTCACATTGACACAATGCCGATTGCCTTTGCCATTTTATGCTCTGCATTAGCCGCAAAACAGATGACAAAAGATGAATTCGACACGGCCTATACTCAATTGCTAGAGATGAAAAAAGTTGATATTCCCTCAGCAGCATCCACCATCAATATTCATCCTAATGATATATCCGAAAGTTGAAATAGCAACCGCAGGCTTAAACATGCCTGCGGTTCTCATCATTTAAAGTATACATCATCGAGCTAATAACCATATGTTAACAAATCATACATATTAAGTAACAGGAACTAACCTTTCTTTATCCAAATTGTAAGGTGTAAGGAAAAATAAAAAAGGAGTGTTACAAATGAAATGTAAAAAAGCGATTATTTCTGCACTATCAGTTTCAGCTTTGGCTTTAAGCTTAGGCGGTGTGGCCTCTGCTGAAGAAATGTCAGCTACTCCAACACCTTCAATTCAAAATGTATCAAACAGCCCTATTAAAGTCATGGATGCCTTTTACCAAATGAAAGTAAACAGTTACTTAAATATTGCTAGAGAAGGAGCCACTAGCTATGTTGTCACTTCCGGTCGTGATTATATCTCTGTAAGTCAAAGCGGAGTGGTATACAGCAAGTCAATTCCTGGTTCTGCTCAAGTTACGATCTATAAGGGAACAAGCGTACTAGGAGTTGTCACGATTAGTGTTCGTCTGTAAACAAACAAAACCCGGCGGTATTCCGCCGGGTTTTATTTTTACATTAACCGATTGAACCTTCCATTTCGAATTTAATCAAACGGTTCATTTCAACTGCGTATTCCATTGGAAGCTCTTTTGTGAATGGCTCGATAAAGCCCATTACGATCATTTCAGTCGCTTCTTCTTCGGAAATGCCGCGGCTCATCAAGTAGAAGAGCTGTTCTTCAGATACTTTAGACACTTTCGCTTCGTGCTCCAATGAAATGTTATCATTTAAGATTTCATTGTAAGGAATTGTATCTGATGTTGATTTGTTATCCATAATGAGCGTATCACACTCGATGTTGGAACGGGCGCCTTCCGCTTTACGTCCGAAGTGGACAATTCCGCGGTAGGTTACTTTCCCGCCTTGTTTAGAGATCGATTTTGATACGATTGTGGAAGATGTGTTTGGTGCAAGGTGAATCATTTTCGCACCCGCATCCTGATGCTGGCCTTTACCCGCAAGAGCAATAGAAAGCGTCATACCGCGCGCGCCTTCACCTTTTAGGATACAAGCCGGATATTTCATTGTCAGTTTAGATCCGATGTTGCCATCGATCCATTCCATAGTTGCGTTTTCTTCACAGATCGTACGCTTTGTTACAAGGTTGTAAACGTTGTTCGCCCAGTTTTGGATCGTTGTATAACGGCAGTAGCCGCCTTTTTTCACGATGATTTCAACAACCGCACTGTGAAGAGAGTTTGTTGTGTAAACAGGTGCCGTACAGCCCTCAACGTAATGCACGCTTGCTTCTTCGTCAACGATGATCAGCGTACGTTCGAACTGACCCATATTTTCAGAGTTGATACGGAAGTAAGCTTGAAGCGGTGTTTCAACCTTCACGCCTTTTGGCACATAGATGAAAGATCCGCCGGACCAAACAGCTGAGTTCAGCGCCGCAAACTTGTTATCAGTCGGCGGAATCACTTTTGCCCAGTGCTCACGGAAAATATCTTCATTTTCTTTCAGCGCGCTGTCTGTGTCTTTAAAGACGATGCCTTGCGCTTCAAGATCTTCTTTCATGTTGTGGTATACAACCTCTGATTCGTACTGAGCAGAAACACCCGCAAGGTATTTTTGTTCAGCTTCAGGAATACCGAGCTTGTCGAAAGTTTGCTTAATTTCTTCAGGAACTTCATCCCAAGAACGCTCTGAACGCTCAGACGGTTTTACGTAGTACGTAATTTCGTCAAAGTTCAGTGAGTTTAGATCTCCGCCCCATTGAGGCATTGGCATGTTGTAGAAATGTTCAAGTGATTTCAAGCGGAAATCAAGCATCCATTGAGGCTCTTCTTTCATGCGAGAAATTTCTTCTACGATTTCTTTTGTCAATCCGCGCTCTGAACGGAAAATGGAAACGTCCTTGTCGTGAAAACCATATTTGTATTCACCAATATCAGGCATTTTTTTAGCCATCCATTTTCACTCCAATCCTTTTAATTGCCGCCTTCTTCTTTAGCGACTCCTTTTTCAAGTGCCTTCCATGACAGGGTTGCACATTTAATACGGGCCGGGAATTTTGAAACGCCTTGAAGGGCTTCAATATCACCCAGATCTATAGAATCATCATATTCTTTCCCTTGCATCATATCCGAGAAAATCTTAGACATGGAAAGGGCTGTTTCAACATCTTTCCCTTTAATCGCCTGAGTCATCATCGAAGCGGATGCCATTGAAATGGAACAGCCTTCCCCTTCAAATTTCGCATCTTCCACGATGTCTCCGTCAAGCTTCATTGTCAGCCTGATTCGGTCGCCGCATGTCGGATTGTTCATATCCACGACGATGCTGTCATTCAAAACCCCTTTGTTGCGCGGGTTTTTGTAATGATCCATAATCACCTGTCTGTACAATGTATCTAAGTTTGCATTAAAAGACATTTGTAAAATACTCCTTTGTCTTTTGAAGAGCTTCCACAAGCTTATCAATCTCTTCCTCTGTATTATACAGATAAAAGCTTGCTCTCGCAGTAGCAGTTACATCCAGCCATTTCATCAGCGGCTGGGCGCAATGGTGACCCGCTCTGACAGCGATCCCTTCCGCATCAAGTACGGTTGCCACATCGTGCGGATGAACATCATCAAGGTTAAATGTGATCAGCCCGGCACGCTCTTCTGGTCCGTAAACCGTCACGCCGTCAAGCTGACGGAAGCGTTCAAGCGCATAAGCTGCAAGCTTGTGCTCGTGGCGGGAAATCTCATCAAGGCCGATTTCTTCGAGAAAATCAATTGCGGCACCGAGACCGATTGCTCCAGCAATAATCGGAGTACCCGCTTCGAATTTCCACGGAAGCTCTTTCCAAGTTGATTCATAAAGCCCGACAAAGTCGATCATTTCACCGCCGAATTCGGCAGGCTCCATGTTTTCCAGCAGGGCTTTCTTTCCGTACAGCACGCCTACTCCGGTAGGACCGCACATTTTGTGGGAAGAAAGCGCAAAGAAGTCGCAATCGAGATCCTGCACGTCAATTTTCATGTGAGGCGTGCTTTGTGCACCGTCCACCACAATGACAGCCCCGTTGTCATGAGCGATGTTCGCCATTTCTTTTATCGGGTTGATCGTGCCGAGAACATTAGACACATGAGATACCGCAACAATCTTCGTATTGCTCGTGACTGTTGCTCTGACGTCATCTAATGAAATCGTGCCGTCTTCCTGCAGCGGAATATATTTTAATGTGGCGCCAGTCGCTTTGACAGCCTGCTGCCACGGAATGATATTCGCATGATGCTCCATATAGGTGATGACCACTTCATCACCCGGTTTCAGGTTGGCGCGCGCATAGCTTAACGCCACCATATTCAGTGATGTGGTCGTGCCTTTTGTGAAAATAATCTCAGCCATTGACTTCGCGTTAATAAACTTGCGGACTTTTTCACGCGCTCCTTCATAACCGTCTGTCGCTCTGGTTCCAAGCGTATGGACGCCCCGGTGAACATTGGAATTGTATTGGTTATAATACTTATCCAGTGTTTCAATGACAGCACGCGGCTTCTGGGAAGTCGCCGCGCTGTCGAGATAAACGAGATCATGTCCGTTCACTTGCTGATGAAGGATCGGGAACTGTTCACGAATATCTGTGATATTCATTACTTCACTTTCCTTTCGATAACAGAAACCAATTGTTTCTTAACGCCTTCAATCGGAAGTTCGTTAACTACCGGCGCAAGGAATCCATAGATGACTAAGCGTTCTGCTTCTTCTTTCGCAATACCGCGGCTCATCAGGTAGTAAAGCTGAATAGGGTCCACACGGCCGACAGATGCCGCATGTCCTGCAGTTACATCGTCTTCGTCAATTAAAAGAATAGGGTTTGCGTCTCCGCGCGCTTTTTCGCTGAGCATCAGCACACGGGATTCCTGTTCCGCATTCGCTTTAGAAGCGCCATGTTCGATTTTGCCGATTCCGTTAAAGATAGAAGAAGCGGAATCCTTCATCACACCGTGCTTCAAGATATATCCTTCAGAAGCTTTACCGAAATGAATGATTTGTGTCGTGAAGTTTTCTGTTTGCTCTCCTCTTCCGACAACAACCGTTTTCGTGTCGCCGTAAGTGCCGTCACCGTAAAGGTTTGTTGTGTTTTCGGAAATGGTGTCGCCATCGTTCATGAGGCCGAGAGCCCACTCGATTTTGCTGTCACGACCGCGCGCAGCACCGCGGCGGTTGACGTAAGTTGTCACGCCGGAAGACAGATTATCCACCGCACCGTATGTCACACTGGCATTATCACCTGTGATAACCTCACTGATAATATTGAATACAGCATCTTTCGGGTTGACCGTGCTGATGTAGTTTTCTACATACGTTACTGAGCTATGGTCTTCCGCCACAATCAATACGTGGTTGAACAGAGCTGTATCGTTGCTTTCGTGGACATAAACAGCCTGAACCGGCGTCTCCACCTGAACATTTTTCGGAACATAGAGGAATGCCCCTCCGTTAACAAGAGCTGCGTGAAGTGCAGTTAATTTATGCTCATCAACTTTCACGCCGTCTTTCATAAAGTATTTCTCCACTAAGTCGCTGTGCTCGCGTGCAGCAGTCAAAATATCAGTAAAGATAACGCCTTTGTCTTTCAATTCCTGAGAAAGAGAAAGGTATGCAGGCGTCTGATCACGCTGTACATATAACGTTTTATCTTCGTTTTCGACATCGATCAGCGCTTTTGCTTCATCAGTCAAATCTTCTAATGAAGAAAGCGGCTCATTATCAACTGTATGCTTCGCAAAGTTCGTGAAGTTCCAGTTTGTGATTTTTGTTTTGTCAGGCTTCGGCATCGGCAGATCCTCAGCTTGTTCAAGAGCCTGTAAGCGCAGGTTTTTCAGCCAGGCAGGTTCTTGATGCTTTTCGGAAAAGCTTTTGAGATACTCCTGATCTACGGATAGTTTTGTATCTAGTGTCATATTAATCCCCCTAACGCTTACGCTTCTTGGCCTACAGTTTCGTCTTCAATGCCAAGTTCTTTTTTAATCCAGTCATAACCTTCTGCTTCAAGACGCTGTGCAAGCTCTGCACCGCCGGATTTTACAACGCGGCCTTGCATCATAACGTGAACCACATCAGGAGTGATGTAGTTTAACAGACGCTGATAGTGAGTGATCATCAGGCAGCCGAAGCTTTCGCTGCGCATTTTGTTGATCCCTTTTGATACAACTTTCAAAGCGTCAATATCAAGACCTGAGTCGATTTCATCAAGGATGGCGATTTTCGGTTCAATCATCATCAACTGAAGGATTTCGTTGCGTTTTTTCTCCCCGCCTGAGAAGCCTTCGTTGAGGTAGCGCTGAGCCATTTCAGGGTCCATTTCTAAGAACTCCATGTTTTCGTCCATTTTGCGGATGAATTTCATAAGAGAAATTTCATCGCCTTCTTCTCTGCGCGCGTTGATCGCAGAACGAAGGAAGTCGGCATTTGTCACACCGCTGATTTCACTTGGGTACTGCATTGCAAGGAACAAACCTGCCTGCGCACGCTCGTCCACTTCCATTTCCAGTACATCTTTGCCGTCAAGCGTGATGCTGCCCTTCGTTACTTCATATTTAGGATGCCCCATAATAGCAGCTGACAGAGTTGATTTACCAGTACCGTTCGGTCCCATTACGGCGTGGAACTCTCCGCCTTTTATTTCAAGGTTTACACCTTTTAAGATCTCTTTCCCTTCGATTTCAACGTGAAGATCTTTGATCGTTAATGTTGAAGCAGCCATATCTATACCTCCAAAAATATATAATCATTATTCTCATTTTATTCTCATTCTAATTTTATAACAAATGAAAAGTAAATACAACTTTTTATCGTGCCTTGCACATTTCTCAAGTTTAACAAAGTTCAGCACTTTATTAAAGCAATTGAAAAAGAAAAAGAGTGGATTCCCACCCTTTTTTTAAAGACCGATTTTCTCATTAAGCTCCGCAGAATACCGCTTGCATTTTTTATATTCAAGCTCTCTCTGCCGCTCAACTTCCATTCTTGTATCCAGCCGGCGTCCGTATTCCTCGTACCCGATCCCATGCGACAGCTGCATCGCTTTTTCCATTTCTGACGTATAATCGAGGTCCAGTCTGTCCTGGCTGCTGCAAATAATGAATCAATCCCTTCATTTATTTACTGCTATTGTATCAGCTCTGCGACCGACGCTGCAAAATGGATATGGCTTGATATAACAACGGATGAGACGAAAGGACCCTTTGAGTTGAAATGAGAATCGTTTTTCGGAATATTCCTTCTTCTAATGCGTAGTGTTTCCAAATTCCTCTATGCACTGCTGGACAACTGTCACACCTTGGCTTAGAGCAGCTCCGCCTCCGAATGCCGCCGCCACACTGACCGCTTCAAGAATGTTTTCTTCCGTCGCTCCTTGGTCAAGACAGCCTTTTGTGTGATAGATCATGCAGTATTCGTCCTGAGCATTGATAGCGATCCCCAGTGCAATCAGCTGTTTTTCTCTTTCTGTTAGTGAATTAGCTGCAAAGCATTGTTCGGTGAATTCGTTAAACTTTCTTCCCATCATCGGCATCTTCTGTTCAAATGTGCCTAAACTTTGTTTATATTGTTTTAGCGCGTCCTGCATGCTTCCTCTATCTTGATTCAAAGAAAATCCCTCCATCTGTTTAACATTCCTTTTTATTATGAACAGCTTTAAGGAAAATACCCAAAAAACCCCGGATTTCTCATCCGGGGTTTCAGTCTTATTCAGATACAGGAAGCACAGCTCCGTCATATTTTTTATCGATGAAGTCTTTGATCTTTTTAGAGTGAAGAACTTCCATAAGCGCTTTGATTTTCGCAGAATCCTCTTCGCCATCTCTCACTGCAATGATATTGGCGTAAGGGTTATCTTTTGTTGATTCCACTTCAATCGCGTCTTTTTTAGGATTTAATTTATTTTGGATCGCATAGTTCACATTGATGAAGGCCGCGTCTCCTTCTTTGTTTTCATATGCTTTTGCCGTTAATTCAGGCGCTACTTTTTTGAACTGAAGGTTTTTCGGGTTTTTCTTAATGTCTTTCAGTGTTGCATCGACTGTCTCCACTTTGGAATCAAGTGTAATTAATCCTGCATTCTCAAGCATTGCAAGCATACGGCCTTGTTCAGCGACGTTATTTGTCAGGATAATTGTCGCATCGTCGGGAAGATCTTTTAATGATTTGTATTTTTTAGAATAAATACCGAATGGCTCTAAGTGAATCGCACCGGCATTCGCAAGTTTATAATCTTTGTTTTCTTTCATTTCTTGCTCAAGGTAAGGAATGTGCTGGAAGAAGTTCGCATCCACTTCTTTATCAGCTAAGGCTTTGTTGTACATTTTGTAATCACTAAGCACTTTCACTTTCAGTGTGTAGCCTTTTTCTTTTAACAATGGTTCAGCTTCTTTTAAAATTTCTGCATGCGGTGTTTTTGTAGCGGCAACAACAATTTCTTTCTTGCCGGATTCAGCGTTATTAGAACCGCAGGCAGCCATAACTCCTGCAAATACAAGCAGTAATGCACCTAAAAATAGCTTTTTCAATGTAAATCCTCCCTTATCGTTTGTCTATTATATTTGTTATGACATCACCGATCATTTGAATAATGAAAACGATGATTAAAATAAATACAGTAGCAACGAAGGTAACATCAGTATTATTAGACTGATATCCTTCTACATATGCAAGGTTTCCAAGGCCTCCTGAACCGATGGCGCCTGCAATTGCCGTTGAGCCGATCAAAGCGATGGCCGTAACCGTGATCCCAGAAATAAGGGCCGGCATGGATTCCGGAAGCAGCACTTTGAAAATAATCGTTGATGTTTTGGCTCCCATTGATTTCGCAGCTTCGATGACGCCTTTATCCACCTCGCGCAGCGCAATTTCAGCAAGCCGCGCGTAAAACGGGGCTGAGCCGATGACTAACGCCGGCAGTGCCGCGTTCGGCCCTAAGATGGTGCCGACTAAAAACTTCGTAAAACCTAGTAATAAAATAATTAAAATGAGGAACGGAATAGACCTGAATACATTGACAATGGCCGCAATCACAGTGTTGACCGCTTTGTTCTGCCAGAGGCTCCCTTTGCTTGTGAGAAAGAGCAGCAGACCGAGGATCACCCCGATGACAAAGGCAAAAACCAAAGAGATCAGCGTCATATAAAGCGTCTCGTATGTCGCGTTCCATAATTCAGTTACATCAACGTTCGGGAAGTATTTTTCAAACATTCGTGATCACCTCTGCTTTCACCTGTTTGTCATTAATAAACCGGATCACGTTTTGCACTTCTTCCTCGTCACCGTCAATATGGATGAACAATGAACCATATGCTCCGTCCTTCGTCTGCGAGATTTTCCCTTGCAGAATATTGACACTGACATTGAAGTTTCTGATCATCTCTGTAATCAGAGGCTGTTCAGCCGCTTCGCCGACAAATGTGAGCTGAACCGTTGTTCCTGACGCTTTTTCGTCAAGAAGATGCTGAAGCGTTTCTTTTGTTTCTTCAGGCTCAGTCACCTGCTGGACAAATCGTTTTGTCATTTCTTCCTTCGGATTCTTGAAGACATCGAGAACTTCTCCTTCTTCAACAACCTTTCCGTTTTCCATGACAGCGACTCTGTTGCAGATTTTGCGGATGACATGCATTTCGTGTGTGATCAGCACAATCGTCAAACCGAGTCTTTCATTAATATCGGACAAAAGATCCAAGATTGAATCAGTTGTTTGCGGATCTAAAGCTGATGTCGCTTCATCACAAAGGAGAACCTTTGGATTGT
The DNA here is from genome assembly GCF_034296245.1 of Bacillus sp. V26. Lineage (NCBI taxonomy): Bacteria > Bacillati > Bacillota > Bacilli > Caryophanales > Bacillaceae > Bacillus > Bacillus sp. V26. The sequence continues at coordinate 127,464 of NZ_JAXKQF010000004.1, read as the reverse complement.
TTGCGAGCGCTCTGGCGATTCCGACCCGCTGCTTTTGTCCGCCGCTCAGCTGGGATGGGTAAGATTTTTCTTTTCCTTCTAAACCTACCAGTTTAATCAGTTCATTGGCACGCTTGATCCGCTCGCTTTTTTTCACCCCGGCAATTTCTAAAGGAAACATGATGTTATCTCTGACAGTTCGCGACCAGAGCAAATTAAAATGCTGGAAAATCATACTGATTTCATGGCGTGCTTTTCTTAAGTTGCGTCCGTTTACTTCATTAATCTTTGTTCCCGCCACTTCCACGATTCCTGAGCTCGGTTTCTCAAGTCCGTTCAGCAGACGGATTAAGGAACTTTTACCAGCTCCGCTATATCCTATAATTCCAAAAATCTCACCTTTTTTTATGGAAAGCGAGACATTTTGGACAGCATTGACATCTCCATGTTTCGACTTATACACTTTTGAAACATCCTGAAGATTGATCAAAGCGATCACCTGCCTTAACACTATTCTAAGAAATCTTCCGGTTTTTTCTGCAAAAGAAAAGCCTTTCTGCACACTTGAGCAGAAAGGCTTATATAAAACTCGCCTTTCTCTCATCTTTCAAAGCTGAACGCTTCGTGTGAATTGGCACCATTTCAACAGTGTTGATGGTTGCCGGGCTTCATAGGGCACTTCCCTCCACCTCTCTTGATAAGAGAAATATATAGTCTTTTTCGTCCGGAAATTCTTAATGTAGAATAGCATGGCGAATGATAAAATGTCAATAAAATAAATGATGTCAACTTTTACTATTATAATAATTTACTATTTTTCAATTCTTTAGAATCCTCTGAAAAAAACCATTAGTCAGCCACAGAATGGCTTCCAGCTTTAACAGCGCTCTGAATGAACCCTTTACCTTTAGGCTTCCGCTCTGGATCAGGTGCTGAAGGGAAATGTCTCCATGCAAAAGATCAATGATTTCTGTTTGGTTTCCATAAAAGGTCAGGTTGGACGTGTGGGGCGGAGAAATCTTTTTCATTTCCCCTTGTTCGTTTATTGAGACGGTTAAGGCTTCTGTTTCTCCTTGGAAGGTAATGAGCAATGTTGAAGTGTTCAAAAGGGGTTTTAAAAACAGATGCTGGTAATCATCTTCTAAAACTTCCGCTTTCTCCATTTGTACAACCTCCTATTTGTTGGTCATACATACACATTTCTCTCTTCAGCGCAAGAACCCCTTTATAAAACGAACGACAATTTCATTGGAATGCGCCGAGAAAAATGTCATAAATGAGATGCAGAAGATGATTTTTGTTTGATCAGCTCATATAAGTAAGAAACGGAATGAAACGCATACCCTCTTTCAATTACTTTCCCGCCCTTAAACAGCAGAAAACAAGGGACGCTTTCAATTTGATATGCTTTAGCAAACGCCGGTGAATAGTTGAGATTATTTTTATAGAAGGCGACAGACGGAAGCATTTCTTCGACAACTGTCAGCATTTTGCTTGCCAGCTGGCAGGTCCCGCAAAACGGAGTATATAAATATAGGAGATACACATCATCAGTAATGTGTTCAAGTTCTTGTTCTTGGAGTTCTTTCATGCTATAACACCTCAGGTCTTTCTTTCAAGAAAAATCGTATGGACATTCAGATTTGCGCTCAGCAATACAGATGCTATATGGTGTCTGGGCGCCGCCTCCACTTCCCTATAGGCTCTGTCGATATATAAATGGTAGGCTTCATTAAATTCCCTTTTCAGCTGTTTTCTCAATTTCTCGCCTGATTCATCGGCATCAACCAAAATATAGACGTCCTTCTCGTAAAGCTCGTCTGCCAATTCCTCCAGCTTCAGCTGGCTGATTGTTCCGTTTGTGCAGATAATGCGCACTGGCTCATCCAGGACGCTTTCAACCTTTTCTTTATCTGATTTCCCTTCAACAATCATGACTTTTTCCAGCTCGCCCATGTTCATCTGCTTCACCTGCCGCGTCAAATTTGAAACGTTCAGATTGTAAAAGAAGGCAGTGAAATTCACCGCCAACATTAACACCAGCCGCTTTCGTAGTCACAATCCACATATTTCTGATCGTCTCCTGAAACCACGTCGGCTGTCTTATAAAACTTTTCATTTTCGTAGGTAAAACCGGACTTAAGCTCATATTCATTCATGCCTGTCATTTGGCCGATCATCTCATCTTCATGATATAACGAGAGCCGGCCATTTTGAAAGCGGCCTGTCACATCATTGGTGACATCGAGCTTTTGTTTGCTGAAAGCCATATTGGACACCTCCCATAGCGTTAGCGTATCCAATTGCCTGCTCAGCTATCCGGTTTTAGTCTTGCTGTGTCATCTCTTCGTATTGCTCTGCTGTCATTAGTTTTTCAATTTCAGACGCGTCAGACGGTTCAACGACGATCATCCATGCTTTTTCATACGGAGATTCGTTGACGAACTCCGGGCTGTCATCAAGATCTTCGTTTACTTCCACTACAGTTCCGTTAATCGGTGCGTAAAGCTCAGATACCGTTTTTACGGATTCTACACTTCCGAAAGGCTCGTCCGCTTTGATTTCAGCGCCGACTTCAGGAAGCTCAACAAACACGATATCTCCGAGCTCGGATTGGGCAAAATGGGTAATGCCGATTTTGGCTTTTTCTCCTTCAACTTTTACCCACTCGTGTTCTTCTGAGTAACGCAAATCTTTAGGTATGCTCAATTGAATCCCTCCATTTTTTACAGCACTACAATAAGAAGATACCACACTTTTCGAAAAAAATTTACATCATGACCAGTTTTCTTCAAATTGATCTTCTTTAAAGCCGACTGTCACTTTTTCGCCGTCTGTTGTGAGCGGGCGCTTGATCAGCATTCCGTCCGAAGCCAGCAGTTCAAGCTGTTCGTCTTCTGACATGTGATACAGTTTTTCCTTCAGATTCAGTTCACGGTATTTCATGCCGCTTGTGTTGAAGAATTTCTTTAAATCCAGCCCGCTTTTTTCATAAAGCGATTTTAGCTCCTCTTTGCTTGGAGGCTGTTCTGCAATATGTATTTCGTTGATTTCTTTTCCGTGCTCTTCTAGCCATTTCTTCGCTTTGCGGCACGTTCCGCATTTAGGGTACCAGTAAAAAGTTAACGACATCTTCTTCCCCCTCAATAAAATAATCGAGGTTATTTTAACACAGTTTGTTTTAAAAACCTAAAACAGTGCTTCATAAAAAAAGAGCTCCGGATGAGCGGAGCTCCTTGGGACTCAGACAATATATTTTTCTGCCTCGAACACACCCGCTGCCGCTTCACGTTTTTTCCGAATGACATTTTTAGGCGTCACGCGTGTCAGCTTGCGGAGAGCCGAGAGCATCATACGGAGAGAATCTCCTTCTTCCATTGCAAGTAAAGATTCTTTCGCATGGGCTTCAATTTCGTTAAAGGCTTCTTGAACGAAAATTTCTGTGTACAGCAGCTTTTGCGCTGCTTTATCGCTTCCTTGCGCGGCAATGGCCTTTTCCGTTCTGAGCACGGCTGATTCCATTGCATATACATTGCTGACAATATCAGCAACGTTTACGAGAATTTCTTGTTCACGATCGATCGCTTTTCCGTATTTTTGCGCGGCAAGACCCGCTGCGAACAGGGCGATTTTTTTGGCTTGCTTGACAATATATTTCTCTTGCTCTAATACGCCGGTGCCCGGCTCCTCAGGCATAAGCATCATGAGTTCTTCTTGAAGCGCCTGTGCCTTTTCAAAAAGAGGCAGCTCGCCTTTCATCGCTTTCTTCAGAAACGTGCTTGGCACGATTAACCGGTTGATTTCATTTGTTCCTTCGAAAATCCGGTTGATCCTGGAATCCCGATAGGCTCTTTCCACCTCATACTCCTGCATAAATCCGTAGCCGCCGTGGATTTGCACGCCTTCATCGACAATATAATCAAGCGTTTCAGAGCCAAACACCTTGTTGAGAGAGCATTCAATGGCGTATTCGGCAATGGACTTCGCAATTTGTCTTCCGTCCTTTAGGTCTTCAGCTGTGAACTGGCTCATATTGTCTTCAAACAGCCCAACGGTTCTGTACACAGAGCTTTCCATCGCATACAGTCTTGATGCCATCGTCGCGATTTTTTCCTGGGTCAGCGAAAAGCCTGAGATCGGCGTTTTAAATTGGCGGCGCTGATTTGCGTAAGCTGCAGACAGCTCGATCACTCGTTTGGATGCGCCGATCGTTCCTACTGCCAGCTTGTAGCGGCCGATATTTAAAATATTAAAAGCGATGACATGCCCTTTGCCGATTTCTCCAAGAAGGTTTTCCTTCGGCACCTCAGCCTGATCCAAAATGAGGGTTCTTGTCGAGGACCCTTTAATTCCCATTTTCTTTTCTTCAGGTCCGGTTGATACGCCCGGAAAATCTTTTTCTACAATAAAAGCGGAAAACTTTTCGCCGTCCACTTTGGCGTAAACGACAAAGACATCGGCAAAAGCTGAGTTGGTGATCCACTGTTTTTCTCCGGTTAATACGTAATGCGTTCCTGCTTCATTCAGCACCGCTGTCGTTTTTGCGCCTAACGCATCAGATCCGGAACCCGGCTCAGTCAGTGCGTACGCAGCGATCTTTTCCCCTGAAGCCAGATCAGGGAGATATTTTTTCTTTTGCTCTTCCGTTCCGAAGAATACGATCGGCAAGGAACCGATGCCGACATGTGCACCGTAAGAAAGTGAAAAGCTTCCCGCACGCGAAAATTTTTCAGTGATCAGCGCCGAGCTGATTTTATCAAGGCCCAGCCCGCCGTATTCCTCGGGAACATCGGCTCCGAGAAGCCCTAGTTCTCCCGCTTTCTTCAAAAGCCGGACGGAATGTTCAAATTGATGGTTCTCAATTTCATCTATATGCGGCAGAACGTCCTGCTCAATGTAATCCTCCGTTGTTTTCGCAATCATTTTATGCTCGTCGGTGAAATCCTCCGGTGTATACATCTGATCATATGTGACATCCTCGATTAAGAAACCGCCGCCTTTTAGTACTTCAGCCGTTTTTTTCGTCATTTGTTTTTCCCCCTTTAGCATAATTCAAATACACCGGCTGCTCCCATCCCGCCGCCGATACACATTGTAACGACACCAAATTGCTCGTTTCTTCGTTTCATTTCGTGAATCAGCGAAAGAGTAAGCTTTGTGCCCGTACAGCCAAGCGGGTGTCCGAGTGCGATAGCGCCCCCGTTGACATTCACTTTCTCCTCATCAATCCCTAGCTCCCTGATGACTTGGATGGCTTGTGATGCAAAAGCTTCGTTAAGTTCGAACAGCCCGATGTCCTGCAGTTGAAGCCCGGCAAGCTTCAGTGCGCGCGGAATGGCTTCCACGGGCCCGATGCCCATGACTTCCGGCGGCACCCCGCCAACTGCAAAGGAACGGAATTTGACAAGCGGCGCCAAACCAAGCGCATCCGCTTTTACGCGATCCATCAGCATGACAGCCGCCGCCCCGTCACTTGTTTGTGAGGAATTTCCGGCAGTGACTGTCCCGTCAACGGAAAAGGCCGGGCGTAATGTGCTTAAAATGTCTGTGGTCGTTTGCGGACGGACACCTTCATCCTGAGAAAAAACAGTATGTTTTTCCTGCGGCTTATGGTTTTCGCCGATTTCTGTTACCTTGACTTCGACTGGGACAATTTCATCTTTAAATTTCCCCTCTGCAAGGGCTTTGGCAGCTTTCTGGTGGCTGCGCACGGCAAAAGCATCCTGATCTTCACGGGAAACGCCGTATTTTTTCGCAACCTGTTCTGCCGTGTGTCCCATGCTCATGTAATACTCCGGCGCTTTCTCGGCTAATGCGAGGTTCGGACGGGTCACATGCCCCATCATCGGAACCTGTGACATAGATTCCGCTCCGCCTGCAATGGCCGTATCGTAGGCGCCAAGCATAATTTTTTCTGCCGCATATGCGATGGACTGAAGACCTGAGGAACAGTAGCGGTTGACCGTAATCGCCGGCACCGTATATGGCAGACCCGCAAGCGCGCCGATATTTCTCGCCATATTGAGCCCCTGTTCTGCTTCAGGTGTCGCACAGCCAATAATTAAATCGTCAATATTGCCCTCATAGCCGCCTGCTCGTTTCAGCGTTTCTTTCACGCAAATGGCTCCCAAATCATCCGGGCGAACGGTGGCCAATGAACCTTTTTTCGCTTTCCCTACCGGTGTTCTTGCTCCTGCCACAATGACTGCCTCTTTCATAAACTCCCTCCTAGTTCCGTAAAGGTTTGCCTTTCACCAGCATATGCTGCATTCTCGCCTGAGATTTCGCCTCGCCTGCCAAACTTAAAAACGCTTCTCTCTCAATTTCCAATAAATACTCTTCATCCACCTCTGTACCGAACGGCACTTTTCCGCCGGCAATCACAAAAGCGAGCTTTTTAGCGATTTTCATATCATGCTCAGATAGGTAGCCGGACAGCTTCATTTGCTCTGCACCGAGCAGAAGCGCGGCATAACCTGTTTCCCCCGCCACCTTGACCTTTTCTTTTACAGGCGGCCGCCAGCCGGTATCGTATAAAGAGGCGGCTAACTGCTTTGCATCGTACAGGAGGTGATCCTGGTTAGTGCTGATACGGTCAGCCTCTTTTAAAATGTTCAGTTCCCGAGCCTCTTGGGCGGAAGTTGACACCTTAGCCATTGCAATCGTTTCAAATGTTTTCATGGCCGCATTCATCGGATCAAGACCGCGGCGAAGATGATTGATGTACAGCTCTTTATTGCCCCCTCCGCCAGGGATAAGGCCGACTCCTGATTCTACAAGTCCCATATAGGCTTCGCTTGCCGCTTGTATTCGTGCAGCAGGGAGACACACTTCCGTCCCTCCGCCAAGCGTCATGCCAAATGGAGCTGCCACAACAGGTTTCGCGCTGTATTTGATGTTCATCATTGTCTCTTGAAAACGCCGTATTACCAAATCAACTTCCATAAAGTTGTCATCCTGTACTTCCATTAAAATCATGGCGAGATTGGCGCCCACACAGAAATTTTTGCCTTGGTTGCCGATGACAAGCCCTTTGTAATTCCGCTCTGTTTCTTCCAAAGCTCTGTTGATCATTTGAATGATGTCGAACCCGATGGCATTGCTTTTCGAGTGAAACTCGAGAAGCGCCACATCGTCTCCAAGGTCGATCAGGCTGGCTCCGCTGTTTTTGGCAATGACGCCGTTTGTTTCCTTGACCGATTGTAAATGGATTCGTTTCTTGTTTTCTTTTACAGCTCTGTATTCGCCGCTTTCGTAATAAAGCACTGTTCCGTTTTCTCTGATGTAGAAGGTCTCATTCCCTTTGTCCAACATATCTTTTATCCAGCCGGGAATCTCCGCTCCAAGCTGTTCAAGCTTTTCCGCCGACTGTCTGAGACCGATTGCGTCCCAGATTTCGAATGGCCCCAGTTCCCAGCCGAATCCCCATTTCATGGCTTGGTCAATTGCATGAATATCGTCGGCAATTTCTCCGAGCAGCTGGGCTGAGTAAAGCAGCGTTTGCGACGTGATATTCCACAGCAGCTGGCCAGCCCTGTCTTCCGAATAAATAAGCGCTTTCATTTTGGCTTTTGTCCCTTTAGCTTGCTTTGCTGCTTCAAGAGCCGGTGTTTTCATCTTTGTCCGTTCTCCGTAAGTAAGCGTCATCGGGTCTAGCTCATAAATCGTTTTTCCTTCTTTTCTATAAAAGCCTTGACCGGATTTGCTTCCGATCCAGCCTTTTTGCAGCATGTCATTCATGAAGTCAGGCAGGCGAAACACTTCTTTTTCGTCTCCCTCTGCTTTGTCATATACGTTTCGGGCGACGTGGGCAAACGTATCAAGGCCGACAACATCCAGCGTTCTGAAGGTTGCGCTCTTCGGTCTGCCGATCAGCGGGCCTGTGATGGAGTCGACTTCTCCGACCTGATAGCCGCCTTTCAGCATTTCTTGAACCGTAATGAGAAGTCCGTACGTCCCGATTCGGTTTGCGATAAAATTTGGTGTGTCCTTAGCTGTAACCACACCTTTGCCGAGGACATTTTCACCGAAGGATGTCATAAACGCCAGGATGTCAGGATCAGTTTCCTTAATCGGAATGATCTCCAACAGCTTTAAATATCGCGCCGGGTTAAAAAAGTGTGTTCCGAGAAAATGAGCTTTAAAATCATCAGACCTGCCTTCAGCCATTGCCTGCACTGAGATGCCGGACGTGTTGCTCGAGACGATGCTGCCCGGTTTCCGATGCTCATCCACGAGAGAGAAAATCTTCTTTTTGACCTCAAGATTTTCAACAACGACCTCAATAATCCAATCAGCTTCCTTCAGCTTCTCAACATCATCTTCTAGATTGCCGGGAGTAATATAAGCGGTATTTTGTGCTGACGTAAGAGGGGCGGGCTTTTGTTTCAGCAGCTTTTTCACCGCAGATCTGCTCAGCCTGCTGCGCACCTCCGGACTTTCCTTCGTCAGCCCCTTTTTCTCCTCTTCCTTTGTTAAATCGTTCGGCACAATATCAAGCAGCAGAACCGGAATTCCGATGTTAGCCAAATGCGCAGCAATACCGGAACCCATAACCCCCGATCCTAAAACGGCTGCTTTTTGAATGTGTTTGTGCATGAGACATCCTCCTTGAACGTTGAATGAATAATCATTCATTTTTTGGTCAAAAAAAATGGAAACCCGTTTCTTCTTTCATCATAAAAGATTTTTGTTTCGACTTCAATAGCTAATTTGTTATTTTTTTGTATGAAGCAGATAGAAGACGGGAAACTTAAACCCGGAGGTGAAGGGAATGGTGCGAGAGAAAAAGAACCCGTCTTCAGCAGCAGTAAGCGCGGCGAGCGTGAAAGGAGATGCCGGTCCGACACAGCATTACGGCGGCGGAAAACGGACAAGCCAAAATCAGCAGTATAAGAAACACAACATGGAACAATAACAATGCAGCTGCGGTTCGCGGCTGCTTTCACTTTTTGAAAATCCCTTTTAACACAAAAGCCGCATTTGCGGGTCTTTCGGCGATTCTTCTCATAAAGTAGCTAAACCAGTCGGTTCCATACGGGACATATACACGCATCTTGTACCCTTCCTTCACGAGTTCCTTCTGCCGCTCCGGCCTGATGCCATAAAGCATTTGAAACTCGAATTGGGACAGCGGGATTTGATGCTCGGCAACGAGTTTCTTCGTAAACGCAATGATGCCATCATCGTGTGTAGCGACGGCAGTATAGTTCCCGCTCAGCAGATGAAGTTTAATCAAGCTCTGAAAGTGAAGGTCTGTTCCTTTTTTATCAGGGAATGCAACGGCCGCAGATTCCTTGTAAGCGCCTTTGACAAGTCTGAGATTCGGCTTCAGATCGTGCAGCTTTCGGATATCTTCTGCAGCCCGGTAAAGATAAGCCTGTATCACCGTACCCAGCATGTCAAATTCCTGCTTGCACTGCCTGTAGATGGCAAGCGTCTGTTCATAATGTGAGTAGTCCTCCATATCGATCGTCACAGCCACGTCATTTTCCTTCGCAGCAGATAGAATGTCACGCAAATGTGAAACGGCCAGCTCCTCTGAAATATCGAGCCCCAGTGACGTCAGCTTAAGGGAAAGCTCGGAATCTAACCGATGTTCAGCAATCGCTTGAATCGCCTTCTTGCATTCCTCTGCGACTCGACTTGCTTCTTTTTGTGTAGCCGCATACTCGCCTAAATAATCGATGGTTGTGCACAATCCGGATTGATTCAGCTTTTTAATGGCTCGAACAGCCGATTCAATCGTGTCCCCCGCGACAAATCTCCGCGCCCCCAGCCGTGATCCGTATGCTTTGGCAAGCTTGGTGAGCGTTTTATTTTGAGATAAAAATAAAAACATATGTCTCAACATCCAATTCCCTCCTGACGATACAGCCTTCTTCAAAACACCTGTATATAACTCCCATACTGAAGGAAACATAAAACGAATAGAACGCAAAGGAGGATTACAATGAACAATCAGCAGCAATCTCAAATGCCGCCCTCTGTTATTTCGACAAAGGATCATTTGTATCTGAATGACATGCTAAACTGGAATCTGCTCGCGATGAAGAAAGCGCATTTTATGGCGCAGCAGTGCCAGGATCAAACATTAAAACAAGAACTAGACCGCGTCGGACATATGCATCACGATCACTATCAAAGAATATTAAAGCACCTGCAGCCAGGCCAGCAGCAGTCCGGCTACATCCAATAAGGAGGCGCCAAAATGAATCAGCAAAATCAGAAAATCAGCAACCCGCAAACACCTGTGCCGACTACATCAGAAATGAATGACAGAGATGTCGTCAATGAACTTTTGACAACGGAAAAATACATGACCACTGCGTATTGCACTGCTCTGCACGAGTTCAGCCATGAATCTCTCTATCAGGATATTCAATCCATTTTTGATGAGTCACAAAAAGCGCAAAGAAAACTGTATGATCTCATGTTCCAATATGGATGGTATACTGTTGAAGCAGAGGACGCCCAAAAGCTGCAGCAATCCTATCAAAAGTTCCAGCAAACCATTCAGCAGCAGTCTCCTTATCAGCAATAAAGTTCCATCAATCAGATCCGCAAAAAGGGTATGATGTGCTTTACTGGCATCTATCCTTTTTTTGTGTGTAAAATCAGTTGACTTTTTATTAACGCTTATTTATATTTAATAAGCATTAACTATTTAAAAACATTAAATATAAACATGAGTTATATTAAAGAGGAGAAATGAAGATGAAGAGTGCGGATCAGTTAATGTCTGATATTCAATTATCGCTTCAGGCGCTCTTTCAAAAGATACAGCCTGAAATGCTGGATAGCATGGAGAAACAGGGGATTACCCCCGCGCAGCTGTTTGTGCTTGCAAGCTTAAAAAAGAATGGCAGCCTTAAAATTTCTGAAATTGCCGAACGGATGGAGGTCAAGCCAAGCGCGGTAACGTTAATGGCAGACCGCCTTGAACAAAAAAGTCTGATCGTCAGAAAACACAATACACAAGACAGACGAGTCATTAATATCAGCCTTACCGATGAAGGAGACAGAAAGTTCGAGGACGTTTTGGCGGGCAGAAAAGCCATAATGGCACGATACCTTTCCTACCTGACGGAAGAGGAACTGCTGCAGGCAGCGCATATGACGAAAAAGCTGGCACAAGCTGCTACCGAAACCAATGAAAAGTAAAATAGGAAAAGAGGAAACGGATGAAATGAGTAATGAAGGAAAACAATCAAAACGGACTTTATTAATAACAGGCTTAATCATTGCCATGTTTTTCTCAGCCCTTGACGGTACCATTGTCGGAACTGCCATGCCGAAAATCGTCGGAGATCTTGGCGGTTTGAGCATGATGACCTGGCTGACTACGGCGTATTTGTTAACATCAACAACGGTCGTGCCGATTGCCGGTAAATTAGCCGACTTATTGGGGCGCCGGATCGTCTATGTATCAGGGTTGCTTATTTTTATGGCTGCTTCAGCTCTGTGCGGAATGGCCAACAATATGACAGAATTGATTATTTTCCGCGGTTTGCAGGGAATTGGCGGAGGTATTATGATGCCGATGGCCATGATTGTCATTGGTGACTTATTTACAGGGAAACAGCGTGCCAAATTCCAAGGGGTCTTTGGAGCCATTTACGGGCTTGCCTCTGTTATCGGGCCGCAAATCGGCGGCTGGATCGTTGATTCATTAAACTGGAAATGGGTTTTTTACATTAACCTTCCTGTTGGAATTATCGCGGTTATTTTTATTGCCAGAGGATTGCAGGGCCGTAAGCAGACCGGTCCGATCAACTTTGATATCGCCGGTATTTTTACAATGATTGTCGGGGTTGTCAGCCTTCTTCTTGCCCTAAGCTTCGGCGGGAAAGATTACGCATGGGGTTCATGGCAGATTCTCGGCTTGTTCGCACTCGCACTGATCGGGATTGTGAGCTTTATTATTGTTGAATCGATAGCGAAAGAACCGATCCTTCCAATGTATCTATTTAAAAATAGAACATTTACGTTTTTGAACCTGATCGGCTTTTTTATGAGTATCGGAATGTTTGGCGCGATTACGTTTGTTCCTTTCTTTATGCAGGGAATTGTCGGTGTAAGCGCGTCTGAATCAGGCACCATTATGACACCGATGATGATCTCAATGATCATCACAAGCATTATCGGCGGCCAGCTTGTTTACAAAATAGGAATTAAACCGCAAATCATAACAGGCATGCTGATTATGGCTGGCGGATTCCTTCTGTTAACCACCTTGGATTTAGACACGAGCAAACTTGTCGCAACATCCTATATGGCCATTATCGGTCTTGGAATGGGTCTTGTGATGCCGATTCTGACGCTGGCTTTACAGGAAAGCTTTTCGAAAGAGGAGCTTGGGGTCGTCACCTCTTCCAGCCAATTCTTCCGTTCTATCGGGGGCACATTCGGCATTACCATGCTGGGCGCTGTAATGAATGCCAGATCCGGAAGCTTGCTGACTGATAAACTGGTTCCATATTTAGATTCGCTTCCGGCACAGGCAAGCTCATTTGCCGCCCAGCTAAAGGGTATGATTGATACAAATCCGCAAGGGCTGCTGCAATCACTGTTCAGCCCGGACGCAATTAAACAAATCCCTGCGGCTTTCTCATCCCATATTATGCCGATATTAAAAACATCGTTGATGGATTCGCTCCACAGTGTTTTTTATGCAGGCCTCATCTTTATCGCAGTCGGAGCTGTATTTACCTTATTCTTAAAACCTATTAAGCTTTCGAATAAGAAAACGGATGAACAAAAGGAAAAAGCGGCAAAAGCCGTTGAATCCCCTTCTCATTAATAGCTCCCCCGCGGACATAACCGCGGGGGCTTTTTTATTCGATCATCTGGGCCCTTCCGTTTCCGAAGGACCAATCCTCATCCTGATTTCCGGCCAATATGATAAACACATCTTCTTTTCTTACACCGAGCTCCGAATGTATCCGGCTTGCCACTGAATGGTAAAACGATTTCTTCTGTTCTATTGTTCTTGAATCTTTCAATGTAAAATGGATGTAAATCAGTTCATCTGTGCGCTCTACCTGTAAATAAGACGGATCATAAAAAAATTCGCTTTTTTGGTATTGCCGGATCACTTGAAAGTAATCATCAGCCGGTACATTGATTTCTGCGATCATAGACTGGTGAATGGCTCTGCTCAGTTTTTGAAGCCATTCTTTGCTTCTCCCCGCTCGTAAATGAATCTGTACAAATGGCATCTCTCACGCCGCTCCTTTCTTTACATCGTCTGGCCGCTGTCAATCGTGATGATTTGTCCTGTCAGGGATTCCTGTTCAAGCACGGAACAAATCAGCCGTGCCACATCACTCGCTTCAGCAATTCGCTGCAACAGCAAAGTACCGCTCAAATTTTTCATTTTTTCTTCACGCCCCGCCCACCATCTTGTCGCGACAGCTCCGGGTGCGACACCGCACACTCTGATTTCTGGCGCCAAAGCGTGTGCCAATGATTTTGTCAGCCCGTGCACTGCTGCTTTTGACACAGCGTAAGGCATAGAAGAGCCCGCCCCGGTTGCCCCCGCGATACTGCCGGTATTAATGATCGCCCCAGCCTTGCTTTTTTTCATGAAAGGAGCCGCTGCTCTCGCGCAAAAAAACATTCCTTTGACATTGACTGCATACAACGCGTCCCATACGTCCTCTGTCGCGGCGTCGAGATCATCCATTGGAATATGCCGTGTAATACTTGCGTTGTTGATTAAAACGTCAATCGTGCCGTATTGCTTTACTATCGCTTGAACCATGTCCTGCACTTCACTGTTTTTGGACACATCGGCTTGGATAGCAACGGCCTGCCCGCCCTCTCTACTGATGATTTCTGCTGTTTCCTCCGCCTCAGCTCGCGAGCATGAATAATTCACCGCAACAATCGCTCCGCGTTTCGCTAATTCAATGCACGCTGCTCTTCCTATTCCCGTGCCGCCCCCAGTGACGAGAGCTGTTTTGTTTTTAAGATCCATTGCCGCCACTCCTTGTTGTTTGTATATATTTTGAAATCTAAACTGCTGATTCTATTGTAATGGAGGTTTGGTGTTACGTATAATGATTGTTAAAGATACTCGATATCATTTAGATTGATATCAAAAGAACGGGGGATTCAACATGGAAAGCGGAGATCTGCGTGTGTTTCAAATGGTAGCCCGTGAAGGCACAATTACGAAAGCCGCACTGCAGCTTGGCTACGTGCAATCAAATGTGACGGCCAGAATTCAGCAATTGGAAGCTGAGCTCGGCACCACCCTTTTTTTGCGCCATAATCGAGGGATGACACTCTCTTCTAGCGGAAAGCTTCTGCTGGATTATACGGATAAAATTATCGGGCTGCTGGATGAGGCGTCCAAAGCGCTCTCTTCCTCAACTGAGCCGAGCGGACAGCTGATGATCGGTTCCACTCAGACAGCCGCCGCAGTCAGGCTTCCAAAACTGCTTGCTTCGTATTATGAAGAGTATCCAAACGTACAGCTGTCTTTAACAACAGGGCATACACAATTTTTAATCGATAAAGTTCTTCGGTATGAACTCGATGGAGCGTTTATCGGCTGTGAATGCAATCATCCTGAGCTTCAGTCCTTCCCCGCATTTGAGGAGGAGCCCGTAGTCGTGTCCGCTGCATCTGTATCCTGTGCAGAAGAAGCGATCACAAAGCCGATTCTCGTTTACAGCACAGGCTGTTCGTACCGAGATACTCTTGAAAAATGGCTGCATTCCGTCGGCGTCACACAGCCGGTGATTATGGAGTTCGGCACACTTGAAGCGATTATAGGCGGGGTAACAGCGGGCCTTGGCATCTCATTGCTGCCGCGGACTGTTGTACAAAAACACGAGTCTGAAGGTTCGATCCGATTGTACACGCTCCCTGAACCTCTCAGACAGATGAAAACGGAGTTTATTTTCCGGAAGGATTCGTTTATCAGCAGCGCGCTGCGCACCTTTATGGATTCCTTCGCACCAAATGAAACAGCCACATAACAAAAAGCAGTCTGCCGTTCATGAGCGGCAGACTGCTTTTTTAGCCTATTCTTTGTTTCGATGCTCTTCGTTTAACTGTTTGATATGCTGTATGATGTCTTTCATGCCCTGCTTCGCGTCAGGATATGTAGTATTCCAATGCTTGGCGAGCGGAGGCATGCTTTTGGCGATATGCGTGTACAAGATCCACTGCTTCACTTCTTCTTTTAATTCATGATTTGACTCCCCAAGGAGCAGCTCGGTATATTTTTCAAGCAATCCATCCAGCTGTTCTTGCAGTTTTTGTTCCATTTATACATCTTCCTTTCAAAAAAACAGCAAGGAGCTTTCTTATTGATGAAAGCTCCTTTAGCCGTGTTATTTATCCATGTGATGTGAAAGCCGCTTCCCGGACAATGCATCTGCCCCGGCCATGAGGAATGCAAAGAGGCGTTCCGAACAGCGGATCCTGTGTGACCTGACAGTTCATAGAAAACACATTTTGCACCAGATCACAAGTAATGACCTCTTCCGGACGGCCTTCAGCGTAAATCTGTTTATCTTTAATAGCCACAAGGTGATGTGCGTAGCGGCACGCTAAATTCAAATCATGGAGCACCATGACGATCGTCCGCTGTTCCTTCTCATTCAGCTCAAACAGCAAATCAAGAATTTCTATTTGATGCGTCATATCCAAATACGTTGTCGGTTCATCCAGAAGTATAATATCCGTTTCCTGGGCAAGCGTCATCGCAATCCAAGCCCGCTGGCGCTGTCCGCCTGATAAGGAATCAACGGCGCGGTCAGCCATATCTTCCAGCTTTGTGGCTTTAAGCGCTCTCTCAACAGCTGCCTCATCCTCTTTTGACCACTGTTTCAGCCAGTTTTGATAAGGATATCTTCCCTGCTTTACAAGCTGATGCACCGTCAGTCCCTCCGGAGCAGAAGGCCCCTGCGGCAGAATGGCAAGCTCCTTTGCGACTTCCTTTGTCGGAAGCTTGGCGATCGCTCTTCCTTCCAATAGCACAGAACCGCCTCTCGGCTTCATCAGCCGCGCCAACGAACGTAAAAGTGTCGATTTTCCGCAGCCGTTGCTGCCGATAAATACGGTAATTTCACCTTTTGGAATCGTTAAATTCAGTTCATCAATAATAACGGCATCCCCGTACCCTAAGCTCAGCGTTTCTGTAGAAATTGCACTCATACCCTTAACCGCTCCTTTTTGCTGGCTTTTTAGCAGCTCTATGTATCGCACGTTTTATATAGACATGCATGTAAGTAAATTGTCATCAATGCAAGTGATACAATATTCAGTCTCTGATATGGTCATATATCCCTCATTGTAGCAGAAAACATTGACTTTGAAAATCATTTTCAATTAGTTTTCTGGTCAAAAATGGCGGTTATGGGTTTTTCAGCACATGATTATTTTTTAATTTCTCTGACAGCCCCGTTCTTAAGCTTCAGTTTTAAGTCGATATGATCATAGTGGCTGTCAAGGTTAAAAGCCGCCAGCACACTGTGAATCACTTCCTTCTCAGCCATTTGATCTGTCACGGATAGCTCGCTCAGAATCATTTTCATCTCATCCAGCGCTTCTTCTCCCTCTTGATTGATGCCTGAGAGCTTATCTTGTATTTCTGCTGTTTCATGAGTTCCGTTTTTTTCGTATATCCCTTCATAGCGATTATGCTCACCGTCACCATAGCTGACGCGAAGCGAGAAATTGCTGTAAGGAACAGATTTCATATGAGTTACTGCCGTATTTTCTCCTTCTGCTTGCTGCTGTTCTTCATTGAGACGGCAGCCTGCAATCAGAACAACTGCGAGACAAACGGCCCCCGCCGCTCTGATCAAATGCATAATGGTTCCCCCCTGTAGAATTCCATTTCTTTTAGGTATGTCCAAGGGATGGAATCCTCATTCAGAGAAAAGAACAGAAAAAGCCGGGCTCCAGCGCCCGGCTTTCCTTTATGATTCAGTCATTTGCAAAAAGGCTTCGGCGTCCTGCACTGCCAGCTTGATGGCATTTTCCCAAAAGTCTCTCTTCGTGATATCTGCGCCTAAATGCTTCATCGCTAAATCTTCTGCGGTCATGGATGCCGTATCACGCAATAGCGCTATATATTTCTCTTCAAACGTGTTTTTTTCTTCAAGCGCCAGAGCGTAAATACCGAGAGAAAACAGATAGCCGAACGTATAAGGGTAATTATAAAACGGCACTCTCGTAATATGAAAGTGGAGCTTTGACGCCCAGAATAGCGGATGATACTCGCCTAAAGCGCCGCAGAACGCTTCTTTTTGCGCTTCTTCCATCAGCTCGTTTAAACGGTCCGCCGGCACAATTCCCCGCTTTCGTTCCTCGTAAAATCTCGTTTCAAATAAAAACCTCGCATGGATATTCATAAAGAAAGCAACGCTTCTTTGCACTTTATCCTCCAGAAGCACAAGCTTTTCTTCCTTTGTCTCCGCCTGATTGACAGTCGCGTCTGCTACAATCATTTCCGCAAAAGTTGAAGCAGTTTCCGCTACGTTCATGGCGTAGGATCGATTTAACGGCCTTACATTGAGCATCGCTTCCTGATGAAAGGCATGCCCGAGTTCATGGGCAAGCGTTGAGACGTTCGAGGCACTGCCGGAAAACGTCATGAAGATACGGGATTCCCCGCTGTCCGGAAAGCTCGTGCAAAAGCCGCCGACTCTTTTTCCGCTTCTGTCCTCGGCTTCAATCCAGCGGTCACGGAACGCCTTTTCTGTAAAAGCGGACAACTTTCGGCCAAACGTGGAAAATTGGCTGACAATTAAGTTTGCGGCTTCATCGTATGAATATTCCTTCCCGGCAGACCCAATCGGTGCCTCAACGTCATACCAATTGAGCTTTTCGAGACCAAGCATGGATGCTTTCCGATTGAGAAACTGAACGAACGGCTGCTTATTTTCAGTAATGACCTGCCACATCGTATCCAGCGTTTCTTTTTTCATCCGGTTAATTTGCAGCGGCTCCTTCAGAACGTCCTCCCATCCCCTCGCTTTGTAGGTTTCCAGCCGGAACCCCGCCAAATGATTCAGCGTGCTGCTAAAAATATCCTGTTCCCGCTCCCAAGCTTGATTGGTGCGTTCAAAAACGGTTTTCCTGACATCACGGTCCTGAGAAGACATCATGTTTTCCGCCTGTCCGACAGATAATTGTTTTTCCTCAAACGGAATGGTCATTTTTCCGACAACGATATGATATAAATCATCCCAGGCATGATAACCGTCAACCGCAAGGCTTCCAATCAGTTTTTCTTTGTCTGGGCTGAGCTTTTCTGCAACCCGTTCTCTTCTTTCATTTAATATGTATGATACCTCTCGCAGTCCAGGTGTTTTGAGCAATTCTTCCCACACGCCTTGATCAATCTCCACAAGTTTATGATCCAATGTGACAAGGGAGGACTGAAAATCTGCGACTAGCTGATGCATGAATGATTTATGTTCATTCGCCTTCTGATCGCTAATATTCTGTGCCTGAAGACAAGAGACAAAAGCACCGGCCTGCTGCAGCTTTACCGAATTTTGTTCAAATGCATCAAGCAATGCGGTCAGCCTCCCAGCATCATCAAGTGTTTCTGGCACCTCAAATGCATCTGTCATGTCTTGAAATGCACGCAGGCTTTGTGACAGCTTTTCAATATATCCCTTGAATTCTTCTGACTGGCTCCCGCCTTTAAAAAACGAATCCAGATCCCATGTTTTGTCTACCCCTTGCAATCCCATGACTCAAAACCCCTTTCCATATTTGATTTTATTATAGAACAATTCTGAATTATTGTATAAAAATTTCTTTTATGGCGTCATTCTCTATGCATCATTGTACAATAGCTGTAGCGCCAAACAGGAGGATATGGAAAATGAATAAAAAAATAGCTATCGTAACAGGAGCGTCTAGCGGTTTCGGTCTGCTGGCAGCAGTCAAACTGGCTCAGTCATTTTTCGTCATTGCCACAGCAAGGCAGCCCGAGAAAGCGGAACAGCTGCGCGGTTTAGCAGCAAAACATCATGTAGCTGACTCCATTCACATCACCGCTCTCGATGTCACTGATGAACACTCGATCGAAGCCTTTGGAAAAACCATAAGTGCGTATGCCCCAATTGATTTACTCGTCAACAACGCGGGTACAGCTTACGGGGGATTTATCGAGGATGTGCCGATGGAGCATTTCAGAAAGCAATTTGAAACGAACGTTTTCGGATTAATCAATGTCACAAAAACCGTCCTTCCTTACATACGAAAGCATAGCAGGGCAAAGATTATAAACGTAAGCAGTATCAGCGGGTTAACCGGATTTCCCGCATTGTCGCCTTACGCCTCTTCCAAGTATGCATTGGAGGGGTTTTCAGAAAGCCTGCGTCTGGAGCTGCTTCCTTTCGGCATTGAAACCGCTCTGATCGAGCCAGGCTCATACAAAACATCGATCTGGTCAACATCGTTATCGAATCACATGACTGTGCCGGCTGACGATTCAGCTTATCATCAATACTATAAAAAGATCCTTTCTTATGTTGAAAAAAATGCCGATGAAAGCGGAGATCCCCAAGAGGTTGCCGATCTCATTTATCAATTAGCGATGAAACAGCGTTTAAAGAAATTGCGTCATCCGATCGGAAAAGGCGTCAAGCTCACCCTGTTATTCCGAGCGCTTTTTCCTTGGTCCGCATGGGAGTCTATCCTGAAGAAAAAACTATTCAGCCGATCTAAATTATAATTATTATAATTTAGTATTGATTTTTAACTAATACATGGTATAATTAAATTAACAGATCACAAGGAGGACGTAAGATTATGAAAACCGAAAACGCAAAAACAAACCTGACATTAGTTGAGAATTCAATGAACACCCAATTATCAAACTGGTTTCTTCTATACTCCAAGCTGCACCGTTTTCATTGGTATGTAAAAGGGCCTCACTTCTTTACATTGCATGAAAAATTTGAAGAACTGTATGACCACGCGGCGGAAACTGTGGATACGATTGCTGAGCGCCTGCTGGCTATCGAAGGACAGCCTGTTGCCACTCTGAAAGAATACACTGAGCAAGCATCTATCACAGACGGCGGAAACGAAACGTCAGCTTCAGAAATGGTCCAAGCTTTGGTGAACGACTACAAACAAATCAGCAGCGAGTCTAAATTCGTCATCGGCCTTGCGGAAGAAAATCAAGACAATGCGACAGCAGACTTGTTTGTCGGATTAATCGATGAAGTCGAAAAACAAGTGTGGATGCTTTCCTCTTATTTAGGCTAAAAAAAAGCTGAACCCTCTTCGGGTTCAGCTTTTTTGCTATTTAGCTGCTGAGGCTTTCTGTCTGCTTGGTCAGTGTCACGTTCAGGTTTTTCGTTTTTCCGTTTCGTATCACTTGAATTGTTGTTTTATCTCCGACTTTTAAATCTTTATATAGGATTTGACGGATATCCGCACTGCTTTGGATATCTTTTCCGTTTAATTTGACAATAACATCCTCAGATTTTATTCCTGCTTTAGCCGCCGGTGAATTAGATTGAACTTCTTTGACATAGACACCTTTGCTCAATTGATCGCCAAACAGGCCGAGTGTGTTTTCCTGGTACGTTTCAGGAACTTGTGACATATCAATCATTTGCACGCCTAAGAATGGACGATCCACTTTTCCGTTTTCAAGAAGCTGGTCAACAATTGGCTCTACATCATTGCTTGGAATCGCAAAACCGAGTGATTCAACCCCGTTTTCACTTACTTTCAAACTGTTGATACCGATCACTTGGCCGTTTGAATTGATTAACGGGCCGCCGCTGTTCCCCGGATTGATTGCCGCGTCTGTTTGCAGCACATTCATCTCAACCGTACCTTGAGTCGTATCGACATCAATCGTCCGGTTAAGTCCGCTGATGATCCCTTGTGTCACTGTTCCGGAGAATTGCTGGCCGAGCGGGTTACCGATGGCGATGACTTTTTCACCTGTACGCAGCTGCGAAGAGTCACCGAAGCTCGCCACTTTTTTGACGTTCTTTCCGCTGATTTCCAAAACAGCCAAATCTGTAATTGTATCGCTTCCCACAAGCTTGGCCGTCTCCGTTTTACCATTGTACAGAGTAACAGTCAGCTTATTCGCTCCTTCCACCACGTGGTTGTTTGTAATGATATATGCTTTGTTATTGTCTTTTTTGAATATGACCCCTGACCCCGTTCCGCTTTCACTTTCTGAGCCGGAGCTGCCTTCTGTGCCGAATGTGTTATTTTGAGAGGTTTGGATATTTGAGATTCCGACAATTGTCGGCTCTAAGTCCTCTACCATATCAGCCACGTTGGTCGCGTTTGTCACAGGTGTCGTTGTAAAGTTGTCTGATTGCACCTGTTTATTTGCGGAAGCCGTCTCGGTCGTCTGATTATGGTCAGACGGCAAATAAGGCGCGATGCCGAGCATCAGTCCGCCGCCGATGATCCCGCCTAAAATCGGGCTCAGCCATGCGGCTCTCCGCTTCTTTTCTTTTTTGACAGCTGTTTCTTTCTTTTCCATTTCTAAAGCGGAAACCGTTTCTTTTCGTCCCGCTTCATCAGGATGAGGCGGATTAAGCAATTCCTGTTCAGGATGCTCAATCAGCTTCTGGTTTTCTGTATGTGAAGGTTCTGTGTGTTGTTCTCCGTTCTGATCATCACGTCGATAATCCATATGCATACACTCCTTATTCGGTTTTCGTTTATCGTTACATATTCATCGCATGTACAAGTTCAATTGTCCCAATAATGAGGAGAAAAGCAAAGCACCAAAATAGAATATGTTTGATCATCCTACATCTTCCCCGCTCTTTTCTTTTCCTTTCTTCCCTTATACACATCATAAACAAACATTGTGGGATAAAAATGAAAAGAATATGTGAAATTATGAAAATTGCCTGCCGTATGTTAAAACTAGTTTATAATGACGTTGAAAGGATGTGAAGAGCCTTGTCATATACCATTTATCTAGTTGAGGATGAGGATAATCTGAATGAATTGCTGACGAAGTATTTAGAGAATGAGGGCTGGAACATTACATCTTTTACGAAAGGCGAAGACGCCAGAAAAAAAATGACGCCGTCTCCCCACCTGTGGATTCTCGATATCATGCTGCCGGATACTGACGGCTATACACTAATAAAAGAAATCAAAGAGAAAGACCCTGACGTGCCGGTCATTTTTATTTCCGCACGAGACGCCGATATTGACAGAGTGCTTGGGTTAGAGCTTGGAAGCAATGACTATATTTCAAAACCATTTCTCCCGCGGGAACTGATTATACGTGTGCAAAAACTATTGCAGCTTGTCTATAAGGAAGCGCCGGCCGCACAAAAAAACGAAACCGCCGTCTCCTCCTATCGGGTCGCGGAAGATGCCCGTGAGGTCTATGATGAAAACGGCAATTTGATTAATTTAACGTCGAAGGAATTTGATCTCCTCCTCTTATTTATCCATCATAAAGGACATCCATATTCCCGTGAGGATATTCTCGTCAAAGTATGGGGACATGATTACTTTGGAACTGACCGCGTTGTTGACGATCTTGTCCGGAGGCTGCGTAAAAAGATGCCTGAACTCAAAGTGGAGACCATTTACGGGTTTGGCTACAGGATGATGACATCATGAAAAACAAGCCGCTCTCGTTTCAAATATGGGTTGTCATCTCCGGCATCCTGTTAGCCATATCGATTTTATTGCTTGTTTTATTTTCAAACACGCTGCGTGATTTTTTCACCAATGAAACGTACACCACCATTGAAAATGAACAGCATGTTCTGACTGAGTACCGCCTGCCTGGTTCAATCGAAAGGCGCTATTACAGTGAGGAAGCCACGGCGCCGACGACCGTGCGCTCTGTACAGCACGTGCTTCTGCCCGAAAATGAAGCGGCTTCGTCAGACAAGGATTTGAGAATCCTGTCGTCCGCGTTTATCCATAAGGTATACCAGCTGGCTGATAAACAGGATGCCAAAAAGAAACGATACAGCGCTGAAATCAATGGCGAAAAAGTGTTTTTTGTCATTAAGAAGGGACTTTCCGTCAACGGGCAATCCGCCATGATGCTGTCCTATGCACTTGATTCTTATCGGGACGATCTGGCCTTCACCCTGTTCAAACAGCTGCTGTTTATTATAGCGGTTGTCATTTTATTAAGCTGGATTCCGGCGATTTGGCTTGCGAAATATTTATCAAGGCCTCTCGTTTCGTTTGAAAAGCACGTCAAACGGATTTCAGAACAGGATTGGGATGATCCTGTCATAGTGGATCGGAAAGATGAAATCGGCAAATTGGGGCATACCATCGAAGAGATGCGGCAAAAGCTCGTGCAAAAGGATGAAACAGAAAGAACCCTTTTACAAAATATTTCTCATGATTTAAAAACGCCGGTTATGGTGATCAGGGGATATACCCAGTCCATTAAAGATGGTATTTTTCCTAAAGGAGATCTTGAAAATACAGTAGATGTCATTGAAGGCGAAGCCCTTAAGCTGGAGAAAAAAATAAAAGATTTATTATATTTAACAAAGCTCGATTACTTATCTAAGCAAAAAGTACAACATGAAACATTCAGTATTATGGAAGTGACAGAAGAAGTCATTGAAAGACTGAAATGGGCGCGAAAAGAATTATCATGGGGAATTGATGTAGAAGAAGACATTCTCATGCCGGGTGATCCCGAGCAATGGAACAAGCTTCTGGAGAACATACTGGAAAATCAAATCCGCTATGCTGCAACAAAGATTGAAATCATCATGAAACAAGATGATCGGAATATCTTTATCACCATTAAAAATGACGGACCGCATATTGAAGATGAGATGCTTTCCAGCCTCTATGAGCCTTTTAATAAAGGGAAGAAAGGCGAATTCGGCATTGGTCTCAGCATCGTAAAACGTATTTTAACTCTTCATAAGGCGTCTATCTCAATTGAAAATGACAAAACGGGTGTAACATACCGCATAGCAGTGCCAAAATAGACTGTAGATGTTTTTGCAGTCTATTTTTTATGTGAAAGAGTAGCCGTTAAAATCTCTGTAATTTGTTTTGAGCGGCTGTTTGCATTGATGAACCCATTTTTTCTCTGACAACGTCTGCTTCGGATATTTGACTTTTTCCACTTTAATTCCTCTGTTTCGCAAGCGGCTGATCATTTCGTCCAATTCTCTCATTTCAGATTCACCCTTTCGCTTGAGCTTTGACCGTTCGGTCATCTCAATTTATAATATAAATAATACATGATAAAAAAACAAGTTACAATAAGGTTAAATTTATAACGTACGGTATGACTATATGGTCATATCCTATGTAGGCCTCAGGCTCCGAAAGGGTGGAACCATTTGAAGGAAAAAGAGAAGCTGATTATTGAAACAGCCATTAAACTGTTTGCCCAAAAAGGATATAACTCAACATCGGTTCAGGAAATTGCCAAAGCATGCAAAATTTCTAAAGGCGCTTTTTATATTTATTTTCCTTCTAAAGAAGCGCTGCTTTTGTCTATGCTGAATTACTATTATGATAAAACGTTTACCCGTATTTTAAATATTAAAACGAAAGGTGACAGTCCCAGAACAGCTTACCGCAAGCAGCTTACCGTGTTTTATGAAAACATCCTTGAACACAAAGACTTTATTACGATGCAGATGAAGGAAGGTTCTCTTCCTTATACGGAGGAAGTAGAGCAATACGCGAAAAAAATCCGACAGACTTCCCTTCAATTTCACATTGACAGTCTGTTAAACATATATGGAGAGAAAGCTGAACCTTATACAGCGGAGCTTTGTTTTCTAATAGAAGGAATCAGCCAGATTTACCTGGAATGCATGATTTTGCTCGGGTATACTGTGAAGCCGGATCAATTAGCAGATATCGTTATTAACCGAATTGATGATATGGTCAAAGGCATGTCTGAACGAAACGATGAGCCTTTCATTACATTGGAAGAAGCAAGCTCTTTATTCGGGCCCCTGTCTCACGGACGGCCTGACCCGCTGACTGAATCGATTGTGAAAAGCCTTCGCGAAAAAATAAAAAGCTTGAACACAAACTCCTCTTTTGAATTATCGGAGAGCTTGGACATACTTGAAGCAGAAATGAAGAAAAAAACACCGAAGCTGGTGATCATAAAAGGAATGATCCATAATCTGATGGAGTCGGAAGCTCTCGCAGAGGATGCCGAGCAGCTTACATATCTCTTGAAACAGCAATATATTTAGAAGAACGGCTGCTTTACAAGCAGCCGTTTTTTCTCTATTACGCCTTTGGTTTTACCATATCTTCCGGTTTCACCATTTCGTTAAATTGTTCCTCTGTCAGCAATTCAAGCTTCAAAGCCGCTTCTTTCAGCGTCAATCCCTCTTTATGGGCAAGCTTGGCAATTTTTGCGGCATTTTCATATCCGATATGCGGATTCAGCGCCGTAACCAGCATTAAAGAATTCGACAAGTTTTCCTGAATCGTTTCTTTATTTGGCTCGATACCGACAGCACACTTATCATGGAAGGAGTTCATTCCGTCACTCAGCAGCTGCACGGATTGCAGGAAGTTGTAAATGATCACAGGTTTAAATACGTTTAGTTCAAAGTTCCCCTGACTTGCGGCAAAGCCGATTGTCGCATCGTTCCCCATAATTTGCGCTGCGATCATCGTCAGTGCTTCACTTTGTGTCGGGTTCACTTTTCCAGGCATAATGGAGCTACCAGGCTCATTTTCAGGAATGACAATCTCCCCGATGCCGCAGCGAGGTCCGCTCGCAAGCCATCTGACATCGTTTGCGATTTTCATTAAATCAGCGGCAAGAGCTTTTAAAGCGCCGTGTGCATATGTGATTTCGTCATGGCTTGTCAGCGCGTGGAATTTATTCGACGAGCTGTTAAACGTTTGACCTGTCAGTTTCGTGATCTCCTCTGAAACAAGCTCTCCAAATTCCGGGTGAGCATTGATTCCTGTTCCGACAGCTGTACCTCCGATTGCAAGCGCACGCATTTTGTCTGTCGCTTCTAAAATCATTTCCTTCGAACGATCGAGCATGTGCACCCATCCGCTGATTTCCTGTCCAAGAGTCAGAGGTGTGGCATCCTGAAGATGCGTACGTCCGATTTTCACAATATCATTGTATGCTTTCGCTTTTTCGTCTAACGTATTGCGAAGCTGATCAAGCGCAGGCACAAGCTGTTCATAGACAGATAAAACGGCAGCAACGTGCATCGCTGTCGGGAACGTATCGTTTGAGCTTTGGCTGCGGTTAACGTCATCGTTTGGATGAATCGTTTGATCAGAGTTCTTTTCTTTTAATAACGCAGTCGCGCGATTGGCCACCACTTCGTTCATGTTCATGTTGCTTTGTGTGCCGCTTCCGGTCTGCCATACAACAAGCGGGAAGTTATCATCGTATTTGCCTTTGAGCACATCATCACAAACTGCTGCAATGGCTTCCGCTTTTTCCGCATCTAGATTGCCCAGGCGTTTATTAGCGATCGCCGTGCTGCGTTTCAATATTGCAAACGCCTTCACAACACGCATCGGCATTTTTTCAGAACCAATCTTGAAGTTCTCCTTGCTTCGCTGTGTTTGGGCGCCCCAAAATTTATCAGCAGGAACTTTTACTTCTCCCATGGTGTCTCTTTCAATTCTGTAGTCCATTTTATGTATCCCTCCATAACGGTTGCTTCAATAGATCAAATTCGCCAGTGATATAAAAAATCCTTTTTATTTTTCGATCTTGGCAGATTTTAATTTTAATTCAAGATATACGCGGGAGTCCTTTGAATATTTGTACTTCGGATTCGTTCGTCCGTACTCCCTTGATGTATAAGAGACATCGTAATGCTTTTCAAATGATTTAATGAGCTGTTCTATTTCTTCTTGTTTTCCTGCAAGTCTTACCTGTGCCACTTCATATCCTCCGCTTTCATAAAAAACTTCTGCCATAAAATACTGTAACACAGTATATCATTTTTTTAACAGGAAAAGATAACCTCTACTAAGGTTTTGGACAAGAGGTGACCTCGTTGGAACAAACAGAATTTAAGGAATATATACACGATAATTTAGCATTGGTGCTTCCAAAATTAAAAGAAAACGATGATCTGGTGAAAAATAAAAAAATGCTGGCGAACGGACTTGTTTTTTACTATCTCTACTTTAGTGAATTGAATGACCAGCAGAAGGTTTTAGAATCGATCAAAACCTTAATCAAGGATGAGGAGACGCTGACGCTTGAGCAGGTCAAAAAACGCCTCGACCAAATTGACGCAAGGCCGATAGAAACAGCAGAAAAAACGGTTAAGGAGATTCTCAGCGGCAATTGTGCGGTGTTTGTTAATGGACTCAACAAAGCCTATATCCTGTCCACAGGAAAGAAACAAACTAGAAGCCTGGCAGAGCCGACGACTGAAAAAGTGGTTCGCGGACCAAAGGTTGCGTTTGTGGAGGATATCGATACAAATCTTGCTCTGATCAGGCAAAGGACCTCTCATCCGAAACTCATTACCAAAAAAATCATGATTGGCGATAACAAACTGAAGCCGGCGGCGATGATGTACATTGAAGGCAAAGCAAAAAAGTCCGTTGTGAAAGAAGTAAAAGCGCGGCTTAACAATATCAAACTAGAGGATATCCAGGACAGCGGAACGCTTGAAGAACTTATTGAAGATAATAAATACTCGCCATTTCCGCAAATTCAAAATACAGAAAGGCCCGATAAAGTGTCGTCCGCCCTGTTCAACGGCCGGGTTGCGATTTTGGTGGACAGTTCCCCATTTGTGCTTTTGGTGCCGGTTTCACTCGGTGTACTCATGCAATCTCCGGATGATTACTACGAACGCTGGATCTCGGCATCCCTTATCCGGTCGCTGCGTTTTGCTTCTATATTTATCACCTTGTTTTTGTCATCAATTTATATCGCACTCGTGTCATTCCATCAAGGGCTCTTGCCGACCGCGCTCGCCGTCACAATTTCAGCAAACAGGGAAAACGTGCCGTTCCCGCCGATATTTGAAGCCCTGCTGATGGAAGTAACCATCGAGCTGCTGAGGGAAGCCGGGCTGCGTCTCCCCAATCCGCTCGGGCAAACGATCGGCCTCGTCGGGGGCGTAGTCATCGGACAGGCAGCGGTAGAAGCGAATCTCGTCAGTTCGATTATGGTGATTGTCGTCAGTGTCATTGCCCTAGCATCCTTTACCGTTCCCCAATACGGAATGGGGCTGTCTTTCCGGGTGCTGCGTTTTATTTCGATGTTTTCCGCCGCAATACTCGGGCTGTACGGGATTATTTTATTTATGCTGGTCATTTATACGCACCTTACGAGACAAACGAGCTTTGGATCTCCGTATTTTTCGCCAAATGGATTTTTCAGCCTGAAAAATACAGAGGATTCCATTATCCGTCTCCCAATTAAAAACAAACCAAAAGAGGCGAATAATCCAAATGAGCCAAAAACAGACTCCACTCAAACTTAATACCTTTCAAGGTATTTCTGTTGTTGCAAATACAATGCTCGGTGCCGGTCTTTTAACATTGCCCCGAGCGCTGACCACTAAGGGTAATACTCCTGACGGCTGGATTGTGCTGATATTAGAAGGTGTCATTTTTATTTTTTTCATTTATTTAAACACGCTCATTCAGAAAAAACATCAATATCCCTCACTGTTTGATTATTTGCGGGAAGGCCTTGGGAAATGGATTGGCAGCATCATCGGGCTTTTGATCTCCTGCTATTTTATCGGAGTGGCCAGTTTTGAAACCAGGGCGATGGCTGAAATGGTAAAGTTTTTCCTGCTGGAGAGAACGCCGATTCAGGTCATTATTATAACGTTTATCTGCTGCGGCATCTATTTAATCGTTGGGGGGCTAAGTGATGTTTCGCGGCTGTTTCCCTTTTATTTAACGGTTACGATAATTATTTTGCTGATTGTGTTTGGGATCAGTTTTAAAATTTTTGACATCAATAATTTGCGCCCTGTTTTAGGTGAAGGCTTGGGCCCCATTGCGAACTCCCTTACTGTTGTTTCGATCTCTTTTTTAGGAATGGAAGTCATGCTGTTTCTTCCTGAACATATGAAGAATAAGAAATACACATTCAGATACGCGGCTATCGGATTTCTGATTCCGATTAGTTTATATATCCTGACGTATATCATCGTTGTCGGGGCTTTGACAGCTCCTGAGGTAAAAACGCTGATCTGGCCGACCATTTCTCTCTTTCAGTCTTTTGAGCTGAAAGGCATATTCATTGAACGGTTTGAATCGTTTTTACTGATCGTCTGGATTATTCAGTTTTTCACAACGTTTGTCATTTACGGGTATTTTGCCGCTAACGGGCTGAAGAAGACGTTTGGATTATCAACTAAAAAAAGCATGGTGCTCATCGGTGCGGCTGTCTATTATTTTTCTTTATGGCCGGATGATGCCAATCAAGTCATGATGTACAGCGATTATCTGGGGTACATTTTCGTCTGCCTGTTTCTGCTTCCCTTCATTCTGTTTTTCATTGTAGCTCTCAAAAGGAGGATTACAGCAAAATGAAAATCCGGATTTTAAGTATGTTTATATGTATCCTATTGCTGACCGGATGCTGGGACAGCCGGAATATTGAGGAATTAAGCCTGATCATCGGTGTTGGCTTAGACAAGCCGGATGATAAAAATTTAGAACTGACACAGCAGATTCTCGTCCCAAAAAAAATCAGCTCCAAAGAAGGCTCTTCATCTGACCCGACACAGCTTGCTATCACAAAGGGTGAAACGGTCCATCAAATGATGAGAACATCTGCATTAAAGCATAACCCTACGTTTTCACAGCATTTGCGTCTCATTCTGCTTTCCAAGAGCGTGATTGCGAATCATGTTGGAATGGACGCGATCATTAACCAGTTTGTCAGAGACAACGGAACAAGGAGGAGTTCGTACGTCTTTGTCACCGATGGCAGAACTAAGGATATATTTAAAATGAATGATCAAGGCGAACCCGCATCCAATGTGATTTACGATCTGACAGAGAATAATGCGGTCACGATCAGAATGATGGAGCCTGTTACATTGGGGGAGATCTCAGAACACTTGACCTCTGACGATTCGTTCCTCATCCCTCATGTCGGTAAGGAAAACGGCAAACTCGCGATAAACGGGGCCACTATCATCAAAGACAAATTATGGAACCGGAATTTAACACCGGTTGAAGTTCAAAATATCAACTTATTTACAGGCACGGTCGAAGGAGGCGTCATTGATATGAGGCATAATGGCAATCTTTTTTCTTACGAAGTGTACTCCAGCAATCGTAAGATCAAGACATCCTACAAGGACGGCAAGTTTACATTCACCGTCACACGCAATATTGAAGGGCGTTTATCCGAGGACTGGAACCCTGATGAAGATTCGTTTAAGGATTCATATATCAAAGATATTGAAAGAACAGTCGAAAAACGATTAGAAGAAACAGTAACAGCATTTATTACAGACAAACTGCAGAAAGATATCAAAGCAGATGTCACCGGGCTGGGAAACGAGGTCAGAATTCATTATCCTCAAAAGTGGAAAAAGATCGCCAGAAAATGGGATGATCATTATTTCAGCGATGCGAAAATAGACTACCGGGTCAATGTGGTCGTCAGAGACTTCGGAACGAAGGGCGCGTCCAAATAACGGACGCCTATTTTACGAGGTGATTGCGGTGTGCGTAGACGGCTGCCTGTGTCCGGTCGCTGACATCCAGCTTTGATAAAATATTAGTGATGTGGGTTTTGACTGTTTTGATCGTGATAAACAGCTCCTCGCCAATTTCTTTATTTGTTTTTCCTTCTGCAATCAAACAGAGAATCTCAAGCTCCCGTTTCGTGAGGGATTCATGCGGGAGCGCGTTTTCCCCTGAGTGGCGCAGCCGGGATAATACTTTCCCCGCCACTTTTGATTCAAGCTTTGGCTCTCCCTTGCTTGCGGCACGGATCGCATCAGCGATTTCGGCCGCTTTTGACGTTTTTAATAAGTAGCTGAGCGCTCCCGCTTCAATAACCGGATACACTTTGTCATCATCAATGAAGCTTGTGAGCACAATAATTTTCGGATCGGAAAGCTTCTGGCAAATTTGCTTTGTCGCTTCAATGCCGTCCATGCCTTCCATGACAAGATCCATTAAAATCACATCAGGCTTTAATTCAACAGCAAGCTGTACACCCTCGCTGCCATCAGATGCTTCGCCGATGACATCAATATCGGGCTGTGCTTCCAAAAATGCGGCGAGCCCCATTCTGACCATTTCATGATCATCAATCAACAATACTCGAATCACGTTCGTTCTCTCCTTTTTCTTCCGGGAAAATCGGGACCTTTACTTCGATTTGTGTGCCTTTTCCTTCAACCGAAATTACCTCGGCAACTCCGCCGATTTCGCTTGCACGTTCTTTCATCGAATTCAAGCCGTAGGATGACGCTTTTACCTGGCCCATCTTGAATCCTTTTCCGTTATCAATGACCTTCAGCCGCAGCTGATTGTTCTTTGCGCCGAGGATGACGGATACTTTTGAGGCTTTTGAATGCCTGAATACATTCGAAAGGGCCTCCTGTACGATCCTGAATAAATGATCCTCTACTCCTTTGGAAATCGGTGTATCCTGAATGTCCCACACGATATCAAGCGGCTGTTTTTTCCGGAACTCGTCCAAAAGCTCCGTAAGACCCTCCTTCAGCCCTTTCCCTTCGAGTGTCACTGGCCTTAAATGGAGCAGCAGCGCCCTCATTTCATTTTGGGCTTCTCCCGCCATGTGCTCTACCATCTTGATCCGTTTCACAGTTTTATCATCCGTATCTTTTACGTGTTCTAATACGGCGGAGGTCATCATGGATATCGCAAAGAGCTGCTGGCTGACAGCATCGTGCAGGTCTCTTGCCAATCGCTGGCGTTCTTCTGTAATGACTGATTTCTTCATTTGCACCTGCCATTCAGCCCGTTCATTTGAAAGCTTTTGCAGGGAAGCGACTTGAAGTTCAACCCGCTTCGCCATTTCATTCAGCTGATCGGCTGCAAGCCCGATTTCATCGTCCCCGAGCGGAGGAATTCGATAAGCGAAGTTACCGTTTTCAAATGTTAAAATCGATTCGATCAATGTATCGACCCTTGTTTTCAGCCGGTTGCCGTACATGTAGCCTGACGCAAAACCGATCGTAAGGCTGATCAGCACCAAAATCAGGATAAACGGAATCCCGAACCAGCTTGACGACAGCAGCACAAACGGATCGAGCCGATAGTAAACCATCATAAAAGAAATCAAGCAGACAAAAAGGAGCAGACTGATTCCCGTTGTCATGCGAATGGCGCGCCACTGGAGACTGGCAAGCAGTTTTTTTCTCATACGTATTTCACATCCACATCACCGATAAATAGGGAGACGGATACCTTTACCCGGCGTTTGGACTCGCTGAAATCAGAAGACGCGGCGTATACCTTTGTGCCTAATCCGCTTTTCTTCGAGCCGATCAGATTAATGTCGCCGATAAAAACGGACGAGCTGACAGCCACTTCAAGGTCTGATGGAACATAAATATCAACGTTTCCGATCACTCCGCTGATGACAATCGTGCTCTCTCCCTCCGGAATCATCGCTTTTGACAAGTCGATTTTCACATCGCCGATAAAACCCGATACATTTAAATCATTCAGGTCAAACGGCTGCTTCATCATCAGCAGCTCGCCGATAAAAAAGCTTCGCATGTCAGGGTGTTTCACATCTTTAGGAGGCTCGGACTGTTTTTCTTTTTTCGTTAAGTCGATAGGCTTCTCATTCGGTTCAAAAATTGGCTTTCCTTTCACAAGCCGGTAGCCTGCGTAGATTAAAAATGCGGCAAACGCGTAGCCAAATAAGTTAAAGGTGATGCTAAACAGATTATTCAAAAATAAGAAAGCGGCAAAGATATACATGACGGACCCAAGCCAGTCACGGGAGTACTTTTTTAAAAAATAGCCGGCAATCAGAAAAAAGAGCGGCCAAAACAGCAGATCGCCTATTCCGATAATTTGCAAAAACATACTGATGCCAAATAAAGCAATCATAAGTCCAAGAAGCTGTTTTTTTGTCATTCTGGTTGTTCCGCCTCCTTTCTTCTGCCAGATGCTACTGTATCGCTACATCCCCGCTGTCTGTTTTAATATCAACTAGATGCTGGCCGCTTCCATGTGAGCCTGTGATTTGATGATGATCTTTATGTGCTGTATCAGCAAATGGATACGACGAGCTGACGCTTCCGCTCTCTGAAGCCGCATTGACTTTGAAACTGCCGTTTTCGGGAAGCTCCAGATACACATCACCGCTCGTTAATGTGACAGCTGAAGAGCCTGCTACCTTTTCTACATCCGCACGAAAGTCTCCTGATGTCATCCGTACATCAAGTGAGCCTGAAACACCGTCCAAGTTTGCGTCGCCTGAAGTTAAGCGAATGCCGGCTGTTTTAGCGTCTGTATTTGATATCGACACATCCCCGGAAGAGCCCTTCACCTTCAGCTCCTGGAGGCGGATACCCGTTACGTCCATATTTCCGCTTGCAGATGCTGCGTTCAGCTCGGAAAGCGTGAGATGTTTGTTACCGGCTACAGACACGTCGCCGCTTGAGGTTCTCACAGCCAAACCGCCTTTGTACGTGTATGGAATGCGGACGACAAGGGAAGAGCGATGAAATCCATTCAAAAATTGAAATTCTTTTTCCTTTGCCGTCAGCTCCAGCTTTCTTCTCTTTTCAGCCACAAACAATTTCCCGGAGTCACCTGAGATGGTTGCTGATATGTCATTACGCTCTTCCGCTATGATCTTCACATTCTTGTGATCCGATTCAATGATTACGCTTTCGATCTCATGCGGTGAAGCACTGGCTGAGTCAGCTTCAGTGCCGTTTATGAATGAAAGACCTTCAGCAAGCACGTCTTTGATTACAACTGCGGAAAAAATAAGAATACCGGCAATGATCAGCAGTTTGCCCAGCATTTTTTTCATTTGTTTTCATCCTTCTCATTCATTCTATTATAAAGGAAAAGCCTGTGAATTGATACGCGCGGAAGGGAAGGACTTGACGAAAACCCTTCCCTGTCCCACTTATTCATTTGCTGCATGTGATGTTTGATCTGATTTTTTCAATGAGAGTTCCCGCATCTTTTCGATTTCAGCTTCTACTTCACCTGCAAATTCACTTCGGCTCGATTCTGTGCCGGCTTCCGCTGATTTCGAATAATCAGCACGGATTTCCATTTCCTCAATCCGGTTTTCAATCCGCAGAAATTCACGATACGCGCTTTCACTGTCAATTTTGTCGAATGTCGCGTTCATATGCTCTTTTGCTTTTGCGGCGTTTGCCCGGGCAATCAGCGCCTGTTTTTTATCCTTTACGTCCTGAAGCCTTGTTTCAAGTGTGGCCAGCTGTTCTTTCAGCTCAGCCAGCTGGCTGCTTGCCTGTTCGTAGGAAGCTTTGTGCTCTGCTGCCTTTCCCTCTAAATACTTCATTTCTGTCAGCGCTTTTTTCGCAAGCTCTTCTTCACCGGCATCAAAAGCCAGCTGAGCTTGATTCTTACGCTTTCCAGCCACTTCATTTGCTTCTTCATATTTTTTCTTAAATTGAAAGGCAATCGTATGCTGTTTGACGATCGTTTGTTTTGCTTTTGCAATATCGCTTTCCATATCACGAACGTATTGATTCAGCATCACCTTAGGGTTCTCCAGTTTATCCAAACCTTCATGAACTGACGCAACAAACATATCTCTCATTCTTTTTAATACCATACCGTTATTCCTCCTCATATCATGTGTTATTTTTTCTTTAAGAAATTTTCCCATTCGTCATCAAAATGAGACTGGTAGCCGGCAGAAGCTGGCTCAGGATCAAAGCCTGACACATCGCTTTCCGCGGATCCGTTTTTCATCAGTTTCCAGCCGTAATACACCATAGCGGCTGCGAGTGCAATTCCGACGAGAAACGGCAGTGAGCAAATGAGCATCATCGCCCCGATTCCGCCCAAGATGATACCTGTGATGGTTTTGCCCGCTGTGAATCTTTTGATTCCCGCGTATGTCAGCAAGCCTCCGATCACAAGCGGAATCATAAATCCGAAGCTGCCTCCCCCAAAAAAGACGGAGATTCCAAATACAATTAATAAGAATCCGCCTATCGTTTTCTTGTTGATCTTCATGCAGATCCTCCTTTCGTTTTCCTTGTCTTCATCTTATACAAAACAGAAGATGAGCAAAACGAATCAGAGATTGATTTTTGGTTAAGACCAGAGTCGTAGACAGCACCGGACCCAGCGGCATAAAAAAAAGCCATGCACGAGGCATGGCTTCTTCAAAAACCTTTACAGATGAACACTTGCTTCCCTTTCTTTTACCAAATCGGATTGTTCTGCTTTGGCCAGCTTTGTAAACAGAAGGATTCCGATTCCCGCGATAATTTCCACAACTCCCCCGGCAGCGATCACATTTCCTGAACCAAAAGCATTTGCGGCATATCCGCAAATGACAGCGCCGGCCGGAATCGAAATATTTGAGATCATATGTATGACGGCATAAACTTGCGGCTGGTCCTCGCTATCGACAGATGTCTGTATAATCGTATACTCAGGAACATTGATCGCACTGACTGCAGCGCCAAAAGTAAAGGCGGCGAAAAAGACGAGCGGCAAAAAGGTATTCATTCCGGTAATAAAGAAAGCGAACCCTTCAATAATGCCTGCCGTTACAAAAAGCAGTCCGTACTTGTTTACTTTTACTTTTGTCAGTACAAATCCCAATAAAAACGCGCCTATTGCGGTGGTGGCTTTTAATAGCGAATATACAATCGGCTGTCCGTTTAAATCCTCCGCAACATACACAGCGGAGAGCGCTTCCCAAGGGGCTGCCGCGAAATTCATAAAAATACAATAGATAGCGAGCGGATATAAGATTTGGTGTTTTCTGACAAGGACAAAACCGCGTTTCAGTCTGCCAAAATATGTACCTCTCTGTGCAACGGCCGCTGATTCCGATTTTGTTTCAACAGCAGTGTATTTGATAAAGAGAACAAGAAAACCAGAAATAAGATAAAGTACGAGAGCCATAAGCATTGTATATGAAGGACTGATAAACGTAAGGAGAGCGCCGCATAGTGTCACAGCTCCAAGCCGGACAATTTGGGCGGATGACTGCAGCACAGCATTTGCTTTTTGAATGCCCTTTTCATCTACAATTTGAGGGATTAAAGCAATGGAAGCAGGATTGTAGGCAGCGCCAGTAGCTGAATGCACAATCATAAGAGTCATAACAAACCACAGCGGAGAGAATCCGCCGAAATGGCAGATCGGAATGATTAAAACAACCGCGGCTCTTGTCAGGTCTGAAAAGTACATCCAGAATTTCAATGTATTCTGCTTCATGAAAGGACCCGTCACAGGTGCTAAAACGGCTTCCGGCAAAAAGGTGACAGCAATCAATAAAGCAGTTCCGATCGCACCTTCACCGTCAAAAATTAAAAACCATAATATCGAATTAAATGCGAACATATCGCCGGAAATCTTGACTATTCTTGAGAAAAAAAGAAAGTTGAAATTTCTCTTCCAGACGCTATCACTTTCAATGAGTCTCACCATCTATCAGAGCCCCCCACTGCCTATTTTTTACATCATTTTGTTACAATATCTCATTTTTCCATTTTTCAGTCAATAATTCATAAGGTTCATTTTTTGTCGTAAAAAGGGAAATTGACAAAATGAAAAAAATAAAAAGCCGGCATGTATTGAAAATGCCAGCTTTCATTCATGTTTTTTATGATCCGCTGCTGTTTCGATCGCGAAACACAATAGCGCTTCTTTCATACTCCACATCGTCAATACCGCTTCTCACGTTGACAACCCGTGCTGCGGCAAAGAAATAGTCGGACAATCGATTGAGATAACGGAGCACCATTTCATGGATCTCTTCCGTTTTCATCAGCGCCACCACTTGGCGTTCCGCCCGCCTTGTAATGGTGCGCGCCACATGGAGAAGCGAAGCGGCCTTTGATCCGCCCGGAAGAATAAATCTCTTTAGTTCAGGTGCCTCTTCTGTATAGGCGTCGATGCGCATTTCTAAAAAGGAGACGGATTCTTCCTTCAATTTATAGTCTCTTTTTTCTGTGATGATTGCCAGATCGCCCCCGCAGTCAAAGAGCTCGTGCTGAATGTTGAGCAGCTCGGCCGTTAGATCCTCAAAGCCGCGCTTCCCGGAAAGTTCAGCCAAAGCCAGTCCGACAAAACTGTTCAGCTCATCAATCGTGCCGTAGCTTTCTACTCGGAGGCTGTCCTTGTCTGTTCTGCCTCCGATTAAACTCGTTTGCCCGTTATCGCCTGTTTTTGTATATAGTTTCATCTTATCTGTCTCCTTTACAGACTTATTCAAGCAGGTCCGCAGCCGCCCGCACACATTCAGCTGTCCCAAACCGAATCAATTGATTCAGCCGTTTTTCTATGGTTTCTGAAGATGTCTCTTCAGTTTGTGTCGCTGCAACGAGGATTTCTCCATGTTCATCCTGTTCACCGCCCAGCACTTTCATGCGCTCGGCTTCTGCCCCCATGACAGCCCTGACGAAGAATTGGTCTGTCGCAAAGCCGTTGATCAAAATCCATATCGAAAAGCCGGACATGACACAAATACAAACGGACAGCTCTTCGTCTTCAAACGTACGGCACACAAGCCGGTCAAGTCTGCCGGAGGAGGCCATCGCACAGGTTTCCTGCGGATAAAAGCCGTTTTCAGATAAATAGGCTGTAAGCTCCTCTTTTTGATCTGACTGGGCAGGCAGCCATTTATGGAGAAACGTCCGGTTCCAAGAAAAGCCTGAACCGACAGGAGCAGAAGACAGCGTGCGGAGCGGGATTTCCGTTTGCAAGAGGATCTCGTCGCGCCGCACTTGCAGCAAAGTTTCAAACGGAATCGCCTGCTGCTTTAGGGCGCTGTTTTCAGGCTGAATTGCAATAAGCGGTTTAGGCAATTGATGATGGATGAAAGTGCTGACTTTCGTGTTATACAACGCCTTAATGTGCTCTTCTGTGATGGCGGTTTCCGGTTTTTGCTTAGGCCCGGCTGTTCCGTTTTTTATAAAGACGATTTCATCACAGTACAGGCTAGCGGTGTTCAGATCGTGAAAAACACTGACAGCAGTCAGCCCATTTTCTCTCGTCAGGCGCTTGATAAGATCGAGCAGTTCTTTTTGATAGGCCAAATCCAGAAAATTAGTCGGTTCGTCTAAAAATAAAATGCGCGGCTGCTGCGCCAGTGCTTGAGCCAAATAAACCCGCTGCTGTTCGCCCCCGCTTAGTTCACGAATCGATTTCTCAGCGAAAGCGAGTACCCCTGTTTGTTCCATCGCATTCCGAATAATGGCTTCATCCTCTTCAGTCTGCTGGCTGAACAGCCCTTTTTGAAATGGATATCTGCCGAAGGATACGGTTTCTTTGACAGTGAAGCTAAAGGCTTGATCTGTTTTTTGCGGCAGAACTGCCATCATTTGCGCCAGTTTCTTCGGTTTATATTCAGTGAGTGGTTTGCCAGCCAGACAAACGGAGCCTTCTATTGCCGGAAGTGTCCCTGTCAGCAAGTGAAGCAGTGTTGTTTTTCCGCTCCCGTTCGGTCCGAGAATGCCAAGAAATTCTCCCTTCTTCACTGTTAAACTGATATTTTTAATCAGCCGGCTGTCTCCGTGACCTCCCGACAGCCCCTCTGCCTTGATCATAAGCTTCTCCCCCCGCGATGCTGCCGAATTAAAATCAGAGCGAAAACAGGAGCTCCCGCTAAGGCTGTAATAATGCCGATCGGCAGCTCAACCGGTTCAATCATTGTTCTCGAAAGCAGATCGGCCAAAACGAGAAATCCCGCGCCAAGCAAGGCAGACAGCGGCAATAAATGCCGATGATCCGTTCCCCACAGCAATCTTGTGATATGCGGAATCACAAGCCCGACAAATCCAATGGTGCCGGATACAGCCACAGCACTGCCTGTCAGCAGTGACCCTGCAATTAAAATCAGCATTTTTCTGTGCTGGACGCTGACCCCGAGAAGCCTTGCTTTCTCCTCTCCATAGGTCATCACATTGAGTTCTCTTCCGTTTATGATCAGGAGCATGGTTCCTAAAAGAAAAAACGGGAGAAACAGGGCAACGTAGCTCCAGCCTCTCATCGAGACGCTGCCAAGCAGCCAATGCACAATCGGCAGCAAATTATCGCCTGTCAGAGCAATGATGAGAGAAATAAATGCGCCCAAAAATGAATTGATGATGACACCGGTCAGAATAAGCGTAGAGACAGACATCGAAGCGTGAACGAGGCGGCTGAACGAAAGAACAGCCACAATCGTGACAAGCGCTGCAGCTACACTTACAACCGGCAGTGTAAAGCCTCCTATGACGGGGAATTGCAGTCCAAAAAATAAGGTTGAAACCGCCCCGACGGAAGCACCGGACGAAACACCGAGCGTATACGGATCAGCGAGCGGATTTTTTAAAAGTCCCTGAAAAGCAGCCCCTGCGATAGAAAGAGCCGCCCCCACAAGGGCGGCCAGCACGACTCTCGGCAGTCTGATATTCATCATAATATTTGTATACATTGGATCATAGGAGCCGGCAGAGCCGCCAAAACCTTCATGCCAAAAGATATGAAAGATGGCGGATATCGGAATGGGCAGACTGCCGCAGGAAATGCCCAATATGATACTGGCAGCTAAAAATAAGAAACTGATGCTATAAGCAGCAAAGCGATTATTCTTTAAACGTATCCGGGTAGATGCTTTCCGCAAGTTCTTCGACCCCTTCGATCAGACGCGGACCTGAACGTGTGACGAGATCAGGATCAACATCATAAACGCGATGATGTTTCACAGCATTGATTCCGCTCCAGCCATCGCGTTTTTCCACCGCATCCGCTTTCACACCGTCCGTTGTGACAATGGCGTCTGGATTCAGCTTTACGATGGCCTCGTCTGTCATTTGCACCCAGCCTTTTTGATCCGCTGCAGCGTTTTTAGCATGGATGACATTCAGCATTTCATTCATAAACGTGTCTTTTCCGGTTGTGTAAATGTCAGGATCAGGCGAAACCTCAATAAAGACGCTTTTTTCCTCGTCTTTTGAAATGGATTTCGCTTTTTCTTTAATCTCCTGCAGGTCTGATTTCATGCTGTTGACCAGTTGGTCCGCTTTTTTCTCAGCTCCGGCAGCTTCACCGATCATTTCGATTGATTTGTATACCTCTGCGAATGATTGTGCATCATTGACAGTCAGCACAGCAATGCCAGCGTCCTTCAGCTGCTTGATGGCATCTGCTGAAGCTGACATGGAAGATTCATGAGCGAGAACGAGATCAGGTTTAAGAGAAATGACTTTCTCGACGTTTACATTCATATCCCCAACCTTCTCAACCTGTTTGACTTCCTTTGGATATGTATCGTTTGTGGTGACGCCGACCACTTTGTCACCGAGTCCGAGAGCATATGTAATTTCCGTGTTGCTCGGCATTAACGAAACAATTTTTTTCGGCTCCTTTTTGATGGTAACATCCTGATTTGACGCATCATCAATTGTGACAGGGAACGCTTCAGACGCGGCTGTCTTTTGCTTCGCATTGGAATCCTTCTCACCTGCCGCATTGCCGCAGCCTGAAATCATAATGGCGGTCAGCAGAAGCGCCGTCCATATTCCGGCTAATTTTTTCATACCCTTTCCTCCTAAATGAACTAAAAAAGCATCTCTACGATGGTAAAGACGCTGTAAACAACAAAAAAGCCTATTGTTTACACATCATCTGTCCTCGCAGACTTCGTGTTTATCAAACAGGCAGGTATCCTGGCTCTTGGCGCAAAGGCCAATTACAGTGGCGGGACCGCACCGGCTTTTACCGGTTTCCCTATTAAGCCGGCTATTTTCACGTACCGGCACCTGTTTGACATTCGTATCCTTTTTCGGAGTTATTATACTATATGGCTGACAGGCTTGTATATGCAGTATGAATGACTTTTCCGCCGCTGCATGTATGGAAGCAAAATTCTCGTAAACACTAAATTTCATCTTGTATACTAAGTAGCATGATCAATAAAAAAGGAATGATTCTTATGGACTTACAGCTAAAAGACAAGCTTGTCTTAATCACAGGCTCAACTTCCGGCATCGGGAAAGCAGCAGCGAAAAGCTTTTTGCAAGAAGGTGCAGCCGTTATAGTCAATGGCCGAAAACAAGAGACAGTCGATCGCACGGTTGAAGAGCTTTCTTCATATGGAACGGTGCATGGAGTAGCCGCCGACTTATCAAAACCGGATGAAGCAGCAGCTTTTCTTGAAAAAGTGAAGCAGATCGGTGATATAGATGTTCTTGTCAACAATCTCGGTTTCTTTGAAGTGAAGGATTTCGCCGAGGTAACGGATGAAGAATGGAATCAATATTTTGAAGTAAACGTGATGAGCGCTGTTCGGACAAGCCGTCACTTCCTTCCAAAGATGCTTGCCAAAAACAGCGGCCGCATTTTGAATATCGCAAGTGAAGCAGGCGTCAAACCGCTTTCGACTATGATTCCTTATTCAATGACCAAAACAGCGCTGATCAGCCTGTCCAGAGGAATGGCTGAAATGACGAAGGGCACAAAGGTTACGGTTAATTCAGTGCTCCCGGGTCCTACTTGGACAGAAGGCGTTGCTTCCTATATGGAGGGCGCCGCAAAGGCAGCCGGCCAGGATACAGATACATTTGTGAAAGACTATTTTAAAGTGAATGAGCCGACTTCACTCATTCAAAGATACGCAACAGCCGAAGAAGTCGCGAGCACAATTGTATTCCTCGCATCTGATGCCGCATCTGCCATTAACGGCACGGCACAGCGTGTGGAAGGCGGAATTATCCGTTCACTTTAAATGCAAAAACGCATCCGTTTTCGGATGCGTTTTTTTATAACTCCCCAGCGAATGGAACCGGCTGGTATCCGCCCGTTTCAAGTTGGGCTGAAAACAATCCGCCCGCATGAGGCTGTTCATATCTTTCTGTTTCGGTCATTTGTTCAGTAGCTGTTGTGATGTAAAGGGTTTTCATGTCCTGGCCGCCGAACGCACAGCACGTGACATATTTGGCCGGAACACTTATTGAATCAATTTCTTTTTTCTGAAAAGGATCAATGTGAACCACACGGCTCCCGCCAAACAGCGCCACCCACAGCATGCCGTTTTGATCAATTGTCATGCCATCCGGCAATCCATCCGATTTTTCAAAACGATAGACGGTTTCTGGGTTTGAAACGTTTCCGCTTTCGGGATCGTATTGATAGCACACAATCTCCTGCGTCGGCGTGTCAATGTAGTACATCAAGCTGCGTTCGCGATCCCAATCCAAACCGTTCGAGGTTGAGACTTGATCTTTCATTTTGACAAGGCTGCCATCTGTGTCCAAACGGTAAAGCGAGGCTTGTTTTTGTTCGCCTTCCATGCTCGTCGTTCCTGCCCAAAGCCTTCCGTACGGATCACATTTGGCGTCGTTAAACCGAAGGCTCTCATGCATATCCTTGGGCTGTTTGATTTTTTCAAGACTGTCATCATGAAGATGATACAGGTAAAAACCGTCTTTCATCGTCATGATCAGCTCATCCTTTGAATATTTCGCAAGCGCCGTCACAAAGGATGTAAATTTGACCGAACGATTGATTTTTTCTTTAGGATCGAAAATATGGAGCTCGCTTCCTAAAATATCAACCCAGTATAGACGGCCGTTTTCTTCATCCCATAACGGACCTTCACCGATTACTGCCCTAGTGTCTGCTTCTAATATTGCATCCATGTGTAACACCTCTTTAGCTTCAGTCTATATATTGTTATTCCCGGCAAAGAGGTGTCCAAACCACACGCCTTATTCTTTTTTAAAAAGAATGGTAATGACGGAGCCAATATTGATCCTGCTGTTGACGTGAATCGTTCCGTTATGCAGGTGCACCAGCTCTTTGGCAATCGCCAGTCCAAGCCCCGTCCCGGCAGACGGATCTTTCGTATTGGTTCCTCTGTAATAACGGTTAAATAAATGGGTGATCGTTTCCTCATCCATTCCTTTCCCATTGTCTTTGACCTTCAATGAAATATGATTTTTTGTCTGTTCAAGAATCACCTGAATCGCTGTTCCTTTATCGTTGTGCTTCACAGCATTTCCAAGCAGATTTTCCAGAATGCGTCTGAACCAGGCTTCATCCAGCGCAAATTCAATATGCTCTTC
Organism: Bacillus sp. V26; assembly: GCF_034296245.1. Taxonomy (NCBI): domain Bacteria; kingdom Bacillati; phylum Bacillota; class Bacilli; order Caryophanales; family Bacillaceae; genus Bacillus; species Bacillus sp. V26. Next base: position 84,289 of record NZ_JAXKQF010000004.1, on the reverse strand, counting down.
TCTTGATACAAATGAAATATCATATCCTTCAGAAAACGGATTTTTCTTGAAGTCCTCAATGACATTCTTAAAAAACGGAATGAGGCTCGTGAGCTTTCTTTCCATCGGCAGAGCGTCATTTTTCAGACGATACGTTAAATTTAAGTCCTCGATCAGCTTTGACATGTATTCCGATTTCTCTCTGACAACCTGTCCCATTTCTTTCACTTCATCAGGAGACCAGTCGTATTGCTTCGATTCAAGCATCATGCTGTAGCCGTAAATGCTGCTGAGGGGCGTTTTTAAATCATGAGACAAACCGGCGATCCATTCTTCCCGTGTCGCCTGGATTTTTTCTCTGTTTGTCTTATCCCGTCTCAGCGTTTCAGTCAGCTGATCCATAGATTCAAATATCTCACCGAAGAAGCGGTACGGCTGTTTGATTTTTCCCTTTTTGTTTTTACTGACAGGGCGCCCTTTACGGTTTTTCGGTTCTTCAAGCTTCCCTTTTGATAGATTGACAAGCCATTTGATTGTATGAAAAATCGGCAAGCCGAATCTGAACATATACCAGGCAGTCATCCAGAATATATAAAGAATCAGAACGCCCATGATCAGAAACATCGCTTTCAGGACAACCCTCAGAAACGATTTATTAAACTCCTGGTCAGTAATATAGACAGGGTTTGGCACCGAAGCGACCATCCACCTGTTTTGATCGAGGAATTTAACAGAAATCTCCCGTTTATAGTTCCATGGTTTAGAGCTGTATTTGAGAAGCTCCAGCTGGTTCATCGTTTTTCTTTCGCTTTTCTTGCTGTTAATGCTGTCGAGTATGTTCCCGTTTCTGTCTAACAGATACACGGCTCCTTTTTCACGCTTAATATAGTCAATTGTACTGGACTTATATTGTGACAAAGAGTCGATGGAGGGTTCACGGCTTTCAATGGAAGTCAGCAGCTGTTCGCTCTTTGATTTCCAGCCGAACAAGAGGAGGTACGACTTGTCTTCAATATTGATTGCCCAATAATTCAGCTTATAGTTATCAAGCTTCTTGCTTTTATAAATAGACAAAAGCTCCTTCTTTGTGTAGGTGCCGGGCACGTCTTTCGGCACGCTGTAGGAATAATCCGTTTTTCCATTAGAATCAATGATTTGCATCCAGCCGTGCTGTTTATCAACAGATTTCTTCAGAAAATCGTCCACTTCCCATGACCCGTCTTCGTTTACATCGAGATACGCCTCAAGCGTGTCAGTCGTTGCCTTTGTCAGCCCTGAATTGGATTCCGCATCGCTGAATCGCGCGTCTAAATAGAAAAAGGACGCCACAAGCATGATCGAAAGAAGAAGGATAACAATCAGCATCTGCCCGAAAAAGTGAAACAGAAACTTCCACCTTAACCTCATGGGCGCTTTCCGTTTCCTTCTGGACTCGGGATAAAACGGTATCCGAGACCGCGAACGGTTACGATATATTCCGGATTGCTCGGGTCACGCTCAATTTTTTCCCGGAGCTTACGGATATGAACCATGACGGTATTGTTATCTCCGTACGAAGGATAGCCCCATACTTTTTCATAAATTTGATCTTTAGAAAGCACCACATTGGGATGTTCGCAAAAATACTGAAGCAGCTGCAAAAGCTGAGCCGAACAGGCTACAGTTTCCCCGCCCACAATCAACTCGGCATTTTGCGGAGAAAATGTAAAGTAATCATATGTATAGGTTTTGTTTGATTCAGCTGCATTCGACTGATACGTACGCTTTAAATGCGCTCTGATCCGCGCGGCTAATTCCAGCGGATTAAATGGTTTTGTAATATAATCATCAGCTCCGACCGCAAAACCCGATAATTTGTCAGCGTCCGATGATCTCGCCGTCAGGAAAAAAATCGGGGCGTCTGAATACTCCCTGATTAATGTGCAGGCCTCAAAACCGGTCATTCCGCCCATCATGACATCCAATACGATTAAATCAACCTTATTAGTCTTGACAACCGGAATGGCTTCCTCTGCACTTGCCGCATCCAGTATATGTCGATAACCTTCTTTTTCGAGAACGCGTTTGATCATATCCACAATCGCTTTCTCATCGTCTACGATTAAAATTGACGCATTTTCCACTTTTATGTTCCTTTCTGTCACTGTTTTTTTCATCTTATCATTATATCGTTTCTTTTTGGTACATTTTTGAATAGGAGGGCTCTTGACGGGGGTGAACAGCAGGAAACGGGAACCTGCAAAATGTTCCCGTTTTTCTTAGAATGAGGTATCGTTATGAGTTCTCGTCTACCATATACAGAATAAACTCCCAAAATCCCGGAACATCCTGACACAGAAGCATATCAGCCTTTTCAAACATTTTGATTTTCAGCTCCTGCTCCAAATCTTCTCTTTCTTGATAGGACGTATTGCTGAGTTTTTTTCTGATCATCGGTGAAAAGCATGCAATCAGATGCTCAATGTCGTATATTTCATCTTTATTCCTATGATGTTCAAACTGGCCGCCCACAGTTTACTTTTCCCCCTTTTTTTGCGCCTCTAGCTGCTTCCTGATATTTTCTAATCCCTTTTTATGAATATTAGAGATATTTTGCCGGGACTCACCTAATGAATCAGCGATTTCCTGCATCGTGGCACCGTGAAGATAGACTTTTGTCAGCACGCTTTTTTGTTTGTCAGTCAGCTTCTGGATCGCTTGATAAAGCTGATAATCCTGGACATGCTGGCTCAAATCATCCTGCAGGTCTAAAAATTCCTCAAACGCGTCACTTCCCGCTTCGGAAGGAAGTCGTTCCCCTGCTTCCGGATGATCAACCGTCAGCGGATACCGTTTTTGATTCTTGCGAACCCGCTTATCAAAATCGATGGAAAAAATCCGAATCATTGAATTCATATACTTGACGATGCGAATCTCCTTATAAAATTGCTTGAATTGCTCGTCCAACGATTTTGCATCCTTTTCATTCGGGTTTTCCATTACATTTTTGAACAAACGGTAATGCTGAGGGTTGCTCAAAAAATGCTTCACGATGGGATGCTTCATAATCTCCTTACATTTCGATCGCAACAGACCTTGATAGTCCATCAAACCGCCTCCCTACTAAATTAAATGAAGGAAAGCAAAAAAAAGTAAACTACTACTTTCAGACTAGCGCTTGCTGAAGCAAACCTTCCAGTCATGGTTTACGATTTCTTGGATTCCCTTCACTTACTTACATGACTGCACAAAAAGGAGGGAGGTGTTTTTCATGGATCAGGTTTTTATAGAGGAAGTCGTCAAGCAGATCAGCAATCTCGGGTTCCCGGCACTGATCGCGATGTACCTGCTGACCCGTTTCGAGAAAAAATTCGATCAGCTCATTGAACTGATGACAGAGCTGAAAGATCAGAAAGCGAAACATTAATTTTGTATCGAAGTTGACTTTTCATCGGTTTTTTTCACTTAACAAGACAGAAGGGAAAACGAAAGGCCTTTCACATTCTCTTTCTGCGCCACAATTATTTTTAAGGAGGAGACAGGAAAATGAAAAAACAAAACGACATTCCCCAGCCAATCAGAGGAGATAAGGGAGCGACAGTGAAAATCCCGCGTAATATTGAAAGGGACCGGCAGAATCCCGATATGCTCGTACCGCCGGAAACCGATCATGGCACCGTTGAAAATATGAAGTTTTCTTTCTCAGATACTCATAACCGTTTGGAAAAAGGCGGGTACGCCCGTGAAGTTACCGTACGTGAGCTGCCGATTTCAGAAAACCTGGCTTCTGTTAATATGCGGCTGAAGCCAGGCGCCATTCGCGAGCTTCATTGGCATAAGGAAGCAGAGTGGGCTTATATGATCTACGGGAAAGCACGCGTCACGATTGTGGATGAAAAGGGCCGCAGCTTTATTGATGATGTAGGCGAAGGAGATTTATGGTACTTCCCGTCAGGCCTTCCGCACTCGATTCAAGCGCTTGAAGAAGGGGCAGAGTTCCTGCTCGTGTTTGACGACGGGTCATTCTCTGAAAACAGCACGTTCCAGCTGACAGACTGGCTTGCCCACACCCCTAAAGAAGTGATTGCCGCTAATTTTGGCGTAACAGAAAAAGAAATCGCGAATTTGCCAGGCAAAGAAAAATATATATTTGAAAAGCCTGTGCCCGGCTGTTTAAAAGATGACATTGTGGAAGGGCCGTACGGTGAAGTGCCTTATCCGTTTACGTACCGCCTTCTTGAACAGGAGCCGATTGCATCAGAAGGAGGAAAGGTGTACATTGCGGATTCGACAAACTTTACAGTGTCTAAAACCATTGCATCTGCGCTTGTAACCGTGGAACCAGGCGCCATGAGAGAGCTTCACTGGCATCCGAATACGCATGAATGGCAATATTACATCTCCGGTAAAGCGAGAATGACTGTTTTTGCTGCTGACGGCCACGCGAGAACCTTTAACTATCAAGCCGGTGATGTTGGTTATGTTCCATTTGCGATGGGCCACTACGTAGAAAACCTCGGCGATGAACCGCTCGTCTTTTTAGAAATCTTTAAAGATGACCATTATGCCGATGTGTCTTTAAACCAATGGCTCGCAATGCTTCCTGAAACCTTCATCCAAGAACACCTTGACTTAGGCAAAGAATTTACGGATGTCCTTTCAAAAGAAAAGCATCCGGTTGTGAAAAAGAAAAGCAGTAAATAAAAAACTGGCAGCTTGCAGAGAGCGCTCGTTCTCTCTCTGCAAGCGCTGATAAGGAGATGAACCAGTGATACATCAAAAGTATTTATTACGGCAGGCCGTACAGTATGTGCTGGCAGCGGCGGCTGTGTTATTTTGCTATTTTACAATCATTCTCTGTGTCTTTTCTTTGGCGGGAACGAGCTACCGATCAGCTGCTCATGTCCTGCTTTTTGCTGTGTTATTTCTTGTGCTCGGACTATGCTTTGAACCTTTTGAACGGCTGATGATACATAGTTTTACGTTTTTTAAGACTGGAAAACGAGCTTTTATCCTTATGGCCGGCACCGTCCAGCTGCTGTTTTTATGGATGACCGCTTATACGGCAGATCAAATGATTCATAACATTTGGCTGTCAACCACAGAAGAAATGATCCTCGCAGCCGTTTTTCTTATTTTGGATAAATGCAATTCAGCACTGCCCAAATAAAAAAAGAACGCCATCCGATTGGATGCGTTCTTTTTATTCATATCGAAGCGCATCAACAGGCTGAAGCTTCGATGCCTTAATGGACGGCAGCAAGCCGAAAATAATGCCGACTGCCATTGAGAAAACGAGTGCTCCGATAACTGCCGGAACGGAGATGATAAAAGGCATCGGAAAGATAACCGTGATAAGTTTAGCGATGCCAAAGCCCGCCAGCACACCGAGAATTCCGCCAATACTTGTCAGCACGACGGCCTCTGTTAAAAATTGAAATAAAATCACGCGCCGCTTGGCACCGAGAGCCTTCTTAATTCCGATTTCCCGCGTGCGCTCCGTCACTGAAACAAGCATAATGTTCATGACACCGATGCCTCCGACCAAAAGCGAGATGCTGGCAATTCCGCCAAGCAGCAGAGCAAATGACTGGTTAAAGGACTCCACTTCCTGAGCGACCTCCTGAAGATCCATCACGCTGTACTCCGCTTTTTCCAAATCAGCATCTGAAAGTCCTTGATTTAGAAGGTCCGCGGCCATTACACCGGCTTCTTGGATATGCTCAGAAGAGTCTGCCTGCACCGCAATCTGTGTCGGCGCGTCAAATCCTTCAATAAGCGGCCACACTTTTTTCGGCACATATAAAACCGGATTCGCATAGTCGCCATCAAACATGCTTTCTTCCTGTTTCTTTTCATGAAAAACACCGGCAACCCGGAACGGCACACCATTCATCTCAATGTTTTTGTGCAGAGCGTCACCGTCAGGAAACAGCTCATCTCTTGCGGCCTCATTGATCATAACCACTTGGTGTGTGCTGTTTAATTCTTTTTCCGCCAGCTTTCTCCCCTCAGTGATGCTGATCGGGAACATATCGAAATAATCAGCATCAACTCCGTACACTTGAGGATAAGAAACGTTCGTTAAGTGAAAAACGGTTGCGCCTTCGGACAAGTAATATAAAGATAATCCTTTTACAACCGGGTCTGATTTTATCGTCTGAATGGTTTCTTCAGATACAGGGGGTGCTGACGTATAAGAAACCTCCTGGTAACCGCCTTCCTCTTCCCCGCCTGTTGGCTGGTACACAACATTAATCGCGTTATTTCCCATGCCGATCATGCTTTGCTTTAATTGCTCGCTTTGGCCTTTCAGCATAGAGACGATTGCAATGATCGCCGCTATACCGATAATGACACCAAGCATCGTAAGAATCGACCTCAGCTTATGTGAAAAAATAGATTGAAAGGAGATCCGAATATGTTCAAGCATGGCTAATCCCTCGCTCGTCTAACACTAATTCTCCGTCTCTGATAAACACGGTTCTGTCGGCTTTTCTGGCGACGTCCGGGTCATGGGTAATCATAATGATCGTTGTGCCTTCCTGATGCAATTGTGAAAACAGCGACAAAATTTGTTCACTTGATTTTGTATCAAGCGCCCCGGTCGGTTCATCTGCCAGAATAAACCGAGGTTGATTGACAAGGGCTCTGGCAATCGCCACCCGCTGCTTTTGTCCGCCGGACAGCTTTGGCGGCTTGTAAGAGATCCTATCTTTCAAACCAACCTTTTCAAGAGCTTCATAGGCTCTTTGCCTTCTTTCTTTTTTCTTTACCTTATTGTAAATCATCGGCAGCTCGACATTTTGCAGTGCGGTAAGGCGCGGCAGCAAATGAAAGGTTTGAAACACAAACCCGATCGATTCGTTGCGAATGTCAGCCAAAGCACCGTCTTTCCCTTTTAATACATCCATCTGGTCCAGCATATAGGTTCCGGAGGTCGGCCTGTCCAAACAGCCTATTATATTCATTAACGTAGACTTCCCTGAACCGGACGGCCCCATAATGGCCAGAAATTCACCAGCTTTGACGGTGAGATTAATATGCTTTAAGATCGGCACCTCTTCTTTGCCCAGCTTGTACGATTTAGAAATATTATTCAGTGTCAGCATTGACTGTAACCTGCTTTCCTTCCTTGACCGCGGGATCAGGATAGATCACATAATCTTCCGGTGTCAGGCCGCTTTTGATTTCGACCATGTCACTTTCGTCTGTCTCTCCGATTTCAACAGGCTGTTTAACCGCTTTCTGCTCCTCATCCGTCTTCCAAACGTATGGTTCGCCATCGTCCTGGATAATCATGTCGGACGGCAGCTTAATCGTATTCGCATCTGCTTCGTCACTCATGACTTCAATATTGACATGATAGCCGACTTCAAGGCCCTTATGGCTGTCCAATAAAACAGTGAAAGGATAGTTAGAGGATTGGGGATTCATTTCCTCTTCAGCATAACTTTCTGACTCTTCCCCCTCGCCTGTTCCAGCAGGAAGCTTGCCGATTGAAGTGATCTTGCCTTTCCACTCGCCTTCGCCGCCTGTTTTCAGCGTAACTCTGACTTTGCTGCCTTTTTTAATCGTGTCCATTAACAGCTCGTTGATTTGGCTTTTCACAAGGTATTTGCCCGTTGAAACGATTTGGATATACGGGCCTGCTGCCTGATCACCCGTTGCGCCGTCCGCAATATCCTGATTGACGCTTTGAACGATACCGTCATGCTTGCTTGTGATCACATTAGAACCTTTGTTTTTCGTTAGTGCAGCCAGTTCTTTTTGGTGCTGCTTCAGTTCAAGCTGGCTTGTCTTTAAATCAAAATTGGCCTGGTCAAGCTCGTCTTGAAGCTGTGCTTTCTCGTCTTTTCCGGCTGTCTTCAGCTTCTTCTCAGTTTCTGCTATTGATTTTTGCAAGCGGCTGATTTGAAGGTTTGTCATTTCGGTTTGTAAATTGCTTTGCTCAATTTCGTCAGAATGATCCTCGCCCTCGTACTCGAAAAGCTTATCGCCTTTTTTAACCTTATCGCCTTCTTTGACGTACGTTTTTTTAATGCTTCCTTTCTCTGAATCTATGTACACTTTTTGCTGTTTCTCTGGTTCAACTTTTCCCGAAAACGATTGGGCAGATTCAGATTCACCGCCCATATACACCGCGACCGATTCAGCATAAGGCTCCGATGATACGGCAACTTGGTTCATGTGAGTAAAAAAGTAAAAACCGCCGGCGCCGATCCCCGCCAGTAGGAGCACACCGGCACATATCGAACCGGCAATAAGCCATTTTTTCTTCTTGGACACAATGATCTCCTCTTTCTGTAATCTTCGTAATATTAACGAAACATTCTAACCAATATTATCTATTAATTCAAATAGACTTTCAATCTTTTTCTTCAAAATCTGGAATTAGCAAGGGAAATTATATTTTTATGGTTAAAAATAAAAAATCCCGGCGTCATACCGGGATTTTTCTTACACAGAAACAAGCTGTTTTTCAGTTTTAATCAGGTCATAAGTTAAGCATACTGGTTTATTTGTACGAGGATCAGTGACGATTTCGGCATCAATCTGGAATACCCGCTTCAAAATATCCGGCGTCATGACCTCCAGTGCGGTCCCTTCCTTGATGACCGTGCCTTTTTTGAGCGCAATCATATAATGGGAAAAACGGGCCGCGTGATTCAGATCATGAATCACCATTAAAATCGTCCGCCCCTGTTCCTTATTCAGTCTGTCAAGCAGCTGCAGGATTTCGAGCTGATGTGCGAGATCGAGATATGTTGTTGGCTCGTCAAGCAAAAGCAGCTCTGTCCCTTGTGCAAGCGCCATCGCAATCCACACGCGCTGACGCTGTCCGCCTGACAACGCCTCAATCGGACGCTCATGGTATTCCGCCATGCCGGTTTCTTCGAGGGCCCATTTGATGATGCGGCGGTCTTCATCATTTAATCTGCCGAAGCCTGATTGATGCGGAAATCTGCCGTATGACACCAATTCGTACACCGTTAATCCGCTCGGAGCCTCAGGCGTCTGCGGCAGAATGGCCATATCCTTCGCAATGTCCTTAGTAGACATTTTATGAATCGCATTGCCGTTTAAGTAAACGGCACCTTGATGCGAGCGCATAATTCTGGACATCGTTTTTAATATCGTTGACTTTCCGCAGCCATTCGGCCCAATTAAGGTTGTTATTTTTCCTTTAGGAATGGATATATTTAAATCTTCTACAATCAGCCTGTCGCCATAACCGATCCCAAGCTGTTCCGTTGATAATGAATTCAAGTTCGGTCCCCTCCTCAATTCGATTTCATCAATAAATAAATAAAGTAAGGCGCACCTAAAACGGAGATGACAAGTCCGACCGGAATTTCTGACGGTGCCAATACATTTCTCGCCAGCGTATCAGCCAGCAGAAACAGAAACGCGCCGATAAAGGCGGAAACCGGTATAAGCGTCTGGTGGCGGGGACCGGTAAGCCTTCTTGCCACATGCGGTGCGATTAATCCGAGGAACGCGATGCCTCCTGCAGCTGCGACACAGGATGCGGCAAGAGCGACCGCTGCCAGAAGGAGAATCCGCCTTTCCTTTTCAACAGCAGTGCCAAGTCCGGTCGCTAATTGGTCTCCCAGCTGTAAAATGTTCAAATAGCGTGCTTTATATAAAGTAAAAGGAAGCAAGATCACAATCCAGGGGAGTACCGCCCAGATCATGTTCCAATTGGCCCCCCATATCGAGCCTGATATCCAAACCGCAGCCTGCATAAAGTCATGCGGGTCCATTTTGAGCTGAAAAATAAGCAAAAGGGCATTAAATCCGGCATTCACACCGATTCCGACTAGGATCAGCCGAATCGGAGTCACACCTTTTTTCCAAGCCAGAAGATAAATGAGAAACGCGGCGAGGAACGCGCCTGCCAAAGCGCTGAACGGCAGCATAAACGTTCCTAAAAAGCCGAGATCTGATGCTGATCCTTGAAAAAAGTAAATAAAGAGCACAACGGCAAGCGAACCCCCGGCGTTAATCCCGAGAATACCCGGTTCAGCCAAATCATTTTGAGACACGCTTTGCAAAATGGCTCCGGCAACAGCGATACCCGCCCCAACAAGCAACGACAACATTATTCGCGGCAGCCTGAACTCAAATAAGACAAGCTCATCCCGCGCCGTCCCTTGGCCGAAAAAGACATTGAGCGTTTGCAATGGGGCAATTTTAATGACACCCATATTCAGACTGATAAAAAAGACAAGCACGATCAGCAGAAGAGTCACTGCTATCACAACAAGAGGTTTTTTCGTTTTCGTTTTCATTACAGCCCTCTCCTTTCACGACGTGCCAAATAAAAGAAAAAGGGAACACCGATGAGGGAGGTCAGCGCGCCGACAGGTGTTTCAAACGGCGCGTTCACGAGTCTGGCCGCAATGTCAGCAAAAACAAGCAAAACAGCGCCAAGCACCGCCGAGCAAGGAATGATCCACCGATAATCAACCCCTACCAAAAACCTTGTGATATGAGGAATGATCAGTCCGATAAACGCGATAGTGCCGGCAATAGAAACAGCAGCTCCCGTCAACACCACAACGACAAGCATGCCAACCAGTTTCACCGCTGATGTATACTGCCCAAGCCCCTTCGCCAGATCGTCACCGAGGCTTAACACCGTCACAGACCTGGCAATGATAAACGCAAACGTCAAACCGACAGCTCCTGCAATAACCAGCAGCTGAACGCCTGACCATTTCACACCCGCTACCCCGCCTGCGTACCAAAAGCTGACATCCTGTGCTACATCAAAACGGAGCGCAATTGCGGTTGAAATGCCCGTAAAGAAATAACTGACGGCCGTTCCGGCAAGAGCAAGCTTTACAGGCGTGAGACCGCCCCTGGAAAACATGCCGATGCCCAATACCGTCGATGCCCCCAGTCCCGCGCCCGCAAAGGACCACAGCACAAGCCCGAAGGCAGAAAGTCCTGGAAAAAAAGCAAACGCAATCGAAATAGCAAAAGCAGAGCCCGATGTTATCCCCATAATAGAAGGCTCCGCCAATGGGTTTCTCGTCATGCCCTGCATGATCGCCCCAGACACGGCTAACAATGCGCCGACAAGCGCGGCAGCAGCCGTTCTTGGCAGCCGAAGATCGTGTATGATTTGGTGTGAGGTTTCATTTGGCTGGAAATGAAAGATGGCGTCCCACACAGTCCGTAAATGGATATCCGCAGCACCGAGAGAAATGGACAGCATCGCGCCGAAGCATAGTAAGCATACCCCCGCAACAAGCACAATGACCGCATCAAACGACCGGGATGTCCATTGAATTTCTTCATCTGATATCATCTGTTTATTTTTCATGTGACTCAACAGCCGTACTTCCTTTCGATAATGATAATGATTATCAATTGCTGTTTCAGTATATCACTTTTTTCCGCTGATTTAATAGAGCGTTTTAAACAAAAATGAGAATATAATTGCAAAAATATCGTGTCAACTGGCTCTTGCGATGGTATAATCACATTGATAATGATTCTCTTTATCACCTATTTTCCAGAAAGAAGGTATGAGATATGACCCATATATATAAGAAACTCGGAGCCGCATTTTTTGCCCTGCTATTGATTGCAGCGCTGGCAGCCTGCGGAAATCACTCAGAAAGCAAAGGCTCTTCCTCTGGTTCAAAAGACGAAGAAACCGTTACATACAAGGCTGAAAACGGAAATGTGAAAATCCCTAAACATCCTAAACGGGTGGTTGTCATGGCTGACGGCTACTACGGAGACTTCAAAACACTGGGCATCAACGTCGTCGGTGCACCTGAAAATGTATTTAAAAACCCTTACTACAAAGGTAAAACCGACGGTGTCACAAATATCGGAGACGGCACTTCTGTTGAAAAAGTGATTGATTTAAAGCCTGACCTGATCATCGTTTGGACTACACAAGACGCCGATATTAAAAAGCTCGAAAAAATCGCGCCGACTGTTGCGGTGAAATACGATAAGTTCGATAACATCGAACAGCTGAAAGAATTCGCAAAAATGACAGGAACGGAAGATAAAGCGGAGAAGTGGCTTGCCGAGTGGGACAAAAAAGTCGCGGCAGCCAAAACAAAAATTCAAAAAGTCATCGGTGACAAAACGGTTTCCATTATGCAAACAAACGGCAAAAACATTTATGTGTTCGGTAAAGATTTCGGAAGAGGCGGAAGCATCGTTTACAAAGATCTTGGTTTACAGGCCACAAAGCTGACAAAGGAAAAAGCCATTGACCAAGGCCCAGGGTATACCAGCATTTCTTTAGAAAAGCTCCCTGACTTCGCCGGAGATTACATTTTCGCGGGTCCATGGCAATCAGGCGGAGACGATGGCGGCGTATTTGACAGTTCTATTTGGAAAAACCTCGATGCTGTTAAAAATGATCATGTCTATAAAATTGACCCGATCGGCTTCTATTTCTCAGACCCGATTTCACTAGAAGGACAGCTGAAGTTTATCACGAAAAGCTTAACAAAATAAACAAAGAGCCGCACTGATCTGCGGCTCTTTTCTATATTGCAAAGAATCCGACAGGACGGAGCAACCCATATTGAACCACATGCATATTTTCTTTCTCAATTCATATTAAGCTGCATCATCATCGCCATTAGTTTTTTCAACGGTCTTTATATCGGAAACCCTTTTTCTCATGTGCTTCTCGTTTTTATCCTAGTGCTGGCTTTGTTTCATTTTCTGGAGAAACTGAAACAGCGTTTTTTGCATATTCGAATGTCTCTAAAGATATTTCTATCACTGGCAGCGTTCCTGTCCGCTATTTTGTGTATGCGACTTATAACAGGAGAAATATCTTTTTTTTTATGCTTGTTTTTCTTTCGAGAATTTCTTAATCACAAACGGATAAATCACCAGACCGACAAAGAACAAACCGATGCCGAGAATAAATGTCGTTAAATCCGCTGTGCCTGTTACGATAACAAACAATGAGTATACACACGCTAAAATCGCGATCAATCCGTCTTTTACCCGGGAACCTTTCAGCTGATCATACGTTTCGCCTTTTATAACAAGCTTCAGGCTGTAAATCGCAGACACTAAATACGGAATTAAATACGCAAGGGTCGCCGCTGTCGTTAAAAACGTAAATGCGTCACTTATTGTCCGGGAAATAACAGAGAATATGAAGACCTGTGACATCACATTTGTAATGATCAAAGAAATAACCGGGCTTCCTTTTTTATTTGTTTTCGCAAAGACCGCCGGAAAATCTCCTGCTTTAGCAGCTTGGTACGGAACCTCAGAGCCAAGCAAAATCCAGCCGAGCATCGTTCCGAATAAGCAAAGAATCGCCAGTAGCGCCATAATCACGCTTCCTGCGTTTCCGACAATCGCATACAGCACATCAACGAACGGTTTTTCAGATCCGACAAGCTTATCGTGCGGCAGAACCCCCATTGTGATCAATGTGACAATAATGTAAATGCTTAACGCGATCAACAAACCTGTGATGGTCGCACGTTTCACATCACGCTGAGTACGCGCGCGTCCAGACAAGATCACTGCTGATTCAATTCCGACAAACGCCCATAGAGTAGAAATGGCGGCGTTGTGAACCTGTCCGCCGATGCCAATGCTTGTGCCGTTCTCACCTTGAATCGGAAAATAAAAATGATCGAATAATGTCGTTTGAAACACAAACAATCCGGCAATGATAAAGAAAACAAAACCTAATACTTTTGAAAACGTTGTGATAAAGTTTAATTTACTTGCACCGTTAATGCTTGCAACAAGAATCGTGTGCGTTCCCCAGAGCAAAATCGTACATACAGCAAACGTCAGCAATTGGCCGAGTGTCACCTCTTGGCTGCCGACAGCAAACAGTACACGTTTATCAACTAAAATCGGGAAAAACGAAGTCAAATAACCGGCAAGACTTGTGATAATCGCCACGTTACTGATCCAGCTCGCCACCCAGTAGCCCCACACCATTGTGAATCCGGCAGCGTTCCCTTTCTTCGGATCAGAAAACAGCGCTCTCGCATAACTTTGCGGCCCCGCTGTCAGCTCAGGCTTTCGAATGGACAAGTGCCCGAAGACAAGCGCAATCATCAGCACGCCCGCACCTGTCAAAAGCCAGGCGGACGTAGCGCCAAGCGGACTTGCAATCGATGCAAGCGAACTCGGCAGGGAGAAAATCCCCGATCCAACCATATTTCCAACGACAAACGCCGTTAATAACCAAAAACCCCATTTTTTTGTCTGTTCCATTCCAGTACCTCCAATGATTCTTTGTACGGACCAGAACCCGAGATCATGTAAACACAAAAAAAGCCTGAACAAAAGTCCATGCTTAAAGAAACACACACCCTTGATCTCCGGATAGCCCTCCGCGAAAAAGCACGCGGCAGTCCTGCACTTATTCAGATACAGTCCCAGCATAGAGAAGGATCGGCTTTCTCCACACTTCGGCGCTGATGCCTTTTACACATGTTTAACAGCTCCTGTCAGCCTGACATGTGTGACTCATCATCCGCGCAACCTCTACCTCACTGAGAAAGAGTGAGGATTTATTTATTCAGTTACTCCCAGAAGGTTATCAAAGAAAGAATGATCTGTCAAAGGGAACAGATGGAAAATACGGATAGAGCCAAGCCCTATCCGCATGCGGTTAGCGATTATTTTTCTTTTTTTGCACAGCTTCTTGAAGCGGATCATCTTTAAGAGCTGAACCGGCATCCTCAAGAGCTCCTTGGATTACGTTTTTTTCTTTTTCAGAACGTTTACCTTTATCTTTATTAAAGAAAGCCATTCGTATCACCTCTTTTAGAAAATAGGTACATCTTTAAGATGCCTTTTTCTCAGGAAATTATGCGGCTCATTTTTTTATCGGCCAAAGTTCTGTTGCTCAAACATACATTCTCTTGATATATTTGTAATTCAGAGATTTTTGTAAAAGATAAAGGAGAAGCGGGGAAATGACAGGAAAAACACACATCATGGGAGGCATCGCTTCTTGTACCGCAGCGGCTTATTATTATGGATTTGACCCAGTACTCATGGCGGCGTCCGGCGCAGTTGGCGCATTAATTCCCGACATCTGCCACACGCAGAGTAAAATCGGAAGAAGATATCCTATCTTATCGAAAATTGTCAGTTCTGTATTTGGCCACCGCACCTTTACACACAGCCTGCTGTTTCTGCTCATCATGTTTTTTATCACAGCCACATATATTCCGGATAATAACATATCAGCAGGGCTGATGATCGGAATGGCAAGCCACTTGGTTCTGGATGCCTGGACAGTGAATGGCATCAAATTGTTATTCCCTTCAACCATTCGCATACGGCTGCCGCTGTATATGAAGACAGGCAGTTTTTCCGAACAGCTTGTGTTGGCCGGTCTGACAATAGCATCATGCTATTATTTTTATATGCTGTTCCATGGGCGTATGTTTTAAACACGAGTGCTGAAGCTTGTCTAAGAAGACTGTTTTTAGTAGGTTTTACATAAGAAGCATCTCATGCAGATGTTCAAGAAAACGTGAGGAGTTATCAATTGATGAAAGGAACCTTTTTTCACAATCAGCGTTTTTTAAGTTTATCCATCTTATTCATGTGGATCAAAACTTATGTGATCTATAAACTGGGTTTTGATTTGCAGATCGATTCTCTATTGCAGGAGCAGATTCTGCTGATCAATCCGCTTAGCTTCATACTCCCTCTATTTGGGATTGGACTGCTTTTAAAAGGCAGCAAGCAGCGCATCTTTTTGCTGATTGCCAATTTGGTTCTGACTGCCATTTTGATCTCCAACACGATTTTTTACGGCTTTTATATCGATTTTATTACCATCCCGGTTTTGTTTCAGGCCAGCAACATGAGCGATATGGGCAGCAGTGTAAAAGAACTGTTCAATCCTTTGTTCATCGCTCTGTTTGCGGATTTGGCTTTTCTTCTGCTGCTCTCCAGAAAAGAGAAGAGTCCCGAGTCAAAAGCGAACCCCCGTACGGTCAAGCGGTACTATGCCGCTTCCTGCGGGATTCTTATATGTACGCTGGGGCTTGCAGAAATTGAACAGCCGAAGCTATTGGCACATTCCTTCGACCGGGAAGTGCTTGTCAAAAGCATTGGCCTGTTTCAGTTCCACATCTACGATACCATTTCTCAGACTGTCAATATGAGTGCGAAGGCATTTGCCGATGAAGACAGCCTCTCTACAATCAAAAACTACACTGAGGCTGACTACAGCAAGCCTGATCAAAGCAAGTTCGGACTGGCAAAGGGACGGAATGTGATTTTTGTGACACTTGAATCGACTCAAAGCTTTGTTCTGAATGAAAAGGTAAACGGAAAAGAAATTACCCCGTTTATGAATGATCTGATGAAAAAAAGCTATTCCTTTGATCATTTTTACCAGCAAACAGAGCAAGGCAAAACGTCTGATTCGGAATTTATCGTCGCTAACTCTCTATATCCTTCCCTAAGCGGCGCCGTCTTTTTTACGAAAAGTGACCATCAATTTCATACGATGTACAAATCACTCAAGCAGAATGATTATTATTCAGCCGTCTTTCACGCCAATCATAAAACATTTTGGAACAGAGATGTGATGTATAAAACGTTTGGGATTGACCGCTTTTTTGATGTCGATGAGTTCCATGTGACTCCTGAAACCTCAACAAGCTGGGGATTAAAGGATAAGGAATTTCTGGAACAGTCAGCTGCTAAACTGAAAAGCCTGCCGCAGCCGTTCTACAGCAATTTCATCACATTGACGAACCATTTTCCGTTTGAAATTGATGAAAAGGATCAGCTGATTGATGAATATGATTCGAGCAGCGACCTGTTAAACCGCTATGTGACGACGGTTCGCTATGAGGATGAAGCACTGAAGCATTTTATCAAAAAGCTCAAGGATGAAGGCTTATACGAAAACTCGATGATTGTCTTTATGGGAGATCATTACGGCATATCAGAAGCCCATAATAAAGCCCTGGCTGAGTTTTTAGGAAAAAGTGAAATTACGCCATATGACACCGTCCAGCTTCAGCGGGTGCCGTTTATCATTCATATTCCTGGAATCACTGATCAAAACCCGGAAACAATCTCCGATGCCGGAGGACAGGTTGACGTCAGGCCGACTCTGATGCACCTGCTCGGAATTGATACAAAAGGTGATATTCAGTTTGGCAATGATTTGCTGTCAAACAACCGAACGCCATTTGCTGTGCTGAGAAACGGCAGCTTTATCACGAACGACTATGTATATACGAAAAACACATGCTACAGCCAAAAAACAGGTGAAGTGTTAGAAAACCAAGATGCGTGCGCTCCCTATAAAGAAAAAGCAAATGAAGAGCTGTCTCTCTCTGATAAAATGCTAAACGGAGACCTTCTGCGTTTTTATGGTCAATAAAAAAATCCCTCTACGAGGGATTTTTTTCATGTTTCGTATATCACTTTACCTGTCAGCTTCGTTTGATAGCCATTAAGATGAGACAGGTTGGCCTTATATTCTTCCGATTTCAAGATGCTCTTTACAGCTTCAAGCAGCTGCTGGTGTTTTTTCAAAATGACAATGTCGTATTGTTCCTCGATAAGCGGGATAAAATCAACGCTTCCCATATGTGCCGCGTGCTGCGCCCCGATTCCCGCGTCTGCCTGTCCGCTCGAGACTTGGGAGGCAACAGCATAATGATCAGTCACAATGTCACTGTAGCCCTTGACATCTGAAGGTGTCACACCAAGCAGACCAAGCTGTTCGTCAAGCAGCACTCTTGCGCCCGATCCTTTTTCTCTGTTGATGATGCGGATGTCGGTTCGTTTCAGGTCATCCCAGCCTTGTATGTTTTTCGGATTTCCTTTTTGAACGTATAAGCCGGCTTTGCGAAGGACAACATTCATCTGACAAAACGGTTCGCCTGACAGAATGCGTTTCACATAAGGCGTATTATATTGAGCGGTTTCCGCATCGTACAGATGCAGGCTGACAATGTCGCATTTGCCTTGGTACATGTCAATGAGGCTGTTTAAGCTGCCTTTGTATTGGCGGAGCGGCGTCTCTTGAATGGCATTTTCCAAATGCTTGCTGAGCAGATCCATCGATAGATCCTGTCCGCTGATGACGACATTCCGCCTTCCCTCCGGCATCGGCTCCTGTGCCTTTCTCGGCTCTTCGGGTGAAGACACAGGCTGAGACATTCTCATGTTCGCCTTATATTGCTTTAAATCTGCTTCATCGACACGCATCTGCCTTCCGACACGGTAAGCAGGGATCATGCCTTTTTTAATCAAATCATAAACGGTCAGCTTTGATACCTTCAGCAGACCAGCAACTTCTTCTATCGTATAGGAAGAGGTTTCATTCATCATCATCACTCTCCTATTTCATTATACCTTTTCGGAGAATGTAAAAAAACCCACATAACCCAAACATAATCAGTTATAATTAGATATAACTAATTATAAGGGGTGCAATCATGTTTAAGAAGTATTCCGTTCTGACCACAGCATTAACTGTTTTTCTGCTTGCAGCAGGCTGCTCTGCCAGCCAATCATCAAGTGACAATGAGAAAAAAGTGACCTTAACTGTCTCAGCAGCTGCCAGTGCCCAGGATGCACTCGAGGAAATTCAAAAGAATTACGAGAAAACCCATCACAATATTACGATCCAAGATAACTTTGGCTCATCAGGTGCCTTGCAAAAGCAAATTTCTCAAGGAGCCGGGGCCGATCTGTTCTTCTCAGCCGCTGAGGACAAATTCCAAAAGCTTGTAGATGATGGGGATATCGCTAAAAAAGACAGCACTCATTTAGTCGGAAATGAAATTGTGCTCGTTGTGCCTAAGGATGGTGATTCACCGGTCACAGGCTTCGACAATCTGACTGATTCAGAAAAAATCGCTCTCGGGACTCCAGAATCTGTACCGGCAGGAGCTTATGGAAAAGAATCACTGACAAAGCTGTCTCTATGGGACAAAGTAAAAGATAAGATCGTGTACGGAAAAGACGTTCGCCAGGTTCTTTCATATGTAGAAACAGGCAATGTAGACGCAGGTGTCGTTTATAAAACAGACGCGCTGATCTCTAAGAAAGTCAAAATCGTTGACGAGGCAAAAGCTGATACACACAGCCCGATCGTTTATCCGTTAGGAATTGTAAAAGATACGAAACACCATAAGGAAGCGAAGGAATTTTACGATTACCTGCAAACAGATGAAGCGATGAAAGTGTTTGAGAAATATGGTTTTACTGCTGAATAACATCAGCACTTCAGAATTTTTCACGCCGGTTATGCTTTCCTTTCAAGTGGCGGCGGTCGCCGGAATCGCGGTGATCATTCTCGGAACTTTGACAGGGGCATGGATGTCACGAGCGTCATTTTTCGGAAAAACCGTACTCGAAACGATTTTTATGCTTCCTCTCGTTCTTCCGCCCACCGTTGTCGGTTTTATTTTGATCGTCATGTTTGGAAAGCACAGCTTCATCGGACAAGCGATCGAATGGATCTTTCACCAGCCCGTGATCTTCACCTGGTGGGCTGCTGTGATTGCTTCTGCTATCGTGGCTTTTCCGCTTATGTATCAATCGGCCAAAACCGGATTTTCCGATATTGACCCCGATATAGAGGGAGCGGCAATGGTAGACGGAGCAAGCAGATGGAAGGTGTTTATCCATATCTCCATTCCACTGGCGTATCCATCGTTGCTGACCGGAAGCATTCTCAGTCTGGCGCGGGCGCTCGGTGAATTCGGCGCCACCTTAATGTTTGCCGGGAATATCCCGGGTGTTACCCAAACACTGCCGACAGCCATTTATGTCGCTTTGGATTCCGGCAACAACGCACTTGCATGGGCGTGGGTCGTCTGTATCATCGTCATTTCTTTTCTGATGCTTTTTTTGATTCAACTGAAAAAAACGCACTAAAAAAACTCCCCGTGTGTAGACGGGGAGTTTTTGATTAAAACAGAAGCTCATCGGGGTTTGGACCGACACGTTCATCTTGATTTAACGCATCAATCTTGTCCATGTCTTCTTGAGACAATTCGAAATCAAAAATATCAGCATTTTCGATAATACGGTGTTCTTTAATCGATTTTGGAATCGTTACAACTTCATGCTGAAGATCCCAGCGCAAAATCACTTGTGCTACAGATTTATTATATTTTTCAGCGATCTGTGTCAGCACTTCGTTATCAAGCAGCTGGCCCTGCATAAGCGGAGACCATGCTTCCAGCTGGATGCCTTGCTTTTTGCAGTAGTCTCTTAATTCTTTTTGCGTCAAACGAGGGTGAAATTCAACTTGGTTCACCATCGGTTTGATTTCAGCATCTTTCAAAAGCTCTTCTAAATGATGAACTTGGAAGTTGCTGACGCCGATCGCGCGGATTTTGCCGTCTTTGTACAGCTTTTCAAGCGCGCGCCATGTATCTTTATACTTATCCTTGCCAGGCCAGTGGATTAAATATAAGTCTAAATAATCAAGCTGAAGTCTTTCCAGGCTTTTTTCAAAGGCAGCAAGCGTTGTGTCGTAACCCTGATCTTCATTCCATACTTTTGATGTAATGAAGAGCTCTTCTCTTGCAACACCGGATTCTTTAATGCCGATGCCTACACCTTCTTCATTTTTATAGACAGCCGCTGTATCAATGCTGCGATAGCCATTTTTAATCGCAGCTTTAACCGATTCAGTCGCTTCACTTCCGTTTTCTACTTTAAAAACACCAAGACCGAACCAAGGCATTTCAACTCCGTTATGTAGCTTTACAGTATCTTTTAAACTTGTTGCCACTTGAACATCCACCCTTTCATCGAAATGTAAGCGTCTATATTATCTCACATTCCTCTCAGCAGATACCAATAATACGCTTAATAGCCTCTTTTTGCTTCTTTTTTCATACGGACGTTTTTTATTTCATAGTAAACAATGCGCATTTGTACTATTTTTTTCCTATTTTATCAATTATAAGATTATTTAGACAGTGAGCAGGGTAAGCGAATACTGTAGCCCACAAAAACATAGAGGAGGAAACAAATTGAAACGTATTCGTATCCCAATGACTCTTGCACTTGGCGCCGCTTTGACAATTGCCCCTTTGTCCCTTGCCTCTGCTGAGGAAAATCCCGCACCGAAGATCTCACAGAAAACAACAGCCGGAACAGCTGCCGCAGAAGTCGGTTTAAACGTCAACCTTGATTTGCTTGGGATTGCCAACCAAATCTCAGATGCCATTAAATCAGCCCAGAACAGGGACGGTTTTGTGAAAAATCTCATGGAGTCTTCCTTCTATGCATCCGGCCAAAAATACAACGTCATGGTTTTTAACTTAAGTCAGGAATATGAAGATCACTTAAATGGTGTTCAGTTTTACGGCTCGGCCGTTTATGACGGCATTACGTACGGCATTTGGGTATTTGAAGACGGAAGCTTCACAAACAAAGGAGACGGCGGCTGGATCAACTGGGCCTTCAGAGGCTGGTTCGACCGAAACGACAACACTGTCGAATTCCATCGCCCCTAACCTATAGAAAAAAGCTGGCGTCCGATGCCAGCTTTTTTTCTTGGAATTATTCGCCGCCTTCTAGCATTGCGGCTTCCACATCATTAATATATTGGCGAAGCTCATGAGAGATGTCCCGAGAAATTTCCCGCTCCTCAAAGAGCGTCTGAATCTCATTTCTGATCGCCTGCACAGCCTTCAGCTTCACTTCCAGCTTCTGATTTTCAAAATGGGCGTTCGATTTATGTTCGTGATGGCTGTGCTCCAATCTGAAAATTAATTGTTTATAAAACGAGATGACAGATAAAAATACTTCCTTATGTTCTTCCGGTATATGCTTTTCCAAATGTCCTATCGCAGCTTTAGCCGTTTTAACCCTAGTTGCTCTCATTAATCCCTCTTCGTTTAAAATCGACATCTCCGGCTTTTTATGTTCTCCGAAGAAAATCCAATACATCAGACGTTTCAGCCTTGTTTTTGATAAACCGACTTTAAACGGGTTGGCATACAAAATTTCCAATTCATTAAACCGTTCTTGCAGAGCGTTTGCCGTTTCTTCCGGGATGTCTCCCCGCTCCAGCAGTTTCATCAGTTCTTCCTGCTCGGCTTTAATCCCTTGAGCGCGGACTTTCCGTTCATACTTTTTTATGCGGGTTGACGTTGTATATTGCTGAAAACGAAGGTTTTTCATTTTCTCATTGTATTCGGCAATGACCGCAAGAGACGCCGTTTTGTTTGTATCATTCATGTCTTCTTTAATCGTTTTGAGAGCCGTTTTAATCAGTTTGCGTCTCGCCGTCAGCAGCTTCTTATTTTTTTCTTCGTCATCTTCTTCTTTTTCAGTCAGAAGCGGAAGCACGAAGGTGGCAATAACAAGCGTGCATAAAATGACGCCTGCGGCTAAAAAGAGAATCAGATTTCTTTCCGGAAACGGTGTGCCATCCTCCAGGAAATATGGGATGGAGAATGAACCTGCAAGCGTAACCGCTCCCCGCACACCTGAAATGGAAATTAACAATGTAGAACGAAGTCCCGGCTTATAAATGGTTTGATCTTTATTAAAGAACCACTTGCCGTTCCAGAAGAACAGCACCCACAGAAATCTAAGAAGCATTAACGTAAATGTAATGACCAGAATATAGCCGATCACTTTCATGTTGCTGATCGCTGTATCGTTAAAAATCACCGAAATGACATCCGGAATCTGTGTGCCAAGGATGACAAAGACAAGACCGTTCAAAATAAATAAAATAATGTTCCACGTACTCGATGAGACGATTTGCAGCTTCACCATCGTCGATTCGAGACGGTCCTGTTCAACCGCATGCGTAATACCGCCCGCCACAACGGCTAAAATGCCGGAAACACCGATTTCCTCCGCTGCCAAATAAATCACAAAAGGCGTCAGAATTTGAATCAGCATGTGCATCGTGACATCCTGCATGCCAAGACGGCGCAGGAATAGACGAAAGCGGATAATCAAGAACGAAATGACAACCCCGCACAAAAGGCCGCCAGCAGAAATAAACACAAAGCTGACAGCTGCTTGCGCCAGTGAAAATGCCCCGGTAACCGCTGCGGCAATCGCAAATTTAAAGGCGACCAGACCTGATGCATCATTCATCAGCCCTTCCCCTTCAAGCAGGCGCAGAATTCCTTTCGGCATCTTCACCCTTCCTGATAATGCGCTGACAGCGACAACATCAGTCGGTGAAAGAATGGCTGCCAGTCCAAAGGCCGCTGCCAGCGGAATATCAGGAATCATCCAATGGATCGTGTATCCTCCTACAATCACAGTCGCAAATACAAGGCCAAGTGCAAGCAATAAAATTGGAGCTCTTAAATTCCAAAGCTCCGCCCGAGGCGTCCTCTTTCCATCATTAAATAGAAGAGGCGCAATAAACAAGACGAAAAACAATTCCGTGTTTAATTCAAAATGAAGCCCCTGTGGAAATGAGGCGGCAATAATCCCAAGCGCCACCTGAATCAGAGGCACTGGAATAAACGGGATAAACCGATTGACAATGTTAGAAATCGCAATAATAGCCAGTAAAACAAGGACGACTAAAAATATGTCCAAATGCATAACCTCCTTAATCTGCTGCGTATCTGCATGATGAGTTGATAAATTTTTGTCCGAAGAGGCTGAGGCTTGCAAAAGATAAAGGATGGCCTTACATCCAATACTGGATTCCGCAGGAGTCTCCTCCACACTAGTCTTCTTTTATAGTACCCTTTTTAGGGTATTTTTTCTCATGATATGCTCATGGTGAACTTTTTTGCCGCAAAGCAAAATCAAAAAGAGACAGGGCAATTCCCCTGTCTCTCATCTCAATTATGAAAATTCATCCCGTCAGTTGTCGCTTTAATGATACCGGCGCGAATGACGAAATCACCGAAGTGCTCACCTTCCTCGCGTTCTTTCGCATAGCGGGAAAGCAGGACGCGCAGCTCGCTCAAAATGTCTTCTTCTCCGATATTTTCGCGGTACATTTTGCTTAAGCGGCTGCCGTCAAACGCAGCGCCTAGATACATATTATATTTCCCAGGCGCCTTTCCGATAAATCCGATCTCTCCGAGCGCATGGCGGGCGCACCCGTTCGGGCAACCTGTCATGCGAATGGTAATTTCCTCATCACGAAGACCGTTTTCGTCAATAATCTCATCCACTTTATCTAAAAGGGACGGCAAATAACGTTCTGCTTCAGCCATCGCCAATCCGCAGGTCGGAAGAGCAACACACGCCATAGAGCTGCGGCGCAGCGCTGTATAATGCTTTCCGTCAGTTAACCCGTATTGATCGATTAATGCGTTGATTTCATCCTTTTTCTCGCTTGGAACATTACCGATAATCAAGTTCTGATTGGCTGTCAGACGGAAATCGCCTGTATGAACTTTAGCAATTTCACGCAAGCCTGTCATCAGCTTATAATCTTCGTAATCCGTCACACGGCCGCCTTCGACAAACAGCGTAAAATGCCATTTATCCTCAATGCCTTCCACCCATCCGTAGCGGTCGCCGTTATGATCAAAATGGTACGGCTTCGCTTCTTCCAGGCTCCAGCCGAGACGGTTTTCCAATTCCTCTTTCACTGTTTCCAAACCGAGGCGGTCAACTGTGTATTTGAAACGGGCATTTTTACGGACGGAACGGTTTCCGTAGTCACGCTGAATCGTAATTGTTTTTTCAGCAACGTCATACATCTGTTCAGGGCGGCAGAATCCAATTACCTTGGCTAACTGCGGATATGTCGCTTTGTCGCCGTGCGTCATTCCCATACCGCCGCCAATTGCCACGTTAAAACCGATGAGCTTGCCATCTTCCACAATCGCAATGAATCCGAGATCCTGCGAAAAGACGTCAATGTCATTTGACGGCGGAACCGCAATACCGATTTTGAATTTCCGCGGCAGGTAAAGCGGCCCGTACATCGGCTCGACTTCTTCTGCGTCAGGCGTGCCGGCCACTCTTTCCTCATCAAGCCAAATTTCATGATACGCTCTTGTTCGAGGCAGGAGATCATCACTTAATTTTTTGGACCATTCGTATACTTCAGAATGGATTTCAGACTGGTAAGGATTCGATGCGCACATCACATTACGGTTTACGTCTCCGCAAGCCGCGATTGTATCCAGAAGAGCCGAATGGATCGTCTGAATGGTTTTTTTCATGTTCCATTTTAAAATCCCGTGCATCTGGAACGTTTCACGCGTCGTCAGCTTTAGGGTGCCGTTACCGTATTTCTGCGAAAGATCATCCATCACGAGCCATTGCTCAGGCGTCGATACGCCGCCCGGCATACGGACGCGCAGCATGAACTGATAAGCCGGTTCAAGCTTTTGCTTTTGGCGTTCATTGCGGAGATCGCGGTCATCCTGCAAATAACTGCCGTGGTGTTTCATCAGGCGGTTGTCATCATCCGGAATTCCCGCACTGATCCGATCCAGCATCACTTCTTTTAATGTGCCGCGCAAATAATCGCTTTCTTCTTTAATGCGCTCGACGTCACTTGGAGAGCCGTCCGGTGCTTTTAAGATTTTGGTCACCATGTTGAAAAACTCCTTTCAGGTCAAATCAGTATACATCACGCTGATAACGTTTTTGCTGCTGCATATCGGCAAGATAAACCTCCGCTTCTTCACGGGTCATATTGCCTTCTTTTTCTATAATTTCTAAGAGTGTGTTATGGACATCGTGTGCCATGTGCTTTTCATCTCCGCAAATGTAAACAGCCGCTCCTTCTTGAAGCCATTCAAACAGTTCTGCGCTCTGTTCAAGCATGCGGTGCTGCACATACACTTTTTCTTCCGTATCGCGTGAGAACGCTACGTCCATTTTTGTCAGCACGCCGTCTTTCAGCCAATTCTGCCACTCTGTCTGATATAGGAAATCTGTGACAAAATGCTGATCACCGAAGAACATCCATGCTTTTCCTTCAGCTCCCGTCTCCTCGCGCTCCTGCATAAAGGAACGGAACGGCGCAACGCCTGTCCCAGGGCCGACCATGATAATCGGTGTTTCAGGATCCTTCGGAAGCTTGAAGTTCTGATTATGCTGGACATAAACCGGCAGTGTGTCTCCCGGCTGCAGACGCTCCGCACATAAAATCGAGCAGACGCCTTTTCGTTCGCGGCCATGCGCGTCGTACCGGACTGCACCAATCGTTAAATGCACTTCATCCGGGTTTGCGGATAAGCTGCTCGCAATTGAATAGAGGCGGGCCGGCATTTTTCGAAGTATGGATACAAACTCCTGCGCCGTTACACTGAATGGGCCATAATCTCGGATCAGATCAAGCAAATCGCGCCCTTCAATATACGCTTTCACTTTACCCTCATTTCCCGGTGCTAAAAGCTCTCTAAGCTCCTCGCTTCCCGTCAAATGAGCAGCCTGTTCAAGAAGCGGCTTTGTGAGAACAGTAATTTCATAATGAGAAATCAGCGCTTCTTTCAGCGGGCGGACATCGCCTTGCTTATTCAGCGTCACAATTTCTTCGGGGTCCCAATTCATTTCCTGAAGCAGCAAATCGACAAGTACCGGATCATTTTCCGGATAGACGCCAAGGCTGTCACCAGGTTCATACGTAAGGCCTGACCCTTCAAGAGACAACTCTACATGTCGTGTTTCTTTATTTGATCCGCGGCCGTTTAAATTTAAATTTTCTAACACTTCCGCCCGGAAAGGATTTGTTCTTGAATACGCAGATTCACCAGTTTGAGGCGCTGCGGCCGGCGCAGGCACGGCGCTTCCGCCCTCGGCTTCACTTAAGCCCTCACATACGCTTTCCAGCCATTCAGCAGCCGGCTCATCATAATCCAAATCACAGTCAACGCGCGGAGAAATTCGTTTTCCGCCAAGCTCTTCCAAGCGCTGATCAAATTCTTTTCCTGTCTGACAGAAGAATTCGTATGAACTGTCACCAAGCGCCAAAACAGAAAAGCGAAGATCATCAAGCTTAGGCGCCCGTCTTCCGTGCAAAAATTCGTGAAACGACAGCGCGTTATCAGGCGGCTCACCTTCTCCATGCGTACTGACAACAATCAGAAGATTGTTAATTCTCTTGAGCTGGTTCGGCTTAAAGTCGCTCATGGATGAAACGGTGACTTGAAAGCCTCGCTCCTCAAGCTGCTTGCCGGCGTTCTCTGCAAGCCCTTGTGCGTTTCCCGTCTGTGAACCGTAAAGGACGGTGACTTCTTTTGAAATGGCCGGTGCCGTTACACCCGCAGACACAGCAGCCGGCGCCCCCGAAGTTTCCAGTACGGAAACAGATTGCGCTGATAAATAGCCGCTCAGCCAGATTTTCTGAGATTCTGTCAAGGTTGGCAGAAGGCGGTTAAGGAGCTCTGCCTGCTCCTGATTAAACGGACTGTTCATTACCTGAAGTTGCAACGTATCCACCTCACAAAATTGTATAAACTGATCGAAATAGTATCTAATTGAACTTTACCGGAAGACACACCGCAAGTAAAATATATTTACATGATGATAACGATTAAGATTATTAATGATAAAACCCCTTTGTCTCATTTAAATGAAGAAAAAAGAGAAGGCATCCCTTCTCTCTCAATCAGCACTCTTATATAAATCAGGGGGCACAGCACTCACAAACGGACTTGGTTCACCGATAGAAGAAACGGTCAGGCCGTGCATGGCCCGGGTGCAGGCAGTGTACAGCAGCCTGCGGTCGTGCTCTGTTCTATATTGTTCTTCTGAGGCATCATAGACAAGTACTGCGTCAAACTCAATTCCCTTCGCTAAATAAACCGGAATAACACAGACTCCCTTTTGAAACGTTTGGTTTTCTTTATGAATCAGCCGAATATCGGTATATTCGCTCATTTGAGCGTGTGCCTGTCTTGACTGCTGCGCCGTTTTGCAAATAACAGCAATGGTTTCATGCCCTTTCTTTCTAAGTCGCCCAATTTCTCGCGTAAGCTTTTGACAAAGATCCTCGCGACCCTCGCTTTTTAACACGCAGGGCATTTCCCCATCTCTGTTAAAAGGCTCAATGTCCGCTCCGTCCTGCAGCAGCGCTTTTGTCAATTCCACAATTTGTCTCGTTGATCTGTACGTTCTTTTTAAACGGACACACTCAGCCTGCTCTTTTTCAAAGCCGGCATCCATACGTGCTGCACCGTTTATTGCATGGGCGTAAATAGACTGATTGATATCACCGAGCACCGTCGTGCTGGCAGACGGAAAAATACTCCTTATATACGCCATCTGGAATGGAGAATAATCTTGAGCTTCATCGATAAATAGATGTTTGATCTGTGTGTTTTTCTTTCTGCCTTCTAGCAAATCCTGCAAATATAGAAATGGAGACGCGTCCTCATAGAGCAGTTTATTTTCTCCAAATGCCGATCTTGTCAGCTCCCCTATTGCCGCAGTATCCTCTGTTTGAGTTTTGCTTCCCCAGTCAGAAAACAATTGCAGATACAGCTGTTTGACATCAAGAAACGCCAGCTGCCTGACCGCCTGTTTAATTGGTTTGAAGGCCTTTTTTACAATCATGGCGGCAAGCAGCTGCTGTTCTCTCTGATGATCGTTAAATGTACTCTCACTAAACCGTTTCTTTGCCTGCAGCTTTTTGTACACTTCCAAATATTCCTCTTTGTCAAGAAGTTCGGCTTCCTGAACGACCCAATCCTTTCGCCGTTCCTTTTTCTCCAGCTTGTTAAGCTCACTCAGCAGCCAATTTGCCGTTTGTTCCATCCGGTTCGGAATGGACAGGCTTTGATCGAGCGAGTAAAAATACGCTTGGACTTGTTCCTTTGTGATCAGTTTTTGTCCGCGGAAAACGATATTTTTAAAGATCATTCCTTCAGAAGACAGCCTGCTGGCGTATTCATCAATAAATTGCTGAAAAGATAAGCCTGCCTTCCACGTGATTCCGGCAAGCCTTGATTGAAAACTGCCATCTTTTGTTTTGGTCAGGCAATATTCCAGCTGATCAAAGGGGCTTTCACATTGAAACTTGCGGCCAAGCCGATGCTCGATATATTCCTGAAACGTCGTCTGTTCCATATTTTCTTCGCCTAATTCAGGCAAAACAGAGGAGACATAGCTGTTAAACAAAAAGTTTGGGGAAAATAAAACGATTTGTCCGGCATCAATTACACCGCGGTGCCTGTATAACAAGTAAGCGACACGCTGAAGCGCTGCTGACGTTTTTCCGCTGCCTGCCGCACCCTGCACAATCAGAAATTTGCTTTTTTCATTTCGGATAATCTGATTTTGTTCTTTTTGAATCGTGGACACGATGTTTTTCATTTGTGTATCAGAGTGATGGCTTAATACCTCTTGCAGCATTTCATCGCCAATCGTCATATCAGTATTAAACATCGCTTTGAGAGCGCCGTTTTTAATGATAAACTGGCGCTTCAGCACCATTTCCCCTTCTATCGTTTCGCCGGGAACCTCGTATTCAGCTTTTCCTGGGGAATAATTATAGTAAAGGCTTGATATCGGTGCTCTCCAATCATAAATCAGAAAGTGTTCCTCCTGCTCATCCATACAGGATGCTAAACCGATATAGATCTGGTCCGCCTGTTTCTCGCCGTTTTCAATAAAATCAATCCGGCCGAAATAAGGCGATGCTTTTAATTGATGAATTCGTTTGAGCTGCTGATCCATATGCCGATGATTCCGTTCCCGATCAGACAGCAGCTCAGCCTGCTGCTTAATGCTTGCCATCGTTTCAACCGCTTCATGGACGTCATCAAAGTTAACCGTGACATCCTCCCAGAAGTTTTTTCGTAATCCGATAATATCATGCTTTAATCCGCCCGCGGACGTTTCGAGAAGCCGCTCTTTATTCTCGAGCTCCTGCAGTACATCATCTATTCTTGACTGCTCTTCTTTCCATTCCTTATCATGCTGATTCATGAACGGCACCTCCAGAAAATAGTTGACAAACGAAGAAGAAATAATGTAAAATAGAATTGGATATATATTTAATATATGATAAAAGCAGGCAAATACAATTTATAATAGCACATTCACCCAACATCGTTCAAGGTTTGGGTTATTTATATGCATAAAAAACCGATTTCAACTCGAAATCGGTTTTTTTATTTTAACACTTTGATCACTGTTGTACGTGCTTTTTTTAGGTTGCGAATCTTCTCTTTCATCAGTATCGATTCCTTATAACATTCAATCTTCCATATGAAAATATATCTTTTTCATTTTAAACACACACAGAGCGTTGCCGTGTTTATCAGTTCATCTCACGTGAAGAGTGACTAAACTGGCTGTATTATCATCCATATAGCAAACAAAATCAATAGCCTTCCATCCTTGCTATCATACCTATAGACGCAGTAAAATAGTCATTTTTTATCCAATTTCGACATATTTCAACAAAATGAAGTTTCTAATTTGGGAGATTAGGACGATGTTACATTATTTCTCACGGTTTATGATATGAACATGAAGAAAGAACCAGAATAAGCTAGGAGGAAATACTCAATGAAGAAAAAGCTATATATGATGTTGCTGGCTTTCGTCGTAGCCGTAACTAGTTTTACGGCTATTGACCTAGTAAACAACAAAGCAGAAGCTAAAGATTGGGTTAAAAAAGGTCAAATATGGAGTACTCATTACCATTCGGGCTCATTTAAAAACTATACTTACTCGCCAACTTTTCATATTTATTATCCAGGGCAAGGAACTTGGGCCAACATTACGGCAAACGGATCAGGCAGCGGGAAAATTACAGCCACTCTGCAACAAAAGACAAATAAAGGCTGGAAAAATGTGAAAACTTTTTATGCAAAGAAAAAAGGCTCTACAAATTTAAGTTACAAACAAGCTTCTAAAAGCTACAAAACAAATTACAGATTCAAATTCACTAACACAGGAACTAAAAAGACCATCAGCTATACATTTTGGGCTACTTATTAATTTCAAACAACTTTGCTCTGCGCGGTCAGCATTTGAAAGGACTTTGATCCAGCTGGCTGCAATAAAAAAACCTCTCCGACATGGATGAGGTTTCTTTTATTTACTGGCTATCTAAGCGAAAATAACGGTTTGGCAGCTTCCAATTAAACATATAAGAACAAACGCGGCATACGACGAGTACAAAAAACAGCGCGTATAAACCGATCGAGTTTCCGGTCCAGCCCAAGCCGACGATTAAACCGCCGAGCGCCGCCCATACCGCATAGATTTCCGCTTTCAGCACGAGCGGCTTGCGCCCGGCAAGCAGGTCGCGAATGATTCCTCCGCCGCTTCCCGTCAGCACCGCAGCCACGATAACGGCGCTAAGCGGATGCCCCATTTTGACGGCGTACAGAGCGCCTTGAATAGCGAAAGCTGCAAGACCGATCGCATCCGATAAATTTCCCCATTTGTTCCAATGCTTCAGCAGCAGCTTCGGAAACAAGAAAACGATCGTGATCGATACCAGAGCAATTTGAAAGTACGCACCCTGCTCCCACAAAGCTGACACCGGAACACCGATCAGCAAATTGCGGATCGCTCCTCCTCCAAAAGCTGTGACAATCCCTAATATATAAACACCTAAAATATCATATTCTTCTTCCATTGCAACAATTGCGCCGCTGACAGCAAACGCAATGATGCCGATCACACTGAGCAGCTCCCAAGCCATTCTGATGACTCCCTTTATATTTGTTAAATTTTCTGACGACCTCTAGATTTTATAACCGCTTCAGCTTAAAATCAATAACATTTTTATGATAAAAAAAGATAAATTTAGAGGGAAAACAGTAAACGCCGATCAGCATGAGGCTGCCGCTGGCAGTGCCTATCATTTGTACCGTAAAAAAAAGCGCCCTGCATTCGCGGGCGCTTTTTTCTTATTCAGATTTTTCGCCTTTGAGGAGGCACATAAAAATGATGATCAGAATAAAAGCAATCAAGGCCAGAAACGGAATGGTCACAAAACCGAACCAGTTAATATATTGGCCTGAGCAAGGCACACCGCTTACACATGGCTTGATGCCGCTAAAGCCCGGCACTTTTTGCTCCAGATAATGCATAATCGAAATAAATACGCCGATAATCGCCATCGGCAGCACATACTTTTTCACGCGTGTGTCACCCTGAAAGGTGGCGATTCCTAAAATCAGAACGAGCGGATACATGAGAATACGCTGGTACCAGCACAGTTCA
Source organism: Bacillus sp. V26 (assembly GCF_034296245.1). Classification (NCBI taxonomy): domain Bacteria; kingdom Bacillati; phylum Bacillota; class Bacilli; order Caryophanales; family Bacillaceae; genus Bacillus; species Bacillus sp. V26. The sequence continues at coordinate 52,213 of NZ_JAXKQF010000004.1, read as the reverse complement.
CACGGGATGAACTTTCTGATTTCACTGAAATACAGGCTGCCCAGCATGGCGATAAGAGCAACAACCCAGGAAGCATATAAAAAAACAATTCTATTTTTCATTCGCTTACTTCCCTTTCAGCTCTTTTTCTATCGTTTCTTTAATTTCTTCATAATCTGAAAAATTACTGATCACTTTATCATTAACATAAATCGTAGGCGTTGCTTTTATGTTCATTTTATGATTAAGGTCCGAATCCTTTTCCACTGCAGAAGCAAATGTTTCCTTATCAAGATTGTCCTTCAGCGTATCAGGGTTTACCTTTGTCGTACTTTTTGCGATATCACCGAGAACCGCTGGCGTTACCCATTCCTGTTCTGTGTCCGGCTGCTTGTCAAACAGCTTTTCATGAAATGCCCAGAAAGAATCAGGATCTTCTTTCCATACTTCCTCTGAGGCAAGAGCCGCTAACGTTGAGCCTTTTCCATGGAACATGACGTTCACGAAAGAAAATTTCACATCGCCCTTGTCAATAAAGTCTTTTTGGATTTTGGGGAAGATGTCGCTGTTAAACATCTTGCAAGACGGACATTTATAATCTCCGAATTCCACTACTGTTACCGGTGCATCATCTTTGCCAAGCACAGGCTGGCCTTTGATAGACGGCTGTCCTGACACTGCTTCGTTGCCTTGCTCCGTTTTGTTATTAATGATTACAATTGCTGCTAATAAGACAACAACGACAACCGTAAGGATGACCGCGAATTTCGCAGAAGACTGCTGTTTCTTTTTCACTCCGACACCTCATCGTTTTAAAATTAAAAAAGAAGCGGATCTCAATTGACCCACTTCTTTATTTTAACAAGACAACCGTCTATAAGAAAAGCCCGAAATAGTGAATTCTCTCCGACAATTATCTCATTTTGAGGCGCATCACGCGCATAGCGTTTGCAACAGCGAGAAGCGTAACACCGACATCTGAGAAAACCGCCTCCCACATGGTCGCAAATCCAAACGCTCCGAGTAAGAGGAAAATGGCCTTAACACCTAAAGCAACTCCGATGTTTTGCCACACGATTCGCCGAGTCCGTTTTGCAATCCGAATCGCTTCCGCTATTTTTGACGGCTGATCTGTCATCAGCACAACATCCGCGGCTTCTACAGCTGCATCTGATCCGAGTCCGCCCATCGCCGCTCCAATGTCCGCGCGTGCAAGCACCGGAGTGTCATTAATTCCGTCACCGACAAAAATGAGTTTTTCATTCGGGAGCAGCTTCGATTCCAATGCTTCTACCCGCTCCACTTTATCCTCCGGCAGCAGCTCCGCATAAACCTCGTCGAGGCCGAGCTGTTTTCCGACTGTTTCTCCTGTCTGTTTTGAATCGCCCGTCAGCATGACTGTCTGTTTGATACCGAGCGATTTCAAATCTGCGATCGCTTGTTTTGCGTCTTCCTTTACTTCATCTGCTATGATGATCGCCCCGGCATAGCGCTGATCAATAGCCACGTGAACAATTGTACCGGCGTTTTCATCCGGGACGCTCTCAATCTGCTCTCTTTCCATCAGCTTCTTGTTCCCCGCAAGGATTTCTTTTCCGTTCACCTTTGCGAAAATACCGTGCCCGGATATTTCCTCATATGACTCGATTGTGTCCGGGGAAAGCGGCTTCCTATAGGCTTTCCGCACAGATTCTGCAATCGGGTGCTGAGAGTGGAGCTCAGCGTATGCCGCGGCTTCGAGTAAAGTCTCCTTTGAAAAACCTTCCGCAGGTTTGATCTCTGTCACTTCAAAGCTGCCTTTTGTCAGTGTGCCTGTTTTATCAAACACAGCGTATTTGACTTGATGTAAGGCTTCTAAGTAATTGCTTCCTTTCACAAGCACCCCGGCCTTCGAAGCTGCGCCGATTCCGCCGAAGAAACCGAGCGGAATGGAGACAACAAGGGCGCATGGGCATGAAATGACTAAGAAAATAAGCGCGCGATACACCCAATCAGAAAGTAAAGCGCCAGGAATAAACAGCGGCGGGACAAATGCCAGCAAGGCGGCGATAATGACGACAGCCGGTGTATAATACTTGGCAAACTTCGTGATAAAGTTTTCAGTCCGCGCTTTGCGGCTGCTCGCATTTTGAACCAAATCTAATATTTTGGATACTGCGGAATCCTGATAGCCTTTTGTTACTTCGATATGCAGAACGCCGTTTTGATTGATAAAGCCGGACATGACTTCTTGTCCTTCTGCCGCTTTTCTTGGTACAGATTCTCCTGTCAGCGCTGATGTATCAACCATCGCCGATCCCTGCACAACCTTTCCGTCCAGCGGTATGCTTTCTCCCGGGTTGACGACAATGATATCTCCTGTCTGCACGTCCTCCGGAGAAACGGTCTTGATGCCGTCTCCTATTTTCATATTGGCGTAATCCGGCCTGATATCCATTAATGCACTGATCGATTTTCTAGAACGGCTGACCGCGGCTCCTTGAAACAGCTCGCCGATTTGATAAAACAGCATCACAGCAACGCCTTCTGGGTATTGCTGAATTAAAAAAGCGCCGATTGTAGCAAGAGCCATTAAGAAATGTTCATCAAACACTTGTCCGCGGCTGATATTTTTGACCGCTCGAACGACAATGTCTCCTCCGATTATCAAGTAGGCAGCGAAAAATAATAAAAATTCCAGCATTGGGCCGGCATGAATCAAATATGCCGCCGCTCCGAGAAGGACCGCTGCTGCCATTCTGATCAGCATATTGATCATTCTTTTTCGATAACCGTCATCTGCTGATTTCTTTTTATGTTTCGGACGAACTGTTACATGAGGATCAATTGATTTTACTTTTTTCTCGACCTTATTGGTGACCCATTGTTCTTCTTTGCCATCGGCTGAGACAGTCAGTGTGCTTGCTGCAAAGTTAACCGCGCATCCGTCAACGCCTTTGATGCCTTTGACGCCATTTTCGATTTTTTGTGCGCAGTTGCTGCAATCCAAACCGTCCAGAACATATTCCCGCGTCACTTGTTTCATTTGTCTCACCTTACCTTCCGATTTAGGGTTCCCTCAAGCATATGAATGAGTGTGAGTATCAAAATTACATATATGAGCATATACTCATATAATAGTTACATCTATTATATGGTGTTTTCCAAGAAAGTGTCAATGAAAAATAAAAACCGGCAAATCACCGGTTTTTATTTTACTTTTTGCAGACGCAGCGCATTCAGAACAACAGATACAGAGCTAAAAGCCATTGCCGCTCCCGCTATCCATGGCGCTAAAAATCCAAGGGCCGCGACGGGAATGCCGAGACTGTTATAGCCAAGCGCCCAGAATAAGTTTTGTTTAATGTTTTTCATGGTAAGTCTGCTCATACGGATGGCGTCCGCAATACTGTTCAGATCGCCGCGAATGAGCGTTATGTCCGCTGTTTCCATCGCGATGTCGGTGCCTGTTCCAATTGCCATGCCGATATCCGCTGTGGCAAGCGCGGGTGCATCGTTGATTCCATCACCGACCATTGCCGTCTGGCGTCCTTCTTTTTGCAGGCGGGAGATTTCAGCGGCCTTTTGCTCAGGAAGGACCTCAGCAATGACGCTGTCAATTCCAGCTTCCTTCGCTATCGCTTCTGCCGTTCTGCGATTGTCCCCGGTCATCATGATGACATCCAGACCCATCTCTTTCAGACGGGTGACTGCCTCCCGCGACGTGTCTTTTATCGTGTCGGCAACCGCTACCAGTCCCGCTGCTGCTCCATCAATGGACACGAGCATCACCGTTTTTCCTTCTCCTTCAAACTCCTCCATCCGAGGAAGAAAAGCCTTATGCTCAATCCGTTCGCTCTCCATTAACCGTCTTGTGCCGACGAGTATCGTTTTGCCTCCGGCTTTGGCTGAAATACCAGCGCCTACTTTCGCTTCAAAATGGGTGAGCTTCGGTATCTCCAGCCCTTTATCTTTCACACCGGCAACGATCGCTTCGCCGAGCGGGTGTTCCGAGCCCGTCTCAGCTGCTGCTGCGAACCGGAGCAGCTCTGTTTCTTCAAAGCCATCGGCCGGAATGGCATCGGTCAGCTTCGGCTTTCCGTTTGTCACTGTTCCGGTTTTATCGAGAACAATGGTATCAAGGCGGTGTGTTTTTTCTAAATGCTCTCCGCCTTTAAAAAGAATGCCGAATTCAGCCGCCCGTCCGGATCCTGCCATAATGCTTGTCGGGGTGGCAAGACCCAGTGCACATGGACAGGCGATGACGAGAACCGCAATAAACTTGCTGATTGCTTCAGCAAAATCACCTGGAGACGCCCAAAGATACCAAATAAGGAACGTAAGGACGGCGATCCCCAATACAATCGGCACAAAAATGCCGGAGATCTGGTCGGCGAGACGCTGGATCGGCGCTTTTGATCCTTGTGCTTCCTCCACAATTTTGATGATATGAGAAAGCGCTGTTTCTTTCCCGACGTTAACAGCCTTGATTTTCAGGAAACCGTTTGAGTTCACAGTCGCTCCTGTCACGCTGTCACCGGGAGATTTGTCAACAGGAAGACTTTCTCCTGTAATCATGGATTCATCTACAGCCGAGCGGCCTTCCAGCACCTCTCCATCGACAGGAATTCGTTCGCCTGGTTTGACATGAACAATATCACCAACAGCCACTTCATCTATCGGGATGATTTGCTCCCGTCCGTCTCTTACGACCGCCGCTGTTTTGGCTTGCAGCTTCATGAGCTTTTTAATGGCATCTGATGAGCGCCCTTTCGCCTTCGTTTCAAACAGCTTTCCTAACAAAATGAGCGTCAGCAATATCGCGCTTGTTTCATAGTAAAGGCCGTCAGTATGCCCATGGGAACCGAGGCTTCGAATCGTAAGATAAAGACTGTAAGCATAAGCAGCCGTTGTTCCGAGTGCAACCAATACATCCATATTGGCGCTTTTATTTCTGAGCGCCTTATATGCGCCGACGTAAAACGGCCAGCCGATCAAAAACTGCACGGGAGTCGCAAGGGCAAATTGCATCCACGGATTGAGGAATAGATCCGGCACCCAAATGAACGAAGTAAATGTAAAATGGCTCACCATCGCCCACAGCAAAGGAAATGACAGAATAGCTGAAAAGATCAGTCTCGCTGTTTGCTGCCGTTCTTCTTTCTTTTTGGAAGCAGCGGCTTCGCTATCCTCATCGCCTTTCAGTTTAAGTTGATATCCGAGCTTATCAACGACTTCTTTAAAATCGCTGACAGCCGCTTCTTTTGGGTTGTATTCAACTGTTACAGTTTCTAAAGCAAAGTTCACCGGAGCATTTGTAACGCCTTCTAATTTGCTAAGCCGCTTTTCAATCCGATTGGCGCATGCCGCACAGGTCATACCCTCGATATCAAACTCAGCTTTTTCCGTTACGACGTGATAACCCAGTTTTTCTATTTTTTCTTGGATTGCTTCTGTTCCTGTTTCAGCAGGGTCATAGGTGACATTTGACGTTTCCGTCGCCAGATTCACATTGGCATCCGTGACACCAGGCATCCGCTTCAGTCCTTTTTCAATTCTGGCGGCACACGCCGCACAAGTCATACCAGATACTTGCATTGCAATTTCCTTTTGCTCACTCAATACACTCACTCCTTTATATACACCCGGGGGGTATATAAAAATGAAAGAAATATCGCGCCTTGATGAAGGCGCGATACCGTGAATCAGTTGGCTACATCATAGCCTTGGTCTTCTATCGCATCCGTAATGTCTTTGACTGACACTTTGCCGGCATCAAACGTGACATCAACTTTCCCCGCTTCAAGATTGACATGAACAGCACTAACCCCGTCTAGTTCTCCCACACTCGTTTCAACTGCTTTGACGCAGTGCTGACAAGACATGCCTTCAACTTGCAATGTTTTTTGTTCCATATGAATTCCTCCTGTTTATTCGATCTGTTTTCATCCTACCATACCCCCGTAGGGTATTACAATAATAAAACATCATTATTTCGCTAATTTTTTAAATACGTCTAATAGCTCAGAAATGGCTTGGTCCCCGTCTCCGCTTTTGATGGCGTCTGCTACGCAATGATGGGCGTGATCTTCAAGCAAGTGGAGAGCCACTTTTTGCATTGCCGCCTGAACAGCTGAAATCTGCACAAGAATGTCAACACAATATCGATCGTTTTCCACCATATTTTGAATGCCTCTGACCTGGCCTTCTATCCGTTTCAATCGGTTTGTAATTTGATCCTTTTCTTTCGAGCTTTTATGGTTTAATGCTTTATGTTCATTATGCTTCTCCATGCGCACACCTCTGTTTCATATATTAATTCCCATTATACTGATTGTCCAAACCGTTGTCTAAGCTTGCGGCGGCAAAAAAATTCACTATGCAGGTTTTACCATTTGAAGATAAGGGTATATACCTTTATCAATGCACTTTTAAAAGGGGAGAAGAAAAGTGAATACGATACAGGTAGGGATATTAGGGTACGGACTGTCAGGCTCGGTCTTTCACGCGCCGCTGCTTGCCGTTCTGGATGAGTATCATATCAGCAAGGTGATGACATCGCGAACGGAAGAGGTGAAGCGTGATTTCCCTGATGCCGAGGTAGTGCATGAGCTTGAGGAGATGACAAATGATCCGGCAATTGAGCTTGTCATCGTCACCACTCCGAGCGGCCTCCACTACGAGCACGCATTGGCATGCATTCAGGCGGGCAAACATGTCGTCATTGAAAAACCGATGACAGCCACTGCTGAAGAAGGGGAGAAATTAAAAAAAGCGGCCGACGAACGAGGCGTCTTGTTAAGCGTATACCATAACAGGCGATGGGATAATGACTTTTTAACAATTAAGAAACTCATTGATGACGGGTCTTTAAAAGATATCAATACATATCAGGTCTCCTATGACCGATACAAACCTGAGATTCAAGCAAGATGGCGGGAAAAAGAAGGGGCTGCCACCGGTACGCTGTATGATCTCGGCTCTCATATCATAGACCAGGCACTGCATTTATTCGGAATGCCTAAAGCTGTAACCGCAAAAGTCATGGCTCAAAGAGAACATGCTGAAACCGTTGATTATTTTCATCTGACAATGGATTACGGCAAGCTTCAAGCCATTCTATACGCCGGATCAATCGTCCCGGCAAACGGGCCGCGTTATCAAATTCACGGACAGCAATCAAGCTTTATCAAATACGGGATCGACGGACAGGAGGATGCCCTCAGAGCCGGGAAAAAACCGGAGGATGACAGCTGGGGTGCGGATGATCCCGAGTCTTACGGTCAGCTGACAACTGTTCATGGCGAGAATAAAAAAACAGAAACCATTCCATTAGTTAACGGCTCTTACCTTACCTATTACCGCAAAATAGCGGACAGCATACGCGAAGGCGCGCCACTGCCTGTCACAGCTGAAGAGGGAATTGATGTCATCCGAATCATTGAAGCGGCTGTGAAAAGCAGTGAAGAGAAACGGACCATTTTGTTAGAACAATAAAAAAAGCCTCCCTTTATACGGGGAGGCTTATTCATTAGAATGTTTTTCCTGCTTCTTTTGCACGGGCAATCGCATCTTCTTTGATTTGCTGTGCTTTGTCAGGCTCTGCATTATGACCCTCTACGAAAATGCCATCGAAGGATGGGACGCCGAAGAAGTTCATCATGATCCCAATGTAACGGTGGCCCATTTCCATTTCAGCCGCAGGGCCTTCTGAATAATAGCCGCCGCGCGCTTGAATGTGAATCGCTTTTTTATCAGTTAACAAGCCGATAGGACCTTGTTCAGTATATTTAAAAGATTTTCCTGCTACTGCAACTGAATCAAGGTACGCTTTCATCACCGGCGGGAATGAGAAGTTCCATAATGGTGTGACGAACACATATTTATCAGCAGATGCAAATTGATCGCTAAGCTCTCCTAAACGGCCCACTTTCGCTTTTTCGTTTTCAGAAAGTGCATCGCCGGACTGGAGTTTGCCCCAGCCGCTGAATACATCAGCATCAATGTGAGGAATGTTTTCTTTGTACAAGTCGATATGTACAACTTCATCGTTTGGATTTGCTTCTTTGTATGATTCGATGAACGCTTTACTGGTTGCCATGCTGTAAGAAGTCGCTTCATCATGCGGGTGAGCAGTGATATACAATACTTTTGCCATTTTTACCAGCCCTTTCAATTTTAAAATTACACATCCGTTATTATCATTCAGGCGCGTCATGATTATTCTTTATCTCTTAAACCTTATTATAGGTGCAATAAAAATTGCTTTCAAGTAAAATATCTCGAATTAAAGATTTTTTTAAACCAGTACGAACAGCTTACTTCTCATAAGCTGTTCGCAAACCTGTATACATTGTGTAGAGCTCCCCGCTGATTCGCGGATAATACGGAAAACGCGGCACTTCTACAACAGCAGGCGGCATTTTCATCAGTACTGATTGCTCAGCCTGTTCAAAAAACGCTCTCAAATGGTTTATTTCTTCTTCAGAAACCGGAGAGGACGGGCGGTGATGGGCTTGAGCCGAGAGCAAATAATAACCTAAGTGCTGTACTCCAGAGATCGCCGGCCACAGCGTATCCGCTTTCGCTTTTGGAAAATCTCCAAGTGCTTTATCATATGCATCCCGAAGCCTGACTAAGCTCACTCTAAGCTGATGTCCGTCTATTTGCTGTCCGGCTAACAGTTTCTCCATAAACTGCCCTTCCAGCCTGATCACTTCCCTCATGTATTCAGGCAAGCGTTTTGCTGAAAAACGTCTCCACAAAAGCATCGTTCCCAATAGGCCAATTATGCTGCCGACAGCCACATCGGTCAGCCTCGCCGCTATAAAATAACCAGCCCCCAAGCCGCCATGCATGCTTTCTGTGATGACAAGCGCGTTTGCGGTCAGAAAAGGAACAGCCAAAGCATAATTGCGGACAATCAGCATTTCAAGAAGAAATTGAAGCATTGTGATACATAAAGCGATATACACGCCGGATGGCTTAAAGAACAGGATCGCCCCTGCCAGCATCACGCCTATTACGGTTCCTGCCGAACGCTGAATGGCTCTTTGCAGCGTAAAGACAACAGTCGTACCCAGCATCACCGCCGCTGCCGAGAGCGGAATCCAGTAAGAACGGTGAAAACCGAAGGCATTGGCAAACAAAGCCGCCGCAAACAGCACAATCCCATACTTTAATGCCCGAATCAAAACAGGTGACTCCCAGTCAAAGGCATTTCTCAGAAAGTAATAGGAGGATGGCAGACGGCTTGGCTCCGCGTCCGATGGATCATCATTCCGCCCTGAAGCGATACTCAACACCTCGTTGATTTCTTCATACAGCTTCCGGGCTGGCTCCGCTTCATCCTCCTGAATAGGAAACGCATCGGAAACACGAGATTGCCCCAGCATGTCGGCAGTTTGGCGAAGTGCCTTTGTGATCTGCGCCGTATCCGCGTTTGGTGTTTCGGCAGAAAAATGAATGATCGAGATAAAGAGATCATCCGCTTTTTCCAGCAAGCGGATAAAACGTTCATCATGAGGCGATTTTCTCCATCTATTCCCTTTGCCGAGCACCGTTTGACGGGCTGTTCTCAGCATCAGCACGGTCTGATGCTGCGCGTTATGAAAATCAGGAGTTCCGACATCGGAAAGGCAGGATGCAAGCTGGCGGTATGTTCTTTTCAGCACTGTATTTTCCGGTCCATGGCTGTTATTGATCCAGCCCATCAAGGCGATTCCTGTGGCGAAAAGCCCGCCGGCAAATGTCAGTCCCGCTCTGAATGGAGCTTCTGAAGGATCTGCCGGCAAACCCGAGCTCACCAAAAAGGCAAGGACAAAAAACATCGGTGCTGGCCCTTGTATCCCAAGCGCGCCAAAAATAAACATTGCAGCTGCCCCGATAAGCCCCAGAACAGCCGCCATGCTCCAGAAAGTCCCTGCCAAAAGCGTCCCTAATCCAAACGATGCGGCGATCCCCATTGAAACTAACAGCAGCTTCAGAATACGTTTCGTATACGATTCCCCGCCTGCATATAAAAAAACAAAGCCGCCGATGCTAGCGGTCAAACCGAAATCCGTGTGTCCCGACAATGCGCCGACAAACACAGGAAATCCTGAAGCGATGCCTGAACCGATTGCCTTTTTCCATGGGAAAGGGGTTGCATGAATGCGAAAGGCATCCTTGACGACACTTGGCACTGTTCTTCGATTTTGATCAGAAGACTTGTTCATATTACATAACCCTCTTTAACGACATGATATTGGTCTCTTCCCGTTTATTCGCCATAGTATGCCCCAGATACAGACTCATCTTCTCATTGGATATGCTCTCATCAAAAAAGACAGAGACATATCTTCTCTGCCTTCATTACACAAGTTTTTTCGCAATGTCATGCATTGGTTTGATCCAGTTGCTGTATGTCAGCTCAGCCGCCTTTTTCCGGTCCTTCTCCTTATAAGCCTGAATGATTTGGTTATGTTCTTCAATAGAATTCTGCGGAGACTTGAAAAAGAGGTACTCAAGCCGAAGAATATGCATGTGAAGAACAGAGGTGAAATTACGGATATATTCATTATCAGCCGCCTCAATTATCACATCATGAAACGCTTTATCAATGCCAAGCACTTCATAGATTTCGTTTCGGTCAATTGCCGCTCTCATTTCGTGATTGATGGCTGTCAGCTGCTCTATATGAGACGAATGAATGTTTTCAATTGCCAATTCGGCAGCGGTGGACTGGAGAGACGCCATCGGCGGATAGACTTTGAAGACATCATTTTTTTCAATCTGTGAAATTCTTGTTTCTTTCCCCGGAGACATTTCAACAAACCCCTGCATCTCTAATAATTGCAAAGCCTCTCTGACCGGTGTTCTGCTGACGCCAAGCGCTTTGGCCAACGCATCGTCATTCAATTTTTCTCCGGGCACAAGCACTCCTTCCACGATCCATTTTTGAATTTGCTCAAAAGCAAGCTTTTTGGCAGTCTGCCGTTTCGGCTTCGGGGCATTTGACGGTATCGGCACAAAGCATCACCTCTGAATATGGGTTTGGTTTTTTAATGCTGCCGTTTTGCCGGCACTTTTCTTCTGTGAAAGGACAAAAATCATGACTAAAATGCATGCCGCTCCTGCTGCTTGAAACAACCCAAAGGACACGCCAAGCCAAAGAATAGAAGACGCGACTGCGGCAACCGGCTCAGTGCATCCTAGCATGCTCGCTTCTTGCGGGAATAAATATTTCAAACTTTCTAGGTACATGCAGAATCCCAATAACGTTCCGAAAATAACAATAAAAGCGACCGATATAATTCCAGAAACCGTCCAGCCTTCTGCCTGTACAGCCCAAGGCGGATGAATAAAGCTCATGCCGACGCCCCCGATCAGCATCCCCCAGCCAATGACGAGAGCCGACCCCCATGTTTTCAAAAGAGAACTGGAATACAGCGTATAGAAGGCAAGTGCGCCAGCAGAAAGAAGACCCCATACAACAGATGAAGGAGAAACTGTTAAATTGCTGATGTTTCCATTCGTCAGCAGCAAAAAAGTGCCTGCTAAAGCCAATAATAGCCCCAAAAAATCGGAAAACTGAAATGAATTCTTTCGGGTCAGAAGCAAATACAGCATAATCAGAACAGGTGCTAAGTATTGGAGCAGCGTGGCTACCGCTGCGTTTCCGGTTCCGATTGAAGCTAAAAACGTATACTGAACACCCAGCATGCCGGCAATCCCGAAAACAATCAGCTGGACAGCCGCTTTTTTATCTTTCCATATGCCCCAAACTGCCCTCCTGTTTTTACCGGCGGACACAATAATCAGCACCAACAGGCCTGATAACAGCAAACGCACCGTTACAAGCCACTCCACCGATACATCACTCGTTTCAAATAAATGCTGGGCAACCGTTCCCGATAATCCCCAAAAAGCAGCTCCGACAATCACCATTAAAAAGCCGTACAACCGTTGTTTCTGAGTCGCCAACGTATATCCTCCTGACATGTAATATGCAATATATTACATATTATAACGTTTTATTTTTCAGAAAACAAAGTGTTTTCGAAAAATAAAAACAGTGCTACTCGCACTGCTTAGATAAAAGTCTGTGAATAAAAAATAAAGGATAAATCAAAAGGTATCCATTAAACAGCCACCATGCAAGATCAAAATCCCCGCTGAATGTCCAGAATGATAAAGCCTGAAGGCCTGAACAGAAGATCAGCACAAGAGAAATCAGCGCCATCTGCCTCCATATTGCTCTTTTGACGCGCTGCAAATACAAGCTGTACAAACCAGTAATGGAGATTAAGATATCCAAGGGAAAAAAGGACCAATTCCAGGCGATCATAAACGGATCTTGATAATGTTTAAAGGCCCAGCTTTCCGGCATTAATGAAAAGCCGGCAGACAGCCAGTACAATATAAAACCGATATCCGTTACGAGAAAGAACAGTTTCATCACTCTCATGTTACTGCTCACTTTTATGTACCGTTTGAGACTCCGCCCCTTGATCGATCAGGTTTAAAGACACAACACCGGCAATAATCAGCCCGATTGAAATCAGTTTCATGACACTTATATTCTCTTGAAAATACAAAAACCCGATAACTGTGACCAGGACAATGCCCATCCCCGACCAGACAGCGTAAGCAACAGATACATCAATAGATTTGAGCGTAAGCGTCAGAAAGAAAAGACTCCCGCCATAAAAAAACATCAATAGCACACTCGGCAGAAGCTTCGTGAAACCCGCTGAAAGCTTCATACTGACCGTTCCGGCAACTTCAAATAAAATGGCCAAACATAAAAACATCCACTGCACGCGCCACCAGCCTCCTCATTTTTCTGTTATGCCGTTACATAATACATCTACGATTGATTCAAGAACTTCTCCTGTCGTGTACTGATGTTTGAGCGGATAATCAGGATCATATACTTGGTTGATGCTGCCTATATACATTTGAACCAATAAATCAATGTTGATGTTTCTGATCTTCTTTTGCTCCCTGCACTCGTTTAACAATCCAATAACAACTGACCATTCTTCCTTCATAAACGTGTCTAATTTGAGCCACGCATCGTAATGGGTTTTCTTCAGCTCTTGTAATAACCCCATGTTCAGCAGTTCCATTTCCTTTGGAAGACCGATCAGCATTTGCTTCACCTTTTCAAGCGCATCTAGGGTCTCATCTTCATAGATGCTTTTTTCCATTTGCTTCATCTCTGCGATAAACTGCGCCACGACGGCCTCCGCAAGCTGATCTTTCGACGGATAATGCGCATAAAGCGTCCGCTTGCTTGTTCCAAGCGCTGCCGCCAGATCGTTCATTGTAAATGAAAAACCTTTCTGTCTGATCAGGCGAATGGTTTCCGCCAATATTCTTTCTTCCAAATCAATCACCTCGCTTTCGGTACTATAAAAACTATTTTAGTACCAAAATTATACGACAGCAGGTTCTGGAAATCAATCAATAAAAAAACCTCTTCCCAAAGGGAGAGGTTTTTTAAAAGACGCTGCGGACCAGGCCGCCGTCCGCCCGAAGTGCCGCGCCATTAATCGCTGAAGACAGCGGGCTGCTTAGGAATGTGACAAAGTGAGCGATTTCTTCCGGCCGGATCAGCCTTTGGATAATTGAAGTCGGACGGTTTTCCTTCATAAAACGAGTCTCAGCTTCTTGAACAGTCAGGTTTTCACCAGGATAAAGAGAGTTCAGCATTGTTTCCACTCCCTCTGTTAAGGTTGAACCCGGCATGACTGTATTTACCGTTACATTTGTGCCGGTTGCCAGCTCCGCCAAGCTGCGGGAAATGGAAAGCTGCATCGTTTTCGTCGCGCTGTAATGGGCCATTTCCTGAGAAGGCATGATTGCCGCTTCACTGGCAATAAAAATCACCCGGCCTTCTTTCTTCTCTATCATTTTGTGTAAATACTTGCGTGTGAGCCTCACACCGCTCATAATATTCACTTCAAAAAATCGGAACCACTCATCATCGGGAATATCAAAATACTCCGCCGGTTCAAAAATCCCTAAATTATTGACCAAAATATCAACCTGCGGATATGCCTGAAACAGGTCACTGCAGCCTTCTTCGGTTCCAAGATCAAATGCGGCCGGATAAAACACAGTCTCTGCATGCTGTGTTTTCAAATCGTCTATCGTCTGATTCACTTTTTCTTCCCGGCGTCCGTTAATGATAACCGCCGCGCCTTCTTCCGCTAACGAAGCGGCAATCGCTTTGCCGATCCCCGACGTTGAGCCGGTCACCAGTGCGGTTTTTCCATGTAAATTCAGCTTCATTCGTTCATCCCTCCGTTTTTGTTTCCTCTTATTTATTAACAGAAATGCGATTGGTAAAACATCTGCTGTAAAACCAGTATGAAACAGCTGGGATTCAAATGGAAGTACGCACTTTTTGGTGCCTGTTATACGAAAAAAAATAAAGCAGAACCTGTAAAAGGTTCTGCTGGATAAGGGAAACGACATTCCTTATACCATTAGACATATTACAAAAAACTATTTTTCACGTAAATATTGGAAATTCTCTTTCCATTTGCGATAATAAAACTAATATATGATGGATAAATGGGCCGAATAAGGATATGGCATTTTAAAACAATAGCATTGAGCCTTATTTTATTAACCGACGCGCAAGCCATTTCACCTTCAAGCGATTTTTAAACCGAAGAAAATGGGTACTTTGGATAAGCGGTAAGTAGACTCTCTGCAAGTCTATTTTATTTTTTTTCATAAATAAACGAGGTGAAAATCAATGAATGGTATAGAATTTTTAGAATCTGTGTCGCAATTTGGACAAATCATTTTATTGTTCTCCGGCTACGCCCTGTATTGGAGATTAGGTAAAACAAAAAGAGAACGAAGACTAACAAAATATGAAACTTTTCTTAGGTTCTTTGTAATGTTCGGCATATTGGCATGGGCGTTTTCGTTTCTTGCTTTGCATTTGTGGTAACAATCTTCTGTCGATATTTGACTTATTATGATTAAAACCCTATAGTATGATCGCTTTCGCTTATTATATGAATAAGGAATATCATTATACGAATGTCAAAATCAGTAGTGTTCAAGGATGTTTGGAAGATGCACTTAACTTAAGTAAAGGTGCTTTGAATCAAGTCCAGGCAACACTGTGTATTTACTAAAATCCAGTGGTACGCAGTGCCCGACAAGCATGCATAACCTCCTTTGTTCTTTTTCATGTGTACAGCTCCCCTAACACTAAGTCCCAAACCTCCCATACTATCTCAATTGCATCTACCGAATAATTGAGATTAAGGATAAAATTCACATGCAGATTCAGAGAGAGCCGATAGAGTTACTGTCTCTTTTAAAAGACATAAAAAATAGCGCTGAAAACACAGCGCCAGTAAAATCAGATTATAAGATTTTTGGTTCTTTTTACGATAGCACAGCGACTAGCACAATTGATAGACGCTACGAAAAATACCTTAAAAAATCAGGGGTTAAAAAAATAGTGCTCCACGACTTCAGACTTCACATGCGTCATACTTAATCAATAAAAAATGCAATCCATTGGTCATCGCATTGAACAAGTATAGTCACCTTTATCCGTCTGCACAACATGAAGTTATTGGCATCATGGAAAACGAAAAATTTTAAAAGTGTTACCAAAAAGTAACCGCAGTGCCTTCGAAAGCTTTAGAAGCCTTGATAGCACTGCGGTTTCAAAGTATGTATGGAGACGGTGGGAGTCGAACCCACGTCCAGAAACATCGATTACTTAAGCGTCTACGAGCGTAGCCTGCATATTTGTGTTTTCACTCATCTTCTTGCCTGCGGGCGGGCCTTCCGAGAGCTAGTCTGTTTGTCTCTTCTTACGTTCTCAGACGGGAACGCAAGCGTAGCCTACTTGGATGTGCTCTTCACAGACACATAGGCAATGTCAGGAAGAGCTCGCTGCGCTTATTAGGCAGCTAATGCTACGTTTTGGTTAAAACTGTTAGTTTTGCCAGTTATATTTATGTGCGTGTTTACGAGATCGCCTCTCGGCTCGCAGCTCAAGCTCGATCCATCCCTGTCGAATCCGTAACGTCCCCTTGTTATAAGGGAAATACGGGAGAAATATCAAGCTCTCACTCAAACTGGCTACATTCCTATTATAACATGATCACGGCTCATTTCAATTGACAAATCCTTCAAGAAAAGTCCGTGTCATCTCATCGTGAAATCAGTATAGCACAGGCTGGATTTCAGTATCAAGCGTTATGCTTTTAGAACCCTTTTTGACTGTCTCTGAACGCTCTTTCAATTTCACGCTTCGCATCCTTGCGCTTCAGATCTTCACGTTTGTCATAGTTTTTCTTCCCTTTACCCAGACCGAGAAGAACTTTGGCAAAGCCGTTTTTCAAATACAGCTTGAGCGGAACGAGAGAATAACCTTTTTCCTTCGTTAAGCCGATCAGCTTGTTAATTTCCTTGCGGTGCATTAACAGCTTTCTCGTCCGGAGCGGATCGTGGTTATAGCGGTTTCCCTGCTCATACGGGCTGACGTGCATATTGTGGAGAAATACTTCTCCCCGTTCGATTTTGGCGAAGGAATCTTTAAGGTTCACGCGGCCGGCGCGAATCGCTTTGATTTCTGTTCCTTGCAATACAATGCCTGTTTCATATGTTTCTTCTATAAAATAATCGTGATTGGCTTTTTTATTTTGAGATAATACTTTTCCTGACCCTTTCGGCATGCCAGAACCTCCTCTCACTAAGGAAAAACTGTCCACCTTTGCGATACGCTCTATTTTACCAAATGTCACGCATGGCTACAATGAAAAGCTGTTTCCGAAAGAAAGCAAATAGAGCGCTGCGGCCCTATTTGCTGGTTGAGCTGCTATTTCTTCTTTTTCCGTTTCTGCTTCGGTGCGTTTTGAAAGCCGCGTTTTTTCTTTTTCTTCTTCGGCTTTGTGAACCACTCTCCTTTTTCCTCGGAAGGAGCAGGAGATACAGGCGTATTTGTGCTTAACACGCGTTTTCTGGCAGGTTTTCCGCGTTTTCGGCTGCGGCTGTCCATTTCTCTCGGACGGCGCGGGGTGCCTTTCATACCGACGATTTCGAAGTCAATATTGCGCTCGTCTTTATTGACGTCAACGACTTTGACTGTAATTTCATCTCCGATACGGAACACATTCCCCGTCCGCTCGCCGATCATCGCAAAATGCTGCTCGTCAAAGCGATAATAGTCATCCGTCATAAAGCTGACGTGGACGAGTCCTTCAATTGTATTCGGCAGCTCGACAAACATCCCGAAGTTTGTCACAGAGCTGATCATGCCGTCAAATTCTTCACCGATTTTATCAAGCATATATTCCGCTTTTTTCAGATCATCTGTTTCACGCTCTGCGTCAACTGCACGGCGTTCCATTGATGAAGTATGTTCAGCGATATCCGGAAGCCGTTCAGCCCACTTCTCCTGTGTCGCTTCATCGACCTTGCCGTTGATTAAGTACGTTCTGATCAATCTGTGGACGATTAAATCCGGATAACGGCGGATCGGCGATGTGAAATGGGTATAGAATTCCGTTGACAGGCCGAAGTGCCCTAAGCTTTGCGGATCATATTTTGCCTGCTTCATGGAACGGAGCATGACAGTAGAAATCACTGTTTCCTCTGGTCTGTCACGAACAGCGTCAAGAATGCTTTGCAGCGCGCGCGGATGAATATTTCCCGCCGTTCCTTTTACAACATAGCCAAATGTTGTCACAAACTCTAAAAACTTTTGCAGTTTTTCAGCATTAGGCTCTTCGTGTATCCGGTAAATAAACGGAACGTTCATCCAATGGAAATGCTCTGCAACGGTTTCGTTCGCAACAAGCATAAATTCTTCAATCAGTTTTTCGGCGACTGAGCGTTCTCTGATCACAACGTCTTTGACCGCCCCTTCTTCATCGACAAGCACCTTTGCTTCTTTGAAGTCAAAATCAACGGCGCCGCGGTTCATCCGCTTTTCGCGAAGAATTTCTGCCAGCCGCTCCATATCTTTGAACATCGGCACGAGCGGTTCGTACTTTTGTTTTAATTCTTCATCATCATCAACAAGAATCTGATTCACATCGGAATATGTCATTCTTTCCGTAGTTTTGATGACGCTTTGGAAGATTTCGTGCTCTGTGACTTCTCCCCGACTGTTGATGGTCATTTCACAAGAAAGTGTCAGGCGGTCAACCTTCGGATTTAATGAACAAATACCGTTTGACAGTCTGTGCGGAATCATCGGAATCACACGGTCAACCAAATACACACTCGTTCCTCTTTCCATCGCTTCTTTGTCAATCGGCGAGTTTTCAGTCACGTAATGGCTGACGTCGGCAATATGAACGCCAAGCTTATAGCTGCCGTCATCCAGCTTTGTCACTGTAACCGCATCATCCAAGTCCTTCGCGTCCGCTCCGTCAATGGTGACAATGACCTGGTCACGGAGATCACGGCGGTCTTTCAGGTCTTTTTCATCAATCGTATCAGGCGTGCTTGTCGCCTGTTCCATTGCATCGGCAGGGAATTCACCCGGCAGTCCGTGCTTATGGATGACTGATAAAATATCAATGCCCGGATCATTTTTATGGCCGAGAATGGATTCAATCTCACCCTCTGCATTCATTCGGCCTTCAGGATAGCTGGTCAGCTTAACAACCACCTTATGCCCTTCAGCCGCTCCATTTTTCCCGCTATTAGGAATGAAGATATCGCTTGTGATTTTTTTGTCATCCGGAATGACAAAACCGAAGTTTTTTGTTTCTGTATAGGTTCCGACTACCCGCTGAATCGCTCTTTCTAAAATACGAATGACGGTACCCTCTTGTCTAGAGCCGCTTGACTGCGAATTCAGGCGTACCATTACGATATCGCCGTTCATAGCTGTATTCAGCTCATTAGGCGGAATAAACACATCGCTTAACGACGTATCCTCAGGCAGCAAAAAGGCAAATCCCTTCGGATGCGCAGAAAGCTTTCCTTTAATTAAATTCATTTTTTCCGGAATGCCGTAGCGGTCGCTTCTCGTCCGCACGATAAGCCCTTTTTCCTCCAGCGCAACCAGCGCTTTGACGAGCTCTTTAAATTCCTCGGCATCCGTAATCTGTAACATCTCCTCAAGTTCCTGAACAGTCAGAGGCTTGTACGCCTCTTCCTTCATAAACGAGAGAAGCTTATCCATAAATGCTTCTTTTTCCATAATCCGACCTCCTGTTGGTTACCAATCCAGCTTCTCTAAAAATTCATACACATCTTGATGTACGATGTCCCGTTCCTTGTCCAGCGTGATAACATGGCCTGATTCCTCATACCATTTCAGCTGTTTATCGTCAGTTTCCACTTCATTGTAAATAATATTGGCACTTTCGGTATTAATCATGTGATCATGACGGGCTTGCACAACAAATGTCGGAGAATAGATCATATCGACATTCTTTCGCACATCGGCAATCAAGTCTTGCAGCGCCTTAAGGGTATTCATCGGCGTTTTTTCAAATTCCTTCATTTCCTCTTCTATTTGCTCCGGGCTTTTCCCCTCGAATTTTTTGTAATTGCGCGCGTAGGAAAGGACGCCCTGATACATGACTTCTTCGCTTTTAATATGCATTGGCGCGCACATTGGAACAATTCCCTTTATGGGTACAGTGTAACCCAATTTCAGCGAAAAAACCCCGCCAAGCGACAGTCCGCAGGCAGCAATGTCCTCATAGCCTTCAGATTTTAAATATTCATAGCCATCCATGACGTTTTTCCACCAGTCTTCAGGCCCCGTATGTACCAATTCTTCAGGCGGAACGCCGTGTCCTTCATATTGAGGCGCATGGCACGTATAGCCCCGTTCATTCAAATAACGTCCCAGCATTCTCACATCTGCTGTATTCCCTGTAAAGCCGTGCAGCAAAAGCACCGCTTTGTCTCCGCCCTTAAATGTAAATGGTTTTGGTGTCACAACTTTCATGCTCATGTCTCCCTTTCTTTCTGCACGATCATTTTAGTTTTCCACAGTTTGATAAGAAAAAAACGCTCTGAATATCAGCCAGAAACGTGAAAAAGGCCTGACTTTACATCAGACCTTATACAAACATTGCCCTATAGGATATAAGCAAGCGCAATCGTCAACACGAAAAACAAGACTGCCAGCACAACCGTAATGCGGTGCAGAATCAAATCAAGACCTCTTGCTTTTTGTTTCCCGAAGAGCTGCTCCGCTCCGCCTGAAATCGCACCAGATAATCCGGCGCTTTTACTGGATTGAAGCAAAACGACAATAATAAGTGCAATACTGACGATAACCAATAAGGTAATCAAAACCGCGTGCATCCCTTACACCTCCAGACTCACTGGCCTACTTTACTTCTATTTTACATGAAAAGGTTTGGCATGTCACGCCGTATCAGACGCCAAAAGGGCCGGATAAGACATTTTGTTTTGGTTAGCCTATTCGTATGAATTGAACGAAAAGGGAGAACAACAATGCCGATCATCAGCACAGTCAATAAGAAACATCTATATTATGAGGAATATGGACAGGGAATCCCTATCATTTTTATTCACCCGCCGGGCATGGGACGCAAGGTTTTTTATTATCAGCGCCTTCTGGCGGATCATTTCAGGGTGATATTTCCCGATTTAAGCGGACATGGCGACAGCGATCATGCAGACCAGCAAATCTCGATTTCCTATTACGCAAACGAGATCGTGCAATTTATGGATCGTTTGCACATTGATCAGGCTGCAGTATTCGGTTATTCCGCCGGCAGCTTAATCGCACAGCACATTGGCTTCACCCGGCCGGACAAAGTATCTCATTTGGTGTTGGCCGGTGCTTACCCCGCTGTTCATACCATGGCCGGTCAGCAGCTTCACAAAATGGGAATGTATCTTCTTGAAAAAAGTCCCGGCATGCTGATGAAAATTATCGCCAGCAGCCATACGAAAAACAGACAGCTCCGAAATCTATTAACGAATCATATGAAAAAAGCTGACCTCGGCCATTGGTATCAATATTATCGGGATTCTCTCCGCTACAGCTGCCTTGAACAATTGCCCCGTTTTAACATGCCGATGCTGTTTATGTATGGCGGCCTGCGCGACTGGACCTTTACACATGCAGGCTATTACCGGAAAGCATGCAGCCACGCTGAATTTTTCAGGCTGGAATACCAGGGCCATCAGCTGCCGACAAAACAATGGAAAACATGCAATGAACTTGTGACGGGTTTTGTTTTGACACATTGATGATAAGGCTTAGAAAACGCTTGGTTCCCCAGGCGTTCTTAAGTTATTGACTTTTGTCAACAAAATCATAGTAAAAAAGATCCTCAAACTTCAAGTCAAAATAGTGAAGCATTTTTCCGATCACAAGCTGCCCCGGCCGTCTTTCTCCATTCAGCACACGGCTCAGTGTGGCGGGTGAGACTCCGATTTCCAGCGCAAGCTGATTGAGGGAATAATCGTTATTGACCATATACTGCAATACATAATCACGTCTAATCTGTATCTTTTCTACTGGCACTTTCCTCACCTTCCGTTCATGAAAAAACTTTTTCTATACATTTACATTACGGCGTATGTTAACTTTTGTCAATACATTTCCAGCCTACCTATTCCCTTTAGTCAATAAACATACTAAAATATGAGTAACAGTGAGGGACGGGGTGAGACATATGGAAAGCTTCGGCGAACAATTACGGGCATTGCGTGAGGAGAGAAAGTTGACAGTCAACCAGCTGGCGACTTATTCCGGTGTAAGCGCGGCCGGCATCTCCAGAATTGAAAACGGCAAACGCGGCGTTCCTAAACCTGCCACCATCAAAAAATTGGCGGAGGCCTTAAAAATTCCTTATGAAGGGCTTATGTATAAAGCGGGATATATCGAAGAGATTCATGAAGCCAGAGCGCCTTATGAAACGAAGTGCCAGCTGCTTGAAAAGGCGGAGGCTTATGACCTGAAAAATCTTGCCCTTCTTGAGAGTGAAAAATGGCAGTATCTCAACAAAGAGGATTTGCTCATGCTGGATCATTATTTCTCTTTTATTTCAGACGAAGCAAAAAAACGATCTGCTGATCAATAACTCTTTCCAGAAATGCGAGGCGATCATCATGTCAACATTCGGACAGGAATTAAGGGCGCTGCGTCGCGCCCGCAAACTGACAGTGAATCAGCTTGCGGTGTACTCGGGCATCAGCTCAGCGACCATTTCAAAAATAGAAAACGGCAAGCGCGGCACACCAAAGCCCGCGACCATAAAAAAGCTTGCAGCGGTGCTGAAAATACCGCACGAAAACCTGATGGCAGCCGCAGGGCACATTACCGCTTTTCCTGAAGAAATTCGAGAGGCTTCGGAAAGCTATCAGTCTATTTATGCGATTTATCAGACGGCTGTCACCCGCGGAACGGAGAACCTGTCTCTTTTTAACAGCGAAAAATGGCGGCATCTCTCCAAGCAGGATATTGAAAATCTCAGCAAATACTTCGATTTTTTAGCTTCCGAAGCGAAAAAACGCTCCTCTTCCACGTAATCCTCTGCATCTCTTTCCGCATTTTATCAATCACGCATGCATACGTTCCCTCGTTATTTGCGTTATAATAATGACAGACGAGGTGAAAAGTATGAACCAATCAGAAATGTGTCCTAGATTTGAAAAAGCAGTCGACATCTTGAGCAAACGCTGGGTTGCTTTGATCGTTTTTCAGCTGTTGAACGGTCAGCAGCGATTTAGCGAAATAGAAGCAGCACTTCCAAATCTAAGCGGCAGAGTTCTGTCAGAAAGGCTGAAAGAACTTGAGCTTGAAGGAGTGGTTAAGCGGGACGTCATCCCCGAAACTCCGGTTCGCATCGAATATTCATTAACCGACAAAGGAATGGCGTTAGCGCCCATTCTGGGTGAAATCTCTAAATGGGCGACTGAATGGATTGACCCTTCCTTTCATATGTAATTGCTAAAACGGTTCTGATCTCAACGGAGAGAAGAGCCGTTTTTTATTTTTTATTTCCAGGTGAAAAAACAATTTCTCAGCCGATATATAGTACATCACATCACTTTTTTTAAAAGGAGAACACTTATATGCGACTGACGATTTCCCGCAAATTCAGCCTGGTATTTTTGACACTGATTCTCATCAATCTGCTTATAGGCGGAATAGGCGCTTTCAATATGCAGCACATCATCAAACAGACAGATGAAATCAACACGAAATGGATAGACGGCATTAAAGAAATTACATCTATTAATTATTTGACAGAGCACCTTTCCTCTAAGGAAAAGGATTTCCTGATTTATACAGACAAAGATAAATTGGATACGCTGGACCAAGATATGAACCAGATCCTTAAGGATATCAATGAAAAGCTTGATAACTATGAAAAGACAATCTCTAATGACAAAGAACGCAACATTTTCGAACAGCTCAAGACTGAAGTCAACTCATATACGAATATTCATAACCAGATTTTAGAGAGCGGACGCACGAATGATATAGATAAAGCAAGGGGGTTATTGGTACAGACTGAAGCAAGCTTTGAGGATATGAAAAAATCAATCACTGAACTTGTTGATTTTAATAAAGAAGGCAGCAACACGGCTGTGAAAGAAACCAAGGACGTTTATCATAAAGGTCTCATTTACACGGCTTTGCTTCTGGCAGCCTCCATCGCCATCAGCATATGTATTTGGCTTTATATCAATCGCAGCATTGTAAAACCGATTATTCGAATGAAGTCATCTGCGAATGAGATCGCTGAAGGCAATCTGTCAAATGACATAGAGCCGCTGGCCTCAAAAGACGAGCTCGGCGATCTGAACGAAGCGCTTCAGAAAATGGTAGGGAATTTAAGAGATATCGTCGGCTATTCAAAAGAAATTTCCACCCGCGTGCTTTCTTCATCACAGGTGCTGACCACTGCAACGAATGAAACAAGAACCGGCAGCAGGCATATTACCGAAACGATGAACGAAATGGCTGAAGGCTCCGAGCAGCAGGCGCAAGACGCTGTGACGATTGCCGAATCAATGAATGAATTTACAGAAAGCATTGATAAAGCCTACAATCACGGCATGACGATCAGCGATACGTCTCAAAACGTTCTCCAACTCGCCGTAAACGGAAACGAAAATATGGATACGTCAGTGCAACAAATGAAAACAATCCATCATATCGTTCAGGAAGCCGTTCATAAAGTGAGATCGCTGGAACAGCATTCACAGGACATCAACAAGCTTGTTCAGGTCATCAACGGCATTGCCGAGCAAACGAACTTATTGTCACTTAATGCCGCAATTGAGGCAGCCCGCGCAGGAGAAAGCGGCAAAGGCTTCGCCGTTGTGGCCGAGGAGGTCCGAAAGCTCGCAGACGGCGTATCTGACTCCGTTCAGGATATCACTAAAATAGTTGGCGGCACACAGCAGGAAATCAACACTGTCATTCAATACCTGGAAAGCAGCTTTACCGAAGTAGAAAAAGGTACTGAAAATCTGACTGACACCGGTCAGGCCATGCAGAACATTAAGCAATCGGTCACCTATGTAGCGGAAAGCATTAAGGAAGTAACGGACGGATTAAAGCAGTTAACAAACCAATCGATCACAATTAACCAATCGATTGAAAATATCGCCTCCGTTTCTGAAGAATCCGCCGCCGGCATTGAAGAAACATTTTCCATTACCGAGCAATCCGCCCATTCAATGGATCAAGTGCTTCAAAATGCTGAGGAGCTTGAGCGTTTGGCGAAAGAACTTAATGAAAAAATGGATCAGTTTACAATTTAAATAAGAAAAAAGAGGCTGGAATCATCCAAGCCTCTTTTTTTGTTCTTATGCAGCTGTTTGAATACGTCTCACCCTGGTTCTTTTTTTCTTGACCGGATGTAACACCCGCTCCAGCCAAGCCATGAGCAAATCAGCCGCAACCGCCATCACCGCAGTCGGAATCGCACCGGCTAGAATAATCGCCGTTCCGTTTGTGGCGTTTGACCCGCGGACGATCATATCCCCAAGGCCGCCGGCGCCGACAAATGTGCCGATTGCTGTAATGCCGATAGCGATGACGAGAGCCGTTCGAAGGCCTGCCATAATGACAGAAAGCGCGAGCGGGAGCTCAACCATCCGAAGAACTTGGAACTTCGTCATCCCCATCGCTTTACCTGATTCTAAGTATGCGTGTTCAATAGTGACAATGCCTGTGTACGTGTTTCGGATAATCGGCAGCAGGGAATACAGAAATAATGATAAAATCACTGTGTTTGCACCGAGCCCCATGACAAGCATCAGGACTGCCAGCATGGCGAGCGCCGGAATCGTCTGAATGACATTTGTTACAGCGAATACCCATCCTGACAAGCGGCGGAAATGCGCAATGAGGATTCCGACCGGAATCCCGACGACAGCAGCAAACAAGACGCCGTAAGCCGACATGAGAAAATGGCGGCCGAACTCTTCCATTACGTAGCTGCCGTTCTGTGCATAATACGTCATTAACTGTTCAAGCATATTCATTGGTCAATCCCCCTTTCACGATTCGAAGTAGTGATGCTTTTGCAAATATTCCTTGGCAACGACAGACGGTTCTTTTAGATTACCGTCGACTTCATAGTTAAGCTCCTGCATCGTGGCTGTATCAATTTTTCCGATCATTTTCTGAATGATGCCTTCCAGTTCAGGATGTTCTTTAAGCACCTGTTCCGGAACAACAGGAGAGCAGTCGTACGGAGGGAAAAATTGTTTATCATCCTTTAGCATTTTGAGATCATAGGACTTGATTCTCCCGTCCGTGGAGTAAGCGAGGACAATGTCCATTTTTCCGCTTTTCACCGCGTCATACACAAGCCCGATCTGCATCGGATACGTGCCGCCGAATGTCATGCCGTAGGTTTTCGTGAAATCCTGATAGCCGTTCCCTTTCAGCTTCATCCAATAATTGTCGACGCCCAGCTTTAATTGCGGCGCCCATTTTTTGACGTCTGATACGTTTTCTAAATGATATTGGTCCGCAAGCTTCTTGCTGACGGTAAAGGCATACGTATTATCAAACCCGTAGGAGTCATACCATTTTAAATCGTATCTTTTTTTAAACTCCTGCTGTGTCAGCGCCAGCGCTTTGTCCGGATCTTTTTCAGGTTTCATCCTCAGCGTGCCTGTCAGCGCGTCACCTGTATATCTTGTGGCCGCAATATCGATTTCTCCGTTTATTAAGGCCTGCTGCTGCACCGCGTTGGAGCCGAGATTTTTAATGGTTGTTGTTTTTAGATCCGTATGGTGTTCGATCAGCTGGCCAAGCATGCTTGCGATGATTTCTGATTCACTCATGCTTTGCGCGCCGATTTTGATGGTCTTTTCTGAAGCGGCGCTGAGCCCGGGAAACGAACAGCCGCTTAGCATCAGCATTACTGCGAGCGTGAAACCGCTCAGCCATTTAAGATGTTTTCTTTTCATGAGCAGCCTCCTTATGAAACTTCCTTCATTCCCTGCAGTCCGGCAGGCGTGATTTTTCGTTCTGTCAACGCCAGCACATAATCAATGACAATCGCCAATATCGTGACGGGAACCGCTCCTCCGATGATATATTCCGGCTGATATAAATTCAGGCCGATGAAAATATAATCACCCAATCCGCCGCCTCCGATAAAGGATGCAAGCGTCGCCCAGCCGATTAAATAAATCGTGGATGTTCTGATCCCCGCCATGATGACGGGCGCGGCAAGCGGCAGTTCAACGAGGCGGATTTGTTCAGCGGCCGTCATCCCGATGCCTTTTCCTGATTCAAGCAGATTTTTGTTAACGCCGCGAATCCCGGTATACGTGTTGCGCAGGATCGGCAAAACGGAATAGAAAAACAAGGCCACAATAGCCGGAACTTTTCCGACTCCCAAGAGCGGGATAAAGAAAGCGAGGATTGCCAGACTGGGCAGCGTCTGAATGATATTCACAATGCCGATAATGGTGCCGGCTCCTTTTTTCATTCTGGTAAGCACAATCCCAAGAGGTACAGCGGCAGCAACGCCTAAAATGACGGCGATGAGAGAAATGCTGATATGCTCATATGTTTTGTAAAGCAGCTCGCCTCCGTTGGTTTGCAAAAATTCAATGATATGATTCATGTCTGACAACCTCCCTATGACAATACTGCGAGCTGTTTTTCTTCTCCCCAGATGGACTCATACACAATGTCAACCAGGTTCGCTCTCGTTACAATTCCTATTAAACGGCGGTCTTCATCTACAACCGGCACGTACTTTACACCACGTTTTAAAATTTTGTGTACTGTATCCCGCAGCAGTGTTGCGCCTAAGACGGTGTAGATGTCTTGATGCAGGACCTCGCCTACGAGCTCGGCTTTCTTCCGGCATTGATCAATGATTTCCACATCTACATAGCCTAGAAGAACGTGGCTGTCATCTACCACCAGCAGCGAGTCGACACGCTCCTGCCTCATCAGCTGGATCGCTTCAGAGAGCGTTTTATCCGCCGTAATGGTCACCGGGTGTGTACTCATAATTTGATCAACCCGCTCAACATCAGGACTTGATGACTGAATCAGGCGCTCTTTGCCGATAAACTCCTCAACAAATTCGTTTGCCGGGTTTCTCAGAATATCATCAGGCGTTCCGATCTGCACAATCTCTCCGCCTTTCAAAATGACAATCCGGTCTGCTAGCTTAATCGCTTCATCCATATCATGGGTAACAAATACGATGGTTTTATGTAAGGTTTTTTGCAGTTTTTTAAATTCTTCCTGAAGGGAATCCCTCGTAATCGGGTCAAGCGCCCCAAACGGTTCATCCATTAAGATAAGCGGCGGTTCCGCGGCAAGTGCCCGTAATACACCTATTCGCTGCTGCTGTCCCCCGCTTAATTCATGAGGATAACGGTCTAAATATTCAGGTCCCATATCGACCAATTTTAAAAGCTCACGCGCACGTTCTTTCCGCTGCTGCTCCGGCCATTTCAGCAGCTTAGGCACAAGTGAAATGTTCTGCTGAATGGTCATATGGGGGAACAGTCCGATCTGCTGAATGACATAGCCGATCTTACGCCTGAGTTCTACCGGGTCCTGTTCCATGATGTTCTCGCCGTCAATAAAAATCTGACCGGCTGACGGCTCAATTAATCGGTTAATCATTTTCATCGTTGTCGTTTTTCCGCAGCCGCTTGGACCGATAAAACAAATAAATTCGCCTTTTTCAATTTCCAGATTCACGCTGTTCACAGCTTTTTTGCCGCCTTTATATGTTTTCGAGACATTTTTTAATGTCAGCAAACATCGCACCTCCAAAATTAAATTCATTCAATTCGTTCAGTTCATATTTAATTTTTCAGACAATTGAATGCTTCCCATTATAGAATAAAGTTTATAAAATAAAAAGTTTACAATTTGTTCATATTATTTATAAAGTATGTGTAAACCCTGATTTACCCGTATTGACCGGTAATGATCTCCTTATTGCTCCAATTTCCTGCCAAATTCTATGATTACAGCATTTCCGCTGCATCAAAAATGTGGTATATTGACATCGGAATTGTTAGCTGAAAGGATTGAAACTGTTGGAGAAAGATCCGTTAACGATAATTGAACAGACTGAAGACCACCTCATAGAAAGAATCGCGGAAAACATGCATGCATTTGGAATGCCCTCTACCGTTGGACGTGTGCTGGGCATTATTTATATGAATCGCAAGCCGATGACGCTGACGGAATTATCAGAAGCAACCGGCATGAGCAAAACGCGAATGAGCCAGGTCGTGCGGGACATGCTCGATGCCAACATCGCCGAGAAGGTGTTCGAAAAGGGCGTGCGAAAAGACTTATACGATGTTGAAGAGGATTACTACCAAACCTTTATCACTCTGTTTACAGCCACTTGGAGCAAAGTCGTCAGCAAAAATAAAATGATGCATAAAAAACTCAACCGGGAGCTGCTCAGTATCTTGGATGAAGAGCTTTCTCCTGAAGCGGAAGAAAAGGTGAATGAGCTGTTGAAGGAATTAAAGGATTGGCTCGACTATTACAATTGGCTCGGCCGTCTGATTGAGTTTTTTGAGAGTGAAGAGATTTTTAAATATGTGCCGAAACCGTAAAAAACGCCCTGTCATGAAGGGACTGACCCCCGTTTTTGAGACAGGGATCAAAACACCTTTTATACAGCCAATTGCCGATAGCTTATCGGTGATTGGCTGTTTAGTTTCGTTTGAATACGAATGTTGTTATAATAATAAATGTATTCTTTGACAGTGCGTTCTACGATGGCGGTCGTGGTTCGATCAATACTGTTAAGATAGAACGTTTCAGACTTTAGTGAGGAATGAAACGATTCGATGGAGGCATTATCAGCGGGCGTCCCTTTGCGGGACATGCTCATGGTAATGCCTTTTGTTTTAACAGCTTTCTGATACTCATAAGATGTATACACAGATCCTTGGTCACTATGTAACACGCAGTTCTGAGGCAGTGTTGGCAGTTGATCAAGTGTGTTTAAGACAAAGTCTGTGTCCTGCTTATCTCCAATCGTGAAAGCAATTACTTCTCCATTGTATACATCCAATATACTGGAAAGGTACAATTGTTTCTGTCCATAAGGCAAATACGTGATATCCGTTACTAGTTTTTCAAGAGGATGATCGGACTGAAAGTTCCGATCTAATATATTATCAACCACGGCATATGGCTGCCCATTCTTCTTGCGCTTTTTCACCTTAACCCGGCACTGCCACTGATTTTTCTGCATGATACGCTGAACCGTTTTATGGTTAATACGCATTTCCTTTTTTAATATAGCTGTAATTTTTCGATATCCATATCGATACTTGTGCTCTCGGCACAACGTGCCGATTTGTTTTTCCAAATGGCACTTGGGATGATCTTTCATCAGGTTCTTCTTCCAACGATAATAAGACGCTCGTGAGATACCTAAATGAACACAGATATTCTGTACGGTCATTGTGCCGTGCAATACTTCTACAAGTTCAACTGACGTTTGGCTATCAACTTCCTTTCCAATTCGTTGTACTTTTTTAGAACTTCATTCTGTTGTCTCAGATAACGGTTCTCTGCCTGCAGTTTCTCTAATTCGGAAGCATACTCCGGACCTTTTCCGTAAGTGTATTGCTTACCAACAGGCTGTTCGATCGATGTGTATCCCCATCCTTATGCCATCTAACCCATGTCTGAATCTGTGTCTTATTCTTAATGTTTAATTTCTCCATGATCTCTTTCATAGGCATGCCTGCCAATCTCATTTCTACAGCCTTCTGCTTAACTTCAACCGGATAACTCATTCTTGTTCCCATACAAAAAACACCTCCAAGTCTTATTTAAGGATAACAACTATCCGTTTTCAAACTTGAAGGTGTTTTTTATTTGTCTCATCTTATGGGGTCAGTCCCTGAACAAGGCGTTTTTTTATTAAGCTGCATTGGCCAGTTTTTTCTTCTTTTTCTTTTTAATCGGGCTTAACGTGCGTTCAAGCCAGCCCATGACCAAATCAGCTATCACCGCCATAAGGGCTGTCGGGATCGCGCCAGCTAATATAATCGCGGTCCCGTTTGTTGCGTTTGACCCCCTGACGATGATGTCTCCAAGGCCTCCGGCGCCGACAAATGTCCCGATGGCAGTAATGCCGATGGCAATGACGAGCGCGGTGCGGAGGCCGGCCATAATAACAGAAAGCGCCAGCGGAAGCTCGACCATCCGCAGCACTTGAAACTTTGTCATACCCATCGCTTTTCCGGATTCAAGATAGGCATGTTCAATGCTGACAATGCCTGTGTACGTATTTCTGATGATCGGCAGCAGTGAATAAAGAAATAACGATAAAATGACCGTATTCGCGCCAAGCCCCATCACTAGCATCAGCACGGCCAGCATGGCGAGCGCCGGCACCGTCTGGATCACGTTCGTGACGGCGAAAACCCAGCCGCTTAATGTTCTGTACCTGGCAATCAGGATGCCAAGCGGAATACCGACGATGGCCGCAAACAAAACACCGTACACCGACATCAGAAAGTGGCGGTAAAACTCTTGCAGCACATAACTGCCGTTTTGCGAATAGTAAGAGCCAAGCTGCTGTAATACTTCCATTTGGTCTGCCTCTTTTCTTAGTCAAAATAATGATGTTTCTCTAAAAATTCCTTTGCCACAACAGACGGCTCCTTCAGTTTGCCGTCCACTTCGTAGTTGAGCTCCTGCATGGTTTCCGTGTCAATCTTCCCGATCAGTTTATCAATAATGCCTTCAAGCTCCGGATGTTCCTTAAGCACCTTTTCCGGAATCACCGGCGAACAGTCATACGGCGGGAAAAACTGTTTATCGTCTTCTAGGATTTTGAGATCATACGCCTTAATCCGGCCGTCTGTGGAATAAGCAAGAACGGCGTCCATTTTCTCGTTTTTGACTGCGTCATAAACAAGTCCGATCTGCATCGGATAGGTTGTTCCGAACTCAAATCCATACGTGCTGACAAAACCTTTATATCCGTCGCCCTTCCGTTTCAGCCAGGCATTGTCGACCCCCAGCTTATATTCAGTAGCGTTTTTCTTCAGATCAGACACGGTGTTTACATGCTCCTTTTCCGCAAACTTTTTTGTTACGGTAAAGGCATATGTGTTATCAAACCCGTAAGAATCAAACCATTTATATTTAAAACGTTTGTCAAACTCTTTCTGCACGATATTCAGCGCTTTTTCCGGATCCTTCTCCGCCTCCATTCCGAGGGT
Source organism: Bacillus sp. V26 (assembly GCF_034296245.1). NCBI lineage: Bacteria > Bacillati > Bacillota > Bacilli > Caryophanales > Bacillaceae > Bacillus > Bacillus sp. V26. Next base: position 20,563 of record NZ_JAXKQF010000004.1, on the reverse strand, counting down.
GCTCGTTAAATCCGTGCCAGAATAGCGTGTGGCGGATATGTCAATGTCACCGCCGAGCATCGCCTGGTGCTGAACATAGTTTGATCCGAGATTTTTGACTAAAGCCGTATTTAAATCCGTATCGTGTTCAATGAGCTGCGCAATCATATTCGCTAAAATTTCTGATTCTGTTATGCTTTGCGCCCCGACCTTGATCGTATCTTGTGAGGCGCCGCCAAGTCCCGGCAGAGAACAGCCGCTCAGCAGCATGACAAAGGCGAAAGCGAGCGCGCCGATCCATCTGATTTTTTTCGTTTTCAATACAGCCAACTCCTTAAGAAACTTCCTTCATCCCTTGCAATCCCTTCGGTGTCACTTTTCGTTCCGTCACGGCTAGCAAATAATCAATGATAATGGCTAAGATTGTAACCGGCACAGCACCGCCAATGATGTATTCAGGCTGATACAGGTTCAGCCCGATAAAAATGTAATCACCGAGTCCGCCGCCGCCAATAAATGAGGCAAGGGTCGCCCAGCCGATTAAATAGATCGTGGATGTGCGGATGCCTGCCATAATAATCGGAATCGCCAGCGGAATCTCGACGAGCCGGATCTGCTCCCAGCCGGTCATTCCAATCCCTTTTCCTGACTCAAGCAGATTTTTGTTTACACCTTTAATGCCTGTATACGTATTGCGCAGAATCGGAAGCACCGAATAGAAAAATAAAGCGACGATCGCCGGCACTTTTCCCACACCGAGAAGCGGGATAAAAAATGCCAGAATCGCCAGACTCGGCAAGGTTTGCACAATGTTGACGGCACCTATAACCGCGCCTGCGCCTTTTTTCATTCTGGTCAGCAGAACGCCGAGCGGCACCGCAACGATAATACCCAATACAACAGCAATGAGAGAAATGTATAAATGTTCACCTGTTTTATACAGCAGCTCTCCGCCGTTCGTCTGTAAAAAAGTCATCATTTGATTCATGTGTAAGAGCTCCTCCCCTGATCAGATCGTCATTAGCTGGTTTTCCTCGCCCCATATGGAATCGTATACGATGTCCACAAGGCTTGCTCTTGTCACAATCCCTGCTAAATGGTGCTCTTCATCAACAACCGGAACATACTTAATTCCTTGCTTCAAGATTTTCCGGACGGTATCGCGGAGAAGGGCTCCTTTTTGCACGGTATACATATCCGAGCGGTACACATCACCAACAACGCTCGCTTTTTTGCGGTTTTGATCAATGATTTCAACATCTACGTATCCCTTCAGCACATTTTGCTCATCTACAACAAGCAACGAGTCGACGCGTTTTTCTCTCATCAGCTGAATGGCCTGAGAAAGCGTTTTGTCCGCTGTAACCGTGACAGGCATTCTGTTCATCATCTGCTCAACCCGCTCAATTTCAGGCCTTGTCTGGATCAGGCGCTCTTTCCCGATAAATTCTTCTACAAATTCATTTGCCGGATTTCTGAGAATCTCATCAGGTGTGCCGACCTGAACGATTTCACCCGCTTTTAAAATCACAATCCGGTCAGCTAGCTTAATGGCTTCGTCCATGTCGTGGGTCACAAACACAATGGTTTTATTTAATGTTCTCTGCAGTTTTTTAAATTCTTCCTGAAGGGAATCCCGCGTGATAGGGTCAAGCGCTCCGAACGGTTCATCCATTAAAATGAGAGGGGGTTCCGCAGCCAGTGCGCGCAGCACGCCAATTCTTTGCTGCTGTCCGCCGCTGAGCTCGTGGGGATATCGGTCTAAATATTCAGGGCCCATATCAACAAGCTTTAACAGCTCTCTCGCCCGTTCTTTCCGTTTTTCTTCAGGCCATTTCAGCAGCTTCGGAACGAGTGAAATGTTCTGCTGAATGGTCATGTGGGGAAACAAACCGATCTGCTGAATCACATAGCCGATTTTTCTCCGCAGTTCAACCGGGTCCTGTTCCATTATGTTTTCTCCGTCGATAAAGATCTTTCCTGACGACGGTTCTATCAGTCGATTAATCATCTTCATCGTCGTCGTTTTTCCGCAGCCGCTCGGGCCGATAAAACAGATAAATTCGCCCTTGGCAATATCTAAATCAATGCTGTTCACAGCTTTTTTGCCGCCTTTATATACTTTTGACACTTGTTCTAATTTCAGCAATCCGTGCACCTCCGCAGGTTTCCGTTAATTTTTCTGAAAAGTATAATCTTTATTATAATTTGAACTTTGTAAAATAAAAAGTTTACAATGTGTTGAAATTATATGTTATTTACAGATTATTTATTGTTATGACTCAGGCAGAGAGGGTGTTCTTACAATTACGCCGGATACCTCTCGCTTCCTCCGCATACAGCTGTTTTCAACAACTGGCAGAAATATGATATATTGACACCATCAATTGCCATTTGAAGGGATGATCAGCTGTGGAAAAAACTGCTCTCGACATCATTGAACATGCTGAAGAGCATCTCATCGAGAAGATTGCCGAAAACATGCATACGTTTGGAATGCCTTCTACTGTCGGGCGTGTGCTCGGGATTATTTATATGAATCGAAAACCGATGACATTAAGCGAGCTGTCAGAAGCAACAGGCATGAGCAAAACACGGATGAGCCAGGTCGTCCGTGAAATGATTGATGCCAACATTGCCGAAAAGGTGTTTGAAAAAGGCGTAAGAAAAGATCTTTACGACGTAGAGCAGGATTATTATCAAACCTTCATATCTTTATTTGCGGCGAACTGGACAAAGGTCGTGAGCAAAAACAAAGTGCTGTACAAAAAATTAAACCGGGAGCTGACAGATCTTTTACAAAGGGACGAGCTTCCCCGAGAAGCCGAAGAGAAAGTCAATCAGCTGCTGAATGAATTAAGAGAATGGCTTCATTACTATGATTGGCTGAGCCGCTTAATTGAGTTTTTTGAGAGTGAAGAAGTATTTGAATACGTGCCGAAAACAGCTGAAAGCAGCTCCCTGAAGTAAGGGAACTGCTTTTCTACATGATGAGATGAATATTGGAAACATCATATATGAGAACATCGTATACTTCCTCCATGTGACATTGGCCTTACCAAGAGGCTGATTCTTCGCAAACGTTTATAGCCGTTCGGAAACGCCGCGTGCTACAATGAAGTGACTATGTAAATAGGAAGGATGTATCTATATGTTCAAGAAAATTGCAGCAGATGCACTCGGATTATCAGATATCGGAAAAATTATCGAACCTCAGGATTATGACAAAACAGATGCTGATGACTATGTCATGCATGAAGACAACGAAAAAATTTATTTCCTGATTAAAACAAAAGCCGATGAATATTGCTTCACGAATCTGGCGCTGATCCATGTTGACGGCGAACGTGCCACTTCCTCCAAACGAACGCTGAAACGCTATCCTTATTCCCAATATAAAATCTCTGATGTTTTTCTGGAAACCGCCGGGAAGGTCGATTTGGATGTTGAAATCAAGTTCAAGCTGGGCTCTGAACAATTTGACATCGATGTGCATAAAGAGCAAATTGAAAAGCTGAAAGATTTGTATAAAGCCCTTCTCCGTATCTCTGAAACGATCTATGAAAATGACATTTTGATCAATCAGGCTGAACAAAGTCTGGAACGAGCAGTCACCATCCTTCAGCATACCCGCCCTGAGCACGTCAATATTGAAACACAATATAAAGAGCTGACCGAATTCGGATTTACATGGGTCACTTCCGTCCGCTCGCAGTATCATATTAAAGATTTCGGTGACGTATTTGAAAAATATATGAATAACTAGAAAAAAGACACGAGTTCGCATCTGGCAGCTCGTGTCTTTTTTCTGATACATAATCTTGGAGAAAATTTTTGGCTGGATATTGGTTACTTTTCTACTTTTTTCTTTTATAATGACATTATTAGTCTATTTTCCCTATATTACATGTAAAAGGAGTCATCATATGTTTTGTCCTCAATGCGGCCATCAAGCAGATGGCGGAAAGTTTTGCGAGAAATGCGGATCGCCTCTTCCACTCCAAGCCGGCGAAAATCAAGGAGCACAGGCGGGAGCTGAAGCTGCAAAACAAGCAGCAAAGCAGTTCGGTTCATTTGTCCTAGCTGTTCTGAAACGCCCTTATCAGGAGTGCAAAACAACAGGCGGCGAACAGCTGATCAGCGGAATCATTACAATGGTGCTTTTCAGTTTACTAACTCCGCTGATGTTTTATATTCTTTTTTCAGATGGTCCCGGCAGTGCGAGCTTTACAGAAATCTTTTTAAAGCCAACCATTTACTTTGCCCTTTTTATTTTCGGGTTGCATGCATTGATCTTTTTTTCCTTAAAAATCGCGGGAAACCAAGTCTCATTTAAAGATTCATTCTCCAGATTTGGTGCGTTTCTTATTCCGTTTACAGCTATTTTGATTCTTGCACTTTTATTGTTTTTATTACATACAGATCTTTGTTTCACCGTGTTAGCGATTGGTTTAATCGGCGCATTCTTCGCTATTCCCCCTGCGATGCTGAGCAGTTACCAGCATTCGTATAAAGGAAAGGCTGATATCATTTACTCAACCATTGTGATTTATCTGATCACGTGCGTTGCGTTTCGATTCATCATCGAACATTATATCAAAGAGATTTTCCGTTATATCTTCTTTTAAAAAACAACCCCATCGCCTGCTGGTGATGGGGGTTTGTTTTTATTGAATAGATGTTAAATAAATTCTTCCGTCTTTCACTACGCCGGTGTAGGTCCAGTTGTATGTTCTGCGCTTTGTACTGCCGCCTGATTTTGTAATATCAAATTCTTCATATGTTTTAATTGTGATATTCGAGCCGCTTTGATTAAAGCTTTTTACCTCTACATCAATAAATACTTCAGTCGTCCCCTCGCTGTACAGCTTCTTAACCAATTTCTGCTGATCATTATATAATGAACTTCCTTTTTCCAGATTGCCTTCCATGACCGCAAATTCATTTAAATTCACTGCGGTTGATTGATTTGTAAGATAACTAACCATAAATGATGTCACTTGTTCATCCGTGACATCGCCGGCCGATGGGCTTACGCTTGCTTTCTTGCCTTTTGCGTCTGCCCAGGCTGACGTGTACGTCTCTGCATGATCATTTTTTATTTTCTTTATATTTGTGCCGGCAGAATCAAAAGATGATTCTGCACCTTCGAACATCCACTTTTTCTGTTTTTTATCATATGAAAGCAGATATTCATAGCTCGGGCTCTCATCCGACATTTCAGGTTTCGTATAGTCATTATAATTAGACGACTGGTGAAGTTCTTTTCCTTTTACTGACGCCTGCCATGTACCGTCATTTTTCTGGAATAGAGCAAATGTATCCAAATCAAAGTCTGTTTCCAGATATTTATCTTTTAAGTAAGAATCCGTGTTTTTCATCGAGTCCACGTTATCTTTTACTTCGGCTTTCCAACTGGCACTTGCCTCTGTCATCTGAGCTGTATTTCCATCAGAAAGCGCTTTGGAATATTGCTTTGTCGTTTTGACAATCGTATTCATGATTGTTTCTTGTGTGTCTTGGTCAGGAATTAACGTTAACTCCATTTCTTTGCTATCAATCGGCACACCCGCTGTTTTTGTTTTTCCCCACGGAAACTCCGCTTCGACCGCAGCTGTCATTGATCCGTCTGTCAGAAGCGGACCGTAGGTAACAGATTTGAACGGATCCTTATGGATGGATTTACCGTTAATCAGCAAATCTCCCTTTCCATCCTTCATGTCGTCCGCTAAGCTGAATGTTACATTATCTGCTTCCAATGAGAGATCAACACGAAAGCTGTTGTCACCAACCGCCTGAATGTCTTCCTTTTTCACAAGATCGACTACATCGTTTTTCAGTTTGGCTGAGACTGTATATTCGCCGGGAATGTACGGTCCGAGGGTTTGTGCTTGATCTGCTATCTTTACAGATCCGGCTTCCTCTTTATTCACATAGAGATCCGTATGTTTATAATTGCTGGTTACTTCAAAATAAACAGGTGCTATCTTTAAATCATAATGGTCAAATACTAGCAAGCTTTTCCCGTCTTTCTCCGCGTATACAATATCCTTTTGGACTGTTTCAGCACGCAGCGATGCAAAAAGCTCATCTTTTTTGTCAGGATGATCCTTTAAATATGTAAGAAACGGCTTTACGTTTTGTTTAGTAAGCTTGAGCTTGTCATTTGCCGGTGTTAGCAGCGAAGCGATTTGGTCTTTATCCTCATCATTTACAGCCTGCACAAATTTGTCGACTAACCTGTCCTTAGAAGTAAGGTACGCTCCGGTTTTATATGCAGCGAATAATATGACGCACGCTGCGGCAATGCTGCTCCATAACATGATGGTTTTCTTAGGGATTGGTTTCCGCGGAGCCTGCCTCGTTTCAGCAGTGCTTGCTGTTTCTTTATTCGCCTGTCTGCGGCTCCCTCCGATCCGGGTGCCGCATTCTTTACAAAACTTGGCCCCTTCATTATTTTTTTGACCGCATTCCTTACAAAACATGTGACTTTCCTCCTGTTTTTTATCCACTATTTTGTACATATTTCCTATGTTACATATTTTATAATAGAATGGTATGAAATTGGAGGAAATCATGAAAATATCTCTATAAACATATGAAAAGGTGGAATGACCATGCAACATCTCACCATTCAAAAAGCAATAAACTATGATCAAGCGCTGTATGACCTTCTGCTGCTCGCCGATCCGTCAAAAGAAATCGTTGATGAATACATTGCCAGAGGGGAATGCTACACAGCTTATATATCGGGAGAATTAGCCGGTGTATACGTGATCATCACAACTAGACCGCAAACTGTAGAAATCGTTAACATAGCGGTAAAAGAAACAATGCAAAAACAGGGCATTGGCAAGCTTCTTATCCGCGACGCCATCGAAAAAGCAAAACATATGAGAGCAAGGGTGATTGAGATTGGCACTGGAAATTCCAGCATCCATCAGCTGTCTCTTTACCAAAAATGCGGATTCCGTATGCAGGCGATCGACCATGATTTTTTTATCAGACACTACGATGAGGACATCTTTGAAAACGGCATTCAATGCCGGGATATGGTGAGGCTTTATTTGGATCTCTAAAAAGCATAAAAAAAGCCGCCGAGACATATCTCGGCGGTCTTTTTATTACTTATTCAAGTTGTAGAAAGAGTTAATACCGTGGTATTGAGCAGTTTCAGCCAACTGATCTTCGATGCGAAGAAGCTGGTTGTATTTCGCAACACGGTCCGTACGTGACGGAGCACCTGTTTTGATTTGTCCTGCGTTTGTTGCCACAGCGATGTCAGCGATTGTGCTGTCTTCAGTTTCACCAGAACGGTGAGAGATAACAGCAGTGTAGCCTGCGCGTTTCGCCATTTCGATCGCATCGAATGTTTCAGTCAATGTACCGATTTGGTTTACTTTGATCAGGATAGAGTTGCCTACGCCGTTTTTGATACCTTCAGCAAGTTTTTTCGTGTTTGTAACGAAGAGGTCATCACCAACAAGCTGAACTTTTTTGCCAAGACGCTCAGTAAGAAGCTTGTGGCCTTCCCAGTCGTTTTCGTCAAGTCCGTCTTCGATAGAGATGATTGGGTATTTAGAAACCATTTCTTCGTACCAGTCAACCATTTCAGCAGATGTTTTCACAACGCCTTCGCCAGACAGATGGTATTTGCCGTCTTCTTTGTTGTAGAACTCGGAAGATGCAGCATCCATTGCAAGTTTTACTTCTTCGCCAGGTTTGAAGCCGGCTTTTTCAATTGCTTCAACGATTGTTTGAAGCGCTTCTTCGTTAGAACCAAGGTTTGGAGCGAATCCGCCTTCATCACCTACAGCTGTGTTCATTCCTTTAGCAGAAAGAACTGATTTCAGGCTGTGGAAGATTTGAGCGCCCATGCGAAGTGCTTCACGGAAGTTAGGAGCACCTACTGGCATGATCATGAATTCTTGAATATCTACGTTGTTGTCAGCATGCTCTCCGCCGTTGACGATGTTCATCATCGGTACAGGAAGCGTTTTTGAGTTGAATCCTCCAAGGTATTGGTAAAGAGGAATCTGTAAGAAATCAGCAGCAGCACGTGCACAAGCCATAGATACGCCAAGGATTGCGTTCGCACCAAGTTTGCCTTTGTTTTCAGTACCGTCAAGCTCGATTAAAAGCTGGTCGATTGCGTTTTGTTCAGTTACATCAAAGCCAAGAAGCTCTGGAGAAATAATTTCGTTTACGTTGTTAACAGCTGTTAACACGCCTTTTCCAAGGTAACGGTCTTTGTCGCCGTCACGAAGCTCAACTGCTTCGTATTCACCTGTAGAAGCTCCGCTTGGCACTAATGCGCGGCCGAATGCTCCTGTTTCTGTATATACTTCAACTTCAACTGTTGGGTTGCCGCGGGAGTCTAATACTTCGCGTGCATAAACATCAACAATGTATGGCATGAGTTTGTCTCTCCTTTGATTTTCAGCTTATTTTTGAATTAAAGATGTTCCAGTCATTTCTTTCGGTTTTTCAACACCGAGAAGGTCTAATAACGTTGGTGCAAGGTCGCCTAGGATTCCGCCTTCACGCAGCGTGATGCCTTCTTTCGTAACAATTACAGGGACTGGATTTGTCGTATGTGCAGTGTGCGGTTCGCCTGATTCTGTGATCAGAATATCAGCATTACCGTGATCAGCGGTAATGATAGCGTGTCCGCCTTTAGCGAGAATCGCGTCAACGACTTCGCCTAAGCATTCGTCCACTGCTTCAATCGCTTTAATTGTAGGTTCAACCATTCCGGAGTGGCCGACCATGTCTGGGTTTGCGAAGTTAAGGATAATCGCGTCATGCTTGTCAGCTTCGATTTCTTTGACAAGCGCGTCCTTCACTTCATACGCACTCATTTCAGGCTTCAAGTCGTATGTTGCGACTTTCGGCGAGTTGATAAGAATACGCTCTTCACCCGGGAATTCAGCTTCACGGCCCCCGCTCATAAAGAACGTGACGTGCGGATACTTTTCAGTTTCTGCAATTCGAAGCTGTTTTAATCCTTGCTGAGATAATACTTCTCCGACTGTATTATCAAGATTTATCGGTTTAAACGCCACATAGCCGTCAACTGTTTCACTGAAGTGAGTCAGGCAGACGAAATGCAGGTTTTTCGGATAATTCTCGCCGCGGTCGAAATCGCGGAAGTCTTTGTTCGTGAACGTGTTGGAAATCTGGATGGCGCGGTCCGGTCTGAAATTATAGAAAATCACAGAATCGCCGTCTTCGATTTTCGCAACAGGCTCACCGTTTTCTTTTGTGATGACAGATGGAATAACGAATTCATCGTGGATTCCATTCGCATATGAATCATCAACAACATCCAGTGCGCTGCGGTATGTCGGGCCTTCGCCGTATGCCATTGCACGGTACGCTTTTTCTACACGGTCCCAGCGTTTGTCGCGGTCCATTGAGTAGTAGCGTCCGGAAATGCTGGCGATTTCTCCGACACCGATTTCCTCGATTTGTTCGTTCAGCTGGTTGATGTACGTTTTCGCTGTTTGCGGACCTACATCACGGCCGTCAAGGAAGCCATGGATATATACCTTTGTCAGCCCTTCTTTTTTCGCAAGCTTTAACAGCGCGAATAAATGATTGATATGGCTGTGCACGCCGCCGTCTGATAATAGACCGAACAGATGCAGGGCTTTGTTGTTTTCTTTCGCGTTGCTGATCGCGTCAAGGAATGTTTGATTGCGTTCGAACTCTCCCTCGCGAATGGCAACATTTACGCGTGTTAAGCTTTGGTACACAATACGGCCCGCACCGATATTTAAGTGTCCTACCTCGGAGTTCCCCATCTGTCCGTCAGGAAGACCTACAGCCTCGCCTGAAGCAGTCAGTGTCTGATGAGGATACTGATTCCAATAGCGGTCAAAATTCGGTTTTTTCGCCATAGCGACTGCGTTCCCTACTGTTTCATTTCGTAATCCGAACCCATCAAGAATGATGAGTGCAGCTGGTTTTTTACTCATATTGACCTTCCTCCAATAATTGAACGAATGACTGTGGCTCAAGGCTCGCGCCGCCGACCAAAGCACCGTCAATATCGGACTCTGCCATATATTCTTTAATGTTTGCAGGCTTTACGCTTCCGCCATATTGAATGCGAAGCTTGTCTGCCGCTTCTTGGCCGAAGCTTTCAGCGACGGTTTTACGGATATGTGCACACACGTCGTTCGCATCTTTAGATGTAGAAGATTTGCCTGTTCCGATTGCCCAGATTGGCTCATAAGCAATAACAGAAGCTGCAACTTGTTCTTCAGAAAGACCAGCAAGGCCTTTTTTCACTTGGTCAGCTACAAGATCATTTGTTTTGCCGGCTTCGCGCTCTTCAAGCGTTTCACCAACACAGATGATCGGCACAATGCCGTGTTTGAAAGCAGCATGTGCTTTTTTGTTAACTGTTTCATCAGTTTCAGCGAACATTTCACGGCGCTCAGAGTGGCCGATGACGCAGTAGTCAACGCCAAGGTCTTTTAGAGCAACCGGGCTGATTTCGCCTGTGAACGCGCCGCTTTCTTCGAAGTGCATGTTTTGGGCGCCGACTTTAAGGTCAGTGCCTTTAACAGCAGAAGTCAGCTTTTCTAGGAAAAGCGCTGGCGCGCAAACAACAGCTTCCGCTTTGTCTGCTGCTGGAATGGAAGATTTCACTTCTTCAACGAAGCTGACAGCCTCGCCGAGTGTTTTGTTCATTTTCCAGTTACCGGCTATAATTGGTTTTCTCATCTGTTCCACTTCCTTATAGCAGTTTTAAAATTATTTATCGTTCAGTGCAGCTACCCCTGGAAGCTCTTTGCCTTCCATGAACTCAAGGGATGCGCCGCCTCCTGTTGAGATGTGGCTCATTTTGTCAGCTAGGCCGAATTTTTCAACCGCTGCTGCAGAGTCTCCTCCGCCGATGACAGAGTATGTATCTTTTGCCTCTGCCAATGCTTCCGCAACCGCTTTTGTTCCTTGAGCGAACAAGTCGATTTCGAATACGCCCATCGGTCCGTTCCACACGACCAGTTTGCTGTTTTTGATTACATCAGCATACGTTTCGCGTGTTTTTGTACCAATGTCAATCGCTTCTAAATCACTAGGGATTTCAGAGATCGGCACAATTTTTACGTTTGCATCGTTAGAGAAATCATCTGCAACGAGCACATCTTCAGGCATGTAGAAGTTAACGCCTTTTTCTTTCGCGCGATCCATAAATGTTTTCGCAAGCTCGATTTTATCTTCTTCAAGCAGAGACTTACCAACCTCATAACCAAGCGCTTTAACGAATGTGTAAGCAAGACCGCCGCCGATGATCAGGTTGTCTACTTTATCAAGAAGACTTTCGATGACGCCGATTTTATCTTTTACTTTCGCTCCGCCGATAATGGCAGTGAACGGACGATCAGGGTTGGAAATTGCTTTTCCGAGTACGTCAAGCTCTTTTTCCATTAAGAAACCTGCAACCGCTGGCAGATGCTCGGCAATTCCAGCTGTAGATGCATGAGCACGGTGGGCAGCACCGAATGCGTCATTCACATATACATCTGCAAGCTCAGCAAATGCTTTTGCAAGCTCAGGATCATTTTTCTCTTCACCAGGGTAGAAACGTACGTTTTCCAATACAAGAACGTCTCCGTCCTTCATGTCGGAAATTTGTGATTTTACAGCATCACCGTATGCTTCATCCGCTTTTTTCACTTCTTTGCCAAGCAGTTCGCCGAGGCGTGCAGCAACAGGAGTTAAACGAAGCTCCTCAACGACTTCGCCTTTCGGGCGGCCTAAGTGGCTCGCAAGAAGGACTTTGGCGCCTTGGTCTGCAAGGTGTTTGATTGTCGGAAGTGCAGCACGGATACGTGTATCGTCTGTTACTTCCCCGTCTTTCATTGGAACGTTAAAGTCAACGCGGCAGAATACAACTTTGCCTTTTACGTCGATGTCTTTGAGAGTTTTCTTATTCATGCTTTAGGAGATCCTCCTTCAAAATGGTTTGCATGCAGCACGAAAAACGTGAAACCGTCTGATCAAGCGATTACTCCGCGAGGGCAGATCGCATACTTTTCGGCACAGGGCAGATCGTCTGAAGCCAGGGCAGTGGCCGCAGGCGAAGGCGCCGGAAAGCTGCAAAACGCAGATGCTTCTCTTTCACAGAACGTTTTCTGAAAGCCGGTCTTCATGGAAAAAGGGAAAGGGAGTCCGTCCCCTTCCCTTGTCCGCTTTCATTATAGCGCTTCTATTCAAAAGAACCAAGTAAGGTCCTTTTTTCAGCTATGAATTAAAGACCTTTTTTAGCGATGTAAGCTGCAAGGTCAACAACGCGGTTAGAGTAGCCGCTTTCGTTATCGTACCAAGAGATTACTTTTACCATGCTGCCTTCCATAACCATTGTAGAAAGAGCATCGATTGTAGAAGAATTTTTGTTTCCGTTGTAGTCGCCAGAAACTAATGGCTCTTCGCTGTAGCCAAGGATTCCTTTAAGATCTCCTTCAGCTGCTTCTTTAAGAGCCGCATTTACATCTTCAGCTGTTACTTCTTGGTTCAGTTCAGCAACCAAGTCAACTAAAGAAACGTTTGGAGTTGGAACACGCATTGCTCCGCCGTTCAGTTTGCCTTTTAGTTCAGGAAGAACTAGAGAAACTGCTTTAGCAGCACCAGTTGAAGTTGGGATGATGTTTTCAGCTGCTGCACGCGCACGACGGTAGTCTTTGTGCGGAAGATCAAGAATTTGCTGATCGTTTGTGTAAGAGTGAACTGTTGTCATCATACCGCGTTTGATGCCGAATTTGTCGTTAAGTACTTTTGCAAACGGCGCAAGGCAGTTTGTTGTGCAAGATGCGTTAGAGATAACGTCGTGGTTAGCCGCATCGTATTTATCTTCGTTAACACCCATAACGATTGTGATATCTTCTTCGTTAGCAGGAGCAGAGATGATTACTTTTTTCGCGCCAGCTTCTAAGTGTTTCGCAGCGTCTGCGCGTTTTGTGAAGAAACCAGTAGATTCAACTACGATTTCAACGCCTTGTTTACCCCAGCTAAGTTTAGCAGGATCGCGTTCTGCAGAAACTTCAATTGTTTTACCGTTAACAACAAGGTTGTTACCGTCAACTGAAACCTCAGCGTCTAATTTTCCGTGTACAGAATCATATTGTAAAAGGTGAGCGAGCATGTTAGCATCTGTTAAATCGTTAACCGCTACTACCTCAACTTCAGGATTGTTTAATGCTGCGCGGAATACGTTACGTCCAATACGACCAAAACCGTTAATACCGACTTTTACTGCCATGATTGTTTCCTCCTTTAAATAAGTGAGAGATATTTATATTGAGGGATTATTCATCCCTTAATAACTTCTTTGCGGCTCCTTCGTCAGTGACGAGAACCGTGTTGCGCGGCTTTTTAAAGTAAGCCTCGATCGCCTCGGCTTTTGATGATCCGCCCGCTACCGCTATAATATCGGGAATGGCGTCTATGTCATCCAGCTGCATTCCGACAGAATGCACTTTGTGGACCACTTCGCCGTCCGCGTTAAAATAGTAGCCGAACGCTTCTGTCACCGCGTTGTTATCATCTATTTTCTTTAAGTCTTCTAAAGGTGTGTTTCTCCGCTCAGCCATAGTTTTAGCTTCGCCGATTCCGTGAACCAGCATACTCGCTGATTTAATCGTGTTCAGCACCTCTTTGACAGAAGGTTCTTCAATAATAGATGAATAGGCGCCTTGTGACAGCTGACCCGGAACAAACAAAAGCCGGTAAGTGCCTGAAGCCTTTTCCGCCATATGCGCGCATATGGTGTTCGCCTGGTTTTTTACGTCTTCGCCTAAACCGCCTCTTGCAGGCACAAACAAAAGCTCGCGGTTTTTAGAATCCGGCGTCATCATCTCGGCGACAGCTTCAATTGTCGTACCGCCGGTCACAGCGACGATATTTTTGCCTGAAAATCTTTTTTTCATACATGCGACAGCCGCTCTTCCCATTTCTTTTTTGACCCATGGGGATTGATCGCTGTCTCCGGATACAATAATGACGTCCTTTAGATTTAATCGTTCTTTTAATGTCTTTTCCAAAAGCGTCAAACCTAAAACATCTTTCATCGTATCTTCTAAAACGGAAAGCAGTTCATAACCTTCTTCTGTCAGCGTCATGCCGTTTGTTTTAATATCGACCAGATTCTGTTCCTTCAAAAACTGAACCTCGCCTCTCAGCACACGCTCGCTGATTCCGAGACTGGCAGACAGGCTTCTGCGGCCGATGGGTTCTGTCAGCCTGATATACTGCAAGATTTCGAACCTCTTTTGCATAACGAGCAGAAGATCAGGCAATAATTTTTTTTGAGCTTGTATTAACTGGTTCATGACTCAAACGTTCCTTCCTTTTTTTGCTGGACACCAAACGTCCCGCTATGACAAAAAACGTCCCATCATAGCCAAAAAAAATTATTTCTGCTTTCTTTAATTATTTTAACAGGGTGGAAATGTTTATTCAACTGTTAAGAGCCAATTCATCGACAATATTCGCGCAGTTTTCATGCAGCTGCGTTTCTTATTCATTATTTTTTCCTTTATATCTCTATCTTATACAGCAAACCGTTAATGGTGCGCACAAAATAAAAGAGCCCTCTCAATCGAAAGGGCTACATATTTTAAAGCGTTTTCATTTTATCCAGAGCTTTTCAATCTCTTCGAGCGATTTATTCTTCGTTTCCGGACAGATTGTGACGACAAACAGGAAGCAGAGAATGTTAATGACGGCAAAGATCCAGAACGTGTAGGCCAGTCCGAACGAGCTGATCATCATCGGCACAAACTGCCCGATCGCCCAGTTTGCACCCCATAAAAAGATGGTGGCGATTCCTGCGGCTCTCGCCCGCAGATGGTTCGGGAAAATTTCAGAAATCATAATCCATGTGATCGGCCCGACCGATACACAGAACGCGGCGACAAACCCTAATATAAAGAAGATCAGCATAAATCCGCTTGTTAGCTGAAAATAAAACGAAGTCCCGATTAAGATCATAAAAATAGCCATGAAAGCAGAACCGATGGACATCAGTTTTTTGCGCCCGACTTTATCAATCAATAAAACTGCGATGACGGTAAAAATGACTTCCACGACACCGACAATACAGGTTGTTACAAATCCGGCATTTTGTCCGAATCCCATCATTTTAAAGATTTCCGGTCCGTAGTAAGTGATGGCGTTCATGCCGATCACTTGATTAAAGAGCGCCAGCAGGATTCCAATGATAAGCGCTTTTCTGAGGCCTGGTTTGAAGAGCTGTGATAGTGACCCCATTTGTTCTATTTTTAAAGAGTTTTCAATGTTCTTCAATTCTTCTTTTGCGACAGTTTCTCCATTAATGCGTGTCAGAATCGATAACGCTTCTTTTGTTCTGCCTGCTTTCGCCAGCCATCTTGGACTTTCCGGCACGACCAGCAGGACTAGGAAAAAGATAACGGATGGCACCATTCCGTAAGCGAGCATCCATCTCCATCCGGTTTGCACGCCCCATTCATATGTTCCGGAACGCTGGACAGCGAGATTAATAAAGTACGTTGCGGAAATACCCAGTATCGTAAAGAGCTGATATAAGGAAGATAAACTTCCGCGTATGGCGGGCGGCGCCGCTTCCGTAATATAAGTCACGGATAATGACGAACCCATTCCGATCCCTAAACCTCCGATAATCCTCGCAATGATTAAGGTCGATACGTCTTGTGAAACAGCAGAAACAACTGCTGATACCGCAAATAACAGGGCCGCTGTCATTAAGATTTTTCTGCGTCCGAACCTGTCGCTTAAAAACCCGGATACCCCGACTCCCGCAACTCCTCCAATCATAATGCTTGAAATCACCAGCCCCTCCATGAACGGACTCAGGCTGTATAAATCCTTTAGAAAACCAATAGCACCGGAAATAACTGCAGTGTCATAGCCGTACAATAAACCGCCAAGCCCCGCCGCGCATGATATCAAAATCACAAATCCCATTGAATGGCTTCTTGTTACAGGAGCATTTGGTTCTAATTGAGTTGGAGTATTCTTCATTTCTCTGCCCTCCCGAAAGTTGAGTAAAGCGTTTACATTTTCCTTTCTAATTGTACGTACTTATTTAAAAATTTAACGAAAATTATTGTTTATTAGTACGTACAAATATAGAATAATCCCGTTTGCATTTTCTGTCAATGTTTTCTTGTATAGATCACTGTGATATACTGAAATTTGTCCGTATACATTTTGGAGGAATGGCTATGTTACCAAAATACGCCCAAGTAAAAGAAGAAATCAGTTCATGGATTAATCAAGGCAAAATTCTGCCCGATCAAAAGATCCCTACCGAAAACGAGTTAATGCAGCAATTTGGCGTCAGCCGGCATACCATTCGTAAAGCCATCGGAGACCTCGTATCGCAAGGCCTGCTTTACAGCGTGCAAGGCGGGGGCACCTTTGTCGCTTCACGATCTGCTAAATCAGCGCTGCATTCCAATAAAACGATCGGCGTTCTGACGACCTACATATCAGACTATATTTTTCCGAGCATCATTAGGGGAATCGAGTCTTATTTAAGCGAGCAGGGATATTCTATGCTTCTGACAAGCACAAACAACAATCCGGATAATGAACGCAGAGGATTAGAAAACCTGCTGTCACAGCATATTGACGGATTGATTGTAGAACCGACAAAAAGCGCTCTGCAAACGCCGAATATTGGCTACTATCTCAATTTAGAGAAAAACGGCATTCCTTTTGCTATGATTAATGCGTCATACGCCGAGCTTGCCGCACCAAGTTTTACTCTGGATGATGTGAAAGGCGGCGTGATGGCGGCCGAGCACCTGCTCTCTCTCGGCCATACGCACATGATGGGTATTTTTAAAGCTGATGACACGCAGGGTGTCAAACGGATGAACGGATTTATACAGGCGCATCGCGAGCGTGAGTTATTTCCTTCTCCGGATATGATTGTGACGTTTACAACGGAAGAAAAGGAATCAAAGCTGCTGGAGAAAGTAAAAGAGACATTGGAGAAAAACAGCAAAAACATGCCGACTGCTATTCTTTGCTATAATGATGAAATTGCACTGAAGGTTATTGATATGCTTCGGGAGATGGATATCAAGGTGCCTGAGGATATGTCCATCGTTGGGTATGATGATTCCCATTTCGCGCAAATCTCTGAGGTGAAATTAACCTCTGTGAAGCACCCGAAGTCTGTGCTGGGAAAAGCGGCTGCAAAATATGTTATTGACTGTTTGGAGCATAAAAAGCCTAAGCAGGAAGATGTCATTTTTGAGCCTGAGCTGATCATCCGCCAGTCCGCAAGAAAGCTGAATGAATAAAAAAGCAATGTATGGGTTTCCCCTTTACATTGCTTTTTTTTATGACCTTTATCTGTTTTTCCAAATGTCAGCCACGATTTCAAATGAACGCATTCTGTCAGCGTGTTCAAAGGTTTCTGAGTTGACCATAATTTCATCGGCCTGAGTCGTTTTGACAAAGTCTTCAAGCTTTTCTTTCACTTCTTCAGGACCGCCAACGATGGTTGAACTGAGCTGCTCATGAACCATTGCTTTTTCATATGGGCTCCAGATTTGGTCCATGTCTTCTACTGGCGGCTTCAGCTGGTTCGGCGTACCGCGGACAAGATCAAGGAATCGCTGGTAATGCGATGTAGCCAGATGCTGCGCTTTCTCGTTTGTGTCTGCGGCGATAATCGTTACGCCGACCATCGCATACGGTTCATCAAGCACTTCTGACGGTGTAAAGGAATTGCGGTACAGCTCCAAAGCGGGAACCGTATTCGCCGGTGAGAAATGGGCAGCGAATGCAAACGGAAGACCCAGCTCACCTGCCAGACGGGCGCTGAAGCCGCTTGAGCCCAGCAGCCAAATCGGCACATCTATGCCCTCTCCCGGAATGGCGCGGACTTGATTGCGCACGTTTCCTGACGGTTTAAAGTAATTGCGCAGTTCCTCTAATTGTTCTGGGAAATCTTCACCGCTGCTGATGTTTCTGCGGAGCGCCCTTGCAGTCAATTGGTCTGTTCCCGGTGCACGTCCGAGCCCCAGATCAATCCGTCCGGGATACAGTGTTTCCAGTGTGCCGAATTGTTCAGCGATGACAAGTGACGAGTGATTCGGAAGCATAATGCCGCCGGAACCGACGCGGATTTTCTTTGTGCCGCCGGCTATATGGCCGATCAGAACCGCGGTGGCAGAGCTTGCGACACCTTCGATATTATGATGCTCTGCAAGCCAATAACGGTGATAGCCCCACTCCTCAGCACGGCGCGCCAAGTCCATGCTGTTTCGGAATGACTCTGCTATCGTTCCCCCTTGAACAACAGGAGATAAATTCAAGACAGAAAGCAAGGTATCTTTGCGTTGGTTGTTAGACATATTGTTCTCCTTTGCAGTTGTGATATAAGTAAACAGCCTTATGCTGTTATGTCTTTATCGAAAGGACTTCTATCACACCATAACACAACTGCGTTTAGGATTAAAAGAATTTGATTCGATGAAATTCGAACAATAAAAAAGACGTTTCTTCATTTTGATTTTTACGCAAACAGTTCCTGTGCCATATCAATGAAAAGCTTAGCCGCCAAAGAAGCCTCATGTAATGAAGGAACGGCAAGCTGCACATCCCGATACACCTGCGGATCGAGATCCCGCGTCACCACATGCTCCGGCAGCGGCATTCCCGACATGGACATTTCTGATAAAATCGCCAGCCCCAAGCCTTCTTTGATCATGCTGATCGAGGTGTTAATGTTATAGACAGTGAAAGCAGTGTGCAGCGTTGAACCAGCTTGCTTGAACTTATCGATAAAAGGTGATTCATAGCCGCCGTCGCAGACAACCATCGGCTCACAATCAAGATCTTTCAGCGTGATGGCCGGGCGATTGCACAGCGGGTGATCATCACGCAGCACGACGACCATTTTGTCTTTTTTCAGCCGAATGTACTCCATCTCGTCTGCCGGATACAGAAGAATGCCGGCATCGATCATCCGCGTGTGAAGCCACTCCTTGACTTCATCTACGGTTCCTTCATGCAAAACAAGCTCCAATTTCGGATACCTTTGTTTAAACTCGCTGATCAGCTTCGGCATAAAATAAGTGGAAGCGGTTGGAAATGTGCCGATATGAATCGTTCCCAGCTCAAGCCCTTTTTCTGCCGCTGCGACCTGCTCAACTTTTTCGATTCCTTTTAACACTTCTCTGATATGGACTAAGATCTTTTTTCCCGTGTCTGTCAGCATCAGGCCGTTTCTGCGGTCACGGATGATTAATTTCACATCAAGCTCGGCTTCAATCGCGGAAATGGCATGGCTGACAGCCGGCTGTGTCATGTTCAGCGCCTGTCCCGCTTTTGTAAAACTCCCCGTTTCAGCTACTTTGACGAAAACTCTTAATTGTGTAATGGTCATAACAATTTACTTATGCTCCTCATAAAAAAGATTCATTTTATTTATCTTATGTTCTACCGTATCATATGATGGAAATGTTCTACAAGGAGTGATCAAAAGTGAAGCAGCTATCAAAAACGCGGACAGCGCTCCTTCTCGCCTTTCTCGTTATCATGTGGGGGGTCAATTGGCCGCTGTCGAAAGCCGCGCTTGCCTATTCGCCGCCTTTATTGTTTGCGGGCATCCGGACGCTGATCGGCGGGCTTTTATTAGTGATTGTCGCATTGCCGCGTATTCATAAACTGCGTTTTAAAGAGACGTGGCCGATTTATCTTGTTTCTGCTCTTTTAAATATTACGTTATTCTACGGCCTGCAAACGATTGGCCTGAATTATCTTCCTGCTGGTCTCTTTTCCGCTATCGTGTTCTTTCAGCCGGTGCTGATGGGTGTCTTTTCTTGGATGTGGCTCGGAGAATCCATGTTTGCGATGAAAGTGATCGGGCTTGTGCTCGGTTTTGCCGGGGTTGCAGTCATCAGTGCCGCGGGCTTTGGCGGGCATATTTCTGTCATAGGGGTTCTGCTGGCTCTGGGTTCCGCGCTCAGCTGGGCACTTGGAACAGTATTTATGAAAAGAACAGGCAGCCGCGTCGATTCCATCTGGATGGTCGCCTTGCAGCTGACAATCGGCAGCGTATTTTTGCTCGTATCCGGCTTCTGGACAGAGAGCTTTTCCGCGATCCAATGGACAGTCCCGTTTGTCG
This sequence comes from Bacillus sp. V26, assembly GCF_034296245.1. Classification (NCBI taxonomy): domain Bacteria; kingdom Bacillati; phylum Bacillota; class Bacilli; order Caryophanales; family Bacillaceae; genus Bacillus; species Bacillus sp. V26. Next base: position 426 of record NZ_JAXKQF010000004.1, on the reverse strand, counting down.
TCAGTCTGCTGTTTATCTCAGTGTTTGTCATCGCGCTTGGATGGCTTGTCTTTTTTACCCTTGTCGGTTCTGGAGAAGCAAGCAAGGTTGCTTCCTACACCTTTTTGATTCCGCTCATTTCCATCGTGGCCAGTTCGATTTTCCTGCATGAGCCGTTAACCGTCAGCCTCTTGGCAGGCCTTCTTCTGATTGTCACAAGCATTTGCCTCGTCAATACAAAATCAAAGGCTCAGAAAGCGGCTGCGCTCGGTGTAAATGAGAAGGCTGCACAATAAAAAACTCTTGTCTAATGACAAGAGTCAGGCTGTCGAGAAAATCTCGACAGCCTTTATTTTTTCTTAAAATATCCATTCTCATGTAATAAAATAAAAGAAAGACTTACAAGGACGGTGTCTTTCTCATGTTGCACACAAGAAATTCTTCTCA